>NZ_LMSX01000001.1:0-1233416 GCF_001429655.1 Terrabacter sp. Soil811
TAGAGCCGTGGGGGTTTGATGGGAGCCGTCGAGTGAGCGCGCAACCACACTCGAGTGAGGGCGGTCTCAGATCGTCTGCGCAACACGGATGTCGTGTGAGGCGGGACGATGACTGCAGGGCTGAGGCGGTATTCGTGGGGTCAGCGGGAGCAGGCGTTGGGGTTGCTCGAGGCGGGCTTGTCGGGGCTGGAGGTGGCTCGGCAGGTCGGGGTGGACCGGTTCGCGGTCGCTCGTTGGGCCAAGGTGGCCGGCATGAGGATGCGGATGGGACCGGTCGGTGGATTGGTGGGTGGCCGGGTCGATGGCCGGGTGGGCGGTCTGGTCAACCCGACGGTCGCGACGCCGTCAGCGCCGTCAGCGCCGTCAGCGCCGTCAGCGCCCTCGGCGGCGTTGGTGCATGGCGACTTCACCGACGCTCGGGGCCGGTTGACCGAGGCCGGTCGGGGCCTGATCGCGGTGCGGCTACGTGAGGGCCGCTGCCCGGCGCAGATCGCGGCCGAGCTGGGCGTGCACCGCGCGAGCGTGACCCGCGAGCTGCGCCGCAACCGCGTCGCCGGGGTGTACTCGGTACGGGTCGCCCAGGCACGCACCGTCACCAACCGGGCCCGCCCGCAGCCGCGGAAGCTGGACCGGCCCGAGCACGCCGGCCTGCGCACGGTCGTCCTCGAGGGATTGACCTCGCACTGGTCCCCGCAGCAGATCCAGGGCGAGCTGCTCGCGCGGTTCCCCCACGATGAGTCCATGCGGATCTCCCACGAAACTCTCTACCAGGCCCTCTACGTGCAAGGCCGCGGCAGCCTGCGCGCCGAGCTGGCCCGGGAGAAAGCCCTGCGCAGCGGGCGCACCTCGCGCGTACCGGCCTCGAAGCTGGCCGCCCGGCCCCGTGGGAAGTCCTGGGTCGGGGACGCCACGATCACCGCCCGACCGGCCGAGGCCACCGACCGCGCCGTCCCCGGGCACTGGGAAGGCGACCTGGTCATCGGCGCCCGCGGCTCCAGCGCCCTGATCACCCTGGTCGAGCGGGCCACCCGGTACGTGATGCTCGCGCGGCTACCGGGCCGGCGCGACGCCGCCACCGTCACCGACCGGCTCACCGCGATGATCACCACGCTGCCCGCCCACCTGGCCAAGACCCTGACCTGGGACCAGGGCGCCGAGCTCGCCGACCACGCCCGGTTCACCGTCGCCACCGACTGCAAGGTCTACTTCTGCGACCCGCACTCGCCCTGGCAACGCGGCACCAACGAGAACACCAACGGCCTGATCCGAGAGTTCTTCCCCAAAGGCACCAGCTTCACCACCGTCACCGACGAGCAGATCGCCCACGTCGAACAACTGCTCAACACCCGCCCCCGAGCCACCCTCGGCTTCCACACCCCCGCCCATAAACTCAACGAACTACTCAACGTTGCGCACACGCCCTGAAACCGCCTACTGCTCAACACCCGCCCCCGAGCCACCCTCGGCTTCCACACCCCCGCCCATAAACTCAACGAACTACTCAACGTTGCGCACACGCCCTGAAACCGCCGAGCGCGCAACCACACTCGAGTGAGCGCGCAACCACACTCGAGTGGGCGCGCGACCACACCCGCTGGGACAGGGCGCTCACTCGACTGGGACGGAGCGCTCACTCGAGTGGGTGGGTCAGGGGTCTCTGGGGCGCTCGGGTGGGAGGGCGGCGATGGCCTCGTCGACGTCGAGACCGGTGACCTGGAGCAGGTCGACGACGGTGGAGCGGACCTGGGCGAGCACCGTCTCGGTCGCGAGGCTCGGCGTGCGCGGCACCTCCCCCGTCGCCGCGGCCACGGCCAGCAGCGCCGGCCGACCGATCTCGGGAGAGGCGTTCTCGGACAGGGCCCGTCCGATGACGTCCGTCGCCGACGCGAGCTCGAGCAGCAGGGTCTCGTAGCCGGGCGGCAGCTGCTCTCCGCGCCCGACCGCGACCGTGACGCGGCGGACGAGCACGCGGGTGCTCCGCACCGCGCGGTCGAGTGGCTCGACGAGGTCGACCATCTTGCGCACCCCCGCCGCGTGGTGACGCTTGAAGGGCGACGAGGTGATGACCGACAGGCCCTCGTCGGCTGCCTGCCGCAGCTCGCGCAGCAGCGACTCGGTGCCTCGGGCCGAGGCCAGCACCTCGGCCGCCCCCTCGACGTCGCCGTCGTGGGCGCTGGCGGCCGCCCGGCGGAGCAGCTCACCGATCTTGCGGACGGCCTCGGCGGCGGCGACCCGGGGCCGCCGCAGTGGCGCCTGGGGCACGACCGTCGCGGCGACGAGGGCGATGCCGCCGCCGATGAGCGCGTCGGTCCACCGGCCGAAGGCCTGGCCCGGGCTCGCGACGAGAGCCGCGATGACGATGCCCTGGACGGCCGACTGGGTGACGATGACCGGGCCGCCGTCGAGCAGGGTCGCGATCGCCATCGACACGAGCACCACGGCGGCGATCTGCCACGGACCGCTGCCGGCGACGTGCACGAAGACGTCTGCCGTGAAGACCCCGACGGCGACGCCGATCGCGACCTCGAAGACCCGCCGCAGCCGCTGACCGTAGGACATGCCGAGGCAGACGACGGCGACGATGGGGGCGAAGAAGGGGGACTTGTGGCCGAAGACGTCGGTCGCGAGCCACCACGCGACACCCGCCGAGACGGCGCACTGGACGAGGAGGAAGACGCGCGAGCGCAGCCGCTCGAACCGGGTGCGGACGCTGAGCCGGCTCCGGTCCCAGGCCCGGTCGAGCGCCTCGACGACCGGGGCGTCGCTCCTCAGGTAGTCGTCCACGAACGCGCCTCTCGGTCGGTCCCTGCGGCGGGTGCCACCGGGGAGCGGAGGGGGCTAGAGCCCCAGGGCAAGGATCGCATCGAAGATCTGTCGCACGGCAGGGGCGGCCACCTTCGAGCCCGAGCCACCCTGGCCGACGACGACCACGACGGCATACTTCGGCTTCGTCGTCGGTCCGTAGCCGGCGAACCAGGCGGTGGCCTGCTTGCCGAAGACCTCACCGGTCCCCGTCTTGCCCGCGAGCGGGTAGCGGTCCTGCGGGAAGCCCTTGAAGGCCGTGCCGGCCGACCCACCGGGTCGGGTCACGTCGCCCAGGGCCGAGCGGACGTATGCCAGCACGTCGCGTCGCAGCGGCACCGTGGCCACCCGCTTCGGCGCGATCACCGTCGTCGCGCCGGCAGCCGTCCGGTAGCCGGCCGCCACCTGCGGCTGCCACAGGGTGCCCCCGTTGGCGATGGCGGCGTAGACCCCCGCCATCTGGAGGATCGTCACGGCCGTGTCACCTTGTCCGATGGAGAAGTTTACGGCGTCGCCGGCGCGGTACTGGTAGCCGGCCGAGCAGTTCTCGGTGGCAAGCCGCTCGAGGTAGTCGGCGCGCGCCCGGTCGGTGCGGGCGACCTCGGGGTAGCCGGTGCTCGCCCGCCGGCACGTCTCGCCCTTCGTCGCGAGCCAGGACTGCTCCTTCCAGGCGCGGTCCGGGACGCGTCCGGCCGCCTCACCCGGCAGGTCGACGCCGGTGCGCCGCCCCAGTCCGAAGGCCTTCGCCATCGAGACGAAGGGGTCGGCGGCGCTGACCGGCGCGGCGAGGCCGCCCTGCTCGAGCCACGCGGCATACGCGAGGCGGTAGAAGACGGTGTCGCACGAGACGACGAGGGCGCGGTGGAGGTCGATGGGGCCGTAGCCCCGCGACTCGAAGTTGTTGAAGAGCCGACCGCCGACGGACACGTTGGGCGAGCAGTCATACGTCCCGTCGAGCCGGGCCCCGGAGTTGACGGCGGCGGGCACCGAGATGACCTTGAAGGTCGAGGCCGGCGGGAACGTCTCGGCCGTCAGCCGGGAGCGCAGTGGTGTGCCGGCCCGCTCGTCGGTGAGGCGGGCGAGCTCGGTCGTGCTGATGCCGCCGGAGAAGACGGCGGGGTCGTAGGACGGGTAGCTGGCTGCCGCGACGACGCCACCGTTCGTCACGTCGACGACGACCGCGGCCGCCGTGTCGGCGCGCAGCTTCTGCGCCCGGGCTGACGCGACGGCTCGCACGAGCGCGGCCTCGGTGCGGGCCTGCAGCCGGGCCTCGAGGTGGGTCACGACGTCGCGCCCCGCGACAGGGGCGGTCGAGCTGACGGTGTCGGTGACGATGCCCCGGGGGTCGATGGCGACGACGGTGCGTCCGTTCGTGCCGCGCAGCACCTCGTCGTACTGCGCCTCGAGTCCGGAGCGCCCGACGACGTCCTCCGCGTCGATGCGCCCCCCGCTCCCGGTCACGTCGTCGGCACCGGCCCGGGCGACCCAGCCGAGCAGGTGGGCGGCGAGGGCTCCGTCGGGCCGGGGGTAGGCCCGCGCGGGCTCGGTCGTGACGCCGACGCCGGGGTACTTCTCGGGCTGCTCGAGCAGCGTCAGCGCCCGGCGCGCGTCGACGCCGGTCGCGACGGGGATCGGCACGTAGGGCGATCCGTTGAAGCACGCCGGGGCCGGCGGCGCCCCAGCCGTGCCGCAGAGCATCGTCTTGCCCCACAGACGCTCGAACGGCTGCCCGACCGCGGTCGCGAGACGGGTCACGAGGTCGCGTCCGCCGTCGTCCGCCCCGACGAGCACCGAGCGCTGCACCGTGACGACGGTGTCGAAGGTGTTGGCGACGAAGGGCGTTCCGCTGCGGTCGAGGATCCGGCCGCGCAGCGCGTGCTCGGTGACGGTGCGCGTGTTGACCGTGACCGCGGCGCGGGCCAGCTCGGGCCCGTCCACGAGCTGGAGCTGTCCGAGACGACCGAGCAGCAGCCCGAAGAGTGTGACGAGCAGGACGAGCACGACACCGGCGACGCCGACCCGACGGCGCGGGCCGCGCCTCACCCGAGCCTCCGCCGCACGAGGGCCCGGTCGAGCCCGAGGAAGGCCGGCAGCAGCAGACCGCCGACGAGCACCGTCACGAGCAGCCGCCACAGCCCGTCGGTCAGGTCCACGCTGCCCTCGGCGAGCACGGCCGAGCCGAGGCGTCCGACGAGGACGACGGCAGCGGCGGCAAGCAGCGCCGCCGGGGCGCGCAGCGACGAGCGCGACGACGCCCTGCGGAAGAAGCCCGCGACGAGCCCCGCGAGCATCATGACGAGCGGGGCCAGCCCGAGCGGGCTGCCGACGGGTGGGACGAGCTCGACGACCCACCCGGCCAGCAGCCCCACGAGGGCACCGTGCACGGGACCCCGGAGCACGGCGGTCGCCACGACCCCGACGAGCACGAGGTCGGGCACCCACCGGGGCTCCGCACCGAGACGCGGCAGCAGCGTCGCCACGACGAGGGCAGCCACGAGGACGTATGCCGTCCGCAGCACTCCCAGAAGCGTCGGCCTCATCGTCGGGCGCCCACCGTCGGACGCGGGGTCGTGCGCGGGGTCGGGACGAGGACGGCGACGACGTCGATCGCGTCGGGGTCGACGCTCGGCCGCACCGTGGCACCACGCGTCAGCTGGCCCCGGTCGGGGTCGACGGCGGTCACGGTGCCGACGACGATCCCGGCGGCATACGGCGTCTCGTCGACGCTGCCGAGCGTGCGCACGACATCGCCGACGACGGGGGTGGACGGCGCGATGCCGACGAGCCGGAGCGAGCCGCGGGGGCGGGACTCCGAGTCCCCCGGTGCCGACGGCGACACCGTGCCGAGCGTGCCGGCGGGGCCGACGCGCACTGCCACGACCGAGGCGGCGCTGCCGAGCACCTGCACGTCGCTCGTCCACGGCGACACGGACACGACGCGACCGACGAGACCGTCGGCCGCCACGACCGTCGAGTCGACCCGGACCCCGTCCTGGGAGCCGACGTCGATCGTCACGCTCCGGCCGCCGAGCGCGCTGACGTCGGTGGCGACGACGCGGGCGGGCAGGAGCGTGCGCCCCGTCGTGGCGCTCGATCCGAGCAGCTCGTCGAGCCGTCCGAGATCGTCGAGGTGGTGCTGCTGTTCGGCGGCAGCGGCACGCAGACGGACGTTCTCGCTCTCGAGGGCGGCGAGGTCGTCACGCGGCGCCCCGGCGAGGGCCCGTTGGACCGGCCCCAGCACGAGCCCGCCGGCCCGGCGCACCCCGTCGGCGACCGCGAGGTGGGCGAGGTCGGCGACGAGCAGGGCGACGGTGAGCGTGGCGAGGACGACGAGGAGACGGCGGCGGACGGTCGGCTGCATGCGACTAGAGGCGGTGGTCCCCGACGAGGACGCGCTCGAGGCTGGCGAACTCGTCGACGCACCGGCCGGCGCCGCGGGCCACGGCTCGGAGCGGGTCGTCGGCGACCTGGACCGGCACGCCGAGCTCGTGGCGCATCCGCTCGTCGAGGCCGCGCAGCAGGGCACCTCCCCCGGTCAGCGTGATGCCGCGGTCGAGGATGTCGCCGGCGAGCTCGGGTGGGCACACGTCGAGCGTCGCGCGGACGAGCTCGATGATCTGCAGGACCGGCGTCTCGATGGCTCGGCGCACCTCGACCGAGCTCACCTGGACGGTCTTGGGCAGGCCGGTCACGAGGTCACGTCCGCGCAGCCGGGTCGTCAGCTCCTCGCGCAGCGGGAAGACCGACCCGACGGCGACCTTGATGTCCTCCGCGCTGCGCTCGCCGAGCAGGAGGGAGTACTCGCTCTTGACGTAGCCGATGAGGGCCTCGTCGATCTCGTCGCCGGCGATCCGCAGCGAGCTCGACGTGACGATGCCGCCGAGGCTGATGACCGCGACGTCGGTCGTGCCGCCGCCGATGTCGACGACCATGCTCGCCGCCGTCTCGTAGACGGGCAGGCCGGCACCGATGGCCGCCGCCATCGGCTCCTCGATCATGTAGACGCGTCGCGCACCGCACCGGGTCGCGGCGTCCTCGAGGGCCCGGCGCTCGACACCGGTCACCTCGCTCGGCACGCAGAGCACCATGCGGGGGCGGACGAGTCGCGAGGTGCGCACCTGGTCGATGAACCACCGCAGCATCCGCTCGGTCTCGTCGGCGTCGGAGACGACGCCGTCACGCAGGGGCCGGACCGCCCGGATGGTGCCCGGCGCGCGGCCGAGCATCTCCTTGGCCCGGGTGCCCGCGGCGACGAGCCGACCGGTGCCCACCTCGACGGCCACGACCGACGGCTCCTCGACGACGACCCCGCGACCCCGGACGTGGATCAGGGTGTTGGCGGTGCCGAGGTCGATCGCGAGGTCACGCCCCAGGGGGCGCAGCCACGGTCGGGAGGTCATGCCGCGATTGTGCCCCGATCAGCCCTCGAGATCGGGGAACCAGATGCCGATCTCGCGTGTGGCGGACTCGTGGGAGTCGGATCCGTGCACGATGTTCTGCTGGACCTTGGTGCCCCAGTCGCGGCCGAGGTCGCCGCGGATCGTGCCGGGTGCGGCGTCCGTCGGGTTGGTGGCGCCGGCGAGGCTGCGGAAGCCCTTGACGCAGTCCTGGCCCTCGACGACGACCGCCGTGACGGCACCGGAGCTCATGAACTCGACGAGCGGCTCGTAGAAGGGCTTGCCCTCGTGCTCGGCGTAGTGCGCGGCGAGCTGCTCACGGGTGGGCGTCAGCACGGAGAGGGCGACCAGTCGGTAGCCCTTCCCCTCGATGCGACGCAGCACCTCACCGGTGAGGCCGCGCTGGAAACCGTCGGGCTTGACGAGGACGAGGGAACGTTCGGTGGTCACCCGTCCACCCTATCGGCCGCCTCGCCGTCGGCCGCCTCGCCGTCGGCCGCGGCCGCTTCACGACGGGCCACGACGGCGTCGACCTGGGTGCCCTTGACGAGACAGGTGACCCACAGCGCGAGGAAGAAGAGACCGACGATGAGCATCATCGGCACGACGAGAGCGCTGAGCAGGGTCAGCACCTGGACGACCCAGCCGAGCGTGACGCCCCACGGGCGGCGCATGAGCCCGGCGGCCACGATGCTCAGCGCGCCGAGCCCGAGGCCGACGACGAGGTATGCCGTGCTCGGCCCGCTCCCCTCGTCGGTGGCCGCGACGGCCCGGGCCACGAGGGCACCGAGCAGGATGCAGATGGCCTGGCCGCCGAGCACCGTCGCGAGCATGCGGAAGGTGAACTTGCCGGTCTGGCCGTAGAAGATGATCGAACGCATCGGTGTGTGTCTGCCTCGGTGTGGGTCTCGTGGCCGGTGGGCTCAGTAGTTCTGGGTGGTGTCCCAGGTGCGGATGATGGCCTGGGCCTCGGCCCCGCTCGCCCCCGTCGCCTCGGCGTAGAGGCTCATCGCGTCCTCGCGCCGACCGGCGACGATGAGCTCGCTGATGCGCGACCGGGCCTCGTCGGTGAGCCGGCCGTCGGTGTAGGACGCCGCCGCATCGCGCACGCCCGGCCCCTGGCCCGGGACGAACCAGCTGTCGACGGCCCGCTTGGCGTCGGCGAGCGGAGCCCCGGTCGCCTCGCGGTAGATCTTGATGGCGTTGATCTTGTGACCGGCGCTGATCTCGCGGCTCACCCTGGCGCGCACGGTGTCCGTCAGGCCGACGAGCTCGCGGTCGGGGTCCTTGCGTCCCATGACCCGTCCCCACACGACGACTGCGACGACGACGATGACGACGATGAGGACGAGCTTCACCAGGGGATGCATGGGGCCAGCCTAAGTCGGGGTCGAGGAGGGTCGGGGGTCAGAGGTCCGTGTGGCCGAGGAGCATCCGGACCTCGCCCGCGGTGATGACCGACCCCGTGGCGACGACGCCGCCACCCATGCCATCGGCCTCGGCGATGGTCACGGCCTGCTCGAGCGCATCGGGCAGGTCGCGGACGACCGTCACCCGGGACTCGCCGAAGAGCTCGACGGCGAGGGCGCCGAGGGCCTCGGGCCGCATCGCGCGCGGGGACGAGCTGCGCGTGACGACGATGTGGTCGAGGGCCGGCTCGAGCACCTCGAGCATCCCGGCGGCGTCCTTGTCGGCGACGATGCCGACGAGCCCGACGAGACGGGTGAAGGAGAACGCCTCCCCGAGCGCAGCCACGAGGGACCGGGCACCGTGCGGGTTGTGGGCCGCGTCGACGAGGACGGTCGGTGACCGCCGGACGATCTCGAGGCGCCCCGGCGAGGTCATCCCCGCGACGGCCGCGGTCAGCACCTCCGGCTCGATGCGCTGCTCGCCGCCACCGAGGAAGGACTCGACCGCCGCGACGGCGGTGGCGAGGTTGCTCGCCTGGTGCGCGCCGTGGAGCGGGAGGAAGAGGTCGGCGTACTCCCCCGCGAGACCTCGGATCGACACCTGCTGGCCACCGATGGCGACCTCGCGGGCGAGAACACCGAAGTCGTTGCCCTCGAAGACGATCCGGGCCCCGCCGACCTCCTCGACACGGTCGAGGAGGACGCGCGCGACGTCCTCGTCCTGCACGCCCGAGACGGTGACGGAGTCGGCCTTGATGATGCCGCTCTTCTCCTCCGCGATGGAGACGACGTCGTCACCGAGGAGGTGGGTGTGGTCGAGGTCGACGGGCGTCACGACGGCGACCTGGGCGTCGATGACGTTGGTGGCGTCCCACGAGCCGCCGAGACCCACCTCGATGATCGCGACGTCGACGGGGGCGTCGGCGAACGCGGCGTAGGCGAGGGCGACGAGCACCTCGAAGAAGTTCATCCGGCGACCGCCCGACTCGAGCGACCGGGCGTCGACGAGCTCGATGAGGGGCGCGACCTCGTCGTAGGCCGCGATGAACTTCTCACGCGGGATCGGCTTGCCCGACAGGGTGATCCGCTCACGGATGTCGTGCAGGTGGGGCGACGTGAAGCGGCCGGTGGACAGCCCGGTCTCGCGCAGGATCGAGTCGATCATGCGGCTCGTCGACGTCTTGCCGTTCGTGCCGGTCAGGTGGATCGAGGGGTAGGTGCGCTGCGGGTCGCCGGCGAGCTCCATGACCGCGCGGATGCGGTCGAGCGACGGACCGATGTCGTTCTCGGGCGCCCGGGCGAGGATCTCCTCCTCGATCTCGCGCATCCGCTTCATCTCCTCGAGGTTGCGCGCGGCCTCCACCGCGGCGGCGTCCGGGCGGCCGTTCATGCGGACTCCCCCGTGCCCAGCTCGCGGACCATCCACACGCTCTCGGGCAGGCCCGATCCCGGGGCCTCTCGGTGCGTCTCGACGAAGCCGTGTCGCGCGTAGAAGCGCGCCGCCTGCTGGTTGCCCTCGAGGTAGGAGAGCGTGATCCGCGGGTGCTCGTTCTCGCGGGCCCGCTCCACGACGGCGTCCATGAGGCGCGAGCCGATCCCGTGCCCGTGGTGGCCGGGCAGCACGTAGAGCTTCCACAGCACGAACGACTCGTCCTGGGGCCCGAACGTCGCGACCCCGACGACCTCGTCGTCCTCGACGGCCACGAGGGTGCGGCCCTTGCGGATGGAGTCGGTGACGACGTCGCTCGTCCACCACTTCGCGAGACCCATGGCGACGTACTCGGGTCCGGCGATCGGCTCGTAGGTCGCGAGCCAGGTCCGGTGCCCGACGGACAGGACGCCCGCCAGGTCGTCGCCGACGGCGCCGCGCACGATCACCCCGTCGGTCGGCTGCGTGTCGGTGCGAGCCCCGGAGTCGGCCAGGTTGGAGTCGGTCGGGTCGGGGTCGGGGGTCGTGCTCACGTCGGCAGCCTCCAGCTCGTCCTCGCGGTTCGCGGCGATCATCGCTTGACCACGAGGATCGTCGCCGGGTGGTTGTCGCCGACGAGGACGTCGGTCGGCGTGCCCGGCAGCCCGTCGGGCAGGGCGTGGTCGGGTCCGGCCGCGGCGAACTGCGTCGCGAGCGTCTCGCCGACGATGAGGTCGCGGTGCGTCACCGTGGCCTCGAACACCTCGGCACCGCCCTGGACGGTCAGGCTGATGCGGTCGCTGACGTGCAGGCCGGTGTCGCGCCGGGCCTGCTGCACCGCGCGGACGAGGTCACGGGCCAGGCCCTCGGAGGCCAGCTCGGACGTCACGGTCGTGTCGAGCACGACGAAGCCACCCGACGGCAGCATCGCCGTGGCCCCCGCGTCGGCGTCACCGGCGACGACGGTCTCGAGGGCGTACTCGCCCTCGACGAGCGCGAGACCCCCGGACGTCACCGTGCCGTCGGCGTCGACGGTCCAGTCGCCCGACTTGCTGCCCTTGATGGCGCGCTGGACGTCCTTGCCCAGGCGAGGACCCGCGGCGCGGGCGTTGACGGTCAGGCGCTGGCTGACACCGAAGTCGGCCTCGCTCGCCGTCGCGACGTCGACGAGGGTCAGCGCCTTGACGTTGAGCTCGTCCTGGATGATCGCCCGGAACGGCTCGAGGCTCGCGGGCTCGGCCGCGACGACGGTCAGCTCGGCCAGCGGCAGGCGGGCACGCAGGCCCCGGGCCTTGCGCAGGCTCGAGCCCGTCGAGCAGATCTCCCGCGCCCGGTCCATCGCGACGACGAGCTCGTGGTCGGCCGGCAGGTCGTCGACCGTCGGGTAGTCGGCGAGGTGCACCGAGCGCTCGCCCGTCAGGCCGCGCCAGATCTGCTCGGTCACGAGCGGCAGCAGGGGCGCCGTGGCACGCGTGACCGTCTCGAGCGCGGTCCACAGGGTGTCGAAGGCCGCGAGCGACTCGTCGGTCTCGCCGCCCCAGAAGCGGTCGCGGGAGCGGCGGATGTACCAGTTGGTCAGGACGTCGAGGAAGCCGCGCATCGTGTCGCACGCCGCCGCGATCTCGTAGGCGTCGAGCTGCTCGGTCATGTCGCCGACGAACTCGCGCAGCTTGGCGAGCAGGTAGCGGTCGAGGACGTCCGTCGAGCTCGTCGAGCGCTTGGCCTCGTAGCCCTCCCCGCCGCGCGCCGTGTTGGCGTAGAGCGAGAAGAACGACCACGCGTTCCAGAGCGGGATCATCACCTGGCGCACGCCGTCACGGATGCCCTGCTCGGTGACGACGAGGTTGCCGCCGCGCAGGATCGGGCTGCTCATGAGGAACCAGCGCATCGCGTCGGCGCCGTCGCGGTCGAAGACCTCGCGGACGTCGGGGTAGTTGCGCAGCGACTTGCTCATCTTCTGGCCGTCGGAGCCGAGCACGATGCCATGGCTGACGCACGTCTTGAAGGCGGGCCGGTCGAAGAGGGCCGTCGCGAGGATGTGCAGGGTGTAGAACCAGCCGCGCGTCTGGCCGATGTACTCGACGATGAAGTCACCCGGGAAGTGGTGCTCGAACCAGTCGGCGTTCTCGAACGGGTAGTGCACCTGGGCGAAGCTCATCGAACCGGAGTCGAACCAGACGTCGAGGACGTCCTCGACGCGGCGCATCGTCGACCGGCCCGACGGGTCGTCGGGGTTCGGACGCGTCAGGCTGTCGATGAAGGGGCGGTGCAGGTCGGTGACCTCGACGCCGAAGTCACGCTCGAGCTCCTCGAAGGAGCCGTAGACGTCGAGGCGCGGGAACTCCGGGTTGTCGGACTTCCACACCGGGATCGGGCTGCCCCAGAAGCGGTTTCGCGAGATGGACCAGTCGCGGGCGTTGGCGAGCCACTTGCCGAACTGGCCGTCCTTGATGTGCGAGGGCGTCCACTCGATCTCCTGGTTGAGCTCGAGCATCCGCTCCTTGATCTTCGTGACCTCGACGAACCACGACGAGACCGCCATGTAGATGAGGGGCTCGCGGCAGCGCCAGCAGTGCGGGTAGCTGTGGTCGTAGGTCTCGCGGCGCAGCAGCACCGTGCCGGCCGTGACCGAGCCGGTCTCTCCCTCGCCCCGCGTCGCCGCCTTGAGGTGGTCGATGATGTGGGCGTTGGCGTCGAAGACGTGCATGCCCTCGTAGTCGGTGACGGGCCAGAGGAACCGGCCGTCGGCGCCCACGGGGACGACGGGCTCGATGCCGGCCGCGTCGGTGACGATCTTGTCCTCCTCACCGAAGGCGCCGGCGGTGTGGACGAGCCCGGTGCCGTCCTCGGTGGTGACGAAGTCCGCGGGGAAGACCTGGTGCGCGCGCTCGTGTCCCTGGTAGTACGAGAAGGGCGGCGTGAAGGAGCGGCCGAGCAGGTCACGGCCCGTGAGCCGCTCGACGACGCGCTCGTCGAGCGTGGACAGGTCGACGTCGGCCCCGAAGAGGTCCTTGGCGTAGGCCGCTAGCCGGGCCGCACCGATGACGTAGCGCTCGGCCGTGCCGGTGACGTCGGACTCGACGACGACGTAGTCGATGTCGGGGCCGACCATGATGCCGAGGTTGGCCGGCAGCGTCCACGGCGTCGTCGTCCAGACGAGCGCGAGCTCGCCGGTCTCGAGCCGCAGCCCGATGGTGACGGCGGGGTCCTGACGCATCTTGTAGACGTCGTCGTCCATGCGCAGCTCGTGGTTGGACAACGGCGTCTGGTCGTTCCAGCAGTAGGGCAGGACGCGGAAGCCCTCGTAGACGAGGCCCTTGTCGTGCAGCTGCTTGAAGGCCCAGATGACCGACTCCATGTAGGAGGGCTCGAGCGTCTTGTAGTCGTGGTCGAAGTCGACCCAGCGCGCCTGGCGCGTCACGTAGTCGCGCCACTCGCCGGTGTACTTGAGCACCGAGCTGCGGCAGGCGTCGTTGAACGTGTCGATGCCGAGCTCGACGATGTCCTGCTTCGTCTTGAGACCGAGCTGGCGTTGCGCCTCGAGCTCGGCGGGGAGGCCGTGGGTGTCCCAGCCGAAGCGGCGCTCGACGCGCTTTCCGCGCATCGTCTGGTAGCGCGGGACGATGTCCTTGACGTAGCCGGTGAGCAGGTGGCCGTAGTGCGGCAGGCCGTTGGCGAAGGGCGGTCCGTCGTAGAAGACGAACTCGTTGGAGCCGTCGGTGCCCGCGTCGCGGCCCTCGACCGAGGCGATGAACGTGCCGTCCTCGTCCCAGTACTTCAGGACCCGCTGCTCGATCTCGGGGAAGCGCGGGTTGGACGGGACCCCGCCCGTCGTGGACTGGTCGGCGTCGTTCGTGGTGACCTTGGGATAGGTCATGCTCGTGGTCTCCTGCGTTCGCGTCTGTTGGTCGCTCGTCTCTGCCACGAGGACGACGTCTCCTGCCGGAGGCTGCCGCGGTACCACCCCGCTTGCCGCACGTGCCCGCCCGCTCGGGCAGACGGCATACGGCCGCTCTTGTCGAAGGCTGTGACGGGCCCACCCGTCCGGTTCTAGTGGGGGTCACCCGCCGAGGAGGGTGACCCTGTTCTTCCGGAGGCTCGCCGCTGATACACGGCTCCGACGCCTGTGCCCTCCAGTCTAGCCTGTCAGCATGCCCAGCCTGCCCGAGCAGATCGCCCATCGTGAGGTCACCGACGCGGACGTGCGCCGGTCGTACGCGCTCGACGCGACCGTCGCCCTCGCTCCCCCACCCGACGACTTCGCCGTCATCCGGGCGCGCGACGTCAGCGATGTCGTGGCCGTGCTCGAGCACGCCCAGGCCACCGGCACCGCGGTCGTCCCGCAGGGAGCGCGCACGTCCCGGTCGGGCGGTGCCGTCGCCACCGAGGACTGCATCGTGCTCAACGTCGAGGCGCTCGACACCATCCACGAGGTGAACGAGCTCGAGGGGTATGCCGTCGTCGGCCCCGGCGTCGTCAACGCGGACCTCAAGCGTGCGGCGGCGTCGGCAGGCCTCTTCTACGGGCCCGACCCCGCGTCGTGGGAGACGTGCACCATCGGCGGCAACATCGCGACGAACGCCGGCGGCCTGTGCTGCGTCAAGTACGGCGTCACGTCCGACTGGGTCAAGGCCCTGCAGGTCGTGCTCCCGGGCGGCGAGGTCATGCGCACGGGTCACCGCACCGCCAAGGGCGTCGCCGGCTACGACCTGACCGGCCTCTTCGTCGGGTCCGAGGGCACGCTCGGCGTCGTCACCGAGGCCGTCGTGCGGCTCGAGCCGGCGCCCGACCCGGCCCTGACGGCCCTGGCCGTCTTCGACTCGCTCGACGCCGCCGTCGCCGGCATCGTCGCGCTGCGCCGCGACCCGCACCGCCCGTGCCTGCTCGAGATCATCGACCGCACGAGCGTCCGGGCCATCCAGGCGTTCGGCGACTTCGGGTTCCCCGACGACTGCGCCGCCGTGCTGCTCGTGCAGTCCGACCGCCCGGGTCACGTCGCCGACGACGTCGCGAGGTATGCCGCCCTGCTGGAGTCCGCGGGGGCGACCGACGTCGCGGTGGCCGACGACGCGCAGGAGTCGGAGGCGCTGCTCGCGGGGCGCCGCGTCATGAGCACCGCGTTCGAGGCGATGGGCGGTCGCCTCGCCGAGGACATGTGCGTGCCGATCGGCCGGCTCGCCGAGTTCGTGCGCGGCATCGAGGCCATCGCCGAGCGCCGGTCGGTGCTCATCCCGGTGAGCGGCCACGGCGGCGACGGCAACCTGCACCCCTCGATCGTCTTCGCCCACGACGACCCCGACAGCCTGGCGCGCGCGTGGGAGGCCTTCGACGACCTCATCCGGCTCGGGCTGTCGCTCGACGGCACCATCACCGGCGAGCACGGCATCGGGTCGGTCAAGGTGCCGTGGCTCGGCCTCGAGCTCGGGGACGCCGAGCTCGACCGGCAGCGTCGCCTCAAGGCCGTCTTCGACCCGCTCGGCATCATGAACCCGGGCAAGGTCTTCGCGGTTCCCGGCGCCTGAGGCCCGCGGCGCGGGTTTCGTGGAGTCGTGTCGGCACCAGGCGCCGGTGGATCTCCACGACCCTGCGGCTCGGCGGCCACCCACAGGTGACCGGGTTAGCGTGCCGGATGGCCGCCTCGACCCGTCGCCGGCGCCGGTCGCGCACCGCGCTGGCCGTCGTCGCCCTCCTCGCGGCTGCGACCGCGTGCACCGGCGGAGCCCCGGGTCCCGGGTCCGAGGGCGCGTCCCCCTTGTCCGCGCCGACCTCCGCGCCGACCTCCTCGCTGCCCTCGGCGTCGACGGCGGCGGCCGCCCAGACGCCTCTGTCGACCTCCCCCTCCGACTCACCCTCGCGCTCGGCCTCGCCTGTGCCCCCACCCCGCGCGCACCCCTTCGACGTCGACACGGTGCTCGGCGGCATCCGTGCTCTGGCGGGGATCGGTCCGCGTGACGCGGCGAGCCCGGCGAGCGACCGGGCTGCGGCCTACGTCGCGGGGCAGCTGCGTGCAGCCGGCTACCGCGTCACCCTCCAGCCCGTCGCCGTGCCCGCCGGTGTGTCGTGGGGCGTGCGGGTCCCCGCCGGCACGACGGTGGACGTCGTCGCCGACCCGCCCGGCTTCGACCCGACGCAGCCGCACGTCGTCGTGGGCGCGCACCTCGACACGGTGCCGCAGTCGCCCGGGGCCGAGGACAACGCGTCCGGGCTCATGGTCATGGCCGAGGTGGCCCGGATGACGCTCCAGCAGCCCGGCGCGCTCCCCGTGCGGTTCGTCGCGTTCGGTGCCGAGGAGGCGCGGGGCGGCAACGGCACGCTGTACGCGTTCGGCTCGCGGCACTTCGTCGCCGGACTGGGCGCGTCCGAACGTCGTGCGGTCCGCGGCATGGTCGCCCTCGACCGGGTCGGCGTGCGAGCCGCTGCGGTGCCGGTGTGCCACGTCGGCGGCGCCGACACCTCCCTCGCGGACGCGATCCGTCGCGCGGCGGTCCCCGTCGCCGCGACCAGGGCGTGCGTCAACAGGGCGAGCGACCACGTGTGGTTCGAGAGGGTCGGCATCCCCGCCGTCCGGCTCGGCAGCGTGCCGTATGCGGCATACCACTCGGCCACCGACGTGCCCACCGTCGTGGACCGGCGGCAGCTCGCCCGCTCGGGGGCCGTCCTCTGGGCGTGGATCCGGTCTCTCCGGTGACCCCCGACGCGCCGCGGATGGACCGCGCCTGGGCTCGGCGCACGCGTTTGGCAGGATGACGTCATGACCGAAGTGGACACGACGGGTGCGTGGCTGAGCCGCGAGGACCTCGACAACGCCCGTGACCGACTGCCGATCCTCTACGTCCACGCCATCCCGGTCCGCGTCGACGACCGCGGCGTCGTCACCCACGTCGGGCTGCTGCTCCGCGCCGACAGCGACGGCGGCATCGGCCAGGAGGTCGTCGGCGGTCGCGTGCTCTACCACGAGCGCATCCGCGACGCCCTGACCCGGCACGTCGAGAGCGACCTCGGTCCGATGGCGCTCCCGCGCATCCCCCTGTCGCCGCAGCCGTTCACGGTCGCCGAGTTCTTCCCGACGCCCGGCGTCACGCCCTTCCACGACCCGCGGCAGCACGCCGTCTCACTCGCGTTCGTCGTCGCCGTCATGGGTGACTGCCGGCCTCAGCAGGACGCCCTCGACCTCTCCTGGGTCACACCGGAGGAGGCCGCGTCTCTCGCCGTGCGCGGTGAGATGCCCGGCTCGCACGGCGTCCTCGTCCGGCAGGCCCTGGCCCACGTCGGATACCCCGTCTGAGCACCGAGCACGAGGAGAGGGCCCCGGTCGGTGACCGGGGCCTCTCCCTTTCTCGCTCAGGTCGTCACGCGACGGGGGTCACGGGAACACCGTTCCCGGACCAGCGTCGTTGGTGAAGTCCAGCGCCGTGGTCTCGGCGCAGTTGCTCTGACGTCCCGTGAACGTGTTGCTGCCCGTGGCGTAGGTCACGTACCAGGCAACGGTGCTGTCCGCGCTGACGGACACACTGGTGTTGTTGGTCGCCGCCGACTCGGACTGTGCCCCACCGGCGATGCTCTTCGACTCCTTGTACAGCAACCCGCCACTGCCGACGGTGTCACCGTGCAGCTGGCAGTTTGCCAGCGTGTTGTAGAGCCGGAAGGTCACCGTGCCGCCGCTCGGCAGGTTCTTGCCGGCCACGGACGACGCGACGGTGGCGGAATCGTTCGGGAAGACCTTCTGTGCCGTCGTGATCGTTGTCGGAATCTGCCGGACCACCACGTCCTCGTCCGTGTCATTGCACGCGGTGTTGTGGTCGGAACTCAGGGTGTTGGGGCTGTCCCCGCCGTATGCCGCCACCCAGTGGTAGGTACCCGGAGCGTCCGGCGTGAAGCTGACCGGGCCATAGGTGCCGTCACCGCTGACGGGCGTCACGCCCTGTGGGTTGGTCCCTGTGCCTGTTGCGAGCGTGCTGCAGTCCGCCTTGTACAGGGTGAAGGTGATCGTGCCGCCGGCCGGGCCGCCTGGGGTCGTCGGGTTGATCGACCCGTTGGTGCCGATGCCCCCGCTACCCGGTCGGTTGGCCGTGCCGGTCAGCGTTGCCGTGTCCGTCACAGGTTGACCGAAGTCGACAGGCCCTGCTCCGGCCTGAGTGTCGAGGGTCGTCGGACGCGGGTTCACCACGAAGCACTCAGACGTGCTCGTGCTCGGCAGGCCCGTGACGGGGTCGATGCCAGGATCGCTTGAGCCCGGCACCCCGGCGGTCGCGTCGCCCGAGAAGACCGCGCGCCAGCAGTAGCGCCCGGCCGAGGTGACCGTGACCGGATCCGATGTGTAGGTGCCAGATGTGGTGACCGCCTTGGGCGACCCCACCTGGCTGCCGCCACTGAAGCAGTTCGTCGTTGAGGCGAGCGCCAGTGGTCCACAGATGCTCCACGTGATCGTCCCACTGAACGTCGAGATCCCGTTGACGGTGAGCAGCGCGGAGTCGGTGACTCCCGAGATGGTGCCCGAAGCCGGAATGGTGACCGGCGCCGAGATGCTCGGCGCCGTGACAGTCGTCGAGGTGCACTCGCCGAGAGTGCCGAGCGAGTAGTCGAACAGCGTCGCCGTCAGCGACTGCGACGACCGCGTGTCAGCCATGAACGTGTTGAAGCACTTGCCGCCGAGGCCGGTCGCAGTCAGGTTCAGGCCACCCTCGAAGAACTCCGTCGAGCGCAGAGAGCTTCCGGTGCCGTCTTGCTTGTTTGCGGTCGGCCATGGGGTCGAGATCGTTCCGCTGTTGACGGTCGCGCAGGCGTTGTCGTTGGCTGCGGTGGACTTGCAGTCGGCGCCATGGGCCGAGGCGACCGGGGTGGGGTTCAGCGTGCCGTTGGCGCCGCCGTTCCAGCGGTAGGCGTCAATGTTGCTCACGACACCGCCGTTGGTGAAGGCTGACACGATGAGCAGGTCGCCATCCGTGTGGACTCCGCTGAAGGTTGCGGTGCCGCCGTTGTCGTCACAGCCAACGTTCTGGTCCTGGAGGAACCAGAACGCGACGTTTGCATCACCGGTGTTGGCGTTGCGCTCGAGCGCGAAGTAGAGGATCTGGTCGCCGTTTTGAGCGGTGTACGCCGTGGCGTACGAGTTCATCACGTCGATCTTGCTGTTGACGTTGGCCGAGGCCGTGCACTGCCAGCCACTGATGGGCAGCGTGTCCTTGCTACCCGTCGTGAACGTGGTCTCGTCGCTCGTGTTGAACGTACCGTTGGCATTCGTGACGAAGTCGCGGTCGAAGACCGCGGCCGTGAAGCCGGTCGGAAGCGGGTTCTGCTTCGCACCGGCCGCGGTGAAGATGCTGTTCCAGTCGACGGACTGCGTCGTCCCGCCGACGGTGGTCGTGCTCGACGCGACGACGTCGCCATCGAGCTGGAACGTCTCGTCATGTACAGCGAAGGCTGCCGGCACGTTGCCGGCAAACATCATCGCCGCACCGACCGCGATGCCGGCCGTAATGGCCTTGAGTGTCCGCCTGCGCGAACTCTTCTTGGGTATACCCATGTTGCTTGCCCCTTGAGGAACTGAAGCCCAGTGGTGAGCGCCCGCGCTGCCCCCCTCCGCCGCTCGGTCGCGAGTCAGCCCCCGAGACCTGATGCAGTGCGCCGGGCTCCGTCACCCGTCGCCAGCTCGGCGTCCCTCCCGAGGCGCCCCGGTGTCCGCGTGTCGCCGGCGGCGCCGGCCGGAGCCTGCCACGGCAAGCGCAGCCCTCGGCCGCGAACATCCATATCCGATGGTAGAGACGGGTCTTGATAAACGCAGGTCAATCCGAAATGCTGCGCATTCTCTGGGCATTCCCTCCGACAATTCCCGTCTTGTCGTGACGGCCTCCGAATAGGCACCTCTATATCCATATTTTCACATCAAGGTGCGAAGCGTCGCGACGAGAGCGGATATGTCTGGATGTGGTTGCCGCCAGAGGCGTCTCAGGTCGACCGCTTGCCCGGACCGGGCCGGACAACCGCCCTTTCCTTGGACAGCCCGGCCCTTCCAGATGCAAAAGCGGACACGTTCTCCTTGCTTCAATTCCCTGACAAAAGCCGCTGGCTTCGGGATTCACTCATCGGCCTTCGGCTCATGGCTCTATTTCGTTAACGACAGTGCCGGAGCAGTCACGTCCGGGGCCGCGGACGATCCGTGATGCGGGGCCATCCCCGCGTCGGCCGTGGGCCGGCAGTGTCGTCCAACCCGGATCGGGGGCCGGATCACCGGCACACAGTGGAGACACGAGCACGAGTCGTTCATGGATCGTCCCTCGGGGAAAGAACAGCACGTCGCCCAACCCCTCGAACCCACGTCGCCGCAAGGGCATCGCTGCCCTCACCGGCGTGGCCCTGGCTCTGGGTGTATCCGTCGTCGTGGCGCCCATAGCACGTGCGGCCGACGAACCCTGGGCCATCGACGGCACCGTCGCCGACGCGGGCGCAACGCTGTTGGAGCCACCCGTCGAGCCCTTCGGCAACGTCAAGGACGCCTGCGGGCAGCACCCGCAGGCCGCCCACGAGGAGACCGTGAACGGTGACTGAGCGCCGCCGGCAGTTTCGAGCCGAGCAGTTTCGAGCCGAGGAACGGCCGCGTCCAGGCGAGCCTCTCCGCAAGCCCGATCTCGGCAGGCGGCTTCACCTGCCCGAACGGACAGCGCCTCGTGCTCGCTGCCGTCTCCTACTCGAACATCGTCATGACCGACACGACGAACAGCACGAGCGTCTCCGTGCCTGACACGTCGCGCGAATTCTTCGCCGTCTGAAGGCACTCCGGACGGGCGCATGCCGTGACCGGCCGGGGGGCTCAGTGCTGGTGCTCGAGGAGGTCCTCCCGGCCGGAGCCGAGGACCGTGAGCGGCAGCAGGGTCTTGCCGGTGGGCCCGATCTCGATCTCGGTACCCATCTGCGGGCAGACGCCACAGTCGAAGCACGGGGTCCAGCGGCAGTCGTCGACCTCGGTCTCGTCGAGCGAGTCCTGCCAGTCCTCCCAGAGCCAGTCCTTGTCGAGACCGGAGTCGAGGTGATCCCAGGGCAGCACCTCGGACTCGCCGCGCTCGCGCGTGGTGTACCAGGCGAGATCGACCGGCACGTCGGCGAAGGCCTCGTCGGCGCTGCGCATCCAGCGCTCGTAGGAGAAGTGCTCGCTCCACCCGTCGAAGCGGCCGCCGTCGCGCCACACGGCCTCGATGACCTTGCCGACGCGGCGGTCACCGCGGGAGAGCAGCCCCTCGACGATGCCGGGCTGGCCGTCGTGGTAGCGGAACCCGATGGACGACCCGTAGCGCTTGTCGGCGCGGATCGCCTCGCGGAGCTTGGCCAGGCGCGCGTCGGTCTCCTCGACGCCGAGCTGCGAGGCCCACTGGAACGGCGTGTGCGGCTTGGGCACGAAGCCGCCGATCGAGACGGTGCAGCGGATGTCGCGGCGACCCGAGACCTGTCGGCCGGTCTCGATGACCTTCTTGGCGAGCTCGGCGATCTGGAGCACGTCCTCGTCGGTCTCGGTGGGCAGGCCGCACATGAAGTAGAGCTTGACCTGCCGCCAGCCGGCGCCGTAGGCCGCGGCGACCGTGTTGATGAGGTCCTCCTCGGACACCATCTTGTTGATCACCTTGCGGATGCGCTCGGACCCGCCCTCGGGTGCGAACGTCAGGCCCGAGCGGCGACCGTTGCGGGTCAGCTCGTTGGCGAGGTCGATGTTGAAGGCGTCGACGCGGGTCGACGGGAGCGACAGGCCGGTCTGGGTGCCCTCGTAGCGGTCGGCGAGCCCCTTGGTGAGGTCGGCGATCTCCGAGTGGTCGGCCGAGCTCAGCGAGAGCAGGCCCACCTCCTCGAATCCCGTGGCGGCCAGGCCACGCTCGACCATCTCGCCGATGCCGGTGATCGACCGCTCGCGCACCGGGCGCGTGATCATGCCGGCCTGGCAGAAGCGGCAGCCGCGCGTGCACCCGCGGAAGATCTCGACGGACATGCGCTCGTGGACCGACTCGGCGAGCGGCACGAGAGGCTGCTTGGGGTACGGCCACGCGTCGAGGTCCATGACGGTGTGCTTGGACACGCGCCACGGCACGCCCGTGGCGTCGGCAGCCGGCGCGACCCGCTGGATCCGCCCGTCGGGCAGGTAGGAGACGTCGTAGAAGGCGGGGACGTAGACGCCACCGGTGCGGGCGAGGCGCAGCAGCACCTCGCGGCGACCGCCGGGCCGGCCCTGGGCCTTCCACTCCCCCACGATGTCGGTGACGGTGAGGACGGCCTGCTCGCCGTCGCCGACGATGGCGGCGTCGATGAACGAGGCGACCGGCTCGGGGTTGAAGGCCGCGTGACCGCCCGCGATGACGATCGGGTCGTCGACGTCGCGGTCGATCGCGTGCAGCGGGATGCCGGCGAGGTCGAGCGCCGTCAGCATGTTGGTGTAGCCGAGCTCCGTCGAGAAGCTGAGGCCGAAGAGGTCGAAGTCACGCACCGAACGGTGCCCGTCGACGGTGAACTGCGGCAGGCCCGCCTCCCGCAGCTGCGCCTCCATGTCGGGCCACACGGCATACGTGCGCTCGGCGAGGGCGTCAGCGCGCTCGTTGAGGACCTCGTAGAGGATCATGACGCCCTGGTTGGGGACGCCGACCTCGTACGCGTCGGGGTACATCAGCGCCCACCGCGTGGTCAGCTCCTCGCCGTCGGGGCCGTGACCGCCGACGTGCCAGTCCTTGACCGTGGAGTTGAGCTCGCCGCCGACGTACTGGATGGGCTTGTTGACCCGCTCCAGCAGGGGCTCGAGGGCGTTGAACAGGGACTCTCCGGGCATCCCGCCATGGTACGTGGGTCTGCCGCTGCACCGAAAACACGGCGAACCGCCCACCCTCGGCCAAGGCCCGGACACGCCGGGAACCCGGACCTAGTCTGGGTGGGCGGAGGTGGAGAGGTGGCGACGGTGCCGACGGCGATCCACGTGGAGGTGCTGCCCGCGCGACTGGGCGACTGCCTCCTCGTCGAGTGTCAGCGCCCCGACGGCACGACGTGGCGGATGCTCGTGGACGGCGGCCCTCCGGACACGTGGCCCCTCCTCGAGGCGCGGCTGCGCCGCCTCGACCCGGGTGACCGGCACATCGACGTCGCCGTCATCACGCACATCGACAACGACCACATCGGCGGCATGCTGCCGTTCCTCGCCAGCGACCTGGCCGCCGACGTCGGGGACTTCTGGTTCAACGGGCGCCCGCACCTCCCGGTCACGGGGCCCGACCGGCCCCGCAGCGTCGACCAGGGCGAGAGCCTCGTCGCGGCGCTCCGCGGCTCCGATGGAGACCCCCTGGCCGGCGGGCCCGCCGCGCTGGCGTCCCGCACCCGCGCCCTGCCGTGGAACGCCGCGTTCGGTGGCGGGCCGGTCGACACCGGCGCCGCGGGCGGCTTCGTCGAGGTCGCGGTGCCGGGTGGGCCGACGGTGACCGTGCTCTCCCCGACGACGAAGCGGCTCACCCGGCTGGCCGACACGTGGTCGAAGAGCCTCCGTGCTGCCCTCGGCGCACCCGACCGCGACGTGGGTCTCGACGTGCTCGGGCCCCTCGACGACCTGGAGCACCTCGCCGACACACGGACGCCCCAGGACTCCTCGGTGCCCAACGGCAGCAGCATCGCCCTGCTCGTCGAGCATCGCGGGGCGAGCGTCGTGCTCGGCGCCGACGCCTACGGCGGCGTGCTCGCGGCGGCCCTGCAGGGCGTGGCCCGGGCCCGTGGGGACGAGACCCTCAGCGTCGACGCGTTCAAGCTGCCCCACCACGGCAGCGAGGCCAACGTCGTCGCAGCCCTGCTCCGGGCGGCACCGGCCCGGCACTACCTCGTCTCGACGAACGGCGACGTCTTCCACCACCCCGACGACGCGGCCGTGGCCCGGGTCGTGCTCGGTGCCCCGGCCGGACCGACCCTGTGGTTCAACTACCGCACCCCACGCACCGAGCGCTGGGCCGACCCGCGACTCGTCGCGAGCCACGGGCACCACGTCGCGTTCCCCGACCCGGGGCGCGCCGACGCCGGGGCCGTCATCGACCTCCCGGCGCGGCGCTGAGCCTCGGCGTCAGGAGCCGTCGTACATCGCGTCGAGCTCGGCGCGGTGCTTCTCGGTGACGGCCTTGCGGCGCAGCTTCATGCTCGGGGTGAGGTCGCCCTCCTCGACGGTGAGGTCCTTGTCGAGGATGGTGAACTTCTTGATCGTCTCCCAGCGGTTGAGCCCGTCGTTGAGCTGGTCGACGTAGCGCTGGACGAGGGCGTGCGCCTGCGGCGAGGCCACCACCTCGGCGTACGTCTTGCCGTCGAGCCCGACGGTCGGGGCCCATCCGGCCACCGCGTCGGGGTCGAGCGTCACGAGCGCCGTCGCGTAGTTGTGGCCAGCCCCGTGCACGAGGAACTGGCTGACGAAGGGGCACAGTCCCTTGAAGCGGGCCTCGATCTCGGCCGGGGCGATGTACTTGCCGCCCGAGGTCTTGAAGACGTCCTTCTTGCGGTCGGTGACGTAGAGGAAGCCGCGCTCGTCGATGCGCCCGATGTCGCCGGTGTGGAACCAGCCGTCCTCGGTCAGCACCTCGGCGGTCGCCTCGGGGTTGTTGTGGTAGCCGCGCATGACGCCGGGGCCCTTGACGAGGATCTCACCGTCCTCGTCGGCGATGCGGACCTCCGTGCCCGGCAGCGGCCAGCCCACGGAGCCGTACTGGTACGAGCCGTGCTCGGGGGCGTTCACCGTCGTGCCCGATGACGTCTCGGTCAGGCCGTAGCCCTCCTGGACGAGCAGGCCGACCGACCCGAACCAGCGCGCGACGTCCGCGTTGAGCGGCGCGGAACCGCTGATCATGAAGCGGACCCGCCCGCCGAATCGCTCCTGCACCTTGTGCAGCACGAGCTTCGTCGCGAGCGCGTGCCGGCGCTGGAGGCCCGACGAGGGCTGCTCACCGCGGGCCTGCACGTCGCGCAGCTCACCGCCCACCTTGAGCGCCCAGTCGATGAGCTTCTTCTTGACCCCCTTCTCGCCGGCGAACATCAGGGCGATGCGTCCGTGCGCCTTCTCGAAGATGCGCGGCGGGCCGGCCATGAAGGTCGGCTTGATGACGGCCATGTTCTCGACGATCTTGTCGACCCGGCCGTCGACGGCGGTCGGGAAGCCGATCTGGAGCCCGGTCGCGACGAGCATCTTGCCGAACACGTGCGACAGCGGCAGCCAGAGGAACTGGAGGTCGTCCTTGGTGAAGGTGCCGATGGCGTCGATGACGGCGCCCTCGTAGACGACGCTGTCCTGGACGAGGCGCACGCCCTTGGGCCGCCCGGTCGTGCCGGACGTGTAGATGACGACGGCGAGGGACTCGGGACCGAGCTGGTCGATGCGCGAGTCGACGAGGTCGGGCGTCGCGGCCAGCCACTCGCGGCCGCGCTCGGCGAGCTCGTCGGTGGTGATGACCCAGCCGTCGTCGCTGCCCGGTCCGGTCAGGGCGATGACCTGCCGGACGCCCGGCACCTCCGAGCGCACGTGCTGGAGCTTGGCGACCTGCTCGGCGTTCTCGGCGAAGACGATGCCGCTGCCGGAGTCGGTGAGGATGTAGGCGACGTCCTCGGCGATCGTCGTCGGGTAGACGGTCGTCGTCGCACCGCCGGCGCAGATGACGGCGAGGTCGGCGAGGATCCACTCCACGCGGGTCGTCGACGCGATGGCGACGCGGTCCTCCAGCGCCACCCCGAGGCTGACGAGCCCGGCGGCCCACTGCTCCACGACCTCGTGCGTCTGCCGCCACGTCAGCGTGGTGAGCTCGCTCGACCCCTCCGCGAAGTAGAGGTAGGCCGGCGCGTCGGGCGTGGCCCGGACCCGGCTGCGGAAGAGCGCACCCACGCTGGGAGCGCGTCCGTCGAGGACGTTCTGGTCGACGTCCCGGTCGGCAAGGGCCTGGAGGGGCATGTGGACTCCTTTGTCACTGCGGTTGCGCGTCATCGGCGTCTGCGGGCGACCGCCATGCCGGGATGATGTCAACAATCGTCGTGCCAGTCACGCATCCGTCGGCGTCCACGTCGAAACGTGACCCCTCGGTAACCGGAGGCGGGGCTCAACCCCGCCGAAGGCGACCCGCGACGGGTCGTCCGCCTCGCCGCTGCGACGCCGCGGCGACGTTGCCGACGAGGCCGACGGCGATCCACGAGGCGATGAGCGAGGAGCCACCGCTCGACACGAACGGCAGCGGCAGCCCCGTGACGGGCATGAGCCCGAGGTTCATCCCGATGTTCTCGAAGGCCTGCACCCCCAGCCAGACGGCGACACCGATCGCGACCAGGCGCCCGAACGCGTCGGCGCGGCGCGCCACGACGACGCACCGCACGACGATGAACCCGATGAGCACGACGAGCCCTGCCGCGCCGAGGAAGCCGAGCTCCTCCCCCGCGACGGAGAAGACGAAGTCCGTCTCCTGGAAGGGGATGAACCCGCCCTGGGTCTGGCGACCCTCGAAGAGCCCCTGGCCGCCGAGCCCGCCCGAGCCGACGGCGATGCGCACCTGCCGGGTCTGGTAGCCGATACCCTGCGGGTCGAGCGAGGGATCGAGGAAGGCGCGCAGCCGGTTGCGCTGGTAGGCCGACAGGACCGGCGTCAGGAAGGCAGCAGCCACGGCCGCCGCGCCGGCCACGAGGACGCCGAGCGTCCACAGGGCCGGGGCGCCGGCCGCCGCGATGATGACGACCGCCATGGCGACGAGCACGAGCGCAGAGCCGAGGTCGGGCTGGGCGAGCACGAGAACCACCGGTATGCCGGCCACGACCCACGCGAGCGCGACGTCCCGGTGGCGCTGGCGCAGCCCGCGCTCGGCCCGCTCCGCGAGGAGCATCGCGAGCCCGATCGCCAGGGCCACCTTCATCAGCTCCGACGGCTGCAGGCTCATGCCGCCCGGCAGCCGGATCCAGGAGCGCGAGCCGTTGACGGTCGACCCGAGCGGCGAGACGACGGCCGCGAGCCCGAGGACGGCAAGGACGTAGACGACGGGAGCGACCGCCCGCACCACGCGCACGTCGAGCCGCGTCACCACGGCGGCGCACGCGATGCCGACGCCCAGCGCGACGAGCTGCTTGAGCGCCGCGGTCCCGCCGACCGACGCGCGGGTGGCCGACCAGACGAGGACGACGCCGACGACCGACAGGCCGAGGGCGCCGATGAGCAGTCCGAGGTCGACCCGCAGCCACGACGGCCCGGCGGGGCCCCGTACCGCCCGACGGCCGCCCGCGGAAGGCCGCGTCGGCGGCAGGAGCGGCCCGGCTACGACGGGACGATCGCCGAGAGGATCTCGCGACACCGGACCACGTCCTGGGCCATCTGCTCGACGAGGGTGTCGATCGACTCGAACTTCAGGGTGGGACGCAGGTGCGAGACGAACTCCACCGCGACGCGCTCGCCGTAGAGGTCGAGGTCGGTGCGATCGAGGACGTAGGCCTCGACCCTGCGCTGATGACCGTCGAACGTCGGGTTGGTGCCCACGGAGACGGCCGCCGGGAGGGTGCGGTCGGGGGCACCCTCGTCGAGGCCGAGACGGACGAGCCACCCGGCATACACCCCATCGGCCGGCACGAGGCCCTCGTGGTCCTGCGAGAGGTTGGCCGTCGGGTAGCCGAGCTCGCGGCCCCTGTGGTCGCCGTGCACGACGGTGCCGGTGACCCGGTGCGGACGGCCGATGATCTGGGCGGCGTGGTCGACGTTGCCGGCGAGCAGCTCGGCGCGCAGCTGCGTCGAGCTCCAGCGCGCGCCCTCGTCGGCCCCCTCGCCGATGTCGTCGAGGGCGATGACCTCGAAGCCGTGCGCGGCGCCGAGCTCGCGCAGCGTGCCGACGTCGCCGGAGTTGCGCACGCCGAAGCGGGTGTCCTTGCCGACGACGACGGCGCAGGCACCGAGGGCGTCCACGAACGTGCCGCGGACGAACTCCTCGGGGGTCTGCTGGGCGAAGTCACGCGTGAACTCGATGACGAGCACCGCGCCGACGCCCACCGACGCGAGCGCGTCCAGTCGCTGCTCGAGCGACATGACGGCAGCCGGGGCGCGGTCGGGGTAGAGCACGGCGATCGGGTGCGGCTCGAAGGTGACGGCCACGGGAAGGGCCCCGCGGTCGGCGGCCTCGCGCACGACGCGCGTCAGGACCTCGCGGTGCCCGCGGTGCACCCCGTCGAAGTTGCCGAGGGTGACGACGGTGGGCCCGAGGTCGGCCGGGATGTCGTCGAGTCCGTACCAGCGCTGCACGGCGACCACTGTAGTGGCCCCGTCGGAGCGGACGTCCGAGGGCTCGGGCACGAAGCTCAGGCCCCCGCCCCGGACGCGGCGAAGACCACCTTGGCCCGGGCGGTCGGACGCGTCTCGTCGAGCACGGCGACGAGACGCCCGTCGGGGTCGATGGCGGCCACCGCGTCGGAACCGTCCACCGCGCTCTGGATGCGCTGGCCGTAGCCGAGGGCGACGGCCTCCTCGGCCGTCACCTCGTGGACGGGCAGCTGCGCCCGGGCCGCGTCGGCGATCAGGAGCAGGGGTATGCCGTCCGGCCCGTCGGTCTCCGACGTGGCCGTGAGGTCGTCGAGCGAGACCGCGGCGTCGAGCCCGAAGCGGCCGACCCGCGTACGCCGGAGCGCCGTCAGGTGGCCGCCGACGCCGAGCGCCTCGCCGAGGTCGCGGGCGAGCGCGCGGACGTAGGTGCCGGACGACACGTCGACCTCGACCTCGACGTCGACGACGTCGATCGGGGGGCCCACCTCGACCGTCGCGGTGCCGGGGCGCACCGAGAGCACGTCGAAACGGCTCACCGTGACCGGGCGGGCCGGAAGGTCGACCGAGTCGCCCTGCCGGACGCGCGTGTAGCTGCGCACACCCTTGACCTTGATGGCGCTGACCGAGCTCGGCACCTGCTGGATGTCGCCCGTCAGGGCAGCGACGGCCGCGGGCAGGGCCGCCTCGAGCGCGGGCACGTCGTCGACCCCGAGCGCCTGGGTCGTCTCACCCTCGGCGTCGTCGGTGAGGGTGGCCATCCCGAGACGGATCGTGGCGGCATACGACTTGTCGCAGCCGACGAGGAAGGTCAGCAGCTTCGTGCCGCGCTCGACGCCGAGCACGAGGACGCCGGTCGCCATCGGGTCGAGCGTGCCGGCGTGGCCGACCCGGCGCGTGCCACAGAGACGACGGGCACGCGCGACGACGTCATGGCTCGTCCATCCGGCCGGCTTGTCGACGACGAGCAGGCCACCCGAGCGGTCGGTCATCGGGCGTCGACGTCCGCGTCCACCTCGGCGTCCACGTCGTCGCTGTCCTCGTCGTCCGCCGAGCGGTCGACCGGCTTGCGGTAGGGGTCGGGGTCGCCGGCGGGCTTGGCGTTGGCCGCGGCGCGGGCCAGCTCCTCGTCCCTCGCCCGCGTCTGGGCCACGAGGTCCTCGAGGTGGGCGGCGCCCTCGGGCAGCGCGTCGGCGATGAACTCGATCGACGGCGTCAGACGGATGCCGATGCCCTTGCCGACGGCCGAGCGGATGCGGCCCTTGTTGGCCTCGAGCACCTCGGCCGTGGCCTGGCGGTCCTCGTTGCTGCCGAAGACGGTGTAGAAGACGGAGGCCTGCTGGAGGTCACCGGTGACGCGGGCGTCGGTGATGGTGACGAAACCGAGGCGCTCGTCCTTGAGCCGGAACTCGAGGTACTCGGCGACGATGACCTTGATCCGGTCGGCGATCTTGCGGGCGCGGGCGGGGTCAGCCATGGCTACCTCTTTCGTGTGCTGTGCGGTCGGGCCGTGACAGCCGGGCCGACGTGGTGTTCACCCTAGTAGCGGGCCGGGGGCCCCGCGCATTCCCACCCGGGCGTCCGCGGGGCGGGTGGGGACCGCCGCGGACGGCGACGGCGCCGACCCCCGTGGGGGCCGGCGCCGTCGGACCGGTCGAGCTCAGGCGCGCGGCTTCTCGCGCATCTCGAACGTCTCGATGACGTCGTCGATCTCGATGTTGTTGAAGTTGCCGAGGTTGATACCGCACTCGAAGCCCTCGCGGACCTCGGTGACGTCGTCCTTGAAGCGACGCAGACCGGTGATCTCGATGCCCTCGCCGATGACGGTGCCGTCGCGGATGATCCGCGCACGGGTCCCGCGCTTGATCTCGCCGGAGCGCACGAGCGAACCCGCGACGTTGCCGAACTTGCTCGACTTGAAGACCTCGCGGACCTCGGCCGTGCCCAGCTGGACCTCTTCGTACTCCGGCTTGAGCATGCCCTTGAGCGCTGCCTCGACGTCGTCGATCGCCTGGTAGATGACCGAGTAGAAGCGCATGTCGACGCCCTCCCGGTCGGCCAGCTCGGCGACACGCTCCGCGGGGCGGACGTTGAAGCCGATGATGATCGCGTTGTCGACCGTCGCGAGGTTGACGTCGTTCTGCGTGATCGCACCGACACCGCGGTGGATGATCCGCAGGTCGACCTCGTCGCCCACGTCGATCTTGAGCAGCGCGTCCTCGAGCGCCTCGACCGAACCCGACACGTCACCCTTGAGGATGAGGTTGAGGGTGTCGACCTTGCCCGCGGCGAGGGCCTCGTTGAGGTCCTCGAGCGAGATGCGCTTGCGGCGCTTGGCGAGGCTCGCCGCACGCGACGCGGCCTCACGACGCTCGGCGATCTGGCGCGCGGTGCGGTCGTCGGGTGCCACGAGGAACGTGTCACCGGCGCCCGGCACCGACGTCAGACCGAGCACCATGACCGGACGCGAGGGACCGGCCTGCTCGACGTTGTTGCCGTGCTCGTCGAGCATGGCACGCACGCGGCCGTGACCGCTGCCGGCCACGATCGAGTCGCCCACGCTGAGGGTTCCCGACTGGACGAGGACGGTCGCGACCGGGCCGCGGCCCTTGTCGAGGTGCGCCTCGATGGCGACACCACGGGCGTCCTTGTCGGGGTTGGCCCGCAGGTCGAGAGCCGCGTCGGCGGTGAGCAGGACGGCCTCGAGGAGCCCGTCGATGTTCGTGCCGTTCTTGGCCGAGACGTCGACGAACATCGTGTCGCCGCCGTACTCCTCAGCGATGAGGTTGTACTCGGTCAGCTGCTGGCGGATCTTGGCCGGGTTGGCGTCCGGCTTGTCGACCTTGTTGACGGCCACGACGATCGGCACGTTGGCCGCCTGGGCGTGGTTGAGCGCCTCGATGGTCTGCGGCATGACGCCGTCGTCGGCGGCGACGACGAGGATCGCGATGTCCGTCACCGACGCACCACGGGCACGCATGGCCGTGAAGGCCTCGTGACCGGGGGTGTCGATGAACGTGATGGCGCGCTTCTCGCCCTCGTGCGTCGTGGCGACCTGGTAGGCACCGATGTGCTGGGTGATGCCACCGGCCTCGCCCTCGGCGACCTCCTCGGAGCGGATCGCGTCGAGGAGCTTCGTCTTTCCGTGGTCGACGTGGCCCATGACGGTCACGACCGGCGGACGCGCCTCGAGGTCCTCGTCCTCCTCGGCCTCGAGCTCGGCGTCGAGGTCGATGTTGAACGAGCCGAGCAGCTCGCGCTCCTCGTCCTCGGGCGACACGACCTCGATCTCGTAGCCGAGCTCGGCGCCGAGCACCTTGAAGGTCTCCTCGTCGAGGGACTGCGTGGCCGTGGCCATCTCGCCGAGGTGGAACAGCACGGTGACGAGCGACGCCGGGTTGGCGTTGATCTTGTCGGCGAAGTCGGTCAGCGAGGCACCACGACGGACGCGGATGGTCGTCTTGCCGTCGCCACGGGGGACGCTGACGCCACCCAGGCTCGGCGCCTGCATCTGCTCGAACTCCTGGCGCTTCGCGCGCTTGGACTTGCGGCCTCGGACCGGACGACCGCCGCCGCGACCGAAGGCACCAGCCGTCGAGCCACGACCGCCACCGCCACCGCGAGGACCGCCGAAGCCGCCGGGGCGACCGCCACCGGGGGCGCCGCCGGGGCCACCACCGAAGCCACCACGGCCACCGGCGCCACCCGGGCCGCCACGGCCGGGGCCGCCGGCCGGGCGCTGGCCGGGACGGCCGACGGTGCTGCGCTCGGGCATCATGCCCGGGCTGGGACGCGGACCACCGGGACGCGGGGCGCCGCCGGGAGCACCCGGACGACCGCCTGCGGCGGGGGCACCGGGACGCGGGGCGCCGCCGGGAGCACCCGGACGCTGGCCACCCTGACCGCCCTGGCGCTGCTGCGGACGCGGCATGCCCTGGCTCGGGCTGAACGGGTTGTTGCCCGGACGCGGCGCGGTGTCGCCACCGGGACGCGGGGCGCGGGACTGGCCCATGCCCTGGCTCGGGGCGAACGGGTTGTTGCCCGGACGCGGCTGACCCGGACGGGGCGCCGGACGCGGGGAGGCCGGGACGCCGGAGGTCTGCTGACCACCGTCACGGCTGGACTGCACCCGAGCCGGAGCCGACGCCGCAGGAGCGGCGGGGGGCGGAGCAGCCGGGGCCGGAGCCTTCGGTGCCGGGGCGGCGGGTGCGGGAGCTGCCTTGGCGGGGGCCGGAGCGGCTTCGCGGGCAGCAGGTGCTGCGGGAGCAGCCGGGGCGGGAGCCGCCGGTGCTGCGGCTGCGGGAGCGGCCGGCGCGGGGGCCGACGGCGCCGGAGCAGCCTTCTGGGGCGCGGCGGGGGCCGCGCTCGTGGGGGCGGCCTTGGGGGCCGCCGGCTTCTTGTCGCCGCTGGACGAGCCTTCCCGGGGGAAGGTCTCGATGATCTTGCGGACGACGGGGGGCTCGATGGTCGACGATGCCGACCGGACGAACTCTCCTTGGCTCTTCAAGTGTGCGAGCAGTGTCTTGCTCTCGACTCCGAGCTCCTTTGCGAGCTCGTAGACCCGGACCTTAGCCACATCTCTCCTGTTCCTGGTCCGGCCTGAACAGGAAGTGGCCGAACCGTGGGTTATTGCTGGGGCTTGCTCATCGCTGAGTACTCATCGGGTGCTCATAGCGTTTTCAACCCGCCTTGGTTCGTTGACTGATCTCTGACTGATCGGTGCGACCCGTGTGGGGCACCGGAGCGTTGCTGCGCGTCCTGGACTCCGAGATGTCGTGCCACCGCGCTGACGTCGAGGGCGACCTGCAGGCGCAGGGCACGTCCGAACGCCTTGCGGCGCACTGCCAACTCGAAACAGTCGGGCGTCGGGTGCAGCCATGCACCACGTCCCGGCATCCGGTGTCTCGGGTCGGGACGGAGCGTGACCGGGGAGGTGTCCCCGGCATCTCTGTCCGTCGCCGCGACCACTCGCAGCAGAGCCGACCAGCTATCCATTCCTCGACATCCCACACAGGTGCGGGACGGCTCAGCACGGAGTCCAGTCCGGTCGGCCACAGGTAAGTCTACCGCGCCACAGCGCGAGACCGCGCATCGGGCATCCTCCCCCGCCTGGAAGAGGGGCCGAACCCGTGCTGCCCTGCCATCGTATGCGTGGGGTGCGGACGCGGCGCACGATCCCTGCTCGTCCGTCGTCGCGCGACTCCGCCCGGGTCGCTCTCAGCCTGGGCGTGTACCGCTCCCTGGTCGCAGGGGTAGGGAGACCTCCACCAGAAGGCCGCCCAGGTCGGAGCGGGCCAGGGCGACCGAGCCACCGGCGGCCTCCGCGACCCGACGGGTGATGTCGAGCCCGAGACCTGTCGACCCACTGCCGCTGCGGCCCCGGTCGAGGGCGGACTCGGCGGCGCCCGGCCCGCCGTCGGCCACGGTGAGGTGGGCCCGGCCCTCGTCGACGCGCACGGCGACCTCGACGCCCGCCCCTTCGGGCGTGTGCGCGAAGACGTTGTCGAGCAGCACGTCCACGACGTCGCTCACGTCCTCCTCCGGGACGTCGACGACACACGGACCGTCGGGGCCCGTCACGGCGAAGGCCCGTTCCTGGTCCTGCGCGAGGGGCTCCCAGAAGGCGGCTCGTCGGCGGACGACGACCCCGAGGTCACACCCGCTCGGCATCGCACGGCGCAACGGGCGGCGGGCCTCGTGGACGATGGCGTCGACGCTGCGCTGGAGCTCGTCGACATGGTGGCGCAGCCGCCTGGAGACCTCCGGGTCCGTCACGAGGTCGCTGTCGAGCCGCAGGGCGGTGACCGGTGTGCGCAGTCGGTGACCGAGGTCGGCGACGGCCGCACGCTCGGACGTCACGAGCACGTCGATGCGGTCGGCGAGCTGGTTGAGCGCCCCCGCGAGCTCGACCGTCTCGGGTGGCCCTTCGGGGACGGCACGGGTGCCGAGCTCGCCCTCGCGGATGCGGTGGGCGACCGCCGCCAGCCGGGTCACGGGCACGCTCACGCGGCGGCCCAGACGGAGGGCGATCACGGCCGCCACCCCGACGAGGAGCAGCCCGAGACCGATGATCGTGGCCCAGGCGGCCGCGACCCCCTGACGCAGCTCGTCGTTGCTCACGGTGGACTCGACGACCGTGACCCCGCTCTCGGTCTGCACCGGGATGATGACGTCGAGACCCGTGTCGGTGCGATGGGTGAACGCCGTGCGGGTCGACTTCGCCTGGGCGACCTCGGCGTCGTCGTCTCCCACCGAGGTGTCACGACCGATGACCCGGCCGGACGGCGTGTGCACGGCAACGACCATGCCCTGCGCCGTGAAGAGCCCGACGGCCTCGGAGAGCACCTGCTCGCTGTCGACGCTGGCGACGACGGTGGCGACGCTGTGCGCCTGTTGACGGGCCCGGTTCACGGCACGGTCCTCGGCGACGTTCGACACGAGCAGGCAGAGGGGGATGATGAAGGCGACGACGACCGCAGACGTCGTCGCGGCCACGAGCCACGTGATCTGACGACGCATCAGGGCACGTCCTCCGGGGCCGCCAGCCGAACCCCCACCCCTCGGACGCTGTGGAGGTACCGCGGATGAGCCGCCGACTCGCCGAGCTTGCGACGCAGCCACGACAGGTGCACGTCCACGGTGCGCTCGCCGCCTCCGTAGACCTGCTGCCACACCTCCACGATGATCTCGCGCTTGGTCACGACCTCACCGACGCGACCGGCGAGCATGAGGAGGAGGTCGAACTCACGTCGCGAGAGGTCCACGGGCACGTCGTCGAGGGTCACGCCCCTGCGGGACGGCTCGATGACGAGACCACCGACGGTGATCCGCTCGTCGGCGTGGGCCGGTTCGCTGCGCCGCAGCACCGCCCGCATCCGGGCCTCGAGCTGGTCGAGGGTGAAGGGCTTCGGCACGTAGTCGTCGGCCCCCGAGTCGAGGGCGCGGACGATCGAGCCGTCGTCGTCACGCGCCGTGACGACGATGACCGGGGTCGCGGTGACCGAGCGCAGCATGGTCAGCACCGTGTGGCCGTCGACGTCGGGCAGGCCCAGGTCGAGCAGGACGACGTCCGGGTGCTCGTTGAGCACCTGCTCGAGCCCGCCGAGCCCGCTGGCGGCGCTCGACACGGCGTGCCCACGGCCGGTCAGGGCCCGTACGAGCGATCCCCGGATCGCGGGGTCGTCCTCGATGACGAGCACGTGGGTCACACGCCTCACGGTACGCCCGGGCCGACCTGCGCAGACCCGGTCGTGACGCATCCGCCGGGCCCGCGGGACGGGGGTCCGCGATGACGTCGGGACGCGCGGGTCCGCTGCGCCTCGCGCTCGGCTGGCTGACCGTCGTGGCGGTCACCGCCACGGTGACGACGACCGTCGTGACGCGCGTGGGTCAGGACGTCGCGGGCGAGCTCGAGCAGCCACTCCCCTCCGCGACGGCGACCCTGCCGAGCACCACCGTAACGTCCACGGCCGGCGGCACGCTCGTGCCGGGCCCCACGACCACGGGGCCGTCGCCGGACCCCGCCCTGCTCCCGCCTGCGGAGCCGGGAGGCACCCAGACCCAGGCACCCCACGAGGCGTCCACCCGCAGCGCGGACACCGTCGCGCCGATCGGCCCGGTCGTCGCCGGCCGGACCGACAGTCCACCCGTCGACGGGGACACCTCCGCCGCGGCGCCGGGACCCGAGGGTCCGTCGTCCACCTCGGACGCACCCGCCGGGTCCCGCACCACCGCCCAGCATGACGGGAGGGCTTCCACGAGTCCCACCGCAAGCTTCTCGACGACGGGCGGCTCCCTGACGGCCCGTTGCGGGGACGGTCAGGTGCAGCTGCGCTCGGTCACCCCGAGCAACGGCTACCGCTACGAGGTGGAGCGCGAGGACGGCGGCATACGGGCGACGTTCAAGAGCGACTCGCGCGAGGACCGCCTCCTCGTGACCTGCCGCTCCGGCCAGCCGGTCCTCGTCCTCAAGGACTCCTGAGCCCGTCGGCGCGAGCCGACCTCAGGAGCCGTCGGTCGTCCCGCGCCCCGCTGCCGCGTCGGCGGCCTCGGTGTCGGGACGGATGTCGATGCGCCATCCGGTGAGCTTGGCGGCGAGGCGGGCGTTCTGGCCCTCCTTGCCGATCGCGAGGCTCAGCTGGTAGTCGGGCACGACGACCCGCGCGGCGCGGGCCGCGGCGTCGACGATCTCGACGGACTGCACCCGGGCGGGCGACAGGGCGGCCGCGACGAAGGTGGCGGGGTCGTCGGCATAGTCGACGATGTCGATCTTCTCGCCGCGCAGCTCGGTCATGACGGCACGGACGCGGGCGCCCATCGGGCCGATGCACGCGCCCTTGGCGTTGACGCCGGCGACCCGGCTGTGGACCGCGATCTTCGTGCGGTGTCCGGCCTCGCGGGCCAGGGCGGCGATCTCGACGGTGCCGTCGGCGATCTCGGGCACCTCGAACTTGAAGAGCGTGCGCACGAGGTTGGGGTGGGTGCGGCTCAGGCCCACCTGGGGGCCCTTGGGCCCACGCTTGACGCTGACGACGAAGCAGCGCAGGCGCTCGCCGTGGACGTAGCGCTCGCCCGGCACCTGCTCGGCCAGCGGCAGGATGCCCTCGACCGTGCCGAAGTCGACGAGGACGTTCCGGGGGTCCTGGCTCTGCTGGATGATGCCGGAGATGACGTCACCCTCGCGGCCCTTGAAGTCGCCGAGGATCGCCTCGTCCTCGAGGTCGCGCAGGCGCTGGACGATGACCTGCCGCGCCGTCGAGGCGGCGATGCGGCCGAAGCCGACCGGGGTGTCGTCGAACTCGGGTCCGGGCTCGCCGCGCTGCGGACGCTCGCCCTCCTCGGTGACCGGGAGCAGGTCGCCCTCCTCACGGGCCCAGACGATGACGTGGCCGGTCTTGCGGTCCAGCTCGACCCGCGCGATGCGCTGGCTGCCGTCGGTGCGGTGGTAGGCGACGAGGAGCGCCTGCTCGATGGCGGGGATGAGCACGTCGAGGCTGATGTCGCGCTCCCGTTCCAAGGCGCGCAGGGCTGCGAGGTCGATGTCCATCAGTGGTCCCCTTCCAGGGCGGACGTCTCGTCCGGGTCGTGGGTGTCGTCGTGCGCGTCGTCGGAGGCGTCGTCCCCCGCGTCGTCGACGGCGGCGTCGTTCGTGGTCTCGGCGCGCGTGAACTCGACCTGCACGGTGCCACGCTGGACGGTGTCGAGGTCGAGGGTCAGGTGGCGCGCCGGAGTCTTCTTCGTGGCCTGGACCTCGAGGGTGAGCGAGTCCGTGCCGACCTCGGTGAGCCGCCCGGTGTCGGTGCCGTCCTGGTGGACGACCTCGACGAGCCGCCCCACCTGACGCCGGAGCTGGTCGCGGGAGGCGAGCGGCCGGCCGACCCCGGGTGAGGACACCTCGAGGACGTAGGGGGCCTCACCCATCACGTCGCTCGCGTCCAGCTCGTCGCTCACGGCACGAGTCGCCTCGGCGACGGCGTCGAGCGAGAGCGGCGGGACGGCACTCGTCGTGTCGGCTGCGTCGAGACCGGCGATGTCGGCGTCGACGAGCACGCGAACCAGCCGCCGCTTGCCGGCGGGAGACACGGAGACGTCCTCGACGACGAGCCCGAGGGGCGCGAGCACCGGCTCGAGCGTCGCTCTGATCTCCTGGGCCGTGCTCATCAGTCGACGCCTCCTGCTCTTCTCGAATGTCCGGCGCCGACGCCCCGAAGGACGCGACGGGCACCGCGTGCCCACCACTCTATCGGCGCCGGGGGGTCGTCGCAGACCGCCGCCCGCGTGCGAAGATCTCGGCATGGACGGCGACACCCGTGGGCTCGGGTCACGGGTGATGGACGGTCTCGGCCGTCCCCCGCGCCGCCTTCTCGTGCTCGGCGGCGGTGCCGCCGCGCTCGCGCTGCTCGTCGACCGCGGCCTGCGCCTCGACGTGCCGCCGCCTCCCCCGCCGGTGCCCACCCGCCGTCCGGCCCCGGACGAGGCCCTCCTGCTCTCGGCCGTGGCCGACCTCGAACACATCGTGGCGGCCGAGACGTCGGTCCTCGCGGGCGACGAGGGTGGCGGCCTGGTCCGTCGGCTCCGCACCGTCAACCGGGAGCAGCTGCGCGTCCTGCGCGGCCGGCTCACGAACGCCGGCGTGCCGACGGCCGTGATCGACGCCGCCGTGGCCGCCAGGCCGGCGCCGTCGTCGCGGACCGGCTCCACGGGCACCCCCACACCCTCGGCCGCCCCGCCGACGAGCCAGCGGCCCGTCCGCACCCGCCGGGAGCTCGCCGCCCTGCTCGACTCGCTCGGGCCCGAGGACTGGTCCGCGCTCACGACGGCGACCGTCGACACCCGCGAGCTGCTCGCGGCCGCCTACGGACAACGCCTCGCCGGCGCGGTGCTCCTCGGACGGGACGTCGCCACGTCGCCGCCCAGCCCCGTGCGACCCGAGATCGTCTCCCGGACCTCCCCCCTCGTGTACGCCTTCGAGGTGGTCGCGGCCCAGAGCTCTGGCGACCAGCGGTCGCGGGCCGAGGACACGCTCGCCGCCCTGGTGCGCCTCGACATCGCCGTGTCCGGCGCGAGCTCGACGACGCCTGCCGGGTGGGCGCTGCCCTACCCCGTCACGACACCCGAGGCGGCCGGACGCCTCGCGACCGAGACCCTGTCGTCCGCCGTGGACGCGGGCACCGAGGTGGCCGGCCCGAGCCCGAGCGCCGCCTCCCTCGAGGACGTCGCGCGCTGGAGCGCCGACCTCCAGGCACTCGCCGTCGACTGGGACGTGCCCCTGACCGCCTTCCCGGGAGCCACCGCGTGAGCTACGACCCGATGTACGACCTCATCCCCGCCCTGTTCGCCCACGAGGTGAGCGGCTACGAGCCCGACGGCTACGTCTCCGGCGAGGACTGGATCGACGCACTGCCGGGGCTCATCACCGACCTGCTCGCCGACTGGGAGCTCGAGCCCATCGGGCGAGCCACCAACGGCGTGTGCGCGGTGGCCATCCCGGTGCGCCTGCTGGGCTCGGGCCGCGACGTCGTCGGGGTGAGCGGCGAGGGCATCCTCAAGATCACCTGGCCGCACCCTGAGGCCGCGACCGAGCACCTCGCGCTCCAGACGTGGAACGGGCACGGTGCGGCGCGCCTCGTGCGGGCCGACCCCGCGCGCTTCGCCCTGCTCCTCGAGCGGCTGCACACCCGCGACCTGACCCGCGTCGACATCGACGAGGCGTGCGGCGTCATCGGCGACCTGCTCCGGGTGCTGCGACGGCCCCCGCACCCGCGCGTGCCCAGCCTCACGGCATACGCCCTCCGTCAGGCCGAGGAGCTGGCGGCCGCACCCGCGGTGCTGCCGCGGCGCTACCTCGACCAGGCGTCGACGCTGGCCCGCGAGCTCGTCGAGCGGGCCCCCGCCGAGGACCGGCTGCTGCACACCGACCTGCACTACACCAACGTGCTCGCCGCCTACCGCTCCCCGTGGCTCGCCATCGACCCCAAGCCGATGGCCGGCGACCCGGCGTTCGAGGTGGCCCCCGCCCTGTGGAACCGGGCCGACGAGCTCGGGACCGGGTCCGAGGTCCGGTGGTCGCTGCGCCGGCGGCTCGAGATCATCTGCGAGCGCGCCGGCCTCGACGAGGGGCGGGCCCGTGCGTGGACGATCGTCCGGGAGGCCGACAACGCCCTCGACGCCGCCGAGGCGCTGGCGAAGGGCCCCGCCGACGACGCCTGGGCACACGACCGGATCAGCCTCGCGGTGACGATCATCAAGGCGATGAACGACTGAGCCGGCGGGCTCTCGAGCGCTGACTCGACACGCTCGTGACAGCCTCAGCACCGTCGACGACACGCGCTCGACGTCGTCGATCAAATCGTTTCGACTCCGGGGTGCTTGAAGCCTTAACCTTGTCGCGCTCCCCCACCTTCGTTGTCGAAAGGCACTCGCATGCCTCGCCTTGCCATGCCCACCTCCCGCGACCAGCGCTCGGCCACGCCGACCCCTGCTCGCGAGATCGCGCGCATCGCCGTGCCGGTGAGCATGGAGTTCGTCCTCATGCTCGTGCTCAACTTCGTCAACCAGATCGTCGTCGGGAGCCTCGGGGCCACGGCGATCGCCGCGGTGGGCTTCTCCAACAGCCTCACCTTCATCCTCGCGGTGACGCTCGGCTGTCTCGGCACGTCGGTGAGCATCCTCGTGGCGCGGGCGCACGGCGCCGGTCGCCGGGACGCCCTCGACCACACGGTCACGGCGGCGCTTCTCGTCGCCGTCGGGCTCGGCGTCGTCGTCTCGCTCGTGCCGTGGTTCTTCGCCGACCACCTCATGTCGCTCGTCGGGGCCTCCCCGTCGGTGGCGGCGGCGGGCACCGACTACTTCCGCCTCACCGTCCTCGCGACGCTGCCGGTCATGCTCAGCGCGATCCTCTCGGGTGTCCTCCGCTCGGCCGGCCGACCGACGAGCCCGATGATCGCGACGATGGTCACCGTCTTCGCGAACTCGGCAATCGCGTACTCCCTCGTCGTCGGGCTCGGCCCGCTGCCCTCGCTCGGCGTCGCCGGCGCCGGCTGGGCCACGCTCGTGACCGCCGTCGTCAAGACGCTCATCCTGCTGTGGATGGCCTACGGCCGGCGCGCCGTCGTCGGCTGGAGCCTGCCCGACAGCGTCCGGCAGTGGCGTGCCGTCATCGTGCCCCTCTTCGTCCTCGCGCTCCCCCTCGGCGTCACCGAGCTCTTCTGGACCGTCGGGACCTTCCTCTACAACGTCGTGTTCCAGCAGCTCGGCGACGAGGCGCTGGCCGCCGCGCAGATCGTCACGACGCTGGAGGGCGTCTTCGTCGTCGGCAGCATCGGGCTGATGAGCGCCACGACCACCCTCGTGGGCCGCTCCGTCGGTCGCGGGGACGTCCACGACGCGATGGCCTGGGTGCGGCGGCTGACCCGCGCGGGCGTCGGGACCGCCGCCGTCTTCGGGGTCCTCTTCGCCGCCTCGGTGCTGCTGCTCGACGTCCTCTTCGGGGAGGCCGGTCGAGACGTGCGCACCATGGCCGGCGTCGGCATCCTCATCAACGCGGCGTTCCAGGTGGTCAAGGTGCGCAACATGATCGTCGGAGCGGGCGTGCTGCCCAGCGCCAACGACGTGCGCGGGGTCATCATGGGCGACGTCGCCGGTGCCTTCCTGATCGGGCTGCCGCTCGCCGTCCTCCTCGGCCTGCACACGCCGCTCGGCTACGTCGGCATCTTCGTGGCCCGCATCCTCGAGGAGCTCGCCAAGCTCGCCATCTTCACGTGGCGTGCGCGTCGGATCCGCTGGGAGCGCCTCGTCGCGCCGCGCGAGGCCGTCGCCGCCTGACGGCCCGGCCGGTCGCCCCCGGCCTCAGCCGGTGACGACGAGCCCCTGGCGCATCCCGTCGGCGTAGTGGTTCTCGAGGTTGCAGACGAGCTCGTAGTGGCCCGGCGCCAGGGTCACCGTCACCCAGCCGACGGCGCCGGAGACGATGCCGTCACCGTGGCCCGCGGCGCAGGACGCCGAAGCCTCCCCGAGGCTGCCCGACTCGTCGACCGTGCCGTCCCGGCCCGGCACGCGCTGTCCGGCGACGGCGTCGGCGACGAGCGGCAGGACGACGAGCTCGTGGGTGCGCCACCCGGAGTTCTCCACGACGACGCTCACCGGTCCGGAGTGGACGGTCGCGGGCCGCGCGACGAGCAGCATCCGGGCCCCCATCGGGGCGACGCCGCCCATCATCCGCGACATGCCCATGTCGACGAGGCTGACGGTCACCCGCGACCCGGGAAGGTCGGTCGGGGCCGCACACGCCAGCGGCGCCGCCATCGGGACGCCGCTGCTCGACCCGGCGCGCACGCCACCCATGGCGCCGCCCATCGGGTTCGTCGCCGCGGGCGCTGCCGAACAGCCCGTGAGCACCAGGGCGGCAGCTGCGAACGCAGCCCCGCCCGTCCACGAGCGGCGGATGCTCCAGCCTCTGGCCATGCCTCGACACTAACCCCGGGGGGTATGCGTGGGCTGGGTGTGTGACGCACCAGTCCCCGGCCGGCGACCGGCGTGCGCGAGAGTGGAGCCATGCCCAACCGCCTCGACCGAGCGACGAGCCCCTACCTGCTCCAGCACCGCGACAACCCGGTGCACTGGCAGGAGTGGGGCGAGGCCGCGTTCGCGGAGGCGCGCGAGCGCAACGTCCCGGTGCTCCTGTCGGTCGGCTACGCGGCCTGCCACTGGTGCCACGTCATGGCCCACGAGTCGTTCGAGGACGAGGCCGTCGCCGCCGCGCTCAACGCCCGCTTCGTCCCGGTCAAGGTCGACCGCGAGGAGCGACCCGACATCGACGCCGTCTACATGTCGGCGGTCACGGCGACGACCGGCCACGGCGGCTGGCCGATGACGGTCTTCCTCACCCCCGAGGGCGAGCCGTTCTTCTGCGGCACCTACTTCCCGCGCGACCACTTCCTCCGCGTCCTGGCGGCCCTCGACGAGGCCTGGCGCACCCGCGAGGACGAGGTGCGCGCGTCGGGCTCGCACATCGCCACCAGCCTCGCCGAGGCCCTCCAGCCGCCGACGCCGTATGCCGTCGAGCCGGCAGCGCTGTCGTCCGCGGTCGGGCTGCTGGCCCGCCAGTTCGACCACGTGGCAGGCGGTTTCGGCGGCGCACCGAAGTTCCCGCCGTCGATGGTGCTCGAGTTCCTGCTGCGCCACCACGCCCGGACCGGGGACCGGGACGCCCTCGCGATGGCGTCCCGCACGCTCGAGGCGATGGCGCGCAGCGGCCTCTACGACCAGCTCGCCGGTGGCTTCGCGCGCTACGCCGTCGACGCCGGCTGGGTCGTGCCGCACTTCGAGAAGATGCTCTACGACAACGCCCTGCTGCTGCGCGCCTACACGACGTGGTGGAAGGTGACCCGCGACCCGCTGGCCGAGCGCATCGTCCGTGAGACGGCCGACTTCGTCGTGCGCGACCTCGGCACCGAGACGGGAGGCCTCGCGTCGTCGCTCGACGCCGACGCTGCCGGCGTCGAGGGGCTGACGTACGCGTGGACACCGGAGCAGCTGCGAGAGGTCCTCGGGGACGACGACGGCCCCGTCGCGGCCGAGCTGCTCGGCGTGACGACCGAGGGCACGTTCGAGCACGGCGCCTCGACCTTGCAGCTGCCGTCAGAGCCGGGTGACCGCGACTGGTTCGACGACGTGAGAGCACGACTGCTGGCAGCCCGCGCCGGGCGACCACAGCCCGGTCGTGACGACAAGGTCGTGACGTCGTGGAACGGGCTCGCGATCGCCGCGCTCGCGGATGCCGGCGCCGCGCTCGAGCGGCCGGACTGGGTGGCCGCCGCGACCCGGTGCGCCGCGCACGTCCTCGACGTCCACGTCGTCGACGGGGAGCTGCGGCGTGCGTCACGAGTCGGCACCGTCGGGACGGCTCGTGCCGTCGCGGACGACCACGGCAACCTCGCGGACGGCCTGCTCGTGCTGCACCAGGTGTCGGGTGAGCCACGCTGGCTGGAGGCCGCCCGACAGGTCCTGGACGCCGCGAGCGACTTCGCGGCCGACGACGGCGGGTTCCACGACACCGCCTCGGACGCCGAGCCGCTCTACCTGCGCCCGCGCAGCGCCGCGGACAACGCCGAGCCGGCGGGGCAGTCCGCTCTGGCGGGAGCGCTCGTCACCCTCGGCGCGGTGACCGGTGACCCGGCCGCCCTCGCGGCGGGCGCCACCTCCACCGCTGCGGGGATGGGGCTCGCCGTCCGCGAGCCGCGGTTCGGCGGGTGGTCGCTCGCGGTCGCCGAGTCCCTCGTCAGCGGACCGCTGCAGGTCGCCGTCGTCGGGTCCGGTCGCGACGCCGACGCGCTCGAGGTGGTGGCGCGCCGGTCCCCGAGCCCCGGACTCGTCGTCGTGCGCGGCGAGCCGGACGCGCCCGGCGTCCCGCTGCTGGCCGACCGCCCGCTCGTCGGCGGACGCGCTGCGGCCTACGTCTGCCGCGGGATGGTCTGCGAGCTGCCCACGACCGACCCAGAGCAGCTGGCTGCGCAGCTGGGTGCGGTGGCTGGCGAGGGGCTCGGTGGAGTGGTCGGCTGAGGAGACGAACCGCCCGACATTCGCATCTGGCGGGCCAAACCCCCGCATTCTGCAACAATCACCGCATGATGGGCTCAGCGCGCACCGCGGTCGTCGTCGAGGACGACGACGACATCCGTGAGCTCATCACGCACAGCCTGACCATGCAGGGCTTCGAGGTCTCGGCGGCGTCCTCGGGACAGGCGGGCCTCGAGCTCGTCGTCGCGACCGACCCCGACCTCGTCACCCTCGACCTGGGCCTGCCCGACCTCGACGGGATCGAGGTGTGCCGCCGGGTGCGCGACGTGAGCCAGGCCTACGTCGTCATGATCAGCGCGCGCACCGACGAGATCGACCGCCTCATGGGCCTCGAGATCGGCGCCGACGACTACCTCACCAAGCCGTTCAGCCCTCGCGAGCTGCAGGCCCGCGTCAACGCGATGTTCCGGCGGCCGCGCACCGGCGGACCCAACGGCTCCGACGACGCGACGGGTCCGGCCGGCACCGTCTCGGCCGTCTCGGCGGGCGGGCCGCCCGCCGACGGCGCGACACCGGACGAGCCGGCACCCGAGCTCGTGCGTCACGGCCGCATCGCCGTCGACCCGGAAGGCCGCGTCGCCACGGTCGACGACCACGAGGTCGACCTGACCCGCACCGAGTTCGACCTGCTCTCGACCCTGATCAGCGCACCGCGCCGCGTGTGGTCGCGCGCCGTCCTCCTCGACAGCCTGTGGGGCCCCGGTTGGTCCGAGGAGCACCTCGTCGAGGTGCACGTGGGCAACCTCCGCCGCAAGCTGAGCCGTCTGGGCCCCGACGGCACGCGTGCCCCGATCCGGACCGTGCGGGGCGTCGGCTACCGCATGGAGGAGCCCGACGCGTTCTGACGCCGACGGCGCTGTGGCTGGGGCCGCTGGGCCGCCCGCACGTGTCGACGCGTTCGGAGGTCAGGCGACGACGGGCGGTGCCGAGCGGTCGAGGTGCGACCGCAGCGCGACGCGCGCACCCGGGGCCACGCCGAGCATCGACGTCCCGCGTTCGCGGGCCAGCTCGGTCTCACCGCGACTGACCGCGTCGATGACGCAGAGCACGGCCGACTCGAGCCGGACGAGTCCGACGGTGGCCGACGAGACGCGCAGGCTGAGCAGGACATCCATCGCCGCGACCTCGTCGCGGCGGTCGAGCGCGGACGCGGCGCGGGCCAGCCGGGCATCGAGCATCCGCAGGTAGGTCTGGGCGATGGAGCGGGCGAGGTCGTCGCTCTCGAGCTCCGATGCGAGACGGGTCAGGGCCCTCGGGTCGAGCTCGTCGACCGTGAGTCCGGGACAGGCCGGGCTCACGACCTGCTCAGCGGCCACGGCCGGCGCCGAAGGCGTCCCGGGCCAGAGCCGTCCCGGGGCGCCGCGGACGTCGGGCGATGTCCCGGGTCGGGACGGGCCGGCCTCCCACCGGCTGGCCCGTCCCGCTCCGGTCCACTCCCCCCACCGAAGGCTCCGAGTGGGCCCGCCGACCGGGGAGGGCGCCGCGACCGCGCACCGTCACTGCAGGGTCAGTGTCGGTGCTGATGGTCATGGCGCTCTCCTCCCCGGATCGGCGGGCACTCGCCCGAAGGTCTCTGAGTCAGCGAGCCGGTCCCCCGACCGTTGCTGCTGATGAAGACGACTCTTCCGCGCCAACTGCAAGGTGCGAACCCCGGGGCACGCATGGTTTCCGCAAGAAAGCCTCAAGGCCTTCCCGGTTCGGGCAGCCGTGCGCCTTTTGTCCTTGCGGAGCATCCCGCCGGGCGGCCGAGCGGCCGGCGCCCGGGCGCGCCAGGTCGGGTCAGAGGGCCGTCGAGAGGTAGTCCGTCGCGTTCGCGGCGAAGGCCTCGCTCGTGCGCTCCGAGCCGACGAAGAGTGCCGTGGCCCAGATGTCGGCCCAGAGCAGGGTCGGTCCGGTCACCGTCACCGATCCGGGACGTCCGACGAGCTCACCGGACGCCGGGTCGTAGAGGTGGGCACCCCGGGCGGCGGTCCCCGAGGTCGCCACGGCCCCGCGCGTCAGCGTCAGGGTGTTCGCGATCCGCTGCCGGTCGAGAGGGTCCTCCACGCCGATCCGCCAGGCGATGGACTCGGGTCCGTCGGCGGGCATGTCGGCGTGGGCGCCGATCAGGATGTCGCCACCGGCGTTGATGCAGAAGGAGATCCGTTCCAGGCCGGACAGGGGCACGGACGCACGGTCGACGGCCCACCCCTTGACGAGGCCGGTCGGGTCGAACGCGAGGTCACCGTCGCCCGTGGGCAGCAGGGTCGTGAACGCCCCCCGGGTGAGCACCTCGGCCTCCTGCCCGATGCGCAGCGCCTCCTCCACGAGGGGACTGCACTGCGAGACCTGGACCTCCTCGCGGCGCAGTCGCATGAGGTCGGAGTCCTCGCGGTAGGTCGAGAAGATCGAGTCCATCTCGCGCAGGATCCGGAAGGCCGACGCCACCGCCTCGTGGGCGGCGAGACCGTCGACGTCGGCGCCCCGCAGGTGGATGGAGATCGGCATGCCCATGATCTGCTCGACCCACGCGCGCCGTGCCGGGGCCGGGGCGGGGTCGGGGACGCCGGGCTGGCGCGGTCGGGTGACGGGTCGGCTCATGGTTCGCTCCTTGGTCGCCTGTCTCAAGAGTGCCTCAGAGATTGGCCTGGTCGATGGCGGACTGCAGGGACTGCGTGTAGCCGTCCCACGTGTACGTGGCACCGGACACGACGTCGATCTGCGCCGACTGGGCGCTGACGGCCTCCTGGTTGTAGACCGGGACGGCGGCCGAGTTGATCATCTGGTCGTGCCGGTCGTTCCAGGGGACCTGGAGCACCTCGGCGGCCGTGATCTTGCCGCTCTTGACGGTGATCTGGACCTGGACGTTGCCGTAGCGGGTCATGACGGCGTCACCGGCATACGTCTTGGCCGCGGACGAGGTGCTCGTCGAGCCGGACGAGCCCGAGGACGAGCCCGACGAGCTCGAGCCCGAGCCGGACGAGGTCGTGCCCGAGGTGGTCGTGTCGTCGGTGGCGGTGTCGTCGGCCGGCTCCTGGCCGGAGGAGTCGGTCGAGGACGCGGACGACGACCCGGACGTGGAGCCGGTGCTGTCGGACGTCTTGCTGCTCGCCGTCACCGGCCGGGTCTCGGCGGCCACGACGGCGGACGAGCTGCGGGACGTGCTGTAGCTGAAGAGGAGGACGAGCACGGTCAGGGTGCTCATGGCCCAGAGGACGATGCGACGCATTGGGGGGCTCGATTCGGTTCGGTTCGGGTCGGTGCAGGTCACGGAGTCGGGCGCGACGGCTGCGAGGTCTCAGTAGGCGAAGCGCTCGTGGTGGACGGCGTCCTGGGGTACGCCGGCCTCGTGGGCGGCGGTGATGACCGTGTCCATCCAGGCGGGGTTGCCGCACACGTAGACGTCGCGTTCGGCGATGTCGGGGACGATCCGGGTCAGGGCCTCGACGTCGCTGAGGTGTCGTGAGTCGACGGGGAGCCAGCTGTCGCGCTCGCGGTTGCGGTGGCCCACGACGGCGACGACGCGGCCGCCCTTGGCGCGGGCGAGGTCGAGCAGCTCGTCGCCGAGGACGATGTCGGACTGGCTTCCGACGCGATAGATGACGACGACACCGTCCGGCGACGCGGGCAGCTCCTCGAGGATGGCGCGCAGCGGCGTGATGCCGATGCCGGCTCCGATGAGCACGGCTTTCTCGCTCGTGCGGACCCCGGCGTGCAGGCGGCCGTACGGACCCTCGACGAGGACCTTGGTGCCCGGGCGGAGGGTCTCGAGGCGTGCGCTCGAGCCACCGACGGCCTCGGCCGTGATCCGGAGCGAGCGACCGTCGGGCGCGGCGGACAGCGAGTAGGGGTTGCCTCGGGTCCAGCCCGCGCCGTCGAGGAAGCGCCACTGGAAGAACTGGCCGGCACGGACGGGCAGACGGTCGAGGCGGCGGCCCGTCATGACGACCGAGGTCACGGTCGGGGACTCGGCGACGACCGCGGAGACGACCAGACGGTGGCGGCGCGAGCGGATGAGCGGCAGCCCCACCCGGTAGACGAGGACGGCGACCAGTGCGAAGGCGTACAGACCCCACCAGAACACCGTCGCGGTGACGTTCGCGTTGAAGTCCGCCCCCGTCCAGAGCTGGTGCGGCAGTGCGAGGCCGGCCCCGAGGTAGGCGTAGAGGTGCAGCAGGTGCCACGACTCGTAGCGCAGCCTGGCCCGAGCCTTCTTCACGGAGGTCACGACGACCATGACGAGCGCGATCGTGCCGGCGAGGGCGAGCAGCATGCCCGGGGAGTGCAGGACCTGGTCGACGAAGGTGGCGACGACGCCGAGGTCGGTGCCGGCGCTGTAGCCGACGGTGACGAGGGCGATGTGGGCGATCATGAGGTTGAACGAGGTGAAGCCGACGAGCCGGTGCACGCGTGCTAGCTCGTCCTGTCCCCAGGCCTGCTCGACGAGCGGGATGCGCGCCATGAGCAGCACCTGCAGGAGCATCAGCACCGAGGCGATGAGCCCGGCGAGGCGGCCGATGTTGGTGAGGCTCTCACCGAGCGAGCCGAAAGCGATCAGCCCTCCGCCCGCGACCCAGAGGGCCACGACGAAGAGCGTGACCCCCCAGGCGAAGACGGCGGAGGCGTCGCGCCACCAGCGGGGCGTCGGGGCAAGGGCCTGGCGTCGTGACGCGGCCGGCACCGAGAGGTCGCGGCTCTCGGGGAGGGCGAGTGAGGTCATGTCACACACATTTGTGGCGGACCCTGTGCGTGCGCTGTGTCGCCGGGGTGTCAGTCGTATGAGTCGCCGTCCCCGTGGCCCGTGCGCTCGTGGCGCCATCGGGACAGGTCTGTCGCAGCGGGCAGGACGCCGAGCTGCTCGCGCAGCCTGGTCGTGTCGAAGACGCGGGTGACCGCGAGGTGCGAGACGGCGTATGCCGTGAGCAGCGGAGGCGTGGACGCCCGGGTCAGCCGGGCCGTGGCCTCCAGGGCCAGCGCCGCGGCCCAGGCGACGCCCGCTCCGGTGAGAAGTGGGCGCTCGGGCCATCCGTTGGCCTTGGCGACACCGGCCGCGACCACGGCGAGCGGCAGAGCGTGATCATCGGCGACGTTGAGCACCGCTGTGCCGCAAGCGGATTCGCTGGCGGCGACGGCGGCATCTGCCACCAGACGCACGTCCGTGAGGTGGACGAGCGTGTCAGCGCTGCCGGGGCACAGCAGCCGGCCGCGGCGTCGGGCGCGCTCGAGCCGCGGGAGCAGGGTCGGGTCGCCGGGACCGTGGACGGCGTGGGGTCGCAGCACGACGCTGCCCGCGCGCCCGAGGACGAGCCGCTCCTGGTCGGCCTTGGCGCGCGAGTAGGAGGACAGGTGGTGCGTCGTCACCGGCACGTCCTCGGTGAAGACGTGCCCAGAGCCGGCGGGGGGCCGAAGGGGGTAGACGCTGCACGACGAGACGAGGACGACCCGGGCCCGCGGCCACGTCGCGAGGACCGCACGCGTGCCGCCCACGGTGACGGCGTCGTGGACGGCCCGGGGTGCCCACTCGTCGACGTGCGCGGCGGCATGGACGACGACGTCGACGGGCGACGGGTCGGGCAGGACACCGGTCGTGAGGTCCCACGGACGGTGCACGAGCCCGGGGCGCGCCCGAACCGGTCGCCGGGACAGGGCGAGCACCTGGTGGCCACGCTCGAGCAGCCGGTCGACGACGGCGGCGCCGACGAAGCCGCTGGCTCCGGTCACGGCGACCCTCATCAGACCGCCCCCGACCGGTCGTGCGAGACGACGGCCCGCAGCGCATCGAGGTCGACCACGCCGGAGCGGCCCCGCCGCGGCAGCGCGTCGACGAGGACGACGTCGTCGGGTCGCCAGGTCTCGTCGGCGAGCGCCGCCCATGCGCCGTGGACGAGACGGCTCACCCGTGACGCCGTCGCCGGGCGGGCCCTGCCGAGCTCGCCGACCGGGACGACGGCGAGGATGACGTGCTCGTCGCCCGTGACCGCGTCGGGCAGCCCGACGAGGGCGCAGTCCCGGACGACGTCGCCGAGCCGGTCGAGGAGGAGCGGCTCGACGAGCTCCGGGTAGATGTTGGCCTGTCCGCGGATGATCATGTTCTTGGCTCGACCGGCGAGCAGGAGCGTACCGTCGGCGGCCAGCTCGCCGAGGTCGCCGGTACGCACCTCCTGACTCGGCGGCTCCCCCGCGAGACGGTGCCGCGCCTGCGCCGCCCGCACGACGACCTCGCCCACCCCGTCGGGCCCCGGCTCGTCGATGCGCACCGCGACGCCGGGTAGTGGCCGCCCGAGGCTCGTGCGCCCGGAGGGTGACGCCAGCACGTCGGCCCCGGTGGCGACGGCGACCGGCAGCGCTTCGGTGAGTCCGTAGACGGCGCGCACGTCCACGCCGGGGGCCAGCAACTCGAGACGTCGCACCGTGGCCGGCAGCACGGGGGCCCCGCCCATGGCGACGTGCCGCACGGTCGGTGGCAGTCCTCGGGTGGCCGCTGCGAGCACCTTGGCCGGGACGGCGTACGCGTGGGTCGCTGACTCGCGTGCCGCCTGACGCAGCCACGCGTCCGGTGACGCCGTGACCGGCGGCAGCGACCAGACCGCACCGGCCACGAGGGTCGGCAGGCCGATCATCAGCTGGTCGGTGTGCATGGTGTCGTCGGTGTCGAGGCCGAGTGCCGAGACGGCGGCGCCGACGCCGGCCGAGAGCGACGCGAGGGTGTGCACGACCGCCCGGGGCGCGGCGGTCGAGCCCGACGTGAAGACGACGAGTGCGTCGCGCTCGGGATCCCCGACGACCGGCGCCGACAGCGCCGCCGGCAGGCGTTCCCACCGGGTCGCGGTGCGCGGCACCCCGGGGAGCCGTGGACCGGTGACGACGTGGACGAGCCCGGCCGCCGACAGGTCGGGCAGCTGCAGGCCCGAGGTGGCCGGCAGCCGCGCGAGCAGTGAGGACAGCGGCCGGTGACCGGCGGCGTGCACGAGGGTGTCCGCGACCGCCGCGTGCACGGGCACGACGCGACGCCGCACGTCGAGCAGCGCCTGCCCCGCGCCGGGGTCGGCCACGACGACGACACCCCCGGCCAGCACGACACCGAGCGCAGCCGCCACGGCGCGCGGCGAGGGCCGGACGGCGAGCAGCACCCCGTCACCCGGGACGACCCCGTGGGCGGTGAGGTGGGCCGCCACGGCACGGACGTCGCTGCCGAGCTCGCCGTAGGTGACCGACCGGGCCCGGTGGTCCCGGATCGCCACCCGGTGCGGCTCGGTGGCCGCCCGGGCGAGGAGCGCCGTGACGAGGTCGGCCCCGCCGGTCATGCCGCTCGGCCCGCGCTCCTGGCGCCGGTCGCGCCCGCCCCCGAGCTCGCCCTCGCCCTCGCCCTCGCCCTCGCCCTCGCCCTCGCACGGTTGGCGTCCGGGCAGCGGACCGTGAGCTCGGCGTATCTCGGCACGAGAACGCGTCGGGCGGCCCGACGCGACGTCACGACGAGCCCGCGCTCTCCCGCGACCTCCAGGAGCATGCCGGTCATGGCCTGCAGCTCGGCGAGCGCGAGGGGGGCGCCGAGGCAGAAGTGCGAGCCGGCTCCGAACCACAGGTGGCGCAGGTCGCCCGTGGCGGGTCGTCCCGGCTCGAAGCCCCCGTCGCGTCGCGTCGCCCACCACAGGAGCACGACGACGCGCTCGTCGGCGCGAAGCCGGACCCCGTCGATCTCGGTCGGGCGAACGACCCGTCGCAGGGTCGCGAGGCTCGGCGTCGTCATGCGCAGACCCTCGGCGACCACGTCGTCGAGCCGGCACCCCTTCGCCGCGTGCGGCTCGAGCAGGCCCGCATCGGCCAGCTGGCCGACGATCCGCGGCAACGCACTGCTGACCGTGCCCGTGCCGGTGAGGAAGAGCGCGGCGGCCAGGGACCGCGCGTCGTCGAGCGATGCGTCCTGCTGCGCCAGCCGGCCCATGACCGTGTCCGACGAGCCCGCAGCATGGGCGGACTCGGCGGCGTCCTGCACCACGGCGAGCGCCGCGCGCGCCCGCTGTGCCGCAGCGTCGTCGAAGGTGCGGGTGCGCCACGTGACCATCGACTCGATGGCGTCGCTGGCCTCGAGGAGCACCGACGGCGGGGTCTCTGGGTCGAGCCCGACGACCGCCCCGATCACGGCAGCGGACACCTCACGGGCGAGCCGGACGACGTCGACCTCCTCCCCCTCCCGCAGCCGCGCCGCGGCCCCCGCGACGATGGGACGGGCCGCCGCGTCGCAGACCTCGCGCACGACCCGGGGCGAGAAGAGGTCGGCGAGGGTGTGCCTCAGGCCGCGGTGGTCGTCGCCCTCCATGTTGAGCAGCACCCGGTCGCCGAGCACCGGGGTCCAGAGTGCTCCGGACGACCCCGGGCCGTTCTTGGCGAAGGCCTCGGTGTCGGTGAGCACCCGTCGTGCCGACCGCGGGTCTGCCACGAGCACGCCGACGCCGGGCACGCGTACGACTCCGCGTCGCGACACGGCCGCGTCGACGACGCGGGCCACGACGGGGTGTGCCGAGCGGATCAGCCGTGACTCCCAGCGGCTCCCCGGGTCGGTGCGCGCGAGCGCCCTCACGCGACGCCTCGGACGTCGACGACGTCGGGGCGGTGGCCGTGGTCGAGGTACCACCGGAGGGTGTTGCGCAGGCCGTAGGCCCGGAGGCGTCGCACCGACGCGTGCACGACGAGGCCACGGTGGTACTCGATCCGGGAGCTGACCCGGCGCACCCGGTTGACGAGCTCCCGGTCCTCGTGGACCTCCTCGATGGCGGTGCGCGGGAAGCCACCGCTCGCCTCGTAGGCCGCGGCGCTGATGCCGATGTTGCAACCGGGGCTCATCCGGTAGGGACCGTGCAGCTCGGGAGACCTGTTGCTCGGACGGAAGCGGCCGAACGTCTGGCACAGGCCGATGACCCCCGGCAGCACGACCCGCTCCCACGGCTGCAGGCGCACCTCGTCGGTGCGTGCCCGCATCGGCCCGGTCACGAGGTCGGCGCCGCCGGCGAAGGCACGCCGACCGACGGCGGTCCACTCGCGGACCGGCAACGTGTCGGCGTCGGTGCGCAGCACGTGCGTTGCTCCGTGCGCGATGGCGTGGCGCACACCCGTGTCGGAGGCAGCGCCCGTGCCCTTGCGCGGCTCGGTGACGATCGAGACTCCGAGATCGTAGGCCGCACAGACCCTTTCGACCTCGTCCGCGGTCCCGTCCGTGCTGGCGTTGTCGACGACGACGAGCGTGAAGTCGCGGTCACGCTGCGCTGCGATCGCGGCGATGGTCCGCCCGATGCCCTCCTGCTCGTTGAAGGCCGGCACGATGACCCAGAGGCGGACTCCCCCGGCACCCAGGGGCGCCGGAGCGTTCACCACCGCACCGCCATCGTGCCCACGCTGATGCCTCCGGCCAGGCCCACGAGCAGGACGGGCTCACCCCGGCCGGCCAGATCGAGCCGCTCGATCTGCTGCCACTGGAGGGGCAGGGTGGCGGAGGCGCAGTTGCCGCGGTCGGGCAGCGTCTCGACGACGAGGTCGCGACGCAGGCCGAGGCGTGCGGCGAAGACGTCGAGGTAGGGCATCGCGACCTGGTGGACGGCGACCGCCGCGAAGTCCTCGACCCCGAGACCGTCGGCCTTGAGGGCTCGGTGGATCTCCTCCACGTCGACGCTGTCGAAGGCCTGGCGCAGGCGCGCGCCGTCCATGACGAAGTAGCCCTTGTCGACGTCGCGGGGATGGCGGGTGCCGCCGGCGGGGAGCTGGCCCACGGACCAGTGCCGCGACTCCGCAGTGAACCAGCGGTGCATGATCTCTCCGCGCGCGCCGGGAGAGGCTCGCTCGACGAGCGCTGCGGCCCCCGCGTCACTCATCGTGTAGCCGGGCACCGACTCGACGAACTGCCGGGCGTCGCGCACGCTCCAGCGCGCGGCGCGCGACGGCATCTCACCGGTGACGACGAGGACGCGTTCGTACTGCCCCATGGCGATGAGGGCCTCGGCGACCTGGACGCCGTTCAGCCAGGAGTTGCACGCGTTCTTGACGTCCATGACGGGGCACCGGGCACCGAGCAGGTCGGCCACGATGTGCGCGGTGGCGGGCTCGACGAGGTCCTGCGACGCCGAGGCGAAGACGAGGAGGTCGACGTCGGCGACGGCGAGGCCCAGCGACGCCAGCGACGTGCGCGCCGCCTCTGCGGCCAGGTCGGACGCCTGCGTGTCGGGACCGGCGTGGTGGATGCGCCGCACTCCGGTGAGGCGTCCGAGGACCCCGGTCGGAGGCACGAACCCGTCGCTCGCGCCGACCACGCGGGCCTCGACCTCCTCGATGGTGAGGACGTGCTCGGCAACGTGCGCGCTGACCCCGACGATCCGGCTGGACGGGCGACTGGACATGCGAACGCGGCCCTCCCTGACTCGGCGTCGTGGCCCCCTCCGGAGCCGTGCCGGCAGTTTACGGTGAGCGCATGCCACCCGCGCAGAGCCGACGTACTCAGGCCCGGGGCGTCGGCTCCGACCGCGAGCCGGCTCCTCGGGTGCTCGTCCCCACCTACCGCCGCCCCGTCGTGGCCCCGGCCTGAGACCCGACCCGACCGGTCCGACTCGACCGGTCCGACCCGTCAGGGCCACCAGCCGAGCAGGCTCCCGCCGATCTTGACGATGAAGGCGCTGACGACGAGGACGAAGACGACGCGCACGAAGCCGCTCCCCTTCGCCACGGCCGTTCGCGCCCCGACGTAGCCGCCGAGCAGGTTGGCCCCGGCGATGACGACCCCGACCTTGAAGATCACGAGACCCATTGGCAGGAAGACGGTGAGCGCACCGAGGTTCGTCGCGAAGTTCGCGATCTTGGCCTTGGCGCTCGCCTCGAGGAAGTTGTAGCCGAGCAGGCCCACGAGGGCGAAGACGAGGAAGCTGCCGGTGCCCGGACCCAGCGCGCCGTCGTAGACCCCGATGCTGAAGCCGGTCAGCATCGCGAGCACGGTGTGCTTGGCGCCGTGGTAGCGGCGGATCGACTCCGAGCCGAGGTCCGGCTTGAAGAGCGTGTACGCGCCGACGAGGACGAGGAGCACGAGGATGATCGGGTTGAAGGCCGACTTGGGGATGTGCAGCCCGATGAGCGCCCCGCCGATCGACCCGACGTAGGCGACGGCCGCCATCGGCAGCGCCGTGCGCAGGTCGGGGCGCACGCGACGGTAGAAGGTGACCGAGCTCGTCGCCGTGCCGAAGATCGACCCGAACTTGTTCGTCGCGAGCAGCTGCGCCGGCGACGCGCCGGGGAGGCCGATGAGCAGCGCCGGCAGCTGCACGAGGCCGCCGCCACCGACGACGGCGTCGATCCAGCCCGCGACGAACGCCGCGGCGGCGAGGAACGCGAGGGTCGTGAGGGTCGGGTCGCTCACGCGTCCGCACCGTCGGCGCGGGCGTTCCAGGACTCGACGATCGTCAGCACGTCGGTGATCTCGTGCGCCACGGCGTCGGGCGTCGCGTCGTGCGAGACCTGCTGGTCGAGCGGGATGCTCGAGTGCGGCACCCAGATGGCGCGCATGCCGACCTGCTGCGGACCGTGCACGTCCTCGTAGGACCGGTCACCGACGTAGGCGCACTCGGCGGGCTCGACACCGGCCACACGGGCGGCGTGGGCGAAGATCTCGGGCTGCGGCTTCACCCACGGGGTCTCGCTGGAGTAGACGTCGACGTCGACGAGGTCGAGCACGCCGTCGCGCTCGAAGAGCGACCGGTGGTAGTCGCGGTCCCACAGCGTGTTGGACAGCACGCCGACACGGATCCCCTTCTCGCGCAGGCTTTCCCACAGGGGGCGGATCTCCGGCGCCGTGATCGTGTGCGGCTCCCACAAGGCGCGGTATGCCGTGAGCGCCTCCTCGGCGCCCGGGTGGCCGTTTGTGACGCCGACCGACTCGAGCAGCTCGTGCAGGCGTGCGCTGCCGCCGCCGCTGCGCCCGCGGCGCCACGCGGCGTCCTCGGCGGCGCAGATGGCCGCGACGAACGCGGCGTGCGCGTCGCCCGTGTGACCGAGCCCGGCGGCATACGCCCCCCACGTCGCGTGGAAGTCCACCTCGTGCCAGGGCGTGATGGTGCCGCCCCAGTCGAAGAGGACGGCCCGCACGGGCGGGACGGCCGCCGTCACGAGCGCTCGACCTCCGCGGTGACCTCGGCGGTCAGGGCGGCGACGGCGTCGTCGACGGCGACCTCCCGGCGCTCGCCCGTGCGACGGTCCTTGATCTCGACCGTCCCGTCGGCGAGGCCGCGGCCGATGACGAGGATCGTCGGGATGCCGACGAGCTCGGAGTCCTTGAACTTCACGCCGGGGCTGACGCCCTTGCGGTCGTCGACGAGGACGGTGAGGCCCTGGATCTCGAGCTCGCGGGCGATCTCCTCGGCCTTGACGAAGAGGGCCTCGTCCTTGCCGGCCACGACGACGTGGACGTCGGCGGGTGCGAGCTCGCGCGGCCAGATGATCCCCGACTCGTCGTGGTTGCCCTCGACGACGCACGCCACGGCGCGCGAGACACCGACCCCGTAGGAGCCCATGACGACCGTGACGAGCTTGCCGTTCTGGTCAAGCACCTTGAGGTCGAGCGCCTCGGCGTACTTCGTGCCGAGCTGGAAGACGTGGCCCATCTCGATGCCGCGGGCCGTCGAGAGCGTGTGGTCGCAGTTCGGGCAGGCGTCACCGGCGCGGACCTCGGCGGCCTCGATGGTGCCGTCGGCCGCGAAGTCGCGACCGGCGACGAGGTCGATGACGTGCTGGCCGGCGACGTTGGCGCCGGTGACCCAGCGGCTGCCCTCGGCGATCCGGGGGTCGAGGAGGTAGCGGATGCCGGTCGTGCCCTCGAGCCCGAGCGCACCTGGACCGATGTAGCCCTTGACGAGCGCCGGGTTGGCCGCGAAGTCGGCCTCGGTGAAGGCTTCCACCTCCGCCGGCTCGACCTGCGCGCCGAGGCGCTTCTCGTCGACCTCGCGGTCACCGGGGACGCCGATGGCGAGCGGCTCGCGGGTGCCGTCGGGCTGCACGAGCGTCACGACGACGTTCTTCAACGTGTCGCCGGCGGCCCACGGGCGGTCCTCGCGCGGGAAGCGCTCGTTGAGGTGTGCGACGAGCGTGTCGATGGTCGGGGTGTCGGGGGTGTCCTCGGCGTGCGCGGCGGGCACGCCGTCCCAGCCGACGGGGTCGGGGGTGGGCACGCGCACGGCCTCGACGTTGGCGGCATACCCGCAGCTCGTGCACCGCACGTAGGTGTCCTCGCCGACCTCGGCCGTCGCGAGGAACTCCTCGCTCTTGCTGCCGCCCATGGCGCCCGCCATCGCCTCGACGATGACGTAGTGGAAGCCGAGGCGGTCGAAGATGCGGACGTAGGCCTCGCGGTGCAGCTGGTAGCTCTTGTCGAGACCGGCGACGTCGACGTCGAAGGAGTAGCTGTCCTTCATGACGAACTCGCGGCCGCGCAGCACGCCGGCCCGCGGACGTGCCTCGTCGCGGTACTTCGTCTGGATCTGGTAGATCGAGAGCGGCAGGTCCTTGTAGGAGCTGTAGAGGTCCTTGACCGTGAGGGTGAACATCTCCTCGTGGGTCGGGCCGAGGAGGTGGTCGGCGCCCTTGCGGTCCTGGAGTCGGAAGATGTTGTCGCCGTACTCGGTCCAGCGACCGGTGGCCTCGAAGGGCTCCTTGGGCAGCAGCGCCGGGAAGAGCAGCTCCTGGGCGCCGATGGCGTCCATCTCCTCGCGGACGATCTTCTCGACGTTGCGCAGGACGCGCAGGCCGAGGGGCAGCCACGTGTAGACGCCGGGGCTGACCCGGCGCACGTAGCCGGCGCGGACGAGCAGCCGGTGGCTCGGGACCTCTGCGTCCGCCGGGTCCTCGCGAAGGGTGCGCAGGAACAGGGACGACATGTGCAGGGCCACCGGGACTCCTCGAGTGGTGCAGGGTGCACGGCGCGGCGTGACTCGTGCGCGCGGGTGCGGAACCCCGGCAGGATATCGGCCGCCCGGGATGCCCCGTTGGCCCGTGTCCTGTCCACTTCCCGTCCTGACCGGACAGGAACCGGTCACGGGCTTGACCGGCGAGTAGCCCCGCGTGTTCAGTGAGCCTGCCGGATCGGCAGGTGCGGTCGAACTCGTCCAGACATCGTGACGTCCTTGTGACAACACGACGGGGTGTTCGGCCACGCACGGGTGAACGGTGAGCAACAATCGGGGAGGGCGTTCGCGCCTCACGAAACACCACAAAGGAGTGTTGACGACCAGATGAGCGACCCCTCCATCCCGGCTCCTGGATCCTCGGGTGCGGACAGCACCGGCGCCGCGGCCCCTGCCGCGAACCCGCCCGGCAGCGTCATCCTCGAGATGCGGGACATCACCAAGGAGTTCCCCGGCGTCAAGGCGCTCTCGAACGTCTCCATGGCCGTGCGCCGCGGAGAGGTCCACGCGATCTGCGGGGAGAACGGCGCCGGCAAGTCCACCCTCATGAAGGTGCTCTCCGGGGTGCACCCCGCGGGCACCTACGACGGCGAGATCCACTTCGAGGGTCAGCTGTGCGAGTTCAACAACATCCGCGACAGCGAGCACGCCGGCATCGTCATCATCCACCAGGAGCTCGCGCTCATCCCGGAGATGTCGATCGCCGAGAACATCTTCCTCGGCAACGAGACGGCCAAGAGCGGCGTCATCAACTGGCTCTCGACCCGCGTCAAGGCGCGCGAGCTGCTCGCCCGCGTCGGCCTCGAGGAGGAGCCCGACACCAAGATCCGTGACATCGGCGTCGGCAAGCAGCAGCTCGTCGAGATCGCCAAGGCGCTCTCCAAGGACGTCAAGCTGCTCATCCTCGACGAGCCGACCGCCGCGCTCAACGAGGGCGACTCGCAGCACCTGCTCGACCTCATCGCGGGGCTGCGCTCCAAGGGCGTCACCTGCATCATGATCAGCCACAAGCTCAACGAGATCGAGCAGATCGCCGACTCCATCACCATCATCCGGGACGGCAAGTCGATCGAGACCCTCCGCGTCAAGGAGGACGGCGTCGACGAGAACCGCATCATCCGCGGCATGGTCGGTCGTGACCTCGAGTCGCGCTTCCCCGACCACACCCCCGACATCGGCGAGGTCTTCTTCGAGGTGCGCAACTGGACGGTGCGTCACCCGAGCGTCGCCGACCGGCTCGTGGCCAAGCACAGCGACTTCTTCGTCCGCCGCGGCGAGATCGTCGGCTTCGCCGGCCTCATGGGCGCCGGGCGCACCGAGCTCATGCGCAGCCTCTTCGGCCGCTCCTACGGCACCTACGTCGAGGGCACCATCCTCAAGGACGGCAAGGAGGTGCGGCTGCGGTCCGTCTCCGATGCCATCGACGCCGGCCTCGCCTACGTCACCGAGGACCGCAAGACGTTGGGTCTCAACCTCCTCGACGACATCAAGCGCACCACGGTGTCGGCGCGGCTCTCGCGCATCACCCACGGCTTCGTCGTCGACGAGCGCGAGGAGTACAACTTCGCCGAGTCCTATCGAAAGTCCCTGCGCACCAAGGCTCCCAACGTCGACGAGGGGGTCTCGAAGCTCTCCGGCGGCAACCAGCAGAAGGTCGTCCTCGCGAAGTGGCTCTTCACCGAGCCGGACCTGCTCATCCTCGACGAGCCCACGCGCGGCATCGACGTCGGCGCCAAGTTCGAGATCTACGGGATCATCCAGAGGATGGCCTCGGAGGGCAAGGGCGTCATCCTCGTCTCGTCCGAGCTCCCCGAGCTGATCGGCCTGTCCGACCGCATCTACACGATCGCCGAGGGCGCGGTCACCGGCGTGCTGTCCCGTGAGGAGGCCGACCAGGAGTCCCTGATGCGACTCATGACCCGGCGCACCCACGGCGGCTCCCAGGCGACCACGCGCGAGAGCGCGTGACCGGCGCCGAGACGCCGGACCCGACACCTCCCCCATCCACACCCGACACAGCCAGGACTGCACCCATGGACAAGGTCAAGAAGATCTTCGGTGGCGACACCCGTCAGCTCGGCATGATCTTCGCCCTCGTGGCGCTGATCATCTTCTTCCAGATCTGGACCGGCGGGCTGACGCTCACGCCGGACAACGTCATCAACATCTTCCAGCAGAACTCCTACATCCTCGTGCTCGCCATCGGCATGGTGCTCGTCATCATCGCCGGCCACATCGACCTCTCCGTCGGCTCCGTCGCGGCGTTCGTCGGCATCTGCGTGGCCATCGCGATGCGTGACTGGAACCTCAGCTGGTGGATGGGCATCCTCCTCGGCCTCGCGATCGGCGCCCTCGTCGGGGCGTGGCAGGGGATGTGGACCGCGTACGTCGGCATCCCGGCGTTCATCGTGACGCTCTCGGGCATGCTCCTCTTCCGCGGCGCGAACCAGTACGTCGGCAAGTCCAACTCGGTGCCGGTCTCCGAGGACTTCCAGGTCATCGGCGGCGGCTACCTCCCCGAGGTCGGGCCCGACACCGGCTACAACAACCTCACCGTCCTCATCGGGCTGCTGCTCGCCGTCGGGATCGTCGTCGGCAGCCTCCGCAGCCGTCGCGCCCTCGTCAAGCTCGGTGCCGACGTCGAGGAGGCGTGGGTCATGTGGGTGCGGCTCGGCCTCATCTGCGCCGCCATCATCGGTGCGACGCTGCTCTTCGGCTCCGGCCGCCCCGGCACGTCCTTCCCCATCTCCGGGATCATCCTGGCCGTGCTCGTCCTGCTCTACGGCTTCATCTCCAACCGCACCGTCATCGGCCGCCACATCTACGCCGTCGGTGGCAACCGCCACGCGGCCGAGCTGTCCGGTGTGAAGAGCAAGAAGGTCAACTTCCTCGTCATGATGAACATGTCGATCCTGGCGGCCCTCGCCGGCATGATCTTCGTGGCGCGCTCGACCGCCTCCGGCCCGTCCGACGGTGTCGGCTGGGAGCTCGACGCCATCGCGGCCGTCTTCATCGGTGGCGCCGCCGTCACCGGCGGTGTCGGCACCGTCGTCGGCTCCATCGTCGGAGGCCTCGTCATGGCCGTGCTCAACAACGGCCTGCAGCTCAAGGGGATCGGCGCCGACGCGACGCAGATGATCAAGGGCCTCGTGCTCCTCGTCGCCGTCGCCTTCGACGTCTACAACAAGTCGCAGGGCCGCGTGTCGCTCCTCGGCATGCTGACCCGCAACTTCCGACGCGGCGGCAGCGACGACGACTCGTCCGCCCCACCGTCGCCGTCCGCGGCCACCGAGACGACTCCCGTCTCCGAGACCATCCGCCAGTCCAGCTGAGCCCCGGCTCGGCCCGACGAAAACCCCCCAAACCCACCCAAGAACCACCAGAGACCCGGTCAGGGCGCCCGCCCGCGACCGAGAGGGATCCGCGCTCCGCCCGGACGCGATGAGAGGAAAGAGAGCACATGCGTACCTTTACCAAGGTGCTGGGCGTCACGGCTGTGGCCGCCCTTGTTCTGACCGGTTGCGGTCGGAGCAGCGACACCGGCACGACGCCGGGCGCATCGAACGGCGGATCCGCCGCGGCGGGCTTCCCCGCCAACGCCGTCATCGGCATCGCCCTGCCCCAGAAGACGTCGGAGAACTGGGTGCTCGCCGAGCAGCTGTTCAAGGACGGCCTGTCGGCAGCCGGCTTCCAGGGCGACGTCCAGTTCGCCAACGGCGGCGTCTCGGAGCAGCAGAACCAGATTTCGGCCATGGTCACCAAGGGCGCCAAGGTCATCGTCGTCGGCGCCATCGACGGCTCGCAGCTGGGCACCCAGCTCAAGGCCGCCAAGGACGCCGGCGCGACCGTCATCGCCTACGACCGTCTCGTGAAGAACACCGCGGCCGTTGACTACTACGTGGCCTACGACAACTTCAAGGTCGGCGAGCTGCAGGGTCAGGCCCTGCTCGACGGCATGGCCAAGAAGAAGCCGAACGGCCCGTACAACATCGAGCTCTTCGCCGGCTCGCCCGACGACGCGAACGCCCAGGTCTTCTTCGACGGCGCCATGAAGGTGCTCCAGCCGAAGATCGACGACGGCACCCTCAAGGTCACGTCCGGCCAGAAGGACTTCAACCAGGTCGTCACCCAGGGCTGGAAGGCCGAGAACGCCCAGAAGCGCATGGACACGCTCCTCGCGGCGAACTACACGAGCGCGGCGCTCGACGGCGTCCTGTCGCCCAACGACACGCTGGCCCGCGCGATCATCACGTCGGTCAAGGCGGCCGGCAAGCCCGTGCCGATCGTGACCGGCCAGGACTCCGAAGTCGAGTCGGTCAAGTCGATCATGGCGGGTGAGCAGTACTCCACGATCAACAAGGACACCCGCAACCTCGTCAAGGAGACCATCGCCATGGTCACCGCCCTCCAGAAGGGCCAGGCCCCGACGGTCAACGACACCAAGTCCTACAACAACGGTGTCAAGGTCGTCCCGGCCAACCTGCTCCCCCCGGTCATCGTGACCAAGGAGAACGCAGCCGAGGCCTACGCGAACGACCCGACGCTGGCCCCGCTCACCAAGTGAGCTGAGACCACCCGGTCACCGCACTCGGTGGAGGCCCGCCCCGTTCCAGGGGCGGGCCTTCGTCGTGCGTGGACGGCCCCACCGCGTGCCGCGGACGAGGCGTAGCGTCGCGCCATGGCGGACGTCTACCTCCACGGGCACCACCCGAGCGTCCTCGCGTCGCACGGCGCGCGGACCGCCGCAGACTCGGCGGCCTACCTGCTCCCCCACCTGCACGACGGCCTGCAGGTCCTCGACGTCGGCTGCGGGCCCGGCACGATCACCCTCGACCTCGCCGCGGCCGTCGGCCCCTCGGGCGTCGTGGTCGGGGTCGAGAACGTCGACGGCCCCCTCGAGCAGGCCCGCAGCCACGCCGCCGCGCGAGGTGACGAGCGCACCCGCTTCGAGCGCGCCGACGTCATGGCCCTTCCGTATGCCGCCGGGTCCTTCGACGTCGTCCACGCCCACCAGGTGCTCCAGCACCTCACCGACCCCGTGGGAGCCCTGCGCGAGATGACGCGGGTCACGCGCCCGGGCGGCATCGTCGCGGTGCGCGACGTCGACTACGCCTCGATGGCGTGGCACCCGGCGTCGCAGGAGATGACCCGCTGGCTCGAGCTCTACCACCGCCTCGCGCGCCTCAACCACGCCGAGCCGGACGCCGGCCGCCACCTCGTCGCCTGGGCGCACGCGGCCGGTCTCTCCCGGCTCACGCCGTCGGCCTCGCTGTGGACGTACGCGACGCCCGAGCAGTGCGCGTGGTGGGGCGGCACATGGGCGCGGCGCACGCTCGAGTCGACCTTCGCGACGCAGGCGCTCGAGCGCGGTCTCGTCACGGCCGACGAGCTCGCGGAGATCAGCGCCGCGTGGCAGGACTGGTCGAGGCACCCCGACGCGTGGTTCGCGATGACCCACGCCGAGGTCGTCGCCCACGTCTGACCCGGTCACCGGTCGGCTGCCCGTCAAACGGCTCGCGACGCGTCCGCGTCCTTTGCGAGAGTTGCCGTATGTCGCGCTCCTCCAGCACGTTCACGCTCGTCACCGACGCCGCCGAGGCACAGGCTCGGTTCGCGGGCCTCGTGGCGCGCGAGCCGGAGGCACTGAGCGTCGTCGCGAGCGTGACGGACGGTCTCGTCGTCGACCGCAGCCGCTACGTCGGGGCCCGGTGGTGGGCCGCCACCGACGCGTCGGGTGAGGTCGTCGGCGCGTTCATGCACACGCCGCCCCATCCGCTGCACATCGCGCTCGCCAGCGCCGACGAGGCCCGCGACCTCGCGGCCCTGCTCGCGGACCAGTGCGACGTGCTGCCCGGCGTCGGCGGCCAGCGCAGACCGGCCGAGGCCTTCGCCACGGAGTGGGTCGCGCGCACGGGAGCGACGTCGAGGGTCGCCATGGAGGTGGGCCGCTTCGACCTCCCGACCCCGCCGCACGTGCCCTTCGAGGTGAGCGGCTCCTTCCGGCTCGCGACGGACGCCGACACGGCGCTCGTCGACGGCTGGCACCAGCAGTTCGTCGACGCGATCGAGGGCGAGGGCCGGGTCGTCCCGTCGCTCGACCGGCACGTCACCGACGGACGGGTGGGCCTCTGGGAGGACGCCGGGCGCACCGTGTCGATGGCCTACGCCTCCCCCGCCAGCGGCGGCGTCACCCGCATCTCAGGGGTGTGGACCCCACCGGAGCTGCGCGGACACGGCTACGCGAGCGGTGTCGTCGCCGCCCTCAGCAGCGCCCGCCTCGACGCGGGCGAGGCCTGCATGCTCTACACCGACCTCGCCAACCCGACGTCGAACGCCATCTACACGGCGATGGGCTACCGCCGTGTCGGTGACAGCATCAGCATCGCGTTCGGCGAGCAGGCCTGACGCCTCAGCGCATCACTCCCCCGGCGCGCAGCGCCGTGCGGATCATCGGCCACTGGAGCGGCAGCCGCGCGACGGTCGCGGCGAGGTAGCCCTGCCGCTTCGCGTCGTCCGGCTTCCGGTCGAGGCGACGCTTGGCGTGGCCCGTCATCGTGACGTTCGCCGGGAAGACCGCGACGAGAAGGGCCGCCGACGCGAGACCGGCCACGCGACGCGTGCGAGGGACGAACAGCCCGACGGCGCAGGCGATCTCGAGCGCGCCGGAGGCATACACGAGTGCGCGACGAGACGGCAGCTGCTTCGGCACCATCGCCTCGAAGGGCTCGGGCTTGACGAAGTGCATCGTGCCCGAGGTGAGGAAGAGGCCGGCCAGGGCGATGGCGTCCTTGCCGAGCGGGGCATTCGTCGCGGTCTTCATGTGCCCACCCTAGGCCGGGCTCCCGAGGACTCTAGAGCAGCACCGTCGTGAACGAGCCGACCTCGCGGAAACCGCACCGCTCGTAGGTCGCCCGGGCCGCGACGTTGAAGTCGTTGACGTAGAGCGACACCTCGTCGGCCAGGCCCGACAGCACCTGCTCGACGACGCTCGCCATGGCCGGCACCGAGAGACCCTGTCCACGCAGCCGAGGGTGCAGCCAGACCCCCTGGACCTGGGCGCAGCCGAGGGCGAGCGAGCCGACGTCGGCCTTGAAGACGACCTCGCCGTCCTCGATCTTGACGAAGGTGTGGCCGGCGCGGATCAGCGCGGCGATGCTCGCCCGGTAGCCGCGGTCGGAGCCGAAGTAGGGCGGGTAGCCGATCTCCTCGGTGAACATGTGTGCCGCAGCGGGCAGCACGAGATCGACCTCGTCCATCCGCGCCGGGCGCACACCGGCGTCGAGGCTCAGGCCGAGAGCCGACGGGCGCGTGCGCGTCGTCAGCAGCGGCTGCTGGGTGCGGATCGCGCGAACAGGGCCCCACGTCGGGCCGAGCCGGTCCCACAGACCGCCGACCTGCCCGCTCGGGCCGAAGATCGAGGCGCACTGACGGCGCATCCTGCTGATCCGCGACGCGACGGCCGCGACGCCGTCGTCGTCGAGCTCCACCGGCACGACGTTGGCGCTGACCCAGGCGAGGCCGCGCAGCTCACCGTCCCCCCAGTGCCCGAGGAGCGCGCCCGGGGACGTGCGCAGCGATCCCTCGACGATGCGGGCGGCGACGAAGGCGTTGGCCACCCGGTCACGCGCGCACACCTCGAGCGCGGCGTCGTGGTCGACCACCGACAGCGGTCGCACGGGGAGGCGTTGGCGGAGCACCACCCAAGAGTGCCTGCCCGCGGGCCGGGTGTCACCCCGGCGCGCCTCACGAACCCGTCACGACCACCGTGCAGGCAGCTGCCGGATAGCCGCCGGGCAGCTGCCGGGGTGGGTGTCAGCGTGGCGCGACGAGGACGGGCCGCTCGAGGTCGGTGTTGTCGAGCACCCACGTCGCACGGGCCCGCGGGTCGGCGGCCGCGAGGTAGAGCCGCTGGCCCTCGACGTAGCGGCGGTTCGCCTCCGCCGCCGGGTCGGGGTCGTGGCCGTCCCCGAAGCGGGCATTGCCCCGGGGCACCGAGACGCTGAAGGGGACGTCGACCCAGACGGCGGCGTCCCAGGCCTCGGTGAGCTCGGGACGCTGGAGGAAGATCCCGTCGACGAGCAGCACCGTGTCGGGCCCGACGGCGACGGGGGCGGGCCGCACCGGCTCGTCGGCCTCGACGTCGTTGACGGCGGGGGTGACCGGCTCGCCCCGACGGAAGGGCTCGACGACGGCGCGCCGGAACGCGTCGTAGTCGTAGGAGTCCTCGTAGAAGGTCTCCGGCCCTCGACCCCGCGCGATGCGCTGGGCCCTGGGCCGGTGGAAGCCGTCGATGGTGACGCGCAGCACGTCACGCGCGGCGTCGAGACCGCCGATCACCTCGGCCAGCTGGTCGGCGAGGACCGTCTTGCCGGCGCCGTCGAACCCGTCGACCGCCACGGCCACGCGCTCACCCGGCCGGAGCGCGACGACACGCTCGGCGAGGTCGCGCAGGACGGCATACCGCTCGGTCGAGTGGACGGGGGCACGCACCTCAGCTGACGGAGACGCTCGGGGCCCCGGCCGACTCCTCGTCGACCGGCTCGCCCATCTCCTCGGCGAGACGCATCGCCTCCTCGATGAGCGTCTCGACGATCTGCGCCTCGGGGACGGTCTTGATGACCTCGCCCTTGACGAAGATCTGGCCCTTGCCGTTGCCGGACGCGACCCCGAGGTCGGCCTCGCGGGCCTCCCCCGGGCCGTTGACGACGCAGCCCATGACGGCGACGCGCAACGGGACCGTCATGCCCTCGAGGCCGGCGGTGACCTGGTCGGCGAGCGTGTAGACGTCGACCTGGGCGCGGCCGCACGAGGGGCACGAGACGATCTCGAGCTTGCGCGGGCGCAGGTTGAGGCTCTGGAGGATCTGGATGCCGACCTTGACCTCCTCGACCGGCGGGGCCGAGAGGGAGACGCGGATCGTGTCGCCGATGCCGCGCGAGAGGAGGGCGCCGAAGGCCGTCGCCGACTTGATGGTGCCCTGGAAGGCGGGGCCGGCCTCGGTGACACCGAGGTGGAGTGGCCAGTCGCCGCGCTCGGCGAGCAGCTCGTAGGCGCGCACCATGATGACCGGGTCGTTGTGCTTGACCGAGATCTTGAAGTCGTGGAAGTCGTGCTCCTCGAAGAGGCCCGCCTCCCAGACCGCCGACTCGACGAGCGCCTCGGGCGTCGCCTTGCCGTACTTCTCCATGATCCGCTTGTCGAGGCTGCCGGCGTTGACGCCGATGCGGATGGAGACGCCGGCGTCCTTGGCCGCCTTGGCGATCTCCTTGACCTGGTCGTCGAACTGGCGGATGTTGCCCGGGTTGACGCGCACGGCTGCGCAGCCGGCGTCGATGGCCGCATAGACGTACTTCGGCTGGAAGTGGATGTCGGCGATGACCGGGATCTGGCTCTTCCGCGCGATCGCCGGCAGGGCGTCGGCGTCGTCCTGGCTCGGGCAGGCCACGCGCACGATGTCGCAGCCGGAGGCCGTCAGCTCGGCGATCTGCTGGAGCGTCGCGTTGATGTCGGTCGTGGGCGTCGTCGTCATCGACTGCACCGAGACCGGGAAGTCGCTCCCGACACCGACCTTGCCGACCTGGATCTGGCGGGTCTGTCGCCGCGGGGCGAGGACCGGCGGGGGCAGGGGCGGCATACCGAGGGAGACGCTCATGCCGCCATTATGTCGCGCCCCGCCGAAGCGGGAGCCGGGGAGGTGGGATGGCCGTCTCAGCCGGCTCAGCCGAAGAGCTTGATCGGCTTGACGATGTCGGCGTAGATGAGCAGCACCGACATGGTGATGAGGACGAGGCTCATGCCGTAGGCGATGGGCAGCCCCTTGGCGACGTCGACGAAGCCGGGGTCGGGACGGTGGCGCAGTCGCGCCCAGCCCCGCTTGACGGCCTCCCAGAAGGCTCCTGCGACGTGACCGCCGTCGAGCGGGAGCAGCGGGATGAGGTTGAAGACGAAGAGGGCGAGGTTGAGGGAGGCGATGAGCAGGATGAGCTGGGCGAGCTTGACCCAGTTGCCACCCTCGTCGGCCGGGATGTCGAGCGCAGCGACCTCGCCGCCGATGCGACCGACGCCGACGACGGAGATGGGGCCGTTGGGGTCTCGGGCCTCGGACCCGAACGCGGCCTGGACGACGCCGGTCATCTTCTCGGGGATCTTGACGATGATCGAGGCGGTGTCGACGATCCGGTCCCAGACGAAGCCGGGCGCCTGCGCGATGGGGGTGCGGACGAGCTCCTGGCCGGGCGTGATGCCCGCGAAGCCCATCGAGGCGAGGACGGGCTTGCCGTCCTTGGCGACGGGGTTGCCCTGGTCGTCGTACGTGGCGCGCTCGAGGACGGCGGGCGTGATCGCGATCGTGACCTGCTGACCGCCGCGCTCGACGACCCACGCCATCGTGGCGCCCTTGCTGTCGCGGATGGCCGCGGTGACCTGGTCCCACGTTCTGACCGGCTTGCCGTCGACGGAGAGGATGCGGTCGCGCTCCTGCAGGCCCGCGGCCTTGGCCGGCGCGACGGGATCGCCCGGCTTGCAGGCGGGCTGCGGCACCTGCAGCGTCGGGGCCGTCGTCGGCACGCACGCCGAGAGGAGTCCGACCTTGGGGGCCACCTGCGGCAGGCCGTAGAGCGTGATGACGCCCGTGATGAGGACGAACGCGATGATGAGGTTCATGACCGGCCCGCCGAGCATGATGACGATCTTCTTGCCGGGACTCAGCTTGTAGAAGACGCGGTCCTCGTCGCCGGGCTTGACCTCCTCCATCGAGTCGGCCCGGGCCTGGTCGACCATCTGGCTGAAGCGGCCGGTCGAGAGGGTGCGCAGCTCGCCGGGCTTGTCACCGGGGCGGGGCGGGAGCATCCCGATCATCCGGACGTAGCCGCCGAGCGGGATCGCCTTGATGCCGTACTCGGTCTCGCCACGCTTGCGCGACCAGACCGTCGGGCCGAAGCCGACCATGTACTGGGTCACCTTGACCCCGAACTTCTTGGCCGGCACGAGGTGGCCGATCTCGTGCAGCGCGATGCTGAGCGCCACACCGACGACGACGACCAGGACCCCTAGGAAGAACAGCACCCCTCCATTGTCACATCGACTTCCTGTGATTCCCGCGTCGATGTGTTCCACGGCCACCGGTGACCGTGGAACACCTCGAACCGTGGCCTACCCGGCGATGGTGCTCCGGGCGGCGTGGCGGGCCCAGGCGTCGGCAGCGAGGACGTCGTCGAGCGTGAGGTCGGTGACCCCTGAGGCCGGCTCGGCGGCATACGCGTCGACGACGTGCGCGACGGTGTCGACGATGTCGACGAAGCCGATGCGGCAGTCGTGGAAGGCGTCGACGGCGACCTCGTTGGCGGCGTTGTAGACGGCCGGCCACGTGCCACCGGCCTCCCCCACCCGACGGGCGAGAGAGACCGCCGGGAACGCGTCGTCGTCGAGCGGCTCGAAGTCCCACGACTGCGCCCGGGTCCAGTCGACGGGGACGTCGGCGTCGGCGATGCGCTCGGGCCAGGACATCCCGAGAGCGATCGGCACGAGCATCCGCGGCGGACCTGCCTGGGCGATCGTCGAGCCGTCGACGAACTCGACCATCGAGTGGATCATCTGCTGCGGGTGCACGACGACGTTGATGCGCTCGAACGGGATGTCGAAGAGCAGGTGCGCCTCGATGACCTCGAGGCCCTTGTTGACGAGGGTCGCTGAGTTCGTCGTGATGACGCGGCCCATCGCGAAGTTGGGGTGCGCGAGGGCCTGCTCGGGGGTGACGTCGGCGAGCTCGTCACGCGACCGACCGCGGAACGGGCCACCACTCGCCGTGACGACGAGCCGGCGCACCTCCTCGGCGCGGCCGCCGCGCAGGCACTGGGCGATGGCCGAGTGCTCGCTGTCGACGGGCACGATCTGGCCGGGGGCCGCGAGCGCCTTGACGAGCGGGCCGCCGATGATGAGCGACTCCTTGTTGGCGAGCGCGAGCGTCGTGCCGGCGCGCAGCGCGGCGAGGGTGGGCTCGAGGCCGATGGCCCCGGTGATGCCGTTGACGACGACGTCAGCCTCCCGCGCGGCGATCGTCGTGCTCGCCTCGGGGCCGACGAGCAGCTCGGGGTCGTATGCCGTCACGCCGGCCGCGTCGGACGCGCGCGCGAGCGCTGCGGCGAGGTCGTCCGGCGTCCCGCTCGCGACGGCCACGACGGGGGTGCGGAGCGCGACGGCCTGTTCGGCGACGAGGTCGAGGTTGGAGCCGGCGGAGAGCCCGACGACCTCGAAGCGGTCGCGGTTGCGCTGGACGAGGTCGATGGCCTGCGTGCCGATCGAGCCGGTCGAGCCGAGCAGGACGATGCGGCGGGGGCGCGCCGAGGTGTCAGTCACCCCGGCATTCTCCCGCAGGCCACGGCACTGCGGTCAGGCGGTCACTCCCCTCGACCGGAGCAGCTCGTCGCGTTTGAAGGCGTAGGCGACGGCCCAGGTCATGCGCAGGCGGTACATCCGGATGTCGTCGGCCCAGGACCACGGGCTGCTGCCGTAGTGGGCGGTCCAGTGGGCCTCGACCTCGTCGCGCTCCGGTCCCGGGGGCATGAGGTCGGCGTACCCGTGGCTGAACAGGGCGAGGTCCTCGCCGTCGACGTGCGCGACGCTCACCGCGGGCCGCGTCTCGAGGTGCTTGGCCTTGGCCGACGTGCCGGCCGTGCTGAACGTCCACGTGCCGTGGAGGAAGTGGCCGTCGAGGGCGCTGATGCGCGGCTCGCCCGCCGCGGTGACGGTGGCCACGGAGAGCACCTTCATGCCGGTGAGCAGCGCGACAAGTTGCTCGGCGGTCAGCGTGCGGTCGTCGTCGATGATGCTCCGCAGGTGGCCCGACGCCTTGGCGTGCGAGGCGTCGAGCAGGGCCTGGAGGGCGGCTGTCTCGTCAGGTGTCTCGAGCATCCTCCGACGCTAGCGCCGAGCACCGACGACGGACCTGATCGTCCTTGCTGACCTGGGCGGGCCCTCACCACCACATGGCCTCGCTCGCGGCATAGAAGCCGTCGTCGGTCCACATCCGCCACGGCCCGACGTCGTAGCCGGCCGCAGGTGCCGCGACGTGCGGCGGCGGGAGCAGGACGCTCGACGGGACGGACGGGCGGGCGCCGACGGCGTGGGCGGCGTGGGCGGCGCCCGGTGAGGACGGACCGGAGGCCACCGGCGGCAGTGGCGCCCCGCTCGTCGGCGGGCCCGACGGGGGCGGCAGGTCCGGCACCTGGCCGGGCGGCAGGAAGCCGGTGTTCGGGTCACGCTGCGGGACGACACCGGCCTCGGCGAGGTTCTTGACGACGGCGAGACGAGTGGCCATGAGCGCGGCGATCCCGGAGCCGTCGACGACGCGACCGGGCCCGGCGGGGAGCCAGCCGGTGAAGGTCTCGGTGAGGCGGGCGCCGACCGCGCACGGCTCGACCGTCGTGACGACGTCGGCCTCGTGGGAGGAGGTGAGGTCCCGCTCGACGGTCCGCCCGGGCTCCGACGCCGGGGTGAGGAGCGAGACCGAGGCGGCCCGGCGCCCGTCGTCGTGGCGGTGCACCGCGAGCACGTGCTCGCGCCCGGGCTCGTCGGCGAGCTCGAGGCGCACGAGCTGCTCGAGAGACGGCTTGAGCAGCTGCTCGGACGACGGCTGCTCGAGCAGCTCGCGGAGCCGGTCGGGGGCGACGGCGACCTCGATCGAGGCCGTCTCGTGCACGGGCAGGACCCCGGGGCCGCCGGCCGTGGCGACACCGTGTCCGACGAAGCCGCTCGCCATCGCCTCCTCGACCGGTCCGTCGGCCGTCTGGTCCGCCGTCCGGCTGCGCGGGTTCCCCTCGACGTCCGCCTTGAGCCCGAGCAGCGCCCGCGCCATCCAGGCCCGGGCGAACTCCGCCACGGGGTCTGAGGGTGCGAGGCCGTCGAGCCGCTGGGCGACGACGCAGCCGCCGTCGAGCGGCTCCACCGTCGTCGTCAGGGTGAGCGCCGTCGCACCGTCGGCCGACCGGGACACGACCTGGACCCCGTGCTCGACCGCGACGACGGTGCTGAGCCCGACCCAGAGCCGACCGTTCGACCGCCGCCAGACCCCGGCGAACTCGGGCAGTCCCGCCGGGCCCGCAGCCGGCAGGGCGAGCACCCGCACGCAGTCGACACCGAGCTCGGCCCCCGGCCCGGGGGCGACGAGGTGTGGCCAGACCTGCTCGGGAGGGCGCTCGACGAAGACCCGGTGACCGACGTCGCGCGCCACGACCGCGGGTGCCGGCTCGTCACGCCGGCCGCCCCGCTCCCCGAAGAGGCCGCGTAGAAGGCTCACGTGCCGCAGTCTCCCCCAGCGGCGCGGCGCCGTCAGAGGATTCGGACCATTGCCTCCTCGGGCATGATGACGACGTGAAGACGCTCGGCTCGCGCCAGGTCCTCCTCGGCGTGCTCGCCGTGGCCCTCGTCGTGCTGGCCTGGGTCGTCGTGCGCGCCGCACAGGGTCCGTCGTCCCCGGCCGCGTCCTCGGCCCGCGGCACCTCGGCCAGTGGTCCGGCCGCCAGCGGCACCCCTGCGACCGGCGACACCGACCCCGTCTCGGGCCTGCCCTGGGTCGCCGAGTCGGCCCTGCCCGCGCAGGCCCGCGAGACGATGGCCCTGATCCGCGCCGGCGGCCCGTTCCCCTACCCCCGCAGCGACAACCGCACCTTCGACAACCGCGAGCGCATCCTGCCGCCGCACACGAGCGGCTACTACCGCGAGTTCACCGTCGTGACACCGGGATCCGCCGACCGTGGGGCCCGGCGCATCATCACCGGCAGCAGCGGCGAGCGATACTGGACGGACGACCACTACGCATCGTTCAGCCGGATCAGGGAGGGCACGTGACGACGTTCCTGGGCCGGCACAGCGAGGCCGACGACCACATCGCCCAGCTCGCCTGGCTCGGCCACGACGTGCGCGTCGTCTCGGGCGGGGACGACAAGGCCGGCGTGCTCGACGCGTTCGCATCCGGACTCGAGCTGCCCGACTGGTTCGGGCACAACTGGGACGCACTGCTCGACGCGCTGCGCGACCTCGACGGCGCCCGGGGCGTGCCCCTCGAGCTCGTCTGGGACCACGCGGCCACCCTGCGCGAGCACGACCGCGGGGCCTACGACACCGTCCTCGAGATCCTCGAGCAGGTCGCCGACGAGCGCGACGACCTCCACGTCACCGTCATCACCCGCTAGCCGGCGAGACGGCCGGGACCGCGTATGCCGTCACGGCATCCGCGCGCGACGGCGCGCGGGCGCGCGGACGCGACAGGACGGCATACGCCACGGGACGGCATACGCCATCGGGTGGGACGGCTCAGGAGACGAAGACCCGGTCGTCGATGAGCCGCTCGGTGACCTCCTGGCCCTCCGTGTGGAAGCGGCCGTGCTCGAAGTCCTTGGCGAACTCGAGCTCGACGTGGGCCTTGCCGTGGCGGTTCTTCTCGACGCTGACGACCGACCAGCCGCGGAAACGCTGGATGTTGCCGAGGTTGTAGACGAGGTGCTCTCGCGAGACGACATCGACCTTGTCGTTGACGATGAGCACGACGTCGGCCTCGAAGGCGAGCGCCGAGGAGCCGCGCAGGTCGTGCGTGCGCATCCGGTGTCCCGCGGCGAGCGCCTCCTTGTCGGCGGCCGAGATGGCGACGACGGGCACGCGGGCGGAGAGGGCCAGGTCCTTGAGCCCCTCGGCGACGGCGGTGATGCGATCGTCCTCCTCGCCCCGGTCGGCGGGCACCTTCTGGATGTAGTCGAGCAGCACGAAGGGCGCCTGGCCCGTCGCCTCCGTGACGCGGTCGACGGTCGCGCGGATCGTGTCGAGGGTCGTCGTCGCGCCGGACGACTCGTGGATCTGGAGCCGGTCGCCGTAGCTGCCGAGCGCCGCGAGGGCGCGTCGGCCGCCGGGCAGGCTGCCCAGCACGGTGTCGAGCGAGCCGCCGTCGTCGGCCGTCTCGAGCGCGCGCCGCACGTCGATGACCCCGGCCACCTCGCCGGGGTCGCCCTCGGCGGCCTCCATCGAGATGAGCCGTTCGAGCAGCGTGTGACTCTCGTGCTCGTAGGACAGGACGAGGGCGGTGGCGCCCGCGGCGACGACGTTGCGGGCGAGCTGGAGGCCGATCGTCGTCTTGCCGTGGCCGGCCGGCCCGCCGAGCAGGACGAGCTCACCGGAGCGCAGGCCACCGGTCAGGACGGCGTCGAGCGCCGGGAAGCCGGTCGACCACACGCGCGCACCGGCCGGCGACCCGCGTCGCAGCACGTCGTCGGTCTCGCTGAGCAGGGCGCCGAGCGGGCGCAGGGACCCCGCGTCGCGGGAGCCGGCTGGTGTCACCATGCGCAGATTGCACCACAGGGCGGCAGCGTGCCGGGCGGGTTCCGTGAATGTCCCGAAAGCGCGTGGGCTGCCGGCCCAGCCGTCGTCAGAGGGCGATGCCGACGTACTTCGTCTCGAGGTACTCGTCGATGCCCTCGAAGCCGCCCTCACGCCCGACCCCGGACGCCTTGACGCCGCCGAAGGGGGCGGCCGGGTTGGAGACGATGCCCTGGTTGACGCCGACCATGCCGTACTCGAGCGCCTCGCTCATCGTGATGGCCCGCGAGAGGTCCTGGGTGAAGAGGTAGGCGACGAGGCCGTACTCGGTGTCGTTGGCCAGGCGGATGGCCTCGGCGTCGGTGCGGAAGGTCGTGACGGGCGCGACCGGTCCGAAGATCTCCTCGCGGGCCATGTCGGCGTCGGTCGGCACGTCCGCGAGCACGGTCGGCTCGTAGAACCAGCCGGCACCCTTCGGGGCCGAGCCGCCGACGAGGACCTTCGCGCCCTTGGCGACGGCGTCGTCGACGAGGGCCGACACCTTGTCGCGGGCCTTCTCGTCGACGAGGGGGCCGACGTCGACGCCCTTCTTCGTGCCCTTGCCGAGCGTCAGCGCACCCATCCGGCGGGCCAGCTTGGCGCTGAACTCGTCGGCGAGCGACTCGTGGACGTAGAAGCGGTTGGCGGCGGTGCACGCCTCGCCCATGTTGCGCATCTTGGCGAGCATCGCGCCGTCGACGGCCCGGTCGACGTCGGCGTCCTCGAAGACGAGGAACGGGGCGTTGCCGCCGAGCTCCATCGAGACCCGCAGGATGCCCTGCGAGGCCTGCTCCATGAGCGAGCGGCCCACGGGCGTCGAGCCGGTGAAGGTCAGCTTGCGCAGGCGCGGGTCACGGATGAGCGGCTCCATGACGTCGCCCGTCGTCGCGTGCGTCGTCATGACGACGTTGAGCACGCCGTCGGGCAGCCCGCACTCGCGGAGCAGCTCGGCCAGCGCGAGCATCGTCAGCGGCGTCTGGCTGGCCGGCTTGACGACCATCGTGCAGCCGGCCGCGATGGCCGGGCCGATCTTGCGGGTGCCCATCGCGAGCGGGAAGTTCCACGGCGTGATCATCAGCGTCGGGCCGACGGGCTGCTTCATCGTCATGAGCCGGGTCGCCCCGTTGGGAGCCGTCGACCAACGCCCCGAGATGCGCACGGCCTCCTCGGAGAACCAGCGGAAGAACTCCGCACCGTAGGCGACCTCACCACGGCTCTCGGCGAGCGTCTTGCCCATCTCGAGCGTCATGAGCATCGCGAACTCCTCCGCGCGCTCGGTGATCTTCTCGTAGGCCGACCGCAGCAGCTCGCCGCGGTCGCGCGGCGCCGTACGGGCCCAGTCGGCCTGCGCCGCCACGGCGGCGTCGAGGGCGGCCCGGCCGTCGGCGACCGACGCCGCCGCGACGTGGGTCAGCACCCGGCCGCTCGACGGGTCGTCGACCGCGATGGTCTGCCCGTCGCTGCCGTCGCGCCACTGCCCGCCGATGAGCAGGCCCTTGGGCACCGAGTCGATCACTGACTTCTGCGTCACCGCTGCCATGCCTGGAACCCTATTCCTGTCGTCGTGTCCACCGTCGGCCCCCTGTCCCTGCGAGTGCTGCTCAGCGTTCGTCGATGCCCCACGGGGAGCCGTAGCCCTCGGGCTTGGGTGCCGCGAGCAGGTCGAGGAACGGGACGGCGTCGAACGCCTCGGGACCGAGGACGCCGGCCCCCTTCCACGTGCCCCGGGCCAGCAGCTCGAGGGCGACGACGGGGTTGACCGCCGTCTGCCAGACGACGCACTGCGCATCGTAGGCCGCCATCGTCTCGGCGTTGTCGACGACGTGGTAGAGGTACGTGCGCCTGGGTTGACCGTCCTTGCCGGTGCCGGTCACGAAGAGGCCGGCGCACGTCTTGCCCGTCATCCGGGGCCCGATGGTCGCGGGGTCGGGCAGCGCCGCCGCGACGACGTCGCGGGGCGAGACCTGCACGCCCTTGACGGTGATCGGTTCGGTGCGGTCGAGGCCGAGGGTGTTCAGGACCTTGAGGATGGTGATGAACTCGTCGCCGAGGCCGTACTTGAAGGTGACCCGCCTGGCGTCCACCCAGCGCGGCATGAGGAGCACCTCCTCGTGCTCGACGTTGACGCACTCGACCGGCCCGATGCCCTCCGGGAAGTCGAAGACCTCGGGCTCGCTGAAGGGCGCGGTCGTGAACCATCCGCGAACCCTCTCCCAGACCACGGGCGGGTTGAGGCACTCCTCGATCGTCGTCCACATCGAGAAGCTCGGGGCGAAGACCTCGTTGCCGTCCTCGTCGTGCACGACGAGGTTGGCGCCGTCGCGCGTGCCGAGCTCGTCGATCTCGCTGAAGAGGTGGTCGGCGGCGTAGCGGGCGAAGACGTCGGAGAGCCCCGGCTCGACGCCGATGCCGACGAGCGCGAGGCGACCGTCGGCCTCCCACTCCCCTGCCACGGCGAACTGCTCGTCGCCGAGCATGACGCCGACCTTCTCGTAGGGCTGCTCGGGATGCCGCTGCGACAGGCTCATCGCCATGTCGAGGTAGTCGGCCCCGGCGGCCTTGGCGCCCGTGAAGATCGGCATGTTGAACTTCGGGTCGACGGCGTTGAAGACATGGGTCGCCCCGTGCTCGCGTGCGAGCGCCGTCACCGCCTCGGCCGACGAGGCGTCGACCTGGGCCGAGACGAAACGAGCCTCCCCGGGATGACGGCCGGCCACGGCCGCGACGGTGCGCTCGGCACGCGTCACGTCGTAGTCGGCGACGACCCAGCGCTCGAAGAAGCCACGCTCGGCGGCGATGCGCGCGGCGGCGTCACCGACCCCGCCGGAGCCGATCATGAGGACACGCATGGGCGTTCAGGCCACCTGACGGTTGCGCCGCTTGCCGATGACCTGGCCGGTCACGACGAACAACAGGGCGAGGAGGAACATGACGGTGCCGATGACGTACACCTGCACGGGGACGCCGCGGGCCGTCGCACCCCAGACGAACATGGGGAACGTGATGGAGCTCGGGCTCGCGTTGAAGTTGGTGATGATGTAGTCGTCGAAGCTGAGCGAGAACGCGAGCAGGGTGCCCGCGGCGATGCCCGGGGCCGCGAGCGGCAGGGTGACGCGCAGGAACGTCTGGGTCGGGTTGGCACCGAGGTCGGCGGCCGCCTCCTCGAGCTTCGGGTCGAGCGTGGCGACGCGGGCCTTGACCGCCACGACGACGAACGACACGCAGAACATGATGTGCGCGATGAGGATCGCGCCCTCGCCGGAGGGCACGCCCAGTGCGAGGAAGAGGGTCAGCAGGCTCGAGCCCATGACGACCTCGGGCGTGGCCATCGGCATGAAGATGAGCAGGTTGGTCGCCGAGCGGCCCCGGAACCGGTAGCGCCCGAGCGCGAAGGCGATCATGGAGCCGAGGATCGCCGCCGTGATCGACGCGATGAGCCCGATCTGCAGGCTCAGCCCGAGCGACTCGCAGATGCCCTGGGTGCCGCAGGGGTTGGTCCACGCCGCAGTCGAGAACTCGTTGAAGCTGTAGTTGAACTTGCCCTTCGGCTCGTTGAACGAGAAGACCGCCACGACGATGTTGGGCACGAGCATGTAGACGAGGACCGCGAGCGCGGCGAAGGCGATGAGGTGCCTCTTGATCCAGGCCATCACAGCAGTTCCTCCGTTCCGGCCTTGCGGACGTAGATGGTCACCATCGTCACGATGGTCAGGAGCATGATGAACGACAGGGCGGCGGCCAGCGGGTAGTCGAGCACCCGGAGGAACTGCGCGTCGATGACCGACCCGAGCATCGTCGTCTGCGTGTTGCCGAGCAGGCGAGCGTTGATGAAGTCACCGGCCGCAGGGATGAAGGTCAGCAGCGTGCCGGCGACGACGCCCGGCAGTGACAGCGGCCAGGTGACCTTGCGGAACGTCTGCCACGGTGACGCGTAGAGGTCTCCGGCCGCCTCGAGCAGCCGAGGGTCGAGCCGCTCGAGCGAGGTGTAGAGCGGCAGGATCATGAAGGGCAGGAAGTTGTAGGTCAGGCCCATGATCACCGCGAACTGCGAGAACAGCAGCGAGTCGTTGCTCGTCAGGCCCACGGCCTGCAGCAGGTCGGTGATGTGCAGCTTGCGCGCCCACTGCGTGATGAACCAGTCGTCGGACAGGATCGTGCGCCAGGCCAGCGTGCGGATGAGGAAGCTCGTGAAGAACGGGGCGACGACGAGCACGAGGACGACGTTCTTCCAGCGTCCGGCCTTCTGCGCGATGAAGTACGCCAACGGGTAGCCGAGCAGCAGCGCGAGCACCGTCGCGGACCCCGCGTAGAGCAGCGACCGGACCATCTGCGGCCAGTACTGCTGGAAGGCGTCGACGTAGATGCCGACGTTGCCCGTGAACACGTAGCCGTCGTCGACGTTCCCCTCCTGCAGGGACTGCGACCCGAGGGTGATCATCGGCAGGACGAAGAACACGACGAGCCACAGCATCCCGGGCAGGAGCAGGGCGTACGGCACCCAGTTGCGCCGCTTGCGCGGCTCGGCCAGGGGTCCGGCCGCCCGTGGCGTGCTCGGCGACGCGCTCGTGGGCGCGGTCGGCAGGACCCCGGACTCAGCCATGCTCGTCCACCAGCTCCGCACCGGCCTCGGCGTCCTGCGACGCGTCGAGGGCGAACCCGTGCGCCGCGGCCCACGACACGGTGACGGTCTCCCCGAGCGTGGCCCGCGCTGTGCCGTCGTTCTGCTGGACGACGGTCAGCTCCTGGCGCCAGGGCATCTCGACGATGTACTGCGTGGCCACGCCGGTGAAGGAGACGTCGCGCACGATGCCGCGCAGCCGGTTGGGACCACCGGCCTCGCCGAGACGCAGCTTCTCCGGGCGCACGCCGAGCCACACGTCGGTCACGCCGTCGGGCAGGTGCTCACGGGACACCTCGAGCTCGGTGTCGTGGCTGCGCACGCGGACCACGCCGTCGTCGGACGGCCCCCCGAGCACCTGGGCCCTCAGCAGGTTGGACTGGCCCAGGAAGTTCGCGACGAAGGTCGACCGCGGCATCTCGTAGAGCGTCGCCGGGTCACCGAGCTGCTCCAGCCGCCCGGCGTTCATCACGGCGATCCGGTCGGCCATCGTCATGGCCTCCTCCTGGTCGTGCGTGACGTGGATGAACGTCAGCCCGACCTCCTGCTGGATCCGCTTCAGCTCGATCTGCATCTGGCGTCGCAGCTTGAGGTCGAGCGCCCCGAGCGGCTCGTCGAGGAGGAGCACGTCCGGGCGGTTGACGAGGGCACGCGCGAGCGCGACGCGCTGCTGCATGCCACCGGAGAGCTGGGTCGGACGCTTGTCGCCGACCTGGGCCAGCTGCACCAGCTCGAGCGTCTCCTGCGCCTTGCGCTTGGCGTCCTTGTCGCCCCGGCGCTTCAGGCCGAACATGACGTTGTCGATGACCGTCATGTGCGGGAAGAGCGCGTAGGACTGGAACACGGTGTTGACGTTGCGCTGGTAGGCCTTGGTGTCGGTGATGTCCTTCTCACCGATGCGGATCCGCCCGCTCGTCGGCGCGTCGAGCCCCGCGATCATCCGCAGCGTCGTCGTCTTGCCACAGCCCGACGGGCCGAGCAGGGCGAAGAACGATCCCGCCTCGATGGTGAGGTCGAGCGGCTGCACCGCCGTGAACGACCCGTACGACTTCGTGAGCGCGACCAGCGAGAGGTCGCCCTTGCTCGTGTCCACCGTCAGCCGGCCGTGATCGACGCGTACATCTTGGAGTACTTCGTCTCCTCGGCGGGGCTGAGGCCGCGGAACACCTGGGCCCGGGCCAGCACGTCCGCCGGCGGGACGATGAGCGGGTTGGAGGCCAGTGACTCGTCGATCTTCACCAGCTCCTCCTTGGTCCCCGCGACGGGCGCGATGTAGTTGACGTAGGCCTCGACCTGGGCCATGACGGCGGGGTCGTAGTAGTAGTCGATGAGCTTCTCGGCGTTCTTCTTGTGCTTGGCCAGCGCCGGGATGACGAAGTTGTCGGACCAGAGCGTGAAGCCCTTCTGGGGCAGCGTGTACTGGATGTTGGGGTCGGCGAACTGGAGCTGGACGACGTCGCCGGTCCAGGCCACGCAGGCGGCGATGTCGCCCTTGGCGAGCCCGTCGGTGTACTCGTTGCCGGTGAAGCCCTTGATCTGGCCGGCGTCCTTGGCCTGCTGGATGACGTCGATCGCGGCCTGGAAGTCGGCGTCGGTGAACTTCGAGATGTCCTTGCCCTGCTCCATCATCACGAGGCCGACGGTGTCGCGCATCTCGGTCAGCAGCGTCACCTTGCCCTTGAGCGACGGGTCGGTGAGCAGCTGGGTGATCGTCTCGATCTTCTTGCCGCCGGTGGCCTTGAGGTTGTAGCCGATGCCGGCGAAGCCGCTCTGCCACGGCAGCGAGTAGAGCCGGCCGGGGTCGAACTCGACCTCCTGGAGGGAGGCATCGAGATTCTTGGCGTTCGGGATGTTGGCGAGGTCGAGCTTCTGGACGTAGCCCTGGCGGATGAGGCGGGCGACCATCCAGTCGGTGCTGCACCAGACGTCACGGCCGGTGTCCTTGCCGCCGTCGAGGAGCGGACGCACCTTGGCGTAGAACTCGTCGTTGTCGAGGTAGTCCTCGGAGTAGTTGACCTTGATGCCGGTCTGCTTCGTGAACGCCTCGAGGGTCGGCCGGGACTTGGTCTTGTCGTTGACGTCGATGTACTCGGTCCAGTTCGACCAGTTGATGATCTTCTCGCTGTCGGACATGTCGGTGGCGGCTGCCGCGGTCTTCTTCGCCGCGCCCGTGCCGGCAGCACCCGATGTCGGGTTCTTCCCCGCTGAGCCGCAGGCGGCAAGGAAGGCCGCCGCGCTGACGCCGGCCGCGCCCATCATGGCCGATCGCCGGCTGACGAGACCGCGGATGAGGGCGGCGCGCAGGATCGGGTTGTCCTTGTCGAAGGAGCTCTCGTTCATGGGTTCATCTCCAGGGGTTTCGTGGGGGTCTGGTGGTGGAGGGGATCAACGCTGACCCGAGACAGTGCTGCTGTTGGATACCTTGTGCGACAGACGAGTACGCGCCGTCCGGAACGGACGGCGCGTGAGCTCATGAGTCGATGTTGGCCATGACGTGCTTGATGCGGGTGTAGTCCTCGAGCCCGTACATGGACAGGTCCTTGCCGTAGCCGCTGTGCTTGAAACCCCCGTGCGGCATCTCGGCGACGACCGGGATGTGGGTGTTGATCCAGACGCACCCGAAGTCGAGCCGCTTGCTCATGCGCATGGCCTTGCCGAAGTCGCGCGTCCACACCGACGACGCGAGGCCGTACTGCACGCCGTTGGCCCACGCGAGCGCCTCGGCCTCGTCGCTGAACTGCTGCACCGTGATGACGGGTCCGAAGATCTCGTTCTGGATCTGCTCGTCGTCCTGGCGCAGGCCGGCGAGCACGGTGGGCTCGAAGAAGTAGCCCTCGCCGAGGCCCTCGGCGCGACGGCCGCCGGCCTCGATGCGGGCATGGTCGGGCAGGCGGTCGATCATGCCGCCGACGTGGGCGACCTGGTTCGGGTTGTTGACGGGGCCGAAGAGGGCGTCGGGGTCGTCGGGCATGCCGACCTTGGCCGAGCCCTTGGCGTACTCGGCGAGCGCGGCGACGAAGTCGTCGTGGATGCGGGGGCCGGCGAGGACACGCGTCGCGGCGGTGCAGTCCTGCCCGGCGTTGAAGTAGCCACCGATGGCGATGCCCTCCACGGCGGCCTCGATGTCGGCGTCGTCGAAGACGATGACCGGCGCCTTGCCGCCGAGCTCGAGGTGGACGCGCTTGAGATCGCGCGACGCGCTCTCGGCGACCTGCATGCCGGCACGCACCGAGCCGGTGATGGCGACGAGGGCAGGCGTGCGGTGCTCGACGAGCATGCGGCCGGTCTCGCGGTCGCCGGTGATGACGTTGAAGGTGCCCTCGGGCAGGAACTCCGAGGCGAGCTCGGCGAGGAGCAGGGTCGTCTCGGGGGTCGTGTCGGAGGGCTTGAGGACGATGGTGTTGCCAGCGGCGAGCGCCGGGGCGATCTTCCACATCGCCATCATCATCGGGTAGTTCCACGGCGTCACCTGGCCGACGACGCCGATCGGCTCGCGGCGGACGAAGGACGTGTGGCCCTTCATGTACTCCCCCGCCGACTTGCCCTCGAGCACCCGCGCGGCGCCGGCGAAGAAGCGCAGCTGGTCGAGCATCGGAGGGATCTCCTCGCTCTGCGTCAGCGCGTGCGGCTTGCCGGTGTTCTCACCCTCGAGGCGGATGAAGTCGTCGGCCCGGGCCTCGATGGCGTCGGCGAACTTCAGCAGGGCGGCCTGCCGCTCGCCGGGGGTCGTGTGGCCCCACGTCTCGAACGCGGTGGCCGCCGCGGCATACGCCCGGTCGACGTCCGCCTGGGAGCTGACGGGGGCCGTGGCCACGACCTGTGCGGTGGACGGGTCGACGACGTCGGTCGTCGCGTCGGCGTCGGGGTCGACGTACTGGCCACCGATGAAGTTGCGGAGCTGGCGCGGCTGCGAAGTCATGCGGGAATGCTAAACACATACCTTCGCAATCGTGAAGACTTGTCGAGATAAATCTTCGGAATCAGTTGCGCGGGGACTTGCCAACAGCGCGTTCCACAGGTCAGTATCGCCCCATGACGACGATCCGAGGTGTGGCCAACACCGGGGGAAACGGGGCCAAGAAACCCTCGGTCAATCTCGACGACGTGAGCAAGACCATCATCGAGCTCCTCCAGCACGACGGGCGCAAGTCCTACGCATCCATCGCCCAGGAGGTCGGGCTCTCCGAGGCCGCGGTGCGCCAGCGTGTGCAGCGACTCCTCGACGCCGACGTCATGCAGATCGTCGCCGTGACGGACCCGCTGCAGGTCGGCTTCCAGCGCCAGGCGATGGTCGGGCTGCGGGTGTCGGGAGACATGACGTCGGTCGCCGACGCGCTGACCGACATGGAAGAGGTCTCCTACGTCGTCACGACGGCGGGGAGCTTCGACGTCCTGGCCGAGGTCGTCTGCGAGAACGACACCCACCTGCTCGAGCTGCTCACGACCCGCATCCGCCCGCTCCCGGGCGTCACGGCGACCGAGACGTTCGTCTACCTGAAACTCAACAAACAGCTCTACAACTGGGGTACACGATGAGCATCAACCCGAACGAGGTCTGGGAACCCACCTCGGACCACCGCACGCCGATGGGCACCCTCCACTCCGAGGCCGCCCGCGACCACCTGTGGATGCACTTCACGCGCCACTCGGTGTTCGAGGACCGCACCGAGGGCGGCCTCGGCCACACCGTGCCGATCATCACCAAGGGCCAGGGCTGGAAGATCTGGGACGACCGCGGCAACGAGTACATCGACGGACTCGCCGGCCTCTTCGTCGTCCAGGCCGGCCACGGCCGTGAGGAGCTCGCCGAGGCGGCCGCCAGGCAGGCCAAGGAGCTCGCGTTCTTCCCGCTGTGGAGCTACGCGCACCCCAAGGCGATCGAGCTCGCCGAGCGGCTCGCGAGCCACGCCCCCGGCGACCTCAACCGGGTCTTCTTCACGACGGGTGGCGGCGAGGCCGTCGAGACCGCCTGGAAGCTCGCGAAGCAGTACTTCAAGCTGACCGGCAAGCCGACGAAGCACAAGGTCATCTCCCGCGCCGTCGCCTACCACGGCACCCCCCAGGGCGCCCTGTCGATCACCGGCATCCCCGCGGCCAAGGAGATGTTCGAGCCGCTCGTGCCCGGTGCGCACAAGGTCCCGAACACCAACCTCTACCGCGCCCCCGAGCACCTGCAGGGTGACGAGAAGGCCTTCGGCCGCTGGGCCGCCGACCGCATCGCCGAGGCCATCGAGTTCGAGGGCCCCGACACCGTGGCAGCCGTCTTCCTCGAGCCGGTGCAGAACTCCGGTGGCTGCTTCCCGCCGCCCGCCGGCTACTTCGAGCGGGTCCGCGAGATCTGCGACGAGTACGACGTGCTCCTCGTCTCCGACGAGGTCATCTGCAGCTTCGGCCGCATCGGCTCGATGTTCGCGTGCGACGACTTCGGCTACGTGCCCGACATCATCACGTGCGCCAAGGGCATGACGAGCGGCTACTCCCCCATCGGCGCGATGATCGCGAGCGACCGGCTCTTCGAGCCGTTCAAGACGGGCACGACCTACTTCCCGCACGGCTACACCTTCGGTGGCCACCCGGTCTCCGCCGCGGTCGCGATGGCCAACCTCGACATCTTCGAGCGCGAGGGCCTCAACGACCGGGTCAAGCAGAACGCCCCGATCTTCAAGGCGACGCTCGACAAGCTGCTCGACCTGCCCCTCGTCGGTGACGTCCGCGGCGCCGGCTACTTCTACGGCATCGAGCTCGTCAAGGACAAGGCCACCCGGGAGACGTTCAACGACGCCGAGTCCGAGCGGCTGCTGCGCGGCTTCCTCTCCAAGGCGCTCTTCGACGCCGGCCTCTACTGCCGCGCCGACGACCGCGGCGACCCCGTCATCCAGCTCGCGCCGCCGCTCATCATGGGCCCCGAGCAGTTCGACGACATCGAGTCGCGGCTGCGCTCGGTGCTCACGGAGGCCGAGAACCACCTCTGACCCCAGCCTTCCCGACTCCGTGCGTATGCCGTGGGGGTGTCGCCGGCCACGAAGCCACCCGTTCGCGGGTGGCTTCGTGCGTGTGTGGGCTCGGACCGTCCGGAACGCTGGTCCGTGCCGTTCGTTGGGGTAGGTATCCGACGAGTGCGACGCCGACGCACCGCCGACGAAGGAGAAGACATGGGATTCCTCGACAAGCTCCTGGGCCGTGAGCCCCTCCAGCAGCAGCAGCGGGCCCAGCAGCCGCCCACGGGAGCGCCGTATGCCGTCCCGCCGCCGCGCGGAGGCGCGTCGTCCGAGGACGAGCGGGCCATCGCCCGCTACAAGTACCTGCTGCGCACCGCGCCGCCGGAGGACATCGAGAGGGTGCACACCGAGGCCTTCGCCAAGCTCTCCCCCGAGCAGCGCCAGATGGTCCTCCAGCGCCTCAACGAGGACCTCCCCGAGGGTGAGCGCCCGCGCAGCGACCAGCCGGCTGACCTCGCCCGCAGCGCGACCCGCGCCGAGATGAGCCGTCCCGGCTACCTCCAGGGCGCCTTCGGCGGGGGCCGAGGCGGCATGGGCGGTGGCATGCGCGGTGGCATGGGCATGGGCGGCATGATCGCGGGCTCGATGCTCGGCACCATCGCGGGTGTCGTCGTCGGATCAGCGCTCGCCGACATGATGCTCGGGGGCTACGACTCCTCGCCCGAGGCCCAGGAGGCCGGCGACGCGAACGCCGACGCGGGCGACAGCGGCGATGCAGGAGACGCGGGAGGCGACACGGGCGATGCCGGCGGTGACGCGGGCGGCGACGGCGGCGGCTCGGACTTCGGCGACTTCGGTGGCGGGGGCGACTTCGGTGGTGGCGACTTCGGCGGCGGTGGGGACTTCGGGGGTTTCTGACCCACTCCGTAGCCAGGATCGCCGCGCGGCGTTCGGTTCCCGTGGTCCACGACGCGTTAGTGGCAACGGAACCGGGCGCCGCGCGTCTGTGCGCCGACACGCCCCCGGTGTCGGGTTCGTCCAAGACGGGGACGGTCGGCACGAGCGATGCTGACCTCTCACCGTCACCGACGAAAGGGATCCCGATGGCCATCGCCGCCCTCAAGATGCTCACCCTCGACAGCTCGGACGCGCGCCGCGACGCCACGTTCTGGTCGACCGTGCTCGGCTGGGAGGTCGCGCACGCGCAGGACGAGTACGCCATGCTCACCGGCCCCGGTGGCGTCGCCCTGGGCCTCGGACTCGTCGACGACCACGAACCGCCGGCGTGGCCGAACGAGCGCGGCACCAAGCAGTTCCACCTCGACCTCGCCGTCGACGACCTCGACGCGGCGGCCGCAGAGTGCGTGGCGGCCGGCGCGACGCTGCCCCACGAGCAGCCGGGCGAGACGTGGCGCGTGCTGCTCGACCCGAGCGGTCACCCCTTCTGCCTCACCCAGGCCGCCAACTGGGGCTGACGCCCCCAACCATCACTCGAGTGAGCGCTCCGTCCGACACCGGTGGGACGGAGCGCTCGCTGGACGGGGACGGGGGCGGTCAGACGCCGACGAGCCAGTGGAAGAGGGCGGCGATCCCGAGGATCACCGGGACCGATGCGAAGGTGCTGACGAAGATGACGTCACGGGCGAGGTTGACCTCGCGTCGGTAGCGGACGGCATACGTGAAGATGTTCTGCGCCGTCGGGAGGGCCGCCGTCACGACGACGGCGAAGAGCGCCTCGCCCCGTAGCCCCAGCGCCAGGCCGACGCCGAGCGCGATGGCCGGCATGAGGAGGGTCTTGAGGACGACGATCGTCCACACGTGCTCGGCGGTGCGCCCGGTCGCCGGGCGCGGTCCGCGCCGCAGCGAGATGCCGAAGGCGACGAGCATCGACGGCACGGCCATCGCGCCGAGCAGGTCGATGGGCGCCGCGATGACGCGTGGGAGGTGGATGTCGAAGACGGCGATGAGCAGGCCCGCCACCGCACCGAGGGTGATCGGGTTGCTGAACATCCGGCGCAGGCTGCGGCCGAGGGTCGGGCGCTCGCCACGGGCGTCGCTGTCGAACAGCGCCATGTAGACCGGTGTGATGATGAGCAGCTGCATGAGCAGCGTCGGCGCCACCCACGCGACGTCGCCGAGGACGTAGAGCGCGATCGGGATGCCGAGGTTGCCCGCGTTGACGTATGCCGCCGAGAGGCTGCCGATGAGCCGTGACCCGAGCGTCCCTCCCGCCCAACGGAACCGGGCGATGAACAGGTAGAGCCCGACGACGATCGCAAAGCTGATGAGCGACGTGACGAGGTTGGCCGACAGGACGGCGTCGAGCGAGGTGCGCTGCATCACGGTGAGCAGCAGCGCCGGCGAGGCGACGTGGAAGGCGAGGCGCGAGAGGTTGACCTGGGCCGAGTCGTCGAGCACCCGACGGTCGGCGAGGAGCCAACCGACCGCGACGATGATCGCGATCGTCGCGAACCCCTCGAGCACGCCGACCATGCCGCCGATCCTGTCAGCCGCGGCCGATGCGACGTCGCCCGGGTCCGCTCCTCGGCCACCCGGCCGGGGCAGGATGGGGCACATGGAGATCGAGACGCTCGACGAGCTGGACGACCACCTCGCCTCCGACGGACCGCTGCGCGGACTGCGGCTCCAGGACCTCGACCTCACCGGCTACGGCGACCGACTCGCGGCCCGCGGAGACCTGACCGGCCTCGTCGTGCTCGGGGGCACGGTGCCGGTCCGGGTGGCCGAGATGCTGCTGACCCGGGGCGCGATCCTCTTCCCCGGCATCGCCGACGCCCCGGTCGACCCGTGGCGCGGCCTCTACTTCCCGACCGACCTCTACGCCGGTCTCGAGCACGGCTACGCGGCGACGCCCGACGCGAAGGCGTACGCGTGGTTCGTCGACGCGCGGCTGCGCACCGACGCGTACGCCACCCTCGTCCGCGCGATCCACGACGACTCGGTGACGGACGAGCTCGACGAGTTCGTCCAGGGGCGATCGGTCGTCGGGATCATGGGCGGCCATGCGCTGCAACGGGACTCAGCGGCATACGCCGGCGCTGCAGGGCTGGGGCACACGCTCGCCGAGGAGGGACACCTCGTCGCGACCGGTGGCGGTCCGGGGGCGATGGAGGCCGCCAACCTCGGCGCGCTGTGCCGGAGCGCAGCCGCCGTCGAGGAGGCCGTCGGTCTCATTGCGAGCGTCCCGGGCTTCCGGCCCGACGTGACGGCGTGGGCCACGACAGCGCTCGCCGCACGGCACGACATCGTCGGGGACGAGCTCCAGGCGCCGTCCGAGACGCTGGGCCCGTCGGCCCGGTCGCTCGGCATCCCGACGTGGTTCTACGGTCACGAGCCGCCCAACGTCTTCTGCGACGTCATCGCGAAGTACTTCTCCAACGCGATCCGCGAGGAGGGCCTGCTCGCCCGGTCGAACGCCGGGATCGTCGTGCTCGACGGGGCGGCCGGCACGGTGCAGGAGATCTTCCAGGCCGTGACGCCGCTCTACTACGCCCCCGAGGGCGCTCCCCTGCCTCCCCTCGTCCTCGTCGGGCGCGAGCACTGGACCGAGCGCGTCCCGGTCTGGCCGGCCCTGCGCGCCATCGCCGCCGGTCGCCCGATGGAGGCGGCGGTCCACCTCGTCGACTCCGTCGACGAGGTCCTCCCCCTCCTGGAAACCCCAGCTCCCTGACTCCCTAGCCTCGGCTCCCTGACCGAACGCAGCGTTCGGTGCCGAACGCGCTGTTGGAACAGTGAGCTCGAGACCGAACGCTGCGTTCGGTGCAGGAGGGGCCTCAGGACGATGGGCCGCGCAGGACGGGGGTCAGGGTCTCGAGGACCGAGGCGTCCTCGATCGTCGCGGGCACGGCCGGCGCCTTGCCGTCGGCCAGCTCACGCATCGTCTTGCGCAGGATCTTGCCCGACCGCGTCTTGGGCAGGCCGGCGACGATGTCGACCTGGTGCAGGGCTGCCACGGCCCCGACCTCTGACCGCACCCGGGCGACGAGCTCGCGCTTGATCCGGTCACCGTCGGCCTCGGCGTCGACGCTCGACTTCAGGACGACGAGCGCGCGCGGCACCTGTCCCTTGAGGTCGTCGTGGACGCCGATCACGGCACACTCGGCGACCGCCTCGTGGCCGGCGAGGGCCGCCTCGAGCGAACCGGTCGAGAGGCGGTGGCCGGCGACGTTGAGGACGTCGTCGGTCCGACCCATGACGTAGAGGTAGCCTTCCTCGTCGAGGTAGCCGCCGTCTCCGGTGAGGTAGTAGCCGGGGTAGGCCGACAGGTAGGAGCTGACGTAGCGGTCGTCGTCGCCCCACAGCGTCGGCAGCGTGCCGGGCGGCATCGGCAGCTTGATGCAGATGGCACCCTCGGTGCCGGCCTCGACCTGCTCGCCCGTCGCGTCGAGCACCCGCACGTCGTAGCCCGGCACGGCAACCGTGGGCGAGCCGGCCTTGACCGGCAGCAGCCCGATCCCCACGGGGTTGCTGGCGATCGGCCACCCAGTCTCGGTCTGCCACCAGTTGTCGATGACCGGCTTGCCGAGCGCGGCGGAGGCCCACTCGTACGTGTCGGGGTCGAGCCGCTCTCCGGCGAGGAAGAGGGCGCGGAAGCGGGAGAGGTCGTGCTCGGCGACCTTGGACGCCGTCGAGTCGTCCTTCTTGATGGCGCGGAAGGCCGTCGGTGCGGTGAACATGCAGACGGCGCCGTACTCCGCGATGACCCTCCAGAACGCACCGGCGTCGGGGGTCCCCACGGGCTTGCCCTCGTAGAGCACCGTCGTGGCGCCCGTCAGCAGGGGCGCGTAGACGATGTAGGAGTGCCCGACGACCCAACCGACGTCGCTCGCGGTGAACATCGTCTCGCCCGGGGCGACGTCGTAGAGGTTGGCCATCGACCACCGCAGGGCCACCGCATAGCCACCGCAGTCGCGGTAGATGCCCTTCGGCTTCCCCGTCGTCCCGGACGTGTAGAGGATGTAGAGCGGGTCGGTGGCTGCGACCGTGACGCACTCGCTGCCCTCGCTGGCCGCGTCGCCGGACTCGAAGTCGGCCCAGTCGATGTCGCGCTCGCCGAGCTCGGCGACGAGCTGCTCGCGCTGGAGCACGACGCAGCGCTCGGGCTGGTGCGCAGAGCGGCGGATGGCCTCGTCGAGGAACGGCTTGTAGGGCACGACGCGGCTCGGCTCGACGCCGCACGACGCCGACAGCACGACCTTCGGCGCGGCGTCGTCGATGCGCGCGGCGAGCTCCTGCGGGGCGAAGCCGCCGAAGACGACGGAGTGGATGGCACCGATGCGGGCGCACGCGAGCATCGCGATGACGGCCTCGGGGACCATCGGCATGTAGATGACGACCCGGTCGCCCTTGCCGACGCCGAGCCCACGCAGCCCACCGGCCACCGCGCGCACCCGCTCGAGCAGGACGGCATACGTCAGCGTGCTCTTCGTGCCCGTCACCGGCGAGTCGTAGTGGATCGCGGGCTGCTCGCCGCGCCCCGCGGCCACGTGGCGGTCGACGGCGTTGAAGCAGACGTTGAGCTCGGCGTCGGGATACCACCGGTAGAACGGCGGTCTCGAGTCGTCGAGGATGCGCGTCGGCGGCGTCACCCAGTCGATGCCTTCCGCGGCCGCACGCCAGAACCCTTCCGGGTCGCGCAGGCTGTCGTCGTGGATGCGGTGGTATGCCGTCGAAGCGCCGTCGCTCATGGCCTCACTGTGCCGCCGGTGGCGCCGCCGCGCCAGAGTCGGTGCGCCGAGGTGACGCATCTGACAGACGAGCGGTCGTGATCGCGACGCACATCACGGCGGCGACGAGGCACAGCGCGCCGGCGACGTACCAGGCGAGGTCGTAGGTGCCGAGCTGGTCGCGGACGAGACCCGCACCGAGGGCCGCTGCGGCGGCCCCGATCTGGTGCGAGGCGAAGACCCAGCCGAAGACGATCGGCGCGCGCTCGCCGTACGCACTGCGACACAGGGCGATCGTCGGGGGCACCGTCGCGACCCAGTCGAGGCCGTAGAAGAGGACGAACGCGAGCATGTTGACGTGCATCGAGTCGCTGAAGAGCGCCGGCAGCAGGAAGAGCGAGCCGCCGCGCAGCGTGTAGTAGGCCGCGAGCAGGATCCGTGGGTCGACCCGGTCGGTGAGCCAGCCGGAGAAGACGGTGCCGACGATGTCGAAGACGCCGACGAGGGCGAGGAGGCCTGCGGCGGTCGTCGTCGGCATGCCGTGGTCGTGGGCGGCCGGGATGAAGTGCGTGCCGACGAGGCCGTTCGTCGAGGCACCGCAGACGGCGAAGCTGCCGGCGAGCAGCCAGAACACCTTGGTGCGCGCCGCGTCACGCAGGGTCGCGAGGGCCAGGTGCGCCGGGTGGCCCGTCGGCCGAGGCGGACGACCGACCGGGGTGCCGGCCGGGGCGCCGTAGGCCGTGATGCCGAGGACGCTCGGGTGGTCGTGCAGCTTCCAGAGCACGAGCGGGACGACGGTCAGGGCGGCGGCCGAGGTGACGATCGCCGCGGTGCGCCAGCCGTGGTTCTCGGCGAGCCACGCGAGGACGGGCAGGAAGATGAGCTGGCCCGTGGCACCCGCAGCCGTGAGCACGCCGGTGACGAGGCCGCGTCGCTCGACGAACCAGCGCCCCGTGACGGTCGCGACGAGGCTCATCGCCATGGCGCCGGTGCCGAGGCCGACGACGATCCCCCAGCACAGGACGAGCTGCCACGAGGCCGTCATCCAGATCGGCAGGAGGGAACCGACGCTGACGAGCACGAGGGCGACGGCGACGACCCGCTGGATGCCGAGGCGCTCCATCAGGGCCGCCGAGAACGGTGCCGCGAGCCCGAAGAGGACGAGGTTGACCGACACGGCGCCACCGATGACGCCCATCGGCCAGCCGAACTCCTCGTGGAGCGGCGTCATGAGCACGCCCGGCGTCGAACGGAAGCCGGCCGCGCCGATGATCGTCAGGAAGGTGACGGCGGCGACCCACCAGGCCGGGTGGATCCGGTGGCCGGATCGGCCCGGAGTGACGGCATGGTCGGGTGTGGCGTCGTCGGGGACGTCGGCGCGGCGGTCGGTCAGGCTCACGGACCCACTGTGCGGGATCGGAGTCCGTCACGACGAGTGGCCAGAAGGACATGATGTGCAAAGATCTGGCCATGACCGCAGCTCTCCCGCGACCGCACCGCGTGGCCGTCCTCGCCCTCGACGGCGTCGTGGCGTTCGAGCTCGGGCTGCCACACCGCTTCTTCAGCGCGAGCGCCCTCGACCCCGGCTGGCCCGGCCGCCTCACCGGCGCTCCCCCGCCCTACGAGGTGTCGATGTGCACGCTCGACGACGGACCCGTCATGACGTCGGCCGGCTATGCCGCTCTGCCGACCCACCCGAACTCCATTGTCGCGCAAGCTGACACGGTCGTCGTTCCGGGCATCACGAACACCCCCATCGTCACGCGGGGCGAGCTGCCCGCCGACCTCGTCGCGCTCGCCGGCAGGGCCCGCCCCGACGCGCGGTGGCTCTCGATCTGCACGGGCGCCTTCGTCCTCGCGGGCCTCGGCAAGCTCGACGGCCGCGAGGCGACGACGCACTGGGTCTACGAGGACCTTTTCCGCCGCCACTTCCCCGCCGTCCACCTCGACCCCGACGTGCTCTACGTCGACCACGGCGACGTCCTCACCTCCGCCGGCAACGCCGCGGGCATCGACCTGCTGCTCCACGTGCTGCGCAGCGACCTCGGCACCGAGGCCGCGAACCGGGTCGCGCGTGGCGCCGTCGTCGCGCCCTGGCGGGCGGGCGGGCAGGCCCAGTTCATCGAGCGACCCGTGCCCGACGCGTCCGACGCGGGCACCGGGTCGACACGGACGTGGGCCCTCGAGCACCTCGACGAGCCGATCGGCCTGGCCGACCTGGCCCGGCACGCCGGGACGAGCGTGCGCACGTTCACCCGCCGCTTCCGGGAGGAGACGGGCGAGACGGCGGGCACGTGGCTCGCGCGGGCTCGCGTCGACCGAGCCCGACACCTGCTCGAGACGACCGACCTGCCCGTCGACCGTGTGGCCGCCGCGGCCGGCTTCGGCACGAGCGCCTCGCTGCGCCAGCACCTCGCGGCCGCCGTGGGACTCTCGCCCCTCGCCTACCGTCGCACCTACCGGGCGGAGCCGGCCTGAACGGCCACGCCCGCGCCGGCCGGGCCCGAGCGGGCCGCAGCACCCGGCATACGACCCCTCGTCACGTCGCGAGGGGCAGGTGCGGGTGCTTCGGCGAGCGGCCCTGGAACGACAGGATCGCCGGGTTCTGGATCTCGCCGTCCCGGATCTCGATCGCCCGCCGGACGGTCGAGTTGGCGTCCCAGGCCTCGGGCCCGCCCATGACCGTCGGCAGGAAGGGCAGCAGCGCCTCGCTGATCTCCCACGTGGCGGCGTCCCAGAGGTAGGACGGGCTGTGGTCGACGGCGTAGTAGAGCACGTGGTCGCCGACGAGGAAGGTGGGGTCGGTGAAGGTCGTCGGCTTCGCCCAGCTGAAACCCATGCCCTCGTCGCACGACACGTCGATGACGATGCTGCCCGGCGTCATCCGCTTGAGGTCGTCGTCCGTCATGAACGTGATCGGGGCGTCGGTGTCCTGGAGCACGCAGTTGACGACGATGTCGTGCTCGGCGAGGAACTCCCCGAGGGCCACCGGGCCGTCCTCGGTGACCGCGTGGCTGACGCGCGCCGTCGTGTCGTCGGTGTCGAAGTGCACGATCCGGGCCGAGTGGATCGGCGAGGCGACAGCCGCCTTCTGGCGGTGGGTCAGCACGTCGACGTCGCCGATCCCGAGCGCGTTGAGCGCGGTGACCGCCCCGCGGGCCGTGGCGCCGAACCCGATGACGACCGCACGGCGCTGGGGACCGTAGTCACCGGTGATCCCCGCGATCTGGAGGGCGTGGAGCACCGAGCAGTAGCCGGCGAGCTCGTTGTTCTTGTGGAAGACGTGGAGGCTGAACGAGCCGTCCTTGTTCCAGTGGTTCATCGCCTCGAAGGCGATGAGCGTCAGCTTCCGGTCGATGGCGACCTGCGTCAGCTCGGCGTCCTGCACGCAGTGCGGCCAGCCCCAGAGCACCTGCCCGACCCGCAGGGCCGAGATGTCACTGAGCAGGGGCTTCGGCGCGAGGATGACGTCGCACTGCGCGACGAGCTCCTCGCGGCTGAGGAACCCGCCGACGTAGCGCTCGAGCTGGTCGTCGGACACGCCGTGTCGATCGCCGTAGCCGGTCTCGAGGAAGATCCGCTCGCGCAGCTCCTCGGGGATGCGGTCGACGTGCTTGGGGTGCAGTGGCAGCCGGTGCTCGTTCTCCTTGAGGGACCGGGCCATGACGCCGAGGCTGAGCTGGACCATGCGAGGACCTCCTGGTGGGCCGCCCCGTGCTCTGCCCGGCGACTCGTCACCAGTGCCCGAGCCGGGCACGACCCCGCCAGCGTACGCGGGTGAGCCGGTTGACGCGCCGAGCCGGCCGCAGGCCCCGTCACGTCGTCGAGTCGACGGGTCAGGCGGTCGACGCGGCGAGCTGGCCGCAGGCCCCGTCGATGTCCTGGCCACGGGTGTCGCGGATCGTCGTCGGGATGCCGTGGGCACGCAGGCGCTCGACGAAGTTCTGCTCGACGCCGGGCCGGCTCGCGGTCCACTTCGAGCCGGGCGTCGGGTTGAGCGGGATCGGGTTGACGTGCACCCACCCCCGGCCCCGCCGGTTGAGCTTCTCGCCGAGCAGGTCGGCGCGCCAGCCCTGGTCGTTGATGTCGCGGATCAGGGCGTACTCGATGGACACGCGACGGCCGGTCGCCTCGAAGTAGCGGTAGGCGGCGTCGAGCGCCTCGTCGACGGACCACCGGGTGTTGATCGGCACGAGCTCGTTGCGCAGCTCGTCGTCCGGGGCGTGCAGGGAGAGGGCGAGGGTCACCGGGATGCCCTCGGCCGTCAGCTTGTCGATGCCGGGGACGAGCCCGACCGTCGACATCGTGATGCCGCGGGCCGACATGCCGAGGCCGTCGGGCGCGGGGTCGGTGAGCCGGCGGATCGCACCGATGGACGCCTTGTAGTTGGCGAGGGCCTCGCCCATGCCCATGAAGACGACGTTGCTGACGCGCAGCGGCGCCTCGCGGTCGTCGTCACCGCCCCCGGCGAGCTCACCCCGTCGCAGCGCCCGGGCCGCCCAGACGACCTGCTCGACGATCTCGCCGGCGGACATGTTGCGGGTCAGGCCGGCCTGGCCGGTCGCGCAGAACGGGCAGTTCATGCCGCAGCCGGCCTGGCTCGAGATGCAGATGGTGACGCGCTTGGGGTAGCGCATCAGCACGGACTCGACGATCGCGCCGTCGTGCAGCCGCCACGCGTACTTCATCGTCTGGCCGTCGTCGGCGACGCGCTGGACGATCGGCGTCAGCAGCGTCGGGAGCAGGCCTGCGACGAGCTCGGACCGCACGGCCTTCGGCAGGTCGGTCATCTGCTCGGGGTCGTCCTCGAGCCGCTCGAAATAGTGGGTCGAGAGCTGCTTGGCCCGGAAACCCTTGTGCCCCAACGACTCCACGGCCTCTTTGCGCTCGGCCGGCGTGAAGTCGGCGAGGTGCCGCGGCGGTTTGCCGCGACGGGGCGCCTGGAAGGTCAGCTGCCCCGGCACGGGGCGGGCGGTCGTCGGCTCGGCCAGCACGACGGGCGCCGGCACGGACGCGGGCTCAGTAGCGGACTCGGAGGCGGACTCGGAGGCGGGGGCTGGGGTGTCGGTCATCTCCCCTCCAGTCTCTCAGGTGGAGTCAAAACGGGTCGGCCCGGCGCCGTGGCCGGCACCGAGGGCGTATGCCGCCCTCCCGCAGCCGGTGCCCACGCCCAGGGTCACGCCTGGTTCACGTCGGCGGTCTCGAAGGGTCACGCCTGCGCGCGCTGCTCGCTGACCGCGTTGCCGCCGTCGACGACGAGGACCTGGCCCGTGACGTAGGACGCCTCACGGCTGGCGAGGAAGGCGATGGCCGCGGCCACCTCGTCGGCGCTGCCTGAGCGACCGAGCGGTGTGGCCCGCCCGTCGCGCGCCTCCTCGTCGGTCTGGGAGCCGGTGGCGACCCAGCCCGGGGCGACAGCGTTGACCGTGGTGCCGTGCGGGCCCTCGTCGACCGCGAGGGCCCGGGCGAGCCCGACGAGCGCGGCCTTGGCCGTGGCGTAGGCGACCTCGCCCCGCATCGCCATGACGCCGCCGGTGACGCTGCTCACGAGCACGAGCCGGCCTGCCCCGGACACCCGAAGGTGCGGCAGGGCGGCCCGGCTCACGAGATAGGCGGTGTCGAGGTTGCGGGCGAGCGAGCCTCGCCAGCGCGACGGGTCGGTGGACCCCAGGTCTCCGCCGAGCGGGTCGGGGTCGGCGGCGCTCGTCATGCCGGCGTTGTTGACGACGACGTCGAGGCGAGCGTGCTCCGCGAGGCAGGCGGCCACGAGCGCTCCGGCCTCGAGCTCCCGGGTCAGGTCGCCGACGTGGCCACTGGCCGTCACGCCGTCGCGACGGAGCTCGGCGACGCGCTCGTGCACCCGGTCGGTCGTGGCCGCGACGACGACGGCGGCACCGAGCCGACCGAGCATCCGTGCGGTGGCGAAGCCGATGCCGCTCGCGCTTCCGGCACCCGTCACGAGCACGACCCGGCCGGTCTGGTCGAAAGGCACGGCCTCGGAGCCGGACGCCCGGTCCGCGGCCACCCGCTCCGCGACCACCCGGTCAGCCCGGCTTGGCGGCGAGGAGCGTCAGCACGGCCCAGACGATGGGGGCCACGACGACGAGCGAGTCGAGCCGGTCCATGACACCGCCGTGACCGGGAAGGACGTTGGACATGTCCTTGATGCCGAGGTCCCGCTTGATGAGCGACTCCATGAGGTCGCCGACCGTCGCAGCGACGGCCACCCCGACACCCAGCGCGATCCCGATGACCCACGAGTGGTCGAGCAGGAAGTGGACGGTGAGCGAGCCGGCGACGACGCACAGCAGCACCGAGCCCGCGAAGCCCTCCCACGACTTCTTGGGGCTGATGGTGGGCGCCATGGGGTGCTTGCCGAAGAGGACGCCCGCGGCGTACCCGCCGACGTCGCTGCACACGGTCGTGATGAGGAAGACGAAGAGACGAGCGACGCCGTCCTCGGGTGCGAGCAGGAGGATGGCGAAGCCGACGAGGAAGGTCGGATAGGTGGCGATGAAGATGCCGCCGAGGACGTCGCGCCCGGCTCCGTCAAGGCGGCCGGTGCCGCGCCAGAGCACGACGGCGAGGCACGTCAGCGACCAGGCCACGACGAGACCGGCAGGCCCGTGGACGAAGGCCGCCCACAGCATGACGACCATGCCCACGACCGGTGGGACGAGCGGAGCCCGGACCGCTGCGTGCCGCAGGGCCGCCCGCAGCTCCCAGATGCCCACGGCCACGGCGAGCGCGACGAGGACGATGAACGACTCCTTGCGGATGAGCAGGGTCGCGACGATGAGCGCTCCGAGGCCGACACCCACCCCGATGGCCGCGGGCAGGTTGCGTCCCGCGCGGCTCTGCTTCTGCTCGATGACCTCCTCGGCGGGGAGGCCGGCGAGCTCGTCGAGCGCAGGGTCGTAGGGGACGGGCTCGAGCGGCCCGGCCCCGCCGTCGCCGGCCTGGGCCGCGGGTGCGGGGTCCACGGGGTCCGACGGGGAGTCAGTCGTCATCATCGGTCGAGCATCGAGGTCACACCTCGAGCAGCTCGGCCTCCTTGGCCTTGACGAGTCCTTCGACGAGGTCGGTGTGCTTCTTGGTCAGGCCGTCGAGCTCCTTCTCGGCACGCGACCCGTCGTCCTCGCCCACCTCGCCGTCCTTGACGAGCTTGTCGAGGTCGGTCTTGGCCTTGCGACGGATGTTGCGCACCGAGACCCGTGCCTCTTCGGCCTTGTGGTTGGCGAGCTTGATGTACTCGCGGCGGCGCTCCTCGGTCAGCTCCGGCATGACGCAGCGGATCTGGTTGCCGTCGCTGCTCGGGTTGACGCCGAGGTCGGAGTCGCGGATGGCGCGCTCGATCTCGTGCATCGCCGACTTGTCGAACGGGATGACGAGGATCGTACGGGGCTCGGGGTTCTGGAACGAGGCGAGCTGCTGCAGCGGGGTCGGCGCGCCGTAGTACTCGACCGTGAGCTTGTTGAACAGGCCCGGGTTGGCGCGCCCGGTGCGGATGCCCGCGAAGTCCTCCTTGAGGACCTCGACGGCCTTGTCCATCTTCTCCTCGGCCTCGAACATCGTCTCTTCGATCATGGCTCTGGCTTCCTCGTCCCTCGTTCGTGGGGTGCTGCGGGGGTGCTGCGGGGGTGGTGCAGGGTGACAGGTGGTTCGGGTGCTTCGCGGTGGTCGTGCTCGCGCGCGGCAGGTGCCGTGGCGCTCAGGCGTTGGTGACCAGCGTGCCGATCTTCTCACCGAGCAGGGCGCGCGTGATGTTGCCCGCGCCTTCCATGCCGAAGACGACCATGGGCAGCTTGTTCTCCATGCAGAGGCTGAAGGCCGCCGCGTCGACGACCTTGAGCCCCTCGACGATGGCGTCCTGGAACGTGACCGTCTCGAGCTTCTTGGCGTCGGGGTTGGTACGCGGGTCGGCGTCGTAGACACCGTCGACGCCGTTCTTGGCGATGAGCACGGCGTCGCACTTGATCTCGAGGGCGCGCTGGGCGCTGACCGTGTCGGTGGAGAAGAACGGCATGCCGGCGCCGGCGCCGAAGATGACGACGCGGTGCTTCTCGAGGTGGCGGATGGCCCGGCGCGGGATGTACGGCTCGGCGACCTGCTGCATGGCGATCGCGGACTGCACCCGGGTCTCGATGCCCTCCTTCTCGAGGAAGTCCTGCAGGGCGAGGCAGTTCATGACGGTGCCGAGCATGCCCATGTAGTCGGCACGCGTGCGGTCCATGCCGCGCTGCTGGAGCTCGGCGCCGCGGAAGAAGTTGCCGCCGCCGATGACGACGGCGACCTCGACGCCCCCGCGCACGGCGTCGGCGATCTGCTTGGCGATGCCGGAGACGACGGCCGGGTCGAGGCCGATGCTCCCGCCCCCGAACACCTCACCGGAGAGCTTGAGAAGGACCCGGTGGAAGGGGGTTGTCTGGGCGTCGGTCATGGCGCAGGGCCTCCTCGTGGGCAGCGTTCCGGCGGTCGGTCGATCTTTCCACATCCGGCGGACATCGGCCGCATCGGGTTCAGGCGGTTCGGACGTCGGACAGCAGGCCCGGTAGCACGGCCGCGAGGCGGGCGTAGTCGTCCTCGTCGTTGTACGGCGCGGCGGCCAGCCGCACGTAGCCGCGCCCCTCGAAGGCCACGGGCGGCACGACGAGCCCGACGGCATACAACCGCTGCCACAGGGCCTCGGCGTCCTCGGTCGTCGTCGCCACCCCGTCGGGCAGCGCGACGAGGCGTAGGCACGGGGCGGAGGGTATGCCGCCGTGCGGGCCGTCCGTGCCGAGTGCGTCCCGCACGAGCTCGGCCCCGCGCAGGAGCAGGTCGGCGTTGCACCGGACCTGCTCCCAGCCACCGAGGGCGGCCCAGGCGGCCAGGCCGTCGGGCACGGCCACCCACGACGAGTGGTCGACGGTGCCCTGGAGGTCGAAGCGCTCGGGGAAGGGCAGCCCGTGGCTCCACGAGGTGACGAGCGGACGCATCGCGTCGCGGTGCTCGGGAGCCACCCAGAGCGTGGCGGCGGCGCGCGGCGTGTAGGCCCACTTGTGCAGGTTGCCCGCCCAGAACGCCACCCCGAGAGCCTCGACGTCGAGGTCCGGCAGGGCTCCGGGCACGTGGGCGGCGTCGACGAGAACCGGGACGGGTGCGACGGCGGCTGCCACCTCGGCGACCGGGAGGACGAGGGCCGTCGGGGAGGTGATCTGGTCGATGACGACGAGGCGGGTGCGGTCGGTCACGGTGGCCGCGAAGGCCGCCACGACGTCGTCCGGGTCGCTGTCGACGCCGAAGACCGCCGTCCGCAGCGTCGCACCGCGCGCCTCGGCGGACCAGCCGGCCGTGAGGTAGCCGTGGTTGCCGACGACGACGTCGTCACCGGGGCCGATGCCGAGACCCTGGAGCACGACCCCGACCGCCTCGGTGACGTTGCGCACGAGGGCGGTCGACCCTGCCGGCACGCCGAGGAAGGTCGCGGCCGCCTCGCGGGCACCCGAGAGCGTCGCGGGGAGCTCGTCGCGGAAGGCCCGCATCGGCGCCCCCTCGATGCGGGCCCGGGCGCGGTCCTGCGCCTCGCGGACCGATCGGGGCACCGCCCCGAACGCACCGTGGTTGAGGTGGGTCAGGGCCGGGTCGAGCTCGAACAGGTCGGCGATGTCGCGGCGCACCCGGACATCCTGCCTCAGGGGTTGAGACCGCCCGACATCAGGCCCGGGCACCGGGCCGCCTCGGCGGGGGTCATCGGCGCGACGTCCACGGAGGCCTCTCGGGAGCGGCCGAGGTTCCACGACAGTGCGTCCTCGCGGGAGGCGCGTGCCGAGATCGTCGACGGGAGCACGATGCAGGCCGAGACGTCGCGCGGCAGGCCGGCGACGATCGCCGGGGTGGCGTCCGCTCCCAGCGTCCGGAGGTAGGCCGCGTCGAGCTTGCCCGTCGCCTGGTAGCGGTCGATGTTGCGCTGTGCGACCCACGCCTCGGGGTTGGCCAGGCCCCCGACGAGCACGATGGCAACAGCAGAGACGAGTGCGGCCCGCGGCAGCCACCAGCCCGAGAGACGCACCCCGGCGACCAGGACGAGCACGACGAGCAGGCCGAGCCAGAGCTCGAAACCGTCGACGAGCACCCGGAGCAGCGTGAAGCCGTAGGCCTGCTGGTAGAGGTCCATCCGGTGCAGGGCCGAGGCGACGACGACGAGCGTCAGGGCGCACAGCGCTCCGAGCGCGACCCGCAGCACGAGACGCTCCCGGGACGTGGAGCGTGGCGCCTTGCGGACCGCGAGCGCCACGGTCGCCAGGGTGAGCACCGTGGCGGCCGTGAGCTGGCCGAAGCCCTGGTGGACGTACTCGGCATACGTCAGCCCGGTCGTGCGCTGGACGTAGTCGTGACCGCCGAACAGCGCCGCGGCCTGGGCGACGACGAATGCGGCGAAGAGGGCGACGACCAGGCCGACGGGCACGACCCACTCCCAGAGCCGGGCCACCGGGCGTCCCTCCGGGAGCGCGACCCGGTCGACGCGCGGAGGGTTGAGGGCGACGTAGCCGGCGGCGAGCAGGGCACCACCCATGACGAAGCCGACGAAGAAGCGGAAGGTCAGCCCGTCCCACGCGAAGTGCGGCACGATCGCCTGCGCCCACGACCCGAAGACCGCGTCGCCGGAGGCGAAGAGGCCACCGAAGACGACGAGCGCGACGAGCGAGATGGCGGCCGTGCGCACGACCGGCCACACGACGTTGATGCGGCTCGTCGCGGCGACGGTGCGCCCGAGCAGCGGCAGTCCGCGCACGGCGGCGAGGGGCCAGGAGGCGAGGCCGGCGACGACGGAGAGGAATCCCCTGGCGTCGGTGAGGGCCGTGGTCAGCACGACGACCCCGAGCATGACGGAGATGACCGTGAGCCACTCGGCGGCTCGCAGCACCGAGAAGGAAGCGAGTACGACGCAGAGCACGCTGCTCACCGTGGTCCAGCGGCCGGCACGGTGGCGCGTCGAGCGCCACAGCACGACGCCGCCGAGCAGGAGCACCCCGAAGAGGGCGACCCCGATGTCGCGGTAGGGCAGCAGGACGGCGGACAGGACGCCGACGCCGAGGCAGAGCAGCAGCAGGCGCACCTGCGGCCCGAGGCCGGCCTCCGGCCAGAGGTCGCCGAAGAGCGAGTCGACGACGGGCCTGGGCGCCCCCACCGGAACGCCGGCGTATGCCGTCGGGCGGCCCTCGGAGCCCGGGGCGCGTGGCGCTCCGGACGGGGTGGGTCCCGCCGCGGCGGGGATGGGTGCGGGCACGGTGGGCTCCTCGGTGTCGGGCGCCGCGGCGGGCGCGGTCGCGTCGGTGGTGATCGAGGGGATCCTGGGGATCGGGGGACCGGAGGGGACCTGCGCGAGGCTTTCGGTGGCAGACGGCGACGTGCGGGCAGGGGTGCGGGGCAGGACGGCCCGGAGCCGGGCGCCGTGCTCCCCCTCGGGCGGCGAGACCGCGGAGATCGACCCGCCGTGCAGCTCGCACACCCAACTGGCGATGGCGAGCCCGATGCCTGTGCCTCCCCCGGCGTCGTCGCCCGACCCGAAACGGTCGAAGATCCGGTGCACGTGCTCGGGCGGGATGCCCGGTCCCTCGTCGGCGACCATGAGCCACCACCGGTCCGGGCCGTCGGGACCCGCGCTCACGGTGACCCGGCCACCGGCCGGGCTGTGCCGGTCGGCGTTGTCGAGCAGGTTGGCGAGCAGCTGCGCGAGGCGGGCCGCGTCCCCGGTGACGGGAAGGTCGGCGGGGACGTCGACGACGTGGACGGTGCCGCGCCGGGAGACGCCGGCCTCGGCCACGGCGCCCTCGACGAGCTCGCGGACGTCGACGTCCGCGAGCGCGAGCGGAGCGCGACCGCCGTCGACGCGGCTGAGGTCGAGGAGGTCGCCGACGAGCGTGCCGAGCCGCTCGGCCTGGGCCAGCGCGGTGCGCAGGACGGCGTCGTCGGGGCGCACGACACCGTCGACGAGGTTCTCGAGCAGGGCCTGCTGGGCGGCGAGCGGTGTGCGCAGCTCGTGGGAGACGGTGGCGACGAGCTGGCGTCGCTGCTGGTCGGCGCCGGCGAGGTCGGCCGCCATGGTGTTGAAGGCGTCGGCGAGCACCCCCACCTCGTCGGCGGACGTCGCCGTGACGCGCTGCGAGTAGTCCCCCGTCGCCATCCGCGACGCCGCCGTCGTCATCTCGCGCAGCGGTGAGGTCATCCCGCGAGCCAGCCACTGGGTGACCCCGAGGGCGGCGGCGACCGTCACCGGGAGGGTGAGCCAGCCGGGCACACCGGCCCGGTCACCGATGACGGACACGAGCGACGCGGCCACGATGCTGGCCGCGACGAGCAGACCGAGCTTGGCCTTGATCGAGCGGATGCCGTCGAGGGGCCGGTCGGCGTTCACGGCCGCGCCTCGTCGGGCGCCTCGGGGGTGTCGTCGTCGTCGGCGGCCACGAGGGCCTCGCCGGCCTCGAGCGCGTAGCCGACGCCGTGGACGGTGCGGACGCGGTCGGCCCCGATCTTGGCGCGGAGGGACTTGACGTGGCTGTCGAGGGTGCGGGTGCCGCCGGCGTCCGCCCAGCCCCAGACCTCGCGCATCAGCCCGTCGCGCTCGCGCACCGCCCCCGGCTCGGCCGCGAGGGCCAGCAGGAGGTCGAACTCGAGCGGCGTCAGGTGCACCTCGCTCCCCCGTGCCGAGACGCGGCGCGACCCGCGGTCGACGGTCAGGTCGCCGACGGTCAGCACGGGCGGCTGCTCGGCGGCCAGCTCGCGCGCCCGCTCGACGCGACGCAGCAGGGCGCGGATGCGGGCGACGACCTCACGCATGCGGAACGGCTTGGTCACGTAGTCGTCGGCGCCGACGCCGAGACCGACGAGCAGGTCGGTCTCGTCCGCGCGCGCCGTGAGCATGAGGACCGGCACCGGGCGCTCCCCCTGGATGCGTCGGCACACCTCGAGCCCGTCGAAGCCGGGCAGCATGAGGTCGAGGACGACGAGGTCGGGGGCGTGCTCCGCGTGGGCGGCGACGGCTCCGGGCCCGTCGAAGGCCTGGACCACCCGGAAGCCTTCTGCCACAAGTCGATCCGTGACGGCCTGGTTGATCGTCGGGTCGTCCTCGACAACGAGCAGCACGGGAGCGCTGGCGCTCGAGGACGGTGCCGCATACCCCTGGTTCATGCCCCTGAGCCTAGGAGCGGGCGCGCGGGTGGCGAGGGTGCGACGTGTGGAGATCGTGTGAAGGCCGGCCGGGCCCACACCGGCCCGACCGGCCACACCCACCCACCACGGTGGCTCAGATGAAGAGCAGCTGCGCGCCCTCCGTCAGCTCGATGAAGTCCGAGGCCGAGATGATCCCCTCGACGTCGTCGCGGAGGTCGCCCTCGGTCAGGTGCTGCATGTCCGCCGACATCCGGCAGGCCCACAGGTGCCCGCCCGAGCCGACGATCTGGTCGAGGAACTCCGGGACCTCGGGCACGTCGAGGTCGGCGATGGCCTTCTTCATCTGCGACGTGGCGAGGTGCGTCATCCCGGGGATGCCGCCGAGGCCCTGCGGCAGGTGCGTCGCGGTGTTGCCGAGCATCGTGAACTTCAGGTCGCCCGAGGTCTTCTTGTTGATCATGTCGAAGCCCCAGAAGGTGAAGAAGAGGTGGGTCTCGACGCCCTCACCGAGGGCCGCGTTGGCGAGGATAAGGCCCGGGTAGGCCATGTCGAGGTTGCCCTTGCTGCAGATGATCGCCAGTTTGCGGCCCTGCGACTCGGGCGCGTCGAACCTCGGCACGAACGGGGTGGTCTGGTCGGCGTGCGTGGTCATCACACACATCCCTTCGGCTTGGGCAGCCCCGCGACGTAGGCCATCTTCTTGGCCGGCTTGCCGGGGAAGAGGTCGAAGAGGGACTTGATCGGGGTGCCGGTCTGCGTGCTGACGCGGCGGAGGGTCGCGGTCTCGCCCTGGTGGGCGAAGTCGTCGCGGAGGAAGTGGAGGAGCTTCCAGTGGTCGGCCGTCAGATCGATCCCGATGAGCCGGGCGAGCTCGGTGCCGAGGTCGTCGGACCACTGGTCGGGACGGGTGAGGAAGCCCTCGTCGTTGACCTCGACGGCTTGGCCGGCGATCGTCGTGGTGGGCATGGTGACGCTCCTTGTCTGTGTCTGGTCGAGCTCAGGCGGCGGGGACCTTCCCCGCCATCGACATCTGCGCGGGCAGGCCGAGAGGTCGTCCGGGGAGCAGGAGGTTCCAGTAGATGTGGCGGAACGCGAGCTTGCCGACGTGGTTGGCCCGCGACTCCTTGAGCAGGGTCATCGGACCCAGGTGTGGCAGCGGGAACGTGCCGGTCAGCGGCTCGGTGTCGTAGTTGAAGTCGAGGAGCATCGCCTTGCCGCCACCGGACTCGACGAAGCAGTTGGCGTGCCCGTCGAAGGAGTGCGTCATGGCCTGCCCGCGAGCGTGCTCGACGAAGTTGTCGACGAACACCTCGACGGAGAAGTGCGCGACGGAGCCGGCCTTGGAGGTCGGGATGGTGCTCGCGTCGCCGAGGACCCAGATCGCCGGGTGCTCGGTCGAGCGCATCGTGTGCTTGTCGACCGGGACGTAGTTGAGCTCGTCGCCGAGTCCCGACCGGGCGACGAAGTCGGCGCCCATGTTGAGCGGGATCGTCACGAGCTGGTCGTAGGCGACCTCGCGCTCGTCGTAGGACACGAGGACGCGCCGCTCCTGGTCCACGTGCTCGACCATGAAGTCGGTCTCGAGGGTGATCCCCTTGTCGGCGAGCAGGTGGCCCAGCTCGCGGCTCGCGACCGGCTTGGTGAAGGCGCCGTCGAGCGGGGTCACGTAGACGATCTCGGAGCGGTCGCGCAGACCACGGCGGCGCAGGAAGTCGTCGGCGAGGAACGCGAACTCGAGGGGCGCCACCGGGCACTTGATCGGCATCTCGGTGACGTGCACGACGAGCCGGCCGCCCGAGAAGCCGGCGAGCGACTCGCGGAGCGCCAGGGCGCCGTCGTAGGTGTAGAACTCGCCGACGCTGCGGTGCCACTCGGCCCCGAGCATCCCCGGCGTCTGGTCGGGACGCGGGCTCGTGCCGGAGGCGATGACGAGCTCGTCGTAGACGAGAGTGCGTCCGTCGAGGAGCGACACCTCACAGGCCTGCGGGTCGACGCGGTCGACGTCGCCGAGCACGAGCTCGACACCCTCGGTGATGAGACCGTGACGGGTCCTTCTGACCTGCTCCGGCTCGATGAGCCCGAAGGGCAGGAAGAGGTAGCCCGGCTGGTAGTCGTGCAGGTCGTCCTTGTCGACGACGGTGATGCGCCACTCGCTGGTGGGGAGGCGGTGCCTCAGCTTGTTCACGACCATGGTGCCGGCCGTGCCCGCTCCCAGGACCACGAGGGTTCTCATGGTGGTGGTCATGCTCCAAAGTACCCCCGTGGGTATCAGGAGCGCTGTGAGCCACCAGACAGAAGGACTGTGAGGTGCGAGACAAAGGCTTGCCTCACAAGCGATTTCGCCGACGTCGCTGTCGGCCGGACGCCAGTCGTCAGTCGGCCTTGAGCCACCGACCGAAGAGCCGGGTCACGAACGGGAGGAAGACGTAGGTCATCCACGGCGTCGCGAGCAAGGTCGTCACGAAAACGCGCAGGACGACCGGCCAGTCCCCGCTCCACGGCGAGAGGAGGTAGGACAGCGCCAGACTGGTCGGGAAGAAGGCGATCCAGATGACGCTCGCCTGCTTCCAGCGCGGCGGCGCAGGCGGTCCCGCCGGTCCGGTCGCCCCGACCTCGTGCACCGACGACGACGCCGGCTCGTCGAACCAACCCTCGATGCCGGTGCGGTACTCCGTGCGACGGTGCTCGACGAGGTCGGCCGCCGAGCGCAGCCACCGCAGCCGCTCGGGCGACCGCTCCCACGTGTCGAGGTGGGCGCGCGAGTCGAAGCGGTAGAGCATGTGCCAGTCCTCGGTGCCGGACCGCACCCATCCGGCGCCGAGGAAGCCCTCGAAGTGCTCGGCCATCGAGGTCCCGGCGTGGACCCAGGCCTGCATGAGCAGCTCGTCCTCGGGGGCCACGCGACGGGTGATCGAGACGGTCAGTGGGCCGTCGACCTCGGCATCGGCCGGCGTGTCGGTGCTCGTGCTCATGGGACTCCTCCTGGGGTGGGTCCGGAGCGGCCGGTGACGGCCCCGGAACGCGACGATGCCGGCCGCCCCGGAGGGGGCGACCGGCATACGTCGTCGTGATGCGCGGGTTCTGCGCTACGCGTGCTGCGAGGGCACGAGTGGGGTCAGGACCTCACTGGCCGACGCGGAAGCGCGCAAAGGACTTCGCCGTGGCGCCGCCCTCCTCGAGCACCTTGCCGACGGTCTTCTTGGCGTCCTTGGCGAAGGCCTGCTCGAGCAGGACGTTCTCCTTGAAGAAGCCGTTGACGCGACCCTCGATGATGCGGGGAAGGGCAGCCTCGGGCTTGCCCTCCTCCTTGGCCGTGGCCTCGGCGACGCGACGCTCGTTCTCGACCGTCTCGGCCGGGACCTCCTCGCGCGTCAGCACCGTGGGGCTGAACGCGGCGATGTGCATCGCGACGTCGCGACCGACGGTCTCGTCGCCACCCTCGAGCGCGACGAGGACACCGATCTGCGCGGGCAGGTCGGGGCTCGTCTTGTGGAGGTAGGACACGACCTTGTCGCCCTCGAGGCGCGCCACGCGGCGGACCTCGATCTTCTCGCCGATGGTGGCGTTGGCCTCGTCGAGCAGCTCCTGGACGGTCTTGCCGTCCTCGAACGTGCTGGCGAGGAGCGAGTCGGCGTCGGTGGCGCCGGCGGCGACGGCCTGCGTGAGGACCTGGTCGGCCAGGGCGATGAACTTCTCGCCCTTCGCGACGAAGTCGGTCTCGCAGTTGACCTCGACCAGGGTGCCGACGCCGTCGGTGGCCGAGGCCGCCACGAGGCCGTTGGAGGCCGAGCGGCCCTCACGCTTCGTGACGCCCTTGAGGCCCTTGACGCGAAGGATCTCGATGGCCTTGGCGCGGTCGCCCTCGGCCTCGTCGAGGGCCTTCTTGACGTCCATCATGCCGGCGCCCGTCTGCTCGCGCAGCGCCTTGATGTCAGCGGCGGTGTAGTTCGCCATGCTCTGTATCGCTCTTTTCGTCAGTGGAGATTGACTCGTGTGGTGCGGCTGGTGCGGAAGACCGTCAGGCCTTCTCGGCACCGGCCGTCGCCTCGGCGGGGGCCTCGCTGGCCTCAGCGGCCGGAGCCTCAGCAGCCGGTGCCTCAGCGGCCGGAGCCTCCGTGGCGTCAGCGGCCGGAGCCTCGGTCGCCTCGGCGGCGGGGGCCTCGGTGGTCTCCGTGCCGGCAGCGGCGTCGGCGTAGAGCTCGCGCTCCCACTCGGCCAGCGGCTCCTCGGCCTGCGCGTCGCCACCGGACTTGCCGGACGAGCGCTGGACGAGACCGTCGGCGACGGCGTCGGCGATGACCCGCGTCAGCAGCGTGACGGAGCGGATCGCGTCGTCGTTGCCGGGGATCTTGTAGTCGACCTCGTCGGGGTCGCAGTTCGTGTCGAGGATCGCGATGACCGGGAGGCCGAGCTTGCGCGCCTCGTCGACGGCGAGGTGCTCCTTCTTGGTGTCGACGATCCACACGGCCGAGGGGACCTTGGCCATGGTGCGGATGCCGCCCAGGGTGCGCTCGAGCTTGATCATCTCGCGCTTGAGGATGAGCAGCTCCTTCTTCGTGTAGCCCGAGCCGGCCACGTCGTCGAAGTTCAGCTCCTCGAGCTCCTTGAGGCGCGTGAGGCGCTTGGAGATCGTCTGGAAGTTGGTGAGCATGCCACCGAGCCAGCGGTGGTTGACGTACGGCATGCCGACGCGCGTCGCCTGCTCGGCGATGGGCTCCTGGGCCTGCTTCTTCGTGCCGACGAAGAGGATGGTGCCACCGTGGGCGACCGTCTCCTTGACGAAGTCGTACGCGTTGTTGATGTACGTCAGCGACTGCTGCAGGTCGATGATGTAGATGCCGTTGCGCTCGGTCATGATGAAGCGCTTCATCTTGGGGTTCCAGCGACGGGTCTGGTGCCCGAAGTGGACGCCGCTCTCGAGGAGCTGGCGCATGGTGACGACGGCCATGCCGTGTTCTCCCTTGGTTCGATGTTGTCAGTTGTGCGTGGGCGCCGACGCCCGGCGGTCACGTCACAGACGTGGCCCGGCGGGCGGCATACGACCTCACTCCTGGCGCCTGACGCACCCCGCCCCGCCGCGAACGGCGGGGACTGCCGTGGTGTGACCCGGTCCGGCGGACCGGCAGAAGACGCGCGAATTACGGTCCGTGCGACGAGCACACGGGACCGCCGACCATCGTACGTCCTGACCCGGGTTGTGGAGAAATCGTGGCGACCCGACAGAATGTCCCGCATGGCGCACTGGGTGGAGACGATCCCGGCCTTCGTCGTCCTCTCGCTGGTGCTCTTCCTGCCCGGCTGGCTCGTCGTGCGCGCCCTGGGCGCGCGGGGCCTCGAGGCTCTGGCCGTCTCCCCGGCGGTCTCCGTCGGCATCATCGCCGTCTGCGCGACGCTCGCGCAGCGGGTCGGGGTGCGCTGGGGGCTGCTGCCGCTCGTCGTCGTCACGGCGATCGCCGTGGCCGTCGCCTGGCTCGGGATGCGGCTCTTCGGGCGCCAGGACCCGGAGCTCGGCGCGGCCCGCCGTCTCCTCGGCCGGCCGCGGCCCGACGCGGTCGTCGCCATCGCCATCGGTGCCGTCCTCGCGCTCGCCACGATCCTCCCGGCGATCGGGCGACCCGACGAGCTCGTCGACTCCCCCGACGCCGTCTACCACCTCGGGCGCATCAAGACCTTCCTCGAGACCGGCAACTTCTCGATCGCCAACCCGACCTTCTACCCCAACGGCTTCCACTCCTGGATCGCGACCAGCCTCCTGCCCGGGGTCGCCGACGTGCTGCCCGGCACCAACGTCGCGACGATCGTGCTGGCGGCCCTCGTGTGGCCGGTCGGCTGCGTGGCCCTCGTGCGCCACGCGCTCGGCACCTCCCGCCTCGTGACGTATGCCGCCGGGTTCGCCTCCGCAGCCTTCATCGCCTTCCCGACGATCCTCCTCGGCTGGGGCGTCCTCTGGCCCAACCTCATGGCGACCGCGCTGACCCCCGGCGCGCTCGCCCTCATGCTCCAGGCCGCGCGGTCCGGGCGCATCGGGCAGTGGCTCGCCTTCGGCGCCGCCCTGCCGGGCCTCGCCCTGATCCAGCCCAACGCGCTCGTGGCCCTCGTGCTCTTCGCGCTCGTCTGGTTCGTCACCGCGAGGGTGCGGGCCGGACTGCTGCACCATGTCTCGTGGTGGGTCGTCGCGCGCGACCTCGCGATCGTCGCCGTCGTCGGTGTGGCCGGGCTCGTGGCGGCTCCCGTCGTGTCGGCCCAGCTGGCCTCGACCCAGTCCTACGAGTGGAAGGACCGGGTCTCGGCCTGGACCGCCCTCGTCGAGGTCGTCGGCGGCCGGCTGCAGATCCCCGACGTGCTCTGGGGCCTCGTCCTGCTCATCGCCCTCGGGATCGGCTGGATCGCGCTGCGCGCCAGGGCCGCCCTGCCGGTCGTGGCCATGTGGGGAGCCGTCGTCGTCCTCTACGTCATGGCCGCGTCGTCGACGATGTCGTGGACCTCCCTCATCACGGGCTACTGGTACAACGACAAGGTCCGGCTCGCCTCGCTCGCCGCCGTCCCCGGCGTCGTCCTCGTCGCCGCGGCCGCCCCGGCCCTGCGCGAGCTGCTGCGCAAGGTGCCCGGCCTCGGGTCGCGGCCCGTCGTCGTCGGGCTCGTCGCGGTGCTCGTCATCCCGGTCCTCACGCTCGGGCTCAACGGCGCCACCCGCGAACGGATGCTCACCGGCTTCTTCCAGCCGGACGACCCGAAGAAGGTCATCCTGTCGTTCGAGGCGCAGGACTCGCTGCGCCGGCTCAACGCCCTCATCCCGCCCGGCCAGGGCGTCGTCGGGCGCCCCGAGAACGGCTCGCCGCTCATGTGGCCGCTCTTCGGCACCAACACCCTCTACCGCTCGATCCCGATCCCCACGACCGGCGACGAGATCGTCATCGGCACCGGCTTCGACGACATGGCGAATCGGCCGGACGTCTGCGCCGCCATGGCGCGCCACGACATCCGCTGGGCCATCGACTCGACGCACGTCTACTGGCTCGACCGCCCGGAGCGCTCGTCCGGGCTCAAGGACCTCGCAAACGTGGACGGCGTCGAGCCCGTGCAGACCGACGGCGACTACACGCTCTACCGCGTCACCGGGTGCGGGCTGGGCGCCGCGGCGGCCTCCTGAGCCGGCCGGACGGCATACGCCCTGGGGTCTGCCGAGCCGACTCGTGGACGGCGCGTAACACTCTCGGCCCGACCGCGATGGTGGGGGTGGAGATCCCACACGGACCCCCTGACCGGGTGGGATCTCCACTCACGTCCGCGGCAAAGGACCCCTCCACAGCCGCCGCAGGGCGCAGAGCCCCCGCCCGGTGCCCAGGCGGGGGCTCTCCCCCGTCCTCGGGTCGGTCGTGGCTACGCTCGAGCCATGAGCTCGCCGCTGATCTCGCGCATGCAGCCCTTCGGGACGACGATCTTCGCCGAGATGTCGGCGCTCGCGACCCGCACCGGCGCCATCAACCTCGGGCAGGGCTTCCCCGACACGGACGGGCCCCACGAGATGCTCGAGGCGGCCAAGGCCGCGATCGACGGCGGCCGCAACCAGTACCCGCCGGGGCCGGGGGTCCCGGAGCTGCTCGAGGCCGTCGCCGCGCACCAGCAGCGCTTCTACGGGATCTCGCTCGACCCCGCGTCGCAGGTGCTCGTCACTGCCGGTGCGACCGAGGCGATCGCGTCGGTCGTCCTCGCCCTCTGCGAGCCAGGCGACGAGGTCGTCACCTTCGAGCCCTACTACGACTCGTATGCCGCCACGATCGCTCTCGCGGGAGCGACCCGCCGCACGTCGGTGCTCCGCTTCCCCGACTTCGCGGTCGACGAGGTGTCGCTGCGGGCAGCCTTCTCCTCGCGGACCCGTCTCGTGCTGCTCAACACGCCGCACAACCCGACCGGCAAGGTCTTCACGCGGGCCGAGCTCGATCTCATCGCGTCGCTCGCGCGCGAGCACGACGCCTGGGTCGTCACCGACGAGGTCTACGAGCACCTCGTCTTCGACGACGCCGAGCACGTGCCGATGGCGACCCTGCCGGGCATGGCCGACCGCACCATCACGATCAGCTCGGGCGGCAAGACGTTCTCGGCCACCGGCTGGAAGGTCGGCTGGCTCTCGGGTCCCGCCGAGGCGGTCGCGGCGGCGCGCACCGTCAAGCAGTTCCTCACGTACGTCGCGTCCGGACCGTTCCAGCCGGCCGTGGCCCTCGCCCTCGGGCTCGGCGACGAGGTGTATGCCGGCCTGCGGGACTCGCTCCAGGCCAAGCGCGACCTGCTGTGCTCGGCGCTCGAGGCGTCGGGCCTGCAGGTCGCCCGGCCGTCGGGCACGTACTTCGTCATCGCGGACGCCGCGCCGCTGGGTGCGGTCGACGGGCTGCAGTTCGCCCGCCGGCTGCCGGACCTCGCCGGGGTCGTCGGGGTGCCGGTGTCCGTCTTCCACGACGACCAGGAGGCGGCGCGCACGTTGGTGCGGTTCGCCTTCTGCAAAAAGGACGAGGTGCTGCTCGAGGCCAGCCGCCGCCTCGCCGCCGCCGGCACCCGAACCGCCTGACCGCCCCAACGCCCGCCCAGTCGAGTGAGCGCCCCGTCCCACACGAGTGAGCGCGCAATCACACTCGAGTGGCCCCGCCGTCACACCTGACCCAGTGGAGTCAGCGGCCGGTCCTACCCCACTCGAGTGGCCGCGACGCCACACCTGGCCGTCACGTGACGGCCTTCCACAGCCACCGGGCGAATGGGCTGGTCATCCACAGGCAGACGAGGACACGTCGCACGGCCGCGGTTGCAGGACGAGCATGACGGGATGTCCATCGGGTCAGCACTGCTCAGCACCGTCCTTGCCGTTGCGTCTGTGTCCGGGGCGAGTGCGGCGCCGTTCGCCCCCGTGGGCATGGCGGGAGCCCGGCCGGCCACTCAGGTCGCGTCGAGCCCCTCGGCTGCTCGGTGGGGTTGGCCGCTCGACCCCGAGCCCGAGGTGGTGCGGCGCTTCGACCCGCCCGACCAGCCGTGGCTGCCCGGCCACCGCGGCGTCGACCTCGCCGCCACCGTGAGTCAGTCCGTCCGGGCTCCGGCCGCGGGGCGCGTCTCCTGGAGCGGCGTCATCGCCGGACGTGCCGTCGTCGTCGTCGCGCACGACAGCGGCCTGAGGAGCACCTTCGAGCCGGTCGCCGCGGCCGCACCCGTCGGCACCGCGGTGGGCCGCGGCGACACCGTCGGCGTCCTGACGGCGACCCCGGGTCACTGCGCCCCTCGCACCTGTCTGCACTGGGGCGTCCTCCGGGGCGAGACCTACCTCGACCCGCTGTCGTTCGTCGGCCGGGTGCCGGTCGTCCTGCTCCCGCTCACGTAGGAGCCACCGGCCCCGGTCACGCTCGAGGATGGGCCTGCTCGTAGCTGCGGCGGAGCCGGTCGACGGAGACGTGCGTGTAGATCTGCGTCGTCGCGAGGCTCGCGTGGCCGAGGATCTCCTGGACCATCCGGAGGTCCGCGCCGCCCTCCAGCAGGTGGGTGGCGGCGCTGTGACGCAGACCGTGCGGACCGAGGTCCGGCGCATCGGGAAGGTGCGAGAGCAGCTCGTGCACGGCGGATCGGACCTGCCGTGCGTCGACGCGCCGGCCCCGGCGGCCGAGGAAGAGCGCAGGTCCGGAGTGCTCACCGACGAGCCTGGACCTGACCGCCAGCCACGCCTCTATGGCACGCGCTGCGGGGGCACCGAACGGCACGATCCGCTCCTTGGCGCCCTTGCCCATGACGCGCACGACGCCCTGCGCCAGGTCGAGGTCGTCGATGTCGAGCGCTGCGAGCTCCCCCACCCGAATGCCGCTGGCGTACAACAGCTCGAGCACCGCGCGGTCACGCACGTGGATCGGATCCTCGTCGTCGGCTCGGGTGGCGGCGAGGTCGAGCATCTCGCTGGCCTCGCCCTGACGAAGGACGCCGGGGAGCGTGGCGTACCGCTTGGGTGCGACGAGGCGCAGGGACGGGTCGGTGGGGATGCGACCGGTGTGTTCGGCCCACCGGAGGAAGGTGCGCGCGGACGCAGCGCGGCGCGCGATCGTCGCTCGGGCAGCGCCAGCGTCGGCCTGGACCCCCAGCCACGCTCGCAGGTCCCCGATGCGCAGGTCACCGATCTCGTCGATCCCGCGCGTCGCCGCGAACGTCAGCAGGTGCCGGACGTCGCCGAGGTAGGCACGCCGGGTGTGGACCGAGCGACCCCGCTCGGCGCCGAGGTGACGGGCGTATGCGTGGAGCAGCTCGGAGTGCTGCTCGAGCACGTCCGGCACCGCCCTGACCACATCCGTCACTCCCGCACCATCGCAAAGCGCCGGTGGTTAGGCAAGTACCGCACCGCGTCGGGAGCGACGTCCCGGGCTCGAGCCTGAGGCGCGCCGTCCTCGAGTGGCCGCGTGACCCCATCCGTCACTCACCCCCTTGGGACCCGTGTGGCGGAGCGGCCACTCGAGTGCGATTGCGCGCTCACTCGACGGGGACCTGGCGCTCAGTCGGGCTTGGCTTGGCGGGGCTGGGGGCGTTTGCGCCAGGTGCCGGCGGACTCGGTCACGAGGCCCTTCCGCTCGAGGCGTCCGAGCGCCGCCCGGACCATGAGCGGCGCGAGGGCGACCTGGCGGACGACGGCGTCGAGGGTCAGGCCGGAACGGAAGGGCACGACCTCGAGGACCGAGGCATCGAGAGGTGGCAGGTCGTCCTCCGGCCGGACCGGCCCGCGGGCCGGCTCGCACGCGTCGTCGCCGAGGTCGCCCACGAGGTCGATGACCTCGTCGGCACTCGTGACGAGGACCGCCCGGCCGTCGCGGATCTCCTGGTGACAGCCGGCCGACGTCATCGACGTCGTCGGACCGGGCACGGCGCCGACGTGGCGGCCGGCCTCGATCGCGTGCTTGACGGTGTTGCGCGAGCCGGAGCGCAGGTCGGCCTCGACGACGATCGTGCCGCGCGTCATCCCGGCGATGAGCCGGTTGCGGGCGAGGAACCGTGACTTCATCGGCGCCGACCCGGGGGCCACCTCCGACACGACGAGTCCGTCGCGGGCGATCCGTGAGATGAGGGTGGCATGCGCCGAGGGGTAGGGCCGCTCGACCCCTCCGGCCAGGACGGCGATGGTCGCTCCGTCGACGGCCAGGGCACCGCGGTGGGCACTGCCGTCGATGCCGAACGCGGCGCCGGACACGACGCTCCATCCCCTCCGCGCGACGCCGGCTGCGATGTCAGAGGCGACCTGCTCGCCGTAGCCGGTGGCGGTCCGGGAGCCGACGATCGCGACGGAGCGCTCCACCGTCTCGGCAAGGTCGAGCGGCCCGCGGACCCAGAGGCAGTAGGGCGGTACGGGGATCTGCGCGAGCCGCTCCGGCCACTCGTCGTCGCCGGGCACGACGACCCGCGCGCCGACCCTCGCCGCGATGTCGAGGTCGCGCTCGGTGTCGAGAGTGGCCAGCCGGGCCCGGAACCGGGTCAAGGTGCCCCGGCCGGCGCGGATGCGCTCGAACGTCTCGACGGCTCCGAGCTCGTCGACGAGACCGGGCACCTCCTTGTCGCACGGCTCCGCGAGACGCGACAGCGCCGCTCGGGCGAACCGGTCAGCGTCCACGGCGCACCCCCACCATCGAGCCCACGCGACCGTGAGCCGCCCAACGGCGCCGGCCTCGCACGTTCATGCGGCCACCCCGGCCCGGTGGCGCAGCGACAGTGCGAGGTCGACCTCCTCGCGCCCGGGGCGTTGCAGCCCCATGACGTCGGCGATGGTCCAGGCGCAGCGCAGGGTGCGGTCATAGCCGCGGAGGCTGAGCGAGCCGCTCTCGAGGGCGCGGTCGAGGGTGGTCGTCGCCGAGGTCGGGAGCCGCCACGGCCGACCGCGCAGGACCGAGCCGGGGACGTCGGCGTTGACCCCGCGACGGCGTTCGAGCACCTCGCACCAGCGCTCACCCTGTGCCTCGCGCGCCCCCGCCACCCGCGCGGCCACCGACGTCGTCGACTCGCCCGCGGGTGCCCCCGCCATCGAGAGGCCCGGAGGCTGGACATGGACCTGCAGGTCGACCCGGTCGAGGAGCGGCCCGCTCAGCTTGCCGAAGTAGGAGCGGCGCATGAGCGGCGTGCACGTGCAGTCGAGACCCTTGCCCCACCCGTTGCCGCACGGACACGGGTTGGCGGCGAGGACGAGCTGGAAGCGCGACGGGAACGTCACGGTCTCCTGGGCGCGGGCGATGGAGACGGACCCGCGCTCGAGCGGCGTGCGCAGCGACTGCAGGACCCCCTTGTCGAACTCGGGGGTCTCGTCGAGGAACAAGACTCCTCGGTGGGCCTGGGTGATGGCGCCGGGCCGGATGTGTCCGCTGCCGCCACCGATGACCGCGGCCTGTGACGCGCCGTGGTGCGGCGCGACGAACGGTGGTCTCGAGATGAGTCGCACGTCCTCACCGGCGCCGAGGGCACCCAGGACGGAGTGGATCGCCGTGACCTCCATCGACTCGGCCTCGTCGAGGGCCGGCAGCAGTCCCGGCAGCCGTTCGGCGAGCATCGTCTTGCCTGCACCGGGTGGACCGGCGAGCAGCAGGTGGTGACCGCCGGCCGCCGCGATCTCGAGGGCGAGCTTCGCGTCGGCCTGCCCGACGACCTCGCTGAGGTCGCGCACCGCCTCGGGAGGAGGCGGCACGACGAGCGGCACCGGAACCTCGTCGACGCCCCGGCCCTTGCCCAGCGCGTCATAGCGCCGGACGAGCTCGGTCACGTCGGCCACGGGGTGGACGCGGATGCCCGAGACGAGACGGGCCTCGCCGGCGTTGGCGACGGGGACGACGACATGACGCACCCCGGTCATCGCGGCCGCCCGGACCAGGGGCAGCACGCCGGGGACGGGTCGCACCGTCCCGTCGAGACCCACCTCTCCGATGTGCACGAGGTCGCGCACCACCGTGGGTGGCACCAGCCGCATCGCGGCGGCGACCGCGACGAAGATGGCCAGGTCGAAGCCGGTGCCGATCTTGCGCTCCCCCGCGGGCGAGAGGTTGACCGTGACGCGACGTTGGCTGACCGGCATGTCGTCGATGCGGGCGGCGGCGGCCTTGATCCGGTCGGACGACTGCTTGACCGCCGAGTCCCCGAGCCCGCTGATCGCGAAGCCGGGCAGGCCGGGCGTCACGTGCGCCTCGACGTCGACGACGAACCCGTGCACACCACGCAGCCCGACCGACCGGGTGCGGCCGAGGCCGGTGCCCATCAGCACACCCCGCGCAGGTGCTGGAGGCTGGCCCGTCCCGAGCGCGGCCGCAGGATCGAGATGACGTCGATGCGCAGGGCAAGTCCCCGCGCGAGCTCGTCGTGGTCGTCGCGCCAGAGCCCGGCCAGTCGCCGCAGCCGACGCTGCTTGCGCCACGTCACGGCCTCGAACGGCGCGCCGAAGGCCTCGCTCGTGCGGGTCTTGACCTCGCAGACGACGAGCTCGCGGCCGTCGACGGCGACGACGTCGATCTCGCCGCGCGCGCAGCGCCAGTTGCGGTCGATGATCGTCAGGCCCTCAGCGAGCAGGTAGCGGCACGCGAGGCGTTCGCCGTAGTCACCGAGGGCGCGGGTGGAGAGGTCCATGACGACCACCCTCCCGGCGCCGACCCGGCGAGGACACCCGTCAGCGCGCGGCTGTGGACGGCATACGCGATCGGCGAGGGGGTGTGGACGAAGCCCGACGGCTCAGCTGAAGTCGCCGTTCTCCGGCAGTTTGATGTCGGGCTTGGGCAGCTCCTCGACGTTGACGTCCTTGAACGTCACGACGCGCACGTTCTTGACGAACCGCGCCGGCCGGTAGATGTCCCAGACCCACGCGTCGGCCATCGTGACGTCGAAGAAGACCTCACCACCGTCGGAGCGCACCTTCACGTCGACCGAGTTGGCGAGGTAGAAGCGGCGCTCGGTCTCGACGACGTGGGTGAAGAGGCCGACGACGTCGCGGTACTCCTTGTAGAGCTGGAGCTCCATCTCGGTCTCGTACTTCTCGAGATCTTCCGAACTCACCTGATCGCCGTCCCTGTCTGCTCTGCCGTGATGGGCGCCGGAGCGAACGACTCCGTCCCCTCATTCAACACCTCGACCGGCTCGCCCACGTACACGCCGGGCAGGCGCCACGAGCGGCGGTGCAGCTCGCAGGGGCCCAGACGCGCCAGCGCGTCCATGTGCTCGGGCGCGGAGTAGCCCTTGTTGAGCGACCAGCCGTATGCCGGGTGGTCGGCCGAGAGGGCCACCATCATGTCGTCGCGCTCGACCTTGGCCAGCACGCTCGCGGCCGCGACCGAGGAACACTTCATGTCGGCCTTGATCATCGTCGTCACCGGCGGCGTGGTCGGTGCGGAGTCGTCGGCGAAGGCGAAGAGCCCCACCTCGGTCGGGGCCGTCAGCCAGTCGTGGTTGCCGTCGAGGATGACGAGGTCGGGCACGACGCCGAGTCCCGCCAGGGCCCGCATCCCGGCAAGGCGCAGGGCACCCATGATGCCGATCTCGTCGATCTCGTCAGGGCTCGCGTGCCCGACGGCGTGGGCCACGGCCCAGCGCTGGATGCGCGGCACGAGCACCGTTCGAGCACGCTCGGTCAAGAGCTTGGAGTCCTTGACGCCGATGGGCGCCGAGCGCACCGTCTCGTCGATGACGACGATACCGACGCTGACCGGCCCGGCGAGCGCGCCGCGGCCCACCTCGTCCATGCCGGCGAGGAGTCGGTGACCGGATCGCTGCAGGGCGCGCTCGACGCGCAGCGAGGGCTTCTTGGAGGGAGCAGGGCGTGCCATGGCGTAGCTCGAGCGGATCAGCCCGCCGCGGCCTTCGTCGTCGTGGCGCTCGGCTTGCCGCTCTGGCTGGGGTTGACCGTGGCCTTCTTCGTCGGGGTCGTCGACGGCGTCGTGGGCGTCGGGACCTGCGAGAAGGTGCGCTCGGGGACGCCGAGCCACGTCACGTGGTCGATCGGCCAAACGACGAAGAGGGCGCGACCGACGATCTTGTCCATCGGCACGGAGCCGGTGGCCCCGGTGCCGTCGTCGTGCCAGCGGCTGTCGGAGGAGTCGCTCCGGTGGTCACCCATGACCCAGACGCGCCCGGCGGGGACCGTGATGTCGAACTTCTTGCCCTCACTCGGGTAGTCGCCGGGCTTGACATAGGGCTCGGTGATCTCGACGCCGTTGACCTTGAGCTTGCCGGTGTCGCCGTCGGCCTGGACGTGGTCGCCCGGCAGGCCGATGACGCGCTTGATGAGGTGGTTCTCGGAGTCCTCGGGCAGCAGGCCGACGAAGACCAGGGCGTCGTGGAAGGGGCCACCGACGGTGCTGTGCTGCTCACCGAGGTCGCCGAGCCACGGGCTGGGCACGCCCGGGTCCTCGAAGACGACGACGTCGCCGCGCTTGAGGTCGAGCGGTCCGGGTGTCAGCTTGCTGACGATGACGCGGTCGTCCTTGACGAGGGTGTTCTCCATCGACCCGGACGGGATGTAGAAGGCCTGGAAGAGCCACGTCTTGACGACGAAGGAGAGCGCCATCGCGAGGACGACGACGATGACGAGCTCCTTGACGCCTGCGAAAAGGGTCGCGCCGAAACCGCGGGGCTCGTCGTCGTAGTCGTCGTCGAGGTTGTCGTCGTCGAGGTCACCGTCGATGTCGTCAGCACTGCGCCCGCGCGTCGGGTCTTCGGGGCGTCCGGTGTACTGCGACATCACTCACCATTTCGTGGGACGGAGGCAATTTGTCCTTGGTCGACCGATCCGAGCCGACCGAGCGGCCAGTATCGCACCCAAACCTTGCCGATGATGTCGTCCCCCGGCACCATGCCGCCCCCCGGATCGCCGAGGTGCGCACGGGAGTCGGACGACGAGCCGCGGTTGTCGCCCATGACCCAGAACCGGTCGGCGGGCACCGCCACGTCGAAGGTCAGGGCGCTCGGTTTCTGGCCCGGTGCGACGTAGGGCTCGCTGACGGCGTCGCCGTTGACCTCGAGCCGTCCGTCGGCCGAACAGCACCTGACGCGGTCGCCCGGCAGACCGATGATCCGCTTGACGTAGTCGGTGGGCTGGCCCTTGCCGGCCAGGCTCTCGACGGCCTCGACGAGGGTCTGCACGATGCCGCGCTCGGGCACCCGCAGGTTGAACGCCTGGGAGGCGTCGAAGACGATGATGTCGCCGCGCTGGAGGTCGGCCGGCGCCGTGGTGCGGCTGACGAGGATCCGGTCGCCGATGAGGAGCGTGTCCTGCATCGACTCGCTCGGGATGCCGAAGGGCGTCACGAGGAAGGCCCGGACGACGACGATCGCGAGGAGGAGCAGCGCGGGTCCGAGCAGCCACCGGTGACGTCGCGCGGCGGCATACGCCGCGTGGGTAGCCCGGCCACCGTCGCGCCCTGACGGCGACGTCGCGACGTCCCCCGGACGCGACGAAGGCGCGGCGGACCCCGCCTGCTGGGACGTACCGGATCGTTCCGGAACGGCCCGCTCGGGGTCCACCGCGCCTCGCGTTACTGGACGGACGTCTGCGTCAGCAGGTCGTCAGCTCTTGGCGCCGGTCTTGGCCGGGATGCTGTCGCGCTTCTCGCGGATCTTGGCAGCCTTGCCGCGCAGGCCGCGCAGGTAGTACAGCTTCGCGCGGCGGACGTCACCGCGGGTCATGACCTCGATCTTGTCGATGACCGGGGTGTGCACCGGGAAGGTGCGCTCGACGCCGACACCGAAGGAGATCTTGCGGACCGTGAAGGTCTCGCCGATGCCGCCGCCGTGGCGACGGATGACGATGCCCTGGAACACCTGGACACGCGAGCGCGTGCCCTCGATGACCTTGACGTGGACCTTGAGGGTGTCGCCGGCGCGGAAGTCGGGAACGTCCGAGCGCAGCGATGCCGCGTTGATGTCGTCAAACGTGTGCATGATGCTTCGCTTTCCTGGGTGCCACAGGCCACCTCGTCACAAAGGTGTGGGTCGCGTCCGTCGGGCCGCGTCGAGTCACCGGTGGATCTGGTCGAGCTGGTGGTGACCCGACTCCCCCTGTGGCAGGGGCCGTCGTGTGCCGGACGCAAGGAGCAAGTCTGCCAGAGCACACGGCATACCAGAAATCGGCAGCGGTGGACGCCGACCCTCGGTGCCCTAGCGTGGGCCCGTGGACGTCTCCCCCGGCTGGCCCGTGTACCTCTGTCTCGCCGTCCTGCTCGTCGTGACGCTGCTCGCCAACCGGCTGAGCGGCGTGGGTCTGGGACGCCAGTCGGCGATCGCCGGCGCCCGGGCGGTCGTCCAGCTCTCCCTCGTGGCGCTTGTCATCACGGCGGTGGTCGGGTCGCTGGGGCTGTCGTTCCTCGCCGTGGGCGCCATGTTCGCGACGGCGGTGGCGACGACGTCCAAACGGGTCGGTGCGCCACGCACGTGGCCGTGGGCCGCGGCCGCGATGGCCTGTGGCGTCGTGCCCGTCGTCGCCATCGTGCTCGCCACCGGCGCGGTCCCGCTGACGGGGATCGCCGTGATCCCGGTCGCCGGCATCGTCATCGGCAACACGATGACGGTGCACACGCTCGTCGGGCGGCGCACCTTCGCGGCGCTGCGCGAGGAGCACGGGCAGTACGAGGCGTCGTTGTCCCTGGGACTCACATCGAGCCAGGCCATCGACGAGATCATCGCCCGACGGGTGCCCGAGGGGATCCTGCCAAGCCTGGACCAGGTGCGCACCTCGGGCATCGTCACGCTGCCCGGCGCCTTCATCGGCGTCATGCTCGGTGGTGGCAGCGCCGTGCAGGCGGCCACGGCACAGGTGCTCGTCCTCTTCGCCATCATGGCGACGCAGTCGATCACGGCCGGCGTGCAGGCGGCGCTGATCCGCCGGCGCCTCCTGCTGCCCGCCGACCTCGGCGTGGCCCTCGTCTCCTGAGGCAGGCCCCCAGTCCTGAGGCAGGCCCCGTCCTGAGGCAGGCCCCGCCGTCAGCGGCGGCGGCGCTTGACGAGGGTGACCGCGCCCGGGATCGGCGCGGCCGTGTCGACGAGGCGGTAGCCGGCCTTCTTGTACATCCGCAGGTTGTCGGTGCTCCGCGCGCCCGTGTGCAGCGTCAACGTGCGTATGCCGTCCGGCGCCGTCGACTCGGCGTGCTCGAGGAGGCGTTTGCCGAGTCCACGACCCTGGAGGTCCGGGGCGACGCAGAGGCGCCCGACGAACCAGTCGTCGTCGGACGCGCCCGCGCTCGTGCGGACGGCTCCGACGAGGCGGCCGCCGCTGCGTGCGACCCACGTCTGCGTCGTGTCGAGGCTCGCCCGGACGTCGTCGAGGCTCTCGTGCAGGGCCGGGATGTCAAGGGTGTCGTTGGCGACGGCCTCCTGGACCCAGCACGCGCGCATGAGCACGGCGAGCTCGGGCACGTCGCCCGGCGTCGCAGCACTGATGACGACGTCACCGCCGTCGGGGGCGGCGTGCGAGGCGTGGAGCAGGTCGGGCCGCCGCTCCGCCGTGCGTGCGAGCCGCTGCTCGTGCCGCCAGGCCGCGATGGCGCCGTGGTTGCCCGAGAGGAGGACCGGCGGGACGTCGCGGCCGCTCCACGAGGCGGGCTTGGTGTAGATGGGGTACTCGAGCAGGCCGTCCTCGTGCGACTCCTCGACGAGCGACCCGGCGTTGCCGATGACGCCGGGCACCAGCCGGCCGACGGCCTCGACCATGGCGAGGACAGCCACCTCGCCGCCGTTGAGGACGTAGTCCCCCAGGCTCACGACCGACACCTCGAGCCCGAGGTCCTCGCGGGCGTGGTCGTAGACGCGCTCGTCGATGCCCTCGTAGCGTCCGCACGCGAACGCGAGCCACGGCTCGTCGACGAGCTCGCGCGCGAGCGCCTGCGTGAACGGCTGCCCACCGGGCCCGGGGACGATCAGCCGGGGCTTCGCCTGCGACGGGTTGTCCTGTGCGAGAACGTGGTCGAGCGCCTCGGACCACGGCTGGGCCTTCATGACCATGCCGGCTCCCCCGCCGTACGGGGTGTCGTCGACGGTGCGGTGCCGGTCGTGCGTGAAGTCGCGCAGGTCGTGGACACGGACGTCGAGGAGGCCGTCCTCGCGCGCCTTGCCGATGAGGGACAGGTCGAGCGGGGCGAGGTAGTCGGGGAAGATCGAGACGACGTCGACGCGCATGGCCGGACGCCTGGGCGGACGCGGGTCGCGACGCGGGTCGGGCACGGTCACTCGGTGCCCTCGCGGTAGAGGTCGAAGAGGCCGGGCGGCGGGTCGACGACGACGTGGTCCTCCGCGACGACGGGCACGATGCGCTTGACGAACGGGACGTAGGCCGTGACGCCGTCGGTCAGGGTGAGGACGAGCCGGTCCTGGGCGGGACCGATCTCGAGGCCGCTCACGGTGCCGACCTTCTCGCCGCTCGGGTCGCGCGCCTCGAGCCCGACGAGGTCCTCCTCGTAGAAGGCGTCGTCCTCGACCTGGGGGTTGGACTCCGGCAGGACGAGGCGCGTCCCGCGCAGGCTCTCGGCGCCGACGCGGTCGGGGATCTCCTCGAAGGTGATGAGCCAGATGCCGCGGTGCACGCGCGTCGACGCGATGGTCAGCGTGGTGGGCACTCCGGACCCCGGTTCGGCCTCGGTCTCGATGACGGTGCCGACCGCGAAGCGGGTCTCGGGGTCGTCCGTGTGCAGCTGGACGGTCACCTCTCCACGCAGACCGTGGGGCTTGCCGATGCGGGCGAGGACGACGTTCATGGGCCGAATCCTCTCAGGTTTGGGGGCGGTCGGAGACCGGTGCGCGAAGGTCGGGCGCGGGCACGCGAGAGGGGCGCCCCGGTGGTCCGGGACGCCCCTCTCGGTGACTCTGTCAGAGTCGGCGCTCAGCGCACGCGGTCGGTGTCGACGATGTCGACGCGCACGTTGTTGTTGCCCGCGAGGGCGCCGACGACGGTGCGCAGCGCGCTCGCCGTGCGGCCGGAGCGGCCGATGACGCGGCCGAGGTCGTCGGGGTGGACCCGGACCTCGAGCAGCTCACCGCGGCGCAGCTCCTTGCGGACCACGACGACGTCCTCGTCGTGGTCGACGATGCCCTTGACGAGGTGCTCGAGCGCCTCCTCGAGCATGCTCAGGCCTCGGCCTTCGCGGCGTCGTCGCCGGCAGCCTCGGCCGGAGCCTCGGTCGTCTCGGCGGCCTTGGGCTCGTCGGCCTTGGGCTCGTCGGCCTTGGCCTCAGCCTTGGGCTCGGCCTTCTTGGCGGCCTTCTTGCGCGGCGTCGGGCCGTCGGTGCCGGCGTCGGTCTTGCCGCCGGCAGCGGCGATCGCAGCCTCGTAGAGGTCCTTCTTCGGGGTCTTCGGCTCCTTGGTCTGGAGCTTGCCCTCGTCGACGATCTTGATGAGCGCCGCGACGGCCTCGGTCGGCTGCGCGCCCTGGCCCAGCCAGTAGTGCGCGCGCTCGATGTCGATGTCGATGAGCGACGGCTGCTCGGTGGGGTGGTACTTGCCGATCTCCTCGATGGCACGGCCGTCACGCTTGGTGCGCGAGTCCATGACGACGACGCGGTAGAACGGTGCACGGATCTTGCCCATGCGCTTCAGACGGATCTTGACTGCCATGGTGGCGGTCTCCTCAACCAGTAGTGAGCGCGGCGAGACCGGCTGGGTTCAGCCGGGGTGCCGACGCTCGGTGTGTAGGCGTCCGGTCCAGCCGGAAGCGGCCGGACGGGTACAGCCCTCCATTCTGCCAGACCCGAAGGGGTGCTCCGGACACGCACCCGCCAGTGGGCGAGCGCGCGCGACTCGTCCACCCCGATGGCGTATGCCGTCCGCGCCCTCAGGCGTGGGCTGCGCGGACCGCGAGGGCGTGGCGCACGACCTCGCGCCGGGACACGTCGGTGGCGCCCTCGAGGACCGGCACCCCGGAGGGCTCGAAGCCCGCGCGGGCCAGGCCCATCCGCAGCTCCGGCCCGCCGAGCCGGCACTCGACGACGCCGCCGACCGGTGAGACGCGGAGCAGCTCGAAGAGCGTGGCCGGGCTCTCGACGATGGACGCGGTGTAGAGCGGGATGCCGAGCTCGGCTGCCAGGGCCGAGGCCAGGCTCGTGCCGCCGTAGGCGCCGAAGGCCGTGGACCCCGAACCGTTCACGACGCAGGCGATGCGGCGGTGGCCGTGCGGCCGGTAGGGCACGGCCGGCCAGTCGGTGGACAGCAGGGTGAAACGGTCGTGGTCGCGCCAGTCCCGGCGCCCGTCGATGCCGGGCAGGTGCAGGAAGTCGCGCGAGAAGCCCTCGTGGACGAAGCCGAGCGAGCGCACGAGCCCGGCGGAGCGGTGGTTGGCCGGCTGGATGTTCGCCTCGACGCGGTGCAGGCCCATCCCGTGCGGCTGGTCGGCGAAGACGAGGTCGAGCGTGAGGCGCAGCCCCTCGACGAAGAGTCCGCGGCCGGCATACGGGTCGTAGGAGTCGTAGCCGACGGTCGCGCTGCGGAAGGCTCCCTCGACGACGTTCGCGACGTTGATGCGCCCGACGAGGCCGTGTGAGGCCTCGGGGTCGAGCGCGTGCACCATGAAGGTGCGGTAGGTCGGCGACTGGTGGTCGAGGACGACCGGCAGGTTGTGCGGGTTGGGCATGGCGAAGTCCGCGAGGCGCCGCTCCGAGAGGGTCACGGCTGCGGCATACGACTCGATGTCGGCCGTCGACGGGGGACGCACCTCGACACGCTCGCCCACGGCGGTGAGCGGCGCCTCGTCGGCGGCGGGCCCGGGCAGGTGCTCAGACGACAACGCGACCTCGCAGCACGACACCTCGCGGTTCGCCGACGACGGTGACGTCGGCGATCGGGTCGGCGGCGTAGACGACGAGGTCGGCGTCCTCTCCCTCGACGATGCCGGGGCGTCCGAGCCACTCGCGCGCGCCCCACGTCGCGGCCGCGACGACCTCGGCGTTCGTCAGGCCGGCCTTGGTCAGCTCGACCATCTCCTGCGCGACGAGACCGTGCGGGAGGCTGCCACCGGCGTCGGTGCCGACGTAGATCGGCACGCCGGCCTCGTGCGCCGCGCCGACCGTGGCGTGGCGCCGCTCGTGCAGGTCGAGCATGTGGCGGTGGTAGTCGGGGAACTTCTCCTTCGCCGGCTCGGCGAGGTCGGGGAACTGCGCGATGTTGACGAGGGTCGGCACGATGGCGATGCCCTGGGCGGCGAAGGTGTCGATCGAGTCCTCGCGCAGGCCGGTCGCGTGCTCGATGCAGTCGATGCCGGCGGCGGCGAGGTCGCGCAGGGACTCCTCGCCGAAGCAGTGCGCCGTGACCCGGACCCCCTCCTCGTGCGCGGCCGCGATGGCGTCGGCGACGGCCTGCCGCGACCAGCTCGGCGCGAGGTCGCCGACGTCGCGGTCGATCCAGTCGCCGACGAGCTTGACCCACCCGTCGCCGCGGTGCGCCTCGAGCCGGACGTGGCGGACGAGCTCGTCCTCCTCGACCTCGTGGGCGTAGTTGCGGATGTAGCGCCGGGTGCGGGCGATGTGGCGGCCGGCGCGGATGATCTTGGGCAGGTCGTCGCGCTCGTCGACCCAGTGCGTGTCGCCGGGCTGCCCCGCGTCGCGGATGAGCAGCGTGCCGCGGTCACGGTCGGTGATCGCTTGCAGCTCGGCCTCCTCGCGCGGCACCCCACCGTGCGGCCCCAGACCGACGTGGCAGTGGGCGTCGACGAGACCCGGCAGCACCCAGCCCTCGAGCGTCTGCACGTCGCTTCCGTCGCTCGGCGGCGTGAACGAGACACGCCCTCCGATGACCCACAGCTCGTCGACGACGTCGTCAGGACCGACGAGCACCCGACCGCGGACGTGGAGCACCGGTGCACTCATGGCACCGACCCTAACCTCCGTCGCGCGCCAGATCCGTGAGGACGTCCGCCCAGTGCGCCAGGAGCGTCGCGAGGTGTCCGGCGCCCTCCCGGACGACGAGCCGGGACGTCGGCAGGTGGGCGTGCAGCCACTGCCCGTGCTCGAGCCCGACCGTCCGGTCACGGTCGCCGTACCAGAGGTGGACCGGGGCGCGGACGTCTCCGAGGTCGACGTCCCAGCCGGCCGTGAAGGCGAGCGCGTCCCGCGACACCCCGCGGTAGGACGGCACGCCGGGGCGACCGCTGCCGGTCCACGGCTCGAGGATCTCGGGCGAGACGAAGCCGCCCACGCGGACCTTCGCCCGAGCACCCGGTCCGCTCCCCCGCCCGCGGTCGGTCATCGCGCCGTCCTGGAGGGCGACCGCCTCGTCGAGGTCCCCGGCGAGCGCCGCGCGGACCGCGGGGTCGGCCGCCGCGGACGGGTCGAGCTCGAGCAGAGGCCCGATCCCGGCGACGACCCCGACCACGCGCACGCGCTGGGGCAGGACGGCTGCGGCCGCGACGGCATACGGCCCTCCTCCGGAGACGCCGAGCACGGCGAAGGCGTCGATCCCGAGCGCGTCCGCGACCGAGCCGGCGTCCGTCCCGACGGAGGTCAGCGTCGTGGGTCCGTCCGTGGAACCGCCGTAGCCCGGACGGGAGAACGCGACCAGCCGGACGCCGGCGCGGGAGGCCGCGCCGTCGCCGAGCGCGGCCTGCAGCCGCCCGCCCGGGGTGCCGTGGAAGAAGACGAGCGGGGTGCCCCGCGGGTCACCTCCGAGCCACACGTCGAGACGCCGCCCGTCGGGCAGCCGCACCCGCGAGCGTCCGTCGGTGGTGACCACGCATCGAGCGTATGGCGCCCGGCGGGCACCGTCACGGGCGTCGGGTCGCGCTCCGGACGGGGACCGCTCAGGCGATCGAGGCGACGACGATGAGCGACACCGCGAGCTGCACGGCCGCGGCCACGATCGAGGCCGGGCGGAAGTCGCGCTGCGTCACGAGCTCGGCCATGGGGTCGTCGTGACGACTCGTCAGGACGCGCCTCCGACGCCACACGGGCGTCGTCGGATCCCTCGGTCAGTCCAGAATCTTGCGGGGTCGGCCAGCCGGCCGACGTCCGCGGTCACCCGCGGCCTCGTCGGGCCGTTCGCGACCGGTCAGCGACCGCCGAGGAACTTCTCGAAGCCCTTGGGCAGGTTCGACGGGTCGAAGCCGGCCAGCGGGTCCTCGTCGGCCGCACCGGCGCCGTCGGCACCGTTGGCGCCGGGAGCCCCGAAGGCGCCGGCCGCCGACGCGGCGCGCCCGGAGGCGGCCTTCTCCGCGGCGGCCCGCTCCTCGGCGGCGCGCTTGGCGGGGTTGCCGCTCTTGCTCTTCTTGCGCTGCGGCTGCTGCTGCTTGCCGCGCTTGCCCGTGCCGGGGATGCCGGGCATGCCCGGCAGGCCGCCCCCGCCGCCGCGGGCCATCGACTTCATCATCTTCTGGGCCTGGCCGAAGCGCTCGAGGAGCTGGTTGACCTCGGTGACGGTGACGCCGGAGCCCTTGGCGATGCGGGCGCGGCGCGAGCCGTTGATCTGCTTGGGGTGGGTGCGCTCGAAGGGCGTCATCGAGCGGACCATCGCCTCGACGCGGTCGAACTCGCGGTCGTCGAAGGCGTCGAGCTGGTCACGCATCCCCTGCATGCCCGGCATCATCTTGAGCATCGACTTGAGCGAGCCCATCTTCTTGATGGCGTTCATCTGCGAGAGGAAGTCCTCGAAGGTGAAGTCCTCCTCGGCGAGGAACTTGCGGGCCATCTCGTCGGCCTCGCGCTTGTCGAACGCGCGCTCGGCCTGCTCGATGAGCGTCAGCACGTCGCCCATGTCGAGGATGCGGCTCGCCATGCGGTCGGGGTGGAAGACCTCGACGTCGGTGACCTTCTCACCGGTCGAGGCGAACATGATCGGCTCGCCGGTGATCTCGGCGACCGACAGGGCGGCGCCACCCCGGGCGTCACCGTCGAGCTTGGACAGGACGACACCGGTGAAGGCGACGCCCTCGTGGAAGGCCTGGGCCGTCTCGACGGCGGCCTGGCCGATCATCGCGTCGATGACGAAAAGGACCTCGTCGGGCGAGATCGCCGAGCGGATGTCGGACGCCTGCTGCATGAGGTTGGCGTCGACCGCGAGACGGCCGGCCGTGTCGACGATGACGACGTCGTACTGCTTGGCGCGGGCCTGCTCGATGCCCATCCGCGACACGGTGACCGGGTCGCCGAACGACCGGGTGCCCTCGCCGGAGTCGAGGACGGCGTCGTGTCCGCCCATGTTGCCGCGCTCGGGCGCGAAGACGGGGACACCGGCGCGCTCGCCGACGACCTCGAGCTGGGTCACGGCGTTGGGGCGCTGGAGGTCGGCGGCGACGAGGAGGGGCGTGTGGCCCTGGTCCTTGAGCCACTTGCCGAGCTTGCCGGCGAAGGTCGTCTTGCCCGAGCCCTGGAGGCCGGCGAGCATGATGACCGTCGGCGGCTGCTTGGCGAAGCGGATCGTGCGCGTCTGCCCGCCGAGGATGGCGACGAGCTCCTCCTGCACGATTTTCACGACCTGCTGGGCCGGGTTGAGCGCCTGGCTGACCTCGGCACCGAGGGCGCGCTCGCGCACCGACCCGGTGAACCGCTTGACGACGGGCAGGGCGACGTCGGCGTCGAGCAGGGCGAGGCGGATGTCGCGGATCGTCGCGTTGACGTCGGACTCCGTGAGTCGGCCCTTGCCGCGGAGGTTCTTGAACGTCGCGGTCAGGCGGTCAGACAGGGATGCAAACACCCGGCAAGGTTATCCGCTCCGCCGACCACTTCCGACTCGGTGGCCTCCGGGGGGCGAGGGCGTGGGCCGCCGCGTAGGGTCGCGCAGGTGAGTGACCCCAGTGCCCTGCCGTCCCCGACCCCGCCGTTCATCGACAAGATCGCGTGGATCCACCTCGAGGAGCGCCGGCTCCTCACGGCCCGCAACGCCGGCCGGGACCGCTTCTACCTGCCGGGTGGCAAGCGAGAGCCGGGCGAGAGCGACCTCGAGACGCTGGTCCGCGAGCTCGACGAGGAGCTCGCGGTGTCCGTCGACCCGGCGACCGCGGCGCACGTCGGCACGTTCGAGGCGCTCGCCGACGCCCGCACGGACGGGCTCGTCGTGCGCCTCACCTGCTACACGGCGACGCACACGGGCGAGCTCGTGCCGTCGCGGGAGATCGACGAGATCGCCTGGCTGACGGCCCGCGACGGCGACCGGGTGTCGGCCGTCGACCGCCTCGTCCTCGACCACCTCCACGACGCCGGCCTGCTCGACTGACGGGTCAACCAACAGGACGCTCGCCCGCGGCCACGCTCGGTCGGCCGCCGGAGACGCCGTCGTGCCGGTTGGTCGACCCGACGGGTCAGTCGGCGTCGCAGGTGTCGATGATCATCGCGACGGCCTGGGCGGCCCGAGCGGGCGCGAGCTGGCCCCCGCCGAACTCGGTCACGTAGAACGTGTCGAGCGTCTGGCCGGCATACGTCGCGATGTGTGCAGAGCGCACCGACAGCGACGCCCGGGCGAGCGTGATGCCGATGTCCTGGAGCAGTCCGGGACGGTCGGTCGCGCGGACCTCGACCACGGTCGCGCTGTCGGACGCGCTGCTGATGACCATGGCGCGCGTCGAGTCGACGGAGCCCGAGCCGGGGCTGCGCACCCCGCTCGACTTGCGCCGCTGGAGCTTGCCGAGGGGTGATCGGTCCCCCTTGGCGACGCGGACGAGGTCGCGCGAGATGACCTCGGGCAGTGGGGTCTCGCTGCCCGGTGAGTCGACCCACCACTCGTTGACGGCAAGGCCGTCGATGGTGCGGACGATGGCCGAGCGCACGACGAAGCCGTGCGCGGCGAGCAGCCCGGCCGTGTCGGCGAAGAGGCCGGCGCGGTCGCGGTCGATGATGTCGATGCGGTGGGCGCCACCGAGGGATGACACGGTGACGTAGGGCTCTCCGGACGCGATGCGGTCGAGCGCGTCGCCCCCGAGCGGCAGGGTCTCGATCGGTTCCACGACGAGAGGCCCCTCTCCTTGGGTCTGGGTGGTCAGGGCGGTGCGGCAGGCCTGGTAGAGGCGCTGGACGAGACCGGCGCGCCAGTCGCTCCAGGCCTTGGGGCCGGCGGCCGACGCGTCCGCCTCGGTGAGGGCGCGCAGGAGGTCGAGGGTCATGGCCGACCCGTCGACGGCCTCCGAGAGGGCGGCGATGGTGGCCGGGTCCTCGGGGTCGCGGCGGGTGGCGAGGTCGACGAGGGTGAGGTGCTCGCGCACGAGCCGCACGATGGTCCGGCGATCGGCGTCGGTGACGCCCATCCGCTGCAGCACCGTGTCGGCGAGCTCGGCCCCGGTGACGCTGTGGTCCTGCGACCCCGGCACCTTGCCGATGTCGTGGAGCACCGCGGCGAGCATGAGCAGGTCGGGCCGGGCGACGTCGCGGACCATGCCGCTCGCCGCCACGACGGTCTCGATGAGGTGGCGGTCGACCGTGTGCCGGTGCACGGCGTTGCGCTGTGGGCGGCTGCGCACGGCCTTCCACTCCGGGATCCACCGCTCGACGACGCCCGCGAGGTCGAGGCCCTCCCACACGGTGACGAGCCCGGGGCCCGACGCGAGCAGGTCGGCGAAGAGGTTGCGGGCGACCTCGGGCCAGGGCTCCGGCAGGACCGGAGCGGTGGCGGCGAGGTTCTTCAGCGTCGTCGGCGAGAGCGGTATGCCGCCGCGTGCAGCCACGACGGCCGCGCGCAGCGGGGTGATCGGGTCGGACGACAGGTCGGCGGACGGCCCGAGGACGGCCTCGCCGTCGTGCCGGTAGAGGCCGTAGCCGAGGGGTGCCAGCTGCGGACGGCGGGGACCGACCCGCAGGGTGCGGGCGCGCTGGGACTGCATGGCGCGGCGCAGGGTGCCGTCGACGGCATACGCGATGGTGCGTGCCGACGTCGAGAGGTCGGTGAGGAGGTCGTCGGCGTCGGTGTAGCCGAGCAGCGCGGCGCACGCGTCCTGGTCGTCGCGGGTCAGCCGGTCCCTCCCGCGCCCCGTGACGACGTGGATGGCGTCACGCACGTCGAGGATGCGCTCGTAGGCCTCGTCGACCTCGCCGTGCGGCCGGTCGGTCAGCCAGGCGGCCGTGAGGGCCCGCAGCACCGACATGTCGCGGAGGCCGCCGTGGGCCTCCTTGAGGTCGGGCTCGATGAGGTGGGCGAGGTCGCCCTGGCGGGCGTGGCGCTGGATCACCGACTCCTGCATCTCACCGAGCCGGGTGCGGGCGTTGGCCCGCCAGTCGTGCGCCACGGTGGACCGCGCCGCGTTGACGACGTCGGCGTCCCCGGCCACGTGGGTGAGGTCGAGCAGCCCGACCGCCGCGGAGAGGTCGTCGGACGCGACGGCCCGGCAGTCGGCCACGGTGCGGACACTGTGGTCGAGCCGCACCCCGGCGTCCCAGATCGGGTACCAGAGCTTGTCGGCGAAGGCGCCGACCTCCTTGCCCGACAGGCCTCGTGGGTGGTGGACGAGGACCAGGTCGTAGTCGCTGAGCGGTCCGCCGTCGCCGCGGGCGAGCGAGCCGACCGCGGCGAGGGCGACACCTTCGTGGCGACGCCCTGCGCACGCCTCGCGCCAGAGCTCCTGGAGCCACCCGAACCCGAACTCCGCGAGCGCCCGGCGGCGGGTCTGGCCCGCGCCGGGCGTCGCGAAGGTTCGGGTGCCGGCGAGGTCCAGACGTCGTGAGGTCACATCCGTCATGTCAGGTCTCGCCGTCCCCTTGAGTTGCGTGTGGTGCTTCTTCGGTGCTGCGAGTGGACCGTCGACGCTCAGAGAGCGTCGACGCCCCGCTCGCCGGTGCGGACCCGCACGACCTCTTCGACCGGGACTGACCAGATCTTGCCGTCACCGATGCGACCGGTCTGGGCCGCCTTGAGGATGACCTCGAGGACGTCCGCGGAGTCGACGTCGTCGACGAGGACCTCCAGGCGCACCTTCGGCACGAAGTCGACGGTGTACTCGGCGCCGCGGTAGACCTCGCTGTGGCCGCGCTGGCGGCCGTAGCCGCTGGCCTCGCTGATGGTCATGCCGGCCACCCCGAAGGCCTCCAGGGCCTCCTTCACCTCGTCGAGCTGGTGGGGCTTGATGATGGCGGTGATGAGCTTCATGCGGAGGCCTCTTCCTTGGGCGCCTTCTCGGCGGACGGGGCGGGTGCGGTGGCGGTGTGGCCGGCGACGACACCGGTCCGGGATCCACCGAAGGAACCGAAGTCGTACCCGGTCTCGGCGTGCTGGGCGAGGTCGATACCGCTGGTCTCCTCCTCCTGCGTCACGCGGAAGCCGATCGTCTTGTGGAGGGCGAGACCGATGAGGTAGGTGACCACGAAGGAGAACACCAGGACGGCCAGCGCACCCTCGAGCTGGGCGACGAGCTGGGAGCCGCCACCGCCGTAGAAGAGTCCCTCGTTGACGTCGAGCCCGGCAGCACCGGTGGGGCTGCCCTTGGTGGCGAGGAAGCCGATGAGCAGGGTGCCGATGAGACCACCGACGAGGTGGACGCCGACGACGTCGAGGCTGTCGTCGAAGCCGAGCTTGAACTTCAGGCCGACCGCCAGCGCACAGCCGACACCGGCGACGAGACCCACGATGAGGGCACCGATGGGCGAGACCGTGGCGCAGGCCGGGGTGATGGCGACCAGGCCGGCGACGACACCGGAGGCCGCGCCGAGCGAGGTCGCGTGACCGTCGCGCAGCTTCTCCGTGAGGAGCCAGCCGAGCATGGCGGTCGCGGTCGCGGCGAGGGTGTTGACCCAGACGCCGGCAGCCTGGACACCGGCGCCGAGCGCCGAGCCGGCGTTGAAGCCGAACCAGCCGAACCAGAGGATGCCCGCGCCGATCATGACGAGCGTCAGGTTGTGGGGACGCATCGGGTCACGCTTGAAACCGATGCGCTTGCCGAGGACGAGCGCGAGGGCGAGGCCCGCCGCACCGGCGTTGATGTGGATGGCCGTGCCGCCGGCGAAGTCGTAGGCGCCTGCGCCGCCGAGGAAGAGGCCGTCGGCCTTGTTGGCGATCCAGCCGCCCGTCTCGGCCGCGTAGCCGCTGAAGGCGAACACCCAGTGGGCCGCGGGGAAGTAGACGAGGGTGGCCCAGACGACCGTGAAGATCGTCCACGTGCTGAACTTCGCACGGTCGGCGATGGCACCCGAGACGAGGGCCACGGCGATGATCGCGAAGACGACCTGGAAGGCGACGAAGGCGGTCGCGGGGATGCCGCCGGCCGCTGCCGTGCCCGCCGCGGCGTCAGCCGGGACGTAGCCGTAGATCTGGTCGATGACGCCACTCAGGCCGAAGTGCGTGAAGGGGTTGCCCATGAGGCCACCGCCGATGTCGGGGCCGAACGTCTGGCTGTAGCCCCAGAGGATCCACACCGTGCCGACCGTGCCCATCGTGATGAACGACATCATCATCATGTTGAGGACGCTCTTGGTGCGAACCATGCCGCCGTAGAAGAGGGCGAGACCGGGGGTCATGAACAGGACCAGTGCGGCCGCTGCCAGGACCCACGCGGTGTTCCCGCTGTCGGTGAACGGCGCGTCTGCCGTCACGAAGGTAAGTGCGCTCATGGCGAGAACGATGGACGGGCCGAATTTCGGGCGACCGCGTCGTTTGTTACAGCCGTGTCAACAACCGGTGGGGGTTGTTAGCGGATGGTTTCCCGCACCGTGGGCGTCCAGATCGTGGACTCTCCCGTTCGTCCACCGGACGCCACGAGCACGTATGCCGTCCGGCACACGTGCTCGTCGTCGTGGGCCGGGAGCGCGCGTCGTCACATGACGATGGCGTCGACGAAGGCCTCGGGGTCGAAGGGGGCGAGGTCGTCGGGGCCCTCGCCGAGGCCGACGAGCTTGACCGGCACACCGAGCTGGCGCTGGACCGCGACGACGATGCCGCCCTTGGCGGTGCCGTCGAGCTTGGTCAGGACGATGCCCGTGACGTCGACCGCCTCGGAGAAGACCTTGGCCTGCTGGAGACCGTTCTGCCCGGTCGTCGCGTCGAGGACGAGGAGCACCTCGTCGATGGGGCTCTGCTTCTCGATGACGCGCTTGACCTTGCCGAGCTCGTCCATCAGGCCGACCTTGTTGTGGAGGCGGCCGGCGGTGTCGATGATGACGACGTCGACCTCCTCCTCGATACCGGCCTTGACGGCGTCGAAGGCGACGGCCGCAGGGTCGGCGCCGTCCTTGTCGGAGCGCACGGTGGCGACCCCGACGCGGGATCCCCACGTCTCGAGCTGGTCGGCGGCTGCGGCGCGGAAGGTGTCGGCAGCACCGAGCAGGACCTCACGGTCCTCGGCGACGAGGACGCGCGCCAGCTTGCCGACGGTCGTCGTCTTGCCGGTGCCGTTGACGCCCACGACGAGGATGACGGCGGGGCGGTCGCCGATGCGGCTGCTCGCGATGCGGCGGTCCATGTCGGGCTGGACGAGGGCGAGCAGGTCGTCGCGGAGCCAGCCCCGCACCGTGGCCTCGTCGGTGGTGCCGTCGATCTTGACGCGGGTGCGCAGCGAGTCGACGAGCTCGGTCGCGGCCTCGACGCCGAGGTCGGAGGAGATGAGGGTGTCCTCGACCTCTTCCCAGGCCTCCTCGTCGAGCTTGCCACGGGAGAGCAGGGCGAGCAGTCCCTGGCCGATGGAGGAGTTGGACCTGGCCAGACGGGCCCGCAGGCGCTGGAGGCGACCCCGTGCGGACTCCGGTCGCTCGAGGGTCGGCTCGGGGGCCGGCGTCGGCTCCGGTGCCGTGGGCGCCTCGGGCTCGAGCGTCGTGGACGCGGGCGGCCCCGCAGGCGGAGCGACGGTGTCGGTGGTGCCGCTCGGTGGCCGGCGGTCGAGGTCCTCGCCGGGCAGCCCCGGACGGGTCGGCGGGGCCTCGCGCTCGACGGTGCGGCCGCGGCCGCGCACGAGGCTGACGCCGTAGGCGACCGCGCCGACGAGGATGGCGACGCCGATGATGACGTATGTCCAGACAGTGTCCACGTCAGCCATCCAACCACGCTGGGGTGGAGGTCCCGGACGCCGCGATCACGACCTCGATCACGGCCCCGGGCAGCCCGGGACGCGGCTCGGCCACCGGCAGTGGCCGGTGGCCGAGGAGGGTGGGCAGGCGGTCGGGCGCGGCTAGTGCGTGCGGGCGCGCGGACGACCGAGGGTGCCTGCACGGCGACGTGCCGAGCGTGCGACCCCTTCCCCCTTGGCGGTGAGCAGGTCCCGGCCGCCGCGGTGCGCAGGCACCGCGACGACGCCGACGACCGCCACAGCGAGCACGGTGACGACGAGCATCGAGATGACCAGGTAAACCATGTGACAAGAGTGACGCATGTGACCCGTGTGACGCAAATAGCACGGAGTGACGATTTCGCAACCCGAGGCGCCGACGCGCACTCCCCCGCCCCGCGGCCCGGAGGGCGCGCGGACGGAGGGCGTATGCCGTGTGGTCAGGCGGTTCGGTCGGCCACGTCGCGCAGTCGCTGCGACACGACGGTCGTGACGCCGTCGCCGCGCATGCTGACGCCGTACAGGGCGTCGGCGATCTCCATCGTCTTCTTCTGGTGGGTGATGACGATGAGCTGCGAGCTGTCGCGCAGCTCCTCGAAGAGGGTGATGAGGCGGCCGAGGTTGGCGTCGTCGAGGGCGGCCTCGACCTCGTCCATGATGTAGAAGGGCGAGGGCCGGGCCTTGAAGATGGCGACGAGCAGCGCCACGGCCACGAGCGAGCGCTCGCCACCGGAGAGCAGCGAGAGCCGCTTGATCTTCTTGCCGGGCGGGCGAGCCTCGACCTCGAGACCCGTCGTCAGCATGTTGGACGGGTCGGTGAGGACGAGACGCCCTTCGCCACCCGGGAAGAGTCGCTGGAAGACGCGCTCGAACTGGACCGCGGTGTCCTCGAAGGCCTCGGCGAAGACGCGCTCGACGCGCTCGTCGACCTCCTTGACGATGTCGAGCAGGTCACGCTTGGAGTTCTTGAGGTCCTCGAGCTGCTCGGTGAGGAACTTGTGCCGCTCCTCGAGCGCCGTGAACTCCTCGAGCGCGAGCGGGTTGATGCGACCCAGGGCGTTCAGCTTGCGCTCGGCCTGGCGCAGCCGCTTCTCCTGCGCCTCGCGGACGAACGGGACCGGATCGGGCTGGGGCGCGTCCGGATCGGCGTCGGGGTCGGGCACGGCCGGGACGAGCTGGTGCGGGCCGTACTCCTCCACGAGGTCGGACGGCGAGATGCCGAGCTCCTCGACGGCCTTCGTCTCGAGCTGCTCGATGCGCAGCCGCTGCTGGGTGCGGGCGACCTCGTCGCGGTGGACCGTGTCGGTGAGCTCGCGCAGCTCGGCCTGCAGGGTCGCGATGTCACGGCGCACGACGGCGAGCTCGGCGTCCCGCTCGGTGCGCTCGGCCTCCCCCGCGGCGCGGGCGCGACCCGCCTGCTCGGCCGACTCGGCGAGCAGCTCGTGCGCCCAGGCCGCGGCCGTGCGGACGGCCCCGGCCACGGCGGCCTCGCGGTGGCGTCGGGCCCGCTTCTCGGCGAGGCGCTGACGGGCCTCCTCCTCGTGGCGGGCGCCGCGCTCGAGCGCGTCGGCGCGGTCCTTGAGGGCGCGCGCACGCTCCTCGCGGGTGCGCAGCGCCAGACGCAGCTCGGTCTCGGCGGCACGGGCCTCGCGGGCCACGGCCTCGAGGCGGTCGCGCTCCTCGGTCGACGGCTCGTCGGCGAAGTCGCCCTCACCGCTCGCCGCCTCGAGCCGCTCGAGAAGGGCGGCGTGCTCGGTCTGGTCGGCCTCGAGGGCCGCGGTGGCGTCCGCGATCGCCTTCTCGGTGCGCTCCACCTCGGAGCGCGCAGCCCGCAGGGTCTGGCCGAGCGAGCCGAGCTTCTCGGCGATCGCCGCCATCCGGGCGTCGCTCTCGTTGAGGCGCTCGAGCGCGGCCTCGACGGCGTCGGCGAGCTCGGCGCGCGTAGCGTCGGCGCCCGAGACGCGGAAGCGGGCCTCCTCGCCCTCGCGGGTGGCCCGCGCCATCGCGTCCTGGGCGTCGTCGAACGCGGCCTGCAGCTCGAGCAGGCTGGGCGCCGTCGTGCTGCCACCGCGGACCGCACCGGGGGCGTAGACGTCGCCGCCGCGGGTCACGGCCGTGACTCCGGGGTGGCTGCGGACGAGCGTGCGGGCGGCCGCGCCGTCGGGCACGAGGGCGACGCGCTCGAGCACCTGCTCCACGGCCGGGCGCACGGAGTCGGGGCACTCGACGACGTCGCGGACCCAGCGGGCATCGCCCGTCAGAGCCGGCCATGACGAGGGGTCGACGCGGGTCGCGGACTCCGCGACGAGAAGGCTGGCGCGGCCGTTGTCGCCGTCACGCAGCGCGTCCAGGGCCGCCGCAGCGGCATCGAGCGAACCGACGGCCAGGGCCTCGGCAGCCGTCCCGAGGGCGGCGGCCACGGCGTTCTCGAGCCCGGGCTCGACGGTGACGAGGGAGGCGACCGAGCCGAGGATGCGATGGCCCTCGTCGGCGGCGGCGAGGAGCGCCGCGGCGCCGTCCTTGCGGCTCAGGCTGAGACCGAGGGCCTCGACCCGGGCGGCGGCCGTGGTGCGGGCACGCTCGGCGGTCGCCTCGGCCTCCTTCCAGCGGGCGAGCTCGGCCTCGGCGGCGTCGAGGCGCGCGGCAGCCTCCTCGTAGGCCGTGTCGAGCCCCTCCTCACCCTCCTCGTCCTGGGCGACACTGGACTCGAGACGGGAGAACTCGTGCTCGGCCTCGGCGGCGCGGGCCTGGGCGGCCTCGATGGTGCCGCGCAGGCGTCCGACCTCGGCCTCGCGGGCCTCGATGCGCGAGGCCTTGGCGCCGACCTGGCCGCCGAGCTTGGCCAGGCCCTCGCGACGGTCCGCCGCGGCTCGGGCCTCGCGCTGCAGGCGGGTGGTCTCCTCGGCGTGACCGCGCTCGGCCTCGGTGCGGGTCAGGACGGCGTTCTCGAGGGCGGCCTTGGCCTCGGCGATCTCCTCGAGGAGGAACGCCTCCTGCTCGCGGACGTCGGCGGCCTGGGCGCGCAGCTGCTCGGGGTCGCGGCTCTGGCCGGGGGCCTCTGGCCCGTCGTCCTCGCTCAGCAGGCGCACGCGCTCGGCGGCGAGGGACCGGGTCGAGGCCATCCGCTCGACGAGCCGGCCGAGCGAGACGTACTCGTCCTGGGCCCGGGTCAGGGCCGGACGAGCGGCCTCGGCGGCCTCCTCGAGGGTGGAGAGCCGGTGGCCGAGGTCGCCGATGGACGCCTCGACCTCGGAGCGACGCTCGATGAGGGCGGACTCGTCGGCGACCTCCTGCTCGAGGGTCGACGTCAGCTGGACGAGGTCGTCGGCGACGAGGCGCAGGCGCGCGTCGCGGGCGTCCGTCTGGATGACGGCCGCCCTGCGCGCGGTCTCGGCCTGGCGCCCGAGCGGACCGAGCTGGCGGCGGATCTCACCGGTGAGGTCCTGGACCCGGGTGAGGTTGGCCTCCATCGAGTCGAGTTTGCGGAGCGCGCGCTCCTTGCGTTTGCGGTGCTTGAGGACGCCCGCGGCCTCCTCGATGAACCCGCGGCGCTCCTCGGGGGTCGCGCGCAGCACGGTGTCGAGCTGGCCCTGGCCGACGATGACGTGCATCTCGCGGCCGATGCCGCTGTCGGAGAGCAGCTCCTGCACGTCGAGCAGGCGGCACGGGGTGCCGTTGATGGCGTACTCCGAGCCACCGTTGCGGAACATCGTGCGGGCGATCGTCACCTCGGTGTAGTCGATCGGGAGCGCGCCGTCGGTGTTGTCGATGGTGAGGGCCACCTCGGCGCGACCGAGCGGCGCCCGGCCGGACGTGCCGGCGAAGATGACGTCCTCCATCTTGCCGCCGCGCAGCGACTTGGCGCCCTGCTCTCCCATGACCCAGGCGAGCGCGTCGACGACGTTGCTCTTGCCGGAGCCGTTGGGGCCGACGATGCAGGTGATGCCGGGCTCGAGACGCAGGTGGGTCGCCGAGGCGAAGGACTTGAAGCCCTTCAGGGTGAGGCTCTTGACGTACACGACCCGAGAAATCCTTTGTCCAGCCAGCCAGCGATCCCGGTCAGCGTACTAGTCGTGGGGCCGTGCTCCGGGGAGGTGAGCGCCTGCGCGTGCTGGGACGGACGGCATACCGTGGTCGGGTGGATGCCGAGGAGCGCGCAGCGCACGACGAACACACGGTCACGACCCTCGAACGGCTGCTCGAGGTCTACCCCACGGCGCCGGCGGCCAACAGCCTCGCCAAGGAGTCGGCGACCATCACGCCGAGCCAGGCGCGGATCATCGACGCGGCACCCTTCGTCGTCGTGGCCACGGTCGGCGACGGCGGCCTCGACCAGTCGCCGCGGGGCGACCGTCCCGGCTTCGTCGTCGTGCGCGACGAGCGCACGCTCGTCATCCCCGACCGCCGCGGCAACCACCGCCTCGACACCATGCGCAACGTCCTCGCCGACCCGCGGGTGGGCCTGATCTTCCTCGTGCCGGGCCTCGGCGAGGAGCTCCGTGTGCGCGGCACCGCCGTCGTCTCGACGGACCCGGACGAGCTGGCCCGTCACGAGGTCAAGGGCGTGCTGCCGGCCTCGGTGCTCGTCGTGGCCGTCGAGCGCGTCTACTTCCAGTGCGCGCGTGCGATCAAGCGAAGCCGCCTGTGGGACAGCGCGTCACGGGTGGACCCGAAGACCCTGCCGACGGCGGGGGCGATGACGCGTGAGGCCGGCGGGTTCGCCTCCGACGACGAGGCCGCGGCCTATGACGCGGCCCTCGACAAGCGCCAGGACGCGACCCTCTACTGAGGGCACCGGCCCGGCGCGGCGCCCTCCGGCACGACGGCTACGAGTCGCCGTTGGCGATGCGCTCGTGGTGGTGGATGACCTCGGCGATGATGAAGCCCAGGAACGCCTCGGCGAACACCGGGTCGAGGCCGGCGCTGTCGGCGAGCGCCCGCAGCCGCGCGATCTGGCGCTCCTCGCGCTGCGGGTCTGCCGCGGGTAGGTGCTCCTCGGCCTTGAGCCGGCCGACCTGCTGGGTGCACTTGAAGCGCTCCGCGAGCAGGTGGACGAGCGCGGCGTCGATGTTGTCGATGCTGCTGCGCAGCCGAGCGAGCTCGGCGGGGACCTCGGGCACGTCGCTCACCCTGCCAGCCTAGGCGGGTCAGCGCTCGACGAACCCGGAGATTCCGTCCCTCGGAACGCCCTGCTGCACGACGACGCTCTCGACGTGTCCCGGGCGCCGGGTCGTCGACGGGGTCTCGCGCAGCAGCGCCTCGAGCGCGTCGACGGCCGCGCGTCGCCCCTGGGCGACGACCTCGACCCGACCGTCGGCGGTGTTGCGGGCGTGCCCTGCCAGACCGAGCTCGAGCGCGCGGGCGCGCGTCCACCAGCGGAAGCCGACACCCTGCACCTCCCCGCGCACGAACAGCGTCACGCGGACCGGCGCGCCGGACACCTCGGCCTCCTGCTCGACACCCACCCCGACACGGTATGCCGCGTGGCGCCGCAACGGGAGCCCCACGCGTACCTATGCTCACATCAGGCACGGCGGTGACTCCACTCACCGCGGCCCACGGAAGGAGCGACGTGACGACGTCGGCGATTTCACGGGCGGCTGGCACGGGTCAGACCGCCGACACGACCACGGGGGCCACCCCCCGATCGGGGCGTGCGCCGTCGGGACGCCCGGCTCGGATCGAGGGCCTGGACGGGCTGCGGGCCCTCGCCATCGTCGGGGTCCTCGTCTACCACCTCAACGCCTCGTGGCTGCCCGGCGGCTTCCTCGGCGTCGACGTCTTCTTCGTCGTCTCGGGCTTCCTCATCACGACGCTGCTCGTCCGCGAGCACCACCGCACCGGCCGGATCGCGCTCTCGCAGTTCTGGGTGCGGCGAGCGCGCCGGCTCGTGCCCGCCCTGGTCCTCTGCGTCGTGACGAGCGTGCTCATCGCACGGGCCGTCAGCCAGGACCTCCTCGTCGACATCGGCCGGCAGATCGTCGGGGCCCTGACCTTCTCGACGAACTGGACCGAGATCACGGCCGGCACGAGCTACTTCGACCAGACCGCGCCGCAGCTGTTCATGAACTTCTGGTCGCTCGCGGTCGAGGAGCAGTTCTACCTGCTCTGGCCGCTCGTGACCCTCGCCCTGCTCGCGGTGTCGAGCCGGGTTCGCGTCGGGGTGGCGGTGGCCGTCGGGGTGGGCTCGTCACTGCTCATGGCGCTGCTCTTCACGCCGGGCACCGACGCCACGCGCGTCTACTACGGCACCGACACCCACGTCGTGGGGCTGATGGCCGGCGCCGCTCTCGCCTTCGCCTGGGCCAGCCCGCAGCTCGCGCTGTGGGTGGCGCCCTCGCGGTGGGGTCGCTTCGGGTCGTATGCCGTCCCGCTGGCCCTCGTGGTCCTGCTCGCCGAGATGGTCCTCCTCGACGAGCAGTCCACCGTGACCTTCCGCGGCGGGATCGTGCTCGCGTCGCTCGCGACGGCGGTCCTCGTCATGGGTGTCATCGAGCGACGCCCCGACCAGGTCACCGGCGTGCAGCGGGTCATGCGGCACCCGGTCGCGGGCTGGGTGGGCGCCCGGTCCTACTCCATCTACCTCTGGCACTGGCCCGTCATCCTGCTCGTGGCGCTCGACAACCCGTCTGCGCCCGGCACCACGTCGCACCTGCTGACGCGGCTGTGGTGCGTGCTCGTGACGTTCGCACTCGCCGACCTCACGTTCCGCTTCGTCGAGACGCCGTTCCGCACCCTCGGCTTCCGGGGCGTGGCGACGCGGCTGCGCGGGCACGTCTCGGGCCTGACCCGACGCACCAAGCAGGTCGTCGGCGCGGGCGTCGCCGCCCTGGCCGTCGTGACGGCGGTCATCGTGCTCACCGCCCCCGACCAGAGCGAGACCGCGCGCATGCTCGCCGCCAACGAGGCGGCCGCCGACGGCATGGCGAGCCACTCCCCCGCGACCACGGCGCCCGGTTCGGCGGTGTCGCGTCCCGTCGCGACGACCGGTGCGAGCCCGTCCTCGTCGGGAGCGGCGTCCGCGGCCCAGACCTCGTTCACGATGCCCTCCGGGCCCGAGATCGACGCGTACGGCGACTCGATCATGGTCGGCAGCCTCCAGGCGCTGCGCTACTACTTCCCGGGCATCCGCATCGACGCGAAGTCCAACCGTCGCTGGTCCGACGGTCTCGCCGAGGTCTCCGCGCGCGGTGACGGCAACCGGCGCGCGATCATCCTCGCCTTCGGCACCAACGCCGGCGTCGACGAGGACCGCGTCAAGCAGGTGCTCGACGTGCTCGGCCCGGGCCGCATGGTCGTGCTCGTCAACATCATGGGACCGTTCGCCCGCGTCGACACCGACAACGCGACGCTCGACCTCATCGCCCGCGGGCGGCCCAACGTCATCGTGGCCGACTGGGCCGACGCCATCCGGGCCCACCCCGAGCAGGTCCAGTCCGACCGCATCCACCCGACGATCAAGGGTGCGCACCTCTTCTCCAAGGCGGTGCGCCAGGCCATGGCCGACCTGTCGCAGCGCAGTACCGGCAAGGCGGTCGTGCTCAAGGAGCTCCCGATCCCGTGAGCGTCGGGCCGGCGCGCGCACCCTCCCCGACGGCCGAGCTCCAGCCGGGAGCCCGCGCCGTCCGGACCATCGCCATCGTCTCCCCGGGAGCCATGGGATCGGCCCTGGGGCGCGCGTGGGCGGCCGGCGGCACCCGGGTCGTCGCGACCGTGCGGGGACGCAGCGACCGCACGGCCGCCCTGGCCCGCGGGCTCGAGCTGCTGCCCGACCTCGAGGCCGTCGTGGCCGCTGTCGACCTCGTCGTCAGCATCTGCCCTCCCGGAGCTGCCGACGCAGTGCTCCGATCGGTCATCGACGCGGCCGGGGCGACCGGTTCGACACCGCTGATCCTCGACGCCAACGCCGTGTCGCCCGACCGGGTCTCCGGCCTCGCGGACCGGGCGGCCGCCGAGGGCCTCGACCTCGTCGACGGGAGCGTCAGCGGCGGTCCACCGGAGCCGGACGGCGACACGATGATCTACCTCTCCGGTGCCCGAGCGGCCGAGGTGGCTCGGGTCCCGGCCGTCGGGCTGCGACGGCGCATCGTCGGCGACCGCGTCGGCCAGGCCTCGGCCGTGAAGATGTGCACGGCGTCCGTCTACAAGGGCACGACGGCCGTCTGGGCGCAGGCCCTCCAGACGGCCGAGGCGCTCGGGGTGCTCGCGCCGGTCCTCGACGACCTCGCCGAGGAGCTCCCCGCCCAGGTCGAGGGCGCCGCCCGACGGGTCGCCGTGGCTGCGGCCAAGAGCGGGCGATTCGTCGACGAGATGGAGAGCATCGCGGCCACCCAGCGCTCGGCCGGCGTCTCGCCCGAGCTCTTCGAGGGGATGGCCGCGGTCTATCGCCGGCTGTCAGCCACGCCGCTGGCGGCCCTCAGCCCCGAGGAGGCACGCGGCCTCACCGACCTGCGCGCGGTCCTGTCCCGACTCACCTGACGCCTCGTGCCCCGGCTGGTCGTGCGTGACATCGCGCAGCTCGGGTGGCTGATGCACCACCACCGCGCGATCTCGCAGCCGATCTCTCGCCACGCCCCTCGGCTCGGCTCGGCCCAGCTCGGTCAGGCCGGCTCGACGGGGTCGCCGACCCGCAGCACGGCACCGTCGGCAAGGGGCAGCTCCGGCGTGAGTCGGATGCCGAACCACGTGGCACCGTCCCACTTCCGGTGTCGGGCGAGGGTGCGGATCGGCTCCTTGCCGGTGCGCAGGTCGCCGCGGTCGACCGTCGTCATGACGCAGCGGTCGCACACCATCGTCGCGCGGAACGGCACGTCCCCGACGCGGACCGTCGTCCAGGCGTCCTCGGCGAACGGGTCGCTCCCGGAGACGACGACGTTGGGCCGAAACCGGTCGTGCCCCAAGGGATCTCGCGGCCCCTCGCCACGCTCGGCCGCCGTCTCGAGCAGCCAGTCGTTGAGGCGCGCGAGGGACGACTCCGACGTGACGTGGAGGGGTGCGGCGTCGGAGAGCGAGTTGCGGTCGCCATCGGCGCCACCCATGTCCGGACGGATGGGCCGGTGCGTCTCGTCGTCCTGCCACACGAGCCGGAGCGGGCGTCCGACCCGGGCGGTCAGCCACGCATCGGCGTCGGCGCCGGCGGGGAGCGCGTGGTCCTGCCCGGAGAACGCGACGGGAACCGGCGCAGCTCCCCGTGGCGGGCCGAGCTCGAGCGCGTCCGCGCCGGGTGCGACGAGGCGCACTCCCCCGCCGTCGAGCGGCTCGGCCCTCAGGCCGAGGAGCACGTGCTCCTCGCGCGCCGTGACCTTGGTGCCCTCCGGATCGACGACCGCCCAGCGCCGGTCGCCGTGCAGCCCGCGGGCCTCGACGACCGCCTCGTCGACCGGGACCCCGGCGAGCGACTTGACGGGGTAGACGGTCAGCGCCGTGACGAGCAGGCCGTCAGGCCGCGCCGCGGTCACTCCGCGAGCCACGCGGCATACGCGTCGAACGTGTAGGGACGGCCGAGGAAGTCCTCGACGAGGTCGGCCGCGTCGCGTCGCCCGCCCTGCGCGAGGACCTTGTCCCGGTAGGCGCCGGCGACCTCGGGGTCGAAGAGGTCGCCCTTGTCGAAGGCCGAGAACATGTCCTTGGCGATGACGAGCGACCACATGTACGTGTAGTACGCCGAGCTGTAGCCGTCGAGGTGACCGAAGTGGCACTGCATGTGCGTGCCGTCGAGGTACGGGAACACCGAGTAGCGCTCCATGAGCTCGCGCAGGCGGGCCGTGAGGTCGTCGGTCTCGTTGACGTGGAAGTCGTAGGAGAGCGCGGCGTAGAACATCTGCGTCCGGGCGTCGTAGCCCTTGCCGAAGTCGTCGGCCCGGCGCATCGCCTCGACGAGGTCGGCGGGGATGGTCTCGCCGTCGGCGTTTCGGGCGAAGGTGGCGAGCACGTCGGCGTCCCAAGCCCATTCCTCGAGCATCTGGCTCGGGGCCTCGACGAAGTCCCACTCGGTCGCGACGCCCGAGAAGCGCACCCACTCGGTGCGGCCGGCGAGCACGTGGTGCACGAGGTGGCCGAACTCGTGGAAGAGGGTGACGACCTCGTCGTGCTCCATGAGGCCGCGGTTGAAGTTGCAGACGAGCACGCCCTCGGCGAGCTGTGTGCCGTCGACACCGCGCGCGAGGTCGAACTGGGCCGCGTGCTTGTACTTCCCGTCGCGCGGGTGCAGGTCGAGGTGGATGCGGCCGATGCGCTCGCCGTGGAAGGAGACGTCGTAGGTCGCGACCTCCTCGTGCCACGTGCGGGCGTCCTCGCGCGGCACCGGCGACCACTCGAGCCCGAAGAGCCGGCCCGTCACGTCGAGCAGCCCCTGGCGCACCGACTCGAACGGGAAGTACGTGCGCACGCGCTGCGCGTCGACGGCGAGGTCCTCCTTGCGGACGAGCTCGGCGTAGTAGGAGACGTCGGCCCCGTCGATGTCGGTGGCGTCGGGACGGTCCTGGCGCAGCCGCTCGAGCAGCACCGCCTTGTCGCGCTCGGCGCTCGTGGCCGACAGCTCGGTGATGCGGTCGACGAACTCGCCGATGGCGTCCCCGCTGCCGATCATCTTGACCTCGGCGTCGTAGTCGGCCCAGGAGGCGTAGCCGAGGAGAGAGGCGTGCTCCCGCCGGACCGAGAAGATCTCCTGCAGGACGCGGTCGTTGGCCGGCCACGCGATGGTGAGGAACTCGGTGACGAGGTCACGGCGGGCCTGCGCGTCGTGCGCGAAGGTCCGGAAGGGCACGACGTCGGGGTAGTCCGTCGTCACGGTGACGAGGCCGTCGTCGTCGACCGGGTGCGCCTCGACCCAGTCCTGCGGCAGCCCCGCGAGCCGGTCGGGCGTCACCCGGATGCTGCGGACGTTCTCGCGGATGTTCTTGCTGAACTCCTGGCTGAGCAGGATCGCGCGCTCGCTCAGCGCACGGAGGCGGTCGCGGGTCTCCTCGTCGCGGTCGACGCCCGAGCGACGGAAGTCGCGCAACGTCCTCTCGAGCACCCTCGTCGCGTCGGCGTCGAGGGTGCTCGCGTCGAGCCCGGCGAGGACGGCATACAGCTCGGTGTCGAGACCGAGGTCCGTGTCGAGCTTCTGCACCTGCTGGGCCACCGACTCGGCGCGCTCGCGCACGGCCGCGTCCGGGTGCACCTCGGAGAAGAGCGACCCGACGGACGCGGCGTTGGACAGCGCCGTCTGTGCGTCGTTCCAGACCCGGAGCACCTCGAGCGGCTGCTTCGGCGGGTCGCTGCGCAGGCCCTCGACGAGGGACCGCGCCAGCGCGAGCTGCTGCTCGCCGCGGGCGCCGACCCAGTCGAGCCAGTCGCTGTCGAGGGGCAGGGGCAGGTGCGTGGGCTCCGTGGTCACAGACGGCACTGTATGCCGCCACCCGCCCCTCGCGTCGACCACTATTCCCAGAGCTGCAGCGAGCGGGTCATGATGCCGGCCAGGTCGTCGGCTCCGACCTCGCGGGGACTCGTCGCGAGCAGCCGCTGCTGCTTGAGCGAGCCCTCCACCAAGGCGTCGACGTCGCGCTCGTCGTAGCCGACGGCCCGGAGGCCGTTCGGCATGTCGATGTCGCGCATGAGGTCGACGAGGACGCCGGGAAGCACGTCACGTGGCTCGGACTCCCAGCGGCTGCCGTGCGCCGGGTCGAGGAGCCGGGCCGCGGCGAGGTGCCGCTCGGGGTCGGACCCGAAGGTCCACCGGAACGCCTCGGGCGCCGTCAGCGCGACCGCCATGCCGTGCGGCACCATCGGCTCGTCGCTCGGGTAGCCGTGCGGGTGGAAGTCGCGCACCCGGCCGGCGATGGGGTACGCGTTGGCGTGCGGCACGTGGACGCCCGCGTTGCCGAACCCGAGGCCGGCGAACGTCGCCGCGAGCGCCATCTCGCCGCGGGCGGCCTCGTCGGAGCCGTCGCGAACCGCCGTCCGGAACGCCTTGGCCAGCAAGGACATCGACCGCTCCGACCACATGTCGGCGATCGGGTTGCTGCCGCAGTAGGGCACGCGCTCGCCGGGCTGCTTGCGCTCGTAGCTCGTGAACGGCCGGGCCGTCCAGCTCTCGAGGGCGTGGCAGAGGATGTCCATGCCGGCGCTCGCCGTCACCCCCGCGGGCTGGGTGGCCGTGAGTCGAGGGTCGACGACGGCGAGGCTCGGCCGGAGCCGCACGTGGGAGATGCCCGTCTTGACCTTGAGCGAGAGCACGTCGAGGACGCAGATCGTCGTGCTCTCGGCTCCGGTCCCGGTCGTCGTGGGCACCGCGACGAGGGGCGCGAGCGGGCGGGTCGGTGCGCGACCGGCACCGACCGGCGCGTTGACGTAGTCCATGAGCTCCCCGCCGTCGCTGAGGAGCAGGTCCACCGCCTTCGCGGTGTCGATGGCCGAGCCACCGCCGACGGCGACGTAGCCGTCGAACGGTCCGTCCGCTCGGGCCCGATCGACCGCGGCGAGGAGGCTCGCATCGGTCGGCTCGACGCGCGCCGAGTCGTGGACGACGACCTCGACCCCGAACCCGCGGATGCCGTCGGCGACGCGGTCCGGCCAGCCGGTCGCGAGCACGCCGGCATCGGTGACGACGAGCACCCGCGACGCACCGAGCACCAGGAGGTCGTGCCCGATCTCGTCGGCCGCGCCCGCGCCGAACTTCAGCTGCGGAGCGCCGTAGGTGAAGACGGACTCGGGGTTCGCGGGAGACCACGTCATGGGCCCACCCTAGGGTGGACGCATGGCCACCGCCGCGACCGTCAGCACCCTCGTCGTCGGCGCCGGGCAGGCCGGCATCTCGCTCGTCACGGCCCTGCGCGAGCTCGGTGACACAGGGCCCGTCGTGCTCGTCGGCGCCGAGCCCGAGCCGCCCTACGAGCGCCCACCCCTGTCGAAGAGCTACCTGCGCGGCGAGCACGACCGCGGCTCCCTCGTCTTCCACGACGCCGCCTGGTTCGCCGACCTCGGGGTCGAGCTCGTCACCGGTGAGCCCGTCGTGACGATCGGCCGGGACGCCTCCGGAGGGAGCGCCACGACGGCCTCGGGCCGGACCCTCACCTTCGAGCGCCTCGCCCTGACGACGGGTGCGGTCAACCGCGGCCTGGGGGTCGAGGGCGCCGACCTCGACGGGGTCCACTCGGTGCGCACCCTCGCCGACGCCGACCGGCTGGCGCCTCGGCTCCACGCGGCTCGAGAGGTCGTCGTCGTCGGCGGTGGTTTCATCGGGCTCGAGATCGCCGCCGGAGCTCGGGCACTCGGGTCCGCTGTCACCGTCGTCGAGGCCACGGACCGGCTCCTCGGCCGCGCCGTCACCCCGATGCTGTCGGAGGCCGTGCGACGCGCGCACGAGCGCCGCGGCACGCGGATCCTCCTGCGCTCCGACGCCGTCCGCGTGACGGGCGAGGGCGGACGTGCCACGGGTGTCGAGCTCGGCGACGGCACCGTGGTACCCGCCGACCTACTGGTCGTCGGGATCGGGGCCGTCCCCAGCACCGCCCTCGCCGCGCAGCTCGGCCTGCTCGTGGAACCTCGGGGCATCGTCGTCGACGAGTACGCCCTCACCTCCGACGGGGTCACCGTCGCGGCCGGCGACTGCGCCGTCGGACCCAACCCGTTCGACCGCGGCGAGCCGGGCGCGATGCGGCTGGAGAGCGTGCCGCACGCGACCGACCAGGCGCGGGCGGCAGCGGCGACCCTCGTCGGCCACCCGACGGCATACGACCGCGTGCCGTGGTTCTGGAGCGACCAGGGCGACCTGCGGCTCCAGATGGCGGGGCTCCCGCACGGCGCCGACCGGACCATCGTGCGGGGCGACGTCGCAGCCGAACGCTTCTCGCTGCTCAGCTACCGCGACGGGCTGCTCATCGCCGTCGAGTCGGTCGGCGTCCCGACCGACTACCTCGCCGTGAAACGAGCGCTCGAGAAGGGTATGACGATCGAAGCCGACAGCGCGGCGGACACCTCCGTCCCGCTCAAACGGCTCATCTCGAGGGCACGCGGCACTCGCACATCCTGACTCGCCCCGCTTCAGAGGCTGCGCTAGCGTCGGTCGTCGCTCAACGAAGGGACTGAACGCATGCACGCACTGGCGGGTCTGCCCACGGCGGACGCCCTCATCAGCGCCAAACCGGTCGACTACGTCATCATCGCCCTGTACTTCGTCTTCGTCCTCGGCATCGGGGTCATGGCGAGGCGCGCGGTGTCCGACTCCATCGACTTCTTCCTGTCCGGCCGGTCGCTGCCGGCCTGGGTCACCGGCCTCGCCTTCATCTCCGCGAACCTCGGTGCCGTCGAGATCATGGGCATGTCGGCCAACGGTGCCGAGCTCGGCATCTCGACCGTGCACTACTTCTGGGTCGGCGCCATCCCCGCCATGCTCTTCCTCGGCGTCGTGATGATGCCCTTCTACTACGGCTCCAAGGTGCGCTCGGTCCCCGAGTTCATGTTCCGCCGCTTCGGCACCGGTGCCCACCTCGTCAACTCGATCAGCTTCGCCGTCGCGCAGCTGCTCATCGCCGGCGTCAACCTCTACCTGCTCGGCTCGATCGTGCACGCGCTGCTCGGCTGGCCGCTCTGGGTGGCGCTGCTCGTCGCCGCCGCGATCGTCCTGTCGTACATCACGCTCGGTGGTCTGTCGGCCGCGATCTACAACGAGGTGCTCCAGTTCTTCGTCATCGTGGCCGCCCTGCTGCCTCTGACCCTGATCGGCCTGCACCGCGTGGGCGGCTACCAGGGCCTCAAGGACAAGGTCACCGAGTTCGCCACGTCCGCTCCGGCGTCGGCGGGCGTCCCGTCGGCCGAGCAGCAGCTCCACTCGTGGCCGGGCCAGGCGCTCTCGGGCTTCGACTCGCCGTTCTGGTCGGTCGTCGGCATCGTCTTCGGCCTCGGCTTCGTCCTGTCCTTCGGCTACTGGACGACGAACTTCGTCGAGGTGCAGCGGGCCATGGCCTCCAACTCGATGTCGGCGGCTCGCAAGACACCCATCATCGGGTCGTTCGCCAAGATGTTCGTGCCCTTCATCGTCATCATCCCCGGCATGGTCGCCGCCGTGCTCGTCAAGGAGATCGGCGAGCTCAAGGCGGGCGGCACCCCGCCGGGCGGCGCATCGGGCGAGGGCGTGAAGTACAACGACTCACTCCTCCTGCTCATGCGCGACATCCTGCCCAACGGGCTGCTCGGCGTCGCGATAGCCGGACTGCTCGCCGCCTTCATGGCCGGCATGGCGGCCAACATCTCGGCGTTCAACACCGTCTTCAGCTACGACCTGTGGCAGCGCTACATCCGCAAGGACCACAGCGACGACTACTACCTGCGCATCGGCCGTCTGGCCACGGTGGGAGCGACGGTCATCGCGATCTTCACGGCCACCATCGCCAGCTCCTTCAGCAACGTCATGGACTACCTCCAGTCGCTGTTCGGGTTTTTCAACGCACCACTGTTCGCGACCTTCATCCTCGGCATGTTCTGGAAGCGCATGACGGCAACCGCCGGGTGGGTCGGCCTGACGGCCGGCACGCTCTCGGCCGTGCTCGTCGCGTTCCTCAGCGAGGACGGCTTCGGGTCGGCGAGCCTCGGGGTCATCCCACTGAGCGGCCAGGGCGCCGCGTTCGTCGCGGCGTCCGCGGCGTTCGTCGTCGACATCGTGCTCAGCGTCGGCGTGTCGCTCGTGACCGAGCCCAAGCCGTCTTCCGAGCTGCGCGGTCTCGTCTACTCCGAGACGCCGAGAGAGGAGCTCGTCGACCCCCAGGAGCGCACGATGCCGTGGTTCCGCCGCACCCTTCCCCTGGCCGGCATCTCCCTCGGCCTCGTCATCATCCTCAACTTCTTGTTCTGACAGGAGCCTCGACATGAGTGACCAACACCGGCTCGACGCACCTGACCCGGACGGGAAGCGGGGCGAGAAGCACACCGCGGGCGCCTTCGACATCCGCAACTTCATCGGCGCCCTGCTGGGCCTCTACGGCCTGATCCTCCTCGTCATGGGGATCTTCGGGGACCAGGCGCTGCAGAAGACCGGCGGCGTCAACGCCAACCTGTGGGCCGGCATCGTGCTGCTCCTCATGAGCGCGTTCTTCTTCGTCTGGGCGCGGATCAAGCCGATCGTCGTGCCCGAGCACGTCGAGCCCGTCGACGACGACCCGGTGCGTCCCGCGCCGAAGCGTCGCCCGACCGGGAACTGAACGAACGGCACGGTTCGCCGACGGACCGACCTGACGAGAACGCCGCGGCCCGTCCACCGTCCCCGACGGTCAGGACGGGCCCCGGCGTCTCGGGCGAGGCTGACAGACGGGGCACGAGAAGGACGAGCGGTTCATGAACTGCTCGCGCCGCATGATCGTGCCGCAGCGGTCGCAGGGCGTGCCCGCGCGGCCGTACGCATGGAGCGACCGGTCGAAGTAGCCGCTCGCCCCGTTGACGTTGACGTAGAGCGAGTCGAAGCTCGTGCCGCCCTGACCGAGCGCCTCCGCCATGACCTCGCGTGCTCGGTCGAGGACGGCGGAGAGCGTCGGCTTGGTCAGCGACGAGCACAGCCGCTCGCCGTGCACCTTGGCGCGCCAGAGCGCCTCGTCGGCGTAGATGTTGCCGATGCCGGACACGAGCGACTGGTCGAGCAGGGCCCGCTTGACCGCACTGTCGCGCTGCTTCATCCGCCGCACGACGGCCGCCTGGTCGTAGACCGGCTCGAAGGGGTCGGGAGCGATGTGGGCGACGGACTCGGGGATGCCGTCGGGACGCAGCGGCGACAGGGCGAGGCCGCCGAAGGTGCGTTGGTCGACGAAGCGCAGCTGCGGCCCGCCGTCGGCGAAGTCGAAGCGGGCGTGGCAGTGCTTCTCGAGCGGAGCGTCAGCGGGCTCGACGAGCATCTGCCCGCTCATCCCGAGGTGCACGATGAGCGCGTCCTCGCCGTCGAGGGCGAGCCAGAGGTACTTGCCGCGACGCGAGGCCGCGGTGACGGTCACGTCGTGCAGTCGCGCCGCGAGGTCCTCCGGCCCAGCGTCGTGACGACGCGCGACGCGGACGCCCGTGACCCGGGCACGCGTGACGTGGCGACCCACGACGTGGTCGGCGAGGCCGCGGCGGACGACCTCGACCTCGGGCAGCTCCGGCACGCGCGGCTCAGGCCTGCGTCTGGCCCGTGGCCGCCGACGACACGGAGGCGCTGCGACGACCGTCGAGCGCGTGCCAGGCCTCCTTGGCGGCCTTCTGCTCGGCCTCCTTCTTCGAGCGGCCGCGACCTTCGCCGAGGACCTCCTCGCCGACGACGACGCGGGCGTGGAACTCCTTCTCGTGGTCGGGCCCCTGCTCGCTGACGCGGTACTCGGGCGAGCCGAGGGCCGAGCCGGCCGCCATCTCCTGCAGGCTCGTCTTCCAGTCGAGACCGGCGCCGAGCGTGGCGGCCTCCTCGATCAGGGGATCGAAGTGGTGGTGCACGAAGCGCGCGGCGAAGTCGATGTCGGTCGACAGGAACACGGTGCCGATGAGGGCCTCGAGCGTGTCGGCCAGGATCGAGGCCTTGTCGCGGCCACCGGTGGCCTCCTCACCCTTGCCGAGCATGACGTACTGCCCGAGGTCGAAGACCCGGGCGACGTCGGCAAGCGCCCGCATGTTGACGACGGCGGCGCGCAGCTTGGCGAGCTGCCCCTCCGCGAGGTCGGGGTGCTCACGATAGAGCGACTCGGTGACGACGAGGCCCAGCACGGAGTCCCCGAGGAACTCGAGGCGCTCGTTGTTGGGCAGGCCACCGTTCTCGTAGGCGTACGACCGGTGCGTCAGGGCACGCAGGAGCAGCGGCTCGTCGATGTCCTGGCCGACCACCTCACGGAGGTGGGCGATCAGAGCATCGACGGGCCGCTGCGGCACCGCCGGAACACCCCCAGCACCAAGGCTGCTCACGGGGCTGCTCACGGGGTGATCAGGCCTGGTGCTCGGTGCGCTCGGCAGCGGCGTAGTGACGGCCCTTGTACGTGCCACACGAGGGGCACGCGATGTGCGGCTGGGTCGCCGCACCGCACTGGGGGCACGTGGTGAGCGTCGTCGGCGTTGCCTTCCAGTTCGCGCGACGCGAACGGGTGTTGGAGCGCGACATCTTCCGCTTCGGGACAGCCACGTCAGTTCCTCTTCTCTTGCGGGTCGTTCCCCAGCAGTCCGCTGAGGGACGACCACCTCGGGTCGATCACTTCATGATGATGGTCCGGGTCCTCCGCGAGGTGCATCCCACACTCGGAACACAACCCCGGGCAGTCAGGCCGACACACCGGTTGGAACGGCAGCGTCGGCACGACAGCGTCCCGGAGCACGGGCTCGAGGTCGATGAGGTCACCGACCAGCTCGTGCACCTCGTCCTCGTCCGAGTCGGCTCCCACCTCGTGGTGGTGCGCCGCCCGGTCGGCGTAGGCGAACAGCTCCTGGAAGGTCCCCTCGACATCGAGCTCGAGAGGATCCAGGCACCGCACGCAGGCGCCGGTCGCCGTGCCACTGGCCGAACCCGTGACGAGGACACCTTCGACGACGGACTCGAGGCGCACCTCGACCTGGACCGGTTGACCGGTCTGGATCGAGATGACGTCGGTTCCGAGGTCGTCGGGCAACGTCACCGTGCGCGAGATCTCGTGCATCGTGCCCGGTCGCCGAACAAGCTCTCTGGTGTCGAGCACCAGAGGAGAACGGGGATCGGGACGGTCCATGACTCCTGCGCACAGTTGAGGATTCGGCCCGCGCCAAGACGGACGTGGACCGACCTCCAAGGCTACTAGAGGCGCGCCGTGCGCCCAAATCAGCCCGAACGCTCCCCCAGCCGCTCGATCAGCGCCGCCAGGACCGGGTCCGGCACGAGGCCGCTGACGTCGCCGCCGTAGCGCGCGACCTCCTTGATGAGCGAGCTCGAGACGTGCTGGAGCGTGGGGTCGGCAGCGATGAAGAGCGTCTCGACGCCGGTGAGGTGGTGGTTCATGTGCGCCATGGGCAGCTCGTAGGCGAAGTCCGTGCCGCCCCGCAGCCCCTTGACCATCGTCGCCGCTCCGACCTCGCGACACACGTCGACGACCAGGGTGCCGGCCCAGGCGCCGATCCGGACGTTGGGCAGGTGGCCGACGGACTGCTCGATGAGGGCGGTGCGCTCCTCGATGTCGAACGTGCCGTGCTTGCTCGGGTTGTGCAGGATCGCGACGACGACCTCGTCGAACAACCTGCTGGCCCGGGTCACCACGTCGACGTGACCGTTGGTGATCGGGTCGTAGGAGCCGGGGCAGACACAGCGGCGCGCTTCGCTCGTCACGCGGCCCAACCTACCTTCCGGATCCCCGACGTCGCGTGAACCTCGCTCCACGGGGTCACGCGACGACGTCGCTCGGCGGCGGCTCGGCGAACCACATCGCGGTCTCGCCGTAGCGCTTCTCGCCGGAGAGCTCGAGCCCCTCGGGCCACGTCGGTTGCGGTGAGCGGCTCGAGCGCTCGACGACGACGAACGCGTCACGCGSGAGCCACTGGTACCCGACGAGCGCGGTGAGCACGGCCGCCAGGGCGTCCTCGGGCACGTCGTAGGGCGGGTCGATGAGCACGAGGTCCATCCGTACGCCGGCGGGTGGGCCGGCGGCGAGGGCGCGCTCGACGGTGTCGGCGACGACGCGGACGGCCGGGTGCCCGATGACGCCGACGTTGGCGCGGATGACCTTCGCGGCAGCCTGGCGCGACTCTACGAGCAGGACCTGCGCGGCGCCGCGGCTCGCGGCCTCGAGGCCGAGCGCACCGGACCCGGCGTAGAGGTCGAGCACGCACGCGCCCTCGAGCAGCCCCCGGTGCTCCAGCCGACTGAAGAGCGCCTCGCGGACCCGGTCAGACGTGGGTCGGGTCGAGGACCCGGGCGGCGTCTGGAGGCGACGACCGCCTGCCGTGCCGCTGATGATCCGTGTCATGTCAGCCCCGCTCGAGCCATACGGCCTGCTCCTCGTCGAGCCGCATCGCGACCGCGGCGGCGAGCGCCGGGTGCTCGCGCAGCCCGGGGTCGGCGTCGACGAGCGCGAAGGCGTCCTCGCGGGCGTCGGCGATGATCTGTTCGTCCTCGAGCCTGCCGAGGCGCAGGTGACGCACGGAGTTGCCCCGGCCGCTCTGGCGCGCCCCGAGCACGTCGCCCTCGCGGCGCAGGAGCAGGTCGGCGCGGGCCAGCTCGAAGCCGTCGGTCGTCGCGGCGACCTGGTCGAGGCGCTCGGCGGCACGCTCCCCCGCACCCTGGGTCATGAGCAGGCAGAGCCCGGGCACCGCACCACGGCCGACACGACCCCGCAGCTGGTGCAGCTGGGAGATGCCGAACCGGTCGGCGTCGACGACGACCATGACCGAGGCGTTCGGCACGTCGACGCCGACCTCGATGACCGTCGTGGCGACGAGGACGTCGATCTCGCCGTCCCCGAAGGCACGCATCGTGGCGTCCTTGGCGTCGGGGTCGAGCCGGCCGTGGAGCACGCCGATACGCGTGCCGTCGAGGGCCGGGTTGGCGCGCAGCGTGCTGAGCATCGCGTAGACGCCGGTCAGCTCCCGCTCGGGGGCGTCGCCCTCGACCTCGCCCTCGTCCCCCTCCCAGTGGGTCTCCCAGCCGGCGTCCTCGTCGGACGTGTCGCGGGAGGTGGCGCCGCTGCCCGGGGCGGCAGCGGCCTCGTCGTCGACGTCACCGATGCGCGGGCAGACGACGTAGGCCTGGTGGCCCTTGGCGACCTCCTCGGCGACGCGCTGCCACGTGCGGTCGACCCAGCCGGGCCGGTCTGCGTCGACGACGTGCGTCGTGATGGGCGAACGACCGCGCGGCAGCTCACGCAGCGTCGAGGTCTCCATGTCGCCGAAGACCGTCATCGCGACGGTGCGCGGGATCGGGGTGGCCGTCATGACGAGCACGTGAGGTGGCCGGATGCCCTTCTCGCGCAAGGCGTCCCGCTGCTCGACGCCGAAGCGGTGCTGCTCGTCGACGACGACGAGGGCGAGGTCCGCGAACTGGACGTGCTTCTGGATGAGCGCGTGGGTGCCGACGACGATGCCGGCCTCGCCGGAGGCCGCGTCGAGCAGGGAGCGACGGCGGGTCGCGGTGTTCTGGCTCCCGGTGAGCAGCGCCACGGTGGTCCCGAACTCCGAACCGCCGAGCATGCCGCCCTGCGCGAGGTCGCCGAGCATCGCGGTGATCGAGCGGTGGTGCTGAGCCGCCAGGACCTCGGTGGGGGCGAGCAGGGCGGCCTGGCCGCCAGCGTCGATGGCGGCGAGCATGGCCCGCAGCGCAACCACCGTCTTGCCCGAGCCGACCTCGCCCTGGAGGAGCCGGTGCATCGGCCGGTCGGACGCGAGCTCGGTCGTGAGCACCTCGCCGATCTCGCGCTGCCCCGCCGTGAGCTCGAAGGGCAGCCGGGCGTCGAAGGCGGCCAGCAGGCCGCCGGGACGCGGAGGCCGCGGCGTCGCGAGCTCGGACTCGGCGGCCTTGCGGCGCTGGGCGAGGATCGCCTGGAGGACGAACGCCTCGTCGTACTTGAGCCGGTCGAGCCCACGGGACGGCTGGTCGTCGAGCGAGGGTCGGTGGACGAGCTCCAGCGCGACGGCGCGGTCGACGAGACCCCGCGCGGCGCGTACGCCGTCGGGAACCGGCTCGCGGACGCGGTCGACGGAGTCGAGCGCCTGGTGGACGAGCCGGCGCAGCTTGAGGGAGTTGAGCTTGCCCGTCGTCGAGTAGACCGGCACGCGGTGGGTGCGGTACCACTCGACGGTCGCCTCACCCTGCTCGTCGTCGTCGAAGAGCTCGTACTCCGGGTGGGTGAGCTGGAGCCGCCGGCCGTAGGCGCCGATCTGCCCGACGAAGAGCCCGCGCACGCCGGGCAGCAGCTTCTTCTCGTGGCCAAAGGCGCTGAAAAAGGTCACGTCGAGCTCGTTGCCGTGGTCGTCGCCGATGACGACGGTGAGCATCTTGCCTCGACGGTTGCGCATGGCCCGCGAGGTCGCCGTGCGGACCTCGGCCACCACGAGGACCTCCTCGCCGACGTGGAGCGAGGACAGGTCGGTGAGCTGGCCGGGGCGCACGTAGCGCCGGGGCACGAACTCGAACAGGTCGCCGACACTCTGCAGGCCCTTGGTGCGGGCCAGCTGGGCGGCGTCGGGCTTGGTGAGCAGCTTGGTGAGCGGCGAGTCCTCGGTGAGCACCGGCACCTCACTCCACCCCCAGCAGCACGGGGTAGACCGCCTGCCCACCGTCGAGGAGCGAGACCTCGATGCCGTGGTGGGCGACGCGGGCCTCGGCGGTCACGGCCTCGAGCAGGCCGTCGGGCGCGTCGACACCCGCCACGACCGTCAGGAGCTCACCGCCGCTCGCGAGCAGCCGCTGCACGACCTGCCGGGAGACGTCGAGCTGGTCGGAGCCGACGATGACGACGTCACCGTCGACGACGCCGAGCACGTCACCCGCCTCGCACGGACCGCCGCTCGTGAGCGCCGCCCGGTTGGCCACGGTGACCGCGCCGTGTCGGGTCGCCGACGCAGCCGCCTGCATGGCGAGCACGTTGGCGGACGCCGCGGCGGTCGGCTCGAAGACGGCGAGGGCGGCGATGCCCTGCACGGCCGTGCGGACGTGGACGAGGTGCGCCTCGATGCCGTCATCGGCCACCGCACGCACGGCGGCGGCAGCGGCCAGGAGCGTGTCGCCGTCGTTGGGCAGGACGACGACGCCCGAGGCCCCGCGTGCGTGCTGCTGGCGAATGGCGTCGATGAGACCCCCGGTCGAGGCGCGCCGACCGGGTCCGGAGCGGACCACGACCGCGCCGGCGTCCTCGAAGAGCCCCTCGAGACCGACGCCGGCGGCGCACGCGACGATCGCGGCACCACGGACCGCCGAGGTGCCGGCATGGTCGACCCGCGGACCTCGAGTGCCGTGGCCGTGCTCGTCGGTGAGGCGCGTGATGCGCACCCGGTGCGGGCGGCCGGCCTCGATGCCGGCCTCGACGGCGGCGCCTGCGTCGTCGACGTGGGCGTGGACGTTCCACTCCCCGTCGCCGCCGACGACGAGCACCGAGTCGCCGAGCTCGACGAGGCGGGCGCGCAGGGCGTCCACCGCCGTGTCGTCGGAGTCGCGCAGGAGGTACATCACCTCGAACTCCGGGATGCCGGGGGCCTCGGCGCCGTCGGCCGGTCGAGCCGCGCTGAGCGCCGCGCTCCGGGGGTCGGGCCGGCGCCGGGACCGTCGGTCGGAGGCGTCGGACCCGGAGCGAGCGCGCTGGCCGGCGCAGACCCGCTCGAGGCACTCGAGGAGCACGACGAGCCCGGCTCCCCCGGCGTCCACGACGCCGGCGCGGGCCAGCACCTCGAGCTGCTCGGGCGTGTGCTCGAGGGCCTCCCGGGAGGCGTCGAGAGCTGCGAGCGCGACGGCGTGGACGCCGACGGGTCCATCGCCTGTTGCGGGGGCACCCGGGTCGGGGTCGCCGGCGCCGTCGGTGACGGCATACGACCCCGGGGCGGTGGACCCGGCGGCCCGGGCGGCGGCCTCGGCCATGGCGCGGGCCACCGTGAGGATGGTCCCCTCCTTGGGGTCCGTCACGGCCTGGCGGGCGCGCTGCTCTGCGTGCTGCAGACCCTCGGCGAGGACGCGGCCGTCGATCTCGGCTGCCCCGGCGCAGCCCTCGGCGAGTCCGCGGGCCAGCTGGCTGAGGATGACGCCGGAGTTGCCCCGGGCGGTCCAGAGCAGGTGGCGGGCGAAGACGGCGAGCAGGGCGTCGGCCGTCGTGACGTCCGCGGTGGCCAGGGTGCGCTCGACCGCGCCGTCGAAGGTGAGGTAGAGGTTCGTGCCCGTGTCGCCGTCGGGGACGGGGAAGACGTTGAGGGCGTCGATCTCGGCGCGGCGGGCCGCGAAGAGCGACCGTGTCAGCACGGCCCACCGGCGGACCGCGACGAGGTCGAGCAGGCTGAGCGGCCCGTCGGGCGGCGGCGCTGCGCCGGGCATCGGACCTCCTGCTCGTCGTGCGTGTCCATCGGCCTGGGGATCGGCTCGCCGATGCTCGGCAGGCTAGCGCCTCGTCCGGACGGTCGCATGCACCAGTCCTGTGCCGCGCACCAGTCCTGTGCCGCACCGGCGTCATGGCGCGCCCACGACGGTAGGGACCGCCGACGACACCGGGCCACTAGCGTGGGCGCGGTGTCGAGCGCCGCCCCCACCCACCGGAAGTCGTGGCCCGCAGCCCCCGCCGGCTTCTTCGAGGTCGAGGCGGCCGGCCTGCGCTGGCTCGGGGAGGCGCAGGAGCGCGGCGGCGCCCGCGTCGTCGAGGTCCGCGGCGTCGGTGCCGGGCACATCGACCTCGCACGGCTGCACCCCTCTCCTCCGACGGAGGAGGCGGCCGAGGCCCTCGGGCGGGGTCTTGCCGTGACCCATGCTGCGGGTGCGCCGGCCTTCGGGTCTCCCCCGGCGGGCTGGACCGGTGCCGCCTGGATCGGGCGCCAGACGCAGAGCAACGACCCGACGCCGACGTGGGGCCTGTTCTACGCCGAGCAGCGGGTGCGCCCTTTCGTGCGCCGGGCCCTCGACCGCGGTCACCTCGACGCCGCCGGGGCCCGCACCGTCGACCGCGTCTGCGACCGGCTGGCGTCCGGCGACCTCGACGACGACCGACCCCCGGCGCGCATCCACGGCGACCTGTGGGCAGGCAACGTCGTGTTCACGGCCGACGGCGCCGTCCTCATCGACCCGGCCGCGCACGGCGGCCACGGCCTCACCGACCTCGCGATGCTGGCCCTCTTCGGCTGCCCGGGCCTGGGTCGCGTCCTCGCCGCCTACGAGGAGGCCGCCGGACTCCGCCCGGGGTGGCGCGAGCTCGTGGGTCTGCACCAGCTGCACCCGCTCGCCGTGCACGCGGCGTCGCACGGACCTGCGTATGCCGCCCAGCTCGTCGAGACGGCCCGGACCTTCGTGTGAGGCGGGGTCAGTGGGGTGCTCACGCCGTTTTGTCGTCCGAGCATCTCGTCGGCTACGCTTTACCGGTTCCCCCCGTGACTGCGGGGTGACGCGCGCCCTCGTGCGTCTGCCCCGATCCAGTGGTGGAGCTCAGCACTTCGTCAACATCGAATTTCAGGAGATACCCGTGGCTGCCAACTGCGACGTCTGCGGCAAGGGACCGAGCTTCGGTCACAACATCTCGCACTCGCACCGCCGCACCAAGCGCCGCTGGAACCCCAACATCCAGCGCGTTCGGACGCTGGTGGACGGTGTGACGCCGAAGCGACTCAACGTCTGCACCTCCTGCCTCAAGGCGGGCAAGGTCGTTCGCTGAACGTCCCTCACCACAACGCTGAAGGCCGGTCCCCCGAGGGGGCCGGCCTTCGTCGTGCCCGCCGGGTGCGGGTCGAGGGGACCGCCCGCGTCCGGGCGCGACGGCATACCTCGTCGTGCGGGTGATCGCGCACCCGCTGTCGCCCGGGCGCACGGGCTGCGCGATCTCGCGCCCCACCTCGAGCCGCGCGCCCGCCGCTCCGGTCAGGCGCCGCGGAAGTGGTCCCAGCCGGTGTGCGTGACGACGCGGCCGCCGACGAGGATGCCCGCACCCTCACCGGCCCCGGGAGCCCGGACGGACCCGATGGCCCGCCAGCCGACGGGCAGAGACCCCCGCGGGAAGGTCGCGAGCAGCGAGTGCTCCTCGCCGCCGGCCAGCACGCAGTCGAGCGCGGCCTCGGCCCCGAGGGCCTCGGCCAGGGCGTCGACGTCCGGGGCGAGCGCCCGCGGGTCGAGGTCGATGACGACGCGGCTGGCCCGGGCGATCCGCCCCCCGTCGCGCAGCAGGCCGTCGCTGAGGTCGAGCATCGCCGTGGCCCCGGCGGCCGCCGCCTCGGGCCCCGCCGCGAGCGGGGGGTCGGGACGTCGCTGACGGGCGACCGCGACCGGGTGCCGCTCGACGGCGTCGGCCCGGAGCAGGCGCAGGCCCGCGTCGGCGAGGCCGAGCGACCCGTGGACGGCGAGGACGTCCCCGGGCCTCGCCCCCGAGCGGAGCACCGGCTCGCCGTCGAGGCGGCCGAGCGCCGTGACCGACACCATGACGACCCCGGGCGGCGCGGACGAGAGGTCTCCGCCGAGCACGGCCACGCCCGCGGCGGCACACGCCTGCGCCAGGCCGCCCACGTGGTCGAGCACCCACTCCAGCGACAGCTCGGGGTCGGCGACGAGCGTGACGAGGATCCCCGTGGGCCGGCCGCCCATCGCCGCGACGTCGGCGAGGTTCTGGGCCACGACCTTGTGCCCGATGTCCGCGCCGGAGGACCACGCGTCGAGCCAGTCACGGCCGAGGACGACGGTGTCGGTCGTGGCGATCGTGCGCTCGGACGTGCGCAGCACCGCGGCGTCGTCACCCGGGGCCACGAGCAGCTCGTCGGTGCCCGGGAAGGCCGGGAGGATGCGCCCGAGCAGCTCGTCCTCGTCGAGGTCGCGCAAGGGCGTCCCGCCCGTCATCATCGGCCCACGCTGGAGCCGCTGCCCGTTCGGCACGGATCACACACCCTTTCGGTGGACGGCCGTCTCAGGCCCCCGGTTTCCATGGGACGTGAGGCCCCATGGCAAGGTAGCGTCAGGGCACGGTCGCAGTCACACTGGGACCTGCCGTTCCGAGCGGTTGGGCCAGCGCATCGCGCCGTGCACGACCGTCCAACGATCGACACACAGTGAGGTGACACGTGGTCCAGGCCTACATCCTGATCCAGACCGAAGTCGGCAAGGCCGCGAGCGTGGCGGAGGCGATCGCGGGCATCTCGGGCGTGACTCTCGCCGAGGACGTCACGGGTCCCTACGACGTCATCGCCCGCGTCGAGGCCTCCAACGTCGACGACCTCGGCCGTCTCGTCATCGCCAAGCTCCAGGACGTCCCCGGCATCACCCGGACCCTGACCTGCACGGTCGTCCACGTCTGAGGCCAGCCCCCTGACCGGACGCCCGTACCTCACGACGGCGGCGCTCATCGGCGTCGCCGTCGTGCTGTCCGCGTGCAGCCGCGCCCCCGAGGTGGCGCTCGCGCCCCAGGCGTCGGCGCCGGTCTGCGCCTCGGCCCGGTGGCCCGGTGACGTCAGCGGCCACACGAGGGTGACGACGCAGCCCGACGACGGGTCGGTCGCGGCGTGGGGCGACCCGGCGCTCATCGCCCGCTGCGGGCTCGACCCCCTCGGCCCGACCACCGACGACTGCGTGACCGTCGACGGCGTCGACTGGGTGGTGCGCCCCCTCAGCGACGGGTCGGTGGCGACGACCTACGGCCGCGACCCGGCCATCGAGGTGCTGGCCCCCGGTGCCTACGGCGCGGTGCCGCTGCTGCTGCCGGCCTTCACCGACGTCGCGAACTCCCTCCCGGCCACCGGTCGCCACTGCTCCTGAGGGCGTATGCCGTGTGGCCGACCCGGCAGTCCCCTGAACGTGCCCGGTCGGCCCGGTTCAGCGCAGGCCGGTGCGCCGCTCGAGGGCGAGCGAGATCAGCTCGTCGATGAGGTCGGGGTAGGTGACGCCCGAGGCCGCCCACATCCGCGGGTACATCGAGTGCGGCGTGAAGCCCGGCATCGTGTTGATCTCGTTGATGAGCACCCGGCCGTCGTCGGTGTAGAAGCAGTCGACGCGCGCGAGCCCCTCGCAGCCGAGCGACTCGAACGCCTCGGCGGCGAGCCGTCGGACCTCCTTGGAGATCTCCTCGGGCACGTCGGCGGGACAGGTGAGGTCGACGTCGGCCTCGGCGAGGTACTTCGCCTCGAAGTCGTAGAAGCCGTGGTTGTCGTGGACCGCGACCTCGCCCACCTCGGACGTGCGCGGCCCGGACGTGCCGTGGCCCTCGAGCACGGCGCACTCGATCTCACGGCCCGCGATCCCGGCCTCGACGAGGACCTTGGGGTCGTGCTCGCGGGCCACCTCGATGGCGGCCTGGAGCTCGGCGGGGTCGTCGACCCGGGTGATCCCCATCGACGAGCCGGCCCGGGCGGGCTTGACGAAGAGCGGGTAGGCGAGACCGGCGCAGGCGTCCATGGCGGCGGCCGGGTCGGTCCGCCACGCGCGGTCGGTGATGACGGCATACGGCCCGACGGGCAGCCCGTGGCCGGCGAAGACGACCTTCATGTAGTGCTTGTCCATGCCCGCGGCGGAGGCGAAGACGCCAGAGCCGACGTAGCGGACGTCGGAGAGCTCGAGGAAGCCCTGGAGCGTGCCGTCCTCGCCGAACGGCCCGTGCAGCAGGGGGAAGACGACGTCGACCTGGCCGAGCTCCTGCGGCGGCCGGCCGGCCTCGAGCGAGGTGAGCGAGCTCTCGCGCGTCGAGAGCGGCAGCACCACGTGGGCGGCGCTCGGCTCGACCTCGGGGGTGCGCCCGGCCGTCAGCTCGAAGCGGCTCGGCTCGTCGGCCGCGAGGACCCACTGCCCGTCGCGGGAGATGCCGATCGGGATGATGTCGTACTTGCTGCGGTCGATGGCGCGCAGCACCCCGGCAGCGGTGGCGCAGGAGACTGCGTGCTCCGAGGAGCGCCCTCCGAAGACGATGGCGACGCGGGGGCGGCTCTGCAGGTCGGGCTGGGGCTGGTCCGTGGTCATCAGACGAGACTCTATCGAAGACCGTGGGGGCCCCTCGTACCCTGAGGGCGTGGGCACCGAAGCGGATTCGCAGCACCTGCACGTCGACACCTTCCTCGTGGCGTCGGGACGCCCCGAGCGCTCCCCCGGCTCGCCCGCGAACGTCGCCGTCGAGCTGACGTCGACGTATGCCGCGGACGGGCCCGTCAACTACGCCCGCTCGGGCAACCCGACGTGGAACGCGTTCGAGGAGGCGCTCGGCGGCCTCGAGGGCGGTCACGCGCTGGTGCACGCGTCGGGCATGGGAGCCATCTCGGCGGCACTCGCGCTCGTCCCGGCCGGCGGCACGGTCGTCGCCCCCGACACGACGTACAACGGCACCGGCGACCTGCTCGTGACCCACGAGAAGGCCGGCGGCACGGTCGTCCGCGTGCACGCCACCGACACGGCGGGCTTCGTCGCCGCCCTCGAGTCGGCCGACCTGCTCTGGCTCGAGTCGCCGACGAACCCGCTCATGGACGTCACCGACCTCGACGTCGTCCTCGCCCGGTCACGCGAGCTCGGCGTGACGAGCGTCGTCGACAACACCCTCTCGACACCGCTGCTGTGCCGGCCCCTCTCGCTCGGCGCCGACGTCGTCGTGCACTCCGTGACGAAGTACCTCTCGGGCCACAGCGACGTCGTGCTCGGCGCGACCGTCGTCGCCGACCTCGAGCGCGGGCGCGCGATCGGCGATCGGCTGCGTCGCCACCGCACCCTGCACGGAGCGATCGCCGGACCGATGGAGGTCTTCCTCGCGCTGCGGGGGCTGCGAACGCTGTCGGTGCGGTTCGAGCGGGCCAGCGCCAGCGCGGCCGAGCTGGCCCGCCGCCTCGAGGGCCATCCGGCCGTGGAGCGCGTGCGCTACCCCGGCTCGGGCGCCATGGTGTCGATCGACGTGGCCGGTGACGCGGACGCCGCCGAGCGGGTCTGTGGCTCGACGCGTCTCTGGCTGCACGCGACGAGCCTCGGCGGCGTCGAGTCACAGCTCGAGCGCCGCCGGCGTCACCCCTCGGAGTCCGAGCAGGTGCCGGTCAACCTCGTCCGGCTGTCGGTCGGCATCGAGCACGTCGACGACCTGTGGGCCGACCTCGCCCAGGCGCTCGACCACGCCTGACGCGAGCCGGGCGGGCGGCATACGCCCTCAGTGCTTCTCGGCCTTGAGGTCACGTGACATGAGGCGCGGGCCGACCTCGCTCGCCGAGTGACCGTCACGGATGACGGCGACGACCTGCTCGCAGATCGGCATGTCGACGTCGTGCTGCCCGGCGAGCGTGAGGATCGACTCGCACGACTTGACGCCCTCGGTCGTCGTGCGCAGCTCGGCGGTCGCCTCCTCGACGGTGCGGCCCCGCCCGAGCCGCACGCCGAAGCTGTGGTTGCGCGAGAGCGGCGACATGCACGTCGCGATGAGGTCTCCGACGCCGGCGAGGCCCATGAAGGTCTGCGGGTGCGCGCCGAGAGCCAGGCCCAGGCGCGTCGTCTCCGCGAGACCACGGGTGATGATCGTGGCCTTCGTGTTGTCGCCGAACCCCATCCCCTCGGCCATGCCGGACGCGAGCGCGACGACGTTCTTCGTGGCCCCGCACACCTCGGCGCCGATGACGTCGGTGTCGGTGTAGGGCCGGAACCACGGGGTCGCGCAGGCGCTGGCGACGCGCTCGGCGGTCGCCATGTCACGGCACGCGACGACGCCCGCGGCCGGCTGGCGACGGGCGATCTCGGGCGCGAGGTTGGGGCCGGACACGACGACGATGCGGTTGGTCGCGATGTCGGCGGCCTCGGCGATGACCTCGCTCATCCGCATCGTCGTGCCGAGCTCGACGCCCTTCATGAGCGACACGACCGGGGCGTCGGTGGGGATCGAGGCGCCCCAGCGGGTCAGGTTGTCGCGCAACGTCTGCGAGGGCACGGCGAGCACGACGACGTCGGCCCGGTGGAGGGCCTCGGCCGGGTCGACGGTGGCGCGGACGGCCGACGGCAGCTCGAGCTCGGGCAGGTAGGCGTCGTTGCGCCCGGCGTTGATCGCGTCGGCGACCTCTGGTCGACGAGCCCACATCGTCACGTCGCACCCGGCGTCGGCCAGGATCATCCCGAAGGCCGTGCCCCAGTTGCCACTGCCCATGACGGCGACGCGAGCCGTCACGACGGACTCCCGTCCCGACCGCGGTGACGCTTGGCGCGCCCGATCTCGTGATGCTTGAGGGGGTCACCGATCTCGGGGACGCCGTGGCTGCGCGGGTCGAAGCGCTCGGTCGGACGCTTCTCGTCCCGGAGCACCTCGAGCAGCCCGGTGATGCGGTCCATGAGCCGGTCGGTGGCCTCGCGCAGCACCTTGGTGTCGATCGGGCGGTCGTAGAGGTCGGTCAGGTCGACCGGCGGACCGGCGTACATCATCATCGTCTTGCGCGGGAAGAGCGAGGGCTTGTGGCCGTAGGGGGACAGGATCTCCTGAGCACCCCACTGCGCCACCGGGATCAGGGGACAGCGCGTCTCGAGGGCGACCCTGGCGGCGCCCGTCTTGCCCCGCATCGGCCACAGGTCGGGGTCGCGCGTGATGGTGCCCTCGGGGAAGATCCCGAGCGCCTTGCCGGCGCGCACGCCCTCGACCGCGGCCCGGTAGGAGTCGGTCGCTGCGGCGGAGTTGCGGTAGACGGGGATCTGTCCGCACTTCTTGAGGAGCCAGCCGACGAACGGGATCGCGAAGAGGCTGTCCTTGCCGAGGAAGTAGGCCTCGCGCCCGCTGTCGAACATGAAGTGCGCGAAGACGAGCGGGTCGGCGTAGGAGATGTGGTTCGTCGAGACGACGAAGCCGCCCTCGACCGGGATGTTCTCGAGCCCGCGCCAGTCGCGCTTGGTGACCCGCATCAGCAGCGGCCGGAGCAGGAGGGCCACGAGCCGGTAGGCCCACGGCAACCGCCTCTTGGGTGCGCCGGCAGTCACGGTGTCACGTCCTCCTCGTCGTGCGCACGCCGGTCGACGTGGCTGGGCTTCATCTTGTCCACCTCACGGCGCGGTGTCGAGCAGCAAGGCGGCGAGTGGGACGATATCGCCAGCATGACGACCTCCTCGCACGCGCACCCCCCGGCAGAGCCGTCCGCCGGCTGGCACGTCGTCGTCCCCGTCAAGGACACGAGCCACGGCAAGTCGCGCCTCGCCCGCGCCGTCGGCTCGGACCGCACCGAGCTCAGTGCGGCGATCGCGACCGACACGCTCGCCGCGGCCGCCGCGGCCGTCGGGCCGGACCACCTCGTGCTCGTGACGAGCGACGCGGGCCTGGCGGCCAGGTGGCGTACGCGTGGGGTGCACGTCGTGGCCGACCCGGGCACCGGGCTCAACGAGGCCGTCTCCGCCGGTATGCGGCACGCCGGGCCGGGCGCCCGCGTGGCCGCCCTGCTCGGTGACGTGCCCTCGCTCGACGCCGCCTCGCTGCGGTCGGCTCTCGAGGCCGCTGCGTACGTCGAGGAGTCGTTCGTGCCCGACGCCGACGGCACGGGCACGGTCCTGCGCTGCGGCCGCGGCTTCACGCCGCGGTTCGGCACCGACAGCGCCGCGCGTCACGAGGCCGACGGGGCGGTGCGCCTGGACCTGCCGCTCCCCCGATTGCGCACCGACGTCGACGACGCACGGAGCCTCGCGCGGGCGCGCCGGCTCGGGCTCGGGCTCGCGACACGCACCGTCCTCGAGCACCGGGCATCTGGTTGGATCAGGAGCATGCAGGCCACCGTCCACCGCTTCGACCCCGAGACCCACACCGGGAGCGTGCTGCGCGACGACGGCGTCGAGCTGCGCTTCGAGGCACCGGCGTTCGAGGCGAGCGGCCTGCGCCTGCTGCGCCTCGGCCAGCGCCTCACGGTCGAGGTCGTCGACGACCTCGTCATCGCGCTGCACATCGTGGGCGTCGGGCCCGGCCAGCCCATCCGCTGACGCACGCGTGGGCCCGACCGTCGCCGGTCGGGCCCACGTCACGTCCGGCGACGCCCGTGCCGGGCGCCGCGTGGCCTCACCTCGAGGCGGTCTTCCTGGCCGTCGTCTTGCGGGCCGTCGTCGTCTTCTTGGCCGCCGTGGTCTTCGTGGCAGCGGCCTTCGTCGTCGTCTTCTTCGCCGCGGCCCTGGCGGGGGCGGCCTTGGTCGCCGTGGCGCGCTTGGCCGGCGCAGCCTTCGTGGCAGCGGCCTTCGTCGTCGTCGTCGTCTTCTTCGCCGCCGCCCTGGCCGGGGCGGCCTTGGTCGCCGTGGCGCGCTTGGCCGGCGCAGCCTTCGTCGCAGCGGCCTTCGTCGTCGTCTTCTTCGCCGCGGCCTTCGCCGGGGCGGCCTTGGTCGCCGTGGCGCGCTTGGCCGGCGCAGCCTTCGTCGCAGCGGCCTTCGTCGTCGTCTTCTTCGCCGCGGCCTTGGCCGGGGCGGCCTTGGTGGCGGTCTTCTTCGCCGTCGTCCGCGTGGCCGGGGCCGCGGCCACCGAGGTGCCGGCGGAGGCGCGCGAGGCGGCCGACTCGGTCTTGGAGAGCTTCTTGGCGCCCGACACGACCTCCTTGAAGTTCGTGCCCGAACGGAACTTGGGGACGCGGGTCTTCTTGATCCTCACGGTCGCCCCCGTCTTGGGGTTGCGGCCGGTGCGTGCGGCCCGGTCGGCCCGCTCGAAGGTGCCGAAGCCGGTGATGCCGACCTTGCCACCCTTGGCGACCTCGCGGATGACGACGTCGAGGAACGCCTCCAGCGCGTCGGATGCGACCTTCTTGCTGCCGAGCTTGACCTCGAGCGCGTCGATCAGTTCTGCCTTGTTCACGTCTTCCCCTCCAGAGGACTGTCGGTGTCAGGCGACCCGACGATGTGCGTCCGGAACCGGTCCGGCTACCTCCTGACGTTAGGCCGCCACGGCAGGCACGTCCATCACCGGTCGGTGGGTTTTTCGTTGTGTCGCAAGGAGTTTGACGGGTTCTGAGCGGGTTCTCGGACGGCACGGGGACGTCTGAGCCGTGTCCGATTCGCCCTGAAACGAGAACGGATCCCCTTGTCTGACAAGGGGATCCGTTCACTCTCAGGCACCATCTGGGCGCCGCAGGAAGGTGCCGTCAGGCGGGAGTCGTCACCGGCTTGTGGCTCGCCCGGTGCGACTCGAAATCTGCGACGAGATCCTCGTGTCGCAGGGTCAGCCCGATGTCGTCGAGGCCCTCGAGGAGGCGCCAGCGCGTGTAGTCGTCGATCTCGAAGGGTGCGACGATCTCTCCGGCATGGACCGTGCGACCCACGAGGTCGACCGAGATCTCGGCACCGGGGTTGTTCTCGAGGTACTTCCAGATCAGCTCGACGTCGTCCTGGGACACGATCGCCGTGAGCAGGCCCTGCTTGCCGCTGTTCCCGCGGAAGATGTCGGCGAAGCGGGAGCTGATGACGACCCGGAAACCCCAGTTCATCAGCGCCCAGACGGCGTGCTCGCGACTCGACCCCGTGCCGAAGTCGGGGCCGGCCACGAGGACCGAGCCGTTGGCATACACCGGGTTGTTGAGGACGAACGACTCGTCCTTGCGCCAGGCGGCGAAGAGGCCGTCCTCGAAGCCGGTGCGCGTCACGCGCTTGAGGTACTCGGCCGGGATGATCTGGTCGGTGTCGACGTTGCTGCGGCGCAGCGGGACTCCGATACCCGTGTGGGTCGTGAACGCATCCATGGCTCAGGCCTCCCCGGTCGTCGCGGACGCCAGCTGGCCGTGCGCCCGGCTGGCACTGTCGAGGTCGGAGGGGCTCGACAGCGTGCCCCGGACGGCGGTCGCCGCCGCCACGAGCGGGCTGACGAGGTGGGTGCGGCCACCCTTGCCCTGCCGGCCCTCGAAGTTGCGGTTGGACGTCGACGCGCTGCGCTCGCCGGGGGCGAGGGTGTCGGGGTTCATGCCGAGGCACATCGAGCAGCCGGGCAGGCGCCACTCGGCACCGGCCTCGGTGAAGACCTTGTCGAGCCCCTCGGACTCGGCCTGGAGGCGCACCTTGGCCGACCCGGGGACGACGAGCATGCGGACGCCGTCGGCGACCCGGTGACCCTGGACGACGGCGGCCGCCGCGCGCAGGTCCTCGATGCGACCGTTGGTGCACGAGCCGACGAAGACCGTGTCGACCTTGATGTCGCGCAGCGGCGTGCCGGGCTCGAGGCCCATGTAGGCGAGGGCGTTGGCGGCCGCGAGGCGGTCGCTCTCGTCGGCGAACTCCTCGGGGTCGGGCACCGACGCCGAGAGCGGCAGACCCTGGCCGGGGTTGGTACCCCACGTGACGAAGGGGGTGAGCTCGGCGGCGTCGAGGTCGACCTCGGCGTCGAAGACGGCATCGTCGTCGGTGCGCAGCGAGGTCCACTCCGCGACCGCGGCGTCCCAGTCCGCGCCGGTCGGGGCGTGCGGGCGACCCTCGAGGTAGTCGAACGTCGTCTGGTCGGGCGCGATCATGCCGGCGCGCGCGCCGGCCTCGATGGACATGTTGCAGACCGTCATCCGGGCCTCCATCGACAGGGCCTCGATGGCCTCGCCGCGGTACTCGATGACGTAGCCCTGGCCACCGCCGGTGCCGATCTTGGCGATGACGGCCAGGACGATGTCCTTGGCGGTGACGCCGTCGGGCAGCTCGCCGCGCACGTTCACGGCAAGGGTGCGGAAGGGCTTGAGGGGCAGCGTCTGCGTGGCGAGCACGTGCTCGACCTCGGAGGTGCCGATGCCGAAGGCGAGCGCACCGAAGGCGCCGTGCGTCGAGGTGTGGCTGTCGCCGCAGACGACGGTCATGCCCGGCTGCGTCAGGCCGAGCTGCGGGCCGACGACGTGGACGATGCCCTGGTCGGCGTCACCCATCGGATAGAGGCGGACACCGAACTCCTCGCAGTTGCGGCGGAGGGTCTCGACCTGGATCTTCGACACCGGGTCGGTGATCGGGCCGGGCGTCGTGGGGACGTTGTGGTCCTCGGTCGCGAGCGTCAGGTCGGGGCGGCGCACGGGCCGGCCGGCGAGCCGCAGCCCGTCGAAGGCCTGGGGGCTGGTCACCTCATGGAGGAGGTGGAGGTCGATGTAGAGGAGGTCGGGCTCCCCGTCGGCGCGACGTACGACGTGTGCGTCCCAGACCTTCTCGGCCAGTGTCCCTGCCATGACTTCCCTCTGACTTCCCTCCGCGGCGGCGTTCCGGTGCTCGAGCGCGTGCGCCATCGAGGACCTGGTCGCGACATCGCTCTTCGGCCAGCCTGAACCTTTTGTGGGCCCGGTGGATTGACGTCTCAGTGCCTGAGACGTCAGTATCAGTGCATGGACAACTCTTCAGGGGTCGGTGTTCTCGACAAGGCCGCCACGGTGCTCGGCGCTCTCGAGGCAGGTCCGGCCACCCTCGCCCAGCTCGTCGGAGCCACCGGGCTCGCGCGTCCGACGGCCCACCGTCTGGCCGTCGCGCTCGAGCACCACCGTCTCGTGTCGCGGGACATGCAGGGACGCTTCGTGCTCGGTCCGCGGCTCGGCGAGCTCGCCTCGGCCGCGGGCGAGGACCGTCTGCTCGCGGCAGCCGGTCCGGTGCTCGGCGCCCTGCGCGACCACACGAACGAGAGCGCGCAGCTCTTCCGCCGCCAGGGCGACCAGCGCATCTGCGTCGCCGCGGCCGAGCGGCCCGTCGGACTGCGCGACTCGATCCCGGTCGGCGCGACGCTCTCGATGCTCGCCGGCTCGGCCGCGCAGGTCCTGCTCGCCTGGGAGGAGCCCGACCGGCTCCACCGAGGCCTGCAGGGTGCAGCCTTCACGGCCACCGCGCTGTCAGGCGTGCGCCGTCGCGGGTGGGCCCAGAGCGTCGCCGAGCGCGAGGCGGGCGTCGCGTCGGTCTCGGCCCCGGTACGCGGCCCGTCGGGTCGCGTCGTCGCCGCGGTGTCCATCTCCGGGCCCATCGAGCGCCTTTCGCGCCAGCCCGGTCGGCTGCACGCTGCCACGGTCGTCGCCGGGGCCAACAAGCTGACCGAGGTGCTGCGGCGCCACCACGCCATGCAGCAGCAGCAACAGCAGCAGCACAACGCCTGACCCCATCGGCTCCCGGCCGCCTCCCGACAACGGCGTCGGGGACGGCAGGCCGTGCACAACGGATCGGTCACGATCCGGATCGACACCCCGACCCGGACAACCATTCCGGGCGTCGTCGCGTCACCCTCAGTGCAGTGCACCGACGCACGGCACGTCGCGTTCAAACAAGGGGTCACGATGCAGACAGCCACCTCACCGCTCCGGGCCACCGCCGGCCGGCGCCGCACGCTCGCGCTCGTCGGCCTCGCGACCCTCGTCGCCGCGACGACGGCCTGCAGCCCGGACCAGACGGTCGGGGCTGCCGCCACGCGCGTCGGCCAGACCGCGACGTCCGGATCGTCCGGCATACCGGCACCCACGACCGAGACCCCCACCGGCACCGCCGTCGAGACGCCGCCGGCCGCCCCGTCCACGGTCACGCCGCCGACCAGCGCTCCGCCGACGCCCACGCAGCAGACGCCGGCGCGGCCGACGCAGCCCTCGAAACCCACTCCCTCCGCGACGGCCGAGCCCGAGCCGGCACCGGTCATCATGCTCCGCGCCGGCGACACCGGCCCGAAGGTGCGCTCCCTGCAGGCACGGCTGCGACAGCTGAGCTGGTTCGACGGCGACGTCAGCGACCGCTACGGCAGCAAGACGACCGCCGCAGTCCGTGGATTCCAGGCCAAGCGCGGCTTCGACGCGACCGGCACGCTCGACGAGCGCACGTGGGACCGCCTCGTGTCGATGACGCACCGACCGACGACCGACGAGCTCGCCAACGTCAAGCCGAAGCCCGTCGAGCCCAGCCCCGCGTCCGTCTCGTGGGACGTCGACGAGCGCTGCATGACCGGTCGTGTCATGTGCGTCAGCAAGTCGACGAAGCGCCTCACCTGGGTCGTCGACGGCGTGCCGCAGTACGGCTTCGACGTGCGGTTCGGCAGCGACGAGCTGCCCACCCGCGAGGGCGTCTTCTCCGTCTACAAGAAGAAGGTCGACGTCATCTCGAACCTCTACCACACACCCATGCCGTACTCGATGTTCTTCTCCGGCGGCCAGGCCGTGCACTACTCCTCGAACTTCGCTCGCCTCGGCTACGCCGGCGCCTCGCACGGCTGCGTCAACGTCCGCAACAAGCCGCTGCTCATCCAGCTCTACGGAGAGGTGCGGATCGGCGACCAGGTCGTCGTCCACTGGTGACGGCCCGACGGCCCCTGTGCACCCCGACGTAGGCTGACGGAGGTCACTCCCCCACGGCCCGAAGGAGTCGGTGTGCTCAAAGTTGGTTGGAAGGCGTCCGCGGAGCAGTTCGGTCCGCGCGACCTCGTCACGTTGGCCACGCAGGCCGAGCAGGTCGGGCTCGACTCGGCCTTCATCTCCGACCACTTCCAGCCCTGGCGGCACCAGCAGGGCCACGCCCCCTTCGCGATGAGCTGGCTCGCGGCCGCGGGCGAGCGCACCGAGCGGATCCAGCTCGGCACGTCGGTCATGACCCCGACGTTCCGCTACAACCCGGCCGTCGTGGCGCAGGCCTTCGGCACGCTGGGAGCCCTCAACCCCGGACGCATCGTCCTCGGCATCGGCACCGGCGAAGCCCTCAACGAGGTGGCCGTCGGCGCCGCGGGCTCGCCGTGGCCGGAGTTCAAGGAGCGCTTCGCGCGGCTGCGAGAGGCCGTGACGCTCATGCGCAAGCTGTGGACCGAGGAGCGTGTCGACTTCGAGGGCGACTACTACCGGACGCACGCGGCGACGGTCTACGACCGCCCCGAACAGCCCATCCCCGTCTACGTCGCGGCCGGCGGTCCGCTCGTCGCGAGGTATGCCGGCCGGTCGGGTGACGGGTTCATCTGCACCTCCGGGAAGGGCCGCGAGCTCTACGAGGACAAGCTGCTGCCCGCCGTCGACGAGGGTCTGGTCAAGTCCGGGCGCACGCGTGACGACATCGACCGGATGATCGAGATCAAGTTCTCCTACGACCGTGACCCCGACCAGGCGCTGCACAACGTGCGCTTCTGGGCGCCCCTGTCGCTCAGCGCCGAGCAGAAGCACGGCGTCGACGACCCGGTCGAGATGGAACGCCTGGCCGACGAGCTGTCCGACGAGGAGATCGCCAAGCGTTGGATCGTCACGAGCGACCCGGGCGAGGCCGTCGACGCGGTGCGCCAGTACGTCGACTGGGGTTTCAACCACGTCGTCTTCCACGCGCCCGGCCACGACCAGGGCCGGTTCCTCGAGCAGTTCTCGGCCGACGTGCTGCCCGGCCTGCGCGAGCTCAGCTGACGACGCTCTCCGGGGCGGCGCTGCCGGCGGCGACCTCGCTCCGGCCGATCCGGGCGTGCCGTCGACGGCTGCGGTCCTCGGTCAGGCCGAAGGCCTTGCCGAGCCCGGTCGGCGGCATCCCGACGTAGAGGCTCTCGTGCCCACCGGCCGGGACGGCATACGTCTCGTGCCAGATGCCGACGGCGCCGGTCGCCCTTCGGCTCCGACGGTAGAAGGCCGTCCAGGCCGGACGGTGGCGTCGCTCGGGGTCGTGGGCGTAGGCGTACACCGACTCGACGTCCCGCCAGTACTGCACGAGGGTGGGCCCTCCCGCGCCGAGAAGCGTGCGGGCCTCGAGGAAACCGAGGTCGGGCCCGTCCCCGCGTGCAGCGGCGGCCTTGGCCGCATACAGCTCGCTGATCATGCCCGGCATCGCGGCGAACACCGGACCCCAGAGGTCGGGGCGCCACGGGTGGTTGACCCGCATGCCGATGAGGAAGACGGCGAGCTCGCCGTCGTGGGTGTGGCTCGTGTGGACGAAACCGCTCATGAAACGCCTCTCGGATAGTGGTGCTATCCAAGTTTGGACAGTCATACTATCCAAAGTCAAGGGAGGACTTCATGCGCATCTCCGAGCTCGCCGAAGCCACCGGCGTCAGCATCCCCACGCTCAAGTACTACCTGCGGGAAGGGCTGCTCCATGCCGGCGTGGCCCAGGGCGTCACCCGCGCCTCCTACGACGAGAGCCACGTCGAGCGGGTCCGCCTCGTGCGCACCCTCGTCGACGTGGGCCGGCTCTCGATCGACCGGGTACGCGAGGTCGTCCATGCCCTCGACGAGCCACCCGCAAGCCGGCACGAGCTCCTCGGGGTCGCGCACGAGGCCCTGCGCCCCCACGTCACCCCGGGGGCCGCAGGGGACGTCACGCCCGAGTCGCTCGAGCGGGTGCGCGCCCTCGGGCCGCCGGGCTGTGAGCACTCGCCGGCCGGGCTCCAGCTCGCCCAGGCGCTCACGGCCGCTGCTGCCGGAGGGTGGAGCGTCGACGACGCGACGCTCGACACGTGGCAACGGGCCATGCTCTCGGTCGCCGAGACCGACGTCGCGCCTGCTCTGGCCACCGCCCCGCCCCAGGAGGCCCTGCGCTACGCCATCGTCGGCACCGTCCTGACCGACCCGGTGCTGCTCGCCCTGAGACGTGTGGGGCAGGAGTCGGTCAGTGCCCGACGGCTCGGCGGCCCCGGGACGACGGCCACCCCCTCCGCGAGCACCGCGCACTAGCATCGCAACAGGTCCACCGCGGACCGGAGACCCGGGAAGGGGCCGCGCGCGTGACGACAGCTTCGAACGACCCCGACGACGCACCGGACCCCGGTCCGACGGCCCGGGCGACCGCCCTCGCCCGCCGCCTGCCCTTCACGATCGTCGTCGTCGGCACCATGCTCGTGCTGGCACTGGCGACCGGCACGCTGTGGAACGCGCTCGAGGACCGGGACCTCGTCAACCACGTCGCGTACGGTCTCCCGGCTCTCCAGGACGGCCGTTGGTGGACACCGGTCACCGGCGCCTTCTTCGCCCTCACCCCGTCGCAGTACCTCCCCGTGGCCGGCGGAGCCCTGCTCATGGTCGGCTGGTCGGAGTGGCGTCTGGGCACCCGTCGGGTCGCGGTCGCCGCGACGTCGACGCACCTGGCCGGCGTCCTGCTGGCCTCGCTGTTCCTGCTCGTCGTCGACGGCACCGGCTGGGAGTGGGCCGCCCGGCTCGCGGCAGAGCTGGATGCAGGGTTCAGCGCCGGTGCCCTCGGAGCGGTGGCCGCGGCGAGCGCAACCCTCACCCCGCCGTGGCGCGGGCGGCTCAGAGCGGTCCTGTCCCTCTACGCCGTCGTCGCACTCCTCTACGTCGGACGTCTCTGGGACCTCGAGCACGCCATCGGCATCTCGGTCGGGCTCGCGCTCGGGCCGGTCCTGCTCGGCCGCCGACCGTCGCTCGCGCTGCCTCGCTTCAGCCGGCACGAGTGGCGGGTCGTGTCGTCAGCCTTCTACCTCGTCAGCGCGCTGGTCCAGATCCTGCTCTACTTCACGCCGTCGGACGGGCCGCTCGGGGCGACCTCCGACGACACGGACGCCTTCAGCGTCCTCATCAGCGCAGCCATCTCGCTCCTGCTCGCCGACGGCCTGCGGCGCGGCTCGCGTCGGGTGTGGTTCCTCGCCGGCGGGCTCGCGACCCTCTCCCTGCTGGCCCAGTCCCTGCTCATCGTCGTCGAGGTCGTGGCACCCGACCAGCTCAACGGCGACGGACAGGTCGCGACCTCGATCCCCGAGCTCGTCGTCACCGTGGTCATCACGCTGCTCCAGCTCGCCGTCCTCGTGCTCGGGCGGTCGGCCTTCCAGGCGCGGTCACGACGGAAGCGGCGCAGGGAGCTCGCGACCGGGGCGAGCGACCGGGAGACCGCAGTGGCACTCCTCAAGGAGCACGGTGGGTCGACGATGGCGTGGATGGGCACCTGGCCCGACAACCACTGGTACGTCCACCGCGACCCGTCGGGTGCACCGGTCGGCTACGTCGCCTTCCAGGTGCACCGGGGCACGGCCATCGCCCTCGGCGACCCCGTCGGTGCGGACGCCGCGACGCGCGCTGACGTGCTCCAGGGTTTCGTCGACGAGCAGGAGACGCACGGGCTCATGGTGTGCTTCTTCTCCGTCACGCAGGAGGTGGCCGACTGGGGGCGTGCCCACGGCCGGCGCGACGTGCTCGTGGCCGAGGAGGCGATCATCGACCTGCCCGACCTCGAGTTCAAGGGCAAGTCCTGGCAGAGCGTCCGCACGGCCCTCAACCGCGCGACGAAGGACGGGATCACCTACCGCGAGGGGCAGCTCGCCGAGATGCCCCGCGGCCTGCTGACCCAGGTGCGCGCCATCTCCGAGCTCTGGGTCTCGGACAAGGGGCTGCCCGAGATGGGCTTCACGCTCGGGGGCGTCGACGAGGCCCTCGACCCCGACACGCGCGTCGGCCTGGCCGTCGACGCCGACCTGACGGTCCACGGCGTGACCTCGTGGCTGCCCGTCCACTCCGCCGGCGGCGAGGTCCGCGGGTGGACGCTCGACGTCATGCGGCGCCTCCCGGACGGCTTCCGGCCGGTGACCGAGTTCCTCATCGCGAGCGCCTGCCTGTCCTTCCGTGAGCAGGGTGCGTCGTTCGTGTCGCTCTCAGGAGCGCCGCTCGCGCACTCCGGCGATGGGACGGCCGAGCGGGCCGCGCTCGAGCGACTGCTCGACCAGCTCGGAGAGGCCATGGAACCCCTGTACGGCTTCCGGTCGCTCGACAGCTTCAAGCAGAAGTTCCGCCCCCGGCACGAGCCGGTCTACCTCGTCTTCGCCGACGAGGCCGCCCTGCCGCGCATCGGACTCGCCCTGACCTCGGCGTACCTCCCCGGCGCCTCCCTGCGTGACCTCGCCCGCGCCGGGCTCCAGTCACGCAGGGACGAGGCTCAGGTGTCCTTGTAGGGCCGCTTCTCGAGGACGGACGCCAGCGCCGCCGTCCTGTCGGGTGTCCAGCCGGGCGGGTTCGTCACGGCGACCCACGACTCGAGGTTGGACGTGGCCGAGTAGAGGTGCCCGTAGCCCATCGGGATGCTGCCCGCGCCCGGCAGGTCGAGCAGCACCTGCCACATCGTCACGAGGGGGAACCAGCCCATCCGCGCCGACACGTCCGGCCCACGCTCGCCGTCCTTGAGCCACTCGGGCGAGCTGAAGGCCATGCTCGGCGAGAAGAAGACGATGGGGTCGCTCGCGTGCTGGAGGTAGACGAGCCGCGTCGGACCCCAGGTCGAGCCCCCGCGGTCCAGGCCGTTCTGCTCCGCGGTGAAACGCACCGTACGGCCCTGCTCGTAGACCGGCAGGTATGCCGGGCTGTCGGGCTGACGCTGGGCCGTGAGCCGGGCGTGGAGGTCGTTGACGAACGGCGGCCCCGACATCAGGGCGCCGTCGATCGGCTCGTTGATGACGTTGATCGAGGGCGGATGCTCTCGACGCCGAACGAGCCGAGGGAGAGCCCGTAGAGGTAGAGCTTCGGCCGGCTCGCCTCGGGCAGCGTCGACCAGTACTGGTCGATGGTGTCGAAGACGACGCGGGAGGTCTCGCGGACGGCGTCCTGGTCGGCGAGGAGCGAGATCCACGACGGCAGGTAGGAGTACTGGACGCCCGCGATGGCGGTGTCACCGTTCCAGAGGAACTCGAGGGGGTCGGTGCCGTTCTGGTCGAGGAAGCCGGTGCCGGTCGTCGTGGCGACGACGAGGATCTTGCGGTCGAAGGCGCCGGTTCGCTTCAGCTCGGCGAGGACGACGTCGGCGCGCCCCTGCACGGTCTCGGCGGAGCGGAGACCGGCATAGACCCGGATCGGCTCCTTCGCGCCGCCGCCGTTCGCGGCGTCGAGCTCGGCGACGGTCGGTCCACCACCGACGAAGTAGCGTCCCTGGCGCCCGAGCAGGTCCCAGGTGGAGAGCGACTGCGGGCTGCCGGAGCGCTCGGGGACCTGCGGACGGTTCATGTCCTCGGCGATGAGCGTGTCACGTGGCGCGAAGGTGTTGTTGGCCACGGCGAAGAAGCCGTTGACGAGGACGCCGGTGAGCAGCGACCAGATCAGGGCGAGCAGGACCGCCGAGCCGACGACGACCGCCACACGGCGGGGCAGGCGGCGCCCGAGCCAGCGGAAGACGGTGCGGAAGAGCAGGCGCAGGCTCCGGGCGACGACGAGGATGAGGACGGCGAGGAGCACCGTGAGGCCGATGACGACGGGCCACTGGGTCGGCGACGCCGGCTCCATCCCGTAGAGCGTGCGGATCTCGTTCTGCCAGCCGACCTGGCGCCAGCCGGTGAAGACCGCAGCCCAGAGGCCGAGGCCCACGAAGATCGCCACGAGGATGCGTCGCGCCCGGCCAGGCACGCTCGGGATCCCGAGGTAGCGCCAGAGCGCCTGGGTGCCCGCGCCGATGCCGTAGCCGATCATCACGGTGACACCCGAGGCGATGCCTTGCACCATCGCGCCACGAGGCAAGAGCGAGGGCAGCAGCGACAGCGCAAAGAACCACGCCGCCACGGTGAGGCCGACGCCGGAGAACGTCGTGTCGAAGACCCGGCGGGGAGTGCCCAGCGCCGGGCGCCAGGAACGGCGGCGGGCGGTGACCTCCGGAGGGGCGACGGCGGTCGTCGCGGTCATGCGGCGGCTCCTTGCTCGGCGTGCCTATGACGAGCGTCAGCATAGGGTGCCTCGACCGTGGGCCACCCTGACATGCAAGAAGACCCCGGTCCATGTGGACCGGGGTCTTCTTGTGCCCTCTCGAGCATCACGTAGCCCCGACGGGATTCGAACCCGCGCTACCGCCTTGAGAGGGCGGCGTGCTAGGCCGCTACACAACGGGGCCGTGAGCGGTGCCGAGCGGACTCGGCACGAGAAGAAACCTTACCGTGAAGGCTGGATTTCTCCGAATCGGCTCACGTTGCCGTGAACCAGAGCTGGGGTACCAGGACTCGAACCTAGAATGACGGAACCAGAAACCGTAGTGTTGCCAATTACACCATACCCCAAGGGGTTTCACTCCGAGCCTGCCTCGCGGCCGGTACGGGGTGAACCGAATGGGAATACTACCGGTCCGTGAGCGGTGACCCAAATCGGCGGTCGAGCGCGGCCGCGACCTCGTCCAGACCGCGCACGGTGGCGACCAGCTCGGTCGTCCCGAGACCCCCTCGATCGAGCCAGACGGCACGCAGGCCGGCAGCCTGGGCCCCGAGCACGTCCCACTCGATGCTGTCGCCGATGCAGACCACCCGGTGGGGCTCGGCACCGACGAGCCGGCACGCCTCGAGGTAGACGCGCGGGTCGGGCTTGCCGAAGCCGAGGGTGTCGGTCGTCACGACGACCTCGAAGCGCTCGGCGAGGTCGAGGGCCTCGAGCTTGACGCGGGTCGGCGCGTGCGCGGAGTTCGTCAGCAGCGCGACGGGAAGTCCCTCCTGCTCGGCGGCGGACAGCAGTCCCGGCACGTCGGGGAAGAGCCGCTGGGCGCTGCGGAAGGCCGGGGCGTACGCGTCCTCGAAGGACCGGTGGGCGCCGTCGGGAACCTCGAGGCCGAACGCCACGGCCACCTCGGCGAGCCGACCCGACCGCATCGTGTCGAACGGGACGTCGCCGGAGGCGTAGCGCGGGAACCAGCGCTCCGGGTCGTCGTAGTAGCGCTGCGCCATGGCACGGTGGTCGAGGCCCGAGCGGTGCGGCCAGATCGCGGCGGCCGCCTCGGTCCCGGCGGCGACCATCGCCTCCTCCGTGTCGACGATGGTGTCGTCGACGTCGAGCAGCACGGCGCGCACGCCGTCGAGGACGGCGGCGAGGCTGGGCGGGTTCACGAGTGGACTCCTGTCACGGGTCGAGGCCGAAGAGGGGCAGGGCCGGGTCGACACCCTCGACGACGACGTGCCGCGACCGGCCCGAGGCGTCCCACGTCTTCACGTCGAGGCGCACGTGCTGCAGCGTCTGCCCCGAGTGCTCGAGCACCGAACGGTGGGTGTCGTGGTAGCCGAGGGAGCGTGAGACGCCGAGCGACGGCGCGTTGTCGACCACGGCCGAGCTGATCGCCGCCTCGGCCCTCAACGGGCCGAAGGCGAGAGCGAGCACCGCGGCCCGCATCTGCCGTCCGAGCCCCCTCCCCCGCGCTCCGGCGACGAGCCAGGACGAGGAGTCGACGGTGCGGTCGGAGCGCCAGTCGGGCCCCTCGAGCCACTGGGCGCCCACGACGGCGCCCGCCGAACGGACGACGAAGGGCAGCGCCCAGTCGTCGGGCGACCACATCCCGAGGGCGCGCCAGTAACCCTGCGCTAGGACGGCCCGACGGTTCGCCGGGACGTCGAGGCCGGCATACGTCGTCGCGTGCGGGTTGAGCTCGAGGTCGTCGGGCAGCAGGGCCCACAACGTCGGCAGGTCCGCCTCGGTCATGACCGTCAGGTCGAGGTCGGCCGTGTGCAGGCGGATGCCGTGCAGCGGCCAGGACCAGCCCCCCACGCCCTCCACCCCGATGTCCTCAGAGCGAGTCGCGCAGCGACCGGAGGCGGCTCAGGGTCGAGGTCTTGCCGAGGATCTCCATCGACTCGAAGAGCGGCGGCGAGATGCGGGCGCCCGAGACGGCCGTGCGCAGCGGGCCGAAGGCGAGGCGTGGCTTGATGCCGAGCCCGTCGACGATCGCGGCGCGCAGCGCCTCCTCGATGCCCGCGGCGTTCCACGGGCTTCCCGTGCCGAGGACGCCGATGCCGTGGTCGTCGATGTCGCCGAGCACCTTGAGCGCCGCGTCGAGCACGGCCGGCGCGTCGTCCTTGAGCTGGGCACGCGCGTCCTCGTCGATGACGAGCTGGTCGTCGGCGACGAAGAACGGACGCACGAGCGCCGGCGCCTCGGTGAGCAGGGCCATGCGGGTCTGGATCAGCTCCGCGACGGACTTGAGGCGCGCCAGCTCACCGAGCGACTGCGTCTCGCCGAGCACGCCGTCGGCGACGAGGTAGGGCAGCAGCCGGCTCGCGAACTCGCCCACCTCGAGCGACCGGATGTGGACGCCGTTGAGCCAGTCGAGCTTCTTGAGGTCGAAGATCGGGCCGATCGGGTTGACCTTGGCCCAGTCGAACGTGCGGCTGAACTCGTCGAAGGTGAAGACCTCGACGTCGGCACCCTCGGCGTCCTGCTGCGGCGGGTAGGCCAGCAGCGCAAGGAAGTTCACGAGCGCCTCGGGCAGGTAGCCCTGCTCCCGGAACCACGTGAGACGGGCGGCGGGGTTCTTGCGCTTGGAGATCTTGGACTTGTCGGTGTTGCGCAGCAACGGCATGTGCGCGAACGTCGGCGGCTCGAGCCCGAGCCAGCGGTAGAGCAGGACGTGCTTCGGCGTCGAGCTGATCCACTCCTCGCCGCGCACGACGTGGGTGATGCCCATGAGATGGTCGTCGACGACGACAGCGAGGTGGTAGGTCGGGAACCCGTCGGCCTTGAGGATCACCTGGTCGTCGGGGCGCGGCGCCGACACCTTGCCGCGGATGACGTCGTCGAAGACGAGCGGCACGTCGTCGGGCACGAGCATGCGCACGACCGGCGTCTCGCTGAAGCCGGGCAGCGCGGCGCGCTCCTCACGCGTCTTGCCGACGCACAGACGGTCGTAGCCGGTCGGCTGCTTCGTCTTCTGCTGGATCTCGCGCATCTGGTCGAGACGCTCCTTGGAGCACCAGCAGTAGTACGCGTGGCCGTCCTCGAGGAGGCGCTCGACGTAGGGGCGGTACGTGTCGAGACGCTCGGACTGGCGGTACGGCGCGAAGGGCCCACCGATGTCCGGGCCCTCGTCCCAGTGCAGCCCGAGCCACGCGAGGGTGTCGTAGAGCTGGGCCTCGGAGTCCTCACGGAAGCGCGCGCGGTCGGTGTCCTCGACGCGCAGGACGAACTGGCCGCCCTGCTGCCGGGTGAAGGCGAGGTTGAAGAGCGACATGTAGGCCGTGCCGACGTGCGGGTCACCGGTCGGGCTCGGGGCGACGCGAGTGCGCACCGGACCGGAGCCGTCCGAGGTCGAGACGCGGACGCGCTCCTCGGTGCGGATCTCGACGTGCTCGCCGGCGTCGCTGGCGGGGGAAGACGGCATACCTGTGCTGGTGGTGTTGTCGCTCATGGTGCGACCCAGCCTAGTGGGAGCCCGAAAGGGTCAGCGACGCACGAAGGTGTTGGTCAGCGACCCGATGCCCGCGATCTCGACGGTGACCTGCTGACCCGCCTCGACGAGCCCGACGCCGGCCGGCGTGCCGGTGAGGATGACGTCACCGGGCAGCAGCGTGAAGGCCGCCGAGGCGTACTCGATGATCGTCGCGATGTCGTGGATCATGTCGGCGGTCGTGCCGTCCTGCTTCACGTCGCCGTCGAGCGTCGTGACGATCGCGAGGTCGGCGGGGTCGAGCTCGGTCTCGACCCACGGGCCGAGGGGGCAGCTCGTGTCGAAGCCCTTGGCGCGGGCCCACTGGCCGTCGCTGCGCTGCCAGTCCCGGGCCGTGACGTCGTTGGCGATGGTGTAGCCGTAGATGCACTCGGCCGCGTCCTTTGCCTTGACGCCCTTGGTGATGGTCTTGATGACGACCGCGAGCTCGCCCTCGTAGGAGATCTCGCTGCTGCCGGCCGGGAGCACGACGGGGTCGAACGGACCGACGACGGCGGTGTTGGGCTTGAAGAACATCATCGGCTCGGCCGGCGCCTCGCCGCCCATCTCCTTGGCGTGGTCGGCGTAGTTCTTGCCGATCGCGACGATCTTGGAGCGCGGGATGACGGGTGCGAGCAGGCGCACGTCGTCGAGCATGACGGGCGGCTGTCCGCTCGGCTGGAGGCCGATGTAGAGCGGGTCGCCGGACAGAGGCGTGATCACCTCGCTGCCGGGGTCGCCCTGGACGATGCCGTATGCCGGGTCGTCCCCGGTCGTGAACCTCGCGATGCGCACGCGCCCACCCTACGACGGGTGACGATCCCTCGCGGAGACCGGTCAGCGCGGCCAGACTATGGTGACGTCCGCCGGCGACCCGGGCTGTCCGCTGGGGCGGGTCCGGTACTCCGGCACGCCGACGCACGTCCAGAGCAGACCGGCCACGTCCGTCCCGAGGAGGTGTGCGAGGTCGGAGTCGCGGAAGGTCATGCCCGACGCGGCCGCGCCCAACGCGTACGCCATGAGGTGCAGGCGGCCCTCGGCGACGCCGGCAAGCAGCTGCGCCTCGCGATAGGCGTGGTCGTCGAGGTCGTCCAGTGGCGCGCCGCTCATGGCGACGAAGGCGGCGTCGCGGGCGAGGCCCTGCTCGAGGGCGGCCGCGAAGAGCTCGTCGCGGACGGACCGCTCGTCGAGAGGGCGCACCGGCGACGCGAGGTCGGGCCACCGGTGGATGCCGGTGGGCACGTCGTCGACGCCGCTGACGCCGAGCCAGTGCGGGACGTCGATGCCGCGCAGCGAGGCGCTCATGGCGTCGACGAGCACGTGGCGCGGAAGCGACCGGTCGGGGTGGAGCCGGCGGATCGACCCCTTGCTGACGACGACGGCATCGGTGCTGGGTCCGCCCTCGGCGGTGAGCGCGACCGGAGCCCCGCGCTCGAGCTCGGCGCCGAGGCGGCGCTGCTCCCCCGCACGTTGGGCGGCCGTCACGAGCGGGAACTCGAGACCGTCGGCGTCGTGGTGGCCCGACATCGGGTCGCCCGTCAGGTGCACGGCCGGGTCGCCGGGACCGAGGGCCACGAGGGCGACCGGGAACTCGTGCACGCGGTCGGCGCCGACGAGGGCGGCCACCTCGGCATCGGGGAAGGTCGTGAAGAGCCGTGCTGTCAGGCCTGCCGCGTCGGCGAGGGCGAGCGTCTGGGCCAGCATGGTGCCGGCGTCCCAGTAGATGTGGCGGAAGCCGCGCTCGCGGTAGCGCCAGCCGGTGCGCCACGGCACCCCCGTCACGACGACGGTCACGGCGTCGCCCGACGGCGCGGGGCCGAGGACGACGAGGGCGTGGGCCTCGGGGTCGTACCAGTGCAGGCCCGGCTCGAGCCCCTCGACGCCCGCCCCGCGCGGCACGGCGACGTAGAGCTCGAGCGGGAAGCGCGCCCCGGCCGAGCCGGCCGCGCGGAAGAGCATGACCCCGCCGTCGGGGCGCGTCGTGCGCCGGGTGACGCCCGACGACAGGAAGAGCAGACGGGCCAGGCCGGGGAGGTCGAGACGGCTCGGCGCAACCGTCGCCGTGCCGGCGAGCACAGCGGTGGCCGCCGCCGACGACGCGGGGAGGTCGGGCGGCAGGAGGACTCGTCGCAGGTCGTCGTCGTAGCGCTTGTAGGACCGGGGCCGCCGCGTCACGTCGTTGGGCACGAGGTCCTGCACGAGCCGATCGTCATCGGGGACCTCGGTCCACTCCCGCTCCGGGGTGTAGGAGGTCAGCCGGTGCAGCAGGTGGGTGGGTCGCTCCGCGTCCGGTGCCATGAGGCCATCCTGCCCTCGGGTCGCGGGTGCGCGGTGGGGTTCGGGGCCGCGACTCGCCTACCCTCGTGGGGTGCAGGTGATGAGCGAGCCGGAGTGGCGCGAGCGGACGGCGGCGCACGAGGCGCGTGTCGACACAGCGACCTCAGCGCACCTGGCTCGCCGACGCGACCACCGCAAGCACCCGGTCGAGGACTTCCTCTTCACCTACTACGCGTTCAAGCCAGCACAGCTGCGCCGCTGGCACCCCGGGGCCGGCACGTCCCTCGTGGGGGCAGCGCACGCGCCGCAGGTCGACTGGCGCTTCTACGAGGTCGACAGCGACGTCGTCGGGGTGGACGTCGAGGCCTTCACGGCCGCCCGCGGCGACACGCTGCGCTTCGTCCGCGAGCTGCTCGTGGGCACGGCAGGTCGACCGGCGCGGTTCGGCTGCTTCGGGCTGCACGAGTGGGCCATGGTCTACCGGCTCGACCCGACCGACGTGCGGCACGCGGGATGGCCGCTGCGGCTCGGCGGCGCCGGGACCGACGCCGTGGTCGAGAGCCACCAGGTCGCCTGCTCGCACTTCGACGCGTACCGCTTCTTCACCCCCGAGGCCGCTCCACTCAACGTGTTGACGCCGACCCGTGAGAGCCAGACGGCCCTCGAGCAGCCGGGGTGCCTCCACGCCGGGATGGACCTCTACAAGTGGGCCCACAAGCTCGTGCCCGCCGTGTCGAGCGACCTCGTCATGGACTGCTTCGAGCTGGCCCGCGACATCCGCACCCTCGACATGCGGGCGGCGCGGATCGAGACCGCCGAGGGAAAGGCGGAGTATGCCGCCGCGCAGCGCGGCTTCTCGGTCCGCGGTCAGGCGCTGCGCACCCGCCTCGTCGACGCCATCGAGCTCACGCTTCAGATCTCCCGAACCTCGAGCTGAACGCAAGCGCGGCAAGTCAGGACGTTTCATTCAGTCCGCGGGCGGCCTTCGAGAACTCGACCCGTGGCGTACTCCACCCATTGGCCGCGGCCGACTTCGGGACATGTAGCTCCGGCCGCTTGGCGAGTGGCCCACGCGACGGCTGGGTAGCGCCGTCCGTCGAGTGCTGCGTCCACATCGAGGTCTTGTTGTACGTGCCCATCGGCGAACAGGGCGTCACAACGGATTCGACGCCTCGTCGGGGCCAGAACAGTTCGCTCCATCGGGGCGGTGGCTCGTATGGCCGTCGCCCGCTCCGGTGTCGGGCCCGCCCGTCTCAACTCCGGCGAGGGGACCGCTGGGCGCCCCAAGGCTCATCACACCCTTGCGCATATACCCCATGGGGGTATCATGGAGACATGGACACGCACAGCGAGCACTCGATCTCCCCGACGGGCTCGTTGGTGCAGGACCCCGTCTGCGGCATGGACGTCGACCCCGCTACCAGCGAGCACCACCTCGAGCGGGACGGCCACGACTACTACTTCTGCTCCCCCGGCTGCCGCGCGAGGTTCGAGGCGCGCCCGGACGCCTACCTGACCGGCCCGGTGGGACATGCAGGCTCCGGTCACGACCATCGAGAGCACGACCATCACGACCGTGAGGACCCCGCCGGCACCGCAGCGGCCCCCAGCGACGTCACCGAGTGGACCTGCCCGATGCACCCCGAGATCCGTCAGCCCGGCCCGGGCACCTGCCCGATCTGCGGGATGGCCCTCGAGCCCGTCACCGTGACCGCGGACAGCGGCCCCAACCCCGAGCTCGCCGACATGACCCGCCGGTTCACAGTCGCGGTCGCCCTCACCCTCCCGGTGCTCGTCCTCTCGATGGGGCGCGAGCTCATCCCAGCCCTGCACGACGCCATCCCCGCTTCCGTGGCCACCTGGGGGCAGCTCGTCCTTGCGACCCCCGTCGTGCTCTGGGCCGGATGGCCGTTCTTCGAGCGCGGCTGGACCTCCGTCCGGACGATGAAGCTGAACATGTTCACCCTCATTGCGATGGGCACCGGCGTCGCGTGGCTGTTCAGCGTGGTCGCCACCGTCGCACCGCAGCTGTTCCCCGAGTCCTTCCGGATGGACGGGACGGTCGCCGTCTACTTCGAGGCCGCCGCCGTCATCACCACCCTCGTCCTGCTCGGGCAGGTCCTCGAGCTACGCGCCCGAGAGAGCACCTCCGGCGCCATCCGCGCCCTGCTCGACCTCACCCCCAAGACCGCACACCGGATCGACCCCGACGGGACCGAGGCCGACGTCAGCCTCGAGCAGGTCCAGGTCGGAGACCTGCTGCGCGTCCGGCCCGGCGAGTCCGTCCCCGTCGACGGAGCCGTCCAGGACGGCCGCTCGACCCTGGACGAGTCCATGGTCACCGGCGAGTCCATGCCCGTCACCAAGCGGGCCGGTGACTCCGTCATCGGCGGCACCGTCAACCAGACCGGGTCGATCGTCATGCGTGCCGACAACGTCGGCCGGGACACGATGCTCGCCCGCATCGTCCAGATGGTCGCCGACGCGCAACGCTCCCGCGCCCCCATCCAGCGGCTCGCCGACAGGGTGTCGGCCGTGTTCGTGCCCGTCGTCATCGCCGCGGCACTGGTCGCGTTCATCGTGTGGGCGACCGTCGGGCCTGAGCCCCGCCTGGCGCACGCCCTCGTCATCGCCGTCAGCGTGCTCATCATCGCCTGCCCCTGCGCCCTGGGGCTCGCGACGCCAGTCTCGATCATGGTCGGCGTCGGCCGCGGCGCCTCCCTCGGCGTCCTCATCAAGAACGCCGAAGCACTCGAGCGGATGGAGACGGTCGACACCCTGGTCGTTGACAAGACCGGCACCCTGACCCAGGGCCGCCCCTCGGTCACCCACGTCGCCGCCGCCGACGGCACGGACCAGGACGAGCTCCTCCGGCTCGCCGCCGGCGTCGAACGCGCCAGCGAGCACCCCCTCGGGATGGCCATCGTCCGCGCCGCCACCGACGCCGGGCTGAGCATTCCTGACGTAGCCGACTTCGACGCGCCCGTCGGCAAGGGCGTCACCGGCACCGTCGACGGAAGACGCGTCCTCGTGGGCAGTCAACGGTTCCTCGCCGGGCATGACGTCGACACAGCCAGCAAGGACGCCGACGCGGACCGGCTGCGCGCCGACGGCGCCAGCGCCGTCTACGTCGCGATCGACAGTCGCGTGGCCGGCGTGCTCGCCATCGCCGACCCGGTCAAGGACACCACCGCCGCCGCGTTGAAGGAGCTACGCGCGGACGGCATTGACGTCGTCATGCTCACCGGCGACAACCAGGTCACCGCGAACGCCGTCGCCCGCAGCCTCGGCATCGACCGCGTCGAGGCCGAGGTCCTGCCCGACCACAAGAGCGACGTCGTCCAGGCGCTGCGCGCCGAAGGCCGCGTCGTCGCGATGGCTGGTGACGGCGTCAACGACGCACCCGCCCTGACCGCGGCCGATGTCGGCATCGCCATGAGCACCGGCACCGACGTCGCCATCGAGAGCGCCGGAGTGACCCTTCTCAAGGGCGACCTCACCGGCATCGTCCGCTCCCGGGCGCTGTCCAAGGCCACCATGTCGAACATCCGCCAGAACCTCGTGTTCGCCTTCATCTACAACGCCGCCGGCATCCCCCTCGCCGCCGGCGTCCTCTACCCGAGCTTCGGGCTCCTTCTCTCCCCGATGATCGCCGCAGCGGCGATGGCCCTGTCCTCCGTCAGCGTCATCAGCAACGCCCTCCGGCTCCGCACGCAAGCGCTGTAGCGGCCTCGCCGAAGGGCTAGCCGCGAACGCTCTAGCCTCTCGCTTGGCAATCATGAGAGACGTCGGAGCACCCGCGAGTCCACGGCTAGGGCGTCCGCTCTTCGGCATGCGGACGGGACCTACCCACAGCTGTTGATCCGATCCTCGCGCATAGATGGACGCCTACACGTGGGCCCACAAGCTCGTGCCCGCCGTGTCGAGCGACCTCGTCATGGACTGCTTCGAGCTGGCCCGCGACATCCGCACCCTCGACATGCGGGCGGCGCGTGCGGATCGAGACCGCCGAGGGAAAGGCGGAGTATGCCGCCGCGCAGCGCGGCTTCTCAGTCCGCGGTCAGGCGCTGCGCACCCGCCTCGTCGACGCCATCGACGTCGTCACCTCAGCCGAGACCGCGCGCCGGCCCTGACCGGGGAGCAGGGGTGGCGCGTGGGAGGTGTAGGTGTGCCCGGTCGGGGTGGTGATGCGCACCGTGTGGGGTGCGCCGGGTTGTCGGGTGAGGATGGTCGCGGCGGTGAAGCCGGGGAGCTGTTTGGTGTGGTTGCAGCGCACGCAGAGGCCCTGGCCGTTGGTGTCGTTGGTGGGTCCGCCATCCGCATGGTCGTGGATGTGGTCGAGGTGTCGGGCAGGGGCATCGCACCAGGGGGTGCGGCAGATGCCGGTGTCGCGGGTCAGGAGGTAGCGCCGCAGTCCTGCCTCGAAGGTGCGGCGGGTGGAGTCCATCGCGACGAGGGTGCCGGTGGCCGGGTGGGTGTAGAGCCGCCGCAGCCACACCGTCGCGGGGGCTGAGCGTTCGTTCACCGGGTCACTGGACCGGGTGAGCAGCGTGCGGGCCCAGACGGCAGGGACGGTGCGTAGCCGGGGATCTGCGCGGGCGTGGTGTTGCCGGCGAGCAGGGCCCGGTCGGTCATGACGAGCTGGACCTCGACGGGGACCGCGTCGGCGGCAGTCTGCCCGGTGAGCCGGGTGACGAACGTGTCGGCCATGACCTGGCCCTTGCCCCGCTCGTCGCCGCCGGCGCGGGCGGTATCGGCGGCCGCAGTGAGGGCGGCGTGCGCGGCAACGGCCTGCGCGACGGGGAGCAGAGCGGTGACGTAGGCCATCGTGTCAGGGGCGGGGCGGATCGTGACCCGCCGCTCGGCCTTCGCCTTCGCCGCCCGGGCCACGACCGAGGCAGCGTCGACGCGGTACGCGGCGGCGCGGACCCGACGGGCGAGCTCGCGGTCGCCCAGGGCACCGACCTGCTCGCCGACGTCCCGGGCGTCACCGGCGTCACCCACTGGCCCGACGACCTCGGCGTCGACGAGGGTGCGCTGCTCGCTCGTCAGGGTCGCGGTCTCGGTGATGATGATCTGCGCGCGCCACTCGCTGACCTCACCCGCCTCAAGCGCGGCCAGCGTGTGCGGCATCTCCGTGGTCAGGGCGAGCGCCAGCCGCACGTGCTGCGCGTCGCGGACGGGTGACTCGCGCCGGGCCAGGGCGACCTGCGCCGCGACCCCCGTCAGACCCGACGAACCTCGCCTGCGCGACCGGGTCGATGGCTGCCCGGTCGCCGCACCCTCGTCGTCGACCGACGCGGCGCGGGCCTGCCCCCGCGCGGCGCGCCACCCGTCGAAGTGCCCGGCGTCGGAGCACTCCCGCGCCCGGTCGAGCCAGGCCTGTGCGACCTGCGCCTGGGACTCGACGAGGGCCGCTGTCACCCGCACCTGGGCCGCCCCCACCGCGGACTTGACACGCTCGAGGACCGCGAGCTGGTCGACCCGCTCCTGGTCCGAGTCACCGTCGGACCCGACTCGCGACAGCGCCGACACGAGAGCCTCCAGGCCCTCCGCCGTCACCATCGCCACACCTTCGAACACGTGTTCTGCATATCTGCTTAGGTGAAGTCCGGTATGCCGGTTTCTGGCTTGAGCAGGCCCTTCAGCGGGTGCGGGTCGGTGTCGACGGCTTGCTCGAGCAGCCGATAGAAGAGCAGTCCTCGTGACTTCGCGTTGCGGCGGTTGAACCGGAAGGTGTACTCGTCGAGGTAGTAGGGCAGGTGTGCCTCCTCGACGCGGAAGTGCAGGGTGCCGATCAGCCAGCGCTTGAGCAGTGAGGCCACCAGGTGCACTCCGGGCAGCACGCTGGCCTTGTCGGGCGCGGAGTAGCCGAGGGTGAACTCGTGGGTGTAGCCGAGGTCGGCGAGCCGGCGCAGGGTGCGGGCGCCGTCGGTGCGGATCGTTGATCCGGGCTCGATGACCCGGGTGGCGAAGTCGACCAGCTCGGTGGTTCCGGGCTGGGTGGCGACGCCGAGCCGGACTCGGCCCAGGCGGCGGGTTTCGTTGTGTTCTATGGCGATCATGACCGCGACCTTGTCGCCGTAGCCGCCCGTCCGGCCGCGGGTGACGCCGCCGATCATCGTCTCGTCGAGCTCCACGATCCCGGACAGCTTGTCCCGCTCCGGGCGGACCATCGCCCGGCGCAGCTTGTGCATCCAGGCCCACGCCGTCTCGTAGGAGCCGAACCCGAGGAGCCGTTGCAGGCCGAGTGCGGACATCCCGTTCTTCTGCGAGGTCAGGAACCAGATCGCCGCGAACCAGGTCGACAACGGCGTCCGCGTCCGGTCGAAGATCGTTCCCGCGGTGACCGACGTGCGCCGCCCGCAGGCCCGGCACATCCACAGCCCGGCACCGGTGCGCCAGAACTCAGTGGCTTCGCACTTCGGGCACACGAATCCGTCGGGCCAGCGCAGTCCGGCCAGGTAGTCCAGGCAGGACTGGTCGTCCGGGAACCACTCCAGCAGCTGCTGGTAGGTGGACGGGTAGTCCACTTCCCGAACCGGATTCGCGGTCATCCACAGATCCTACTTCACCCAAGCAGATATGCAGAACACGTGTTCGATTCTACCCGCGTCGCACGTTCCCGACTAGACCTGTCCACAGCCGATTCGGCTCGCGCAGAGCGAAATCCGCGTCAGTCGGAGTCGTCGACGTAGAGGCAGAACGGATGGCCGGCAGGGTCGAGCAGCACCCGCACGTCCTGCTGGGGCTGGAGCTCAGCGAGCTCCGCCCCGACCTCGACGGCGTATGCCACGGCCGCGTCGAGATCGTCCACCTCGAGGTCGAGGTGGAGCATCATGATCGGCTTCCCCGGCTCACTGGGCCAGACCGGTCGCACGTAGTTCGGCTCGGTCTGGAACGAGAGGTTGTAGCCGTGGGTCTCCGAGGGTGCGAGCGTCGCCCAGCCCGGGGTGTCCTTGTAGAGCGTCCAGCCGAGCAGGCGCTCGTAGAAGTGCGCCAGGGCGGACGCGTCGGGAGCGTCGAGCACGACGCCGAACCAGTGCTTCGTCGTTCGTAACGGCATCGCACCAGCATGCCAAGACCGGGTGTCGGGCAGGGGCGTGGAGAAAAAGTCATGTGCGGCGTATCAGGCGCGACCGCGCGTGCTCTGAAGGGTGTCGGCGAAGGTCCAGGCACGCGCGTCGACGATCTCCACCCTTTCAGGGGGTCGTGCTGGGCGGGGCCTGGACCGCCCAGCACTTACGACGTCCGGAGCGCCTGGCCTGAGCCCGCGAGACCCCGGACGATGACGGCGAGTCCGACCTCGAAGGCCTTGGCCTCGGCCGTCGCGTCCGGCGCCGGCAGGTCGGGGTCGACCGATGCCGCGAGTGCTCGATCCTGCTGCCCCGCGACGGATCCCAGGATGTGGTGCACGACGAGTGCCGCCACCTCGTCGCGCTCGGACGCTGGTGCGCCGGTGTCGTGGACGAGCCGGGCGAGCTCGCGGAGCGCCCGCGCGGCACCCGGCTCGACGGCATACGCGAGCCCGACCACGTCGGCAGCATCCGGCACCTGCACGAGCGCGTCGCGGACGTCGACGGCCAGGCCCACGAGCGCCTCGGCCGGCGGGCGGTCGCCCGTCGGCAGTGGGATCTCGGCGAGGAGCACGTCAGCCACCTCGACGAGCAGCTCCTGCTTGTTCGCCACGTGCCAGTAGAGGGCGCCGGGCGCGACGCCGAGCTCGCGGGCGAGACGACGCATCGACAGGTCACCGAGCCCGTAGCGCCGCAGCAGGTCGACGGCGGTCGCCACGACCTGCTCCCGACTGAGTGCCACACGCTCCCCTGCCCTCGGCATGCGGGTCCGGCGGACCCGCGTTGACAGCCGAGCCTAGCGACTCGGCATACTGAACACCGTTCAAGTTGAACACCGTTCAACGCCGCGCGCAAGGAGCCCGCATGACCCGCCGATTCGACGATCTCGCCGATGCCGTCCTCGCCGGCACCCCCGCGAGCACCGACGACGCCCTCGACGTCCTGCGCGCCACCGACGAGGAGCTGCTGGCCGTCGTCGCGGCCGCAGCACGCCTGCGCCGCAAGCACTTCGGCAACACCGTCAAGGTCAACTACCTCGTCAACCTCAAGTCGGGCCTCTGCCCCGAGGACTGCCACTACTGCTCCCAGCGACTCGGCTCGCAGGCGGACATCCTCAAGTACACCTGGCTGAAGCCCGACGAGGCCATCGAGCAAGCGGCCGCCGGACTGCGCGGCGGCGCGACCCGGATCTGCATGGTCTCCAGCGGACGCGGCCCCACCGACCGCGACGTCGAGCGCGTGGCCGGGATGGTCGGCGCGCTCAAGCAGGAGCACCCTGACGTCGAGGTCTGCGCCTGCCTCGGGCTGCTCAAGGACGGGCAGGCCGAGCGGCTGCGAGAGGCCGGCGTCGACGCCTACAACCACAACATCAACACGGCCGAGTCGCACCACGACGACATCGTCACGAGCCACACGTACGCGGACCGCGTCGACACCGTGACCAAGGCCAAGGACGCCGGCCTGTCACCGTGCTCGGGCCTCATCGCCGGCCTCGGCGAGACCGACGAGCAGCTCGTCGAGGCCCTCTTCGCCCTCCGCGACCTCGGGTCGGACTCGATCCCCGTCAACTTCCTCATGCCCTTCGACGGCACGCCGCTCGAGGGCACGTGGGAGCTCACGCCCGGACGCTGCCTGCGCATCCTCGCGATGGCGCGGATCGTGAACCCCGACAAGGAGATCCGCATCGCCGGAGGTCGCGAGATGCATCTCCGCTCACTCCAGGGCCTGGCCCTCCACGTCGCCAACTCGATCTTCCTCGGCGACTACCTGACGTCCGAGGGGCAGGCCGCCGAGGCCGACCTCGAGCTGATCCGCGACCACGGCTTCGTCGTCCTCGGCGCCGACGGGCCCACGTCTGTCCCGAGCTGCGTCCCGGTCGCCACGCACGACCCGGCGAAGCGGCGTCGGGGGGCCGGCACGGACCTTCCCGCCAATGCCTGAAGCATCGGGATCGCCGCTCGCCGCCCGTGACCGCGGGCTCGTCTGGCACCCCTATGCCCCGCTCGACGGACCCGAGCCGTATGCCGTCGAGGGCGCCTCGGGCGTGCGGCTGTCCCTCACGGCCCCCGACGGCGAGCAGTTCGAGGTCGTCGACGCGATGGCCTCCTGGTGGTGCGCCGTCCACGGGTACCGCAACCCGGTCCTGGACGCCGCGGCCCACGAGCAGGTCGACCGTTTCAGCCACGTCATGTTCGGCGGACTGACGCACGAGCCCGCGGTCCGGCTCGCCGAGCGCCTCACGACGATGGCCCCCGGCCCGATGGCCCACGTCTTCTTCGCCGACTCCGGCTCGGTCTCGGTCGAGGTCGCCCTCAAGCTGGCCCTGCAGTACCAGGCCGCGCGCGGACGCCCCGACCGCCAGCGTTTCCTCACCGTGCGCGGTGGCTACCACGGTGACACCTTCGCCGCGATGAGCGTGTGCGACCCCGTCGACGGCATGCACTCGGCCTTCCCGGGCGCCCTGGCCCGGCAGGTCTTCGCCCCGAGGCCACCGGCCGCACGCCTCGTCACCACGCCCACCGGTGAGGACCACTGGGAGACGGACCGCTCCGCTCTCGACGTCTGGACAGCCGAGGTGCGCGACCTCGCGCAGACCCACACCGACGAGCTCGCCGCCGTCGTCGTGGAACCGGTCCTCCAGGGGGCCGGCGGCATGCACGTCTACCACCCCGACTGCCTCCGGGTGCTGCGCGAGGTCGCCGACGACCACGGCCTGCTCCTCGTCGTCGACGAGATCGCGACCGGCTTCGGTCGCACTGGTCGCCTCTTCGCCTCGGAGTGGGCCGACGTCGCCCCCGACGTGATCTGCGTCGGCAAGGCTCTGACTGGTGGATACCTCTCTCTCGCAGCGGTGCTCATGACACGCGAGGTCGGCGAAGCGATCACCCGATCGGCGTTCCGAGCCCTCCTGCACGGCCCGACCTTCATGGCCAACCCGCTCGCCTGCGCCGTGGCCAGTGCCTCCGTCGAGCTCGTCGAGGCCACGTGGAAGGACCACGTCCCCCGCGTCGGACGCCTGCTCGCCGAGCACCTCTCTCCCGCGGCGTCACTCCCCCACGTCGCCGACGTGCGCACCCTCGGAGCCGTCGGCGTCGTGCAGCTGACGTCGCCCGTCGACGTCGCCCGCGTCACCCGCGCGGCACTGCGGCGTGGCGTCTGGGTGCGCCCCTTCCGGGACCTCGTCTACACGATGCCGCCCTACGTCTGCACGGATGACGACGTCCGTGTCATCGCCGAAGGGGTCGTCGGCGCCGTTGCAGAGGTCCACGGATGAGCACCTGGGACGCGTGGCTGGCGGAGCGCTCCGACCTGCGGGCCGAGCGCAGCACCGAGCGCTTCGACCCCGTCCTGCGTCTGGGCGGTCCGCGGCGCGGGTCGCGTGACCCGCTCGACCTCGCCTCCAACGACTACCTCGGCCTGTCCCGCGACGACCGTGTCGTGGCGGCCGCCCACGAGGCGCTGGAGCGCTACGGAGCCTCGGCGACGGCGAGCCGGCTCGTCAGCGGCACCCTTCCCGTCCACCGTGATCTCGAGGCCGCCCTGTGCCGCCTCACGGGCCAGGCGAGCGCGCTCGCCTTCTCGACGGGGTATGCCGCCAACCTCGGGGTGCTGACCGCGCTGAGTGGGCGGGGTGCCGAGATCCTTCTCGACGCCCACGCGCACGCCTCCCTCCACGACGCCGCCCGGATGTCCCGGGTCCCCTACGCCACGTTCGCCCACAACGACGCCGCAGCCCTCGACCGCGAGCTCGCAGCGCGGCCCGATCGGCGGGTCCTCGTCGCCGTCGAGTCGATCTACTCCGTCCTCGGCGATGCCGCGCCCCTGCGCGCGCTCGTGGAGGTCTGCCACCGTCACGGCGCGCTGCTCGTCGTCGACGAGGCGCACGGCATCGGGGTGGCCGGTCACGGCCGCGGCCTCGTCCACGAGCTCGGCCTCGTCGGGGCCCGCGACGTCGTCGTGACCCTGACCCTGTCGAAGGCGCTGGGATCCCAGGGCGGTGCGGTGCTCGGCCCGACCACGGTGCGCCACCACCTCGTCAACACCGCGCGCAGCTTCATCTTCGACACGGGACTCGCGCCCGCGTCGGCCGCCGCAGCCTGCGCCGCCGCGGGCCTCGTCGCGGACGAACCGAGCCTGACGGCTGCGGTCCGCGCCAACGCCGGCACCATCGCGGCGATCTGTGGCATCGACCAGGCGGCCGGAGCCGTCCAGTCGCTGCCGATGCCGTCGCCCGAGAGCGCCGTCGCCGCGGCCCTCGACCTGCGCGCCCGGGGTGTCCTCGTCGGCTGCTTCCGGCCACCGAGCGTGCCCGACGGCGTGTCCCGCCTCCGTGTCACGGCCCGTGCCGACCTGTCCGGCGACGACCTCTACGCGGCCGCCCGACTCGTGGCCCGGGCGGCCGCGATTCACGGCGGGGCTCCCGACCCCGCTACCGTCGAGGGGCCACGGGCAGGGGACGCTCCCTCCCCCGTCCGTGGCCTCCCGTCGGTCGCGGCCGTCGAGGGTGTGCAACCACCGGCACCACCCTCGCCACTCGGGTCCATCCCACCGCACGGCGACGATGACTGAGGCGCACCTTCCCCGCGTCGTCCTCGTCACGGGCACCGACACCGACGTGGGCAAGACCGTCGTCACGGCGGCCGTCGTCGCCACGGCACGAGCCGCGGGGCTCAGCGTCACGGCCTACAAACCCACGCAGACCGGGGTGGCACCCGGCGAGCCGGGAGACATGGCCGAGGTGGAGCGCCTGACGGGCGTGGCGGTCGTCGAGGGCGTACGCCTTCGGGCGCCCATGGCGCCGAGGCCGGCGGCCGCGCTCGAGGGCGCCGACCTGCCCACCCTGGCCGACCACGTGGCCCGCGTCGCGGACCTGGCCGTACGCCACGACCTCGTCGTCGTCGAGGGCGCGGGCGGTCTGCTCGTCGAGCTCACCGACGCCGGGGAGACGCTGGCCGACCTCGCGAACGTCCTGCCCGACAGCGGCGTGCTCGTCGTGGCCCGCAGTGCGCTGGGCACCCTCAACCACACCATGTTGACGCGAGAAGCCTTGTTCCACAGAGGAGTCCGGCCACTCGGCATCGTCATCGGCGCGTGGCCCGAGCACCCCGACCTCATCGAGACGACGAACCGCGACTACCTCGGCGCGCTCCCCGAGGGCCTGGTCGGCGCCGTGCCGCTCGGTGCCCCGCGCCACGACGCGGCGACCTTCGCCGCCGACGCTCCCGGCTGGCTGCCGGGGCTTGCTCAGCGCCTCGGGACACCCTGACGCAGCAGACCGTGCACGATGCCGTCGGTGAGGGCACGCCACGACGCGGCGAGGATCGAGCCGGCCACACCGATGGTGTCCCACGACGTCTCTCCGTCGGAGGTCTCGATGAGCACGCGCGTCACGGCGTCGGTGCCGTGCGAGGCGTCGAGGATGCGCACCTTGAAGTCGATGAGCTCGATCTTCTCGATCTCCGGGTAGGCGCGAGCCAGGGCTTCCCGCAGGGCGTGGTCGAGCGCGTTGACGGGACCGTTGCCCTCGCCCGTCGCGATGAGGCGGGCACCGTCGGCGCGCAGCTTGACGGTCGCCTCGGACGTCGCGTCCCCCTCGCCCGAGGAGTCGGTGATGACCCGCCACGACTCGACCTCGAAGTAGTCGGTGCAGCCCGGCTCGAGCGCCTCGCGGAGCATCAGCTCGACGGTCGCGTCTGCGGCGTCGAAGGTCCAGCCGCGCAGCTCGAGGTCCTTGACCTCGGCGAGCACGGCGGCGACGACGTCGGGGCGGTCGGACAGGTCGAGGCCGGCCTCACGGGCCTTGAGCTCGATGCTCGCCCGCCCGGCCATGTCGGAGACGAGGGTGCGCATGCCGTTGCCGACGAGCGACGGGTCCATGTGCTGGTAGAGGTCGGGGTCGACCTTGAGCGCGCTCGCGTGGAGACCGGCCTTGTGCGCGAAGGCGCTGGCGCCCACGTAGGGCTGGCGGCTGTAGGCGGGGACGTTGGTCACCTCGCTGATGGCGTGCGCGATGTGCATGGCCCGGCGGAACGCGTCGGGCTCCATGGCGTCGAGCCCCAGCTTGAACTGGAGGTTGGCGGCGACCGTGAGCAGGTCGGCGTTGCCGGTGCGCTCGCCGTAGCCGTTGACGGTGCCCTGGACGTGGGTCGCCCCGGCCCGGACGGCCGCGACGGAGTTGGCGGCCGCGCAGCCGGTGTCGTTGTGGCAGTGGGCGCCGACGCGGGCGCCGGTCGAGGCGATGACGTCGGCGACGACCTCCTCGACCTGGTGCGGGAGCATGCCCCCGTTGGTGTCGCAGAGCACGACGACCTCGGCGCCGGCCTCGTGCGCGGTGCGCACGACCGAGAGGGCGTAGTCGCGGTCGAGGTGCCAGCCGTCGAAGAAGTGCTCGCAGTCGAGGAAGACGCGGCGACCCTGGCCGACGAGGTGGCCGACCGTGTCGCGGACCATCTCGAGGTTCTCCTCGAGCGTCGTGCGCAGGGCCCGCTCGACGTGGCCGGTGTGGGACTTGGCGACGAGGCACACGACCGACGCCTCGGAGTCGACGAGGGCACGCACGAGGGGGTCCTCCGCCGCGACCCCGCCGGCGCGACGGGTGGCCCCGAAGGCGGCGAGGGTCGCGTGACGCAGGTCGAGCTCGGTGCGGGCCCGCTCGAAGAACTCCGTGTCCTTCGGGTTGGCTCCGGGCCAGCCGCCCTCGATGAAGTCGACCCCGAGATCGTCGAGCAGCCCGGCGATGGCCAGCTTGTCCGACACCGAGAGGTTGAGCCCCTCCTGCTGGGCGCCGTCGCGCAGGGTGGTGTCGTAGACGTGCAGCGCTTCCATGGCCTTCATTGTCCTCGATCTCGGGGGTTCGGCCGACCGCCTGTCCAGGGGCGGGCGACGCGGGTGTGGGAGGCGTCCCGGTCTCTTCTCGTGGTCGCGGCGGCCGGGGTGGTGGCCTACGCGGTGTCTCCCTCGGGGTGGTTCGGGAAACAAAAAGACCCCCCAGGGTTGGGAGGTCTGCGCGACGAGGGGTGCTCGTCGCGCTATTCGATAATGAGGGTGCGGGTGGGCACGGGTCGCTTCATCACACGCTCACGGTAGGGCTCGCGAAACATCCGCGAAACACCGCGTCCGGATCGTGGGACCGCCGTCCCACTCCGCGGTTCGAGGTGATCCCGCCACACGCCCGGGGTCCGACCTCACCTCGACCGGGCGGGACGGCATCCGTCATCGGCTGGTGGAGGCGGCCTCGACGAGGGCCCGGAAGAGGCGCGGGTCCGTGCCGACCTCCGGGTGCCACTGGACCGCGAGCCGGAAGAAGGCGTCCGGGTCCTCCATCGCCTCCAGCGTGCCGTCGTCGGCCCACGCCGAGGCCTCGTAGCCCGGATGGGTCAGGACGGACTGGTGGTGGTAGCTCGGCACGTCGGCCTCGTCGCCGAGGATCTCGGCCAGCCGGGTCCCCGCGACGGTGCGTACTGCGTGGTTGCCGTACGTCGCCGGCGCCGGTGAGTGCTCGTCGTGGCCGACGCGGTCGGGCACGTGCTGCTCGAGCAGCCCACCGGCCGCGACCGCCATGACCTGCATCCCCCGGCAGATGCCGAGGAGCGGCACGTCGGTTCCCGCCGTCGCCCGGGCGATGGCGAGCTCCGTCGAGTCACGGTCGGGACGCGAGGCCTGGACGGAGGCGTGCCGTTCGTCCGCGTAGAGCTCGGGCGCCACGTCGACCCCACCGGCGAGGATGACGCCGTCGAGGCGCGCGACGATCTCGAGCGCCGTCCCGTCGTCGAAGTCCGGGCGCGGCGGGATGACGATCGCGATCCCGCCCGCCTCCTCGACCTGTCGGACGTAGCGGTGCGGCACGAGGGCTCCGGGCACGTCGACCCAGCGACCCCACGACGCGCGTTCGACGTAGGCGGTGATCCCGATGACCGGACGACCCATGACGACCTCCTGCTCCAGCCTCCCACTCGCCTCAGAGCGGCGTGACGTATGCGCCCGAGATGCCGCCGTCGACGAGGAAGGTCGACGCCGTGATGAAGCTGGACTCGTCGGAGGCGAGGAAGAGCACGGCGTTGGCCATCTCCTCCGGCTCGCCGAAACGGCCCATCGGGACGTGGACGAGCCGCCGTGCGGCACGCTCCTCGTCCTTGGCGAAGAGCTCCTGGAGGAGGGGGGTGTTGACCGGACCGGGGCACAGCGCGTTGACGCGGACCCCTTCCCGGGCGAACTGCACGCCGAGCTCACGGGACATCGAGAGCACGCCGCCCTTGCTCGCGCTGTAGGAGATCTGCGACGTCGCCGCGCCCATGACGGCGACGAACGAGGCCGTGTTGATGATCGAGCCCTTGCCCTGCTCGAGCATGTAGGGCAGGGCTGCCTTGCAGCAGAGGTAGACCGACGTGAGGTTGACCTCCTGCACCTTGCGCCAGGCGTCGAGGTCGGTGTCGAGGATGGAGTCGTCCTCGGGCGGGCTGATGCCGGCGTTGTTGAACGCGATGTCGACCGAGCCGTACGTCTCCTTGGCCGTGCGGAAGAGCGCGTCGACGTCCTCCTTGCTCACGACGTCGACCCGCACGAAGGTGCCGCCGACCTCCTCGGCGATGCGGGTGCCGTTCGCCTCGTCGAGGTCGCCGATGACGACCTTCGCGCCCTCCTCGGCGAACCGCCGCACGGTCGCGAGACCGATGCCCGAGCACCCGCCCGTGATGACCGCGACCTTGCCGTCGAGCCTGCCTGCCATGTGGATTCCCTTCCAGCCCAGTGGATCTGCGTGTTGGTATGTCGACCGTCAGTCGGTCGAGATGAAGACGTTCTTGACCTCGGAGAACGCGTCGAGCGCGTCGGGGCCGAGCTCACGCCCGATCCCGCTCTGCTTGAAGCCGCCGAACGGCGTCGAGTAGCGGACGCTGCTGTGCGAGTTGACGGAGAGGTTGCCGGCCTCGACGCCACGCGCGACCCGCAGGCCACGACCGATGTCGCGGGTCCAGATGGACCCCGAGAGGCCGTATGCCGTGTCGTTGGCCTTGGCGACCGCGTCGGCCTCGTCGTCGAACGGCATGACCGCGACGACGGGCCCGAAGACCTCCTCCTGCCAGACCCGGTCGGTCGTCGAGCGCGGCAGGACGACCGTCGCGGGGTACCAGTAGCCGCTGCCCTCGGGGGCCTCCCCGCGGAAGGCGACGTCGACGTCCTCGGTGGCCTCCTCGACGTAGGAGCGCACCGTGTCGCGCTGCCCGGAGCTGATGAGCGGGCCCATCTCCGCTGCCTCGTCGCGAGGGTCGGTGACGACGACGCCCCGCACCGCCGTCTCGAAGTGCTCCATGAAGGTGTCGAAGGCGCTGCGCTCGACGAGGATGCGGCTGCGCGCGCAGCAGTCCTGGCCGGCGTTGTCGAAGACGCCGTAGGGGGCTCGCGCCGCGGCGAGCTCGAGGTCGGAGTCGGCGAAGACGATGTTGGCGCTCTTGCCGCCGAGCTCGAGGGTCACGCGCTTGACCTGGTCGGCGGCCCCGCGCATGATCCGCTGGCCCACGACCGTGGAGCCGGTGAAGCAGACCTTGCGCACGTCGGGGTGCGTGACGAAGCGCTCCCCCACGACCGTGCCCTTGCCGGGGACGACGGTGAAGACCCCCTCGGGGATCCCGGCCTCGAGGGCCAGCTCACCGAGGCGGACGGCGGTCAGCGGGGTCAGCTCGGCGGGCTTGAGCACGACCGTGTTGCCGGCGGCGAGAGCCGGTGCGAAGCCCCAGCCGGCGATCGGCATGGGGAAGTTCCACGGGACGATGATGCCGACGACACCGAGCGGCTCGCGGAACGTGACGTCGATGCCGCCGGCGACGGGGATCTGCCGACCGAAGTGCCGCTCAGGCGCCCCCGAGTAGTACGCGAGGACGTCGCGGACGTTGCCCGCCTCCCAGCGTGCGTTGCCGATGGTGTGGCCGGCGTTCTCGACCTCGAGCAGGGCGAGCTCCTCCTGGTGCTCGCCGACGAGGTCCGAGAAGCGGCGCAGGAGCAGCGACCGGTCGGCGGGGCTCACCGCGCGCCACGCGGGGCTCGCGGCCGAGGCGCGGGCGATCGCGGCGTCGGTCTGCTCGAGCGAGGCGAGCTCGACGGTGCGGACCACCTCCTCGGTGGCCGGGTTGATGACGTCGTGCGTGGTGGTCACAGTCGCTCGAATCCTCTCCTGCGCTCCCAGTCGGTGACGGCGGCGTTGAAGGCCGTGATCTCGACGTCGGCGGCGTTGACGTAGTGGTCGACGACCTCGTCCCCGAAGGCCGCTCGGGCCATGGTCGACCCGGCGAGCAGGTCACGGGCCTCCTGGAGCGTCGAGGGCACGCGTGGCTTGTCCGACGTGTAGGCGTTGCCCTCGAGCGCCGGCTCGAGCTCGAGCTCGTGCTCGATGCCGTGGAGACCACCGGCGAGCATGGCCGCGACGGCGAGGTAGGGGTTGAGGTCGCCGCCACCGATGCGGTTCTCGACGCGGAGGCCGGCGCCGTGGCCGACGACGCGGAGTGCGCACGTGCGGTTGTCGCGGCCCCACGCCACCGTCGTCGGGGCGAAGCTTGCCGACGCGAATCGCTTGTAGGAGTTGATGTTCGGTGCGTAGAAGTAGGTCAGCTCCTGCTGGGTCGCGAGGATGCCGGCGAGGAAGTGCTCGAACATCGCGCTGTGCCCGTGCTCGCGCTCCTCGTCGACGAAGACGGTCTCTCCGTCGAGGCCGCGCAGCGACAGGTGGATGTGGCACGAGCTGCCCTCGCGCTGGTCGAACTTGGCCATGAACGTCAGCGACTGGCCGTGGTGGGCCGCGATCTCCTTGGCGGCGTTGCGGTAGACGACGTGGTTGTCGCACGTGCGCACGGCTTCGTCGAAGAGGAAGCCGATCTCGTGCTGGCCGTAGTTGCACTCGCCCTTGGCGCTCTCGACGACGGCGCCGGCGGCATACATCTCGTTGCGGATCTCGCGCAGCAGCGGCTCGACGCGGTCACCGCCGAGGATCGAGTAGTCGACGTTGTAGCGGTTCGCCGGGGTCAGGCCCGTGTAGTTCGCGTCCCAGGCCTGCTCGTAGGACTCCTGGAAGACGATGAACTCGAGCTCGGTGCCGCAGTGCGCGGCCATGCCGAGCCCGGCGGCCCGGTCGACCTGGGCCTTGAGCACCGACCGGGGCGACTGCGCCACGGCGCCGCTGCCGTCGAGCCACGTCAGGTCGCACTGCACGGTTGCCGAGTGACGGCTGCCGGGCGTGCGCCGCAGGGTGTCGAGGTCGAGGTCGAAGAACATGTCGCCGTAGCCGCGCTCCCACGAGGAGATGGCGTAGCCGTCGACGGTGTTCATGTCGACGTCGACGGCCAGGAGGTAGTTGCAGCCCTCGGTGCCGTCCTCGAGCACGTGGTCGAGGAAGTAGTGGCCGTGCAGACGCTTGCCCTGCAGCCGCCCCTGCATGTCGGTGAAGGCGACGACGACGGTGTCGATGTCTCCGGACTCGATCTCCTCGCGGAGCCGGTCGAGCGTGAGCGTGGGTGTGGGCGCCATGTCGTGCCTTCCTGTCGTCTCAGCCGATGAGGCCACGGAGCAGCGCGGAGGTGGCGTCGCAGTGCTCCTCCATGACCGCCCGGGCTCGTTCCGCGTTCCCGCCGAGGATGGCCCCGACGATCTGGTGGTGCTGGGCGTTCGAGTGCTCGATGTTGCGCCGGAGCACGGGGATCGCCATGAGCATGTCGTGCAGGGCCGCCTGCGACCGCGTCACGGCGTCGATGAGCATCGGCGACCCGGAGAGGGTCGCGACGGCCAGGTGCAGCCGCGAGTCGGCAACCCGGTGTGCGGCAGGGTCGGGAGCGTCGTCGACCTCGACGAGGCTGTCGGCGAGCCACGCCCGTTGGTCGCCGGCGAGGGACTGGGTGGCTGCGAGCCAGGCGGCGCCGGGCTCGACGACGCGGCGGAAGGTCAGGGCGTCGCGCATGGCCGCGCCGCTGCGCACGAAGGCGCCGGAGGTGCTCGAGGGCAGCTCGGCCGACTCGGTGACCCAGGTGCCCCCGCCACGTCCGCGTCGGGTCGTCACGAGGCCCGAGTCGCGCAGGGCGGCGATCGCCTCGCGCAGCGTGTTGCGGCTGACACCGAGCCGTTCGGCGAGCTCGCGCTCGGGCGGGAGCTGCTCGCCGCGGGCGAAGACGCCGAGCCGGATGGCCGTCGCGAGCTGTTCGACGGTGCCCTCGAAGACGTTGCCGGTGGCGGGGCGCAGCACGACGTCCGGCAGGGACGGCTGTCGTTCGGCTGCGCTCACGTGTCGATCCAATACCGTCACCTCCACCTCGTCAATGGTCTGAGAAAGAACCATTAGGGCGTGTCGGACCCAGCCTGCCGGAGTCGCAACCCCTGCGGGTCGAGCGGCGCCCGCAGCCCGACCGAGAGCGGGTGCCGCTCGCCGGCCAGGTCGATCACCCACTCCCCCGTGCGTACCCATTCCGCCGTGGCCCCGCCCGTCCCACGGTCCCCCACGAGCGCCAGGCCGACGCCGGCCCCCACGGTCGCCCCCCACGCCGCGCTCGTCACCTGACCGACGGGTCGACCGTCCCTCAGGACGAGCTCACCGCCCCACGGGTAGGCCGCCGGGTCCCCCAGGACGAACGACACGACCCGTCGCGGCGGGGTCACGGCCTTCGCGGCCTCGACGGCTCGCCGCCCGAGGAAGTCGACGTCCGTGCCGAGCTTGCAGGCGAAGGTCAACCCCGCCGCCACGGGCCCGGTCTCGGTCGTCAGGTCGCGCCCGAACGCGCGGTAGCCCTTCTCGAGCCGCAGCGCCTCGATGGCGTAGTAGCCGGCAGGCCGCACGCCGACGTCGGCGCCCGCACGGAAGAGGTCGTCGTAGACGCCGACGGCGAGCTCGGTCGGCACGTAGAGCTCCCACCCGAGCTCACCGACGTACGTGATCCGCGTCGCCCGCACGACGGCCGACCCGAGACGCACCTCGCGGCTCGTGCCGAACGGGAAGGAGGCGTCGTCGAAGGAGTCGTCCGACAGCGCCGACAGCAGGTCGGCCGAGCGCGGTCCCATGACGCCGAGGACGGCATACGCACTCGTGACGTCGACGACGTCTGCGTCGGCACCGACGGGCACGTGCCGCCTGAGCCAGTCGAGGTCGCGCACGGTGGTGGCCGCGCTGCTGACGACGAGGAACTCGCGGTCGGCGGTCCGGGTCACGGTCACGTCGGACTCGTAGGTGCCCGCACCGTTGAGGATGCCCGTGTAGACGGTGCGACCCAAGGGGACGGCGACGTCGGCGGTGCAGATCCACTGCAGCGCTCGCTCGGCGTCCGCGCCGACGACGAGGTACTTCGAGAAGGACGTCTGGTCGAAGACGGCCACGGCGTCGCGCGTCGCCCGCTGCTCGTCGACGCACCAGTCGACCCAGGTCGGCCTATCCCACGAGTAGTCGAGACGTGGCGACTGGCTTTGTGGCGCAAAGACATTGGCGCGCTCCCAGTGGTTACGCGTCCCGAGCACCGCCCCCTGGGCGACGAGCCGGTCGTGCACCGGCGAGAGCCGCTGCGCGCGGCCCGTCTCGGGCTCGCGGTTGGGCCACGGCACGGCGTAGTGCAGGCCCAGCACCTCGACGACGCGCTCACGGAGCCAGGCATGGTTGCCGGCGAGCGGCGAGAAGCGACGGATGTCGGCGCTCACCAGGTCGAGTGTCGGACCGCCCTCGACCACCCACTCGGCGAGCGCGCGTCCGGCACCACCCGCGCTCGCGATCCCCACCGAGTTGAAACCCGCCCCGACGAAGAAGCCCGGCAGCTCGGGCGCCTCACCGACGATGAACTGGTTGTCGGGCGTGAAGCTCTCGGGGCCGTTGTAGAACTTGCGGATCCCGGTCTCGGCGAGCACCGGCAGGCGGTGGATCGCGCTCTCCATGAGCACCTCGAAGTGCTCCCAGTCCTCGTCGAGGAGCGCGAACTCGAAGGGGTACGGGATCCGGTCGGGCGACACCCACGGCTTGGCCTCGGGCTCGAAGCCGCCGACGAGGAGGCCCCCGACCTCCTCCTTGACGTAGGTCCAGCCGTCGGGGTCGCGCAGCACGGGCAGGTCCCGGTGCACGCCCTCGATCGGCTCGGTCACGACATAGAAGTGCTCGGCCGAGTGGAGCGGGACGTTGACCCCGGCCATCGCGCCGACGGCCCGCGCCCACTGACCGGCGCAGTTGACGACGACGTCGGCCTCGACGTCTCCGTGGTCGGTGCGCACCCCTGCGGCCCGTCCGTCACGCGTCAGCACGTCCGTGACGCGGACCCGCTCGGCGATGCGCACCCCGAGCTGCCGGGCCCCCTTGGCGAGGGCCTGGGTGAGGTCGGTCGAGTTGGTCTTGCCGTCACCGGGGAGCCAGATGGCGCCGACGACGTCGTCGACCCGGATGAGCGGGTAGCGCTCGCGCGCCTGGTCGGGCGTCAGCAGCTCGCAGTCGAGGTCGTATGCCGCCGCGCTGGCCGCCGTGCGCCGCAGCGCGACCAGACGCTCCGGGGTGCGGGCCACGGTCAGGCCGCCGCAGACCCGGTAGCCGGTGCCGAGGCCGGTCTCGGCCTCGAGGCGCGAGTAGAGGTCGGTCGAGTACTGCACGAGCCGGGTCCCGGCCTCGCTCGCCCGCAGCTGCCCGACGAGTCCGGCGGCGTGCCACGTCGTCCCGCACGAGAGGCTGCCCTGCTCGACGAGGAGCACGTCGGTGCGGCCGAGATGGGCCAGGTGGTAGGCCACGCTGGCGCCGATGACGCCGCCCCCGATGACGACGATCTCTGCGCGAGAGGGAAGTTCGGTCATGAGGCTCCTTCGGGATCGTCACCGACGGCGGCGGCGACGAGCGTGTCGAGACGCAGACTCGTCAGCAGGGACGCCGCCGGCTCGAAGCGCTCGGTCGTGAAGGCCCAGAAGTCGGCGTCGAGGTCGGAGACGCCGTGCTGGATCGCGCCCCAGAGGGTCCACGCGTACTGCCCGGCCAGTCCCCAGAGCTCGGCCCGCGCCAGCAGTCGGTCGCTGACCCTGTGGTGGTAGGCGTCGACCAGCTCGACGAGGAGGTCGTGGCCCAGCCGCGACTCGTTGACGAGGTTGCCGAGCTCGAACGCCGCCTCGTTGGTGCCGGAGTACTCGTAGTCGATGATCCGCACCTCCCCGCCGTCGTCGAGGAAGTTCGCGGCGAGCAGGTCGTTGTGGCACGGCACGAGCGGGTCGGGGTGGACCCGCAGCGCCTGCTCGACGCGGGCCGCTGCGGCCTCGAGCCGCCAGTAGCCCTCGGGGACCCGCAGGCCGCGCTCCCGGACGATGGCGGCATACGACCTCTGGATGTCGAACATGTCGAACCGCGAGGCGAACGGCGGCCCGGCGTGCAGGCGGCGCAGGGACGCTGCGATGCGGGGCAGGTTGGCACCCACGTCCGCGGCGGCATACGTGCGCCCCGGGAGGAACTCGACGACGAGGATGCCGGCCGCGGGCACGTAGTCGACGACCGGGGCACCCACCCCGGCCTCGGCCGCGGCGATCGAGTTGAGCCACTCGTGCTCGTGGTCGACGGCGAGCAGGGCGCTCGTCGGCGACGACACCCGCACGACGACGTCGAGGTCGCCGGTCCGCACGCGGTAGTTGTGGTTCGTCAGGCCACCCGGGAGCTCCGTCACCTCGCTCGGCTGTCCGGCGCGGGACAGCCGAGCGAGGGCGGTGGCGAGCTGGTCGGCCGGACCGGGAGCAGGGTCCGGCCGGGCCCGCGGCTCCGTGGTCACTCGCTGAACGCGTCGACGACCTCGGGGTCGATGTTGGTCTTCGGGCCCTTGAACCAGTGACGTGCCGAGACCCGCCACCAGATGGCGAGCACGAGCAGGGAACCGAGCGTGAGGATCGGGGCGTAGTTGACGAACTTCCACTCGAAGCCGTCGGTGAAGGGCACACCGCCGGGCACGAACGGCAGGATGAAGTAGATCGAGATGATCGCGATCTCGATGACGGCCACGAGGTTCATCCACTTGTACTTCGGCCCATTGGTCCACGAGCCGGGCACGAACGCGTCGCCCATCTTCCAGCGGAGCCAGATCGGGATGAGGAAGGCCAGGTAGAGGCCGATGACGGCGACCGAGACGACCGCGTAGAAGGCGGTCGGCACGATGAGCGGCGCCTCCTCGGTGCCGATGTTGACCTCGACGAGGGCGGGCAGCGTGATCATCGCGCTGACGACGCCGACGAGCATGACGGCGTTGGCCGGCACCTTCGCCCCCGTCAGCGTCGACCACAGGCGCGAGCCGGGCACGGCACCGTCGCGGCTGAAGGCGAACGTCATGCGCGAGGCGCTCGTCATGCACGAGGTCGTGCAGAAGAACTGCCCGACCGCCGAGATCGTGAGGATCGCGGCCGCCCACTTCGAGTCCATGGCGTGCGTGAAGATGTAGGCCACGCCGCCGCCGCCGACGCCGGCGTTGTCCGGCTTGCCGTCGGCACCGTTGGGGATCGCGAAGAGGAAGCAGAGAAGCAGGATCCAGCCGCCGATGGCGGAGTAGAAGATCGAGCGCCAGATCCCTTGTGCCGCAGCCTTGGACGCGGCCGAGGTCTCCTCCGACAGGTGCGCGGAGGCGTCGAAGCCGGTGATCGTGTACTGCGTCAGCAGCAGGCCGAACGGGACGATGAGGAGCCAGTAGGTGGGCGAGCTCGTCGAGCCGTCTGCGTAGCCGGAGTTGTTGAACCTCTCCGTGAAGACGTAGGAGAAGCTCTGGTGGTTGTCGGGCACGACGATGAGGATGAGGATGATGACGGAGGCCCCGACGACGTGCCACCACACGGAGACGTTGTTCATGACGGCCATGAGGTGGCCGCTGAAGATGTTGAGCACCGCGGCCGCGACGAGCACGACGAGGAAGATCCAGAAGACGCGCGTCAGCGAGTAGCCGTCGGCGTAGCCCTTGGACCACGTGCTGAGGGCCAGGTCGATGAAGGTGGCGCAGCCGTAGGCGACGGACGCGGTGACGGCGACGAGGCCGATGAGGTTGAGCCAGCCGGTGAAGAAGCCGGCACGGGCGCCGCCCATCTTGTTGGCCCACCAGTAGATCCCGCCGGACGTGGGGTAGGCCGAGACGAGCTCGGACATCGTCAGACCGATGACGAGGATGAAGGCGGCCACGATCGGCCAGCCCCACGAGATCGCGATCGGGCCGCCGTTGTTGAAGCCCTGGCCGAACGTCGTGAAGCAGCCGGCGAGGATCGAGATGATGGAGAAGGAGATCGCGAAGTTCGAGAAACCCGACCACGAGCGGTCGAGCTCCTGCTTGTAGCCGAGTTCCGCCAGACGGCGTTCGTCGTCGGAGAGACCAGTTGCCTGAGCCATGCCCTGCACTCCCATCTTCGGTATGAAGTTGGACCGATGCTAGCGCCGCACATCGCAGCCGAACAGACCTCGGAGGGACCTCTTCTGTGCTGGGACAGGCCGTTTTCCGACGCGTTTCGGTGCGGTTACCGGGCCAATGGAGCCACAACAGACCATTCGGACAGCACCGCCGGGCATTCGAAGCCGGCGTGCCGCCGGGGTCAGAGCCAGAGCGCCCACACCAGGGTGCGCGCGACGCCGTCCTCGTCGTTGGACGCGCACGTGCGGGTCGCAGCGGCGAGGGCGTCCGGGTGGGCGTTCGCGACGGCCCACCCGACTCCGGCCCACTCGAGCATCGGGATGTCGTTGGGCATGTCACCGAAGGCCCACACGTCAGCGGGGTGGATGCCGGCGCGGGCGCACCACCGCACGAGGCCCGCTGCCTTCGTCACGCCCGGGGCCGAGATCTCGGCGAGCCCCCCGGTGCCCGAGTGCTGCACGAGGGCGCGGTCGCCGAGCACCTCGGCCACGCGCGGGATGACCTCGTCCTCGGGCAGGTGCTCGGTGCGAGCGAGCAGCTTGCCCACGACGGCGTCGGGCGGGAGATCCTCGATGGGGGCCGGCACGAGGTCACCCGGCACCCAGCGGGGGTGCAGCTCGGGGTAGTTCGGCTCGGTGTGCACACCGCCGCTCAGCTCGGCGCTGAAGCCGATGCCCGGCACCGCGGCCCGCAGGTCCGCGACGATCTCGAGCAGCAGTGCACGGTCGAGCGGGTAGGACGCGACGACGGTCCGCGTGCGCACGTCGTAGTCGAAGGCGCCGTTGGCGCTGATGACCGTGCCGTCCCCGCCGACGGCGTCGGCGAGCGGGTCGAGCCACCGGGGCGGACGCGCCGTCACGAAGACGACGCCGATGCCGGCGGACTCGGCCGCGCGCAGCGCAGCGCTCGTGCGTGGGGAGATCAGCCCGTCGGAGCGCAGCAGCGTCCCGTCGAGGTCGGTGGCGACGAGGCGCGGCCGCCGCAACGGCGCGTCACCCACGGACGCCACTCCCCGACTCAGACGAGCCGGGTCAGCCAGCCGTGCGAATCCTCCGCGCGGCCGTACTGGATGTCGAGGAGCTTGGCGCGGATGGCCTCGGCGTAGCGGTCCTCGTGGCCCTCACGACGGTGGTCGACGGAGCCGCCGTCCCAGCGCAGCTCGCCGACGGGGGTGACGACGGCCGCGGTGCCGCACGCGAAGATCTCGACGATGTCGCCGCTGGCCGCGCCCTCCTTCCACTCCTCGATCGGGATGCGCCGCTCCTCGGGCTCGAGGTCGAGCTCCTTGGCGATCTCGAGGATCGAGCTGCGGGTCACGCCCTCGAGGATCGTGCCGGTCAGCTCCGGCGTGATGATGCGGCCGTCCTTGGTCACGAGGAAGAGGTTCATGCCCCCGAGCTCCTCGATGTACGTGTGCGTCGAGGAGTCGAGGAAGACGGCCTGGTCGCAGCCGTGCTCGATGCCCTCGAGCTGGCCGGCGAGCGAGCTGGCGTAGTTGCCGCCGCACTTCGCCGCGCCGGTGCCGCCCTCGCCCGCACGGGCGTAGTCGGTGGAGATCCACAGCGTGACGGGCTTGAGACCGCCGGAGAAGTAGGCGCCGGCCGGGGAGGCGATGACGGAGTAGGTGACCTGCTGGGCCGGACGCACGCCCAGGAAGGCCTCGGAGGCGAACATGAACGGGCGCAGGTAGAGGCTCTTCTCCCCGGCGTCTCCGGCGGGGACCCACGCCTGGTCGACGCCGACGAGCTGGCGGAGCGACTCGATGAAGTCGGCCTCGGGCAGCTCCGGCAGCGCGAGGCGGCGAGCCGACCGGGCGAAGCGGGCGGCGTTGGCCTCGGGGCGGAACGTCCAGATCGACCCGTCGGCGTGACGGTAGGCCTTCATGCCCTCGAAGATCTCCTGGGCGTAGTGCAGCACCGCCGCCGCCGGGTCGAGCTGGAAGGGACCGTACGGCTTGACCTGCGCGTCGCCCCAGCCGCCCTCGGCGGTCCACGTCGCGACGACCATGTGGTCGGTGAAGGTCTTGCCGAAGCCGGGGTTCTCGAGGACCTCGGCGATGCGCTCGGGCGACGTGACGTCGTCGCGGCGCCTGACCTCGAAGGACAGCTGGGACATGACAAACCTCCAGGAGCAAAATCAACGGTGATCCGGTTGTCAGGCTATCGCCCACATCGTGAGACGACGAAGTCGGGCACCGCCCACGGGCTCCGGTCCGGACCGCGCGGCGCACCACGCGCCCGACACCGCCACCCGCGGGCGAGGCCCAGTCGGGCGTATGCCGTGTGGCGTCGCTGTCAGAGGCGCGCGACCACGGCGTCGCCCACGGCCGTCGTGCTGCGTACGGCGTCACCACGCTCAGCCAGGTCGGCGGCGACGGCCGCGTCCACCCGGCCCGCCTCGGCATCGAGGCCGAGGTGCGCGAGGAGCATGCCGACCGAGAGGATGGCGGCGGTCGGGTCGGCCTTGGACTGACCGGCGATGTCGGGGGCCGAGCCGTGGACGGGCTCGAACATGCTCGGGGTCGTGCGCGCGGGGTTGATGTTGCCCGACGCGGCGAGCCCGATGCCGCCGGCGATCGCCGCGGCGATGTCGGTGAGGATGTCGCCGAAGAGGTTGTCGGTGACGATGACGTCGAAGCGGCCGGGGTCGGTCGCCATGAAGATCGTCGCGGCGTCGACGTGCTGGTAGGCGGTCTCGACGTCGGGGAACTCGGCTCCGACCTCCTCGACGGTGCGGCGCCAGAGGTGGCCGGCATACGTGAGGACGTTGTGCTTGTGCACGAGGGTCAGGTGGCGACGCGGGCGCGCTTGGGCGCGGGAGAAGGCGTCGCGGACGACACGCTCGACCCCGAAGCGGGTGTTGACGCTGACCTCGGTCGCGATCTCGGCCGGGGTCCCGACGCGCAGCGCGCCGCCGTTGCCGGTGTAGGGCCCCTCGGTGCCCTCGCGGACGACGACGAAGTCGATGCCGTCGGGGGCGACGCGCGCGACGTCGAGCGGGCTCGCCACTCCGGGAAAGAGCTTGGCGGGGCGCAGGTTGACGTAGTGGTCGAGGGCGAAGCGCAGCGGCAGCAGCACGCCGCGCTCGAGGACGCCGCTCGGGACGCTCGGGTCGCCGATCGCACCGAGGAGGATCGCGTCGTGGCCGCGCAGCTCCTCGAGGACGGAGTCGGGCAGCGTCTCGCCGGTGTCGTGCCAGCGGCGGGCGCCGAGGTCGTACTCGGTCGTCGCGAACTTCGGACCGCTCTCGCCGGTGACCGCGTCGAGGACCTTGAGTCCCTCCGCGACCACCTCGGGCCCGATGCCGTCACCGCCGATCACGGCGATGGAGTAGGCGTCCTTGACCTGCGTCTGTGCCATGTCGTCAGCCTAGAACCCGTCTTGTGATGTGGAATCTGCGTCTCAGTTATTGAACCGACGACGGCCCCCGCCCGGGAGGGCAGGGGCCGTCGTCACGGTGTCGCGGCTCGGCCGCGGACGTCGTCGGGTCTGGCTCAGTCTTCGGTGTGACCCTGGTCGCGCAGGTCCATCGACTCCTGCAGGGCCTGACGGGCAGCCTTGGCGTCTTCGCTCATGGTGATCACGTCTTTCGAGTTGCGTGCGGTGTGGTGGTCTCAGGTGGCTCCAGCCCGGGTGGGCGAACCGGTCAGCAGAGGGGTGCGCGGGATCTCCGCGGCGAGGTGCTGACTACCTGGACTCGCCGCGGCGGGGAATAAGTACGACCTGCCGCGTCATGCATTTCACGGTACGCCGGGCTACCCATGGGTAAAGGGGGTTTCCACTGGATGAGACGCGGTGTCCGCCATTCGTCAGGGCTGGGGGCCGCGGCGCGGTGCCGCGCATCCCCCGCTCCCCCTGCTCGGAGCCGTAGGCTCGCCGCGTGAGCGCCGACCACCCCGACGCGCCTGCCGAACCCTCCACCGGCACCGCTCGCCACCACGCCGACCACCCGGACCACCGGGCCGCTGCCACTCGCACCCGGCACACCAGCCACGCCGTCCCGGGCGTGCCGTTCGACGACGAGGCGCGATGGATCGCCATCACGCCGGGCAACGCCCGTCGCATCATCGTCACGGTGTTCGTCGCCGTCGTCCTGCTCTCCGTGGCGACGTGGGCCTTCCACGCGATGGGCAGCTTCCTCTTCCTGCTGCTGCTCGCTTGGCTGCTGTCGATCGCGATGGAGCCGGTCGTGCTGTGGCTGAGCCAGCGCGGCATGAAGCGGGGCCTCGCCACGGGGATGACGATGCTGGGGATGCTCCTGCTCTTCGCCGGGCTCGCCGAGCTCTTCGGACAGGTCTTCGTGTCGCAGCTCTCACAGCTCGGGTCACAGCTGCCCGGCGCGATCACCTCGGCGATCGACTGGGTCAACTCCACCTTCGGCACCCAGTTCGACATCGAGCAGATCCAGACTGCCCTGAGCCTGACGCCCGACAAGCTCGGTGAGCTCGCGGGCAAGTACGGCGGCGGCATCATCGGGGTCTTCGGCTCCGTCATCACCTTCCTCTTCGACGCCCTGACGATCCTCGTCTTCGCCTACTACTTCTCGGCCGACAGCCCGCGGCTGCGCCAGACGATCGGCTCGTGGCTCCCCCAGCGCTACCAGCGCGTCTTCATCACGGTCTGGACGATCTCGGTCGAGAAGACCGGCGGCTACGTCGTGTCCAAGCTCGTCCTGGCCTCGCTCTCGGCCGTCTTCCACGTCGCCTTCTTCTGGTTCATCGACGTGCCGTTCTGGCTGCCCCTCGGCATCTTCGCCGGCATCGTCGGCCAGTTCATCCCGACGATCGGCACGTACATCGGCGTGGCCCTGCCAGCCCTCTTCGCCCTCCTCGACAAGCCGATCAACGCCCTGTGGATCGCGGTGTTCGCGACCGTCTACCAGCAGCTCGAGAACTACGTCTTCACGCCGCGCATCAGCCGCCGCACCATGGACGTGCACCCGGCCGTCGCCCTCGGTTCGGTCATCGCCGGCGCCGCGCTCTTCGGCCCGATCGGTGCCCTCATCGGCATCCCCATCGCGGCGGTCGCCCTCGCGATCGTCGACACGTTCAGCAAGCGGCACGAGCTCGTCCCTGAGCTCGCCGGCCTCGAGCCGGCCGACGACAAGGACGACGAGGACGGCGAGGACGAGGACAGCGAGGACGAGCGGGACGCCGAGAGTCCCCAGCGCGTCGAGACGGACGCCGGCCGGCGGACCTGACCGGCGGAGCTGACCGGGCGACGTGTCCGGCAGACCTGTCCGGCCGCGGCTCAGTCCTGCAAGCCGATGACCGAGAAGGTCTTGGCCTCGATGACCTCGGAGAGCTCGGCGGCCATGGCTGCGGGCACGGCGCTGTCGACGTTGAGCACCCCGATGGCCCGGTCGTCCTGGCGTGAGACCTGCATGCCGCCGATGTTGATGCCCGCGTCGCCGAGGATCCGACCGACCGCGCCGATGACACCCGGACGGTCGGAGTACTCGAAGACGAGCATGTGGTCCGAGAGCGGGACCTCGAGGTCGTAGCCGTTGACGCCGACGAGCTTCTCGACCATCTTCGGGCCGGTCAGCGTGCCCGAGACCGAGACGACCGACCCGTCGGCGAGGGTCCCGCGCAGCGTCGTGACGTTGCGGAAGTCACCGGAGTCGGGGTCCGTGACGAGCCGCACGACGCAGCCGCGCTGCTCGGCGAGGACCGGGGCGTTGACGTAGGTGACGGCGTCCTCGACGACGTCGGTGAACAGTCCCTTGAGGGCGACGAGCTTCCACACGCTGACGTCGTGGGCGGTGATCTCGCCGCGGACGTCCACGTCGAGCTGGGCCGGCACGCTGCCGGACACCGCGGTGAAGATGCGGCCGAGCTTCTCGACGAGCGGGATGCCCGGGCGGACCTCCTCGGCGATGAAGCCGCTGCTGACGTTGACGGCGTCCGGGACGAGCTCTCCCCCGAGCGCGAGACGCACCGACCGGGCGACGGCGATGCCGGCCTTCTCCTGGGCCTCCTCGGTCGAGGCGCCGAGGTGCGGCGTGACGACGACGGACTCGTGCTCGAAGAGCGGTGACTCGGTGGTCGGTTCGGTGGCGAAGACGTCGATGCCGGCGCCGGCGACGCGGCCCTCGGCGATCGCGCGTGCCAGGGCGGCCTCGTCGACGATGCCGCCACGGGCAGCGTTGACGATGCGGACCGAGGGCTTGACCTTCGCAAGAGCCTCCTCCCCGATGAGGCCGAGCGTCTCGGGCGTCTTGGGCAGGTGGATGGTGATGAAGTCGGACTGGGCGAGCAGCTCGTCGAGGCCCACGAGCTGGGCCCCGAGCTGTCCGGCCTTGGCCGGCGACGCGTAGGGGTCGTAGGCGAGGATCCTCATGCCGAAGCCCTTGAGGCGCTCGGCGACGAGGGCGCCGATGCGGCCGAGGCCGACGACCCCGACGGTCTTGTCGAGCAGCTCCACACCGGAGTACTTGCTGCGCTTCCACGCCCCCCCCTTGAGAGCCTGGTTGGCCGGCGCGATGTTGCGGGCCGTCGCAAGGAGCAGGGCCACGGCGAGCTCGGCGGCGGACGTGATGTTGGACGTCGGCGCGTTGACGACCATGACCCCGGCCTGTGTCGCCGACTGGACGTCGACGTTGTCGAGGCCGACACCGGCGCGGGCGATGACCTTGAGCTGCTTCGCGGCAGCGATGGCCTCGGCGTCCATCCTCGTGGCCGAGCGGATGAGGATCGCGTCGACGTCGGCGAGCGCCGGGAGGAGTGCCTCGCGGTCGGCCCCGTCGACCGAACGCACCTCGAAGTCCGGTCCCAGTGCCTCGATCGTGGCGGGCGACAGCTCTTCGGCGATGAGGACAACGGGTTTGGTCACAGAGGAACCCTTCCGGACGGGCGGGGCCCTACGCACGACAGGGGGCGCGGGCCGTCGGCGGCACCGCGATGTGCCGTCGGCGAGTCTAGGCCGTCGTTCGCGCAGAATCACGGGATGTAACCACAATGTGAACACGGGTCCGAGGGGTGTTCGGGGTATCAGTTCATGGAACACCGATCCCGTATGCCGGACGCTTCGACACCACGCACCACGCGCGAGGCATTGCGCCGGCACGGGCGGGCACGACAGGGTGGGGTCATGCGCATCGTCGTGACAGGTGGCGCCGGGGACCTCGGCTCGCGGGTCGTCCGCGAGGTCGTGGCCCGCGGACACCAGGCGGTGCCGGCCAGTCGGAGGACCGGCGTGGACCTGACGACCGGCGAGGGTCTCGAGGCCGTCCTGGCGGGCGCGGCTGCCGTCGTCCACTGCGCCGACGACACGTCCCGCGGCGACACCGTCACGGTCTACGGGACGCGCCGGCTGGCCGATGCGGCTGCCGAGCACGGCGTACACCTCGTACACATCTCGATCGTCGGCATCGACGAGCACCCCTTGGCCTACTACCGCCGCAAGCTGCGCGCCGAGCAGGGCATCGAGGATGCAGGTGGTGCCGCCTCGGTGTTGCGCGCCACCCAGTTCCATTCCCTCGCTGCGTTCTTCGCCCGCAAGCTGAGTGCAGGTCCGATCACGGTGACCATCGGCGACATGGCCCTCCAGCCCGTCGACACGGACTTCGTGGCCACGCGCCTGGCCGACCTTGCGCTGGGAGCGCGCCCCACGGCATACGCCAGGGCGACGGACGTCGCGGGTCCCGATGTGCTCACGGTTCGCGAGGTCGCCACCCTGCTGCGTGCGCACCGGGGCGCCTCCGCCCCGAAGGTCGTGCGCCTACCGCCCGTCGGCGGGCTCCTCAAGGCGTTCGCCGAGCGACGCAACGTCCCGTTCCCCGGCGACGCGGACACCGGCGGCCAGGCCTTCGCCGACTGGCTCGCCCTCCAGCCGCAGCGGCTCAGCGGCCGCTGACAGGTCGCGGCACGCGAACGGCCGGCATCCCCACGAACGGGACACCGGCCGCCGAGCCGTGCGGACGGGTCAGCGCGCGGCGCTGCCCTCGACGTAGTCGGAGTCGGTCTGCTTGACCCACGCCATGAGCTTGCGCAGCTCGCGGCCCGTGCCCTCGATCGGGTGCTGGGCACCCTTCTCTCGCAGCGCCTTGAACTCCGGTGCGCCGGCGTCCTGGTCGTCGATGAAGCGCTTGGCGAAGGTGCCGTTCTGGATGTCGCCGAGCACCGCCTTCATGTTCTCCTTGACGCTCGGGTCGATGACGCGCGGACCCGACACGTAGTCGCCGTACTCGGCGGTGTCGGAGACCGACCAGCGCTGCTTGGCGATGCCGCCCTCGATCATGAGGTCGACGATGAGCTTGAGCTCGTGGAGGCACTCGAAGTAGGCGACCTCGGGCTGGTAGCCGGCCTCGACGAGGGTCTCGAAGCCGTACATGACGAGCTGGCTCGCGCCACCGCACAGGACGGCCTGCTCGCCGAACAGGTCGGTCTCGGTCTCCTCGGTGAACGTCGTCTTGATGCCGCCGGCACGCAGGCCGCCGATCGCCTTGCCGTAGGCCTTGGCGAGGTCCCAGGCGGTGCCCGACGCGTCCTGCTCGACGGCGAGGAGCACGGGCACCCCACGGCCGTCGGCGAACTCGCGGCGCACGATGTGGCCCGGTCCCTTGGGGGCGACCATGAGCACGTCGGCGTCGGCCTCGGGCTTGATGTAGCCGAAGCGGATGTTGAAGCCGTGGCCGAAGAGGAGCGCGGCGCCGTCCTTGAGGTTGGGCTGGATGTCGTTGGCGTAGACCGTCCGCTGCACCTGGTCGGGCGTGAGGATGACGACGAGGTCGGCCTCCTTGACCGCGTCGGCGACCGACGTGACCGTCAGGCCCTCGGCCTCGGCCTTGGCCTTGCTCTTGCTGCCCTCGGCGAGGCCGACGCGCACGTCGACGCCGGAGTCGCGAAGGTTGAGTGCGTGGGCGTGGCCCTGGCTGCCGTAGCCGATGACGGCGACCTTCTTGCCCTGGATGATCGACAGGTCGGCGTCGTCGTCGTAGAACATCTCGGCCATGGTGGCCTTCTCCTTCGGTTGCGGTGTGCAGTGGGTCTGGTGGTGCGGTGGGTGGAGCCCGGCCGGGTGGAGCCGGGGTCAGGCGCTGCGCAGGCTGCGGTCGGTGATCGATCGGGAGCCGCGACCGACGGCGACCATGCCGGACTGGACGAGCTCCTTGATGCCGAACGGCTCGAGGACGTCGAGCAGGGCTCGGAGCTTGTCGGAGGTGCCGGTGGCCTCGATGACGATCGCGTCGGTCGTCACGTCGACGACCTTGGCCTTGAAGAGCTGAATCGTGTCGATGACCTGGCTGCGGGTCGCCGGGTCGGCACGGACCTTGACGAGCAGGATCTCGCGCTGCACCGAGGCGTGCGGATCGAGCTCGACGACCTTGAGCACCTCGATGAGCTTGTTGAGCTGCTTCGTCACCTGCTCGAGCGCCGCGCCCTCGACCTCGACGACGACCGTGATGCGGGAGATGTCGGGCAGCTCGGTCGGGCCGACGGCGAGGGAGTTGATGTTGAAGCCGCGTCGGGAGAAGAGCGCCGCCACGCGGGTCAGGACGCCGGGCTTGTCCTCGACGAGGACCGACAGGGTGTGCTTGCTCATGCTCAGTCCTCCCGCTCCCAGACCGGCGCCTCGTGGCGTGCGGCCTGGATCATGTCGTTGCTGACGCCGGCCGGCACCATCGGCCACACCATGGCGTCGCGGTGCACGATGAAGTCGATGACGACCGGGCGGTCGTTGGTCTCGAGCGCCAGCTTGATGACGGCGTCGACCTCCTCGGGCGTCTCGGCCCGCAGGCCGAGGCAGCCGTACGCGTCGGCGAGCTTGACGAAGTCGGGCACCCTCTGGGTCGTCGGCTGCAGGTCGGTGTTGGAGTAGCGCTCGTTGTAGAAGAGCGTCTGCCACTGGCGGACCATGCCGAGCGAGCTGTTGTTGATGATCGCGACCTTGATCGGGATGTTGTTGATGACGCAGGTGGCGAGCTCCTGGTTCGTCATCTGGAAACAGCCGTCACCGTCGATGGCCCAGACCGTGCGCTCGGGCTCGGCGACCTTGGCGCCCATGGCTGCCGGGACCGAGAAGCCCATCGTGCCGAGGCCACCGGAGTTGATCCACGCGTTGGGGCGTTCGTACTTGACGAACTGCGCGGCCCACATCTGGTGCTGGCCGACACCCGCGACGTAGGTCGCCTCCGGTCCGGTGAGGGCCCCGATGCGCTCGATGACGTACTGCGGCGAGAGCGTGCCGTCCTCACTGTCGGTCCAGCCGAGGGGGAAGGTCCGCTTCCAGTCGGCGACGCGCTCGCGCCACTCGGCGTAGTCCCAGGCGTCGGTGTCGTCGCCCGCCGTCGCCCGGTCGAGCGTGATCTGCTCGATGAGGTCCTTGATGACCTCGCCCACGTCACCGACGATCGGCACGTCGGCGATGCGGTTCTTGGAGATCTCGGCGGGGTCGATGTCGGCGTGGATCACCTTGGCGTGCGGGGCGAACGTCGAGAGCTGGCCGGTGACCCGGTCGTCGAAACGCGCGCCGAGCGTGATGAGCAGGTCGGACTTCTGCAGGCCCGTCACCGCGGCGACCGTGCCGTGCATGCCGGGCATGCCGAGGTTGAGCGGCTCGCTGTCGGGCACCGTGCCACGCGCCATGAGGGTCGTGACGACGGGGATGCCGGTCAGCTCGACGAGCCGGCGCAGCGCCTCGCTCGCGCGGGCTCGCACGACACCGCCCCCGACGTAGAGGACGGGCCGCTTGGCCGCAGCCATGAGGCGCGACGCCTCGCGGATCTGCTTGCCGTGCGGACGGAGCACCGGGCGGTAGCCCGGCAGGTCGATCTGCGGCGGCCAGCTGAAGGTCGTCGTCGCCTGGAGCGCGTCCTTGCTGATGTCGACGAGGACCGGACCCGGCCGGCCCGTGCTCGCGACGTGGAACGCCTCAGCGATCGCCTGCGGGATCTTCGCCGGGTCGGTCACGAGGTAGTTGTGCTTCGTGATCGGCATCGTGATGCCGCGGATGTCGGCCTCCTGGAAGGCGTCCGTACCGATGGCGGCGCTCGCGACCTGACCGGTGATCGCGACGATGGGCACGGAGTCCATGTGCGCGTCGGCGAGCGGCGTCACGAGGTTCGTCGCGCCGGGGCCCGACGTCGCCATGCAGACGCCGACCTTGCCGGTCGCCGACGCATACCCCTCGGCCGCGTGGCCGGCACCCTGCTCGTGGCGCACGAGGATGTGACGGACCTTCTTGGAGTCGAGCATCGGGTCGTAGGCGGGCAGGATCGCGCCGCCGGGGATGCCGAAGACGGTGTCGCAGCCGATGGCCTCGAGGGAGAGTACGAGCGCCTGCGCCCCGGTGACCTCACGGGCCGGCGTGACGGGCCCGACGGGCTCGACGGGCTTGGCCTCCGCCGCGGGTCGGGGACGGGCCAGGGAGGCCACGTCGGCGGGCGAGGGCGCCTGCTTCGTCGTGTCGCTCACGATCTCTTCCTTGTCTCGAGCACTGCGTGGTGATGCCGGTTCGGGCTGACTCCAGCCACAAAAAAACCCTTCGGTCCCGCGGTGGGACGGAAGGGGGCGCGCTGACCGTTCGAGCTGGTCGGCGCGCTAGGGAAGTACGAGGAGTCGGGCCACGTGACAACCGTCCTACCAAGCCCCAGCGGTGTCAATCGACCATCTCGGGCGTCTCAACATGTGACCTCGTGATCTCACCCACTGTCACGCCGGCGGTCGGGGCGCCGGCGCTGTCCCCGGTCCGCGAAAGTCGGTTGTCGCCGGCGCGACCGGCTCGGGACACTGACCGGCATGACGAGCGCCGTGCCCCTCCAGCTGCCGCCTGCTGCGGCCCACCTCGCCGACCGACCGCTGTCGCGGGACGACGCGGCTGCCGTCACCGCCCTCATGGCGGCCTGCGAGCTGCACGACGTCGGAGAGGTGCTCATCGAGGAGGCCGACATCGTCGGCGACTGGCAGCGTCCCGCCTTCGACCTCGCCACGCAGTCCGTGGGCGTGCTCGACGGAGACCGGCTCGTCGCGTACGCGGAGGTCTACAAGGGTCGCTGGGCCGACGCGGCCGTCGCACCGACCCACCGCGGTCTGGGCCTGGGGACGGCCCTGTCTCGCTGGACGCGAGCCGTCGGCGCGCGTGACGGCGGCACCGTCGTCGGCCAGCCGGTGCCCGGCGACTCGGCCGGTGAGCGCCTCCTCTCGGCTCTCGGCTATCGCACCCTGTGGACGTCGTGGGTGCTCGAGCTGCCGGCCGGGCAGGCGATCGAGCCACAGCCCGTCCCGGAGGGGTATGCCGTCCGCGAGCCGCGCGACGAGGACGACCTCCGCGCGACGTGGACGGTCAACGAGGACGCCTTCCTCGAGTGGTCCGAACGCGAGCGCTCGACCTTCGAGGAGTGGACGGCCACCGTCTCGCGACGACCGGGCTACGAACCGTGGCAGCTGCGGCTCATGGTCGACGCGTCCGACACCGTCGTCGGCATGGCCTTCGTCGTCGTGTCGAGCGGCTGCGCCTACGTCGACAAGCTCGCGGTGCGCCGCGACGAGCGCGGCAGGGGTCTGGCCAGGGCGCTGCTCGTCGACGCCTTCGAGGTCGCCCGCACGCACGGCGGCGAGCGGTCCGAGCTGTCGACCGATTCCCGCACCGGCGCCCTCGGTCTCTATGAGAAGGTCGGCATGCAGGTCACGTCGGTGTGGCGCCACTGGGCGGCCGACGTGGCACCGGACCCGGGGGCCGCACCAGCCTGAGGAGACGCCGTGGAGCAGCACACGAGCATCGACATCGACGCGCCGGTTGCCCGCGTCTGGGCCGTGATGCGCGACGTCGAGCGCTGGCCCGAGTGGACCGCGTCGGTGCGGTCGGTGACGCTGCTCGACGACGGGCTGCGGGTCGGGGCGCGGGCCCGCATCGACCAGCCGCGGATCCCGACGACGGCCTGGACCGTCACCGGCCTCACCGAGGGGCATGACTTCACGTGGGAGGCGAGCGGTCCCGGCACGTTGACGACGGGTCGCCACGGCGTCGAGGCGACGGGCCGCGGCACGTGCCGGGCGACGCTCTCGATCACCCAGTCGGGCGTGCTCGGCTCGGTCGTCGGGCGTGGTTACCGTTCGCTCACCGACCGCTACCTCGCGATGGAGGCCGCGGGTCTCAAGGCGCGCGCCGAGTCGCCGGAGCTGACGGAGTCGCCGACACCCGGCGAGGGCTCCTAGCCTCGCGGCGACGCGTCCCGGGTCAGCGGGGCAGCGCAGGGTTCGCGTCCGAGGCCGCGACGTCGCCCGGTGCGAGCCCGGGCAGCCATGAGGTGAGGTCGTCGGCCTGCGCCGAGTTGGCCGGTTCGAGCACCGTCAGTCCGTCGGCGAACCAGATGACGGTCATGACCTCGCGCATCCGGTCCGAGGAGTTGCCGAGGGCCTTGTGCACCGTCCAGCCCGAGTGGAAGGACGCGTCGCCGGCACGCATCGCGACCGGTTCGTCGACGACGAGGCCGCGCTCCGTGAGCAGCCGGTCGAAGTGCTCCTCCGACGCGTCGGAGATGCCGATGTCGCTGAGCGGCCCGTCGACGTGGCTGCCGGAGGCGAAGGCGAGCCCGCCGTGGGCGGGGGGGATGTCGACGAGCGGCATCCACATGGTCAGGCACCGGGAGCCGTCCAGCGGCCAGTACATCGCGTCCTGGTGCCACGGCGTGTAGCCCCCGCCGGGCTCCTTGAAGAGCGCCTGGTCGTGGTAGAGCCGCACCCGGGGGACGCCGAGCAGGTGGGCCGCCACGTCGGCGAAGCGGGAGGCCATGACGAAGCGCGCCACGTCCTCGTCGTGCCGCCAGAGGTTCATCACCTGGAGGAACGCCATGCCGTAGCTGTCGCGCTCGGCGAGGGGCCGGGTCTCGGTGCTGAGGCGCTCGACGGCCGCCGCGACGGGCACGCGGTACGCCGCCACCTCCTCCTGCGTGGCCACCTGGGCCAGGCGCACGTGGCCGTTCGAGCGGTAGGCCGCGACGTCGACGTCTGACACGGGGTATGCCGTGGTGAGCGCGGGCAGCAGGTCGGTGGGCATGTGGTGGCTCGTCCTCCGTGGATCGTGAACGACCCGAGCGGTCGTCGCAGGTCCCAGCACACCAGTCGTACTCGGACCCGACCCGGAACGTCGTGGTCACAGGGGAACGATCTGGTTCGATGACCTCATGGACGAGCGGCCGGCGCACGGCGAGAGCGCTCGACGCGTGCCGTCGGGCCGACTCGGCGAGGTGCTCGTGGCCGGACGCCTCACCGGCGGCAGCGGCCTACCGGTGGGGACGACCCGGCGACACCCGACGTGGGGCCTGACCTTCGTCACCGCGGGCACGGGCCGCTACCGCGACGCGGGGCGCGACGAGTCCCTCGGCGCGGGCTCCCTCGTCGTCGTGCACCCCGGCCTTCCGCACTGGTACGGCGCCGACCGCGACGGCTGGGACGAGGTCTTCGTCGTCTTCGACGGGGTCGCGTTCGAGCTGGCCCGGCGACGTGGTGCGCTCACGCCCGACCACCCCCTCGTGCACGGTCTGCCGGTCGCCAGGTGGCGCCACCGGTTCGCGGCCTTCGGCGAGCGGACCCGCCCGACGACCGTCGCGGGCCGGGACGCCGAGGCCCTCGACCTGCTCACGGCCCTGCTCGAGGCGATCGCGACCGCAGGTGCGGGCAGGGATCCTCGCGGACCCGCGGGGCTCGGCTGGCTCGATCGGTCCCTCGAGCTGCTCGACCGCGACCTCGCCGAGTCGCTGGACCTGCCGTCCGTGGCCGCGGAGGTCGGGATGGCCTACGAGACGTGGCGCCGACGGTTCCGGTCCGAGACCGGCACGAGCCCCTACGCCCACCGCGCCTCACGACGGCTCGAGGCTGCGACCGACCTGCTCGTGCACACCGGGCTCGGCGTCCGGGACATCGCTGCGGCAACCGGATTCAGCGACGAGCGGCACCTCATCCGCCGGTTCCGCGAGCGCACCGGGATGACGCCCCGCGCCTTCCGCGACGCGGAACGCTGACCCGGCCAGACGGCATACGCCATCGACCGCCCAGCCTGGGTCGAGGTGATGGCGACACCCAGCCGGGCGTTGTCCTGTGAAGGGACATCCCTGTCAAGGATGAAGGGACATGCGTGACAGTCAGGGTTTGGTGACTCGGTGGTAGGTCCGGCTGCCGGGGTGGTGGTCGATGCGGGTTTCGGGGTCCAGCCGCACATGCGCGATGAGCTGGTCGTCGTGGAACAGGACAGCGTGGTCGAGGTCGATGAGGTAGTCGATCTTGGCGCCTGCCCAAGCGGTCCCGAACGCTATCCGGGCGCCAGGCAGCTCGAAGTATCCGGTGCGGGGCAGGGTGATCGTGTGCAGGAACTGTCGCGGCTTGAGCTGGTCGGGGTCCGGTTCGGCTTTCGGGCTGGCGGTATAGCGCGCTGAGGGTGGGACCCCGCCGATGCCTTGGTGGGGTCGCTGCGTGGTGAACACGACGTCATAGACCTCCAGCAGACGTTGCAGCTGCGGCAGGTCCTTGGCTCGAGGGCGCGCCGCCAGCCATCGTTCCAAGGTCTGCCACTCGCGTTCCTTCTTGCCGTTGGTGCGAGGCCGGCCCGGGCTGGAGTTGACCATCGCGACCCCGATCCGGTGCAGTCGGGCCTCGAACTCGGTGTAGCCGCCGCCCTTGACCAGTCGGGCGGTGAACGCGGTCGAGTTGTCGCACTGCACGACGGCGGGCTTGCCGTAGCGGTTGATGCCCGCGACCAGGCACGCCCACGTGTCGGTCGCGTTCTCGCTGGTTGCAGCCCGGGAGGCCATGATCGCCCGGGAGTGATCGTCCTGGAAGCGCAGCACGACCGCTCTGCCTGCGGCCAGGTCGGTCACGTGACCGTCCAGCTGCCACACCCCGTTGGGTTTCATCGCTTCGAACCGACGGTAGCTGGACTTGGGCCGCTTGGTCGGGGTCGCAGTGGTCCGCCCGTGAGCGGCCAGGATCTTGTGACAGGTCCGAGCCGAGGGCACGGCGGCCCCTGCGCCGAGCAGCCAGTCGTGCACTGACTGGGCTCCGGCGTCCCAGCCCTGGTCCAGGAGCCGGTCGTGCTCGTCCAGGATCGCCTGCAACACCTCAGGTGAGGTAGCGGTCGGGGACCGGACCGGTCGACGCGACCGGGGCAGCAATCCCTCGATCCCGTCCTTGGCCATCCGCTTCCGGTAGGCGTAGTACCGCTCCCGGGAGATGCCCAGTTCTTTGCACACGGCCGTCACCGTTGCACCACCGGCATCCCGCAGCACCGCGTGGGCAGCCATTGCCAACCGAACTTCCATCGAGATCTCCCCGCCAGCCATGCAGCCACCATGGACCGCAGACCAGACGACTGTCAGGGATGTCCCTTCACACCGCTGTCAGGGATGTCCCTTCAAAAGACAACACCCAGCCGGGCGTCGCCATCACCTCGAACCCGAGCGAGGGTCAGCCGCAGACGGCGCCGCGGCTGGCGCTGCCGACGAGCTTGCGGTACTTCGCGAGCACACCGCGGGTGTACTTCGGCTCGGGGTGCGTGACGCCTTCAGCTCGGCGACGCTCCATCTCGTCCTCGTCGACGAGCACGTCGAGCGTGCCGTTGGCGACGTCGAGGCGGATCGTGTCGCCGTCGTGCACGAAGGCGATGGGCCCGTCGTCGACGGCCTCGGGGGCGACGTGGCCGACGCAGAGGCCGGTCGTGCCGCCGGAGAAGCGACCGTCGGTGAGCAGGAGGACGTCCTTGCCCAGGCCCGCGCCCTTGATGGCGCCCGTGACGGCGAGCATCTCGCGCATCCCGGGACCACCCTTGGGGCCCTCGTAGCGGATGACGACGACGTCGTTCTTCTGCAGCGAGCCCTGCTCGACGGCGTCCATCGCGGCGCGCTCGCCGTCGAAGACGCGGGCGGTGCCCTCGAAGACGGACTCGTCGAAGCCGGCCGACTTCACGACGGCGCCCTCGGGCGCCAGCGAGCCGGTGAGGATCGTCAGGCCACCGGTCTGGTGGATCGGCGTCGCCATCTCGCGGATGACCCGGCCGTCGATGTGCGGCGGGTTGATGTCGTCGAGGTTCTCGGCCATCGTCTTGCCCGTCACCGTGAGGCAGTCGCCGTCGAGCAGCCCGGCCTCGAGCAGCGTCTTCATGACGACGGGGATGCCGCCGATGTGGTCGATGTCCTTCATGACGAAGCTGCCGAACGGCTTGACGTCGGCCAGGTGCGGCACCTTCGCACCGATGCGCCGGAAGTCCTCGATCGTCAGGTCCACCTCGGCTTCGTGCGCGATGGCCAGCAGGTGGAGCACGGCGTTGGTCGAGCCGCCGAAGGCCATGACGACGGCGATGGCGTTCTCGAAGGCCGGCTTCGTCATGATGTCGCGCGCGGTGATGCCCTTGCGGAGCAGCTCGACGACGGCCTCGCCCGACTTGCGGGCGTACATGTCGCGGCGCCGGTCGGTGGCGGGCGGCGCGGCCGAGCCGGGGATCGACATGCCGATGGCCTCGGCCACGGCGGCCATCGTGTTGGCGGTGTAGAAGCCGCCGCAGGCGCCCTCCCCCGGGCAGATGGCGCGCTCGATCGCGTCGACGTCCTCGAGCGACATCTTCCCGGCGTTGCACGCACCGACGGCCTCGAAGGCGTCGATGATCGTGACCTCCTTCTCGGTGCCGTCGGAGAGCTTGGCGATGCCCGGCAAAATCGTGCCGGCGTAGAGGAAGACCGACGCGAGGTCGAGACGGGCTGCAGCCATGAGCATGCCCGGGAGCGACTTGTCGCAACCCGCGAGCAGCACTGACCCGTCGAGGCGCTCGGCATTCATGACCGTCTCGACGGAGTCGGCGATGATCTCGCGGGAGACGAGGCTGAAGTGCATGCCCTCGTGGCCCATCGAGATGCCGTCGGAGACGGAGATCGTGCCGAACTCGAGCGGGTAGCCACCACCGGCGTGCACGCCGTCCTTGACCGCCTTGGCGAGCCGGTCGAGCGACAGGTTGCACGGCGTGATCTCGTTCCACGAGCTCGCGACGCCGATCTGCGGCTTGACCCAGTCGTCGTCGCCGAGGCCCACGGCCCGGAGCATCCCCCGCGCGGCGGTCTTCTCGAGACCGTCGGTGACGTCGCGGCTGCGGGGCTTGATGTCAGGCGTCTGCGTCATGCGAGCAGCATAGAACCGTGTCCGCTGGGTGGACACCGCATCTCACAGCCTGAGCCCGTGCCGAGCGGGCGTCGGCCGGTCAGTCGTCGTGACCGCGGCTGACGTGGAAGCGCGCCAGCTCGCACGTGCCGAGGTCGAGGTCGGCCCAGTCCCCCGCGTAGCGCAGGACCGCGAGCCCACTCGTGACGAAGCCCTCGCCGAGGGCCTCGTGCGCCTCGCGCGAGCCCTCGCCGTCGGTGAGCAGACTCGTCAGCTGCGCCATCGTCGGGTTGTGGCCGACGACGAGGACGGTCGAGGTGTCACCGGCGTCCTCGCGCACCGTCTCGAGCGTCTGCTCGGAGCCGCCGAGGTAGACGCTGCGCCGGAACTCGACGAACTCCGTGTGCGCGCCACCGCGGCACGCCTCCTCCCACGTCTGCCGCGTGCGCTGCGCCGTCGAGCAGATGACGAGGTCGGGCACGAGGCCTTCGGCATGGAGCCACTTCCCCGCAGCCTTGGCGTCCCGTCGACCACGGGCCGCCAGCTCGCGGTCGTGGTCGACCTTGCCCGGCCCCTCCTCGGCCTTGGCGTGACGCATGAGGATGAGGGTCTTCTCTCTCGCGGCGCTGCTCATGACTCCGAGCATGCTCCGGACCGGCCGCGTTGTCAGCCCGGACCGCTCAGAGGCTCAGCTCGGGCTTGATCCGCGACGGCGTCCACATCCGCGAGCGCCGGGCGGCGACCGTCGACACGGCGAGGGCACCGACGAGGTATGCCGCGAGCACCGCGATGCTGCCCGGCACCGGACCGAGGTCGGCGCCGTACATGAGCCGGCGGAGCCCGTCGATCGCGTACGTCATCGGGACGACGTGGTGGATGGCCTGGAGCGGCGCGGGCAACGTCTGCCAGGGGAACGTGCCGCCCGCGCTGACGAGCTGGACGACCATGAAGACGAGGCCGAGGAACTTCCCGACGGCGCCGAGCCGCGCGGCGAGGGCGTGCAGGATCGCGACGAACGTCATGGACACGAAGACGAGGAAGAGGAAGGCGAGCACCGGGTGCGCGATCCGGATGTCGACGCCCCTCCCGACGACGAGCACGAGCGCCGCGGCCTGGAGGACGCCGACGAGCGCCGGCGCGAGCCAGCCACCGACGGCGGTGCGGACCGAGCGCTGGCTCGTCGCGAGGGCACGCGTCGACAGGGGCCGGACGAACAGGAAGAGGACGTAGGCGCCGATCCAGAGCGCGAGGCTCATGAAGAACGGCGCGAGCCCGGCACCGTAGGAGCCCGCCGACGAGAGGGAGTCGGACGAGACCCCGACGGGGTTGCCGATCGTCTGGGCCATCGCCTTGCGCTGGGCGTCGGAAGGGTCGGGCACGGCGTCACGGCCCTTGACGAGACCGGCGTGCAGGTCGGTGGCGCCCTTGACGAGCGAGTCGAGGCCGGAGGCGAGGGAGCTCGCGCCCGACGAGAGCTGGTCGGCGCCGGTGGAGGCCTTCGTCGCGCCGGACGCGAGCGCGCTCGAGCCCGTCTTGAGCTGGTCGAGACCGGTGGCGAGCGCGCTCGCGCCGTCGCGGACCTGGACGGCGCCGGAGTGGGCTTGGGCGATGCCACTCGTCAGCGCCGGCGTCGCCGAGGCGAGCGTCCGGGCGCCGGTCGCGACCTGGTCGGCGCCCTTGGAGAGGCGGGTCAGGCTGCCGGAGGCCGACTGGATCGTGCTGTCGGCCGTGTCGACGTAGCCGTCGACGACGTCGAGCCGCGACTCGACGACGGCGAGCTGGGCGTCGGTGAGCCCCTGGACGCGCAGGGCCGACAGGAAGCTCGACCGGTCGGCGGCGATCCGGCTCTTGAGCTGGGTCGACGCGGTCGCGGCCTTGGTGCCGTAGGAGGCGATGGTCCGGTTGCCGGCGGCGACCTGCTCGGCGCCGTCGGCGAGCCGCGCGGTCTGGGCCGGCAGGTTGGCGGTGCGGGACTGCAGCGTGGACAGGCCGGAGGCGAGCTGGCCGGCGCCCGCCTCGAGGCTGTCGGCGCCGGAGGCCGCCTGGCCGACACCGGTGTCGAGGCGCCTGGCCCCGGAGGCGAGGTCGTCGAGACCGGTCGCCAGGGTGCGGGCCCCGCTCGCCAGCCTCCTCGCGCCGTCGTCGGCCTTGACCGCCCCGGCCCGCAGCTGCTCGGAGCCGTCGGCGGCCTTGACGAGCTGGTCGTGGACGTCGCTGAAGCCGAGGAGCAGCTTGCTGGCCGCGGTCCGGCTCACCTCGCTCGCGACCGATGCCGTCACCTGCTTGATGACCTGGTTGCCGATGGTCGAGGTCATGTAGTTGTTGGCGTCGTTCGTCTCGAGCACGACCGTGGCCTGTCGCGGCCGGAACTCGGCGGTCGACGCCAGGTCGGCCGAGAACGTCCGGGGCAGGATGACGGCGAAGGCGTAGGTCCCGTCGTCGACACCGCGCATCGCCTCGTCGTGCGAGACCCGGTGCCAGTCGAAGGACCTCGAGTCGACGAGCTGGTCGGCGACCCGCCCGCCGACCTGCAGCTTCTCCCCCGTGCTGAGGGTGGTGCCGGTGTCGTCGCTCACGACGGCCGCCGGCACCTGCGGGAAGCCGCCGTAGGGGTCGTGGTTGGCGTAGAGGTAGAGACCGCCGTAGAGCGTGGGGATGAGGACGAGGGCAGCCAGGGCGAGCCGGGCCAGGCGCGAGCTCGTGAGGCGGCGCAGCTCGGCGACCGCGAGGCGGACGGGGTTCATGCCGAGGGCTCCTTCGGGGTGGTTGCGGTGGTGTCCTGCGGGTCGGGAGCGGTCTCCGGCCCCGGCTCGGTCTCCGGCTCGGTCTCCGGCTCGGTCTCCGGCTCGGTCTCGGGCTCGGGCGCCGGCTCGGGCTCCGGCTGGGGCTCTGGCTCGGGCTCCGGCTGGGGCTCTGACTCGGTTTCCGGCTCGGGCTGCGATGTGGACGCGAGCGCCGGCTGCGGCGCGGGCTCGGCCTCGACCTCGTCGGGAGGCAGCGTGGATGCCAGGGCAGCCGTCGTCAGGACGATGACGGCGAAGCCCTCCCGGGCCAGCCGGTGGCAGGTCTCGAGCCAGACCGCGTGGTCCCCGCCGTGCCGCTCGGCACCGGCGAGGACGAGGACGCGTACGTGGGGGTGGAGGGCGCCGAGCTCGAGCAGCAGGCTCGTGCGCACCCCTGCGGGCAGCTGTTCCCAGGGCACCCCGGAGCGGTCGGCGAGGTCGTGCTCGGACAGGAAGGTGGCGACAGCCGAGCGGGAGGCAGGACGCTCGGCGAGGGCGAGCTCCTCCTGCACGACGGCCCGCACCGCCAGGGAGTCCTCGGGGGCCGTCACGTCAGCGACGTCGACGAGCCGCGTGCGCAGCTGCAGCTCGGCTCGCTCCGGGACCCCGCCGATGCTGACCCGCCCACGCAGCAGGGCGACCCGGCCTCCGATGGCGAGGGCGAGCGCGACCTGGGGAATGCCCGGGTCGGTCGGGACGAACGTGACGACACCCGCCGGGGCCGTGAAGCTCACGTGCTCGACGAAGGGCTCGTGCGTGCCGGCGACGCTGACGTCGTCGACGACGACGGTGCGCTGGTCGGGGTCCGTGGGTCGGCCTGGGCTGGGAGTGGTCACCCGACGAGTATGCTCCGATACGAGGTTGTATTCAATTCGAGGTTGTATCCTTGACGCATGCCGTCCGCCACAGCCCCGTCCACCGCTCCGCGCATCAGCGCGCGTCGCCAGGCCACCCGCGACCGTGTCCTCGAGGCCGCGAGCGAGGTCTTCGCCGAGCGCGGGTTCCACGGCGCCACGGTCGAGGACATCAGCGAACGCGCCGGCTTCACGCGAGGCGCCTTCTACTCCAACTTCAGTTCCAAGGACGACCTCGTCGTCGAGCTCTCCCGACGCCACTCGGAGGCGCTCGTCGACCGGATCCGCCGTGCAAGCAAACGCGAGCACGCGAGCGCCGACGAGGTGCTCCGCGACGTCTTCGCGGCGCTCGCCGACGACAGCAGAGAGCGCTGGCTCGTGCTCACGACCGAGTTCACCCTGCACGCCATCCGCGATGCCGACGCGCGACGCACCTGGGCTGCCCAGCAGCGTCGGGTCCGCGACGAGCTGGTGTCCGTCGTCGACGAGGCGGTGTCGCGCCAGGGACTCACCCTCCCGATCCCCACCGACCTCTTCGTCCGCGTCGCGATCGCGCTCGCCCAGGGCTCGATGACCCAGCGGCTCGTCGAACCGCGCTCTCTCGCGGTCGGAGAGCTCGAGCGCACCGTCCTGCCCATCCTCCTCGGCGTCGGTCGCTGACGAGGGCGCGACCGAGGCGGGCGACCCGAGCCAGCACTCACGACGGTGGCCCCCTCCGCAAGGAGGGGGCCACCTCGGGGGTGGACGGCCGGAGGTATCTGCGCCCACCCCGGGGAGGGGTCAGTTCAGCCGCACGGTGAACGGGGTGGAGACACCGCCCAGCTCCGACTCGACGACGACCGTGGCGCCCTGGGTCGCGACGGGTCCGGTGGCGGGCCGGATCGAGAACCCGCCGGCCGCGTCGACGACCGCTGATCCGATGACCGCCCCGGCGAGTCCACCCAGGTGCGCCGTGACCCGCTGTCCCGCCACGACGCTGCTCGTGCCGTCGATGCGCCACTGGCCCTTGAAGCGCGCCGTCGTCACGACGACGGTGTCGGAGGTGGGCGTCACCACCACGTCGTCCGTGGACGTGAGGGCCCCGGTGGCATCGCGCACCGTGAGCCGGAACGTCAGCGGGCCCGCGTTGCCGTCCGAGGCGTGGAAGAGCGGGAACGTGAACGTCGGTCGGGCGGACGTGGCGCCGGAGAGGGTCACCGTCGGCCTCGTGGGGCCGGCCACCTGCGCCCAGGCATAGGTCGCGGCTCCCTGTGACGCCCCACCGTCGAGGGTCACGACGGTCCCGCGCCGCACCGTCTGGTCGGACCCGGCGCTCGCGATGACGACCGTCACCGGCGGCGTGACCGTGACGGTGGCCGTGGCCCGGTCGCTCGTGCCCCCGGGTCCCGTCACGACGAGGGCGAGCTCGTAGTCGCCGGGAGCGTCAGGGGCGGTGAAGGACGCAACGGCGCTGTTCGGCGAGGTCAGGGAGATTCCTGTGGGGCTCTCCCACGCGTACGACAGGATCGTGCCGCGGGACGTGGACCCGTCGAGTGTGACGACCTGTCCCGGCTGGACCGTCTGGTCAGGTCCGGCTTGGGCCCTGACCGGGATCGGGTCCGTGGCGGGGCCGGTCACCGTCACCGGGATCGTGACGGCGCCACCGGCGGCGGAGGTGACCGTGACCGTGACGGGCGGCGCCACGAGGGGGTCGACGACCAGCGTGCCGCCGACGAGGTCACCGAGACCGACGGCGGTGAGCGTCGGGTCGGCGAACGTGTCGCTCGAGCTGGCCCCGACCGACAGCACGCGCCGGCCCGCATCGAAGACGGCGGTGCCCGACACCCGGTCGACGACGGCGATGGTCTTGCGTGACGGCGGCACGTCGCCGACGTTCGAGACCTGGACTCGGCTCGGCAGCCCGTCGGCGGCGACCCGGGCGAAGTACCTCCCGTCGCCCCCGGTCAGGGCTGTGGTGGCGAAGCCGACGACGCTCGAGGCGTCGCCCACCTCGATGGCCTGCAGCTCCCCCGGCTCCGACGAGGCGAAGACGTCGACGAGCGAGGCACCCCCGGACGAGCGGGCGTAGGTCGCGGCGTCGGCCGACACGCCGGAGGTCGTCGCGACCTTCCCCTGGACGGTGAAGAGGTCCGTCTCGATGCAGTCGGCCACGGGCCCGGTCACCGTCGGGCACGCGTCGGTCGTCGCGGACGGGTTGACGCCCGGCCCCTGGATCCGGAAGACGTTCGTGCCGTAGGGGCTGCCCTTGATCCGGTGGTCGGTGATGCCGTCGCCGACGTAGGTGTCGCCCTTGAGAGCGGGGTCCGTCCGCGTGCCGAACGTGTCCCACGTCAGGAACGGCCCGATGCGGCCGCCGAGGGCGCCGGAGAAGTCGCCCGGCGCACCGATGCCGATGTCCTCGGTGTCGAAGATCAGCCCGTCGCGGTTGGCCTTGAGGGTCTTCGTCCCCACGGGTGTCGTGAACGTGTAGTCGGTGTCGTTGCGGACGTTGGTCATCTTGAGCCGCATCCGCGCGAAGACGACCTGCTCGCCGTCGACGACCGGCCCGGCGGAGAACGCTCCTTCGAGGGCCATGTCGAGGCGCGCGACGCCGGCGCTCGCCGTGTCGACCTGGGCGCCGGTCAGCGAGTAGAACGCCTCGTCGGGGTAGTTGTCAGGGAAGGCGACGGGCGCCGTCTCGTCGGGAAGGTCGCCTCGAGCGGGACAGAGCGGGTCGGCTGCGGCGACGCACAGCTCGAGCCGCAGCCCGTTCTTGTCCTTGTACCAGGTGGGGTAGCCGTTGGTCGCGCTCACGGGACCGACGGCCGCCAGGCCCGGTCCGGGCGTACCGCCGACGACGGCGGCGGATGCGCTGACACCGATGACGACCGGGAGGCCGATGACTGCGGCGAGCGCCGCTGCGGTTGGACGTCTCATGACTTGCCTTCTCACGCGTAGGTCCGGTGACGGGCGCCCGGTACGGGCGTTCCCGTCAGGCTCCGCGCGCGGCCTTGCGGAAACCTTGGGCACGGGCTCCCCCGACCCACAAGGAGATCCCAAGGTCGCCCCGCTGTCCTAGAGGGAGTTGGAGTCGATCGAGGAGGAACCATGTCACTGTCGCGTCGTGACCTGATGAAGCTGGGCGTCGTGGGTGGCGCCGCTCTGGCCCTGCCGCTGGAGCGCACCGTCCGGGCGGGCTCGAGCACGCAGAGCCGGCTCGCGACCAGCAGGCTGCCGAAGCCGTTCACGCTGCCCTTCCGGGTGCCGCCCGTGCTCCAGCCCAGCCGGGTCGACAGCACGACCGACTACTACAAGGTCTACATGAAGCCGGTCATGGCCGACGTCGTCCCGGGCCTCAAGACGCCACTGTGGGGCTACAACGGCAGCGTGCCCGGGCCGACGGTCAAGGTCGCGCAGGGCCGCCGCACCGTCATGCGCCAGGTCAACAACCTGCCGGCGACCCACCCGCTCCTGCGCTACACGCCGTGGACCTCGGTGCACCTGCACGGGTCACCGTCGGCCCCGGAGTACGACGGGTACGCCAGTGACATCACGAACCCGGGTCAGTACAAGGACTACGTCTACCCGAACACCCCGACGGCCCGGACGCTCTGGTACCACGACCACGGCCTGCACCACACGGCGGAGAACGTCCTCATGGGCCTGGCAGCGCAGTACCACCTCACGGACCCGCTCGAGCAGTCGCTGCCGATTCCGCACGGCGAGTTCGACGTCCCGTTGGTCGTCAGCGACGCGATGTTCGCGACGGACGGGCAGCTCTACTTCGACAACCACGACGAGTCCGGGATGTTCGGCGACGTCGTCCTCGTCAACGGGGTGCCGTGGCCGGTCATGAAGGTCAAGCGGCGGCGCTACCGCTTCCGGCTGCTCAACGCCTCGATCTCACGGTCCTACCAGTGGTCGCTCGACTCCGGCGACCCGTTCGTCGTCATCGCGACGGACGGGGGCCTGATGCCGGCACCCCAGCGGGTCAGGAGCTTCCGGCAGGGCATGGCTGAACGCTACGAGGTCGTCGTCGACTTCAGCCGCTACCCCGTGGGCCGGCGGGTCGTGCTCGGCAACTCGAGCCCGAAGAACAACATCGACTACGACAACACGAACAAGGTCATGGCCTTCGACGTCGTCGGCGACGACTTCGACCCGGCCGACAACGCCGTTCCCGACCAGCTCAACCCGACCAACCCGGTCATGGCGCTCACCGCTGCTGACGCCGTGCGCACCCGAAGGCTCGACCTCGTGCGCAAGAACAGCCAGTGGACGATCAACGGCCACACGTGGGACGACGTCGTGCGCAGCCGGTTCGCGCTCGTCGAGGCAAACCCCGCAGAGGGGGACGTCGAGGTGTGGGAGATCCGCAACTCGTCGGGCGGCTGGTTCCACCCGGTCCACATCCACCTCGTGGACTTCCGCGTGCTCGACCGCAACGGCGCGGCGCCGATGGCCCACGAGCTCGGGCCCAAGGACGTCGTCTACGTCGGCGAGAACGAGACGGTGCGGGTCGTCATGCGCTTCGAGGGGCGGGGCAAGTACATGATCCACTGCCACAACCTCGTCCACGAGGACCACGACATGATGAGCCAGTTCGAGGTCGTGGCCGGGGAGTCGACCGACCCGATGAGTGATCCGTGCAGGTCGCTGCCCGAGGATGGTGAGCTGTGACCGCGACGGCCCGCGAGGGCCTTCCCGGTGCCGCGGTCGACGACGAGGGCACGCCGCAGCCGGCACACCGCTGGCGTACGCCGTCGGCCGAGGCCCGCGCGGCCGGCACCCTCCTCGGGGTGGCCGGGCTCGTCCACGTGGTCGTGACGCCGGAGCACGTCGACGAGTGGGCACCGGCCGGTGTCTTCTTCGCGGTCGTCGCCACCGCCCAGCTGTGGTTGGGCCAGGCGCTGTGGCGCGGCACCGCGAGGCGGGTCCTGCCCGCGGCGGTGCTCTCGACGGCCGGCCTCATCGCCCTCTACGTCGTGTCCCGCACCGCAGGACTGCCCTTCCACAGCGAGGGTGCGGCCGTGTCCGGTGGCGGGCACCACGGTCCCCTGCTCGTGCCCGGCGGCCACGGCAACGGGATGCCGGTCATCCCGGGGTCCGAGGGCGGTTCGACCGTCGAGGCCCTGGGGCTGCTCGATGCCGTCTGCGTCACCGCCGAGTTCGCGGCGCTGGCCCTCCTCGTCGGCCTGATGGCCCCCGCCCAGCGCCGTTCCGTCACCAACCTGCTGCTCGCGGTGGGCGTCTGTGGCTGGATCGTCTGGGCCGTGGCCCGGTTCACGTGAGCCTGCCGATGTCCGCGTCGGGACGACCGCCAGGGGATGGCGCGTCGGCAGCCGGGACCGTGCGCTCCCCTCGGACGCCGCACGTGCAGTCGCCGTTCGCGGGTCGTCGGGGTCGTGGCCTCCACCACGGCTCGCGCCGCGCGCGCCGGACACTCGCCGTGCTCGCCGTCGGTCTCGCCGTCGGGTCGCACTGGGTGGTCGAGCCGGTCCGTGTCACCTCCGACTCGATGAGCCCGACGCTGTCGGCGGGCGACCACGTGATCCTGCTCCGCACGCCGTGGGCGGGGACCGTGTCCCGCGGCGACGTGGTCGTCGTCGGCCCGGGGTGGGCCGAGCGGGCGGCGTCCACGACGAACGCCGGCGCTCAGGTGCCCACCGGCACGTCGTGGGTCAAGCGCGTCGTCGCGGTCGGCGGCGACGTGGTCGGCCTCGAGGACGGGCGGCTCGTCGTCGACGGCGTGCCGGAGACCGAGCCGTGGGTCGACGAGGAGTCGATGGACAGTGTGTGGTTCGGCCCCGTCGCCGTGCCCGCAGGTGCCGTCTTCGTCATGGGCGACGACCGCTCCCGCTCGGTGGACTCCCGGGTCCTCGGGCCCGTGCTCCTCGACGAGCTCGATGGACGCGTCGTCACGCCGTGGCCGCTCTCCTGACGTCGTCGGCCGGTCGGCCACCCGGGAGACCCGACGGCACCGTTTCGCGTGCGGCGCGGAGCAGCGACCGGAGCCGCCGGCAGTCCTCCTCGAGGGAGGCGAGCGCCTCGGGCTGTGCCATGCCCCCGGCCCCACGACCTCCGGCCGCGTGCGCGGAGGGCAGCCGGCCCGCCCCGCGACCGTCAGCCCCGTGGGCGAGCAGCCGCACGTGCAGGCGCACGACGGCGTCGACGAGGTCGCGCAGCCCGTCGTCGTCGGACGAGGTCGCCGCGAGCAGACGCGTGAAGACCGTGCGCAGTCCCGGTCCCGGGTCGCAGCCCAGCTCGTCGGCGAAGACCGAGCGACAGGTCTCGTACTCCCGCATCGCCTCGGCCTGGCGTCCCTGGCGCTCCAGCGACTCGAGCAGCACCTGCCAAGCCGCCTCGACGAGCAGGTCGCGCTCGATCGCGTCCCGGGCCCAGGTCTCGGCCCGGGACGGGTCGCCCTCGTCCAGCGCGAGGCGCGCGGCGTCGGTGAGCACGCGCAGCACCCGAGAGTGGTGACCGGAGACGTGCTCCTCGAGCCAGGGCAGGTCGCCGTCCACCGGCGCCAGAGGACGTTCGACGAGGGCGAGGGCAGCGGCATACGCCTCCAGCGCATCGGTCCCGGACACGTCGACCGCGCGTGCGGCGGCGACGAGGCGGGTGAACTCGACGACGTCGACGGGCGCCCGGTCCACGTCCCAGCGGTAGCCGCCCGGGACCGTGACGACCGGCGTCCCGCCCGGGAACACCATCGCGAGCCGTTTCCGGAGCACACTGACGTAGGCCTCCAGCGTGCCGAGTGCACCGGCGGGCGGTCTTCCACCCCAGAGGAACTCGATGAGACGTCCCTTCGAGACACCCGCACCGGCCTCGAACAGCAGCGCCATGAGCACCTGACGCGCCTTGGCCCCTCCGACGTCGCGCGGGCCGAGGGCGAGGTCCCCGTCTCCCACGACGAGTCCCCCACACAGGCGTACGCGAAGCCCAGCAGTTCCGTTCATCCGGATCCCCCCTTGCAGAACTCCTCCCATGGTGGGCGCCGCCGGATGACGCCGGACCACCCAGCGGCGGGTGCCCCGACCCCCACTTTTCGAGGGCCGTTTCTCCGCACGCGAGGCCTCCAGCCGTGATACTGGTGCGCGGAGCGGTGCGCCGGGGAGCGCACTGTCCTGACGACGAGGGGGCTCGATGTCGTCCGAGATGATGCGTGTGCTGGTCGTCGACGACCACCGAACTGTCGCCGACGCCCTGTCGCTCGCCGTGTCAGCCCAGCCGGACATGGAGAGCGTCGGCACCGCGGGCGGCGTCGTCGACGCGCTCGCGATCATCGACCGTGCGCGCCCCGACGCGATCGTCATGGACGTGCACCTCGACGACGGTGACGGCATCGAGCTGACCCGCCGCGTCACCGATGCGCACCCGCAGGTGCGCGTGGTCGTCCTCACCGCCCACGTCACCCACGCGTTGCTGGCCCGCGCCGCCGAGGCCGGAGCCTCGGCCCTGCTGCCCAAGGGCGGCCCGCTCGCCGAGCTGATCCAAGCGGTGCGCGAGGCCAGTCGCGGGACCTTCGCCGTGCACCCGGTGCTGCTGCGGGCGCTCGTCGGCAACGGGTCCGGCAGACAGGGCACCCCGGAGCTGCTGACCTCTCGGGAGCAGCAGGTCCTGGCCCTGCTCGCCCAGGGGCGGGACCCCACGGCCATCGCCCGCACGCTCGGCATCTCGGTGCTCACCTGCCGCGGCTACATCAAGAACATCCTCGTCAAGCTCGACGCGCACAGCCAGCTCGAGGCCGTCATGATCGCTCTGCGGCGCAAGCTGATCCGGCTCGACGATGAGATCTGACCTCGCCTCCGGCAGGGCGAGCCGAGGGCCGCTCCCACCCGGCCGGTCGACCGTCGTGCGCAGCGCCGTGACCCGGTTCGTGGTCTGGAGCGTGGCGGTGCTGCTCGTCGTCGCCTCGGGCACGCTGTTGTTGTCCAAACCCCTGGCCGAGTCCCTCTCCCTCCACGAGGCCGACGTGCGCAGCGTCGCGTTCGCCAACTCGGTCGTGGCACCGCTCGTCGACGAGGGGGTGCGGGCCGGACGGCCCGAGGCCATGGCACCCCTCGAGCGCCTCATGCGGGCACGGATGGCCGACGGGTCCATCGCCCACATGAAGATCTGGACCGCCGACGGGCTCGTGCTGTGGACCGACGAGGCGGGCATGACCGGCAGGACGTACGAGCTCGAACCCGACGTCGCAGCCCTCTTCGGGGGCACCGGCGCGACCGCGGAGCTGTCAGACCTCGACAAGCCCGAGAACGCCGCCGAGCAGTCCCATGAGGAGCTCATCGAGGTCTACGTCGGCTTCCGCGCCGCCGACGGCCATCCCCTCGTCTTCGAGGCCTACTGGCCCACCGAGCGCATCCAGCACGACGTCGCCGACATCCGCTGGCAGTTCACCACGCTGGGCCTCGTCTCGCTCCTGCTGCTCGCCCTCGCCCTGCTCCCGCTCGCGCTGTCCCTCGCCCGCCGCGTCGACCGCGGCCTCGCCGAGCGGGAGGAGATGATGGCCCACGCGCTGTCGGCCTCGGACCTCGAGCGCCGACGCCTCTCGCAGGACCTCCACGACGGACTCGTGCAGGACATCGTGGGGCTCGGGTACGCGTTGCCGACCGTCGCGGCCGCCCTGCCGGAGGAGGCGACCGCAGAGCGGCACCTGCTCGAGCAGGCGACGGCCGACCTCGCACGCAGCGCCACGGGGGCGCGCGAGCTGCTCACCGACGTCTACCCGGCGGACCTGCGCAGCGGGGGCCTCGTGGCTGCCGTCGAGGAGCTGGCGGACCGGCAGCGCCGCCATGGAACCGACGTCGACGTCTCGGTGGACCCCCGGCTCGACGACTCGCTCGCCGTCGCCCAGCTGACCTTCCGGGTCGTGCGCGAAGGGCTGCGCAACGTCGACAAGCACGCGGACGCCTCGACCGTGGCGGTGTCGGCCGCCCTCCGTGGCGAGCGCGTCGTCGTCGAGGTGCGCGACGACGGCGTGGGGCCCTCGGCCACGGTTGACGAGCCTCCGTCCGGTTCGAACCGAGGGCACCTCGGGCTCCGGCTGCTGCGCGACACCCTGCGGTCACTGGGTGGCGACCTGACACTGAGCCGCGAGACCCCGGGCGGGGCGGTGCTGCGGGCCGACTTCCCCGTGCTCGGGCCGATGTCCGGGGTGCCGTCAGCCTCCTGAGACGGCGTTGATGATGTGGACCCGGGCTCCGGCCGGCACCGGTGCGCCGATGCCCTCGCCGCGCGTGGCGTCCTCGCCGTTGACGAAGACCTTGACGTGCCGCCGGATCTGGCCGCGCTCGTCACGCACCTTCCCGTCGAGGATGCGATGACCGGAGAACGCCCGGTCGAGCAGCTCGGCCACGGTCTGCGACTCGGACGGCGACTCGACCTCGATCTCGGCGACGCCACCCACGAGGTCGCGGAGCATGCCGGGGAGGATGACGCGGACGGGGGCGGACGGCATACGGAATCCCTTGCGTGTCAGGCGAGCTGGGCGGCGCGCACGACGAGCACGTCGGGCAGCTGGGTCGCGATGCGCTGGAAGGTCTCACCTTCGTCAGCCGAGGCGAAGACGTCGCCGTTGCGGGTGCCGAGGTAGACGCCGACCGGGTCGGCCGCGTCGAGGGAGGCTGCGTCGCGCAGCACGCACGTGTAGCTGTGGCCGGGCAGACCGGTCGCCTGCTGGCGCCACGTCGCACCGGCGTCCTCGGACCGCTGGACCTGCAGCTGGGCGTCCGGCGGGATGCGCTCACCCGAGTCGGCCACGGGCACCACCCAGACGACACCGGGACGGCGCGGGTGGGCGAGGACCGTGAAGCCGAAGTCGGTCGGCAGCCCCTCGGCGATGGAGTCCCACGTCGCGCCGTTGTCGTGCGAGCGGTAGACACCGTTGTGGTTCTGGGCGAAGAGCTCCCCCTCGCCCTGGCCGCGCGCCACCTTGTGCACGCACTGGCCGTACTCCGGGTACTCGTTGTCGGGCATGAAGCCGGCCCGGATGCCGGGGTTGCTCGGAGCCCACGTCTGCCCGCCGTCGCCCGTGCGGTAGACGCCGCCCGCGCTCATCGCGACGAGCACCGACTCCGGGTGCCCGGGCTCGGGGACGATCGTGTGCACGGCGCCACCGCCGAAGCCGGGCTCCCAGGTCGGGCGGTGGGGGTGGTCCCAGAGGCCCCGGACGAGCTCGTAGTGCTCGCCGCGGTCGGTGCTCTTGAAGAGGGCGTGCGGCTCGACCCCCGCCCACACGACGTCGGTGTCGTTGGGGTCGGGCGTCAGCTGCCAGACGCGCTCGAGCGCGGTGTCGGTGTCGGCCGGGAAGGCCAGGGCCCGCTCGGCGCTCTCGGTCCACGTGCGGCCACCGTCAGTGGAGGCCTGGACCGTGGGTCCCCAGTGCCACGACTTGACGCCCGCCAGCACGGTCGAGCGCCCCTCGCGGGTGTCGACGGCGACGGAGGCGACCTCGCTCATGAGGAAGTGCGGACCCTCGAGGGTCCAGTCCTGCCGGTCGGCGCTGCGGGCGATCCAGAGCCCCTTGCGCGTGCCGATGGCGACGACGGTCTCGGTCATGTTGACAGTGTCCACTATGTCCGAGGGGCAGACAAGGGTCCGGCCACGGCGTTGTCGACCGGCTCACCGGCGAGCAGCGCCTCGACCTGTCGGCGCACCAGGGCGACGGCCCGCGGGCGCATCGCGTCCGTCGCTCCCCCGACGTGCGGTGTGACGAGGACGCCCCGCGTCGTCCACAGCGGGTGGTCCTGCGGCAGCGGCTCGGGGTCGGTCACGTCGAGCGCCGCCCGCAGCCGGCCGGAGGCGCACTCGGCCACGACGGCGTCGGTGTCGACGACCGGCCCCCGGGCCACGTTGACGAGGAGGGAGCCGTCCGGCATACGGCTGAGCAGCGTCGCGTCGAACAGACGACGTGTCGCGGAGGTCAGCGGCACGATGACGACGACCACGTCGTGGTCGGGCAGCAGGTCGGGCAGCTCGTCGATGCCGTGCACCCGCGGCACGAGCTCGTCGCCCTCCCGGGCTCGAGAGGCCACCGCCGTCAGCGTGACCTCGAACGGGGCGAAGCGCCGCGCGATGGCCCGGCCGATCCGCCCGTAGCCGACGACGAGCACCCGCCGGTCGGCCAGCGACGAGCGCAGGCGCAGCGGCTCCCAGCGCCCCTGGTGCTGGGACCCGACGAACTCCGGGATGTCCCGGATCGACGACAGGGTCAGGGTCAGCGCGAGCTCCGCCGTCGACGCGTCGTGCACGCCCGCCGCGTTGCAGAGGGTCACGCCCTCGGGGAGCCGGCCCACGAACTGCTCGTAGCCGGCGCTCTGCAGCTGCACGACCTCGAGGGCGTCGAGCCCGCGGGTGACGTCGGCGAGGTCGAGGCTCGTCATGTAGGGCATGACGGCGTAGCGGATCTCGGGACCGCGCGGGTGGGGCCCCTCCATGTCCCACACGACCGTGTCGACGCCGTCGAGGTCGGCGAGCGCCTCGGCGAACTCGGGGTCGGGGACGGACACGACGACGGGTTGGGCAGTCATGGCGCCCACGCTAGCCAAGACGGGCGGCCCGACCTGGAGGGGACCGGGAACGGTCGTGGACCGGTCGGGGAAAGGTCCGGCGCGACGCCGCTAGGCTCGCCCGGGTGACGCACCACCCCCACGTCCTCGCCCTCGGCTCGGGCCGACGCACCGCCCCCGAGGGCGGCGGCCGACCCACCGCGATCGACAAGCGGCCCGTCGAGTCGTTCGCGGTCCGCGATCCGGGGCCGAAGCACGGCGGTCTCGGCAGCGGGGTCGTCGGTGACGAGATCGGCAACCCGAAGCACCACGGCGGCGCGCTCCAGGCGGTCTACGCGTACCCGCGCGAGGACCAGGAGCTCTGGGAGCAGCAGACCGGGCGCTCCATCCCCTCAGGGGGATTCGGCGAGAACATCACGACGCTCGCCGTGGACACGACACACGCGCTCGTCGGCGAGCGGTGGCGCATCGGCGACGTCGTGCTGCAGGTCGAGGTGCCGCGCATCCCGTGCAGCACCTTCGCCGCGCACATGGGTGTGCCCCGCTGGGTACGCCGCTTCACCGAGGCCGGGCGCACCGGCGCCTACCTCTCGGTCGTGGTCCCCGGCACCGTGCACACCGGCGCGACCATCGAGATCGAGCGACCTTCCCACGACATCGACCTGCTCGTGCTCTTCCGCGCCGTCACCGGCGACCTCGCCGCCGCACGACGGGTCGTCGACGCCGACGTCGTCCACCCCGAGGTGCGCGACGGGCTCGTCGAGACGCTCGAACGACGACGCGGGGGCTGAGACACCGCTGTCCCAGACGCCACGTGGGACACAATGAGGTATGCCGCACACCTCCCGACCGATCGGCCGCGCGCTCGTGGGTGGCGTCGTCGTCGCCCTGGTCACGACCGCCTGCTCGACGGCCGAACCCTCCGCCCCCGCGACGGGTGCCGGCACGACCACCTCGGCGACCTCGAGCGCCACCACCGCGACGGGGAGCACCTCGGCGTCGTCGGCCCCCACGACTCCGACGCGTCCACCCGCAGCCCAGCCGGTCGGACCCGTGACCCTGCTGGGCGGCCTCGACATCGCCTGGTCGGTGGCCGTGCTGCCCGACGGCAGCGCCCTCGTGAGCGAGCGCAACACGGGCCTGATCCACCACGTGCCCAAGCCCGGAGCCGGGGGCAGGGCGACGGTCGCCGGGAAGGTGCCGATCACCCGCACGGAGGGCGAGGGCGGACTCCTCGGGCTCGCCGTGCCCGAGGACTTCGACGCCGATCCCGTCTTCTACGCGTACTACTCGACCGAGAGCGACAACCGCATCGCCGCCGTGCCGTGGCGGGACGGCACGATCGGCGAGCCCGTCGTCATCTTCTCCGGCATCCCGCGTGGTCGGAACCACAACGGGGGCCGCATCGCCTTCGGGCCCGACGGCTACCTCTACGTCGGCACGGGCGAGGCCGGCGACACCTCGCTCTCTCAGAACCTCGACTCCCTCGGCGGGAAGATCCTGCGCATCACCCCGGACGGCGACCCGGCCCCGGGCAACCCGTTCGGCGGCTCCCCGATCTGGTCCTACGGACACCGAAACGTCCAGGGGCTGGCCTGGGACAGTCGCAAACGCCTGTGGGCCAGCGAGTTCGGACAGAACACGTTCGACGAGCTCAACCTCGTCGAGCCCGGCAAGAACTACGGCTGGCCCGAGGTCGAGGGCCGCGCCGACAACCCCGACTACGTCGACCCCGTCGCCGAGTGGCCGACCTCCGAGATGTCACCGAGCGGCATCGCCGTCGGGCCAGACGGGGCCGTCTACATGGCAGCCCTGCGCGGGCAGTCGGTGTGGCGGGTGCCGGTCAACGCCGACGGCTCCGCCGGCACCCCGACCCGCCACCTCCAGGGCACCTACGGTCGCATCCGCGACGTCCACTTCGTCGGCAGCCGGGTCTGGATCACGACGAGCAACAACGACGGCGCCGACCGGCTCATCTCGCTGCCCCTCTCCGCGGTGGGAGCCGTCTGACCCTTCGCAGCAGGCTTCGCACCGCGTGGGCCGCCACCGGCGACCGGACGTGGCTAGCCTGACGAGCAGGGGTCGGCACCGGCGCCACCCACGAGCAGGAGGGGCACCCATGGGTTCGTACGACGAGATCCTCGACCAGGTACCGATCGACCAGCTGGCAGGCCAGCTCGGGGTCGGGAGTGACGAGGTCCGCCAGGCGGCGGAGAGTGCGCTGCCAGCCCTGCTCGGCGGGCTCCAGGCCAACGCCTCGGACCCCGCCGGTGCCGACTCGCTGCTCACGGCTCTCTCGGACCACCAGGGCACGATCAACGGCCTCGACGACGTCGACGAGCAGGACGGGAAGGCCATCGTCGGCAACATCTTCGGCGGCAGCACCGACCAGGTGGTCAACCAGCTCGGCGGGCTCGGCGGGTCGTCCGGCAGCCTCGTGCAGAAGCTGCTGCCGATCCTCGCCCCGATCGTCATGTCGTGGCTCGCCAACAAGATGGGTCAGGGCGGCCTGGGCGGGATGCTCGGCGGCGGGTCGGGCTCGACCGGCACGACGGCCCCGTCGGGCGGCGGGTCGACCGACGGCGGCTCGCTCTTCCCCGGCGGCGTGGGCGCCGACAGCGGGCCGGTCCAGGCCCCGGGCAGCGCGACGTCGACGGGTGCCGCGTCCGGCGGCTCGAACCCGCTCCAGGACATCCTCGGCCAGGTGCTCGGTGGCGGCTCCGGGTCGTCCGCTGGCAGCGGCGGCGCCGGTGACATCCTCGGCGGCCTGCTCGGTGGTCTCCTCGGCGGCGGCAAGCGCTGACCCTGCGCCGACGCCCTCGTCACCGTCGAAGGGCCACGTCCCGGGCCTCCCCGAGGTCACGGACCTGTGGACCGGCCGGAACGTGGCCCTTCGACGGGTGGAGCGGGTTACTGGAGCTTGGCGAGGATGAGCTCGCGGGCCTTGCCGGCGTCGGCCTGGCCCTTCATCTCCTTCATGACCTGGCCGATGAGGGCGCCCGCGGCCGCCACCTTGCCGTCGCGGATCTTGGCCGCGACGTCGGGGTTGGCCTCGATGACCTTGTCGACGGCGGCCTCGAGGGCACCGTCGTCCTGGACGAGCTCGAGCCCCCGGGCGTCGGCCACGGCCGTCGGGGTCCCCTCGCCGGCGAGCACGCCGTCGAGCACCTGCCTCGCCATCGAGTCGTTGAGGCGCCCCGCTGCGACGAGCCCGTCGAGCTCGGCGATGTGCGCGGGCGTCAGACCCAGCCCGGCGGCGTACGTGACGATGTCCTGACCCTCGGCGTTGGCGCGCCGTGACGGCTCACCGAGCCACCACTTCTTCGCGGCGCCGGCGCTCGCGCCGACTGCGACGGTCTCCTCGATGAGCTCGACCGCTCCGGCGTTGACGACGTCGCGCATCTCGAGATCGCTGTAGCCCCAGTCGGACTGGAGCCGCTTGCGACGGAGTCCGGGAGGCTCCGGCAGGGTGCCCCGGAGGGTCTCGACGGTCTCGCGCGTCGGCGCGACCGGCACGAGGTCGGGCTCGGGGAAGTAGCGGTAGTCCTCCGCGTCGGACTTGACGCGACCGGACGTCGTGATGCCGGTGTCCTCGTGCCAGTGCCGGGTCTCCTGGAGGATCGAGCCGCCGCCCTCGAGGGTCGCCGCATGCCGCGAGATCTCGTAGCGCACGGCCCGCTCGACGGAGCGGAGCGAGTTGACGTTCTTGGTCTCGGTGCGCGTGCCGAGCGGCACCTCGAGCTGGGCCTCGTCGAGCGGCTCACCGACGCGCGGGCGCAGCGACACGTTGGCGTCGCAGCGCATCGAGCCCTGCTCCATCTTGACGTCGCTGACGTCGAGCGCGCGCAGCAGGTCGCGCAGTGCGGAGACGTACGCCTTGGCCACCTCGGGTGCGCGCTCCCCCGCCCCCACCATGGGCTTGGTGACGATCTCGATGAGCGGGATGCCGGCGCGGTTGTAGTCGACGAGCGAGTGGTCGGCGCCGTGGATGCGACCGGTCGCGCCGCCGATGTGCAGCGACTTGCCGGTGTCCTCCTCCATGTGCGCGCGCTCGATCTCGACGCGGTAGACGCTGCCGTCCTCGAGCTCGACGTCGAGGTGGCCCTCGAAGGCGATCGGCTCGTCGTACTGCGACGTCTGGAAGTTCTTCGGCATGTCCGGGTAGAAGTAGTTCTTCCGGGCGAAGCGGCACCACTCGGCGATCTCGCAGTTGAGCGCCAGGCCGATGCGGATGGCCGACTCGACGGCCTTCTCGTTCACGACGGGCAGGGCGCCGGGGAGGCCCAGGCACACCGGGCAGACCTGCGAGTTGGGCTCGGCGCCGAACTCGGTCGGGCAGCCGCAGAACATCTTCGTGGCCGTGTGCAGCTCGACGTGGACCTCGAGACCCATGACGGGGTCGAACTTCGTCATGGCCTCGTCGTAGTCCATGACGGCATCGGTCGCGACGGTGGTCATGTCAGGCTCCCTTCGCAGCAGCGGCGCCCAGCACGGGCGCGCGGTCGAGGATCGGACCGCCCCAGCGGTCGACGAGCGCGGCCTCGAGGGCGGCACCGACGGAGTAGAGACGCTCGTCCTTGGTGGCCGGCGCGAGGATCTGGATGCCCGCGGGCAGGCCGTCCTCGTCGGCGAGACCCGATGGGATCGACATACCGGGGACGCCGGCGAGGTTGGCCGGGATGGTGGCGATGTCGTTGAGGTACATGGCCATCGGGTCCTCGAGCTTGTCGCCGAGCTTGAACGCCGTCGTCGGCGCCGTCGGGCTGACGAGCACGTCGACCTGGGCGTACGCGTTGTCGAAGTCCTGCGCGATGAGCGCGCGGACCTTCTGCGCCGAGCCGTAGTAGGCGTCGTAGTAGCCGGAGCTGAGGGCGTAGGTGCCGAGGATGATGCGGCGCTTGACCTCGGGGCCGAAGCCCGCGTCGCGCGTCGCGGCCATGACCTGCTCGGCGCTCGGCGCGTCGATGCCCTCGGGCAGCACGCGCATGCCGTAGCGCATCGCGTCGAACTTGGCGAGGTTGCTCGACGCCTCGCTCGGGAGGATGAGGTAGTAGGCCGCGAGGGCGTACTCGAAGTTCGGGCAGCTCACCTCGACGACCTCGGCACCGAGCTCCTCGAGCAGGGCGACGGACTCGTCGAAGCGGGCGCGCACACCGGGCTGGTAGCCCTCGCCGCCGAGCTCCTTGACGACGCCGACGCGCATCCCCTTGACGCTGGCGGCGCGGGCGGCCTCGACGACCGGCGGGACCGGCGCGTCGATGGAGGTCGAGTCCATCGGGTCGTGGCCACCCATGACGGCGTGGAGCAGGGCGGTGTCGAGGACCGTGCGACCGCACGGGCCGGCCTGGTCGAGCGAGCTCGCGAGCGCCACGAGGCCGTAGCGCGAGACGCCGCCGTAGGTCGGCTTGGTGCCGACCGTGGCCGTGACGGCAGCGGGCTGGCGGATCGAGCCGCCGGTGTCGGTACCGGTCGCGAGCGGCGCCTGGAAGGAGGCGAGCACCGAGCTCGAGCCACCACCCGAGCCACCGGGGATCCGGTCGAGGTCCCACGGATTGTGCGACGGCCCGTAGGCCGAGTGCTCGGTCGAGGAGCCCATCGCGAACTCGTCCATGTTCGTCTTGCCGAGGATCGGCAGGCCGGCCTCGCGCAGCTTCGACACGACGGTCGCGTCGTAGGGCGGGATCCACCCCTCGAGGATCTTGCTGCCGCACGTCGTCGGCAGGCCCTTCGTCGTCATGACGTCCTTGACGGCGATCGGCACCCCGGCGAGAGCGCCGAGGGCCTCGCCGGCCCGACGCCGGTCGTCGATCGACCGGGCCTGGGCGAGCGCCCCGGCCTCGTCGACGTGGAGGTAGGAGTGCACCTGGCCGTCGACGACGGCGATCCGGTCGAGGTGCGCCTGGGTCACCTCGACGGAGCTGATGGCCCCGCTCGCGAGCGCGCCGGCCAGGTCGGCGGCGGTGGCCCTCGTCAGGTCAGTTGGCAGGTCGGTCACGTCAGTGCCTTCGGTTCGTAGCTGCGACAGGAGTTTTCGTGGTGCCCGTCACGGGCGGGGCGTATGCCGGGTGCTCGGCGAGGCGGCATACGCAGGCTTCAGGGGTTGCTCAGTCCTCGTCGAGGATGCGCGGCACCGAGAAGCGCTGCTGCTCGGACTCGGGCGCCCCGGCCAGCACGGCGTCCGCCTCGAGACTGGGGCGCACCACGTCGGGACGGGTCACGTTGGTGAGCGGCATCGGGTGCGACATCGGGGCGACGCCGTCGGTCGGGGCCTGCTGGACCTTGGCCACGGACTCGAGGATGACTCCGAGCTCACCCACCATGCGGTCGAGCTCGGCGTCCGAGAGCTCGATCCGGGCGAGGCCGGCCAGGTGGGCTACGTCGTCGCGGGACAGGGATGACATGCGGGCCAGTCTATGGGGCAGCCCCTCGGGCCCGGACCACGCGTCCGGCCCCGTGCACGGCATCGCGTGGCCTCCTGCCGCGAAGTCCTCCGGCACGAGGCGTGTCCTGCCGCGGGTGTCGCTCGTTGACCACGTCGGATCCACGAACCACCCAAGGAGAACCCTCGATGACGAGCCCGGCCAGCCCGACCACGACGACGACCGCGCCCAGGGAGAACGTGCCAGCGCCTCCCGCCCCCGCGGCCGAAGCTGCCGACCCGACCCCCGCCGCCTCGGCCGGCCCAGCACCCACCCCGACGGCGAACGAGACGGCGACCGACACGGCGACCGAGACGTCGACCGACGCACCGGCCGACCGGGCCTCCGCCAAGGCCGAGATGGCCGAGGTCGCGCCTCGGGCGCGCCGCTCCCCCGACGTGCGGGCCGGCGCCCGCCGCGCCGCGACCCTCACCGGGGCCGGGATCAGGCGCGTGCGCACCCTGCTCGGCGACATCGTCTGGTTCGCGTGCCTGCTCGCCGCCACGGCGCTCCTGCTCGGAGCCGTCCTCGTCGTGCTGGACGCCAACACACGCAACGCCCTCGTGGCGGCCGTGCTGCGCGCCGCCGACTGGGCCGACCTCGGCGTCTTCAGCCGGACCGCGGGCGTCAAGCAGTTCAGCGGCGACAACGCCGTCGTCAAGAACACCGTCACCAACTGGGGTCTCGGCGCGGTGGCGTGGCTCGTGGTGGGCCGCGTCGGCCGCCGCATCCTGACGCCTCGGTCCTGACCGGTTGGAGGTATCCGCGCCGACGGAACCGCCGCGCGGATACCTCCAACCGGTAGGTCTCTCAGTCGCGCTGCCTGCCGCGCCTCTCGAGGACGTAGCGGCGCAGGACGTTGCGCGCCGTGCCCCAGATGCCGTGGCGGAAGAGCAGGACGATGACGACGAAGATCGTGCCGGTGATGAGGCCGATGCCCTCGAAGCCGGAGCTCGCGAGATAGTCCTCGACCGTCACGACGACGCCGGCGCCGACGAGGCCGCCCCAGAGCGTCCCGATGCCGCCGAGGACCGTGATGAGCACGACCTTGCCCGACGTCGTCCACATCAGCTCCTGCAGCGACGCGAACTGGTGGCTCACGGCGAAGACGCCGCCGGCGAGGCCGGCGAGCCCGGCCGAGATGATGAACACCGTGATCTTGTAGCGCTCGACGTCGTAGCCGAGGGCTCGCGCCCGGGCCGGGTTGTCGCGCACGGCCGTCAGCACCCGGCCGAAGGGCGAGTTGACGACGCGCCACGCGACGAGGATCCCGACGAGGATCATCGCGGCGCCGACGTAGTAGAAGTAGAACGGGTCGGTCTCGACCGCCTCGATGCCGAAGAAGTTCCTCGGGATGCCCTGCAGGCCGTTCTCGCCGCCCGTGAGGTCACGCGCCTGGTTGGCGATGAAGTAGAGCATCTGCGCGAAGGCCAGGGTGACCATGGCGAAGTAGATGCCGGTCCGCCGCACCGAGAGGTAGCCGATCGGCCAGGCGATGAGCATCGCGAAGACGGCACCGCCGATGACGGCGACCGGGAAGGGCACGCCCCAGTGGGTGGCGATGAGCCCCGTGCAGTAGGCCGAGCCGCCCCAGAACGCGGCGTGGCCGAAGCTGAGCAGCCCCGTGAAGCCGAGGAGCAGGTCGACGCTGATCGCGAAGAGACCCCAGCAGAGGATGTCCATCGCGACGGGCGGGTAGATCCAGTACGGCAGCATCACGAGCACGGCGAGGCCGGCCAGGAGCATGACGTAGCGCAGCGGGTTGCGCCGCGACAGGATCGAGGGCTGGGCCAGGTCGACGTCGACCTTGGCGGTCATCTGCTCGCTCATGCGACCTCCTCCCGTCCGAAGAGCCCCGAGGGCCGGACGAGAACGACGATCGCCATCAGCACGAAGATGACGATCTGGGCGTACGTGGGGGCGTAGGCGATGCCGTAGGCCTCGACGAGTCCGACGAGGAAGCCCGCGACCACCGCCCCGAGGATGGATCCGAGGCCGCCGATGACGACGACGGCGAACAGGATGATGATGAAGTTGCTGCCCATCTCGGCGGTGATCGCGCGGGTCGGGGCGGCCAGCACCCCTGCGAGGCCGGCGAGGGCGATGCCGAAGCCGAAGACGGGCGTGACCCAGAGCCCGACGTTGATGCCGAGGGCCCGCGTCCGGTCGGGTGCCTCGGTGGCGGCGCGCACGATCATGCCGATGCGCGTCTTCGTCAGCAGCAGCCCGACCGCCACGCAGACCACGACCGAGAAGAGACAGGCGAAGATCGCGTAGACCGAGAGGTTGACCGAGCCGACGGAGACCTGGCCCCCGAGTCCGGCGGGCACCTGGTAGGGCAGGCCCGAGACGCCGTAGCGCTGCTTGACCGCCTCGACGATCACGAGCGTGAGGCCGAACGTGAGCAGGAAGTTGTAGAGCGGGTCGAGCTCGAGCAACCAGCGCACGAGCAGGCGCTCCATGAGCACGCCGAACCCGAACATGAGGATCGGCACGATGACGAGCGCGGCCCAGAAACCGACGTTCAGCTCGGCGAGCAGGACGGCGGACAGGACGGCGCCGAGCATGTAGCAGGCGCCGTGGGAGAAGTTGACGACCCCGAGGACGCCGAAGATGACGGCGAGGCCCAGCGCGGAGAGCGCGTAGAAGCCCCCGGCGGCGAGCCCCTGGAGGGTGTACTGGATGAATTCGCTCATGTCTCTCGCTCGGTTCGCGGTCGATCGGGCTGGGTGCGGCTGCCTCGACAGTCGCGCTGTGCCGTATGCCGTCCGGCGCGGCCGCGTGGGACGCGACCGGACGGCATACGCACCGGGTGTCAGCTCATCGAGCAGGCGGGGTTGGCCTCGCCGTAGGCCTCGGCTGCCGGGATCGTCTTCTCGATGTCCTCGTAGTCCCACTCCTCCGGGGCGGAGCTCTTGACCTTGGCGAGGTAGACGTCGTGGATGACGGCGTGGTCGGCCTTGCGGATCTCGCCGTTGCGCAGGAAGACGTCGTTGATCTTCTTGCCCTCGAGCTTGCCGACGATGGTGTCGGCGTCGTCGGTGCCGGCCTCCTGGACGGCCTCGAGGTAGTTCATCGCGGCCGAGTAGTTGGCGGCGTGGGCGAACGACGGACGGGTGTTCGTCTTCTCCTTGAAGCGGTCGGCCCACTTCTTGTTCTGCGCGTCGAAGTTCCAGTACCAGGCGTCGGTGAACTGGGTACCGGCGAACTGGTCGACGCCGAGCGAGTGGATGTCCGTGATGAACATCAGGCCGACCGCGAGCTGGACCTTGCCCTTGAGCGAGCTCTGGTTGAACTGCTTGACGAAGTTGATGAGGTCGCCACCGGCGTGCATCGAGCCGATGACGTCGGGGTCGCCCTCGCCGGCCTTGGTGATGAAGGTGGCGAAGTTGTCGCTCGGGAAGGGCGAGGCGATCGACTGGCCGACGGTGCCGCCCGCGGCGGTGATCTCCTTGGTGAAGGACTTGTTCATGTCCTGGCCGAAGGCGTAGTCGGGGTAGACGATGTTCCACTTCTTGCCGCCGGCCTTGGTGATCGTGCCGGCCGTGCCGCGCGCCAGGACGCTCGTGTTGTACGCCCAGTGGAAGGTGTACTTGTTGCAGCTCGCGCCCGTCAGCGCCGTCGTGCCGGCGCCGATGTTGATGTAGAGCTTCTTCTTGTTCTTGGCCTGCGTGGCCACGGCGAGCGCGGCGGCCGAGTTCGGCACGTCGAGGATGATGTCGGCCTTCTGGCGGTCGTACATCTCCTGCGCCTTGGAGTTGGCGATGTCGGCCTTGTTCTGGTGGTCGGCCGTGACGACCTCGATGTCCTTGGCCACGGCCTTGTCGCCGTACTTGGCCTTGTAGTCCTCGATCGCCATCTCGATGGCGACCTTGCTGTTGGGACCGGACAGGTCCTTGTAGACGCCCGACTGGTCGTTGAGCAGGCCGATGACGAGCTTGTCGTCGGTGAGCTTGCTCGAGCCGCCGGACTGGGGGCCGCCGGCCCCTCCGCACGCGGCGAGCGCGAGCGACGCGGTCGCGGCGATGGCGACGGTGCCCTGGACTGTCCTGCTACGCATGTCCCCTCCTGGGGTTGTGACGAGTGGTGACGTGTGGTGCGGGTGTGACGGGGTGCCACGGTGGGTGCGGTGTGACGAGGTGACGCGAGGGCGTCGTGACGACGGAGCCGGCTGCGCCCGGGCGCCGGACGCGGCCGGGCGACGGGTGGGTGCTACATCCCGAGGTAGGTGAGCAGCTCGCCCTCGCGAGCGCGGAAGTCCTCGTTGCCGAGGTGCTCGACGACCTTGCCCTGCGCGAGCAGGTAGTGCCGGTCGGCGACCGTCGAGGCGAACGTGACGTTCTGCTCGACGAGGAGGACGGCGACCCCCTGGCCCTTGATCTCGCGGATGATCTCGCCGATGCGCTGGACGATGACGGGGGCCAGGCCCTCGCTCGGCTCGTCGAGCAGCAGCAGCCGTGAACCCATCCGCAGCACCCGGGCCATCGCGAGCATCTGCTGCTCGCCGCCCGAGAGCTTCGTGCCGGGGAAGTCGCGGCGTTCGTGGAGCACGGGGAAGAACTCGTAGACCCGCTCGAGCGGCCACGCGTCCGCGTGGACGACCGGCGGGAGCAGGAGGTTCTCGGCGACGGTGAGGCTCGCGTAGATGCCGCGGTCGTCGGGGACCCAGCCGATGCCCGCGCGGGCGCGGGCGTCGGCCGACCGCTTGGCGAGGTCGGCGCCGTCCAGGGTCATCGTGCCCTCGATCTGCCGGTGCAGGCCCATGACCGAGCGCAGCAGGGTCGTCTTGCCGGCTCCGTTGCGCCCGACGAGGGTGACGACCTCACCGGGGGCCACGTCGATGCTGACCTCGGTGAGGACGCGGGCCTCGCCGTACCAGGCGGAGAGCCCGGACACCTCGAGCATCCGTGCGGCGCCACGCCCGGGGCTCCCGGCCTCCGGCGCACCGGCGCGGTCGGGCGCAGGCTGCTCCGTCGTCGTCGTGGCCGTCGTGTCGTCACTCATGGGCTGCTCCGAGGTATGCCGTGATGACCCGCTCGTCGGCGCGCACCTGCTCGTAGGGTCCCTCCGCGAGCACCTGCCCCGACTGGAGCACGGTGACGCGGTCGGCGAGCGATCCGACGACGTGCATGTTGTGGTCGACGAAGACCACGGTGCGGCCCTCGGCGAGCTGCTTGACGAGGGCGATGGTGCGGTCGACGTCCTCGATGCCCATGCCGGCCGTCGGCTCGTCGAGGAGCAGCAGCTTGGGGTCGAGTGCCATGGCGATCGCGAGCTCGAGCGCGCGCTTCTGGCCGTAGGCCAGCGACGAGGCGGGTGCGCCGGCCCGGTCGGCGAGGCCGACCTGCTCGAGCAGCTCCATGGCGCGGTCCTTGAACGTGGCCATGCGGGTGACCGAGCGCCACCACTGCTTGCCCATGCCGGTCGGGCTGGCGAGGGCCAGCTCGAGGTGCTCGCGCAGGGTCATCGCCTCGAAGAGGCTCGTGATCTGGAAGGAGCGCGCGATGCCGAGCGGTGCGATCTGCTCCGGGGCCTTGCCGGTGATGTCCTCACCGTCGAAGAGCACGGCGCCGGACGTCGGGGTCAGGAAGCCGGTGAGCAGGTTGAAGAGCGTGGTCTTGCCCGCACCGTTGGGTCCGACGAGCGCGTGGACGGTGCCGCGGGCGACCGTCAGGTCGACCTCCGAGACGGCCCGGAAGCCACGGAACTCCTTGGTCAGGGCCCTGGTCTCGAGCAACGGGGTACCCGTCAAGACCTGCACCTCCTCGTGCGTCGCGCTCGGGTGAGCGTGGTGTCGGGCCGCGCCGGTCGGTGTGACGGGCGGGCGACGACTCCGGAAAGTCCGGGAAACTTCGGCAAAGCCTAGGAGGGCTGCACGCCGAAAGGACGGTGGGGACCCACACACCTGAGGCGGTTCTGTGGGCTCGCGACACATGCGTGCCAGCCTCCGGACCGGGCGGTCGCGGGTGCGGTCACGCGGGCTCGACGGGTGCGATCAGGTCCGACGGGGTCGGATGGGTCAGTCGGCCGCGCCCGTCTCGAGCAGGCGGCGGAAGCCGTCCTCGTCGAGGATCGTCAGCCCCAGCTCCTCGGCCTTGGCCGCCTTGGAGCCCGCGTTGGCCCCAATGACGACGAAGTCGGTCTTCTTCGACACCGAGCCGGAGGCCTTGCCGCCTCGGCTGATGATGGCTTCCTTCGTCTCGTCACGGGAGAAGCCCTCGAGCGAGCCGGTGACGACGACGGTCTTGCCCTCGAGCGTCCGCTCGACGGATTCGTCGACCTCGTCGGCCATCCGGACCCCGGCGTCGGCCCACTTGCGCACGATCTCCTGGTGCCAGTCGACCTCGAACCACGCGGTGACGGCCTCGGCGATGACCCCGCCGACACCTTCGGCCTGGGCGAGCTCCTCGGTCGACGCCGACCGGATCGCCTCCATCGAGCCGAAGTGGGTGGCCAGCGCCCGGGCCGCCGTGGGTCCCACGTGCCGGATGGAGAGGGCCACGACGACCCGCCACAGCGGCTGGGTCTTGGCCTTCTCGAGCTCGGCGAGCAGCTTGTCGCCACCCGCAGAGAGCACGCGCCCGTCGAGGACGGCCTCGTCCGGGTCGGTCTTCTTGGCGGCCCTGGTGTAGAGCGGGACCTGCGCGAGCTTCTCGCGGGTGAGGCCGTACTCCCCCGCGTGGGGGCTGTCGGGGGCCGGGGCGAAGAGGTCGCCCTCGTCGGTGATGACGCCCGACTCGAGCAGCGCGATCGAGCCCTCCCAGCCGAGGGCCTCGATGTCGAGACCGCCGCGCGCGGCGAGCGCGAAGACCCGCTCGCGCAGCTGGCTCGGGCACGAACGTGTGTTGGGGCAGCGGATGTCCTTGTCGCCCTCCTTCTCGGGGGCGAGCGGCGTGCCGCAGGCGGGGCAGTCGGTCGGCATGACGAAGGCGTGCTCGGTGCCGTCGCGCAGGTCGACGACGGGGCCGACGATCTCGGGGATGACGTCGCCCGCCTTGCGCAGCACGACCGTGTCGCCGATGAGCACACCCTTGCGCTCGACCTCGTACGCGTTGTGCAGCGTCGCCTGCTCGACCGTGGACCCGGCGACGACGACGGGCTCCATGACGCCGTAGGGCGTCACCCGGCCCGTGCGCCCGACGTTGACGCGGATGTCGAGGAGCTTGGTGTTGACCTCCTCGGGCGGGTACTTGAAGGCGATGGCCCACCGCGGCGCCCTCGACGTGGCGCCCAGCTGGCGCTGGAGGGCCACCTCGTCGACCTTGACGACGATGCCGTCGATGTCGTGGGCCCGGTCGTGGCGATGCTCGCCGTGGAAGGTCACGAACTCCTGCACGGACGCGATGTCGGGCAGGACGCGCACCTCGTCGGAGGTGGGCAGACCCCAGGCGCGGAGGGCGGCGTACCCCTCGCTCTGGCGCTCGATGTCGAAGCCGCGGCGCGCTCCGATGCCGTGGACGAGCATGCGCAGCGGCCGGGTGGCGGTGACCTTGGGGTCCTTCTGGCGCAGCGAGCCGGCAGCGGCGTTGCGGGGGTTGGCGAAGGGGGCCTTGCCCGCCTCGACGAGGCCCGCGTTGAGGTCGGCGAACGCCGCCGTCGGGAAGAACACCTCCCCGCGGATCTCGACGAGGTCGGGCACGTCGTCGCCCGCGAGCCGCTCGGGGATGCCCTCGATGGTGCGGACGTTGTTGGTGACGTCCTCGCCGGTGCGGCCGTCGCCGCGGGTCAGGGCGCGCACGAGGCGGCCCTTCTCGTAGAGCAGGTTGATGGCGAGGCCGTCGATCTTCAGCTCGGTGAGGAAGTGGGCGCCGTCGCCGACCTCGCGCTCGACGCGCTCGGCCCACGTCTGCAGCTCCTCGAAGGAGAAGGCGTTGTCGAGGCTCAGCATCCGCTCGACGTGGTCGACCGTCTCGAAGCCGGTCGCGAACGACGCACCCCCGACGTTCTGGGTCGGGCTCTCGGGCGTGCGCAGCGAGGGGTGCTCGTCCTCGATGGCGTTGAGCCGGCGGATCAGCGCGTCGTACTCACCGTCGCTGATGGTCGGCGCATCCTTGACGTGGTAGGCGAACTGGGCCGCCGCGGCCTGCTCGGCGAGCTCGGCCCACTCCTGGTGGACCTCGGTCGGGACGTCGTCGGTGACGGGCGTGGGGCCGCTGCTCTCGCTCACGCGCTCATCCTGCCAGCCGGCTCCGACGGTCACCCGCCCGATGACACTCCTCACGTGGCGGCGGGTCTGTTCACCGGGCGACCCAGCAGTGACAATGGGCCGGAGCCCGCCCCCTGCGAAGGAGCAGAGATGACCAACCTCGCCGCCAACCTCACCGCCACCGCGGCACGCGTCCCCGACAAGGTGGGCATCAAGCTCGACCAGGTCGAGCTGTCGTGGTCGGCGCTGCACCGCGCGGCGGCGGCCGTGGCCGGCCAGCTGCGTGCGGCGGGACTCGAGCCCGGCGACCGGGTGTCACTCATCCTCCCCAACGTGCCGGCATACCCCGTCGCCTTCTACGGCACCCTGCTCGCGGGCGGCGTCGTCGTGCCGATGAACCCGCTGCTCAAGTCGGGCGAGATCCAGTACTTCTACGAGGACAGCGGCGCCCGCTTCAGCTTCGTGTGGCCGGACTTCGCCGACGAGGCCGGGAAGGCTGCGGCCGAGACCGGGACCCGGCTGGTCGTGTGCGGTCCGATGGGGCCGGCCGACGGCCAGTTCGACGCGTCCGAGACGGCGGGCGCCCCGGTGCTCGAGCCGGTCGAGCGCGCCGACGACGACACCGCCGTGATCCTCTACACGAGCGGCACCACCGGCAAGCCCAAGGGCGCCGAGCTGACGCACTTCAACCTCCACCGCAACGCGGAGCGCTCGGCCACCGACATCATGGAGATCACCGAGGACGACGTCATCATGGGCTGCCTGCCCCTCTTCCACGTCTTCGGCCTCACGTGCGGGCTCAACACGTCGGTCCAGCGCGGCGCCACCCTGACGCTCATCCCCCGGTTCGACCCGGCCAAGGCCATCGAGGTCCTCGGTCGCGACCACGTGACGATCTTCCAGGGCGTCCCGACGATGTATGCCGCGATCCTCAACCACCCGAACGCCGACGAGGCCGACACGAGCAGCCTGCGCACGTGCGCCTCGGGCGGCTCGGCGATGCCCGAGGCCGTGATGAAGGCGTTCGAGGAGAAGTTCCACTGCCAGATCCTCGAGGGCTACGGCCTGTCCGAGACCTCCCCCGTCGCCTCGTTCAACATGCCCGACAAGCCGACGAAGCCGGGCACCATCGGCCGGGCCATCCCGGGCTGCGAGATGAAGCTCGTCGACCTCGAGGGCAACGACACCCCCGCGGGCGAGATCGGCGAGATCGCGATCCGCGGCGAGAACATCATGAAGGGCTACTGGAACCGGCCCGAGGCCACGAAGGAGGCCATCCCCGACGGGTGGTTCCGCTCGGGCGACCTCGCCACCGTCGACGACGAGGGCTACTACACGATCGTGGACCGCAAGAAGGACATGATCATCCGCGGCGGCCTGAACGTCTACCCGCGCGAGGTCGAGGAGGTCCTCTACACGCACCCCGACGTGCTCGAGGCCGCGGTCGTGGGTGTCCCCGACGACCTCATGGGCGAGGAGGTCGGTGCCGCCGTGGTGCTGCGGCCCGGCTCGACGGCGACCCTCGAGGACGTCCAGACGTACGTCAAGGAGCGCCTGGCGGCCTACAAGTACCCCCGCCGCATCTGGTCGCTCGACGAGCTGCCGAAGGGTCCCACCGGCAAGATCCTGCGTCGCGAGGTGCGTCCGCGGACCACGTCCTGACGCGCCGCCCGACCCTGCGACACGCAGGAGTTTGGACTCGCCGTACGTTTTGGCGTATTGCGCCGGATCGGTGACACTGGAGCAGGGTCACTATCGACGTGCCGCACCCCGTCCCGCCCTGGGACGCCCGGCGTCACGTCTGCGAAGGGTATTCACGCGTGAAGTTGAGCATCCGTTCCGCCGCAGTCTCGGGGATGGCCGTCCTGGCCATGCTCGGCGTCACGGCCTGCAATGCAACTGCCACGGCCGAGAACGGCAAGCCCGCGGGCACCTCCTCGGCGACCGCTGGTGGCACGACGTCGGCGGCACCCACGCCGACCACCGACCCGGTGGTCTTCAAGACGACCCCGGGCGACGAGTCCGAGGACGTCTCCGTCGACACGCGGGTCACCGCCTCGGCCGAGAAGGGCACGCTCAAGAAGGCCTCGCTCTCGTACAAGAGCAAGAAGGGCAACCGCATCCCCGTCGACGGCACCCTCGACGGCGGCACGTGGACCGCGTCCGACCTGCTCGAGCCCGGCGTCAAGTACACCCTCGCCCTCACGGCCGAGGACTCCGACGGCAAGACCACCGAGTCGACGCAGACGTTCCGCACCGCGAACCTCACGCTCGACGACCAGGTCTACGTCGCCGTCTCCCCGCGTGACGGAGGCACCGTCGGCATCGGCATGCCGGTCGTCGCCCGCTTCGACCTCCCGGTCGTCGACAAGGCGAGCTTCGAGAAGCACATGAAGGTGACCTCGACCCCCGCCCAGGCCGGGTCCTGGTACTGGCTCAGCTCGCGCGAGGCGCACTGGCGTCCCAAGACGTACTGGAAGGCCGGCACCAAGGTGCACGTCGAGGCCAACCTCAACGGCGTCCCCGCCGGCGGCAACCGCTACGGACAGATGAGCCGGACCTCCGACTTCACCATCGGGCGTGCCGTCGTGGCCAAGGTCAACCTCAAGACGGACCAGCTGGACCTCTTCATCAACGGCAAGTGGGCCAAGCGCATCCCCGTCACGGGTGGTCGTCCCGGCTTCGTCACCCGCTCGGGCGTCAAGGTCATCATGGACAAGCAGACCAACATCACGATGCGTGCAGAGACCATCGGCCTGAAGAAGGACGACCCCAACTACTACGCCGACACCCCGGTGAAGTACGCCATGCGCGTCACGAACTCCGGCGAGTTCCTCCACACGGCCCCGTGGTCGGTCGCCGACCAGGGCAAGCGCAACGTCAGCCACGGCTGCACGGGCATGAGCGACGCCAACGGCCAGTGGCTCTTCGGCCAGATGCAGATCGGCGACGTCGTCGAGACGACCGGCACCAGCCGTCCGATGACGATGGGCAACGGCTACTCGGACTGGAACCTCAGCTGGGCCAAGTGGACCGCGGGCTCCGCGCTCTGAGCTGACCACCGAGCTCACCGAGCAGAGGCCGGCCACCCTTCGGGGGTGGCCGGCCTCTGCCGTTCAGGATGGGGAGCCGCCGGGGACGGTCAGCCGGCGCTGCGCTCCTCGAGCTCGCGGGCGGTCTCCACGGCTGCCCGCTGCACGGCCCTCGCGACCTCCGGTGAGGCAGTGGCCAGGCCGCACGCGGGCGTCACGACGACGTCCGCGAGCGACCGGAGCGGGAGGCCGGTCCGCGTCCACGCCCCGACGAGGTCGGCGGCCAGGTCCTGCGGTCGCGTCCGGCTCCCGTCGGTGGGCACGACGCCGGCATGGAGGCGTATGCCGTCCTCGACCGCGACGGCGACGCCCTCCCACTCGCGGGGGCGCAGCACGGACGTGTCGAGCGACAACGCGGTCGGCACGGTGGCCCGCAGGAGTGGCAGGGGTGGGCTGGCCGCACAGCAGTGCACGACCGTCTCGCCGTCGTGTGCCCGGAGCACCGTCGTCAGGCCGGCCGCGGCCACCTGGGGGTCGAGGCTCGGCAGGCGACCGAACCCCGACGAGGTCGGCAGCCGGCCGGCGAGCACGGTCGGGAGGCTGGGCTCGTCCACCTGGAGCACGATCCGCGCCCCGGGGACGAGGCTGCGCACGGCGGCGACGTGGACGCGTACGCCCTCGGCGAGGGACTCGACGAGATCACGGCTGGCGCCGTCGTCGACGATGACGCGCTCGCCGCGCGAGAGCCACACGTTGGCGGCGAGGGTCCACGGTCCGACGACCTGGAGCTTGAGTGGGCCGGTGTGCCCGTCGTAGGCCTCGGCGAGCTCGTCGAGGTCCTGACGGAGCATCGCCGCCGTGCGCGACGCGTCGCGTCCGGGGCGGTCGACGAGCCGCCACCCGATGGGCTGGAGGTCGACGGGCAGCTCGACGAGCAGGCCTGCCGTGCGCCCGACCATGTCGGCTCCCGGCCCCCGTGCGGGCAGCTCGGGGAGGTAGGGCACGTGGCCGTCGAGGATCTCGCGCACCTGCCGCACCGCGTCGCGCACCGAGGTGCCGGGCCAGGAGCCGATGCCGGAAGCGAGAGTCACCGCGCCAGCCTAGGCGCACCCGGATCCGGGACCGCACCGCGAGGTGTGGTCGACGCCCCACCGGAGTCTGACGGCAGTAGCGTGATGCCGGTGCGCCGCCATGACTTCTCGGGACCTGCAGACCTGCGGGCGATGCAGGGCCTTGCCTCGCGGCTCTGGACACCCGCCTCCCGCTTCCACCCCGGTCAGCTCGCGTGGAGCCGCTACTACCGGCCGGTCGACCCGATGGGTCTCGACGACGACGAGGCCATCGCTCTCTGGACCGACGGCGGCGAGGTCGTCGGCTTCGGCTGGGCCGAGGCGCCGGACTGGTTCGAGCTCCAGGTCGACCCCGCGCGGCCCGACGTCGCCGCGGAGGTCGTCGACTGGTTCGAGGAGGTGAGCGACGCAGAGACGCAGTCGGCCCTCGTCTTGGAGGGAGATGTCGCCGAGCAGGCCCTCACCGCAGCAGGATTCGAGCCGCACGCGGACGAGCCCTTCTTCACGCACCACGAGCTCGACCTCGCCGACCTTCCGCCGGTGCCGGACGTCCCGGGCTACACCTTCCGTCACATCGAGCCGCACGAGGCCCGCGCCCGCGCTGCCGTCCACGCCGCCTCGTGGTCCGACGTGGGCCCGTCGAAGGTCGACGAGCGGGCCTACGAGCAGCTCATGGGCGCGTGGCCCTACCGCCACGACCTCGACTGGGTCGCCCTCGACGCCGACGACACCATGGTGGCCTCGGCCCTCGTGTGGCTCGACCCGGCCCACGGCGCGGGTCTCGTCGAGCCGGTGGGGTGCGTGCCCGAGCACCGCGGTCGCGGACTCGCAGGAGCCGTGACGCTCGCCGCCCTGCACCGGCTCGCCGAGGTGGGCGCCTCTGTCGCACAGGTGAGCCCGCGCGGCGACGACGACTACCCGGGTCCCCAGCGGCTCTACCGCGCCCTGGGCTTCCGACCGCGCGCCCGCACCGTCACGTGGCGCCGCTCGCTGGACTGAGGTCGCCTCCCGGCTACCCGACGGGGGTTCGCTCCAGCCGAGAGGCGGAGATCGTGGCCGAGCCGACGACCCGCGTGCCCTCGTAGAGCACGACGGACTGTCCCGGCGCGACGCCACGCACGCGGCCCTCGAGCCGCACCTCGACGCGGTCGCCATCGGCCCAGGCCGTCGCGGCATACTCCTCGCCGTGCGCACGCACCTGCGCACCGACGTGCACGACGCCCTGCGGCGCCGGGCCGCACCAGCGGGCATGGTCGCCGGTGATCGCGTTGACGCCGAGCAGGTCGGCGGCGCCGACGACCACCTGGTTGGTCTCGGTGCGGACCTCGACGACGTAGCGCGGCTCGCCGTCGGCGGCGGGCCGCGAGAGGGCGAGCCCGCGGCGCTGTCCGACCGTGTAGGCGAAGGCCCCGGCGTGCTGGCCCACGACCTCACCGGACGTGTCGACGATGTCTCCGGGGGCCTCGCCGAGCTCGCGCGTCAGCCACCCCTTGGTGTCGCCGTCGGCGATGAAGCAGATGTCGTGGCTGTCGGGCTTCCTGGCGATGAAGAAGCCCCGCTCGGCCGCCTCCTCGCGAATCCGCGGCTTGGTCGTGTCACCGAGCGGGAAGAACGACCGGGCCAGCTGGTCGGCGTCGAGCACGCCGAGGACGTAGCTCTGGTCCTTGGCCATGTCGACCGCGCGGTGCAGCTCGCGCCGCACTCCCCCGTTCCCGTCCTCCGCTTCGACGACCTGGGCGTAGTGACCCGTGGCCACGGCGTCGAAGCCGAGGGCCAGCGCCTTGTCGAGCAGCGCGGCGAACTTGATCTTCTCGTTGCAGCGCAGGCACGGGTTGGGCGTGCGCCCGGCAGCGTACTCGGCGCGGAAGTCGTCGACGACGTCGCGCTTGAAGCGGGCCGCCATGTCCCAGACGTAGAAGGGGATCCCGAGCACGTCGGCCACCCGACGTGCGTCGCCGGCGTCCTCGATGGTGCAGCAGCCGCGCGCCGACTCGCGCAGCGTCGCCGCGCTCTGGCTCAGGGCGAGGTGGACGCCGACGACCTCGTGACCGGCGTCGAGCATGCGGGCGGCGGCGACCGCCGAGTCGACGCCACCGCTCATCGCCGCCACGACCCTCACGACGCGGTCGCCTCCCGCGCGCGGCGCGCGCGCTCGATGGCAGCGGGCAGCGCGTCGACGAACGTGTCGACGTCGGCCTGGGTCGAGGTGTGCCCGAGCGTCAGGCGCAGGGCGCCCCGGGCGTCGCTCTCGGCGACCCCCATCGCGAGCAGCACGTGGCTGGGCTGGGGCACGCCGGCCTGGCACGCCGACCCCGTCGAGCAGGAGACCCCCGCAGCGTCGAGCAGGTAGAGCAGGGAGTCACCGTCGCACCCGGGCACGAGCAGGTGCACGTTGCCGGGGAGCCGGCTCACGCCGTCGCCACGGCGCCAGACCCCGGACGGCCGGATGTCCGGGGCGATCGCCATGGCGCGCTCGATGAGGTCGTCGCGCAGCGCGACGAGCCGCGCCGACTCGGCCTCGATCGAGGCCGTGGCCTCGGTGAGCGCGGTGGCGAAGCCGACGATGGCCGGGGTGTCGAGGGTGCCGGACCGCACCTGCCGCTCCTGCCCGCCGCCGTGCGTCAGCGGGACGAGCTTCGCGTCACGGCGCAGCACGAGGGCGCCGACGCCGACGGGACCGCCGAGCTTGTGCGCGGTCACCGACATGAGGTCGGCGCCGCTCGCCTCGAAGTCGACGGCCAGGTGCCCGGCCGCCTGCACGGCGTCGGTGTGGAACGGCACCCCGAACTCGTGCGCCACGTCGGCGATGGCACGGACGTCCTGGACGGCTCCGACCTCGTTGTTGGCCCACATCACCGAGACGAGGGCGACCGAGTCGGGGTCGGACTCGATGGCGGCGCGCACGGTCGCGGGCTCGACGACACCCTCGGGCGTGCAGTCGAGCCACGTCACCTTGGCACCGTCGTGCGCGACGAGGAAGTCGACGCAGTCGAGCACGGCGTGGTGCTCGGTGGCGCCGACGAGGAGGCGCACCCGCGCCGGGTCGCGATCCCGGCGGGACCAGTACGTGCCCTTGACGGCGAGGTTGTCCGACTCCGTGCCACCGGAGGTGAAGACGATCTCGGAGGGTCGCGCACCGAGGCAGCGGGCGATCCTCTCGCGCGACTCCTCGACGGCCCGGCGCGCGGCGCGACCCGTGCGGTGCAGGGACGAGGCGTTGCCCACGACCGCCAGCTGCTCCGTCATCGCCGCGAGGGCGGCGGGGAGCATCGGCGTGGTCGCCGCATGGTCGAGATAGGCAGTCACCCACCGATTCTAGGACGCCCGGACACCCCGGCCGGACGGCCGCAGGACGAGGCGTCCACCCACTCCCGTGGGCGATGGCGTATGCCGTCCCGCCGGCTACCCGTGCGTAACCTCACACCGCGCCCCCTCGTTGGCCAGTCACGTCGCCACCCTCCACTGACGTGGGGTGGCCCAGCAGAGAGGGATCTCATGCGATTGACCGCCTCACGCCGCCTCCGTCTCGGAACGGTCACCCTGGCAGCAGCCACCGCCCTGACCTCGGCCACCGTCGCCGCCGCGTCGCCGGCCTCGTCCGGTCCGCAGTCCGCGCCGTCCGGCGCCGCCGCCGGCCTGCTGGGCACCGGCCAGGCCCGCGCACCGCTGTCGACGTGGCTCGCGCAGCACTGGTCGACCCTGTCCGCCGTCACGCCGACGACGGTCCTCGTCCACGCGACGGACGTCGGGGCCGCACGCCGGGCCGCCACCGCGTCCGGGCTCACGGTCCGCGACACCTACGACAAGATCGGTGTCGTCGTCGCGGCCGGGCTCCCCCTGCAGATCGACGCCGTGCGCTCCGTCCCCGGCGTCACGTACGTCGAGGGCAACCAGCCCATCGACATGTTCCTGTCGACGTCCAACACGGCCACCCGCGGCTCCGAGGCCCGGGCGACCCTCACGGGGGCGAACGGCACGGCCCTCGACGGCTCCGGTGTCAGCGTGGCCGTCATCGACTCCGGCGTCGACCCGACGCACCCGTTCCTCCAGAACGCCGACGGCACCTCGGCCGTCGTCAAGAACCTCAAGATGGTGTGCGACCCGCTCGAGCTGCTCCCCTGCCAGCCCGTCGACGCCGGCAGCCTCAACACCGACCTGCTCGCCGCAGGCGGTCACGGCATGCACGTCTCCGGCATCGTCGCCGGGCGCGACGTCACCCTGTCCGACGGCACGAAGATGCACGGGGCCGCCCCCGGCGCGAGCATCGTCAGCCTGAGCACCGGCGCCGTGCTGCTCATCGTCGGCGCCGACTCGGCGCTCAACTGGGTCCTCGAGCACCACGCCGCGCCCTGCGGCGCGGGCGTCCCGGCCAGCACCTGCCCGCCGATCAAGGTCACGAGCAACTCCTACGGACCGACGGGCGGCGGCGAGTTCGACCCGAACTCGGCGACGGTCAAGCTCCAGCGCGCGCTCGTCGGCGAGGGCGTCGTCTCGGTCTGGGCCAACGGCAACGACGGCGGCGACGGGTCCGCCAACCTCTCCAACCCTCCCGGCCAGGACCCGACGGGCGGCATCATCTCCGTCGCGTCGTACAACGACCAGGACACCGGCACCCGGGGCGGCACGGTCAGCGACTTCAGCTCGCGCGGCCGCTCGGGGCAGCTCGCCTCCTACCCCGACATCTCGGCGCCGGGTGAGGGCATCACGTCGTCGTGCCGGATCTACCTGCCGATCTGCACGACGGGCGGCGACCCGCGCAACAACGGCGACTACAACACGATCAGCGGCACCTCGATGGCGACGCCGCACATCTCGGGAATCGTCGCCCAGCTCTTCCAGGCCAACCCGAGCGCGACGCCGGCCCAGGTCGAGGCCGCCATCAAGGCGACGGCCTGGAAGTACGCCGACGGAGCCGCCTACGTCAGCGACCCGGCCGGCAACGGCACGACGTCGTTCGACAAGGGTCACGGCCTCGTCGACGTCGTGGCGGCGGCCACCGCGATCCGTCCCTGACGCCGGGGCGCACCCAGCACCACACGCATCACCCGTCCACCCCACCCGTGGGGCCGGTCTGCCTATGATCGGCCCCATGGGTGGCAGGCACGAGGGCACCGGCGGCAGCCGGCTGCGCGCGCCCGCCGGCCACCGGGCCGTCGCGGCCCTGGCCTGTCCCGCCATCGGCTACTTCGTGGCCCGCCTGCTCGTGCGCCTCGTCCCGTCGCTGCCCGCGACGATGACGTATGCCGTGTGCCTGGCCCTCGCGCTCGCCCTCGCCTGGCGGGCGTGGTCGGCCCGCATCGACCTCGGGACGAAGCGCCTGCGCGTGCACAACACCCTGATGACGACGACGATCGACCGGCGCAACGTACGGCGCGTGTCGTCGAGCGGACGGCTCGAGTGGCGTCACGGGCAGGGGCGACCGGTGCGCCTGCCGTCGGAGGCGCTGCGCGGAGGATGGTGGACCCTCGGGACGGGGCGTTCGGCATACGCCTTCAACCGGCAGCGGCTCGAGAGCTGGATCCGGCTGTCGTCGCGGGTCGACCTCGACTCCGAGGCGGCCTGAGGGTCGGCCTCGTGCTCGCACGACGGCGGCCCCCGACCTTTCGTGGTCGGGGGCCGCCGTCGTGCGGCGTCGGGCACTCGGCCCGACGGGGGCGGTCAGTCCTTGGCGGCCGTGATCGCCTCGGTCGCCTGCGGGAGGACGTTGAAGAGGTCGCCCACGACGCCGAAGTCGACGAGCTCGAAGATCGGGGCCTCGTTGTCCTTGTTGACGGCCACGATCGTCTTGGACGTCTGCATGCCGGCGCGGTGCTGGATGGCACCGGAGATGCCGCACGCGACGTAGAGCTGCGGGCTCACCTGCTTGCCGGTCTGGCCGACCTGCGAGGTGTGGGGGTACCACCCGGCGTCGACCGCGGCACGCGAGGCACCGACGGCGGCACCGAGCGAGTCGGCGAAGTCCTCGACCTTGGAGAAGTCGCCGCCGGTGCCACGTCCACCGGAGACCACGATGGCGGCCTCGGTCAGCTCGGGGCGGCCGGTGGCCTGCTTCGGCTTGGACTCGGTGATCTTCGCGCCCTTGGCGGCGTCGGACGGGGTGAAGTCGACGACCTCGTCGGCGGCCGCACCCGCGACCTCCTCGGGGGTGGCGGAGTTGGGCTTCACGGCGACGATGGGCGTGCCCTTCGTCACGGTGGCCGACACCGTGTAGGAGCCGGCGAAGACCGACTGCGTCGTCGCGACGCCACCGCTGCCGTCACCAGTGGCCTGGACGTCGACGGCGTCGGTGATGAGGCCCGACTCGGTCTTGACGGCGAGGCGGGCGGCGATCTCCTTGCCCTCCGGCGAGGACGGCACGAGGACCGCGGCCGGGGACGCCGAGGAGACGAGCTGGGCGAGCAGCTCGGCCTGGGGGACGACGAGGTGGTCGAGCACCTCGGGCGACTCGACGCGGTAGATCTTCTCGGCGCCGAAGCGGGCGAGGGTCTCCTTGGCGGCGTCGAAACCGGGGCCGACGAAGACGGCGGACGGCTCGCCGAGGCGGCGGGCGATCGTCAGCAGCTCGGACGTGGTCTTGCGGACCTTGCCCTCGACGTGGTCGACGAGCACGAGTACTTCAGCCATGGTGCGGATCTCCTTTGCTGGCTGGGAAGGTCAGGGGCAGGTCAGACGAACTTGCGCTCGGTGAGGAAGGCGGCGAGCTTGCTGCCGCCATCGCCCTCGTCCGCGACGATCTCGCCCTGCGAGCGCGGCGGACGGGCGGCGAAGGACTCGACCTTCGTCCACGCGGCGTCGAGGCCGACCTGCGCGGCGTCCACGCCGAGGTCGGCGAGGCTCCACTGCTCGACGGGCTTCTTCTTCGCGGCCATGATCCCCTTGAACGAGGGGTAGCGCGGCTCGTTGATCTGGTCGGTGACCGACACGAGGGCCGGCAGCGTGGCCGTGATCGTCTGGGTGGAGGCGTCGCCGTCGCGGCGGATCGTCGCCGTGGTGCCCTCGACGGTCAGCTCGGACGCGAACGTCACGGCCGGCAGGCCGAGCCGCTCGGCGAGCATCGCGGGCACGACACCCATGGTGCCGTCGGTGGAGGCCATGCCGGTGACGACGAGGTCGACGTCCCCGATCTTCTTGATGGCCTCGGCGAGGACGAGCGAGGTCGCAATGGCGTCGGAGCCGTGGATGGCGTCGTCGTTGACGTGCACACCCTTGTCGGCGCCCATCTGCAGAGCCTTCTTGATGGCGTCGGCGGCGGCGTCGGGGCCCACCGTCAGGACGGTGACCTCACCCTCGCCGGCCTCGACGATCTTGAGGGCCTCCTCGACCGCGTACTCGTCGAGCTCCGACAGCAGGCCGTCGACGTTCTCGCGGTCGGTCGTGTTGTCAGATGCGTTGAACGTGCGCTCGGCCTGGGCGTCCGGCACGTACTTGACACAGACGACGATGTTCATGGGTGAACGTCCTCTTCCGTTGCTGGTGGTGGTGCTCATGGAACTGCCGGAGGTCGCTCCGGCACTGCCGTCCATCCTCTCACTGAGCGCCCGCTCAGTCCGCACGCCTCTGGCGTGACGCTCACCACCAGACCCCTGGCGTATGCCGTCCCCCGTCGTCCGCGCGCACCCGGCGGGCCTGCCGGGAGGGCTGGGACGAGGCAAAACCGGTTGTCGAGGGTTGTCCGAACTGCGGAGGATGGGCGCCATGTCGTCCGCCTCCCCCGTCCCGTCCACGCGCCCCCGGGTCGCCCTCGTCACCGGGGTCGGCAGGCGTCGCTCGATCGGCTCCGAGCTCGCCCTCGGACTCGCCGCGGACGGCTGGGACCTCGCCCTCGGGCACTGGCAGCCCTACGACGATCGGCTCGGCTACGAGCGCGGCACCGACGACCCCGCAGCCGTCGCCGACGAGTGCCGAGCCCTGGGTAGTCGCGTCGAGCTGCTGCCCGGCGACCTCTCGGACCCGGCTGTCCCCGAGGCCCTCGTCGCCACGGCGACGGAGCGACTCGGACCGGTGACCGGCCTCGTCATGTCGCACTGCGAGTCGGTCGACAGCGGGATCCTCACGACCTCGCTCGAGAGCTGGGAGCGGCACTACGCCGTCAACGCCCGCGCGACGTGGCTGCTCATCCGGGCCGTGGCCGAGCGGCTGCCGGTCCAGGAGCCCGTCGGGCCTGCCGCCGCCCACGTCGTGGCCCTGACGAGCGACCACACCGCGCACAACCTGCCCTACGGCTCGAGCAAGGGTGCCCTCGACCGCATCGTCATCGCGGCGGCCGTCGAGCTGGCGGACCGCGGGGTGCGGGCCAACGTCATCAACCCCGGTCCGATCGACACGGGCTGGATGGACGGCCGGATCCGGGCGCTCGGCACCGCCGACACCCCGGCCGGCCGGCTCGGCACGCCGCGCGACACGGCCGACCTCGTGCGCTTCCTGCTCTCGGAGCAGGGCGGCTGGATCAACGGCCAGCTGCTCCACAGCAACGGCGGCTTCAAGACCTCCTGAGCCGGACCGCGCCGCGGCGCGGTTCCTGCGCCGAACCCACCTCCGCCGTGCACGAGACCGCGCCATGGCGCAGTTCCTGCGCCGGACGGCATACCGACCTGGGCGCCGAACCGTCAGGCGGGGTCGACGTCGGCGGTCTCGAGGACGTGGAAGGCCGGCTCCTCGTAGGGGTGCGCGGCCGGAAGCGCGGCGACGACGTCGGCCCGCAGCCTCCGCTCGAGGACGAGCTCGACGCGGTTCTCGGCGACCTTCTCGAGGTCCCCGACGACGCCGATCGTCGGGGTCGCACCCTCGACCGGCCGGAACTGTCCCGTGCCGCGGGTGACGAAGGCGCACTCGCGGTAGTCGCCGACCGCCCCGGCCCCGGCGGCGAAGAGCGCCCCGAGCACTGCGTCGGTGTCGCCGACGGGGACGTAGACGACGAGGACGTCGAGGGGCCCGCGCCCCGGCACGGCGGTCACGGCCGAGTCCCCCCGAGCTCCCGGAGACGCCCGAGGCGGACCCACCGGCACGGGCGCCGCGGGTCCGCCTCGAGCGGCGTACGGGTGAGGGTCATCGACCCTCGAACTGCGCCTTGCCCGGGCCGTGCTCGACGAACGAGGACATGCCGATCTCCCGGTCCTTCGTCGCGAAGAGGGAGGCGAAGAGCAGACGCTCGATCTCCAGCCCGGTCTCGAGGTCGACCTCGAGACCACGGTCGATGGCCTCCTTGGCGGCGCGGACGGCATACGACGCGGCGCCGACGAAGGTCGAGGCCCACTCACGCGAGGCGGTGTAGACGTCGGCGGCCGGCACGACCTTGTCGGCGAGGCCGATGGCGAGCGCCTCCTGGGCGTCGACGAAGCGGCCGCTGAAGATGATCTCCTTGGCGCGCGAGGCTCCGACGAGCCGCGAGAGGCGCTGCGTGCCGCCGGCGCCCGGGATGATGCCGAGGAGGATCTCGGGCTGGCCGAGCTTCGCGTCGTCGGCGACGACCCGGAAGTCGCACGCGAGCGCCAGCTCGCAGCCTCCACCGAGCGCATACCCGGTGATCGCGGCGATGACCGGCTTGGGGATGCGCGCCACGGCGCTGATCGAGCTCATGAGCGGACCGGAGCGCTCGACCATGTCGGTGTACGACATCGTCTGCATCTCCTTGATGTCCGCCCCGGCGGCGAAGACCCGCTCACCGCCGTAGGCGATGACCGCCTTCACGTCGGTGCGCGCGGTCGCCTCGGCGGCGGCCTCGCGGATCTCCTCCTGGACCTGGACGTTGAGGGCGTTCATCTTCGGCCGGTCGAGACGGATCGTGCCGACGCCGTCCTCGACCTCGAGCCGGACGAACTCACCCATCAGGCGTCGCCGGGAGCGGGCGCGTCGTCCATCGGCAGCCAGGACTGGAAGAAGAAGCCGACGCTCTGGAGGATGTGGTTGACCGACAGCGGCACGAGGATGTCGAGGTCGGCGTTCGGGGTCACGACGTGCTCGGCCGAGACGACGAGGCTCTCCTGGACGAGGGAGAGCTTGACGATGTTGAGCTGCATCGTCAGGTCGTTGCAGCGGGCGAGGCGCTCGTTGCGATCGGACGAGACGGGCTCGGCGAGCTGCCACTGGCCGAAGAAGCGGACGAGGGCGAGGTCTCCCTCGGCGATGCGGGCGAAGAGGGTCGTGCTGGTGCCCTGGTCGTCGACGATGGCGAACTCGAGGTCGCCGTCCCCGTCGATGCTCGCCTCGATGCCGAGGCCCTTGAGCACGTCGAGGATGCGGTCACGCACGGGCGCGTCACTGACAGGGGCTCCGTTGGGGCCGGCGTCGGGCGCGCTCGGCATGAAGTTGGGCAGCGAAGTCGGATCGGTCATGCGCCAACCGTAACGAGCCTGCGCGACGAGGTCGATCCGGCCCGGGGGTGCGATCGGCCACCCCCTACGCTCAGACACATGTGCCCGCCCCCTCCCGCGACGCCAGACCTGCCTCCCGAGCACGGGGTCCGGCTCACCGCCGAAGGAGCCCAGTTCTCCGTCTACGCCGGCCACGCCAGGGCCGTCGAGGTCTGCCTCTTCGACATCGCCGCCGACGGCACCGAGACCGAGCGCCGGGTGCCGCTCCGGCATCGCGCGCACGGCACGTGGTTCGACACCGTGCCCGGGGTCGGGGCCGGGCAGCGCTACGGCTTCCGCGTCGACGGCGACTGGGACCCGGACCGGTCCCTGCTGCACAACCCCGCCAAGCTGCTCCTCGACCCCTACGCCCGGGCCATCGAGGGCGGGGTGCTCCTCGACCCCGCCGTCTACGCCCACCACGTCGGCCCGGACCTGCGCGGTGACCTCTGGGTGCGCGACGACCGCGACTCGGCCCCGCACCTGCCTCGTTGCGTCATCGTCGAGGACGAGTTCGACTGGGGTGCAGACGATTTCCCGAGGCGCTCACTCACCGAGTCGCTGATCTACGAGGTCCACGTCAAGAACGCCACCCAGCTGCACCCGGGCGTCCCCGAGGAGCTGCGCGGGACGTATGCCGGCCTCGCCCACCCCGCGTTCGTCGACCACCTGCTCGGGCTGGGGGTCACCGCGGTCGAGCTCCTTCCGGTCCACACGTTCACCCACGAGCCCGACCTCGTGCTGCGCGGCCTGACGAACCACTGGGGCTACAACACGCTCGGCTTCTTCGCGCCGCACGCCGCGTACGCGGCGACGGCCGACCCGCAGGGCGCCCTCGACGAGTTCAAGACGATGGTCAAGGACCTGCACGCCGCCGGCATCGAGGTGCTCCTGGACGTCGTCTACAACCACACGGCCGAGAACGCCCGCGAGGGGATGACGCTCTCGTGGCGCGGGCTCGACCAGCGGGCGTACTACCGCGTCGACGGTCGCGGCCGCGACATCGACGTCACGGGGTGCGGCAACACGCTCGATCTCACGCACCCGGTCGTGGCCAAGATGGTGCTCGACTCGCTGCGCTACTGGGTGCAGGAGTGCCACGTCGACGGCTTCCGCTTCGACCTCGCCGTCGCACTGGGCCGCGGCAAGGACGACGGCTACGACCGCGACCACCCCTTCCTCGTGGCCCTGCGCACCGACCCCGTCCTGTCCCGCGCCAAGCTCGTCGCCGAGCCGTGGGACCTCGGCATCCACGGTTGGCGCACGGGCCAGTTCCCGCCCCCGTTCTCGGAGTGGAACGACCGCTACCGCGACGCGACCCGGACCTTCTGGCTGCGCGACCTCGCCGCCTCCGCGTCGGGAGGGGTCGGCCACGGCGTCCGCGAGCTGGCGACCCGCCTGGCGGGGTCACAGGACCTCTTCGACCGCCACGACCGCGGCGCCATCGCCTCGGTCAACTTCGTCACGGCCCACGACGGCTTCACGCTCGCCGACCTCACGACCTACGACACCAAGCACAACGGCGCCAACGGCCACAGCGGCGCCGACGGGTCCAACGACAACCGGTCGTGGAACCACGGCGTGGAGGGTCGCAGCGACGACCCCGACATCACCGCTGCGCGACGCCGGTCGATCCGCAACCTGCTCGGCACGCTCCTGCTGTCGACGGGCGTGCCGATGCTCAACGCGGGCGACGAGGTGGGTCGCAGCCAGCGCGGCAACAACAACCCCTACTCCCAGGACAACGAGATCAGCTGGATGTCGTGGGACCTCGAGCCCTGGCAGGACGACCTCCTCGAGACGACGCGGCACCTCGTCCGCCTTCGACACGAGCACCCCGTGCTTCGGCAGCGGGCGTTCTTCTCCGGCAGGCAGATCCATGCGGACGGCTCGACCGACCTCGCGTGGTTCGCATCCGACGGGCACCCCATGGGGGACCGCTGGGACGGCCCCGCCGCCCACGTCCTCCAGGCCCTCTACGACGGTGCGCGACTCGACCAGCAGTCGGTGCTCATCGTCGTCAACGGGTCGGCCCAGAAGGCCGAGGTCACGCTGCCGAAGGCGCCGGGCGCCACGGCCTACGAGCTGCTCTGGGACAGCGCCGGGGAGCGGCCCACTCCCCCGGCCGGGGACTGCGCTGCCGGGACGCCCGTCGCGATGGAGGCCGCGTCGATGCGCGTCTGGCGCTCGACCGCCGGCTGAGGTCGGGACCCTGCCACCCGGCATACGTCCGCGGACGACGAGAGCCCGGACCCCAGCGGGGTCCGGGCTCTCGGTCGACGAGCCTCAGGCGTTGCGCGCGAGTCCCAGCTCGGCCGGGCCGGCGAGCCCGGGGTGCTTCGGGACGACGCGGACGCTGTAGCCGAACGACCCGGTGCGACGCAGCGGCTGCGAGCCGGCGAACTGGTGCCGGCCGTCGGCGTAGGACTCGACGAGGGCGAGCGGGGCGACCTCCATGCCCCACAGCTCGTCGACGTCGTTGACGTGTCCGTGGACGAGCTGCACCTCGACGTCGTCGGGGGTGAGCCCGTCGAGGGCGACGTAGGCGCGCAGGTCGAGGACGTCGCCGATCTGCGGCGAGTCCGACAGACCCGAGGGCTCGACGTGCTCGACCTTGACCTTGGGCCAGGCGCTGCGGATCTTCGTCTTGTAGGCAGCAAGGTCCTTGGCACCGGCGAACTCCGACCCGGACACGGAGCGACCGGCTCCGGCCGCCGGGCTGTAGAGCTGCTCCGTGTAGTCCTGCACCATGCGGCTCGCGAGGACCTTCGGGCCGAGCGTCTTGAGGGTGTGGGTCATCATGTCGATCCAGCCCTGCGGCAGGCCCGCGGCGTCCCGGTCGTAGAACTTCGCGGCGACGTCGTTCTCGATGAGGTCGTAGAGCGCCGAGGCCTCGATGTCGTCACGCCGGTCGGCGTCCTCGACGCCGTCTGCGGTCGGGATCGCCCAGCCGTTGCGACCGTCGAACCACTCGTCCCACCAGCCGTCGAGGATCGAGAGGTTGAGGCCGCCGTTGAGGGCCGCCTTCATGCCCGACGTGCCGCACGCCTCGAACGGTCGCAACGGGTTGTTGAGCCAGACGTCGCAGCCCGGGTAGAGGTGCTGGGCCATCGCGATGTCGTAGTTGGGCAGGAAGACGATGCGGTGGCGCACCTCGGGGTCGTCGGCGAAGCGGACCATCTCCTGGATGAGGCGCTTGCCGGTCTCGTCGGCCGGGTGCGACTTGCCGGCGATGACGAGCTGCACGGGACGCTCCGGGTGGAGCAGGAGACGCTTGAGGCGCTCGGGGTCTCGCAGCATCAGGGTGAGGCGCTTGTAGGTCGGCACGCGTCGGGCGAAGCCGATCGTCAGCACGTCGGGGTCGAGGATGTCCTCGACCCAGCCGAGCTCGGCGTCGCTCGCGCCACGCTTCTGCCACGAGGCCTTGACGCGACGGCGGGCGTCGGCGACGAGCTTCTCGCGCATGACGCGCTTGGTCGACCACACGGCATCGGCGGGCACCTCGTCGATGCGCTCCCAGGCGTTCTCGCCCGAGATGTCGGTCGTGCCGAGGTGCTTGCGGGCCACGTCGTAGACGGCCCGGTCGACCCACGTCGGGGCGTGGACACCGTTGGTGATGCTGGAGATCGGGACCTCGACGTCGTCGAAGCCCGGCCACAGGCCGTCGAACATCTCGCGGCTCACGACGCCGTGCAGCTGGGACACGCCGTTGGCGCGCTGCGCGAGCCGCAGGCCCATGACGGCCATGTTGAAGATGCCCGGCTGGCCGCCCTCGTAGTCCTCGGCGCCGAGGGCGAGCAGGCGCTCGACCGGCACGCCGGGGATGGCGTTGGCGCCGCCGAAGAAGAGGTTGATCTTCGCGGCGTCGAAGCGGTCGATGCCGGCGGGCACGGGCGTGTGGGTCGTGAAGACCGTCGCTGCGCGCACGGCCTCGAGGGCCTCGTCGAAGGTCAGGCCGTGGTCGCGGACCAGCTCGGTGATGCGCTCGACGCCGAGGAAGCCGGCGTGGCCCTCGTTGGTGTGGTAGACCTCCGGCGTCGGGTCGCCGGACAGGCGGGACCACAGACGCAGGGCGCGCACGCCACCGATGCCGAGGAGCAGCTCCTGCTCGAGGCGGGTGTCGCCGCCGCCGCCGTAGAGCGACTCGGTGACCTTGCGGGTCTGCTCGTCGTTGCCGGGCACGTCGGAGTCGAGCAGCAGCAGGGGCACGCGACCGACCTGCGCCTTCCAGACGTGGGCGTGCAGCTGGCGGCCCGCGGGCAGGCTCACGGTGACGACGGCGGGCGTGCCGTCCTCCTCGCGCAGCAGCGACAGCGGGAGGCCGTCGGGGTCGAGGACCGGGTAGGTCTCGACCTGCCACCCGTCGCGGTTGAGCGACTGCTTGAAGTAGCCGGTCTTGTAGAAGAGCCCGACGCCGACGATCGGCACGCCGAGGTCCGACGCGGTCTTGAGGTGGTCGCCGGCGAGGATGCCGAGGCCGCCGGAGTACTGCGGCAGCACGGACGTGATGCCGAACTCCGGGCTGAAGTACGCGACCGCGGCCGGGGCAGCCTTGCCGGCGGCCTCCTGCTCGCGGCTCCACGACTGGTACCAGCGCTCGTCGGAGAGGTAGTGGTGCAGGTCCTCGTTGGCGGCCACGACGCTGCCGACGAACTCGTCGTCGGCGGCCAGCGCGGCCAGCTCGTCGGAGGACAGGCGGGAGAGGAGCTTGACGGGGTCCTCACCGGCCTGGGCCCACTTGCGGGCGCTGATGCTCTCGAACAGGTCGCGGGTCGGCGGGTGCCAGGACCAGCGCAGGTTGCTCGCGAGGACGCCGAGTCCCTCGATGCGGCTCGGCAGGACGGTACGGACGCTGAAGCGACGGATGGCCTTCACAAGGGGACAGCATAGGGGTCGCGATGACGGCTTCTTGCAACCCTTGCAGCGGGGTTTCACCCATCGGACGGGGCCTCGGCGCGTCATGGGCCAAACGCTGCAACTTCGATACGGTCGATCACGTGACTGGCTCAGCGAAGAAGCCCCGTTCCAGCAAGCCGAACCGTGTGCGCAACGCCGCCCCCCAAGCACCACGACGCGACGATGCCACCCCGACCGCAGACACCGCGTTCGTCGACGACACCGAGGCAGGAGCCGTCCACCTCGCCCCCGACCACCCCGTGAGCGCCCCGCCGACCGTCGAGGGCATGCCGGGTGACGCGCTCCCGATGGGACGCATCCCCGTGAGCGACGTCCGTCCGCTCGTCGACGGCGGGACCCGCCCGGCCAAGTCGGTCGTCGGCGAGGAGTTCACCGTCCGGGCCAAGGTCTTCCGCGAGGGCCACGACGCCGTCAACGCGACGGCCGTGCTCACCGACCCCGACGGCACCGACCACTACTTCGCCATGCACAGCGTCAACCCCGGCCTGTCCGAGTGGGCCGCCACCGTCGTCGCCGACCGCGAGGGCTGGTGGACCTACCGCGTCGAGGGCTGGTCCGACCCCTACGCGACCTGGGTGCACGACGCCGGCATCAAGATCGCCGCCGGCGTCGACGAGGACCTCATGTGCGCCGAGGGCGTCCGCGTGCTCGAGCGCTTCGCCGCGGCCGTCCGCGGCCTCGGCGTCGACGCCGCCGAGATCGACAAGGGCGTCGTCGCCCTGGGCGACAACCGGGCCCCAGCCGCGCACCGCTTCGGCGCGGCGACCTCGCCGGAGATCGCCGGTCTCGCCGCCCTCGTGCCGCTGCGGGAGTTCGTGTCGGCGTCACCGGCATACTCCCTGCTCGTCGAGCGCGAGCGCGCGCTCTACGGCGCCTGGTACGAGATCTTCCCCCGGTCCGAGGGCGCCCACCGCGACGAGAAGACCGGCGAGTGGGTGTCGGGCACCTTCCGGTCCGCGGCCGAGCGGCTGCCCGCCATCGCCGACATGGGCTTCGACGTCGTCTACCTGACGCCGATCCACCCGATCGGGACGACGGCCCGCAAGGGGCGCAACAACACCCTCACGGCCCAGCCCGGCGACCCCGGATCCCCTTATGCCATCGGCTCGCCCGACGGCGGGCACGACGCGATCCACCCCGACCTCGGCACGTTCGAGGACTTCGACCACTTCGTCGCCGAGACGCGACGGCTCGGCATGGAGGTGGCCCTCGACATCGCTTTGCAGGCCTCCCCCGACCACCCGTGGGTCCAGACGCACCCCGACCTCTTCACGACCCGGGCCGACGGCACCATCGCCTACGCCGAGAACCCGCCGAAGAAGTACCAGGACATCTACCCGCTCAACTTCGACAACGACCCTGCCGGGTCCTACGCCGAGGTGCGCCGGGTCATCCAGGTGTGGCTCGACCACGGCGTGCGCATCTTCCGCGTCGACAACCCCCACACCAAGCCGGTCGCCTTCTGGCAGTGGCTGATCGCCGATGTCGCGCAGGACCACCCCGACACCATCTGGCTGTCCGAGGCCTTCACCAAGCCGGCGATGATGCACCACCTCGCCAAGGCCGGATTCCAGCAGAGCTACACCTACTACGCGTGGCGCAACGCGAAGTGGGAGCTCGAGGAGTACGGCACCGAGCTCGCGGGCGAGGACACCGGGTCGGCGTACATGCGCCCGGCCTTCTGGCCGACGACGCACGACATCCTCACGCCCTACATGCAGTACGGCGGCCCGACCGCGTGGAAGCTGCGCGCCGCGGTCGCCGCGACGATGGCCCCGACCTACGGCATCTACGCCGGCTACGAGCTCATGGAGCACGTGGCGCGTCCCGGGGCCGAGGAGCAGCTCGACAACGAGAAGTACGAGTACAAGGACCGCCAGTGGTACCTCTACGAGCCGGGGGGCCCCCTCGAGAGCCGCTCGCTCGCCTGGTACCTCAAGCGGCTCAACGACATCCGCGGCTGGCACCCCGCGCTGCACTGGCTGCGCAACCTGCGCTTCCACGCGGCTGACGACGAGAACGTCATGGTCTTCAGCAAGTCCCGTGTCGTCGACCGGGCCACGGGCGAGCGCGACACCGTCCTCGTCATCGCCAACCTCGACCCGCACGCCACGCGTGAGACGTGGGTGCACCTCGACATGGAGGCACTGGGTATGGCCACGTGGTCGACGTTCGACGCGCACGACCACATCACGAACCAGACGTGGGAGTGGCGCCAGGACAACTTCGTGCGGCTCGGTCCCGACTCCGAACCCGTCCACATCATCCACGTGAGGAGCCACTGACGCATGCAGGGCCTCAACCTGTCCCAGCCCGGCCTCAAGCACGACCCGCAGTGGTTCAAGAAGGCGGTCTTCTACGAGGTGCTCGTCCGGGCCTTCGCCGACTCGAAGGGCTCCGGCGCCGGTGACTTCACCGGTCTCATCAACCGGCTCGACTACCTCCAGTGGCTCGGGGTCGACTGCCTCTGGCTGCCGCCCTTCTACGCGTCTCCGCTGCGCGACGGCGGCTACGACATCGCCGACTACAAGGCGGTCCTGCCCGAGTTCGGCACGCTGCCGGAGTTCACCGAGCTCGTCTCGCAGGCTCACGCCCGCGGCATCCGCATCGTCACGGACTTCGTCATGAACCACACGAGCGACCAGCACCCGTGGTTCCAGGCGAGCCGTGCCGAGCCCGACGGGCCCTACGGCGACTTCTACGTCTGGTCCGACACCGACGACGGCTACGACGACGCTCGCATCATCTTCGTCGACACCGAGGTCTCGAACTGGACCTTCGACCCGGTGCGGCGGCAGTTCTTCTGGCACCGCTTCTTCAGCCACCAGCCCGACCTCAACTTCGAGAACGAGGCCGTGCAGGAGGCGATGTTCGACATCGTGCGCTTCTGGATGGACCTCGGGATCGACGGCTTCCGTCTCGACGCGGTCCCGTACCTCTTCGAGGAGGAGGGCACGAACTGCGAGAACCTCCCGAGGACGCACGAGTTCCTCGCCAAGCTGCGCGCCATGGTCGACGCCGAGTACCCCGGCCGGATCCTGCTCGCGGAGGCCAACCAGCCGCCCGCCGAGGTCGTCGACTACTTCGGCACCGAGGAGGCGCCGGAGTGCCAGATGTGCTTCCACTTCCCGGTCATGCCCCGGCTCTACTACTCGCTCCGCGAGGAGACCGCCGCCCCGATCATCGACGTGCTCGCGGACACGCCGGCCATCCCGTCGGGCACCCAGTGGGGCACGTTCCTGCGCAACCACGACGAGCTGACGCTCGAGATGGTGACGCCCGAGGAGCGCGCCGCGATGTACGGCTGGTACGCCCCCGACCCCCGGATGCGTGCCAACGTCGGCATCCGCCGCCGGCTCGCTCCCCTGCTCGACAACTCACGGCCCGAGATCGAGCTCATCCACGCGCTGATCCTCTCGCTGCCGGGGTCGCCGTGCCTCTACTACGGCGACGAGATCGGCATGGGCGACAACATCTGGCTCACCGACCGCGACGCGGTGCGCACGCCGATGCAGTGGACCCCCGACCGCAACGCCGGCTTCTCGAGCGTCGACCCGGGCAAGCTCTACCTGCCCGTCATCAGCAGCCTCGTCTACCACTACAACAACATCAACGTCGAGGCGCAGATGGCCTCCTCGGCCTCGCTCCTGCACTGGGTGCGCGGGATGCTCCAGATCCGCGGACGGCATCCGGTCTTCGGGCTCGGCGACTTCACCGTCGTCGAGGCCGACAACGAGTCCATCCTCGCCTTCACGCGCACCCTGGAGGCCGACGGCAACGAGCCCGGCGAGGCCGTGCTCTGCGTCAACAACCTCTCGAGCCGCCCCCAGGCCGCGACGATCCAGCTGCCGGAGGAGCTCGCCGGCCGCGAGCTCATCGACCTCTTCGGCGGCAGCGGCTTCCCGTGGGTGGCGAGCGACGGACGGGTCACCCTGACGCTCGGCTCGCGCGACTTCTTCTGGCTCCGCGTGCGGGGCGGGGAGGACCGCGGCTGATGGCCATCGTGCACAAGGGCGCGTCGATCGTGCCGACCAAGACCGAGATGGTCACCGAGTGGATGCCGCACCAGCGGTGGTACCACGGCAAGGGCCACGTCCCGCAGCTGCGCCGCGTCGGCGGGTTCCGCTTCGAGGACCCCGAGGGCGAGGTGGGCTGCGAGACGCTGCTCCTCGCCGACGAGGCCGTGGCCCCGGCCGTCGTCTACCAGGTGCCCCTCACCTACCGTTCGGCCCCTCTGGAGGGCGCCGAGCACGCGCTGCTCGGCACGATGGAGCACAGCGTCCTCGGCACACGGTGGGTCTACGACGGACCGCACGACCCGGTCTACGTCAGCCAGCTCATGGCGACGATCCTCGGCGGCGGCGCCTCCGACGAGGCGCAGGCCTCGGTCGGCAGCAACGCGCTCGCCACCGGCTCCTCGACCGGCCACGCCGACGGCTCGGTGTCGTCGTCGACGGTGCTCAGCGGCGAGCAGTCCAACACGTCGGTCATCTGCCGCATGACCGCTCCTGACGGCGGCCCGGCCGAGCCGGTCATCGTCAAGGTCTTCCGCACCCTCCAGGACGGCGACAACCCCGACGTCGTCGTGCAGTCCGCCCTGACGGAGGAGGGCTCCGACCGTGTGCCGATGGCCATCGGCCACCTGTCGGGTGCCTGGGACGCCCCGACCGGTGGCACGACGATGCACGGGCACCTCGCCTTCGCCCAGGAGTTCATCCCCGGGGTCGAGGACGCGTGGCGGGTCGCACTCGTCGCCGCCGCGTCGGGCACGGACTTCACCGACCGGGCCCGTGACCTCGGCGTCGTCACCGCCCAGATCCACACGGCGCTCGCGCACGCTCTCGGCACGCACGAGGTGACGCCCGAGGCGCGCGAGGCCGTCGTCGCGTCGATGCGCCAGCGGTATGCCGCCGCCGTGGCCCTCGTGCCCGACCTCGCCTCCCGCTCGGCCGCCGTCGAGCGCGTCGTCGCGTACGTGCACGGCGTGCACTGGCCGTCGCTGCAGCGGATCCACGGCGACTACCACCTCGGCCAGGTCCTCGACGTGCCCGAGCGCGGCTGGGTGGCCCTCGACTTCGAGGGCGAGCCGCTGCGCCCGCTCGCCGAACGCGTACTCCCCGACCTCACGGCGCGTGACGTCGCAGGCATGCTCCGCTCCTTCGACTACGCCGCGGGCTCAGTGGCGCTGGCCGAGTCACCGGTCGACGCGACCGTCTGGGCGGCGGCCTGCCGGGCCGCCTTCCTCGACGGGTACGCCTCCGTCGCAGGGGCGCCCGACGCCGACGCGCAGGCACTGACCCGCGCGCTCGAGCTCGACAAGGCGCTCTACGAGGTCGTCTACGAGGCCCGCAACCGGCCCTCGTGGCTGCCGATCCCGCTCGGCGCCGTCGAGCGACTCACCACCGAGGAAGGCACGCCATGACCACCGAGACCGCCCACGGTCCCTCCCTCGACGACGCCGCCATCACGGCCTTCCTCCAGGGCCGCAACGGCCAGCCGCACGACCTGCTCGGCCACCATGTCGGGCCCGGCGGCCTGACGATCACCGCCTACCGCCCCTTCGCGACCCGGGTCGGCGCCCGTCTCGACTCGGGCGAGCGGGTCGAGCTGCAGCACGTCCGCGACGGCATCTGGTCGATGACCTCGCCCGACTTCGGCACGACCCACGACTACCGCCTCCTCGTCGAGTACGGCGACGGCGTGGAGCACGAGCAGGACGACCCCTACCGCTTCGCCCCGACCCTCGGCGAGATCGACCGCCACCTCATCAACGAGGGCCGCCACGAGCAGCTGTGGACCGTCCTCGGCGCGCACGTGCGCCACTACCCCGGCCCGCTCGGCGACGTCTGGGGCGTGTCGTTCGCGGTGTGGGCGCCGCGCGCCAAGGCCGTCCACGTCATCGGCGACTTCAACGACTGGGACCGCCGCTCGCACCCGATGCGGGCGCTCGGCGAGAGCGGCATCTGGGAGCTCTTCCTGCCCGGCGCCCAGGAGGGGATGAACTATCAGTTCGCCGTGCGCGGCCCCGACGAGCTCGTCCGGCTCAAGAGCGACCCGATGGCGCGGATGACGGAGGTCGCGCCCAAGCAGGCCGCCATCGTCACCGAGACCCACTACGACTGGCGCGACGACGACTGGATGGAGCGCCGCCGCACGAGCAACGCCCACCAGGGACCGATGAGCATCTACGAGGTCCACCTCGGCTCGTGGCGCCAGGAGCTCGGCTACCGCGGTCTGGCCGAGCACCTCGTCAACTACGTGCGCGACCTCGGCTTCACGCACGTCGAGTTCCTGCCCGTCATGGAGCACCCGTACGTCCCGTCGTGGGGCTACCACGTGACCGGCTACTACGCCCCGAGCTCGCGCTGGGGCCGGCCCGACGACTTCCGCTTCCTCGTCGACGAGCTGCACCGTGCCGGCATCGGCGTCCTGCTCGACTGGGTGCCCGGGCACTTCGCCACCGACGAGTGGGCCCTCGCCCGCTTCGACGGCCTGCCGCTCTACGAACACCCGGACCCCCGCAAGGGCTGGCACCCCGAGTGGGGCTCCAACATCTTCGACTACGGCCGGCCCGAGGTGCGCAACTTCCTCGTCGCCAACGCCATCTACTGGCTCGAGGAGTTCCACCTCGACGGCCTCCGCGTCGACGGCGTGGCCTCGATGCTCTACCTCGACTACGCCCGCGACGCCGGGGCCTGGGTGCCCAACAAGGACGGCGGGCGCGAGAACCTCGAGGCCGTCGAGCTGCTCAAGGAGACGAACGGCACCGCCTACAAGCGGGTCGGCGGGATCGTCACGATCGCCGAGGAGTCGACGACGTGGCCGGGCGTCACGAAGCCGACCAACGAGGGCGGTCTCGGCTTCGGCTTCAAGTGGAACATGGGCTGGATGAACGACTCGCTGAAGTACCTCGGCGAGGAGCCGATATACCGGAGCTACCACCACGGCAAGCTCACCTTCTCCCTGATGTACGCCTTCGACGAGAACTTCGTGCTGCCGATCAGCCACGACGAGGTCGTCCACGGCAAGGGCTCGCTGCTGCGCAAGTCGCGGGGCCCGCGCGAGGAGCAGGTCGCGACCCTTCGCGCCTTCCTCGCCTACCTCTGGTGCCACCCCGGCAAGCAGCTGCTCTTCATGGGCTGCGAGTTCGGCCAGGAGTCCGAGTGGTCCGAGGGCCGCAGCCTCGACTGGTGGTTGCTCGAGCAGCCGCTGCACTACCGCGTGCACAACCTCGTCAAGGACCTCAACGGCATCTACCGCGGCAACCGGGCGCTGTGGGAGCTCGACTCCGACCGCTCGGGCTTCGAGTGGCTCGAGGCCGACGACGCAGCCCACAACACGTTCTCGTGGCTGCGCTTCGGCACGGGCGACCGGGCGACCGACGCCCCGGTCGTGGCGTGCGTCATGAACTTCAGCGGCGAGACGCAGCAGTCCTACCGCATCGGGCTGCCGCGCGGCGGGCGGTGGACGGTCGTCCTCGACACGGCCGGCTACCACCCCGACGCCCCGAGCAGCACCGGCACCGTCGTCGAGGCGCGCGAGGAGGCCTGGCACCAGCAGCCGTATGCCGCCGACCTCACCGTCCCGCGCCTTTCGACCGTCTGGCTCGTCCCCGTCGACGAGCCCTCCGTCCCGGCCGTCGTGTCCGGGACCCTCGCGAGCAGCGACGCCGACCCGACCCCGAACGGAGACCCCTCATGACCCACCCGCGCGCCGGTCAGCCCGCACAGGCCGAGGACCTCGTCGACGTCGACGCCCTCGTCGGGGCCTACTACGACCGGCACCCCGACGTCGACGACCCCGACCAGCAGGTCGCGTTCGGCACGTCGGGACACCGCGGGTCGAGCCTGCGCACGGCGTTCAACGAGGACCACATCCTCGCCACGACGCAGGCCATCGTCGACTACCGCGTCTCGCAGGGTTTCGACGGGCCCCTCTTCATCGGCCGCGACACGCATGCGCTGTCCGACCCCGCCTGGCGCTCGGCGCTCGAGGTGCTCGTGGCCAACGGTGTGCAGGTGCTCGTCGACGACCGCGACGGGTTCACCCCGACCCCGGCCGTCTCGCACGCCATCCTCCGCGCCAACCGCGGCAAGGCCTCGGGCGCCAGCGGACTGGCCGACGGCATCGTCGTCACGCCGTCGCACAACCCGCCGGCCGACGGCGGCTTCAAGTACAACCCGCCGCACGGCGGCCCGGCCGACACCGACGCGACGTCGGTCATCGCCGAGCGCGCCAACGACCTCATCCGCGGTGGGCTGCGCGAGGTCCGCCGCGTGGCCTTCGAGCAGGCCCGCGGCGAGGCCGGTTCCTACGACTTCATGGGCACCTACGTCGACGACCTGCCGAACGTCGTCGACCTCGCCCGGGTCCGCGAGGCCGGCGTGCGCATCGGAGCCGACCCGCTGGGTGGCGCGTCCGTCGCCTACTGGGGCGAGATCGGTGAACGGCACGGGCTCGACCTCACCGTCGTCAACCCGCGCGTCGACCCGCAGTGGGCCTTCATGACCCTCGACTGGGACGGCAAGATCCGGATGGACTGCAGCTCGCCGTCCGCGATGGCCTCGCTCATCCACGCCAAGGACGCCTACGACATCTCGACGGGCAACGACGCCGACGCCGACCGGCACGGCATCGTCACGCCCGACGCCGGCCTGATGAACCCCAACCACTACCTCGCCGTGGCCATCCAGTACCTCTACGGCGGGGCCCGACCGGGTTGGCCCGCGACGACCGCCATCGGCAAGACCCTCGTGTCCTCCTCGATGATCGACCGCGTCGCCTCCGACCTCGGTCGCACGCTCCTCGAGGTCCCCGTGGGCTTCAAGTGGTTCGTGCCCGGGCTGCTCGACGGCTCGGTCGGGTTCGGCGGGGAGGAGTCCGCCGGAGCGAGCTTCCTGCGCCAGGACGGCACGGTCTGGTCGACCGACAAGGACGGCATCCTGCTCGCCCTCCTGGCGTCCGAGATCCTCGCCGCGACCGGCAGGACGCCCAGCCAGCACTACGCCGAGCTGACAGCGCGACACGGCGACCCGGCATACGCCCGCATCGACGCGGCGGCGTCGCGTGAGGAGAAGGCCAAGCTCGGGGCCCTCTCCCCCAGCGACGTGACGGCGGAGACCCTTGCGGGAGAGCCGATCACAGGCAAGCTGACCGAGGCCCCGGGCAACGGCGCCAAGATCGGCGGTCTCAAGGTGACGACCGAGAGCGCGTGGTTCGCCGCGCGCCCGTCGGGCACCGAGGACGTCTACAAGATCTACGCCGAGTCCTTCCAGGGCGCCGAGCACCTCGCCCGGGTGCAGGCCGAGGCCAAGGACGTCGTGTCGGCGGCCCTCGGCGGATGAGCGAGCTCGACGAGTCTGGTCCGCGGGGCCGTCTGGTGCTCGTGACGGCGGCCCGCGCCGACGCTCGGGCCGCCCTCGCGTCGGCCGTGGCTGCTCGTCTCCAACGGGCCGTCGTCGTCGACGGTGCGGCACTCGAGGCGGCCGTCACGAGCGGCGCCGTCCCCGGGTGGGACGAGCCGCCGACGTCGGAACAGCTGCAGAGGCGGCTGCTGCGCTGGTCAGCGGCCCTGGCCGTGGCCGAGACCTACCAGCTCGAGGGCCTCGACGCGGTCGTCGCCGAGGACGCGCTCGGTGACCGGCTCGAGGACTTCCTCGACCTCGTCGAGCCCGAGCCGATCCACGTGGTCGTCGTCCGTGACGGCGCCGACCCCGCCACGCCGCACTGGGGCCTGTGGGTCGACGGCACGGACCCGGTCGATGCCACGGCCGACGACGTCGTCACACGGCTGGCCGACGCGCTCGTCGCCACGTCAGCCACCTGACACCGCCGGCACGCGACGGCACCCACACAGCACAGCGGGCCACCCTCCGACGTGGAGGATGGCCCGCTTCGTGTCAGGGCCCTCAGAACAGGGCGCTCATGAGGGACTTGCGTGCCTTCGCGACGCGCTCGTCGGTGACGCCGATGACCTCGAAGAGCTCCACGAGATGCTCACGCGCCGTGTTGCGGTCGGCGTCTGCCGTGACGCGCACCGTGTCGATGAGCCGCATGAAGGCGTCCTCGACATGACCTCCGAGCAGGTCGAGGTCGGCGACGAGGATCTGCGCGTCGACGTCGGTCGGCGCGGCGGCCGCAGCGGCCCGGGCGGCCTGGAGATCGGCCCCCTGGGTGCGCTGCATGAGCCCGACCTGGGCGAGTCCGAGCTTGGCGTCGGTGTCGGCAGGGCTCTGCGCGAGGGCCTCGCGGTAGGCCGAGGCGGCCCCGTCGAGGTCGCCCGCCTCGATGGCGTCGAAGGCCTTCTGGTGCAGTGGCGGCAGCGGCTGCTCCTGCTCGGCCTCGTCGGCCGGTGCCTCGGCCTCGTCCCCGACCGTGACGGTGCCGGTGACCCCGTGCTGCGCCGCGAGCTGGAGCACCTGGTCGATGACGGCCGTGACCTGGGCCTCGGGCTGCGCGCCCTCGAACAGCGGCACGGGTTGGCTCTGCACGAAGGCGAAGCTCACCGGCACGGCCTGGACCTGGAAGGCCTGCAGGATCGTGGGGTTCGCGTCGACGTCGACGGTGACGAGCTGGAAGCGGCCCGCGTAGCGGCGGGCCACCGCACCGAGGGTCGTGACGAAGTCGGCCGACTCCTGGAGCCGCGGCGACCACAGCACCATGACGACGGGGTGCCGGTCGGACGCCGCGATGACGTCACGGATCGTGGCGTCAGTGCCCTCGATGACGAGGCCAGCACCGTCCGCGGAGGTGGAGGCCGCGCCGGATGCGGGGCCAGCCGGCTGGGCCGGACGCTTGAGCGATGACAGGTCGACGGCACCGCGAAGTGCTGCTGCGGTGAATGGCTGGTGACTCATAGATCAATCCTGCCTCACCGACCCGAGCCGGCGACGAGCTGGTCCGAAGCGGCGACGATGCGCGCCTGTCCGGACGCAGGGATGACGATGGCGACGATCTCGTTGGAGGTGAGGTTGGCCTCGGTCGTGATCTGCTTGATGCCGGTCAGGAGCGTCAGGTCCTTGGCCGGGGTGAGCTTGACGGGGGTCCGCATGGCGATGGCGTCGTTGCGCACGAGGTGGGCGAAGACGATGGCGCCGTTGCCGTCCTTGAGGCGCAGGCCACCGATGACGCCCTTGGGCTCGTGCTCCTGGGTGAAGGCACCCTGGTTGTTGAGGGCCTGCGACTGCGCGCGGGCCGACTGGCGCAGCTGCTCCGAGAGCGGGTCGTCGGCCAGCACCTTGGTCGCCGTCGGGTCGGGGTACTTCACCGAGGCGGCGAACGCCGAGACGACGTCGTCGGGCTTGGCGCTCAGGCCCTTGCCGTCGGCGACGGCGGCAGAGCCGTCGGTCGTCGGGTCGAGGGCGTCGAGCTTGGCGTCCGGGAGCATCGGGGTGACGGCGGCCGCCTTGAACGGCGCACCGGACTGGCCACCGACGAGCAGCACGAGGACGGCCGCACCGGTCTTCTTCAGCGTCGTCTGCGCGAGGATCTGCGCCGGGGCGTCTCCGGCGCGGGACAGCGCGAGCACCTTGACGCCGGTCGTGGCGAGCTCGGCGTCGGCCTTCTCCGCGGCGGTGCGCCCGGGCAGCGTCTTGGCATACGCGTTCGCCGACTGCAGGGCGGCCCCGACGAAGGCCTTGCTGCGAGCAGCCGCGCCGGCGGCCGAGGCGTCGAGCGAGGACGTCGCTGCGGCACCGACGGCGGAGGCGGCGGTCGTGTCGGCGGCATCGGCCGCGACCACAGGGGTCGCCGAGCCGCCGGTCCCGGCGGTGCCGTCGTCGGAGTTGCCGGTGCAGGCGGAGAGCATGGCAGCGCAGGCGAGCGCGGCGGCAAGAGCACGTCGACGAGTCGCGGTGCGGGGCATGGAAAAGCCTTTCGGTGACGCAGGGGGACAGGCCGAGCGCGTTCGGCCGCGACCCACGATACGCACGGACCGTGCTGCATCCCCAATCCGCGGGAACGGCTCGCCGAGGACATTTGCGACACTCCTGACGCAGTTCGTGCAGCGACACGAGCCGATGTCAGACCGGTCACGCTCGACGGTCGGCGACCTATGCCCGTTATGCGCAGATTGTCCTGCGCGCGTCAGGCGAGGCGGCGGACCATCCGCATCTCCGGGGTGCCGGTCGGCGGGTGCAGCTCGCGCCCACCCTCGTCGACGAACCCGCGCCGCGTGTAGAAGGCCCTGGCCCTCGCGTTGCCCTCGATGACCCACAAGGTCGCGTCGCGGTCGCCGAGGAGCTCGTCGACGAGCCGGTCGGCAACGCCCGTGCCACGGGCGTGCGGGGCGAGGTTGACGGCATACAGCTCCCACTCGGAGGGTGCGTCCTCGTCGCGACTGGGGCCGGCGCTGCCGAAACCCGCGAGCCGGCCGTCAGAATCGACGACCACGAGGGTGCGCTGGGGCGCGTCCGGCGGCAGGGCGACCCGCTCACGCCAGCGGTCCGCGCAGCGCTCGTCACTCAGCCCGGCGAGGTAGTCGGCCGGCATGAGGTCGGCGTACGCGTCGCGCCAGATGGCCATGTGCACCCGGCCCAGCTCGTCGCAGTCCTCGGGTGCGAGCGGGCGCAGGGCCCAGTCGCCCTCAGTCATCCTGCTGACGGCCGAGCGCATCCTCGAGCCGCTCGAGCTTGCCGTCGAGCTCGCCCGTCCAGCCGGGACGGATGTCGGCCTTGAGCACGAGCCCGACACGCGGCGAGGTCTCCGCCAGCACGTCGCAGCACTGCTTGACGACAGCCATGCACTCGTCCCACTCCCCTTCGATCGTCGTGAACATCGCGTCGGTGCGGTGCGGCAGACCGGAGTCGCGCACGACGCGGATGGCTCGGGCGACGGCGTCGGACACGGATCCGGTGTCGTCGGCCGCGACGGTGGGGGCGACGGAGAAGGCGATCAGCATGACCTCACCGTATGCCGCCCCCGCCGTCGTCGCGCGAGCACCCCACCGAGCCGCTCGGCCTAGAAGGCCTTCTTCATCGTCAGTGCTTCCTCGATGATGGCGAAGCCCAGGTCCTTGTTGATCTGGACCATCCAGGGGTTCTGCTCGTCGTTCATCGTCTGGACCGAACGCCGTTCTGGCGCAAGGCGGGCCAGCTCCTCGAGGTTCGCGACCTTGACGGCCATGCCGAGCCGGTGGCCGCGGTGCTCGGGCAGCACGAGGGTGCCCCACTGGAAGACGACGTGCGGGTCCCCGGTCGGGATGGAGAGGTCGGTGTAGGCCGCGACGACGCCGGACTCGCGGTGCACGGCGACCGCCGTGACCATCGTGCGACCGGTGTCGCGCAGGTGCTGGAGCAGCGTCTCGTAGTCATCGACGGTCATCGACTCGGGCTCGAACTCGACGTCGCCCGTGGGGGCGTCGAGGATGAGCCGGTTCGACGCGTCGCAGACGCCCTGACGCAGCTCGTCCGGCACGCCGTCGACGTGGACGGTCAGCTCGTAGAGGTCGCCCATCGCCTCGGCGGCACGACGCTCGTGCTCGGCCATGACGTCGTCCGCGACCGGGAGCGGGAGCGAGCGCACGATCTCGATGCTCGACACCGTGAAGCCACGGCGGAGGGCGAACTCGCGGTCGGCGTGCGACTCGCGGTCGCCCACCGGTACGAAGACCTCGGTCAGGAGCATGTCCCGGCCTGCCGCCCGGGCCTGCTGCTCCATCCAGTCGACGAGGGCGGTCCCCACGCCCTTCCCGCGGTGCTGCGGGTCGACCTCGAGGTGCGACCAGCACTTGTCCAGGTTGTCGCGTTCGGGGAAGAACACGCGGGCCCAGCCGACGGGTGAGCCGTCGACGACCGCGACCACGCTCTCCTCGCGCTCGCCGGGGAACGAGAAGCGCACCATCTTGAGGAACTCGTCCTCGGTGCGCTGGATCGGCTGCACGCGCGAGACGGACTCGCTGCGCGTGGCCACGCCGAAGAGCTCCTTGAGCATGACGTCGTCGTCATGGTCGAGCGGGATGATGTCCATGCCTCGACGGTGACACCGCCGCGTCCTCGGCGCCATCCATTTACGTCCGCCGCGCGCTCGCCGCGGCCGCATGCAGGCCCTCCCCCGCGTCCGCATGCCGCCCGCTCCCTCCGCGCCACCGCGGGCCTTGCGAGCGGTCCCCCGCGACACATCAGCTCCGCGCAGCTCTCCGGCACTGACCGCGGGCCTCACCGCGCCACCTGGCTTCAGGTGTCGCGGTGAGCCAGCCAGCCCGAACCTGCCGGTCAGGAGCCGAGCTGCTCGACGAGACGGTCGGCGGCGGCATACGGGTCGGTGCGCCCGGCGATGACGTCACGGGCCAGCGCGGCGACGCCCTCGTGACCACCGACGTGCCCGAGCCGGGCACGCAGGGTCGTCAGCGCGATGGTCTCGATCTCGTCGCCGACGCGACGCTCGCGGCGCCGTGCCAGCTCGCCGTTCTCCTCGACGAACGCCCGGTGCTTGTCGAGCGCCTCCATCACCTCGTCGATGCCGACCTTCTGTGCCGCAACGGTTTTCACGACCGGAGGCCGCCACAGACCCGGCTCGGTGCGGTCGCCGAGCGAGATCATGTGGCGCAGGTCGCGGACCGTCGCGTCGGCGCCGTCGCGATCGGCCTTGTTGACGACGAAGACGTCTCCGATCTCGAGGATGCCGGCCTTGGCGGCCTGGATGCCGTCGCCCATGCCGGGCGCGAGCAGGACGACCGACGTGTCGGCGAGCCCGGCGATCTCGACCTCGGACTGCCCCACCCCGACGGTCTCGACGAGCACGACGTCGCACCCGGCAGCGTCGAGCACCCGGATGGCCTGCGGCGTCGTGAACGACAGTCCGCCGAGATGGCCGCGCGAGGCCATCGAGCGGATGTAGACGTCGGGGTCGAGGGCGTGGTCCTGCATGCGGACGCGGTCGCCGAGCAGCGCCCCGCCCGAGAACGGCGAGCTCGGGTCGACCGCGAGCACGCCGACGCGCAGGCCCCGCTCGCGGAAGGCGCCGACGAGCGCGGTCGTCGTCGTCGACTTGCCGACGCCCGGCGAGCCGGTGAGACCGATGACCCAGGCGTTGCCGGCATGCGGCGCGAGCGCCGCCATCACCTCGCGGAGGGACTCGTGCCCGTCCTCGACGAGGGAGATGAGGCGGGCGACGGCGCGCGGCGAACCCGCCCTGGCCGACTCGACCAGGGCGGGGACGTCGACGGATCGGCGCGCCACGCGGTGCAGGACCCGGGCGATCAGGCGGTCGCGGGCACGCGGACGATGAGGGCGTCGCCCTGGCCGCCGCCGCCGCAGAGGGCAGCCGCGCCGACACCGCCGCCGCGACGCTTCAGCTCGAGCGCGAGGTGAAGGGCGATGCGGGCACCTGACATGCCGATCGGGTGGCCGAGGGCGATGGCGCCGCCGTTGACGTTGACCTTGTCGACGTCGATGCCGAGCTCCTTGGCCGACGCGAGTCCGACGGCCGCGAAGGCCTCGTTGATCTCGACGAGGTCGAGGTCGGCGGGCGTGATGCCCTCCTTCTCGCAGGCCCGGGCGATGGCGCGAGCGGGCTGCTGCTGGAGCGTCGAGTCGGGCCCGGCAACCATGCCGTGCGCGCCGATCTCGGCGAGCCACGTGAGTCCGAGCTCCTCGGCCTTCGCCTTGCTCATGACGACGACCGCGGCGGCACCGTCGGAGATCTGCGACGCCGAGCCGGCCGTGATCGTGCCGTCCTTGCTGAAGGCCGGGCGCAGGCCGCCGAGCGACGCGGTCGTCGTGTCGGCGCGGATGCCCTCGTCGTTCTTGAAGACGACCGGGTCGCCCTTGCGCTGCGGGATGCTCACCGGGACGACCTCGTCGTCGAAGAGGCCGTCCTTCCACGCCTTGGCCGCGAGCTGGTGGCTGCGCGCCGAGAACTCGTCCTGCTCCTCGCGGGTGAAGGCCTGCTCGCCCGTGTTGGCCTGCTCGGTGAGCAGACCCATGGCCTGGTCGGTGAAGGCGTCCCAGAGGCCGTCGAAGGCCATGTGGTCACGCATCGTGACGTCGCCGTACTTGTAGCCCTCGCGCGACTTCGTCATGAGGTGCGGCGCGTTGGTCATCGACTCCTGGCCACCGGCGACGACGACGTCGCACTCGCCGGCGCGGATGAGCTGGTCGGCCATGGCGATGGCGTTGATGCCGGAGAGGCAGACCTTGTTGATGGTCAGGGCCGGGACGGTCATCGGGATGCCGGCGGCGTGCGCGGCCTGGCGGGCCGGGATCTGGCCGGCGCCGGCCTGCAGCACCTGGCCCATGATGACGTAGTCGACCTGCTCCGGGGCGACGCCCGCCTTCTCGAGGGCCCCCTTGATGGCGACGCCACCGAGGTCGGACCCGGAGAAGTCCTTGAGCGAGCCGAGCAGCCGACCCATGGGGGTGCGGGCGCCCGCGACGATCACGGAGGTGGGACGGTCAGCAGTCATGGGTGAAGCCTCTTCCGACGTCATTGGGGATGTCGCCGTCAACTCTAGTCGCGACCCCGCGAGGGCCCTCGACGAGCATGACCAAGCGCACACGGCATACAGCAGCCGTATGCCGTCACGCCGCCCTACGTTGGGTCCATGAGCGCGACTCCCGACCCCCTCTTCACCCACATCGACCACGTCGGCATCGCGGTCCCCGACCTCGACGCGGCCATCGCGTTCTACGAGGGGACGTACGGGATGCGGATGCTCCACGAGGAGACGAACGCGGAGCAGGGAGTCCGCGAGGCGATGATGGGCGTCGGTGACTCCGGCTCGTGCATCCAGCTGCTCGCCCCGCTCTCTCCCGAGTCGACGATCGCGAAGTTCTTGGGCCGCAGCGGCCCCGGCATCCAGCAGCTCGCCTACCGCGTCACCGACATCGACGCCGTGTGCGCGACGCTCCGCGAGCGCGGCCTCCGGCTGCTCTACGACACCCCGAAGCGCGGCACGAGCGACAGCCGCGTCAACTTCATCCACCCCAAGGACGCGGGCGGTGTCCTCGTCGAGCTCGTCGAGCCGTCAGCCCACGCCGGACACTGACGTCGCGTCCACACCCGATCGCTGCGCCGCCAGCTCGACCTCGGTGAGGACGACGAGGGCGGCGGTCCAGGCGAGCGGCGCCGGTCCTGCGGGGCTCCCGTCCGGCAGGACCTTCTCCGGCAGGCTCCCCCACGACGTGCAGTGCCCGTCGAGCCAGGTGAGCCAGCGCTCGGCGACGAGAGGGTGTCCGGAGGCTGCCGCGGTGTAGGCGACCATGGCGGTCTCCGGCGTCCACGAGACGCCGTCGCCCTTCCACTCGACACCGGGGGCGAGGCCACCCCCGGCACGCAGGGCCAGCACCGGGTAGTGCTCCCAGGCACGCTCCGCGGCCACGTCGCCCACTGCAGCGAAGGGTGGCATCAGCATGGTGACGCCCGCATCGAGCCCTCCGGACCGCCCGTGCCGCTCGTACGCGGGGCCGAACTCCGCACGGATCAGGGACCGCAGCCCGCGAGCCGCCCGCCTGGCCAGGTCCACCCGCCCGGTGTCACCCTCGGCCGCGAAGGTCCCGGCCGCGGCCTCGAGCCCGGCGGCGAGCGGAGCCGCCGTGCCGAGGGTGACCCGCCGCTCCGGCACCTCCCAGTAGTCGGGTGACACCTCGGGCAGGCGGGTGCCCGCCGCTGTCTGCGCCAGGACGAAACGGAAGGACCGGTCGCGCAGTCCGCGCAGCCCAGCGGGCAGGACCCGACCGGGGGCCGCCACCCTGACCTGCTCGAGGGACCAGAGCACCCACCCGGCGCCGTCGCTCTGGCGAGGACGGTCGTCCGGCGGACCGGTTCCGTCCAGCCGGTAGCGCGCCTCGAAGCCGCCGTCGGGCCGTTGGACGCGTGCGAGGAAGCCCAGGACGCGCTCGGCATCGGCCACGTGCCCGGTCTCGGCGTACGCGACGGCGACGAAGGCGGAGTCCCGTGGCCACGCGTACGCCCAGGGGGCGTCAGGGCCGGCCGCGACGGCCCCGTTCGGTCGGGTCAGGGCGTGCAGGTCCTGGAGCGCCTGGGCCGCGACGCGTGTGCGCGCGCCGGCCGCGGGGACCGTGCCGTCGACGAGCCAGAGGGCTTCGGCCAGCGGCTCCACGAGCCGGTCGCCGAGCGCGGCAGGCGCGAGGACGGACGTCGCGCGCCAGCCCGCGCCGTTGCGCAGGACCGGCAGCGGGTCGTCGGCGACGAGCAGCGGGACGAGTCCGGCACCGGCCATCACGACCGCAGCCAGAGCGCCCACCACGGCACGCCGCACGTCCACCTCCCTCGACCCGCGGTCGACCTCCCCGTCGACCGGGCGCCAGTGTGGCACGCGTGGTGCCGACTCGCCCGAGGATCGTGGCGGGCAGCCCGTAGCATCGGCTGACATGGAGGTCACACGCCGTCAGGCCCTGACCGCGGCAGCCGGTGCAGCCGTCGGAGCAGCCGGGGCCGTCGGGGCGGTGCGACTCGTGGAGCGGCTCGACGAGAACACCCCGCTGCCCTTCTACGGCAGCCCGGTCAGCGCCGTCCGTCCCGACCGATCCACCCCCTCGGCGGCAGCCACCTCGGTCGTCTGGGCGGGTGCGGGCGATCAGCGCCGCGTCGCGCTGACCTTCGACGACGGTCCGCACCCCGACTGGACGCCACGGGTGCTGGCCGCGCTCGAGGCGGAGGACGTGCCGGCCACGTTCTTCTGCCTCGGGCGCAACGTGCGCGACCACGGCGCGCTGCACCGCGACAGCGTCGGCCGGCACGAGCTCGCGAACCACACCTTCGAGCACCCCGACCTCGGTCGGCTCGACTGGTCCCGGTGCACGGACGAGATCACGAGGACGACCCGGCTCATGACGGAGACGTACGGCGTGGCGCCGACGCTCTTCCGGCCGCCCTACGGGCACGTCGGAGGGGCGTCGCTCCTCGCGGCCGCCGAGTCGACCCTCACGACGGTCCTGTGGTCGGCCCAGGCACGCGAGGACCTCGTGGTCAGCCACCCGGACGGCATCGTCGAGGACATCGCGTCGCAGGTGCGTCCCGGCTCGATCATCCTCGCCCACGACACGGGCTCGGACGACCGGCTCATCACCATCGACCGGCTCGCCGCGATCATCCGCAGGCTCCGCGACGACGGCTACACCTTCGCGACCGTCTCCGACCTCCTGGCGCCGAGCAGCGCCCAGGCGACGGCGGCCAGCCACGGGTAGGTCGGCCACAGGGCGAGGCGCTCGAGGGCACCGACCCACGTCGGGTCCCCGAGACGCAACCCGAACGCCGCAGCCGAGGTCACCATGAGACCGCCGAGCACGAGACCGGACACGGCGACGCCCTGTGACACGGCGTGTGACCTCCGCAGCGCCTCGGCCGTGACGAGGACGGCGAGCGGCTGGAGGACGAAGACGGGAAGCGCCACGACCCCGTGCCACCCGGGGTGCTGGTCGACGGGCACGAGCCCGACGGCAGCAGCGAAGAGCGCGGACGCGACCCACAGCCAGACGGCGGCGAGCGCCCATCCCCCGGCGCCGAGACGCGGTCGCAGCAGCACGGCGCCCGCTGCCCGCAGGAGGCCGAAGACGACGAACGCCACGTCGAGCGCGACATGGCCCGAGGAGCAGACGTCGACCGTCGACCCCGCGTGACCGGGCGCGCACGTCAGCATCCCGAGCGCGCTGATCGTGTCGTCGCGCAGGCTGTAGGCCGCCGAGGCGCCGGCGGCGACGAGGAGCTCGACGAGCAGGTAGACCGGCTGGACGAGCCAGCAGCCGAGACCCGCCGTCGTCCGTCGCACGCGTTGACGCTATCCCGTGACCCAGGTCACCTGTGGTGGCCGTCTCAGAAGCGGCTACCCGCGGGTCACGTCTCGCTACGTTCGGGGACACACCGCACTGGTTCGACTCTGTCTCGACCCACCAATGACGCTGCGACGTAAGGACCTTCAATGCAGGCCATCCGCGACGCCATCCTCTCCGGCGACCGCACCCAGGAGACCTACGCGAACATCGAGATCCCCGCCACGTACCGCGGGGCGACCGTCCACAAGGACGAGGTCGGCATGTTCGAGGGGCTCGCCACGCGCGACAAGGACCCGCGCAAGTCGCTGCACATCGACGAGGTACCCGTGCCGGAGCTGGCGCCGGGAGAGGCGCTCGTCGCCGTCATGGCCAGTGCGATCAACTACAACACCGTGTGGACCTCGATCTTCGAGCCGGTCTCGACCTTCGGCTTCCTCGAGCGCTACGGCCGCATGTCGGAGTTCTCCAAGCGCCACGACCTGCCCTACCACGTCGTCGGGTCCGACCTCGCCGGCGTCATCCTGCGCACCGGACCGGGCGTGACGAAGTGGAAGCCCGGCACCGAGGTCGTCGCGCACTGCCTCTCGGTCGAGCTCGAGGACGCCGAGGGCCACAACGACACGATGCTCGACCCGCAGCAGCGGATCTGGGGCTTCGAGACGAACTTCGGCGGACTCGCCGAGCTCGCGATCGTCAAGGCCAACCAGCTGATGCCCAAGCCCGGCCACCTGACGTGGGAGGAGGCCGCCTCCCCGGGCCTCGTCAACAGCACCGCCTACCGCCAGCTCATCTCCAAGAACGGCGCCGCGATGAAGCTCGGCGACCGCGTGCTCATCTGGGGCGCGTCCGGCGGCCTCGGCTCCTACGCCACGCAGATGGCCCTCGCCGGCGGCGCGACCCCGATCTGCGTCGTCTCCTCGCCCGAGAAGGCCGAGATCTGCCGCGCCATGGGCGCCGAGCTCATCATCGACCGCAACGCCGAGGACTACCGCTTCTGGAACGACGAGGGCACCGAGCAGAACCCGCGCGAGTGGCAGCGGCTCGGCAAGAAGATCCGCGAGCTGACCGGTGGCTACGACGTCGACATCGTCTTCGAGCACCCAGGCCGCGAGACGTTCGGCGCGAGCGTCTACGTGGCACGCAAGGGCGGGACCATCGTCACCTGCGCGTCGACGTCGGGCTACATGCACGAGTACGACAACCGCTACCTCTGGATGAACCTCAAGCGCATCGTCAGCTCGCACTTCGCCAACTACCGCGAGGCGTGGGAGGCCAACGAGCTCGTCAACCGTGGGCTCATCCACCCGACGCTGAGCAAGACGTACACCCTCGACGAGGTGGGGCAGGCGGCGCTCGACGTCCACCGCAACGCCCACCAGGGGAAGGTCGGCGTGCTGACGCTCTCCCCCGAGCCGGGCCTCGGCGTCACCGACCCCGAGAAGCGCGCGGGCTTCGAGTCGGCGATCAACCGCTTCGCCGACCAGTAGCCGCCCTGCAGCCGTCGCACGAGGGCCGGCCCGCCGTCACGGTGGGCCGGCCCTCGTCGGTTGCGTCAGCGGGACTCGAGCACCCGGGTCAGCTGCTCCTCGGTGTCGTTCGCGAGCTTCTCGAAGACGAGCTTCATCGCGGGCGCGGCGAGGTTGGCGAGCCCGTGCATGTCGAGCTCGGCGTGGTAGGTGATCTCACTGCCCTCACCCGAGGGCAGGACGGTGATCGTGTCGGTCGACGTCGCGCTGTCGTTGCGCCCGACGAGGACGATCCGGGTGTCGGTGAGCTCGGCCAGCTCGTAGTCGAGCTCGGTCGTGACGCCGGCGATCTTCGAGACGTTGTGCCACCTCGCACCGACCGCGACCGGTCCGTCGCCGACGCGCGTGCACGACTCGGTGCCGGGATCCCACTCCTCGGCGTTCGCAAAGTCCTTGAGGTAGGCGATGACGACCGCGGGCGCGGGATGGACGGTGAAGCTGCGGGTCACGCTGGGCATGGGTGCTCCTCGAGCTGGTCGGTGTGCGAGCGACCCCGCCGGTCGGGTGTCGTCGTGTTCTCGTTCACCCGTCCCGTACCCGTACGCCGTCCCGCCCGGGACACGGTCGCGCGCGGGGCGGCGCGCGGGCGGCGCGCGGCGTGGCGCCCGGCAGGGCGTCCCCCGCACTGACACGCCACGGGCGACCCGGCCCCGTGGGGAGTGCCTGACGTAGGCTCGCGGACGTGAGCATCTGGGGACGGTGGACGGCGTACCGCCGCGCCCAGCGCGCCCGGATGGACGAGTTCCGGGCCCGCGACCTCGGCTTCGACGAGCGCGCCTCGCGAGCCGCGTACGGCGAGCCCCCGGCGTCGCCCGAGGCGCCGCCCGAGCCCGACCTCCTCACGACCACCCTCCCGATCGGGGCGGGGTCGTCCGACGCCAGCACGCCCGCCGGCAGCACGCCCGCCGGCAGCACGCCACCCCGCGCCCCGACCGACGCCCCCGGCGACACCGCCCGGCCCCACGGGACCGGCGCCACCGCACCGGCCCCGTCGGGGACCGGCGGGGGCAAGCGGGGCAAGGGGAGCCGGCGCGACTTCGGTCAGAGCGGCACCCCGTTCAACCGCCAGTCGCCCTTCTACATCGGCTTCGTGGGCGCCGTCGGCGTCCTCACGGCGTATGCCGTCGTGCAGGCGGTCGGCCGGCTCGGCACCGTCATCACGCTGCTCGTCATCTCGTTCTTCCTGACTCTCTCGCTCAACCCGCTCGTCGAGGCGCTGACCCGGCGCAACCTGCGCCGGGGGTGGGCCGTCACCATCGTCTTCCTCGGCGTGCTCGCTGTCTTCGCGCTCGTCGGCTGGGTCGTCATCCCGCCCGTGGCCGACCAGGGCGGCGAGCTCGCCACGAACGCCCCACGTCTCTTCGACAACCTCTTGGCGAACCCCTGGGTGCAGGACGTCGACCACCGCTACCAGCTCGTCCAGCGCATCCAGGAGGAGGTCAACAAGCGCGTCGCCGACGGCAACCTGTGGGCCGGCGTCTTCGGCGGCGTCCTCGACGCGGGCAAGGTCATCGCGACCGGCGTCTTCAGCGGGTTGACCGTCCTCGTCCTCACCCTCTACTTCCTCGCCTCCCTCCCTGCGGTCAAGCAGGCGGCCTACGCCCTCGTCCCCGCCAGCCGGCGCCCGCGCACGGTCTCGCTCGCCGAGGAGGTGATGCGCCGGGTCGGGTCGTACGCCATCGGCCAGGTCGCGGTGGCCGCGATCAACGCGTTCTTCGCCTGGATCATGATGAGCCTCATCGGACTCCAGTTCGCTGCCGTGCTGGCGGTGCTCGTCGGCTTCCTCGGGCTCATCCCGATGATCGGCGCGACCCTCGGGGCGACCGTCGTCGCCGTCGTCGCCTTCTTCGACGAGCCCAAGAAGGCGCTCATCGTCATCATCTACTTCATCGTCTACCAGCAGATCGAGAACTACGCCGTCATGCCGCGCATCATGCAGCGCACCGTCGCGGTCCCCGGCGCCGTGACGGTCGTCGCCGCGCTCGCCGGTGGAGCCCTGCTCGGCATCCTCGGCGCACTGCTCGCGATCCCCTTCGCCGCGGGGGCGCTGCTGCTCTACGAGGAAGTCCTCGTCCCCCGCCAGCGCCGGCACTAGCCACCGACGCCATCCGATGGCGTATGCCGTGTGCCGGGGACCCGACGAGGCGCTCCCTACCCCGGGCGGCCGGCGTCCCGCCGCTCCAGCGCGGTCACGACGGCCGCCATGTCGAGCGCCCCCAGCCCGGCAGCCTCGGTCTCGCGGAAGAGCTCACGGGTCGCTTCGAGCAGCGGGCTGTGCGCCCCGACCGCCCGGGCCGCCTCGGCGATGAGCCGGGTGTTGGTGTGGACGTCGCGCACCGCCGCCTGGGCCTCGAAGTCACGGGCCACGAGCTTGGCGAGCTTGACAGCCGACACCGCGCTCGCCATCGGACCGGAGTCGAGGGCGCGCCGGAAGACCTCGAGGTCGAGGTCGAGACGGTCGGCGAGGTGGAAGGCCTCCGCCAGCCCGGCGACCATCGTGCAGAGGTAGAGGTTGACGGCGAGCTTGGTGCCCGTCCCGGCGGGGACCTCGCCGCACCGGACGACCTCGCGGCACATCGCGGCGAGCAGCGGTGCGACGCGGTCGACGACGTCCGGTCGCCCGCCGACGAGGGCCACGAGCTCCGCCCGCTCCGCCGGGATGCGCGACCCCGAGACGGGTGCCTCGGCGTAGTCGCCCCCGGCCCCCTCGACGTCCCGGGCCAGCCCGGCAGAGAAGCCGGGCGACGTCGTGCCGAGGTGCACGAGCGTGCGCCCCGACACCAACCGCGTGAACGCAGCGCTCCCCCGCTGCAGGACCTCGTCGACCGCTGCCTCGTGGGCCAGCATGAGCAGGACGACGTCGCTCGCCTCGAAGACGGCCGCCGGCGAGGGACCCACGACGGCTCCGAGGCCCTCGAGCGCAGCGACCCCACCCGGAGACCGGTTCCACACGGAGAGAGGAACACCCGCGCGCCGCAGGTTGGCGGCCATGGGTCGTCCCATGATGCCGAGACCGATGAACCCGACTCGCGTCTCCATTGCCGCCTCCGACCCTCCCACGCCATATGACAACTGTCATAGTAGCGGCCTGAGCATGACAGGTGTCATAGTCGAGACCCACGTCGAGCACCGGAAGGCGCCATGTCAGCCAGCACGCACGGACCGCGCGAGCGCATCGTCTACGAGACCGCCCAGCGCCTGCGGCGGGCCGGCGTCACCGGCACGGGGCTGCGAGAGGTCGTGGTTGCGGCGGACGCACCGCGCGGCTCCCTCCAGCACTACTTCCCGGGCGGCAAGGACCAGCTCGTCGGCGAGGCCCTCGAGTGGGCCGGCACCTGGGCCGCCGAACGGGTCAACCAGCACCTCGCCAGGATGAGACGGCCGACCCCCGCGCGGCTCTTCGCAGCGATCGTCGACGACTGGGCGACCGACCTCGCGGTCCGTGACTTCGAACGAGGCTGCCCGGTCGCCGCCGCGGTCGTCGACTGCGCGGACACCAACGAGGCCGTGCGGCAGGCTGCCAAATCGGCCCTGGAGACGTGGCAGCGCCCGATCACCGACGCCCTCGCCTCGATGGGCCGGACGCCCCGACGGGCGCAGGCCCTCTCGACCCTCATGCTCTGCGCCCTCGAGGGAGCCATCGTGCTCGCCCGGGCGCAGCGCGACACCGCCCCCCTGCGGCTCGTGGCCCGCGAGCTCGCCCCCGTCCTCGACGCCTGAGGCCCTCACGCCCCGACGGGCTCCGCGGTTCGATGCATCCCGCGGCCACGGGTGACCGGAGGACACATCGACCGGACGAGTCGTCAGCGGTAGGAGTTGCCGCTCGGACGGGCGTCGCGCTTCTGCCAGCAGCCGGTGTGCCAGTGCCGCCGGTCCCCGAGCCCGCCCACGCCCTCGGCCGGCCACACGACGACGTGCGCGAGGCCCGGGGGGATGTCCTGCTGGCAGCCCGGACACAGGTAGTCACGGGTGGCGGACGCGCCGCTCACCGAGCGCACCGTCCAGCGCGTGCCGGCATACGACTCCTCACGCGTGGAGCCGCCCTGGATCCGCGTCACGTCGAGCGGCACGTGCTCGCGCGCGTGCTTGCTGGGACGTCGACGCGAGGGCATGGCTCCAGCGTAGGTGTCAGGCGTAGGTGCGGAAGCCACGCCCCGTCTTGCGGCCGAGGTAGCCGGCCGTGACGAGGTGCTCGAGCAGCGGCGCCGGCGCGTAGCCGCGCTCACGGAACTCGAGGTAGAGCTCGCGCTCGATGGCGAGCGACACGTCGAGGCCGACGACGTCGAGCAGCTCGAACGGACCCATCGGCAACCCGCAGCCGGTCTTCATGGCCGTGTCGATGTCGTCGGCCGTGGAGTAGTTGGCCTCGAGCATCTTCACGGCGTCGTTGAGGTAGGGGAAGAGCAGGGCGTTGACGATGAAGCCGGCGCGGTCGCCGCACGTCACGGCGTGCTTGCCGACCGTCGCGCAGAGCGCCCGCACCGTGGCGACGACGTCGTCGGCGGTCGAGACCGTGTGCACGACCTCGACGAGCTTCATGACCTGGGCCGGGTTGAAGAAGTGCATGCCGATGACGTCCTGGGGACGCTTCGTGGCGGCCGCGCACTCGACGACGGGCAGTGAGCTCGTCGTCGTCGCGAGGATCGCACCGGGGCGGCAGATCTCGTCGAGGTTCTCGAAGAGCGCCCGCTTGACGGTGAGGTCCTCGACGACGGCCTCGACGACGAGGTCGACCTGCGCGAGGTCCTCGAGGCGGGTCGTGCCACGCACGTGGGCCAGCGCCGCGTCGCGGTCCTCCTCGGTGGCCTTGCCGCGCTGGACGGCCTTCTCGAGGCTCTTGGCGAGCGCGGCCCGGACGGCCTCGACCTTGGCGTCGCTGCGGGCCACGAAGGTCACGTCGAGACCGGCCTTGGCGAAGACCTCGACCATCCCCGTGGCCATCGTGCCGGAGCCGACGACGCCGACCGTCCGGATCGGGCGCGTGCCGGACGTCGAGTCCTCAGCGGCGGCCGGCGTCAGGGCGTCGTCGACGACTGCCGAGCTGCCCGGTGCGGCATACGTGTAGAAGCCGCGGCCGCTCTTGCGACCCTTGAGCCCGGCGCTGACCATCTGCTTGATGATCGGGCTCGGCGCGTGCAGGCGGTCACGGCCCTGCTTGTACATCGTGTCGAGGATCTCGTAGGCGGTGTCGAGGCCGATGAGGTCCATGAGGGCGAGCGGGCCCATGGGGTAGCCGCAGCCGAGCTTCATCGCGGCGTCGATGTCCTCGCGGGTGGCGTACTTGCTCTCGTACATCGCGACGGCGTGGTTGAGGTAGCCGAAGAGCAGCGCGTTGGCGATGAAGCCGGCCTTGTCGCCGACGATGACGGGCTTCTTGCCGAGCCGCTCGGCGAGCGCCTTGACGTCCTCGAAGATCTCGTCGCTCGTGATGACGGTCTTGATGACCTCGACGAACTGGAGCACGGGGGCCGGGTTGAAGAAGTGCATGCCGACGACGCGCTTGGGGTTGATCGTCGCGACGGCGATCTCGGTGACGGGCAGCGAGCTCGTGTTCGTCGCGAGGATCGCGTCGTCGGAGACGATGGCGTCGAGCTTGGCGAAGATGTCCTTCTTGAGGTCGAGGTGCTCGGGCACGGCCTCGACGACGAGCTGGCACTCCTTGAGGTCGGCCATGTCGCTCGTGAAGAGGACCCGGGCGTGCAGCGCGGCCTGGTCCTCGGCTGCGAGCTTGCCGCGGGAGACGGCCCGGTCGGTCGAGTGCTGCAGGACGCCCTTGCCCTTCTCGACCGCCTCGTCGGTGACCTCCACCGCGACGACGTCGATGCCGTTGCGTGCGAAGACCTCGACGATGCCGGCACCCATGGTGCCGAGTCCGATGACGCCAACCTTGGTGAACTCACGAGCCATGGGCGAAAGTCTCGCAGAGGGTGTGCGCCGCCCACACCCGCCCAGGGCGTGACGCTGCCCACGCCCCCTCCTCTAGGGTGGACCGGTGCGTCTCGTCATAGCCCGGTGCAGCGTCGACTACGACGGTCGCCTCACGGCCCACCTCCCGCTCGCGCCCCGCCTGCTCGTCGTCAAGGCCGACGGGTCGGTGCTCGTCCACAGCGACGGCGGCTCCTACAAGCCGCTCAACTGGATGTCGCCGCCCTGCACGATGGCCGAGGTCGAGCCGGACGAGGTCCAGGCCGGCGAGGGTGTCGTCGCGGTGTGGCGGGTCCAGCACGCCAAGAGCGAGGACCGCCTCACCGTCCTGCTCCACGAGGTCCTCCACGACTCGAACCACGAGCTCGGCGTCGACCCCGGCCTCGTCAAGGACGGCGTCGAGGCGCACCTGCAGAAGCTGCTCGCCGAGCACATCCACACCCTCGGCCACGGCTGGTCGCTCGTGCGCCGCGAGTACATGACGGCCATCGGTCCGGTCGACATCCTCGCGAAGGACTCGGCCGGCACGAGCGTCGCCGTGGAGATCAAGCGCCGCGGCGAGATCGACGGCGTCGAGCAGCTGACCCGCTACCTCGAGCTGATGAACCGCGACCCGCACCTCGCGCCCGTCACCGGGGTGTTCGCCGCCCAGCAGATCAAGCCACAGGCGCGCACGCTCGCCGAGGACCGCGGCATCCGCTGCGTCGTGCTCGACTACGACGCCCTCAAGGGCATCGACGACGCGGAGTCCCGCCTCTTCTGACCCACCGAGGGCGTATGCCGTGTGGCCGCCCGGGCGCACCGGCGCACCGGCCCTCACACCCAGCGCGAGCGAAGGTCCGGCGGCAGCTTCTCGACGGCGAGCCGGACGGCGGGGCGCGGCATCCCCTCGACGTGCTCCTCGAGGAAGGCCACCAACCGGTCGCGGTCACGCTCACCGGCGTGCTTGGCAAAGATCCCGACGGGCTTGTGCACCAACGGATCCCGGTCGGTCGCGAGCTGGGCGGCGAGCTCCCAGCCGATCTCCACGTCGTCGGTGTCGAGGAAGCCGAGCGGCGCCGTCATGGCGGTGCGCCGGCGCAGCGGCTCGGGCGAGAGCGCGAGGTCGCGCAGGATCTGCTTGTCACGACCGACGAGCCACAGGCCGATGACGCGGGGCGCGGCCCGGTCGACCATGTCCCACGTCGTGATCCGGTCGTGGTGGCCGAGGTAGGTCCGGGCGAGGGTGCCGCGCCCGTGACCGTCGATCCGTTTGCGCCGTGCCTTGAAGTCGAGGATGCAGAGGGCCGCGAGCCGGGGCTCGTAGGCCGGGTGGGCGAGCAGCTGCTGCACCTCGCTGAGCGGGAGCCGCGTGTGTCGCTTGGCGATGGCGAAGAGCGTGCCCATCCGCACGCCGAGCGCCTCCTCGTCGGGGGCGAGGCGCTTGCGCACCGATGCGAGTGCCTCCGGCGAGACCTCGGCCTCGAGCTCGGCGACCACGGTCCCGGCGGTCGCCGCCGACGCCATCAGGACAAGCCCTCTATCGGTTGGGCGGTGACGCCGTCGGCGTCGACGAGCAGCAGGACCGGGTCGGGCGCCTCCCCTCCGCGCACGACGACGACGGTCTCGCCGCGGTGCCGGTCGACGAGCTCCTCGAGGCCCGATGAGCCGTCGTGGAGGTCGCCGTGCCCGAGGTGCGAGGGCACGCCCAGGTCGTCGGCCAGCGACTCGACCGGGCCGGTGTCGGGGACGTCGTCGGCGGCATACACCGCCTGGACCTTCTCGAGGTGGATCGCGGACGCCAGCCACGCGACGTCGGAGAGCGCCGGAGGGTTGACGACGATGACGCGCGCGGCGCACTGCAGGTCGCTCATACCTGCGACGCTACGCCTGCTCAGACGGGCGCGGACTCGAGGGGCGCAAGACCCCGTGCGGCGCGGATCACACCCACCATCTCGCCCATGATGTCGTTGAGGCCGAAGTCCTTCGGCGTGAAGACCATGGCGACGCCGGCGGCCCGCAGGGCGGCGGCGTCGGACTCGGGGATGATGCCTCCGACGATGACCGGTACGTCGCCGGCACCCGCCTCGCGCAGGCCACGCAGGACCTCGGGCACGAGCTCCATGTGCGAGCCGCTGAGGATCGAGAGCCCGACGAGGTGGACGTCCTCGGCGACGGCGGCCGCGACGATCTGCTCGGGAGTCAGCCGGATGCCCTGGTAGACGACCTCGAACCCGGCGTCCCGGGCCCGCACGGCCACCTGCTCGGCGCCGTTGCTGTGGCCGTCGAGGCCGGGCTTGCCGACGAGGATGCGCAGCTTCTCGCCGAGCTCGTCGCCGGTGCGCGCGACGAGCCGACGGACGTGGGACAGGGCGTCCCCGGGCTCGCTCGCGCCGACGCCCACCGAGCCGGAGACCCCGGTGGGTGCGCGGTACTCGCCGAACTGCTCGCGCAGGGCGGCGGCCCACTCCCCCGTCGTCAGCTCGGCACGGGCGCACTCGAGCGAGGCCGCCATGAGGTTGACGTCGGTCGCCGCGTCGGCGCGCAGGCGCTCGAGAGCCGCCGCGGCGCGCGCCCGGCGCTCGGGGTCTGCGTCACGCGTCTCGCGCCACGCGCGTACGGCCTCTGAGGCGTGGTGCTCGACGTCGGCGTCGACGGTCTGGATCGCGGTGTCGAGGTCGGCCGTGAGCGGGTTGGGCTCGGTGGTCTCGAAGCGGTTGAGCCCGACGATGACGGCCTCGCCCGCCTCGATGCGGCGTCGACGCTCGGCGTGGGAGGCGACGAGCGCGGACTTCATGTAGCCGGACTCGACGGCGGCGACGGCGCCGCCCATCTCCTCGACCCGGGCCATCTCTGCCTTCGCCCCGGCCACGAGCTCGGCGACCTTGGCCTCGACGACGACAGACCCGGTGAAGAGGTCGTCGTGCTCGAGCAGGTCGGACTCGTAGGCGAGCACCTGCTGCATGCGCAGGCTCCACTGCTGGTCCCACGGGCGCGGCAGACCGAGCGCCTCGTTCCACGCCGGCAGCTGGATGGCGCGGGCCCTGGCGTCCTTGGAGAGCGTCACGGCGAGCATCTCGAGGACGATGCGCTGGACGTTGTTCTCGGGCTGGGCCTCGGTGAGGCCCAGGCTGTTGACCTGGACGCCGTAGCGGAAGCGGCGGGCCTTCGCGTCGGTCACGCCGTAGCGCTCCCGGGTCAGCTCGTCCCACAGCTGCACGAAGGCGCGCATCTTGCACATCTCCTCGACGAACCGCACGCCGGCGTTGACGAAGAAGGAGATCCGGGCGACGACACTGGCGAACTCCTCGGGCGGCACCTGCCCCGAGTCGCGCACGGCGTCGAGCACGGCGACCGCCGTCGACATGGCGTAGGCGATCTCCTGCACGGGGGTCGCCCCGGCCTCCTGCAGGTGGTAGCTGCAGATGTTGATGGGGTTCCACTTCGGGATCTCGCGCACCGTGTAGGTGACCATGTCGGTGATGAGCCGCAGCGACGGCGCGGGCGGGAAGACGTAGGTCCCGCGAGAGAGGTACTCCTTGATGATGTCGTTCTGGGTCGTTCCGGCGAGCTCGTGCACCCAGGCGGCCGGGTCCTCGCCGGCGGCCTCGGCCTGGCGCTCGGCGGCGACCTGGTAGAGCGCGAGCATCCACATCGCCGTCGCGTTGATCGTCATCGACGTGTTCATCTCGCGGAGCGGGATGGCGTCGAAGAGCGCTGCCATGTCGCCGATGTGGCTGATCGGGACCCCGACCTTGCCCACCTCGCCCCGCGCGAGGACGTGGTCCGGGTCGTAGCCCGTCTGGGTCGGCAGGTCGAAGGCGACGGAGAGGCCGGTCTGCCCCTTGGAGAGGTTGCGGCGGTAGAGCGCGTTGCTCGCAGCGGCACTCGAGTGGCCGGCATACGTGCGCATGACCCACGGTCGGTCGGGGGTCACCCGGGCGGCCGGATGCGGCGTGCTCTCCGTCGAAGACATGGCTCGACGGTAGCGGCGGGGTGCAGCGGTGGGGAGGCGCTCAGGCGGTGAGAGGCGCCACAGTCAGGCTCGCCGGTGCCGGATGCCGCGGGGCGAGGATGCGCTCGAGCCGACACCCGCGCAGCAGGCGCGTCGTGCGGTCGCTCGCATCGACGAGCAGCAGACGGCGCTCGGCGCGGGTGGCGCGCCGGTGGAGGTGGACGATGACACCGAGGCCCGTCGCGTCGCCGATCTCGGCGCCGCCGAGGTGCAGGCGCAGCTCGCCAGGACCCTGGTTGATGACCGCGTGGATCGCGTCACGGATGTCGGGCACCGTGTGGACGTCGAGACGCCCCTCGATGATGACATCGTGGCCGTCGGGTGCGTCGAGCACTCTGACCGGACCCCTGCGGTGGGTGTTCAGCGTCATGTAGACCCCTCTCAACGCTGTGCCGTCACCATGATGACGCCTCAGCCAGCCAAAACGTTGCCCCTAGGAGTCAAGAAGTGGTCAAGAAAATACGAACATCGAGCGAAGAACTCCGCCGGCCTCCGTGCCGGGACTGAGCGCTCCTGACAAAAGGGGCGATCCGCCGCCGCAGCCGCGGACTGGCCCGGCGGTTCTGCGGGTTCGCCTACTCGAACGGGGGCTCGTCGTCGGGCTCGCGCGTCACGTCGGCGCCGAGGGCGCGGAGCGCCTGCTCGAAGCGCGGGTAGCCGCGGTCGATGTGGTGCACACCGCTGACGAGGGTGTCCCCCTCGGCCACGAGGCCGGCGATGACGAGTGCGGCACCGGAGCGGATGTCGCTGCTCTCGACGGGGGCACCGGACAGCATCGGGACGCCGTGGGTCATGACGTGGTGCCCGTCGATCTGCGCGTCGGCGCCGAGACGGGCCAGCTCCTGGACCGTGCGGAAGCGGGCCTCGAAGAGGTTCTCCGTGACCATGGCAGAGCCGTCCGCCACGGCGTTGTAGGACAGGGCGAAGGGCTGCAGGTCGGTCGGGAAGCCCGGGTAGGGCAGCGTCGCGACGTCGAAGGCGCGCGGGCGCCGGTCGACGGCCGACACCCTGAACCCGCGAGGGGTGACCTCGACGTGGCACCCCGCCTCCTCGAGGGCGCCCAGCGGCGCCCTGAGGTGCTCGGCGACCCCACCGACGACCTCGATGTCGCCACGCGTCGTGGCGGCGGCGAAGGCCCACGTGCCGGCCGCGATGCGGTCGGAGACGACGGCGTGCTCGGTCGGGACGAGGGCCTCGACGCCGTGGACGGTGATGCGCGACGTGCCGGCGCCCTCGAGCTTGGCGCCCATCGACACGAGCATCTCGGCGATGTCGATGATCTCCGGCTCCTTGGCGACGTTGTCGATCGTCGTCGTGCCGCTGGCCAGGACAGCCGCCGTGAGGATGTTCTCGGTGGCCCCGACGCTCGGGAAGTCGAGCCGGATGTCGGCGCCGCGCAGGCCGGCCGGCGCCGTGGCCACGAGGTAGCCGTGCGTCACGTGCACCTCGGCGCCGAGGGCCTCGAGGCCGGCCGCGTGCAGGTCGAGGCCGCGCGAGCCGATCGCGTCGCCACCCGGGACGGCCACGTCGGCCTCGCCGACGCGGGCCACGAGCGGGCCGAGCACGGAGATGGAGGCGCGCAGCGCCCGGACGAGCTCGTAGTCGGCCCGGTGACCGATGCGCTCGGGGACGTCGAGGACGACGACGCCCGCCGCCGGGTCGTAGTCGACACCCACCCCGAGCCGGCGCAGCAGCTCGGCCATGATCGTCACGTCGGCGATCGCCGGGACGTTCGTCAGCGTCGTGCGGCCCACGGCCAGCAGGGCCACGGCCATCAGCTTCAGGGCGCTGTTCTTGGCGCCGACGACGGCGACCTCGCCCACGAGGTGGGCACCACCGACGACACGGAATCGCTCTCTCACCCACCGAACCCTATCGGGGCACCGACCGACCGACGGCGCCTCCACGACGGGTGAGAGAGTGGCCCCATGGTCAACCTGACGCGGATCTACACGCGCACCGGCGACGACGGCACGACGAGCCTCGGCGACTTCTCGCGGGTGAGCAAGAACGACGCCCGGCTGCACGCCTACGCCGACTCCAACGAGGCCAACGCCGCCATCGGCATCGCCGTCGCGTGCGGCGACCTGCCCGACGAGGTCAGGGCCACCCTCCAGCGCGTGCAGAACGAGCTCTTCGACGTCGGCGCCGACCTGTCGACGCCGCTACGGCACGCCTACGACTACCCGCCCCTGCGCGTCGAGCAGCCCTGGATCGACGACCTCGAGGCGGACTGCGACCACTACCTCGAGTCGGTCGAGAAGCTCCGGTCGTTCATCCTCCCCGGAGGCACGGCCGGGTCGGCGCACCTGCACCTCGCGACGACCATCGTGCGTCGCGCCGAGCGCTCGGCGTGGGCGGCCGCCGACCAGCACGGCACCGAGCCGGCCCCCGAGGGCACGGGCGCGAGGGGCGTCGGCGGCGTCAACGTCCTCACGGCGAAGTACCTCAACCGCCTCTCGGACCTGCTCTTCATCCTCGCCCGGATCGCCAACAAGCCGATCGGCGGCGACGTGCTGTGGCAGCCCGGTGGCGGCCGCGTCGAGAAGCCCGAGCGCACGAAGAAGCGCTGACCCGCCACACGGCACACGGCATACGGCCTCGGCGCCTTGGTCGCGCGGGAGATCGCGCATCTGCGGTCGCCTGGGCGCGGCAAACGCGCGATCCTGCGCCCGACCACGGTGTCGTCCACAGCCCCGGAAGCCTGTCGCGCACCGTCCACACCCTGACGGCCGAGGCGGGACCGACGCCCCGCCGGAGCGCACGATGCTCGGGTGGACCCCAGACTCCCCGCCCCGCTGCACGAGCTTGCCGTGCACCAGTTCGGCGTCCTGACTCGCCGGCAGCTTCTCGAGGGCGGCCTGACGCCGGCCCAGCTGCGCACGAGGCTCGGGCGAGAATGGCGGCTCGTCCTGCGAGGCGTCGTCCTGCTGTCCAACGGAGTGCCCTCCGAGCAGCAGCGGTTGATGGCCGCCCTGGTCTTCGCCGGTCCGAGAAGCTGGCTCGCAGGCTCGTCGGCCGCAGCGGTTCACGGGATCGCAGGACTTCCGGTGTCCAGCCCGATCCAGGTCCTGGTCCCGGCTCCCCTGCGCTCCCGGGCTCATGGGTGGGTCCTCGTCCGCAACACGACCCTGCTCGACGAGCCCATCTACCGGCGCGGCCCGCTCCGCCTGTCGTGTCCCGCCCGGGCGGCCGTCGACGCCGCGGCGGCCGCACCGTCGGACGAGCAGGCACGAGCCGTGCTCGTCGCCGCGGCCCAGTCGCGCAAGGCACGGCTGAGCGACCTCGCGCACTGGACGCTCGTCCGCGGGCAGGCGGGCTCACGACGACTGCACGAGGGTCTGGCGGTCGCGGCCTCCGGGGCTTGGTCCGTCCCTGAGGCCGACCTGCTGCGCCTCCTCTCCTCGTCCACGGTCCTGCCCGCGGTGTGGGCCAACCCCGAGGTCCGCGCCTCGTCGGGGCGCCGCCTGACGACACCCGACGTCTGGATCGACGACGTCGCCCTCGCGGTCATGGTGCACAGCCGCCAGTGGCACGCCGATGGCCTGGCCTGGGAGTCGACGGTCGAGCAGGACACCGATCTGCAGACCGCACGGGTCGTCGTCGTCGGGGTGACGCCGCACTCGATCCGCTCGCGACCCCGCTGGGTGCGGGAACGGGTCGAGACTGCCTACCTCGAGGCCCGGGCGACGGGTGTGCGCGCGGACGTCGTGGCCACCCCACGCGACCCCTGGCTGGGAGTTCGACCTGTCACGCGACGGTCGTCCTAGGAAGACCGTGCGCCGTGAACTGCGCGAGATCGCGCAGAACAGGTCGCCTGGGCGCAGCGGGTGCGCGATCTCGTGCGCGACGAGCGACCAGCGGGCGAGGCGGGTGGGCCGGAGCGGGGCTGCGTCAGGCGACGTTGACGTTGTAGCCGGGGGGCGCGGCCTCCTGCCACGAGCGCAGCGCGGTGTAGGCGGGTCCCTGGAGGGCCAGCTCGAAGTCGCTGTCGCCGTCGCTGCACGGCACCCGGCTCGCGTCGGGCAGCAGCGGGATCGAGTCGCCGCCGCTCAGCGGCTCGGGAGCGTCGAGCAGCAGGCGCTGGCGCAGCCAGCGGTGCTTGGGGCGCACGGAGACGCCCCCGAGGGCATACCACTCGAGGGCGTTGTCACCGAACCGGATGAGACCCAGGCGCCAGCGGTCGGACTCCGTGCGGCGCATGCCGCAGAGGGTCAGGGGCAGGCCCTTGGCGATGTAGCGCCGGCGCAGGTAGGTCGTCGCGAGGACGGCCACCGCGACCACCAGGAGCGTGCCGATCACGATCTCGGTCGAGACGAGAACGGACGGCACGCGCGACCTCAGCTCGTCTGCAGCGACGAGGCGTCGACGTGCTCGGCGACGATGGTGACGACGTCGGAGTCGACCGAGAGGAACCCGCCGTCGACCGTCACCGTGCGACGCTCGCCCTCGAGGGACTCGATGGAGACCTCGCCCTCGACGAGGACACCGAGCAACGGGGTGTGGCCGGGCAGGATGCCCAGCTCGCCCGAGATGGACCGGGCGCGTACGAACTTGGCCTCGCCCTCCCAGACCTTCCGGTCGGCGGCAACCATCTCAACCTTGAGCGAACTCACGTTTCCTCCGGATCGTGGGGGTGTGCTCTGCAGTTTAGTGCCTCTGCGAGGATGCTCCGTACGCGAGGTGGCGCAGGCCGCTCGCGCCGATTCCCCATCCTCCACAGGAGTCCTATCCATGAGCAAAACCGTGTCCGACGCCCTTCTCGAGCCGACCCGCCGCCCGGTGGCGGTGGAGACCCTGACCGACGTCATCGACGCCGAGGTCGCCGACAAGTCCGGACTGGGCGGAGCCGCCGTCAAGGCCGGCTACGCCGCCGCGAAGAAGCTCGGTGGCAACTTCGTCACGAGCGCCACCGACCGGCTGCTCCCCCAGTTCGCGAGCGCCCTCGACCCGTTCTGGGCCACCAAGGGTGACGCGCCGTTCGGGGCCCACCTCGCGGCCCAGCCCGACGCCGCGGCCGACGCCCTGCTCGCGGTGACCGACGCGAAGGCCGCCAACACCTCGCACGGCTCGGCCGCCAAGGTCTACGGCTCGCTGCGCGGCAAGGCCAAGGGCCATGTCGTCGCCGCCCTCCCCCGGCTCGGCGCAGCCGTGGAGCGTCTCGTCCCCTGACGCGTCCCTGACCGCAGGACGGTGCACGCCACCGACCACGTATGCCGCCGGGCCGGCTCCCCTCGAGGAGCCGGCCCGGTCGTGGGTCCGGGTCGCACCCGGACCGGTCAGGACTCGTCGTGCCCGCGGTCCGTCGCGACGCGCGGCAGCTCGGGACTGAACTCCTCACCGAGGTCGGCGATCGCCTGCCGGGCGAACACCTGCTGCTCGGTGACGACCCGCTCGGACCGGCCACGGCCGATGAAGGTGACGGCCCAGTGCAGCAGCGTGGTGATCCGGTGCTTGAAGCCGATGATGTAGACGAGGTGCACGGCGAGCCAGAGGATCCAGGCGAAGAACCCGCTGAACTGCGCCTTGCCGACCGAGGCGACGGCGGAGAAGCGCGAGATCGTGGCCATCGAGCCCTTGTCGAAGTACTCGAACGGGCCCTTGGGCTCCTTGCCGTCGAGGCGTCGCTCGATCTGCTCCGCGGCGTAGCGGCCGCCCTGGATGGCGACCTGGGCGACACCCGGCAGCCCGTCGAGCGCCATCATGTCGCCGACGACGAAGACCTCGGGGTGGCCCGGGAGCGTCAGGTCGTCGCGGACCTCGACGCGGCCGGCCCGGTCGAGCTGAGCGCCCGACTGGTCGGCGAGCTGGCGACCGAGCGGCGAGGCGCTGACGCCCGCGGCCCACACCTTGCACACCGACTCGATGCGCTCGCGGCTGCCGTCGCCGTGCTCCACCTCGATGCCCGTCGCGTCGACGTCGACGACCTTGGCACCGAGGCGGACCTCGACGCCCATCTCGGTCAGGCGCTTGACGGCTCGGTCGCCGAGCTTCTCGCCGAACGAGCCCAGCACGGCGGGAGCCGCGTCGAGCAGGACGACCCTGGCCTTCGTCGGGTCGATCCGGCGGAAGTCGCGCTTGAGGGTGCGTCGCGCGAGCTCGGAGATCTGGCCCGCCATCTCGACACCGGTCGGGCCTGCGCCGACGACGACGAACGTCATGAGGCGGTCGACCTCGGCCTGCGTCGTGGCGAGCTCGGCGAGCTCGAACGAGCCGAAGATGCGACCGCGCAGCTCGAGGGCGTCGTCGATCGACTTCATGCCGGGGGCGTGCCGGGCGAACTGGTCGTTGCCGAACCACGACTGGCCGGCGCCCGCGGCGACGATGAGCGAGTCGTAGGGCGTGACCGTCTCGCGGCCGACCGCGGTGTGGGTCACGGTGCGCGCCTCGAGGTCGATCGTCTCGACCTCACCGAGCAGCACCTTGGCGTTGTCCTGGCGGTGCAGCACCTCGCGCGTCGACGGGGCGATCTCGCCCTCGGAGAGGATGCCGGTGGCCACCTGGTAGAGCAACGGCTGGAAGAGGTGGTGCGTCGTGCGGGCGATGAGGGTCACGTCGACGTCGGCGCGCTTCAGCTTCTGCGTGCTGAACAGTCCGCCGAAACCCGATCCGATGACCACGACCCGGTGGCGCGGGGCCTGCTGGGTGGGCGTGCTCACGATTCTCCTTGTCCTTGAGCTGTGTCCTGGTGCGAGGTGCTGGGCGCGTCGGCGCTGACGGTTTCATCTCTGTCAACACCGTCGGTCGTACCCGCATGCCCCGCGGGGGACGCGGAGGGCGTCCACGGGCTGCGGTTCTCGTCACACTCGGCGCAGGTGGTCGTGGCGGACGCGGCGGACGGTGGTGCCCAACCCGCAGCACGGCGAGGAGGCACAGCAGCGCCGGGTTCGTGGTGTACGACACGACCTGCTGGTTGCATGCCAGCGGGCAGCGCCTGGACGTTCATCTCGTCCTGGAACGGGACGTCACCCTGGGTGAGGCGGAGCGCCAGCTCCACGGCGTGCGAGCTGGCGCTGAGGTCCAGCCCGTGGCGGGCGCGGACGAACGCGCCGGCCACGACGGCCACCGCCAAGCTCGGCACCCACAGACGACGAACGGGGAGGGCCCAGAGGGCACCTCCCCGTCGTCGGGTGAATCGATCCATCCAGGTCAGAGGTTCTTCTGGATCTCCGCCCACTGACGCTCGACGTCGTCGAGGCCACCACACATGAAGAAGGCCTGCTCGGCGACGTGGTCGTACTCGCCGTCGGCGATCTTCGTGAAGCCCTCGATCGAGTCGGCCAGCGACACCGTCGAACCCTCGATGCCGGTGAACTGCTTGGCGACGTAGGTGTTCTGCGACAGGAAGCGCTGGATGCGACGGGCGCGGTTGACGAGGATCTTGTCCTCTTCGGAGAGCTCGTCGATACCGAGGATCGCGATGATGTCCTGCAGCTCCTTGTTGCGCTGGAGGATCGAGCGGATGCGCACGGCCGTGTTGTAGTGGTCGGCGGTCACGTAGCGCGGGTCGAGGATTCGCGAGGTCGAGGACAGCGGGTCGACGGCGGGGTAGATACCCATCGACGCGATGTCACGCGAGAGCTCGGTCGTCGCGTCGAGGTGCGCGAACGTCGTGGCCGGGGCCGGGTCGGTGTAGTCGTCGGCCGGCACGTAGATCGCCTGCATCGAGGTGATCGAGTGACCACGCGTCGAGGTGATGCGCTCCTGGAGGGTGCCCATCTCGTCGGCCAGGGTGGGCTGGTAACCCACGGCGGACGGCATACGGCCGAGGAGGGTCGAGACCTCCGAGCCGGCCTGCGTGAAGCGGAAGATGTTGTCGATGAAGAGCAGCACGTCCTGCTTCTGGACGTCGCGGAAGTACTCCGCCATCGTCAGCGCCGACAGCGCGACGCGAAGACGCGTGCCCGGCGGCTCGTCCATCTGGCCGAAGACGAGGGCCGTCTGGCCGAGAACGCCGGCCTCCTCCATCTCGACCATGAGGTCGTTGCCCTCACGGGTGCGCTCACCGACACCGGCGAACACCGACACGCCACCGTGGTCACGGGCGACACGCGCGATCATCTCCTGGATGAGCACGGTCTTGCCGACGCCGGCACCACCGAAGAGGCCGATCTTGCCACCCTGGACGTACGGGGTCATCAGGTCGATGACCTTGATGCCCGTCTCGAACATCGTGGTCTTGGACTCGAGCTGGTCGAAGGCGGGGGCCTTGCGGTGGATGCCCCAGCGCTCCTTGACCTCGAGCCGCTCACCCTCGGCGAGGTTCATGCACTCGCCGGTCGTGTTGAACACGTGGCCGAGCGTCACGTCACCGACGGGGACGGTGATGGGGCCGCCGGTGTCCTGCACGGACGAGCCGCGCACGAGACCGTCGGTCGGCTGGAGCGAGATGGCACGGACCATGTTGTCGCCGATGTGCTGGGCGACCTCGAGGTTGAGGTTCTTCGTCTCGCCCGCGAGGGTCACCTCGGTCGTGAGCAGGTTGTACTGCTCGGGCATGGCGTCGACGGGGAACTCCACGTCGACGACCGGGCCGATGATGCGGGAGATGCGTCCGACGCCGCCCGCGGGCGGGGCCGTCCACGTGGTGTCGCTGACAGCTGCAGTCATGGTGGTCTGCTTCCTTACCTGTGGGCGTTACTTCTCGGCGAGGGCGTTGGCGCCGCCCACGATTTCGCTGATCTCTTGGGTGATGCCGGCCTGACGGGCCTGGTTGGCGAGGCGCTGGTAGGTCTTGATCAGCTCCGTCGCGTTGTCGGTGGCCGACTTCATCGCGCGCTGGCGGGCGGCGAGCTCGGAGGCCGCCGAGCTGAGCAGCGCGGTGAAGATGCGGTTGCGGACGTACTTCGGCAGCAGCAGGTCGAGGACCTCGGACGCGCTCGGCTCGAAGGAGTACTCCGGGGGGATCTGCCCCTCTTCGTAGCGGTTGACGCTGAGGTCGAGGCTCTCGTCCTCGCTGGCGTCGTCAGCCTCCACGACCTCGAGGGGCAGCAGGCGCAGCACGAACGGGTCCTGGCGCACCATCGAGCGGAAGCGGGTGAACACGACGTGGATCTCGTCGTGGCCGCCCTCCTCGGTGGGCTTGAGGAAGTCGGCCGTGATGCGGTCGGCGATCTCCTTGGCGTTCTCGAACGTCGGGGCGTCGGAGAAGCCGGTCCACTCGGCGGCGTAGTCGCGCTTGCGGAACTTGTAGTAGCTCACGGCCTTGCGACCGACGAGGTAGGGCACGACCTCCTTGCCCTCGGCGGTCAGCTTGGAGATGAGCTCCGCGCTCTCCTTGATCGCCGCGACGGAGTAGGCACCGGCAAGTCCGCGGTCCGCCGTGATGATGACGACGCCGGCCCGCTTCGCGGTCTCCTTCGCCGTCGTCAACGGGTGGTCCTCGTTCGTGTTGGTCGCCACCGCGGACACGGCACGCGTCAGCGCGGTCGTGTACGGCATCGCCTCGGTGGCCCGCTGGCGGGCCTTGACGACGCGTGCGGCCGCGATCAGCTCCATCGCGTTGGTGATCTTCTTGATGGAGTTGACGGACTTGATGCGCTGGCGGTAGATCCGCATCTGCGCTCCCATGTGCTCCGCCTCTCTTGGTCTCTAAAGTCTGTGGTTGCCTGCAGGGTGGGCTCACGCCCGCTTCCGTATGCCGCCCGGCTGGCCGGGCGGCATACGGAAGGTGGTCACTTCTGCTTGACGATCTTCGCCTGGGTGATCTGGTCGTCGGCGATCTCGTCGAACTCCTCGTTGCCGGCCTCGAGGCCGTCCTTGCCGGTGCCCCGGAAGGTGAACTTGACCTCGTCGACGACCTTGGCCAGCGCCGTCTCGGTGTCCTCGTCGAGCTTGAGGGTCTCGCGGATCGTCTGGAGGATCTTGCCGTCGCGACGCAGCGTCTCGAGCAGCTCGGACTCGAAGGTCCGCACGTCCTCGACGGCGACGTCGTCGAGGCGACCGGTCGTGCCGGCCCAGATCGAGACGACCTGCTCCTCGACGGGGTACGGCGAGCTCTGCGGCTGCTTGAGCAGCTCGACGAGGCGCCCACCACGGGCGAGCTGGGCTCGCGAGGCGGGGTCGAGGTCGGAGGCGAACATGGCGAACGCCTCCATGGCGCGGAACTGCGCGAGGTCGAGCTTGAGTCGACCGGCGACGGACTTCATCGCCTTGATCTGCGCGGCACCACCGACTCGGGAGACCGAGACACCCACGTCGATGGCCGGACGCACGTTGGCGTTGAACAGGTCGGCCTGCAGGTAGATCTGGCCGTCCGTGATCGAGATGACGTTGGTCGGGATGTACGCCGACACGTCGCCAGCCTTGGTCTCGATGATGGGCAGACCCGTCATCGAGCCGTGGCCGAGGTCGTCGGAGAGCTTGGCGCAACGCTCGAGGAGCCGCGAGTGCAGGTAGAAGACGTCACCCGGGTAGGCCTCGCGGCCCGGCGGACGGCGCAGCAGCAGCGACACGGCGCGGTAGGCCTCGGCCTGCTTGCTCAGGTCGTCGAAGACGATGAGGACGTGCTTGCCCTGGTACATCCAGTGCTGGCCGATGGCCGAACCGGTGTAGGGCGCGAGGTACTTGAAGCCCGCCGAGTCGGACGCGGGGGCCGCGACGATGGTGGTGTACTCCAGCGCGCCGGCCTCTTCGAGCGTGCCGCGGACCGACGCGATGGTCGAGCCCTTCTGGCCGATGGCGACGTAGATGCAGCGGACCTGGGCGTCCGGGTCGCCGGACTCCCAGTTGCGCTTCTGGTTGATGATCGTGTCGATCGCGACCGTCGTCTTGCCGGTCTGGCGGTCGCCGATGATGAGCTGGCGCTGGCCACGGCCGATCGGCGTCATCGCGTCGATCGACTTGATGCCGGTCTGGAGCGGCTCGTGGACCGACTTGCGCTGGACGACGTTGGGCGCCTGCAGCTCGAGGGCACGACGCTCCTCGGACTTGATGTCGCCGAGACCGTCGATCGGGTTGCCGAGCGGGTCGACGACGCGGCCGAGGAAGTCGTCACCGACCGGGACCGAGAGGACCTCGCCCGTGCGCTTGACGGTCTGGCCCTCCTCGATGCCTGCGAAGTCACCGAGGACGACGACGCCGATCTCGTGGACGTCGAGGTTCAGCGCGAGGCCGAGCGTGCCGTCCTCGAACTGGAGCAGCTCGTTGGTCATGGCCGAGGGCAGACCCTCGACGTGAGCGATGCCGTCACCGGCGTCGGTGACGCGGCCGACCTCTTCGCGGGAGGCCGCGCCGGGCTCGTAGGACTGGACGAACGAGTCCAGAGCGTCCCGGATCTCCTCCGGACGGATCGAAAGCTCCGTCATGTCAGATCTTCTCCTCGGTTTCGACCCGCAGGACGGGCCGGTGGTTGATCACAGCTGGTGGTGGGTGCCTCAGGCACCCATGGCCCGGCGGGCCGCGTCGAGCTTGCGGATGACGGTTCCGTCGATGAGCTCGTCACCGATCTCGACCTTGACCCCGCCCATGACCCGGGGGTCCACGACGGTGTTGACGTGGACCGTGCCGCCGTAGATGGCAGCCAGGCCCGCGGCGAGGCGGGCACGGTCGTCGTCGGTGAGCGGGACGGCCGAGGTGACGATGGCCGTCTGCTGCTCGCGGCGGCTCGAGGCCGTCTCGAGGTACTTCTCGAGGACCCGGTCGAAGCGCAGGCCGCGCGGGGCGACCACGGCCTGACGGGCCAGCACGAGGGTCTCCGGTGCGACCTTCTCGCGCAGGAGCGAGGACACGAGGTCGGCTCGCTTGTCGGCGGGCGCCTGCGAGTCGGCCAGCGCCGAGCGCAGCGGGGCGTCGGCCGCCACGATGCGCTCGAAGCGGAACAGCTCGTCCTCGACGCGGTCGGCACGGCCCTGGACCTCCGCCTCGGCGATGACGGCCTCGACGGCATACGACTCGACCGTGTCGGTCAGGTCACGCTCGGAGCTCCAGCGCTGGCCGAAGGCACCCTTGAGCACGACCAGCGTCTCGGCGCTGACCTTGCCCGCGAAGAGCCGCTCGGCGAGCTGGGCCTTGTCGACGCCTTCGCGGGACGGGTCGGCCACGGCGCGACGCAGGGTCGCGCTGCTGTCGATGATCCCGACGGCCGCGAAGAGCTCCTCGGCCAACCGCGAACGGTCGGCACCGGCAGCGAGGACGCCGGTGAGAGCCTCGCGGCTCGCCGCCGCCGCTGCGCGTGAGGGTCCCTGCATCAGGCATCCCCGCCCGGGCTGCCGGCGGCGCCGCCGACCTTCTCGCGCACGACGTCGCCCGACTCGAGCTCGGCGAGGAACCGCTCGACGATGCCCTTCTGACGGGTCTCCTCGTGGAGGGACTCCCCGACGATGCGGCTCGCGAGGTCGGTCGAGATGCGGCCGACGTCACCGCGGAGCGAGACGACGGCCTGCTGGCGCTCGGCCTCGATCTGCTTGTGCGCCGTCTCGGTGATCCGAGAGGCCTCGGACGCCGCGTGCTCGCGCATCTCGGCGATGATCTGCGCGCCCTGGGCCTTCGCGTCCTCACGGATGCGGGCGGCCTCGGAGCGGGCCTCGACGAGCTGCGCCTGGTACTGCTCGAGCGCGGCCTGGGCCTGGGCCTGGGCCTCCTCGGCCTTGTTCATCCCGCCCTCGATCGCAGCAGTGCGCTCGGCGTAGATCTGCTCGAGGCGCGGCACGACCTTCTGCTTCACGACGACGTATAGGATCGCGAAGCACGCCAGGCCGAAGAAGAACTCGAGCGGGTGCGGGATGATCGGTGCCGCGGTGGCCCAGAAGCCGCCCTCGCCGCCCTCGGCGGTCACGGTCACTGCTTGCATGAGGTTCTCCTAGAGAGAAAGACGATCGGTGCTTCGGGCTGCCCCGGAAAGGGGCGTCAGCCCTTGAAGACGAAGGCGAGCGCGATACCGAAGATGGCGAGCGCCTCGGTGATGGCCATGCCCAGGAAGGCGATCGGCTGCAGCATGCCGCGAGCCTCGGGCTGACGGGCGACGCCGTTGATGTAGGCGGCGAAGATCAGACCGACACCGATACCGGGGCCGATGGCGGAGAGGCCGTAACCGAGGATGGCGATGTTGCCAGTCATGTTTATTCCATTCCTTCTTGTCTTGTCCGGCTGGCGGTTACCAGACGGGCGGGGGCGAAGCTGGTGTGTGGTGCTCGTGCGGTGGTGCAGTTCGTGGTGCGCCGGAGGCGCAGGGAGGCGTCGGCCTCAGTGCTCGTCGGCGACCGCGCCGCCGATGTAGAGGGCGGCCAGCAGGGTGAAGACGTAGGCCTGGAGGAACTGGACCAGGATCTCGAACAGCGTCATGACGAAGGCGAAGATCCACGTGACGCCGCCGGCGATGACGAGGATGCCGCCGTTGGTGAGCATGTACCAGCCACCGGTGATGAACAGGACGATGAGGATGTGGCCGGCGAACATGTTGCCGAAGAGTCGCAGGGCGAGGGTGACCGGGCGCGTGAAGAGGTCGGTGATCAGCTCGAGGAAGAAGATCGCGGGGATCATCGCCTTGGGCAGGCCGGCGGGCACGAGCGACTTCCAGTAGCCGATGAAGCCGTGCTTGCGCATGCCGACGACGTGGAAGACGACCCAGACGATGAGCGACAGCGCGATCGGGAAGCCGATACGGCTCATCGTCGGGTAGCTCATCGGCGGGATGACGCCGAACAGGTTGTTGACGAGGATCGTCGTGAAGAGCGCGAAGAGCAGCGGGACGAACCGCATGAACTCCTTGCTGCCGATGAGGTCCTTGGCGATGCCGTTGCGCACGAGGCCGTAGACGGCCTCCGTGCCCATCTGGCCGCGGCCGGGCACGAGAGCCTTCTTCTTCGTCGTGGCGAGCAGGAACCACGCGACAAGGCCGGTGGCCAGGACCATGAGCAGGATCGGGCGGGTGATCGCGAACGGCCCGTCGGTCCCGAAGAGGGGCTGCCAGAACTCCTCGACGCCGGGGGCGGTGTAGTCCGTCGGGGCGGCGGCCACGATGCTCACGGGTTACTCCTTTGTAGGTTCTGGGCACTTCGGCTGACGACCTGCGTCAGGGGTGGAGAGTCGGTGCTCGGGAGCGGGCTCCCGGTGGGGCTCCACGTCGGCGGGCCGGCGGGCGACGCGCTGACGTGCGGCACGGAGGCCGTCGGGCTCAATGGGTACCGTATCGGAACCAGATCAGGTAGAGCGACAGGGCCATTCCACCCACGATCCCGACCCCGACGAGCCAGGTCGTGCCCAGCCAGTGGTCGGCCAAGGCACCGAGACCGCCGTAGATGAGCGGACCGGTGAGCATGTAGGCGACGGCACGCCAGGCGGAGTCCTGCTCGCGGGTGTTGAACCGCCGCAGCTCCTCGGCCTTGTCCTCCGCAGAGGGCTCGCTGGGCTCGCTGGGCACCGTGGGCTCGCTCGGGTCGCTGGGCTCCGGCGTCGGTGGTGTGGTCATGTCGACCTCCCGTGTCACGGCTCATCACGCGGCTCCCGGTGGGGCGCCGCCTCGGGCGTCGCGTCGGGCTTCGAGTCGGGCGTCGCGTCGAGCGAGGCCGCGCCGTCGGGGTCGTACGCGAAGATCCGCAGGCGCTTGTAGGCGCGCATCTCGAAGAAGAGCCAGACGACGGCGCACACGGTGATCGACAGGCCGATCGCGAAGCCCGAGGCCCACGTGACGTCGCGCAGCGCGAACATGACGACGCCGAGCACCAGCACCTTGAAGGTGTAGGTGACCATGACGATCATCATCGTCGTCGTGGGCGGCAGGTCGGCCGTGCGCTTCATGACGAGGAGCGTCAGGCTGAAGAAGAAGAGGACGATGGCGGCGCCGAGCGCGGCCGACCATGCGGCCTTGGGGCTCGAGAAGAGCCCGACGACGACGCAGACGAGGCCGGCCACGGCCGTCGGCAGCAGGGAGCCCCGGAGGAGCTGCGCGAAGGCATCTGACTGTGATGCGTCGCGTGCCGGTGTGGCGCTCAAGAAAACCTGCCTGGGTGCGTCGTGAGGCGTAGTGCGGGCGGGGTTCGGGCTGATCCGGATGATGCTCGGATCGCTTGTGTGGAAAGGACTTCCGGGCTCCTGTGGCGGTCTTCCCAGACTCCCCTCAGGTGCTTGTGAATGCTATCACAAGCGTTCGGACGGCCTCCACCGAGGAAGCCAGACGGTGAGCACGACACCCATCGCGGCGGCCGCCCCCACGACCGCGAGCGGACGGAGGCCGTCCCAGATGACGAAGGACACCGAACCCAGCGCCACGATGGCGGCCCACAGGTAGAGGATGAGCACGGCACGGCGGTGGCCGTGACCGATGCGCAGCATGCGGTGGTGCAGGTGCATCGCGTCGGGGTGCCACGGTCGCTGGCCGGCACGGGTGCGCCGGACCACGGCGAGCAGCATGTCGAGCAGCGGCAGCAGCAGGACCGCGAGCGGGACGAGGATCGGCAGGAACGCGGCCGACACGTCGTTGGCGCTGACCTCGCCCGGGTCGACGTTGCCGGTCAGGGTGATCGTCGCCGCCGACAGGAGCAGCCCCAGCGTCAGCGCTCCCGAGTCGCCCATGAAGAGTCGGGCCGGGTGGAAGTTGTGCGGCAGGAAGCCGGCACAGCAGCCCACGAGGGCGGCCGAGATGAAGGTCGCGGTCGAGAACACGTTGGCCGGCACGAACGAGCGCGACACGATGTAGCTGTAGACGAAGAAGGCGAACGCCGCGATGCAGACGACCCCCGCGGCGAGCCCGTCGAGCCCGTCGATGAAGTTGACGGCGTTCGTCGACGCGATGACGACCAGCACCGTGAAGAGCACGAGGACGGGGGTCGGCAGGATGGTCGTGCCGAAGATCGGCAGTGACAGCAGCTGCACCCCGGTGTAGGCCATCAGGCCCGCCGCGAGCATCTGTCCCGCCAGCTTGGTCAGCCAGTCGAGCTCACGGATGTCGTCGAACGCCCCGAGCAGGCACACGATGCCGGCTGCGGCGACGACGCCGAAGATCTGTTTCGTCGAGAAGAGCGTCCCGAGGTAGGGCAGCGCCCTCGCCACGAGCGCCGCCGCCACGAAGCCGATGTAGATGCCGACTCCCCCGAGCCGCGGGATCGGGGTCTTGTGGACGTCGCGCTCGCGGACGGCCGTGAACGCCCCGGTCGCGACGGCGACGCTGCGGACGAAGGGTGTGGCGAGGTACGTGACCGCAGCGGCCACGATGAGGACGAGGACGTACTCGTGCACCTACCGACCTTCGCTCGGGCGCCGACGCTGGCGGGGGGACTGACTCAGCGAGGGTATGCCGGGAAGCGCGTCACGAGGTCGGTGACCTCCGCACGCACGTTCTTGCTCACCGCGTGGTCGGGGTCGGCGTCACCCTCGGTGACGGCGCGGTGGATGAGCGAGGCGATCTGCTTCATCTCCTCCAGGCCCATGCCCTGGGTCGTGACCGACGGCGTGCCGACGCGGATGCCCGAGGCGATGTTGGGCTTCTGCGGGTCGAAGGGGATGGCGTTCTTGTTGAGCACGATGCCGGCCGCGTCGGCCCGCTCCTCGGCCTCCTTGCCGGTGACACCGACGCCCTGGAGGTCGAGCAGCGCCAGGTGGGTGTCGGTGCCGCCCGTCGTCGGGCGGATGCCGAGCAAGAGCAGGCTGGCCGCGAGCTGCCGGCTGTTGGCGATGACGTCCTTGGCGTACTGGGCGTACTCGGGCGTCGCGGCCTCCTTGAAGTTGACCGCCTTGGCCGCGATGGTGTGCATCTGCGGGCCGCCCTGCATCATCGGGAAGATCGCCTTGTCCATGGCGGCGGCGTGCTCGGCCTTGCAGACGAGGGCGCCGGAGCGCGGGCCGCGCAGCACCTTGTGCGTCGTGAAGGTGACGACGTCGGCGTACGGCACGGGCGAGGGGATGGCCTGGCCCGCCACGAGGCCGATGAAGTGGGCGGCGTCGACCCAGAGGATCGCGCCGACCTCGTCGGCGATGGCGCGGAAACGCTCGAAGTCGATGAGGCGCGGGATGGCCGAGCCGCCGGCGCAGATGACCTTGGGACGGTGCTCACGGGCGAGGGCCTCGACCTGGTCGTAGTCGATGTCCTCGCTCTGCTGGTCGACGCCGTAGTGCACGGCGTTGAACCACTTGCCGGAGAAGGAGACCTTGGTGCCGTGCGTCAGGTGGCCGCCCATCGGCAGCGCCATCGCCAGGATCGTGTCGCCCGGAGCCATGAAGGCGCCGTAGACGGCCTGGTTGGCACTCGCGCCGGAGTGCGCCTGGACGTTGGCGTGGTCGGCGCCGAAGAGGGCCTTGGCGCGCTCGATCGCGATCGTCTCGGCCTTGTCGACCTCGGAGCAGCCGCCGTAGTAGCGGCGACCGGGGTAGCCCTCGGCGTACTTGTTCGACAACGTCGACCCGAGGGCCGTCAGGACCGCGGGCGAGCTGATGTTCTCGCTCGCGATGAGCTGCAGTCCCCCGCGGATGCGGTCGAGCTCCGACAGGAGCACCCCCGCGATGTCGGGGTCGAAGGACTGCAGGGCACCGAAGTCGGAGCCGTAGAACGTGTCGTCAGCCATGGGAGTTCTCCGGGGGGTCGGGAGTGGGGCGCGAGCGCGAGCCAACTCTATTGCGTCGTGCTGGCACCGTCGGACGGCCGCTCGGTCGTGGACACGTCGTGCCACTCGCCGAGCGTCTCGGCAGCCTCGGCCGGCGCCTCGCCCCCCGGCTCGACGTCTGCTTCCGCGTCCGGCTCGGTCGCGGGGTCCGCCGCGGGCGTCGCGTCGGCCTCGGCCGCCGGCTCGGCGTCGGGCTCGGGGGCCTCGAGGACGGGCTCGGGCACGAGGGCCTCGTCGAGCTCGTCCTGGCTCACGGCGCCGAGGCGCAGGGTCACGGGGGTCTCGCCGGTGCAGTCGACGATCGTCGAGGGCTGCCCCTCGCCGGCCGGGCCGCCGTCGAGGTAGACCCCGACGGACTCGCCGAGCATCCCGACCGCCTCGTCGACCGTGCGGGCCGCGGGGTCGCCGGTCGTGTTGGCGCTCGTGACCGCCATGGGACCGATGTCGCCGAGCAGCTCGAGGGTCATCTCGTGGGCGGGCACGCGCAGGGCCACGGTCCCGTTGGTCTCGCCCAGGTCCCAGTGCAGCGACGTCTGCGCCTTGAGCACGAGCGTCAGCGGTCCGGGCCAGAACTTCTCCATGAGCCGCTGGGCGTAGTCGGGCACCTGCGTCGCGAGGCCCTGGGCCGTGCGGGCGGTCGGGATGAGGACCGGCGGCGGCATGTCGCGGCCGCGGCCCTTGGCCGCGAGGACGGAGGCGACGGCGGTGGCGTCGAAGGCGTCGCAGCCGATGCCGTAGACCGTGTCGGTCGGCAGGACGACGATCTCGCCGCGTCGGACGGCCGAGGCCGCGGCCGGGATGCCCTCGGCACGCCCCTCGGGGTCGGTGCAGTCGTAGCGCTCGCTCACGGGCAGAGCCTACTGGGGCGCGGTCGAGCGCCCGGGCGCCGGGCCGACCCGTGGGTCAGACGCGGCGGCGCGCCACCGTCACCCGCGGGCGGGCGGACAGGTCGTCGTGGTCGGTGACGTCGGTCCACTGCCCCGTCGCCGCGAGGCGGCGGGGCAGGCTCTCGCCCTGTGAGTCGGCGTGCTCGACGAGGACGAGGCCGCCGGGACGAAGCAGCCGGGCGGCCGTCCGGGCCACCGCGAGCGGGATGGCCAGGCCGTCCTCGCTGCCGCCGTAGAGCGCGACGTCTGGATCGTGGTCGCGCACCTCGGGGTCGACGGGCACGGCGCCCACGGGGATGTAGGGCGGGTTGACGGTCACGACGTCGACGGCGCCCGCCCAGTCCTCGAAGCAGGGCAGCGTCGCGTCGCCCTGCTCGAGCCGGACGTCGAGACCCAGGCGGTCGCGGTTGGCCACCGACCAGGCGTACGCGTCGGGCGACAGCTCGAGGCCGCGCACGTCGGCGTCCGGTCGCTCCGCCCTGACGGACAGGGCGATGGCGCCGGAGCCCGAGCAGAGGTCGACGACCCTGACGGCCTCGGCGCCTGCTGCCGACAGCCGATCGACCTCGACGAGCGCGAGGTCGACGAGGACCTCGGTCTCGGGCCGCGGCACGAAGACCCCCGGGCCGACCGACAGGGTCAGGCGGCGGAAGTGGGCGCGGCCCGTCAGGTGCTGCAGCGGGACCCGGCGGGCCCGCTCGTCGACGAGGACGGCATACGACCCCGGGAGGATGCGGCCGCCGAGCACCATGAGGCGGCGGACCTCCGAGGCGTCGACCTCGAGCACGTGGGCCGCGAGCTCGACGGCGTCGACGTCGGCGGAGGCCACCCCCGCGTCGCGGAGCCGCGCAGCAGCAGCCCGGACACCCTCGCGCAGGTCCGTCACGCGCGCGGCCCGTCGCCCTCGGCGAGCGCCGCCAGCTTGGCGGCCTCGTCGGCGTCGAGCGCCGACTGGACGACGGGGTCGAGGTCTCCGTCGAGCACCGAGTCGAGGTTGTAGGACTTGTAGCCGGTGCGGTGGTCGGAGATGCGGTTCTCGGGGAAGTTGTAGGTGCGGATGCGCTCCGACCGGTCGATGGTGCGCACCTGCGACCGACGGGCGGCGCTCGCCTCCGCGTCGGCCTCGTCCTTGGCCATCTGGTGCAGCCGCGCCCGGAGCACGCGCATCGCGGCCTCCTTGTTCTGCAGCTGCGACTTCTCGTTCTGGCACGACACGACGAGGCCCGAGGGCAGGTGGGTGATGCGCACGGCCGAGTCGGTCGTGTTGACGCTCTGCCCGCCGGGGCCGCTGCTGCGGTAGACGTCGATGCGCAGGTCGTTGGGGTCGATCGTCACCTCGACCTCCTCGGCCTCCGGCATGACGAGGACGCCGGCCGCCGAGGTGTGGATGCGCCCCTGGCTCTCGGTCACGGGCACGCGCTGGACACGGTGGACGCCGCCTTCGTACTTGAGGCGGGCCCAGGGCCCCTCGCCCAGCCCGGGAGCGCTCTTGGCGCGCACCGAGACCCGGACGTCCTTGTAGCCACCCAGGTCGCTCTCGGTCGCGTCCTCGACGGCGGTGCGCCAGCCGCGCTGCTCGGCGTAGCGGAGATACATCCGCAGCAGGTCGCCTGCGAAGAGGGCCGACTCGTCGCCGCCCTCCCCCGCCTTGACCTCGAGGATGACGTCGCGGTCGTCGTCGGGGTCGCGGGGCACGAGCATCCGCCGCAGGTGCTCCTCCGCGGCCGCGAGGCGGGCCTCGAGCGAGGGCACCTCCTCGGCGAACGACGCGTCGTCGGCAGCGAGCTCACGTGCGGCCGCGAGGTCGTCGCCGGCCGCCGTCCACTCGCGGGCGGCGGCGACGGTCGGCGCCAGGGCGGCATACCGCTTGTTGAGGGTGCGCACGAGGTCCTGGTCACCGTGCACGGCCGGGTCGGCGAGCTGCAGCTCGAGCTCGGCGTACTCGTCGAGGATCGACTGGACGGAATCGAGCACGGCAGGCCCTTCGGCTCAGGGGACGGGTCGGGGTAAAGCGAACGCCGGCTCCCGACGACCGAAGTCGTGGGAGCCGGCGTGCGGGAGACCTACTTGGCGGCCTTCTTGCCGTAACGGGCCTCGAACCGGGCCACGCGGCCACCGGTGTCGAGGATCTTCTGCTTGCCCGTGTAGAACGGGTGGCACTGCGAGCAGACGTCGGCAGAGATCTTGCCGGACGTCTCGGTGCTGCGCGTGACGAACGTGCTGCCACAGGTGCAGGTCACCGTGGTCTCGACGTACTCGGGGTGAAGGTCCTTCTTCAACGTTGTCTCCTTGAGGTAGTCGGCCGGGTCGGTGTCATCGCTGCTCACGCTGGGGAGCTGCTCTCCCGTGAACCGGTCCAAAGGAAGAGTGTGCCAGATCGGCGCACCTCCTCCCAAACGCACGAGAGGGCCGCGGCATTCCCCCTCCCGGACGCGGCGACGACGCGTCCCGGACATGCATCGATCGGGGGCGTTCGAGTGTCTTTCCTCCACGACGGGGCCGGCGGAGGACGAGGATGCGCGCATGGGTGTCAGGGGCAGGGTGGGTGGGCGCCGCGCGGCGGTCGCCGTGCTGCTCTCGACCGCGGCGTGCTCGGGCGCCGGCTGCTCGTTCGACGACTGTCCCGAGGTGTCCGCGACGGAGGCCGGGCCGGTCACCGGCGCCGACCCCTCGGGGGCCGTCCGCTGGACGACGAGGGTGCCGGACCTGCTGAGCGAGCCTCCGGTCGTCAGCAACGGCCACGTCGTCATCGTCGGCTGCCACGCCACCCACGTCGTCGACGTCACGTCCGGCTCCGTCTCGACGCCGACTGGCCTGGCCGACGTCATCGGCGTCGTCCAGGGGTATGCCGTGGGGGCCCCTGCCGACGGTGACACCGTCCTCGCCGCCGAGCGGCTCGACGGCGGCCCGGGCGGCTGGTCGTGGCAGGAGTCACCGGTGGACGGCGACGCCGACCGTGCCTACCGCGCGTCGGCCGTCGTGACCTCCACCGCGGTCGTCGGCGTCCGCGGGCAGACGCTCGTCGCCTGGTCGCCGGACTCGGGCTCGTGGGACTCGGTCGAGGTGGCGCTGCCCGTGGGCACCCGGTCCGGCCAGCGCCTCGCGGCGGCCGACGACACCCACGTCGTCGTCCCGGGCTCGGACGGCTCGGTCCTCGGGGTCGACCTCGCTGCCCGCGCGGTGACGTGGCGCGTGCTGCCCACGCGACCCGACGCTCCGACGGACGTCAGCGTTCGCCTCGCGGGCCGGGACGTCGTCGCCGTCGAGGTCTGGTACCCGCGGACGACGGCCGCGGCCGTCACCGGCGAGCCCGTCTGGGTCACCGAGCGCTGGTCGCTCGACGCGCGCACCGGCGAGACCCGCTCTCCCCGGGTGACGAGCTCCGGGACGAGGCCGCGGCCGACGACGCCGACCGGGGACGTGCTCCGCGACCCGGCGACCGGATGGACCGTCACGCAGCAGCTGCGGGGCCGCCCCCGGGGCGGCTGCTTCTGAGGATCCTCGGGACTCCCGGCGCGGCTCCCGGAGTGCCCCGCCCCCTGATGTCAGCGCCGGGCCGGGACCTTCGCCGGCTGGGCGACGGGGAGCACCACCTGCATCGTCGTGCCCTCCCCCTCGACCGACGCGATGACGAGCTCGCCGCCGTGGCCCTCGACGATGGCACGCACGATCGCGAGCCCGAGACCCGTCCCGGGGATGGCTGCGGCCGTGGCGTTGCCGGCACGGAAGAAGCGCTCGGACAGGCGCGCGAGGTCGCCGGCCGGGATGCCGATGCCGGTGTCGTGCACGGAGATGATCGTGGAGTCACCGGAGCGCTCGGCCGACAGCAGCACCTGGCCACCTTCTGGGGTGAACTTCACGGCGTTGGAGCCGAGGTTGATCAGCGCCCGCTCGACCTGTCCACGGTCGACCCGGACGACGAGGTCGTCGGGCACGTCGGTGCAGAGCAGCTGCACTCCCCCGGCGGCGGCCACCGGCTCCATCGTCTCGGTGACCGTGCGCAGGAGGTCACGGACGGCGACCTCCTCGGACACGGCCTGCAGGCCGCTGATCTCGATCTTGTTGAGGACGAGAAGGTCCTCGATGAGCCCGCGCAGCCGCGTCGCGTTGCGTCCGATGATGTCGAGGGCGACGTGCTGGCCGTCGGAGACGTCGCCGAAGTCGCCGTCGACGAGCAGCTCGAGGTAGCCGCTGATCGAGGTCAGCGGGGTGCGCAGCTCGTGGCTGACGGTCGCCATGAAGTCGGTCTTCTGGCGGTCGAGCTCGGTGAGGCGTCGCACCTGCTCGTCCTGCATCTGTGACAGGCGCAGCGCGACGATCGACTGGGCGGCGATGGCCGCACACTGCTGCGCGGCCTGGATCTCGTGGCGGTGCCAGCGGCGCGGCGCGCTCACCATCATCACCGAGAGGATGCCCAGGCCCCGGCCGCCCGTCCCGACCGGGAGCATGAGCAGGGACCGGGCCCCGGTGGCCCGGTGGAAGGCGCGGGCCCTCTCGTCGTCGTACGCCTGGTGGGCGAGGAGGTCACCGAGGTCGAAGAAGCCGACGTCGCGGCGGAGCTCGTCGTTGACGGCACCGACCTGCTGGGCGAGCGAGCGTGGGAGCGGCGGCAGGTCGGGCAGGTCGTCGGTGTGCCACTGGAGGCGGTCCTCGATCGTCTGGCCGTCCTCGCCGAGGGTGTAGAGCAGCACGCGGTCGGCGCCCAGGCCGGCGCCGAGCTTGGTCGTGACCCGCTGCAGAGCCTCGTGGACGTCGACGGCCGACCGGGCGCCCCGGCCGACGTCGAGGACGAGCTCCTGCATCTCGAGCACCGCGGCCTGCTGGTCGACGAGGCGGGCGTTGGCGCGGGTCAGGTCGTTGAAGTCGCGCGCGAGCATGCGGACCTCGAGCGCGCCCTCCTCCTGGTTGGCCATCGCGATGACGTCCTCCTCGGCCTGCCGGCGCACGACCTCACGCAGGCGAGCGAGCGGGAGGCCGACCGCGCGGTCCATCCCGAAGCCGGCCGCGATGAGCACGAGCACGACGACCGCCGCGACGGCGATGATGACGCCGGACGTGATGCCGGTCGCCTCGCGGGACTCGACGCGCGCGGCGTCGCGCTGGGAGCGGATGGCCTCCTCCAGCGAGCCGTTGGCCGACAGGAACGCGGCGTAGGCCGTCTCGACCCGGGTGCGCTGCCGCGCCTCGGGCGTGGTCGGTGCGGTGCCGGTGCTCCCCGGCGCGGGGGTGCCGGGCGTGCTGGGCGGGGGTCCCGTCGGGGCCTCGTCCGGAGGTCCGCTGGGGACGTTCTCGAGCGAGGCCTCGGCGGCGGTGAACCAGCCCTCCACGGCGGCGCGCTGCGCCGCGACGAGCGGTGCGAAGCTGGCCCGGTCGTCGGCTGCGAGCTCCTCGTGCTGCGTGCCCGCCTCGACGACGGCCAGCTCCTTCTCGACCCGGGGGCGCAACGAGAGCGGGTCGAGGGGGGCCGGGGCACCGACGACCTTCTCTCGCCAGGCCCCCTCCGCGCGGGTCATGTCGAGCAGCACGGCGCTGTTGGCCTCGCGGGCCGGCCCGAGCGCGAGCGTCAGGGCCCGCACCGAGGCTCCCTGCGAGTGGATCGTGGCCACCGAGATGATGGCTCCGATCGGCACGAGGATCACGAGGATGCCGATGAGCAGCCGGATCTGGCTGCCGACGGAGCGCCTCGAGACGACCGGCAGCCCGCCCGTCACGCGGGGTCCTCGTCGAAGCCCGTGCGGGTCATGACTCCCCAGACGTGCTTCTTCCCGCGCAGGCTCGACCACCACCCCTCGAGGCGCCACCACACGGTGGCCTGGCGGTAGCCGATGTTCTCGAGGACCGACGCCGCGATGGTCTGCCAGATGGCACGCCACCGGTCGTGCTTGTGGAAGGCCCACTCGTCGACGACCATCGCGGACAGGGTGACGAGCACGGCATACCCGTAGGCCAGCACGAGGAAGAGGATCGCGAAGGGCACGTTGACGATGCCGAGCGCCAGCGCGAGCGGCACGATGATGATCCCGAAGAGCTCGAGCAGCGGTGCGAACAGCTCGAAGAGCCAGTAGTAGGGCAGGGCGAGCCAGCCGATGCGGCCGTACTTCGGGCGGAAGAGCATCGAGCGGTAGGCCCAGAGCGTCTCCCAGAGACCGCGGTGCCACCGGCGGCGCTGGTTGCGCAGCACCTTGGCGGTGACGGGGACCTCGGTCCAGGAGACCGGCTCGGGCACGAACTCGATGGAATAGTCGCGGCCCTCGTCGCGCAGCCGCTTGTGGATGCGCATGACGAGCTCGAAGTCCTCGCCGATGCTGTTCGGGTCGAGACCACCGACCTCGACGACGACGTCGCGCCGGAAGAGACCGAAGGCCCCGCTGATGAGGATGAGCCCGCCGAGGCGCGACCACCCGGTGCGGCCGAGGAGGAAGGCCCGGAGGTACTCGACGAGCTGGATGCGCGGGATCCACGTCTGCGGCATCTCGACGCGGACGATGCGGCCCGACACGACGCGGCTGCCGTTGACCGGGCGGATGGCGCCGCCGGTCGCGACCATGCGCGTCGGGTCGTCGGCGAAGGGACGGGTGACGTGGAGCAGGCCGTCGGGCTCGAGGATGGAGTCCCCGTCGATCATGGCGACGAGCGGCTCGCTCGCGGCGTTGATGGCGACGTTGATCGCCTCCGAGCGGCCGGAGTTCTCCTTGCGGACGACGACGAGGCGGGTGCGGCCGTCGCGCGGGACGAAGATGCCGAGCACCTTGGCCCGGATCGGGATCTCGTGCGGCAGCTCGCGCGGGACCTGGACGAGGTCGAAGGCCTCCTCGAGGCGGGCGAAGGTCTCGTCGCTGCTGCCGTCGTCGACGACGACGACCTCGTGCCGCGGGTAGCGCAGCGTGAGGAACGACTTGACCGCCATGACGATGCCGGCCTCCTCGTTGTAGGCCGGGACGAGCAACGACACCCCGGGGGCCAGGCCCGCTCCCTGCCAGGTGACCGCCGTCGAACGACGACGCTGCTGGGCTCGGAACTCGAGGTAGGCCAGCACGATGAGGACGAGCAGCGAGGTGTTGATGAGGATGAAGTAGATGATGATCGGCACCGCCGTGACGTCCATGCTCCACAGGACGAAGGACCGCAGCCCCTCGACGAAGCCGTCCCAGCTCATGCAGACGCCTTCTGCAGGCTGGCCAGCAGTCGCGCGGAGCGCACGGCGGGGTCGTTCTCGTGGCCCGCGAGGGCGTCGCGACCGTCGGGACCCATCGACAGCAGGGCCGTCGCCGCGAGCTCGGCCAGGCGCGGGTCCGAGTCGTCGAGCAGGACGGCGAGCGCGGGGATCGCCTCCGCCTCACCGAGGTCACCCAGGGCGATCACGCAGGCCCGGCGCAGGGCCAGCGGCTCGGAGGGCACCGTGTGCCGCACGAGGATGCCGACGTCCTCACTCCGGCCGAGGCGGCCGATGGCCGAGGCGCTCGTCTCGCGGACCGTCAGGTCGGGGTCGGCGTCGAGCAGTCCGCGCAGCTCCGGGAGCCCACGGGTGAAGCTGCGTTCGCCACTGAGGTGGGCGGCGACCATGCGGGTGCGGGCGTCGGGGGCGGCCATCCCGTCGCGCAGCACCTCCGAGATGCCGACACCCATCGACTGCAGGGCCTCGGCCGCCGTGGCCGCAGGCAGCCCGCGCTCGGGTGCGCCGATCGCCGCGAGCACCGGGCCGGCGGCCGCGGGGTCGCCGATGAGCCCGAGCGCGTAGGCGGCGCTGTTGCGCACCTCGACGGCCTCGTCGCCGAGGGCCTCGACGAGCAGCGGGACCGTGTGCCCGGCGCGGGCCAGGCCCAGCAGCTGGGCTGCCCGCGCGCGCTTGACGGTGGAGCGGCTCGACATCTGCGCGACCGCCGCGTCGACGGCGCCGTGGACCTCGAGGACGTGGACGAGCTGCTCGGCGGGGACACCGCGGATCTTCGTCAGCATCTCGACGATGTTGCGGTCGAGGACGGTGCGAGAGACGCCGGTCGCCCACGTCAGCTGCTCTGCGGCCGCGCCGTCGTCGTCCTCACCCGAGGCCACCGTGATGAGGGGCGGCCGGAGCGGCGAGAGCAGCATCTCGTCGCGCTGGGTGCGGCTGTGTCGTCGCGCGCGGACCGCGACGACGGCGAGGATGAGCAGCACGCACGCGCCGAGGATGACGACCGTGGCTCCGACGAGCAGCGCCGCCCCGATGATCACGACGCCCTCCCCCTCATCGGGCCCGGGCGAGCATGCCGTTGACGCGATGGAGCAGCTCACGCGGGCTGAACGGCTTGATGACGTAGTCGTCGGCGCCGACCGCGAAACCGGTGTCGACGTCGGAGTCGCGCGACTTGGCGCTGAGCAGCAGCACCGGGACCGTGGAGAACTCGCTCTCGCGGATCTTGCGGAGGACGTCGATGCCGGACAGGCCGGGCATCATGACGTCGAGCACCGCCAGCTGCGGCGGGTTGGCCGCGAACGCCTCCCAGGCGCTGATGCCGTCGGGGACGGCCTCGACGGCATACCCCGCCTGGGTCAGCTTGAACTCGACGAGGTCTCGGATGTCAGCGTCGTCATCGGCCACGAGGACACGGACGGGGCTGGCATCGGGGTCGCCGGCAGGCGCAGACATGGTTCTCCATGGTGGGTTCGGGGTGATGCGTCCATTTTAGGAACATTTGACCCGAATAGCCCATGAAACGCCGAAAGGGGACGGCGCCGATGTGGCACCGTCCCCGATCTGTCGTCGGTCAGGACTCGTCGTCGAGCTTGGAGCCGCTCGTCTGCTGGACCTGGGTGAGGAACTCGTAGTTCGTCCGGGTCTTCTTGAGGCGATCGATGAGCAGCTCGATGGCCTGCTGCGCGTCGAGGCCGCCGAGGACCCGGCGCAGCTTCCACATGATCTTCAGCTCCTCGCTCGCGAGGAGGATCTCCTCGCGGCGTGTGCCCGAGCTGTTGATGTCGACGGCCGGGAAGATCCGGCGGTTGGCCAGGTCGCGGCTCAGGCGCAGCTCCATGTTGCCGGTGCCCTTGAACTCCTCGAAGATCACCTCGTCCATCTTCGAGCCGGTCTCGACGAGGGCCGTCGCCAGGATGGTGAGCGAGCCGCCGTTCTCGATGTTGCGCGCGGCGCCGAAGAACTTCTTCGGCGGGTAGAGCGCAGCCGAGTCGACACCACCGGAGAGGATCCGGCCGCTCGCCGGAGCTGCGAGGTTGTAGGCGCGACCCAGCTTGGTGATCGAGTCGAGGAGCACGACGACGTCGTGCCCGAGCTCGACGAGGCGCTTGGCCCGTTCGATGGCGAGCTCGGCGACCGTCGTGTGGTCCTCGGCCGGCCGGTCGAAGGTCGAGGAGATGACCTCGCCCTTGACGGCGCGCTGCATGTCGGTGACTTCCTCGGGGCGCTCGTCGACGAGGACGACCATGAGGTGGCACTCCGGGTTGTTCGTCGTGATCGCGTTGGCAAGGGTCTGCATGATCATCGTCTTGCCGGCCTTGGCCGGGGCGACGATGAGGCCGCGCTGGCCCTTGCCGATCGGCGCGACGAGATCGATGATCCGCGTCGTCAGCACGTTGGGCTCGGTCTCGAGGCGCAGTCGCTGCTGCGGGTAGAGCGGCGTCAGCTTGCCGAAGTCGACGCGCTTGGCGGCCTCCTCCGGCGTCTGGCCGTTGACCGTGTCGAGGCGGACGAGCGCATTGAACTTCTGGCGTCCGACGTTGCCCGAGGGCTGCTCGCCGTCGCGCAGCGCCTTGACGGCACCGGTGACCGCGTCGCCCTTGCGCAAGCCGTTCTTCTTGACCATGCCGAGCGGTACGTAGACGTCGTTCGGACCGGCGAGGTAGCCGGACGTGCGGACGAAGGCGTAGTTGTCGAGGACGTCGAGGATGCCGCCGACAGGGACGAGCACGTCGTCGTCGCCGACCTGCAGGTCGGCGTCGTTCCAGTCCTGCCCACCCTCACGGCCGCGACCGCGCTTGCGGTCCCGGCTGCGCTGACGGTTGCGGCTGCGACGGCTGCCACCCTCGTCGTCGTACGGCGACTGCTGACCACGGCTCTGGTCGTTCACGTCGCCCTGCTGACGGTCCTGACGGTCCTGCTGACGGTCGGGCTGCTGACGGTCGGGCTGCTGGCGGTCCTGCTGACGGTCCTGGCGGTCCTGCTGACGCGTCTGCTGGCGGTCGGACTGCTGGCCGCGGTCGTGCTGACGGTCGCCCTGCTGGCGGTCGCCCGGCTGGCGGTCGCCCGGCTGGCGGTCGCCCGGCTGGCGGTCGCCCKGCTGGCGGTCGCCCTGCTGACGCGACTGCTGGCGGTCGGACTGCTGGCGGTCGGACTGCTGGCCGCCCTGCTGACGGTCCGCGCGGTCGCCACGGCCGGCCTGCTGACGGTCGCCCTGCTGACCGCGGTCGGACTGCGGTCCGCGACCCCGGTCGCGCTGACGACCCTCGTGGTCGTCACCCTCGGACGCCTGGTGGTCGCCGGCGTCGGACCGCTCGGACGAGGTGGAGTCCTGGGCGTCGGCACGCGCCGCACGGTTCTCACGGGAGCCGCGGGCACCCCGCTCGGCACGCGGGGCACGGTCCCCGGTCGGGGCCTCGTCACGGCCTTGGGCGCGATCCTCGGCGGGCGCCTGGCCGGCCGACTCGGTGGAGGTCGTGATGGAGGTCGTGGTGGAGGACTCGGTGGAGGACTCGGCCGTCGTGGCCGAGCCCGCCGGGCGGCTGACCCGGCGCGACGCGCGGGCCGGGGCGGCCTCGGTGGCGGCCTCGGTGGGGGCCTCGGCGTCGGAGCCCGTCGATGCCGTCGACGCCGTTGAGGGCGTCGATGCAGCCGGAGCGGACGAGCCGCCCGACTGGCGCGCCTTGATCGCCTCGACGAGGTCGCTCTTGCGCATCTTCGTCGTGCCGGTGATGCCCATCGACGACGCGACGCCCTTGAGCTCGTCCAGCTTCATGGCCGACAGGCCAGAGAGCGGACGGGTGGTTGTTTCTGACACGAAGGATCCTTCCCCCTCGTTTGCGGCCCGGGACATTCCAGCGGGCCGGACTTGGACCAGGTGACCTGGCCGTCTGAGATCCACTTCGGCGCAGAACGCGCCCAGAGGCAAAGGATTTCGCCTCAGTGTGGGGGTGATGCACCGGCCTGCGGTGTCGCGGCGAGTGGTGCGGGCTCAGGATACCACCCAGGGACCCTCGCACGGGTGAGGGAGGTCACGAATGTCGCGCCTCAGCGAGCGTGCACCGTGGCGCCGTGGGCCGGCACCCTGGGCGTGAGCCGCTCCCACCGCTCGGCGAGGTGCCCGGACTGCACGTCGCCCGCGGCCTCGGTCGTCGTGAGGACGAGGACGCTCGGACCTGCCCCGGACACGACGGCCGCGTGCCCGTGCGAGCGGAGGAGGTCGACGAGCTCCATCGTGGCCGGATAGGAGGGGCGCCGGGCCTCCTGATGGAGCCAGTCGCGGGTCGCGGCGTGCAGGTGCGAAGGATCGGCTGTCAGCGCGTGCACGAGCAGGGCGGCGCGTCCGGCACCGGCGGCAGCCGCCGCGAGCGGGACCGTGGCCGGCAGCACGGCGCGGGCCGTCCGCGTCGCGAGCTGCGTCTCCGGGACGAAGACGACGACCTCGACGTCGGGGTGCGGGACGAGACGGGCCGTGACGGTCCGTTCGCCACGGTCGAGGCCACTGCCGTCCGGCATCCAGCTCACCGTGAGGCCGCCGTGCACGCTCGCCGATGCGTTGTCGGGGTGCCCCTCGAGCTCGCTCGACAGGTGCGTCGCCAGGCCGAGGTCGACGGGCACGGTGGCACCGGGAGCCGGCCACGCGGCATACTCGGTCTCGTCGGCACCCCACGAAAGTGCCTGTGCAGCAACAACGCCCGCGACGATCGCCGTCGCCGACGAACCCAGCCCGCGGCTGTGCGGGACACCGTTGGTGGCCGCGATGTGCAACCCCGAGGGCGGCTCGGCGCCGAGGGCGCGCCACGTGTGCTGCATCGTGGCGTGCACGAGGTGCCGCCCGTCGGTGGGCACGTCGGCAGCCCCCTCGCCGGTGACCTCGATGACGAGACCGGCGCGGTCGGACGTCGTGACGACGTAGTCGTCCCAGAGGCCCAGGGCCAGGCCGATGGAGTCGAAGCCGGGACCGAGGTTGGCGCTGCTCGCCGGCACCCGCACGCTGACGGAGCGGCCCGCGGGCACCCGGTTCACGCGGTCAGCCCTCGAGACCGAGGGCCTGGGCTGCCGAGAAGGCGTCGACCGAGACGCGGGTCGGCACGACCTCGCTCCCGTCGGCGGTGCGCAGCGCCCACTGGGGGTCCTTGAGCCCGTGGCCGGTCACGGTGCACACGATGCGCGCCCCGGAGGGCACGAGCCCTGCGGCGTGGCTCGCCAGCAGGCCCGCGACCGACGCGGCCGAGCCGGGCTCGACGAAGACACCCTCCTGCGACGAGAGGTAGCGATGGGCGTCGAGGATCTGCTCGTCGGTGACGGCCTCGATGCGGCCACCGGACTCGTCGCGGGCGGCGACGGCCTGCTCCCACGACGCCGGGTTGCCGATGCGGATCGCGGTCGCGATGGTCTCGGGGTGGTCGACCGGGTGGCCGAGGACGATCGGCGCGGCGCCGGCAGCCTGGAAGCCCCACATCCTGGGCAGGTGGGTGGCCGGTCCCGCGGGCGCATCGGTGACGGGCTGGGCGAGGTACTCGCGGTAGCCACGCCAGTACGCCGTGATGTTGCCGGCGTTGCCGACCGGGAGGCAGTGGATGTCGGGGGCGTCGCCGAGCGCGTCGACGACCTCGAAGCTCGCGGTCTTCTGGCCCTCGATGCGCGCGGGGTTGACGGAGTTGACGAGCTCGACGGGGTAGGCCTCGGCGAGCTTGCGCGCGAGGGTCAGGCAGTCGTCGAAGTTGCCGTCGACCTGCAGCAGGGTGGCCCCGTGGGCGATCGCCTGGCTCAGCTTGCCCATCGCGATCTTGCCGTCGGGCACGAGGACGCCGCACGTCATGCCGGCCTTCGTCGCGTAGGCGGCGGCCGACGCGCTCGTGTTGCCCGTGCTCGCGCAGATGACGGCCTTGGCCCCCTTGCGGGCAGCGACGCTGATCGCCGTCGTCATGCCGCGGTCCTTGAACGAGCCGGTGGGGTTGAGGCCTTCGTACTTGAGGTGGACCTCGGCGCCGACGCGCTCGGAGAGCTTCTCGGCGTGGATGAGCGGGGTGCCGCCCTCGTGCAGCGTGACGACGGGCGCGCCCTCGAGCATGGGAAGGCGGTCGGCGTACTCGCGGATCACTCCGCGCCACTGGTGGGCCATCACGAACCTTCCACGCGCATGACGGAGTTGACGCCACGGACGACGTCGAGCGTGCGCAGGCGCTCGACCGTGGACGAGAGCGCGGCGTCGCTCGCGGTGTGCGTGACGATGATGAGGTTGGCCCTGGCCGCCTCGCCGTCGCCGGCGGGCACGAGCTGCTGGCGCACCGTCTCGATCGACACGTCGTGGTCGGCGAAGGCGGCCGCGACCTGGGCGAGGACACCCGACCGGTCCTCGACGTCGAGGCTGATGTGGTACCTCGTCTGCGCGTCGCCCATCGTCAGGACGGGCAGGTCGGCGTAGCTCGACTCCCCCGGCCCGAGGCCACCCCCGACGCGGTGGCGCGCGACGGCGACGAGGTCACCGAGGACCGCCGAGGCCGTCGGGTCGCCGCCGGCGCCCTTCCCGTAGAACATCAGCTCACCGGCGGCGTCGGCCTCGACGAAGACGGCGTTGAACGCCTCGCGGACCCCCGCCAGCGGGTGCGAGCGCGGGATCATCGCCGGGTGCACGCGGACGCTGACGCCCTTGTCGGTGTGCTCGCAGATCGCGAGGAGCTTGACGACGGAGTCCATCTCGCGCGCCGCCGCGACGTCGGCCGCCGAGACCTCGGTGATGCCCTCGCGGTAGACGTCGGTGCCCGAGACCCGGGTGTGGAAGGCGAGGGAGGCGAGGATGGCGGCCTTGGCCGCGGCGTCGAAACCCTCGACGTCGGCGGTCGGGTCGGCTTCGGCGTAGCCGAGGGCCTGGGCCTGCTCGACCGCGTCGGCGAAACCGGCCCCGGTCGTGTCCATCTTGTCGAGGACGTAGTTCGTCGTGCCGTTGACGATGCCGAGCACCTTGCGCACCTCGTCACCGGCGAGCGACTCGCGCAGGGGGCGCAGCAGCGGGATCGCCCCGGCGACGGCGGCCTCGTAGTAGAGGTCGACGCCGTGGCGGGCCGCGGCGTCATAGAGGGCCGGGCCGTCCTCGGCGAGGAGCGCCTTGTTGGCCGTGACGACCGAGGCGCCGTGCTCCATCGCGCGCAGGATGAGCGAACGAGCCGGCTCGATGCCGCCGATGACCTCGACGACGACGTCGGCCCGGGTCACGAGGTCCTCGGCGTCGGTCGTGAAGAGGCCGGCGTCGACCCCGAGGGCGGCGCGGTCCCGGCCGGCGCGACGCACGGCGATGCCGACGATCTCGAGCGGCGCGCCGACACGCGCGGCCATGTCGTCCGCGTGCTCGGTGAGCAGGCGCGCGACGGCTCCGCCCACGACGCCTGCCCCGAGTAGGGCGACGCGCAACGGCTGGGTGTCACTCACGGCGCTGTCCACGGTGCGAATCCTGCCGCCTGTCCGGGTGCTGGACGGTCATTGTTTCGCGATCCGGACATCCGTGGCGCAGGATCTGCAGATCCATCAGACGTCGAGGGCGAGCAGGTCGTCGATGGTCTCGCGCCGCACGATGACCCGGGCGACCCCTTCACGGACCGCGACGACGGGTGGGCGCGGCGTGTGGTTGTACTGGCTCGACAGGGAGCGGCAGTAGGCGCCCGTGCCGGGGACGGCGATGAGGTCACCCGCGCCGACGTCGGCCGGGAGGAACTCGTCCTTGACGACGATGTCGCCGCTCTCGCAGTGCCTGCCGACGACGCGGGCGAGCACGGGAGGTGCGGTCGAGGCCCGGCTCGCGAGCGTGCACGAGTAGTTGGCGTCGTAGAGCGCCGTGCGGACGTTGTCGCTCATGCCGCCGTCGACGGAGACGTAGACGCGCTCCGCTCCCCCGTCGAGGTCGACCGGCTTGACCGTGCCGACCTCGTAGAGCGTGAAGGTCGTGGGGCCCGCGATGGCGCGTCCCGGCTCGATCGAGATGCGCGGCACGGCGACCTCCTCGGCACGGCACTCGCGCTCGATGATCTCGGCCATGCCGGCCGCGAGGTTCTTCGGCGGCAGGGGGTCGTGCTCGGTCGTGTAGGCGATGCCGAAGCCGCCGCCGAGGTCGAGCTCGGGCAGCTCGACGCCGAGCTCGCGCGCGATGCGGGTGTGCAGCCCGACGATGCGGCGGGCCGACACCTCGAAGCCGGCGGTGTCGAAGATCTGCGAGCCGATGTGGCTGTGCAGACCGAGGAGGCGCAGCGACTCGGGCTGGTCGAGGATGCGACGGGCGGCCTCGAAGGCGTGTCCGCCGGACAGAGACAGCCCGAACTTCTGGTCCTCGTGGGCCGTCGCGATGAACTCGTGCGTGTGCGCCTCGACCCCGACCGTGACGCGGATGAGGACCGGTGCGACGACGCCGAGCTCGGCGGCGACCGCTGCGACGCGCTCGATCTCGTCGAAGGAGTCGATGACGATGCGGCTCACGCCGTAGTCCAGGGCGTCGCGGATCTCGGCGACGCTCTTGTTGTTGCCGTGCAGGCCGATCCGGTCGCCGGGGACGCCGGCCCGCTTGGCCACCGCCAGCTCGCCGCCCGTGCAGACGTCGAGGTGCAGGCCCTCGTCGTGGACCCACCGCGCCACCTCGGTGCAGAGGAAGGCCTTGCCGGCGTAGAACACGTCGGCCCCACCCGACAGCCCGTCGAACACCTCGGCGTACGTCCGCTTGAAATCCCTTGCGCGCGAACGGAAGTCGTCTTCGTCGATGATGTATGCCGGGGTGCCGAACTCGCGTGCTAGCTCGGTCACGCTCATCCCACCGACCGTGAGGACGCCGTCGGCGCCCCGACCGACGGAGGTCGCCCAGAGGGACGGGACGAGGGCGTTGACGTCGACGGGGGTCTGGAGCCACGCGGGGCCGCGATAGCCCTCCGCGTGCAGCGCTCCTGCTTCGTGTGCGCGCATGACTACATCCTCTCGGGGGCCGCCGCGCCCAGGCGGGCGAGTCCATTGCGCAAGACGATGCGGACGGCGTCGGCGAGGAGCAGCCGAGCCCCGTGGACGGGCTGCGGGTGCACCCCGACGACCGTCGGTCGCACCGGGTGGTCCCAGGCGTCGGCGAGCGCCGCGAGGTCGGTCACGGCTCGACGCTGCTGGACCTCGTCGCCGACGTGGGTCGCGAGGCGCTGCGGCAGGTCCGCGAGGGCCACGAGCAGGTGGCGTTCGGCCACGTGGGTCAGCTCGCCGAGCCGGGTCGACGGACGCCGGTCGACCCCCGCGGCCTCGGCGTTGCGGATGATGCGGCAGAGCCGGGCGTGCGCGAGCTGGGCAGAGCGGACAGGATCGTTGACGAGCCGCGAGCCGGGCGCCTCGACGAGGTCGTGCCGATGCTCGCCCGCGGCGAGGGCGTAGTGGTCCTGGTCATCGATGACGAGCGGGACGATCGCCGACCTCGCGGAGTCCTCGAGGGTGAGGGCGATGAGGCCGCTGGGTGCCACCTCGACGGCCGCGACCGACTTCTGGCGGGTCAGCCCCTGGGCGAGCACGCGCGCCAGGTCCCGCGGCTCGAGGTCGATCTGCGGCGCCCACCGCTGGGCGACCGGCGTGACCCAGTCGGCGACGACGCCGGCGACGCGGGTGTCGGTGGGACGGAAGAGCGGCCCGGCGGGTGGACCGGCCTGCGCCTCGTCGGGCAGCTCCCCGGTGCGGGCCGCCTGCGCGGCGACCTCCTCGAGAAGGGCGCGCAGCTGCTCCGGCGTCATGCGGCCGAGTCTACGAGCCCGTCCTGCGGCTCCCTCGATGCCCCGGATGCCCCGGATGCCCCTGGTTGCCCGAGGGCGGCCCGCGTCAGGACTCCGACGTCCTCCTCGTTCCTCGGAGGCCGCCTCCCCGAAGCTGCCGTGGGCACGGACGACACGAGGCCTTGAGACGGCGCTTCGCGCGTTCTCAAGGCCTCGTGTCGGTTGGTGCCCCCGGCAGGATTCGAACCTGCGCTCCCGCCTCCGGAGGGCGGTGCTCTATCCCCTGAGCTACGGGGGCGGCACGCACTTTCGTGCGCCCGGTGAGATTAGCAGCAGACCGCCATGGACGCGGAATGCACCCCCGCGTCGGCCACCCGGACGCCCTGCCGCTGCGACGATGGCCGGGTGACGAGCCACGAGGACATCGACTGGTCCGCTCCCGAGGTGGCCGCCCACTACGACGAGCTGCCGCTCTGGTCGGCGCCGTTCGGGCTGATGCTGCTCGCCCGGGTGCCGCTGCACCGGGGGCAGAGCGTCGTCGACGTCGGCGCGGGCACCGGGTTCGTGACCGTCGAGCTCGCGCAGCGCTGCGGGCCCGAGTCCCGGGTCACGGCCGTGGACCCGTGGGCGGCGGCCATGGAGCGCCTCGCCGACAAGGTGGCCTTCCTCGGACTGACCAACGTCGACGTCGTCGTGGCCTCCGCCGAGGACCTCCCGCTGCCGGATGCGTCCGTCGACCTCGTCGTCTCCAACCTCGGCATCAACAACCTCGACGACCCACCGGCCGTGCTCCATGAGTGTGCGCGCGTGCTGCGCGCCGGGGGACGACTCGTGACGACGACGAACCTCGTCGGCCACATGGAGCAGGTGTACGCCGCCTACCGCAGCGCGCTGTCCGACCTCGGTCTCGACGACCACCGCCACGCCCTCGACGCCCAGGAGCAGCACCGCGCGACCGTCGCATCGGTCTCCGACCAGCTGACGGTGGCGGGCCTCGACGTCGTCGACGTCGCGACCGACGTCTTCCGGATGCGCTTCGCCGACGGGCAGGCACTGTTCGCCCACTGGTTCGTCCGGCTCGGCTTCGTGCCGGGCTGGCGCTCGGTCGTGCCCGATACGGAGGCCGACCGCGTGCTCGCCGACGTCGCGGCCAGGCTCGACGCCGTCGCAGCCGAGCAGGGGGCTCTCGAGCTCACCGTGCCGATGGCGTGTGTGACGGCCGTCCGTCGATAGCGCCCCGTCCGGCGTGCTCGTGCTGCCGGACGTGGCGGAGTTGCACGTGCACCCCGGAATCGCGTTCATCCGCAAGGCCGCCCGCCCCCGACCATCGCCCGCAGCACGGCGCACGAGGACGTATGCGTGGGGCTGCGCGGGCGCGCCACTGCCGGCCGGCACGTGCCACGATGAGGTCGTGCTCATCTCCAAGCCCGTCGCCGAAGCCATCCGTGCCGGCACGGTGACGCAGGCCTTCCGCCGGTGGGACGCCCCGCGGGTCAAGGTCGGCGGCCTGCAGCTCACCCCGGCCGGCCTCGTCCGCTTCGACGCCGTCAGCCGGGTGCGGGACCCGGACAAGCTCACCGAGCGCGACGCGCGCACGGCCGGCGTCAAGGACCTCGCGTCCCTCCAGCGGTTCCTCGCCCCGAGGGAGCGCTTGCCCTCACCTCGAGGCGGCAAGGGCGGTGACACCGTCTACCGCATCCGGCTCAGCTGGGCCGGTGAGGACCCGCGGATCGCCTTGCGCGAGAGCCTGCCCGACGACGAGTCGCTAGGCGACATCGCGGCTCGTCTCCGACGGCTCGATGCGCGGCCGACCGGTCCGTGGACCCGCGAGATCCTCGAGTGGATCCGCGACAACCCGCACGTCGTCTTGAAGGAGCTGGCGGCCCTGCGCGGCGTCGAGCTGCTCCCGATGAAGGTCGACATCCGCAAGCTCAAGGCCCTCGGGCTGACGATCAGCCACGACGTCGGCTACGAGCTCTCACCGCGCGGGACGGCATACCTCGAGTGGCTGGAGCGGCAGCCCGGCTGAGCACGATGGGCTCGACCCCGGCGGCCGGTCAGCGCTGGGTCGTGTCGGTGACCTCGCCGACGAGCTCCTCGAGGACATCCTCGAGGAAGACGACACCCGTCACCGCGGCGTCGTCGTCGATGACGCGTGCGAGGTGCGCGCCCGTCAGCTGCATCGTGGCGAGCACGTCCTCGATGTCGTCGTCCGCGCGCACGGTGGCGAGCCGGCGGACCCGCTTGGGCGGGATCGGCTGCTCATGACGCTCGTCGTCCGCGTAGAGGATGTCCTTGAGGTGGAGGTAGCCGGCGATCTCGCCCGCGGCGTCCCGGACCGGGTAGCGGGAGAAGCCCTGCTTGGCGACGAGGCGCTCGATGTCGGCGGGCGTCGCGCCCAGCTCGACGGTCGTCAGCGACCGCACGTCGACCGCCACCTCGCGGGCGCGCTTGTCAGAGAACTCGAGCGTCTTGGCGACGAGGCCGTGACGTTCCTCCTCGATGAGGCCCTCGCGACGGGACTCCCCGACGATGTGCGCCACCTCCTCGGCGGTGAACGCCGACGTGATCTCGTCCTTGGGCTCGACCCGGAAGAGGCGCACGAGCGCCTTCGCGATCGCCTCCATGGCGTGGATGATCGGGCGCAGCGCGCTCGCGATGACGAAGAGCGCCGGCACGAGGACGAGCGCCGCCCGGTCGGGACCCGCGATCGCGAGGTTCTTCGGGATCATCTCGCCGACGACGACGTGGAGGTAGGACACGATGAGCAGTGCGAGCGCCAGGGCCACGCCGCTCGCCCAGGCGTCGGAGAGCCCCCAGCCGTGGAAGATCGGCTCGAGCAGGTGGTGCAGCGCCGCCTCGGCCAGCGCACCGAGCCCGACCGAGCACACGGTGATGCCGAGCTGGGCGGTCGCGAGCATCGACCCGAGCCGCTCTAGCGCGAGCAGGCACGACTGGGCGCGCTTGCTGCCCGCATCGGCCAGCGGCTCGAGCGTCGAGCGTCGCACCGCCATGGCGGCGAACTCGGCGCCGACGAAGAAGGCGTTGCCGAGCAGGAGGAACACCGACACGACGTAGACCCAGGCGCCGCTCACGACCGCTCCCCCGTCTCCCGGGCAGACGGCACACGACCGGCCCGGTCCGGCAGGCCGGACGCGGCGGATGCGTCACGTGCGTCCTCGCCGTCGCCGGGCGGCAGGGACTCCGGGTCGGGCACGAAGCGCAGCCGGTCGACGCGGCGCCCCTCCATGCCGACGACGTTGATGCGCCAGCCAGGCAGCCGGACGACGTCACCGACGACGGGCACCCGGCCCAGGCTCGTCATGACGAAGCCGCCCATCGTCTCGTAGGTCGACCCGTCAGGGACGTCGGCGTCGAAGGCGTCGCGCACCTCGTCGGGGCGCCACAGTCCGGGGACGGTCCACGACCCGTCGATGAGCTCGCGGCCACCCTGCCGGCTGCGGTCGTGCTCGTCGGAGACCTCACCGACGATCTCCTCGACGACGTCCTCGAGCGTGACGATTCCCGACGTGCCGCCGTACTCGTCGACGACGACGGCCATCTGGAAGCCGCCCTCGCGCAGCTCGCGCAGGAGCGGGTCGAGGCGGATCGTCTCGGGGACGACGAGGCGGTCGGACATCAGCGCCGAGACGGGCACGTCCTTGCGCCGCTCGTGCGGCACGGCCATCGCCTTCTTGACGTGGACGACCCCGTCGATGTCGTCCCAGTCCTCGCCGAGGACCGGGAAGCGCGAGTGCCCGGTGCGCCGCGAGAGCCGCAGCACGTCGTCGGCGGACTCCTCACGGTGGATGCCGGTGCACCGCACGCGCGGCGTCATGACGTCGTCGGCCGTGCGCTCGCCGAAACCGAGCGAGCGGGTCAGCATGCGTGCGGTCGTGACGTCGAGGGTGCCGGCCTCGGCGGAGCGCTGGACGAGGCTCGCGAGCTCCTGCGGCGTGCGTGCGCCCGACAGCTCCTCCTGCGGCTCGATCCCGAGCGCGCGGAGGAAGGCGTTGGCCGAGCCGTTGAGCACGATGATGAGCGGCTTGGCGACGACGGCGAAGACGCGCACGGGCAGGGCCACGACCTTGGCCGTCCCGAGCGGCGCGGAGATGCCGAGGAACTGCGGCAGCAGCTCGCCGAAAACCATCGAGAAGATCGTGGCCAGCAGGAGGGCGAGGGCGCTCGAGACGGCCTCCACCGCACCGGCGCCGAGACCGACGGCCTCGAGGGGCCCGGCGACGAGGACCCCGATCGAGGGCTGCGCGAGGTAGCCGACGACGAGGGTCGTGATGGTGATGCCGACCTGGGCCGCCGACAGCTGCGTCGAGAGCTGCTTGAGCGACTGGAGCACGACACGGGCCCGCGAGTCACCCTCGTCGATGGCGCGCTGGACCGTGGGCCGGTCGAGGGCCACGAGGGAGAACTCGGCCGCGACGAAGAGCGCGGTGCCGGCCGTGAGCAGCACGGCGCCGAGGACGAGGAGCCACTCGGTCACGGCCGGGCCACCCGTCCGGGGGCGCCCGCGGTGACGGGAGGGGTGACCTGGCTGGTGGCGGGGGTGGCCGGACCCTGGTCGCGGAGGGAGGTCATGGTGCGCCCAACTATAGGGACGCGCACCGGCCCGCGGCGGCGCGGACCGCTCGCTGCGACCTCCGTGTGGACCGGGTACGCGGTGTGGTTGAGTTGGGCGCATCACGGCGGGGGTCGTGGCGCCCACGTGGGCCGACGGAGGGAGCACGGTGGTGCACGGACGACCGGAGTTCACCGGGCACATCGAGGTGCGCGGTCTGACGAAGCGGTTCGGCTCCTTCACCGCCGTCGACCACCTCGACTTCGACGTCGAGCCGGGACGCGTGACTGGCTTCCTCGGGCCCAACGGCAGCGGCAAGACGACGACCCTGCGCATGCTGCTCGGCCTCGTCCGGGCCACCGACGGCACGGCGACGATCGACGGCCACCGATACGCCGAGATCCCCAACCCGCTCACCGTCGTCGGCTCCGCCCTCGAGGCGACGAACTTCCACCCCGGCCGCACGGGGCGCAACCACCTGCGCGTGCAGGCTGCGGTCGCCGGTGTCCCCGACTCGCGCGTCGACGAGCTCCTCGAGCTCGTGGGCATCCCCGCCGCCGCCCGCAAGCGGGCCGGCGGCTACTCCATGGGCATGCGCCAGCGGCTCGGGCTCGCCGGCGCCCTGCTCGGCGACCCGCGCGTCATCATCCTCGACGAGCCGGCCAACGGCCTCGACCCCGAGGGCATCCGCTGGCTGCGCGGCTTCCTGCGCCACCTGGCCGACGAGGGTCGCACGCTGCTCATCTCGAGCCACATGCTCTCCGAGGTCGAGCAGACGGTCGACGACGTCGTCATCATCGCCAACGGCCAGCGCGTCGCCCAGGGCACCGTCGCCGAGCTGCGTGGCGAGCCCACGGCCTACGTCCGCACGTCGGACCCCGACCGCCTGTCCGAGGCGCTCCGCGGTCGCGGCCTCACGGTCACGCCGAGCGGGCGGGGCCTGCGCGTCACCACCGAGGACCTCGCCGTGGTCGGTGACGTGGCGCACGCCAGCGACGTCGCGATCCACGAGCTGCGCAGCGAGCAGACGCACCTCGAGGAGCTCTTCTTCAACCTCACCGAGAACGACGCGCACCGCAACCGCAACCTGGGGCTCGACACGAACGCAGCGGGCAGCGTGCCCGCCGACCTCCCGCCGCCGAGCGGACCCCCGATCGACCCCGCCCTGCTCACCGAGCCCACGCCGGTGGCGGGTCAGGCCGACCGCGAAGGAGACCTGCGATGACCGCGGCGGTGCGGGCCGAGCTCCGCAAGCTCTTCACGACGCGCCTCTGGTGGGGCATGGCCATCGCCGTGTTCGTCAGCGGCGCCGCCTTCGCCGTCCTCTTCGCGTTCGTGTTCACGAGCGACGCCCTGCGCGGCCCTCAGGCCGCGGCGGCTCCCACCACGGACGTCGCCATCGCCAAGGCCGTCTTCACGGGCGGCCTGCAGGTCGGCTACCTCCTGACGCTGTCGATCGGCGTGCTCACGATCGGCTCGGAGTACCGCCACCAGACCATCACCGCGACCTTCCTGGCGATCCCCCGGCGCGGTCGCGTCATGGCGGCCAAGGTCATCTCGCTGCTCGCGATCGGCGTGCTCTACGGCCTGCTCTCGCTCGCGGGCGCCGTCGGCGCGGGCACCCTCGTGCTGACGTCCAAGGGTGTCGCCCCGTTCGCCGACCCGGCGATCTGGCGCACCCTCGCGCTCTCCCTGCTCGTCCTCGGCCTGTGGGCCCTCATCGGCCTCGGCGCCGGCATCCTCATCCCCAACCAGGTCGCCGCGCTGCTCATCTCCGTCGCCGTGGCGTGGATCGTCGAGCCGGTGCTCGGGCTCGTGCTCGCCCTGACCGACTGGGGCAAGAGCATCTCCCCCTACCTACCGAGCCGCGCCACGAGCGCGATGCTCGAGTCGACGAGCGGCGGCTTCGACGGTCAGCCGGTCGCCCAGCTCTCCTGGTGGGCGGGCGCGCTCGTGCTCATGGCGTATGCCGCCGTGATGGCCGGTCTCGGCACGTGGCGGACGCTGCGCGCCGACATCAGCTGACGCGGGCTTCCATCGGGCACGGGCGATACTCGAGAGCGTCCCCGAGGGCCAGCCCTGTGGACGTGAGGAACGCCTCGTCGATGGTCGGGCTCGACATCCGAGCCCCCGTCCGGTATCAGAGCATTCGGGTCTAGGCTTGACCCCTGTATAGGCAACGACGCACCCGAGCCAAACGAAAGAGGCGCATTCGCCGTGTCCGATCAGTCCACGTCCGGTGACCCGATTGCAGCATTCGGGCCGAACGAATGGCTCGTCGACGAGCTCTACCAGCAGTTCCTGACCGACAAGACGTCGGTCGACAAGGCCTGGTGGGGGTTCTTCGAGGACTACCGGCCGGGTGAGGCCGACGCGAGCGCGGCCCCGGGCCGCACGGCGACCGCGACCAAGCCGCAGACGAGCACGCCGGCCAACGGCTCGGCCACCGGGTCCACCAACGGGTCGTCCAACGGTGCCCCCGCGAAGACCTCGACGGCCCCGGCGCAGAGCCCCGCCCCGGCGCCGGCCGCGACGACCCGGCCGAAGGTGGCGCCCGCGCCACCGGCCAGGACCGCCGCACCGGCGGCCAAGGCGGAGCCGAAGACCGAGTCGAAGACCGAGTCGAAGACCGAGCCCAAGACCGAGCCCAAGGCGGCACCCAAGGACGAGTCCCCCGCCGAGGCCCCCAAGCCGCGCGACATCCCCGCGGTCAAGGGCACCGGCCCGGTGAACGACGATCGGGTGACCCCGCTGCGCGGCGCGTCCTCCCGCGTCGTGGCCAACATGGAGGTCTCGCTCACCGTCCCGACCGCGACGAGCGTGCGCGCCGTCCCGGCCAAGCTGCTCATCGACAACCGGGTCGTCATCAACAACCACCTGGCCCGCTCGCGCGGCGGCAAGGTGAGCTTCACGCACCTCATCGGCTACGCCATGGTCAAGGCCCTGGCGCTCATGCCCGAGATGAACAACGGCTTCACCGAGAAGGACGGCAAGCCCGCCCTCGTCGTGCCGGCCCACGTCAACTTCGGCCTGGCCATCGACCTCCAGAAGGACGACGGCAGCCGCACGCTCGTCGTGCCCTCGATCAAGTCGGCCGAGGAGATGGACTTCGTCCACTTCTGGACCGCCTACGAGGACGTCGTCCGCAAGGCCCGCGCCAACAAGCTGACCGTCGAGGACTTCCAGGGCACGACGATCTCGCTCACCAACCCGGGCGGCATCGGCACCGTGCACTCGGTCCCGCGCCTCATGAAGGGCCAGGGCGCCATCATCGGCGTCGGCGCCCTCGACTACCCCGCCGAGTGGCAGGGCGCGAGCACCGAGACGCTCAACCGCAACGCCGTGAGCAAGATCCTCACGCTGACCTCGACGTACGACCACCGGATCATCCAGGGCGCCCAGTCCGGCGACTACCTGCGGATCATGCACCAGCTGCTCCTCGGCGACAACCGCTTCTACGACGAGATCTTCGAGTCGCTGCGCATCCCCTACGAGCCGATCCGCTGGATCCAGGACGTCGACTCCTCGCACGACGACGACATCAACAAGGTCGCCCGCGTCCAGGAGCTCATCCACGCCTACCGCGTGCGCGGCCACCTCATGGCCGACACCGACCCGCTCGAGTACAAACAGCGCCGCCACCACGACCTCGACGTCACAACGCACGGCCTGAGCCTGTGGGACCTCGACCGCACCTTCGCGACGGGCGGCTTCGGCGGCTACCCGTTCCTCAAGCTGCGCAAGATCCTCGGCATCCTGCGTGACTCGTACTGCCGCACCGTCGGCATCGAGTACATGCACATCCAGGACCCCGAGCAGCGCAAGTGGATCCAGAACAAGGTCGAGCGACCCTACGAGAAGGCCAACCGCGACGAGCAGATGCGGATCATGCGCCGGCTCAACGCCGCCGAGGCCTTCGAGACCTTCCTCCAGACGAAGTTCGTCGGGCAGAAGCGCTTCTCGCTCGAGGGCGGCGAGTCCGTCATCGCGCTCCTCGACCGCATCCTGTGCCGCGCCGCGAGCGAGAACCTCGACGAGGTCTGCATCGGCATGCCGCACCGTGGCCGCCTCAACGTGCTGGCCAACATCGCCGGCAAGTCCTACGGCCAGATCTTCCGCGAGTTCGAGGGCACCCAGGACCCCAAGTCGGTCCAGGGCTCGGGCGACGTGAAGTACCACCTCGGCACCGAGGGCGAGTTCGTCTCCGAGGACGGCAGCAAGACCAAGGTCTACCTCGCCGCCAACCCGAGCCACCTCGAGGCCGTCAACCCGGTGCTCGAGGGCATCGTCCGGGCCAAGCAGGACCGGCTCAACCTCGCGGGCGAGTCCTTCACCGTCCTGCCCGTGCTCATGCACGGCGACGCGGCGTTCGCCGGGCAGGGCGTCGTGGCCGAGACGCTCAACCTCTCGCAGCTGCGCGGCTACCGCACGGGCGGCACGATCCACGTCGTCATCAACAACCAGGTCGGGTTCACGACCTCGCCGAGCAGCTCGCGCTCGTCGGTCTACTCGACCGACGTCGCCCGCATGATCCAGGCGCCGATCTTCCACGTGAACGGCGACGACCCCGAGGCCTGCGTGCGCGTGGCGGAGCTGGCCTACGAGTTCCGCCAGGAGTTCAACAAGGACGTCGTCATCGACATGGTGTGCTACCGCCGACGCGGTCACAACGAGGGCGACGACCCGTCGATGACCCAGCCGCTCATGTACAACCTCATCGAGGCCAAGCGCTCGGTCCGCAAGCTCTACACCGAGTCGCTCATCGGTCGCGGCGACATCAGCGTCGAGGACGCCGAGGCCGCGCTGCGCGACTACCAGCAGCAGCTCGAGCGCGTCTTCGTCGAGACCCGTGAGGCGAAGAAGGCCCAGGCCGCCACGCCGCCCCAGCCGAACGACCGCGACTCCGACGCCCCCGACAACGCCGGCCTCGAGCGCCCCACGGCGCAGGTCCAGGACGACGAGGCCCCGGTGCGCTCCGCGACCGAGACCGGGGTCGAGGCGAGCGAGCTCGTCCACATCGGAGAGACCTTCGCGAGCCCGCCCGAGGGCTTCACGATCCACCCGAAGCTCAAGCAGCTCATGGACAAGCGTGCCCAGATGGTCCACGAGGGCGGCATCGACTGGCCGATGGCCGAGCTGCTCGCCTTCGGCACGCTCCTCAAGGAGGGCACCCCGATCCGGCTCGCCGGTCAGGACAGCCGCCGCGGCACGTTCGTGCAGCGCCACGCGGTGCTCATCGACAAGAACAACGCGGAGGAGTGGACGCCGCTGCTCTACCTCGGCGAGGGGCAGGCCCGCTTCTGGGTCTACGACTCGCTGCTGTCCGAGTACGCCGCGATGGGCTTCGAGTACGGCTACTCCGTCGAGCGTCCCGACGCTCTCGTGCTGTGGGAGGCGCAGTTCGGCGACTTCGGCAACGGCGCGCAGACGATCGTCGACGAGTTCATCTCCAGCTCCGAGCAGAAGTGGGGCCAGCGCAGCTCGGTCGTGCTGCTCCTGCCGCACGGCTACGAGGGGCAGGGTCCCGACCACAGCTCGGCGCGCATCGAGCGCTACCTGCAGCTCTGCGCCGAGAACAACATGACGGTCGCCTACCCGTCGACGGCGGCGAGCTACTTCCACCTGCTGCGCCGGCAGGCCTACGCCCGTCCGCGCACGCCGCTCGTCGTCTTCACCCCGAAGTCGATGCTGCGCAGCAAGGCGGCGGCCAGCTCTGTCGAGGCCTTCACGCAAGGCGGTTTCCAGCCGGTCCTGGCCGACCACGAGGGCGTCACCCAGGACGTCACGCGGGTGCTCTTCGCCAGCGGCAAGATCGTCCACGAGCTCGATGCCGAGCGCGAGAAGCGCGGCGACACCTCGACGGCCGTCATCCGCGTCGAGCAGCTCTACCCCATCCCCGAGAAGGAGATGATCGACGCCGCCTCGAAGTACCCCGGCGCCGAGCTCGTGTGGGTGCAGGACGAGCCGCGCAACCAGGGTGCCTGGCCGCTCATGGCCCAGTGGCTGCACGAGGACCTCTGCGACCTCGGCGAGACCCGTCCGTGGCGCGTCGTGGCCCGCAAGGCCGCGGCCTCCCCGGCCACCGGCTCGTCGAAGAAGCACGCGGCCGAGCAGGCCGAGCTCATGGAGCGCGCATTCGGGCGCTGAGCCCGCACCCGCCCGCACGGGCACACCGAGCACCCGAGGGGCCCCGCCACGACGGCGGGGTCCCTCGCTGCGTCCCCGGCGTGACGGCATACGCAGGCGGTCGTCTCCCGTCGGCACGCAGGCGATGTGCCCGGTCCTCGGCCCGCCTCCGCCTGCCCCACCCCGGCACGCGATAACCTCCCCACGTGTACTTCACCGACAGGGGCATCGAGGAGCTGGCGGCGCGCCGCGGCGAGGACGAGGTCACCATCGAGTGGCTCGCCGAGCAGCTGCGCACGTTCGTCGACCTCAACCCCGAGTTCGAGGTGCCGGTCGAGCGACTCGCGACATGGCTCGCCCGGCTGGACGACGACGAGGACTGAGCAGTGAGCGACCGCAGCGACAGGGCCCAGACGCACGGCGAGGCACCGAGGGAGCCCTACGGCGTGGGCCCCGCCTACCCCTCGTCCCACACCCAGTTCACGACCGACGCCCCGGGGCGGTATGCCGCCGCGTCGGCTCCCGCGGCGACCCCCGAGCCCGCCGTCCCCACCGCGCCTGCCGCACCTGCGGTGTCCCCGCAGGCCCCGGCGGACGTGGCCCCGACGGAGGACCCCTACTACGCCCCGAGCGCCGAGTTCACCGTCGCCGAGGGCATCCGCGACGTCGGCATGGTCTTCGTCGGCGCCTCGATGACGGCCGGCTACGGCGACCCCAAGGGCCTGGGCTGGGTCGGACGCGTCGTGGCCCGCACGCAGCACCCGGACCTCGACCTGACGGCCTACAACCTCGGGGTCCGCGGCAACACCTCGGGCGACGTCGTCACCCGCTGGGGCGCCGAGTGCCACCCGCGCTGGAAGGGACGCGCCGAGCGACGTCTCGTGCTCAACGTGGGCGCCAACGACGTCCTGTCGGGCATGACGATGGCCCGCTCGCGGCTCAACCTCGCCAACGTCCTCGACGAGGCGACCAACGCCGGGATCGGTGTCTTCGTCGTCGGCTTGACGCCGACGCTCGACGACGAGATGAACCGCAAGATCGAGGCGCTCGCCGAGGCCCAGGCCGACGTGTGCTCACGCCGCGGCATCACCTACGTCGACTGCTACCGCCCCCTCGCGACGCACGACCAGTGGATGGCCGACCTCGCGGCCAGCCCCGACCGCGCCCACCCCGGACAGGCCGGGTACGGCCTCATCGCCTGGCTCGTGCTCCACAACGGCTGGAACGACTGGCTCTCGCTCAGCTGACGACGTCCGTGTCGCGCTCGCCGTCCGGGCTGCCGTCGGCCCGGCGCCCCGGAGCCGACACGGCCGCCACGATGCTCGCCGCCGCGACGAGCCCGACGGCCAGGGCCACGGGGGTGCGGTCCGACTCGTGCAGCGACCACGCGACCGGCAGCAGGAGGGCGTTCCAGAGCACGGTGGGGGTGCGTGGCCAGTCGGCGGCGCGGTTCCAGCCCCGGGCCAGCGCGAGCAGCCCCAGCCCGAAGACGAGGATGAGGGCCCCGGAGGTCGCCGCCCGCGTGACGTCGTCTGTGGCGCCCGTCACCATCTCGTAGACGTAGAAGCCGGCGAAGCCGAGGACGGCGAGGGCCTCCAGGAGCGTGAGCAGCCCTGCGGCGCGGTGGGATCCACGCACCTCGCGGCTCGGAGAGGTCGATTCGGTCACCTCGCCAGCCTAGCGATCCGGCTGGTCCGGACCGTCCGGGCGGCTCCCGATCCCCACGGACGGGCCGGAGGTCTGGAACTGGGAGCCGTCTGCCGATAGACTCAATCCTTGGTGTGATCCGCGCCCAAGGCGTTGAACACGGACATGGTTGCTGGTCACACTGGATCATGGCCCTCAACGCGTACGGAACAACTTCGTGCGCGTTTCCGTTGGTCAGGGGGTCATCCCCCCGCACGACGACACCATGACTTGGCTCCGACAACGACGCTGGCGCCCCGAGCACATGCACCGCGACCGACACCCGGCGTCGGTGCGAACCGAGATACATGAAGGAGCACGATCCACATGGATTGGCGCGACCGCGCTGCCTGCCTGGAGGCCGATCCGGAGCTGTTCTTCCCCATCGGGAACACCGGCCCGGCCATCCTGCAGATCGAGGAGGCGAAGGCTGTGTGCCGGACCTGTCCGGTCATGGACACCTGCCTCAAGTGGGCCCTCGAGACCGGCCAGGATGCCGGCGTCTGGGGCGGCCTCTCCGAGGACGAGCGCCGCGCCCTGAAGCGCCGCAACGCGCGGGCTCGCCGCGCCGGCTGAGCCCCGCACGACCATCGTCGTCGAGCCCGGTGACCCTCCCCGGTCGCCGGGCTTTTGGCTGCCCGCGTATGCGGTCCGGTGCCGACCGGGGCGCCCGTGCCCCTCAGGTGATGGGGCGCAGGGTCGCGGTGAACCGGGCCCGGGTGCCGTGCGGCACTACGGCCTCCCATGAGATGCGGCCCTGGAGGTCGCTGACGAGCGACTGGACGATCTGGGTCCCGAGACCCGAGCCGGGCCGGCGGGCCGGGTCGATGCCCTTGCCGTCGTCCTCGACCGAGACGACGACCATCTGCTGGCCACGCTCGTCGGCCTGACGGTCGATGAAGATGCGCACCTCTCCCCCGGCGTCGCCGAGGCCGTGCTCGATGGCGTTCTGGACGAGCTCGCTCATGATCATCGCGAGCGACGTCGCGTCCTCGGCGCGCAGGCGCCCGAAGGAGCCCTCCGTGACGGTGTGGACCGGCGCACCGTTCGCCGAGACCTCGACGACGGCGTTGAGCCCACGCTGGGCGATGGTGTCGAACTCGACCGTCTCGTCGAAGCCCTGGCTCAGCTGGTCGTGCACCATGGCGATGGTGCCGACCCGGCGCTCGGCCTCGGCGAGCGCGATCTTGGCCTCGCCGTCGGGGAGCCGGCGCGACTGGAGGCGGAGCAGCGCGGCCACGGACTGGAGGTTGTTCTTGACGCGGTGGTGGATCTCGCGGATCGTCGCGTCCTTGGTCATGAGCTCGCGCTCGCGGCGGCGCAGCTCGCCGACGTCGCGCATGAGCACGATGGCTCCGAACCGCTGCCCGGCCTCGGTGAGCGGGATCGCCCGCATCGAGACGGTCGTGCCGCCTGCGACGACCTCGGTGCGCCAGGGCTGACGCCCCGTGACGACGAGCGGCAGCCCCTCGTCGACGGGGTAGGACTCGCGGACGTTGTCGGTGACGATCTGGGCGAGGCTCGCCCCGACCACCTCGCCGAGGTGCCCGAGCCGGTGCAGGGCGGAGACGGCATTCGGGCTCGCGTAGGTGACGATGCCGTCGACGTCGAGTCGGATGACGCCGTCACCGACCCGGGGTGCGCCGCGTCGCAGGCCCGTCGGGGCGCCGCTGTGCGGGAACTCTCCCCCGGTGACCATCCGGCACAGGGCGTCGGCCGTGGCGAGGTAGGTCAGCTCGAGGCGGCTCGGGGTGCGCGTCGTCCAGAGGTTCGTGTGGCGGGTCAGGACGGCGACGACGTGGCCACCACGGACGACGGGGATGTACTCCTCGCGCACCGACTGGTCGGCTCCGTGCTCATGCGGGACGACGACCTGGCGCACGCGCAGGATGCGCTGCTCGGCCGCGGCCTCGTCGAGCAGGTCACGGGTGCGGCCGGGGTCGGCGATGCGGCCCACCTGGTCGTCGACGAAGACGAGCTGGCCCGTGGTGGGACGCACGTGGGCCACGGCCTCCCACCGCTCGCTCGTCGACCGGACCCAGAGCACGAGATCGGCGAACGAGAGGTCGGCGACGAGCTGCCAGTCACCGACGAGCAGCTGCAGCCACTCGACGTCGTGGTCGGGCAGGTTCGTCCGGCCGCGCAGGAGCTTGCTCAGGGTTGCCACGTCCCGAGCCTAGTGAGCCACGGGGCCCACGCGTTCGGTGGCCTCACCCACCCCACTTGAGTGAGCGCCCCGTCCCACTCGAGTGAGCGCGCCGTCCCTCCTGCCTCGTGGCAGGTGGGACGGCGCGCTCACTCGTGTGTGGTCAGGCGCTCACTCGACGAGGTGGTCGGTCAGCTACTGGAATCGGCGGCCACTCGGGCCGCAGCGGCACGGGCCGCCTGCTTGGTCGCGGTCTTCGTGGCCGGGGCCTTCTTCACGGCCGCCGTCTTGGTGGCGGGCTGCTTGGCCTCGGTCTTCGGGGCCGCGCTGGCCGCCTTCTTCGCGGCGGCCGCCTTCTTCGGAGCCGCCTTCTTCGCGGCGGCCGCCTTCTTCGCGGGCGCCTTCCTGACAGACGCCTTCTTCGTCGGGACGGGACCCGACGGCGCCTCGGCCTGGATGGGCGCGGGCTGGCCGGACGACGCCGGCTTGGTCACGGTGCGCAGGGTGCGCAGGGCGACCGAGAGCGCGGCGATGCCGGCGTGGCTCATCCGCTCGATCCCGCCGAGGGCCGCCCGGGCCCGACCGAGCGCGTCGGCGTTGAGCTCGGACCACTCGGCGAGGCGGCCCGCGGCGTCGTGACGCGGGTTGCTCACCTCGAGCACCGACCGGGTCAGGCTCTCGAGGACCGCGTAGAGGTCGTCGCGCAGCGCGCCGCGGGCCATGGCGTCCCAGCGGTCGTCGCGCGGCAGCATCGTGACCCGCGTCAGCATCGCGTCGATCGAGAACGTCTCGGAGGTCAGGAAGTAGACCCCGACGACGTCGTCGAGCTTCTCGCCGGTGTCCTCGGCGATCTCGATGCAGTCGAGCAGCGAGTAGAGGTCGAGCAGGGACGCCGCGGCGAGCGCGAGATCCTCCGGCACGCCCTTGCCCTCGAGCTCGCGGGCCCGTCGCTGCAGGCGGGTGCGCTCGCTGCCCTGGAGCAGCTCGGCGATGCGGCCGGAGAAGGCCTCGATGCCGGGGCGGAAGCGCGCCACCTCGGCCGCGATGTCGAGCGTCGCCGGGCGTGAGGTGAGGAACCAACGCACCGAGCGGTCGATGAGGCGACGGAACTCGAGGTAGAGCGCCGTCTGCGCCCCCGTGCTCACGACGTTGTCGGTGGCCTCGACGCCCCGGACGAACCCGGCGAGGTCGAACACCTCGCGGCATACGACGTAGGCACGCGCTACCTGCTCGGGCGTGGCGCCCGTCTCCTCCCCTGCCCGGTAGGCGAAGGTGATGCCGCCGCGGTTGACCATCGAGTTCGCCACCGCGTTGGTGATGATCTCGCGGCGCAGCGGGTGGGCGGCGATCTCGTCGGCGTACTTGCCGCGCAACGGCTTCGGGAAGTACTCGGCGAGCGTCGACTCGAACCACGGGTCGTCGGGCAGGGCCGTCGTGATGAGCTGGTTCTTGAGGTAGAGCTTCGCATAGGCGACGAGCACCGAGAACTCCGGCGACGCGAGGCCCAGTCCGTCCTTCTGGCGGCGCGCGATCTCGGCGTCGCTCGGGAGGAACTCGAGCGAGCGGTCGAGGTCGCCGTTCGCCTCGAGGAACTGGATGAGGCGCTCGTGCACGCCGAGCATCGCGTGCTGCTGCGCGCGGGCGTTGCCGAGCAGGACGTTCTGCTCGTAGTTGTCGCGCAGCACCTGCTCGGCGACCTCGTCGGTCATCGAGGCGAGGAGCGTGTTGCGACGCTTCGTCGTCAGCTCGCCGGAGCGGGTCAGCTCGGTGAGCAGGATCTTGATGTTGACCTCGTGGTCGGAGGTGTCGACTCCGGCACTGTTGTCGATGGCGTCGGTGTTGATCCGGACACCCGCCAGCGCGGCCTCGATGCGGCCGAGCTGGCTCGCCCCGAGGTTGCCGCCCTCGCCGACGACCTTGCAGCGCAGGTCGCTGCCGTTGACGCGGATGGCGTCGTTGGCCCGGTCGCCGATCTCGGAGTTCGTCTCGGCCACCGCCTTGACGTAGGTGCCGATGCCGCCGTTCCACAACAGGTCGACCGGCGCGAGGAGGATCGCCTTCATGAGGTCGGCGGGCGTCATCGACTTCGTGCCCGAGCGCAGCCCCAGGGCCGCGACCATCTGCTGGCTCACCGGCACCGACTTGGCCGATCGCGGGAAGATGCCGCCGCCCTTGCTGATGAGCTTCTCGTCGTAGTCGGCCCACGACGACCCGGGCAGGTCGAACATCCGCCGGCGCTCGGCATACGAGGTCGCGGCGTCCGGGTCGGGGTCGACGAAGATGTGCCGGTGGTCGAAGGCCGCGAGCAGGCGGATGTGCTCAGAGAGGAGCATCCCGTTGCCGAAGACGTCGCCGCTCATGTCGCCGACGCCGACGACGGTGAACTCCTGGGTCTGGGTGTCGACGCCGAGCTCGCGGAAGTGGCGCTTGACCGACTCCCATGCGCCGCGCGCCGTGATGCCCATGCCCTTGTGGTCATAGCCGGCGGAGCCGCCGGACGCGAAGGCGTCGTCGAGCCAGAAGCCGTAGTCGGCGGAGATGCCGTTCGCGATGTCGGAGAACTTCGCGGTGCCCTTGTCGGCGGCGACGACGAGGTAGGTGTCGTCCTCGTCGTGGCGCACGACACGGCGCGGCGGCACGGCGGCACCCGAGACGAGGTTGTCGGTGAGGTCGAGCAGCCCGGAGATGAAGAGCTTGTAGGACGCGATGCCCTCGTCCATCCACGCGGCGCGGTCGACGGCGGGGTCGGGCAGCTGCTTGGCGTAGAAGCCACCCTTGCTGCCGGTCGGCACGATGACGGCGTTCTTGACCATCTGGGCCTTGACGAGCCCGAGGACCTCGGTGCGGAAGTCCTCGCGGCGGTCGGACCAGCGCAGACCGCCGCGGGCGACCTTGCCGAAGCGCAGGTGCACGCCCTCGACCCGGGGGCTGTAGACCCAGATCTCGAACATCGGCCGCGGGGCCGGGAGGTCGGGGACCTTCTTCGGGTTGAGCTTGAGCGAGACGTACGACTTGTCGCGTCCGTTCTCGTCGGGCTGGTAGAAGTTCGTGCGCAGGCTCGCCTGGATGACTCCGAGCAGGGCACGCACGATGCGGTCGTGGTCGAGGCTCGCGACGTCGTCGAGTGCCTCCTTGATGCGCGTGACGACCTGCTTCTGCCGCGACGCCCGCTTGTCGTGGCCGGCCTCGGTCTCGGGGAAGGCGTCGGGGTCGAAGCGCGCCTCGAAGAGCTCGACGAGGCTGCGGGCGATGCCGGTGTTGGCGGCGAGCGCCGACTCGACGTAGTCCTGCGAGAAGGTCGAGCCCGTTTGGCGGAGGTACTTCGCCACGGTGCGCAGGATGACGACCTGCCGCCAGGTGAGACCCGCGGCGAGCACGAGGGCGTTGAAGCCGTCGGACTCGGCACGGCCGTCCCAGACGGCCCGGAAGGCCTCCTCGAAGCGCTCGCGGACGTCCGCCGAGAGGGCTGCGTCGCCGGACCCCCACGTGCGGGCGTCGGCGCACAGGCCGAAGTCGAAGATGTGCAGCGTGCGGCCGTCGGGTCCGGGCACCTCGTAGGGGCGCTCGTCGGTCACCTCGACGCCGAGGTGCGTGAAGAGCGGCAGCACCTGCGTCAGCGACAGGTCGGCGCGGCGGTAGAGCTTGAAGCGCCGCTCGCGGGGGTCGTCCGACGCGGGGTCGTCGTAGAGGTGCAGGCCGGTCGTGCGGTCACCGTCTCCGAGCGCGTCGATGCGGTCGAGGTCCTCGACCGCCGTCTCGACGTCGAAGTCCTCCTTGTACGCCTCGGGCAGGGCCTTGGCGTACGCCGCCATCGTGCGGGCCGCGCCCTCGAGACCGCGGGCCTGGCCGAGCGCCTCGGAGAGGTCCTCGTCCCAGGTGCGGGTCGCGTCGATGACGCGCTTCTCGAGCTCCGCCTCGTCGATGTCGGGGATGTCGGTGCCCGCCGGCATGCGCACGACGAAGTGGAGGCGCGCGAGCGTCGACTCGCTGACCCGCGTCGTGTTGTCGATGTTCTCGCCGCCGAAGGCCTCGAGCAGGATGGCCTCGATGCGCAGGCGGACCGTGGTGTTGTAGCGGTCGCGCGGGAGGTAGACGAGGCACGAGACGAAACGGCCGAACTCGTCGCGACGCAGGAAGAGCTTGGTCTTGCGGCGCTCCTGCAGGTGCAGGACGCTCGTCGCGATCTCGGCCAGCTGTGCGGGGCTCGTCTGGAAGAGCTCGTCGCGCGGGTAGGTCTCGAGGATCTGGAGGATGTCCTTGCCGGAGTGGCTGTCGGCGCTGAGCCCGGTGAGGCGCAGCACCTCCTGCGCCCGTACGTCGAGGAGCGGGATGTCGTGGATCGTGTCGTTGTAGGCGGCCGAGGCGTAGAGGCCGAGGAAGCGCTGCTCGCCGACGCACTCGCCGCGGGCGTCGAAGCGCTTGACCGAGATGTAGTCGAGGTAGACGTCGCGGTGGACCGTCGCGCGCGAGTTGGCCTTGGTGATGATGAGGATGGTGGAGTCGCGAGCGGCTCGGCTGGCAGCCGGCGTGAGCACGAGTCCCTTTCCGGCAGAGGGCCGGTCGTAGCGGAGCAGCCCGAGACCGGTGCCGGGCACCTGGCGCGAGACGTCCTTGCCGTTCTCGTGCGAGAGGGAGTACTCGCGGTAGCCGAGGAAGGTGAAGTTGTTGTGTGCGAGCCACTCGAGGAAACGGCTCGTCTCGCGCGCCTGGTGCGGGTCGGTGCCGGGTGGCGTCGCCGAGCGGAGCTCGCTCGCGATGGTCAGCGCGTGCGCGCGCATCTTGGGCCAGTCCTCGACGGAGTCGCGGACGTTCTCGAGGACGTGCCGCAGCCGGGCCTCGACGTCGGGCAGGGCGTCGGCCGGCAGGCGGTCGATCTCGAGGTGCATCCACGACTCGCGCACGAGACCGAGGGAGGTGGACTGCACGGTCGTCGAGCCGTCGGTGATGACCGACTTGAGCTCACCGGTGATGGTGCGCGAGACGGTCATCTGCGGGTGCACGATGAGGTGGACGCCGCGGTCGAAGCCGCCGAGCGCGGCCACGACGGAGTCGACGAGGAACGGCATGTCGTCGACGACGATCTGCACCACCGAGTGGCCCGTGGACCAGCCCTCGTCGTCGGCGGTCGGGTTGAAGGCGCGCACGTTGAACGTGCCGACCGGGCGATCCTGGGCGAAGGCGCGGTGCTCGGTGGCGATGGTCGCGAGCTCGCGCGCCGGGCGCGCGAGCAGGTCCTCGGTCGCGACGAGGCGGTAGTAGGCGAGGAGGAACTCCTCGAGCTCGCGGGACGCGGTGCCGCCGGATCGGCCGCGACCCCGTCGAGGGGGAGGCGCCACTGCCGCGGCAGCGGCCTTCATGACGTCGATTCGAGTCTGTTCGAGTGACGCTGACATGCGGTCGTCGGATTCCTCACCGTGTGGCCCGTACGGCGGCACGTCGTTGTGCCGCCCATCTCACCATGTGAGCCTATCCCCGTCGGCGTCCACGCCCGAACCACCCCCGCCGGACACTCCGCGACTGTGACACGAGTGATGGACGGGACAGGCGGTGGAGAACTCCGGGGCGCCCGGACGCCCAGTCCCTAGAGTGGTGCCATGACCGAGGGGAGCCGGGTGGCGGGCGCTGCGGACCCTGCGACGCTGCGAGCCCTCGCCGCCGGCCGGTCGACGACGCGGACGCTCTCCGACGACCTGCTGACGCACCTTCCCGACCTCGGCGACCTGCCGACGCAGCGCGCGCTCGACACCTGGGTCGAGCAGGCGGCCGACACCCTCCGGGCCCTCTCGGAGGCACTCGAGGAGCGGCTGCTCGACCTCGGCGCCGCCCCCGGGCGGGCACCCGCCGGCGTCGACGAGCAGGTGCCGCGAGACAGCCGTCCGGCCACGCAGGCGGGTGACGCCCGATGAGCCTCTCTCCCGGCGACCCCGGCTCGACGTCGGCGCTCGGCGGCGCCCTGCGCACGCAGGCCCACCAGCTCGCCGACCTCGTCGTCGACCTCGACGCGGCCGCGCGGCGGGTCGGGCGCACCGGGGGGCCCGACCCCACGGGCCACGAGCGCGACCTCGTGACCCGCGCCGCCACCGAGCTCGACCGGGTCGGCGGCCTCCTCCAGTCCTGGACCACGACCGCCGTCGAGTCGGCAGCCCGCGTCCGCGGGCTCGAGCCGGCCCTGACGCGCTGCGACCTGACCATCGACGGCCGGCTCGTCGTCGAGCGCTCCGGCCCGAGCCGGGTCGAGCCGGGCGAGCGCCTGGCCGAGCGCGATCGGCTCCAGGAGCTGCTCAACCGCGTGACGGCGGTCCGTTCGCGCGAGCTGGCCCGGCTCCGCCGCGAGCTCGAGACGTCCGGCACGACACTCGCGGCCCTGTCCGACCGCGCCCGGTCGGGCGCCTGAGCGTCACCTCGGCGCCGGGCGCGTGACCCGGCCGCGCGGCATACGTCCTCGGGGTGCGGTGGACGGTGCAATAGCGTGTCGGCCATGAAGATCTCCGAGACGATCACGTATGCCGCCCCGCCCGAGACCGTCTACGCCATGGTCACCGACGTGGCCTTCCAGGAGCGCAAGTGCGTCGAGGCCCACGCCCAACGGCACGAGGCCGCGGTCAGCCCGGCGGGTGACGGCGCCCGCGTTGTGACGAAGCGCGACCTGCCCGCCGACGACCTCCCCGACTTCGCGAAGTCGATCGTCGGACCGACCCTCTCGGTGACGGAGACCTACGAGTGGGGTGGGGCCGCCGGTGACGGCACCCGCACCGGCACCCTCACGGTCGAGGTGGCCGGGGCTCCCGTCGCGATGCGGTCGAGCGTCCGGCTCGCCCCGGCCGGTGGCGGCACGCAGATCAGCATCGACGGCGACCTCAAGGCCTCGATCCCGCTCTTCGGGGGCAAGGTCGAGAAGGCCGCCGCCCCTGCCGTCATCGACGCGATCCGCAGCGAGCAGCGAACCGGCAACGCCTGGCTGTCCGAGCGCGCCTGACACCCCTGCACGACGCTGGGCCCGCCTCCTGACGGAGACGGGCCCAGCGGCATACGTGCTCGGGGGCGGGTCAGCCCATGTGCGGGTAGGTGTGGTTCGTCGGCGGGACGAACGTCTCCTTGATCGAACGCACGCTCGTCCAGCGCAGCAGGTTCTGCGCGGCGCCCGCCTTGTCGTTGGTGCCCGACGCGCGGCCCCCGCCGAACGGCTGCTGGCCGACGACGGCGCCGGTCGGCTTGTCGTTGACGTAGAAGTTGCCGGCGGCGAAGCGCAGGCGCTTCGTGGCGTCGGCGATGACGCGACGGTCCTGGGCGATGATCGAGCCGGTGAGCCCGAACGGCGCGAAGCGCTCCATCTGGTCGAGCACGGTGTCGTACTGCGCGTCGGGGTAGACGTGCACCGACAGGATCGGGCCGAAGTACTCGGTGCGGAAGGACTCGTCGGCGGCGTCCTTGATCTCGAGCACCGTCGGGCGCACGAAGTAGCCGACGGAGTCGTCGTAGGTGCCGCCGGCCACGACGTCGATGCCCGTGGTCGCGTGAGCCCGGTCGATCGCGTCCTGGTGCTTGGCGAACGCGCGGTCGTCGATGACGGCACCCATGAAGTTGGACAGGTCGGTGACGTCGCCCTGGGTCAGGCCGTTGGTGATGTCGACGAGGTCGCCCTTGATCTGCTTCCACACCGAGGCGGGGACGTAGGCGCGCGAGGCGGCCGAGCACTTCTGGCCCTGGAACTCGAAGGCGCCCCGGATCATGGCGGTGCGCAGGACGGCCGGGTCGGCACTCGGGTGGGCGAGGATGAAGTCCTTGCCGCCGGTCTCGCCGACGAGGCGCGGGTAGGTGCGGTAGCGGTCGAGGTTGGTCCCGACCTCGTGCCACAGGTGCTTGAACGTCGGGGTCGAGCCGGTGAAGTGGATGCCGGCGAGGTCCTCGTCGCGCAGGGCTGCCTTGCTGACGTTGATGCCGTCGCCCGTCACCATGTTGATGACGCCCGGAGGCATGCCGGCCTCCTCGAGCAGCTCCATCGTCAGCTGCGCCGCGAGCTGCTGGGTCGGGCTCGGCTTCCACACGACGGTGTTGCCCATGAGGGCCGGGGCGGTCGGCAGGTTGCCCGCGATCGCGGTGAAGTTGAACGGCGTGACCGCGTAGACGAAGCCCTCGAGCGAGCGGTAGTCGGAGCGGTTCCAGATGCCCTTGGCGTTGAGCGGCGGCTGCTGCTCGAGGATCTGGCGGGCGAAGTGGACGTTGATGCGCCAGAAGTCGATGAGCTCGCACGCGGCGTCGATCTCGGCCTGGTAGGCCGTCTTGCTCTGTCCGAGCATCGTCGCCGCGTTGAGGCGGGCGCGCCAGGGGCCGGAGAGCAGCTCGGCGGCCTTGAGCAGGATGGCGGCGCGGTCGTCGAAGGACAGCTCGCGCCACATCGGGGCGGCGGCCTTGGCGGCGTCGACGGCGGCCTGGCCCTCCTTGACGGTGGCGTTGCGCAGCGTGCCGAGGACCTTGCGGTGGGCGTGCGGCTGGCGGACGGCGATCTTGCGACCGGTGCCGGTGACCCGCTCGCCGTTGATCGTGTGGGGCAGCTCGGTCTGGGTCGACCCCAGCTCGGCGAGGGCGACCTCGAGCGCGGCTCGCTCGGGCGAGCCCGGCGCGTAGTCGAGCACCGGCTCGTTGGCCGGTGCGGGCACGTGGGTCACGGCGTCCATCAAGTTCTCCTGCGGTTGGCACGGGGTCTCGCCCGGTGCAGGCGAGTGGGGTGGCCCGCCTCGTGGGCGGAGCCACCCCATCGTTCCATGCCGGCCACGGTGCCCGTCAGCCCTGCCGGGGCGCTCAGTGCAGGACGGGGATGCTCCACGGGTAGCGGAAGCTCTCTCCGCGGCTCGCGGCCATCGCCGCCCTGATGTGGAACCACAGCGCGGCCACGACGGCGACGATCCACACGATGATGGCGACCGGGATGAGGATCACGGTGAAGAGCATGACCCAGCCGGCGATGATCGCCGCCCAGACGGCGAGGTTGAAGTTGAAGGAGTCGGCAGCGGCCTTGCGGACGAAGGCGCTGCGGTCCTTGTAGACGGCCCAGATGAGCAGCGGGCCGACGAAGCTGAGCCAGCCGACGGAGATGACGGCGGCGACGATGGCGGCGAGGTGGCCGAGGACGGCCCACGTGCGCTCGTCGCTCGTCGGGGTCAGGGACTGGCCGGACGGGTTCGGGATCGGTTGTGTCATGACCCCATCGTCGCGCCACTCGGGGCCGTGGCGCTGCCGGGGAGCGCCCTGACCCGACCCTGAGCCGCCCCTGACCGACGCCGCCCACCCTCGGGGTGGAGGCGCGGTGCGGTCGGGGTCGGAGTCGGGTCGGAGGCGGGGTGGGCAGGCGCCCTCAGGCGGTGGCGCCCACGGCGTCGTCGACGACGAGCGAGCAGACCTCGCTCGTGGGGTCGGCGACGTCGATGGCCGACAGGAGGGTGAGGGTGAGCTGGTGGTGCCCTCGCGCGCCGGGGTGGAACGTGTCGTCGAGCCAGCCGTCGGGCGCCACCTCCCGGCCCGCGTCGGCCGCGGCCGCCTCCCACGCGGCGGCATGGTCGACGACGAGCACCCCGAGGTCGCGTGCGACCTCGCGCACCGCCTCGGCGTAGAGCGCGATGAGGCGGGGCCCGCGGCCGCCGTCCTCGAGCACCGGCGGGGGCGTCTGGAGCACGACCGTGGCTCCGACGTCGCGGGAGCGCTGGACGATCTGGTCGAGGCGGTAGCGGAAGCCGCGCACGCCGTCCTCCCCCGCCAGGATGTCGTTGGTCCCGAACATCACGAAGACGACGTCGGGCGCGAATCGTCCTGCCCGCCAGTGGAACTCGGGAAGGAGGTCTTCGGTCGTGGCCCCCGACACGCCGGAGTTGATGACGGCGTCCCCACGACGACCGAGCTCACCGCGGACGCGCTCGGCGAAGTGCTCGACGTAGCCGCGGCGGCCGTGCGTGTGCACGACCCCCTGCGTGATGCTGTCGCCGAGGAAGACCCACGTCACGGGTGGTCCGGCGAGGATCTCGCGGAGGCGGTCGGCATCGCGGCGGGCGTACTCGTCAGCGGTGAAGTCCATCCGCGCAAGGTAACAAGGGATGACGCAAGCGCGTCTCCCCCGGACCAGCACGTGGGACGGTCAGGCCGCTCCGGCGCGGGCCTGCCCGCCGGTTGCCGATCGGCCGTCGGCGACCGCGTCCGGCCACGGCTGGGGACGGTCGTCGCCGTGCAGGCTGGCCTCCACCGGGAGGCGGTCGACGAAGCGGGCGACGGCTCCCCCGACCGCGGCGTCCGCGAGCACCCGACGATGCCCGAGCCCGGCGGACGAGAGCAGCTCGGCCCCCGGCCAGGACTGCACGAGGCGCGCCGAGGGCGCGTGCGACACCTCTCGGTCGAGCAGGTCGTGGACGACGAGCAGGTCGGGCCGCTCGGGCCGCTCGAGCGAGGTCGCGATCGTCACGAGGTCGAGCTCGTCGGGAGCGTAGCCGGTGCGGAGGCGGACCCGCTCGACGAGCCGGCGCGTCGTCCGCGCGCCCAGCCCCAGCTCGCTCCGAAGGCGGACGAGCAGGTCGGGTATGCCGCTCGGCGGGGCGATGAGGACGAGCCGCTCCACTGCCACCCAGCCGTCGCGGATCGCCAGCAGTGCGGACAGGGCGCCCATCGAGTGTGCGACGACGGCCCGCGCAGGCCCGAAGCGCGCGGCGACGGCGTCGAGGGAGCGACCGAGCTCGACCGCATCGGAGGAGCCGGAGCCGTGGACCCCCGGGTCCGAGCGGCCGTGACCGAGCCCGTCGAAGGCGACGACCTGCAGGCCCCGGTCGAGCAGGGGCGCGACGAGCGGGGTCAGCTGCTCGAGGGACCCGCCCCAGCCGTGCACGAGGTAGATGACCGGTCCCTCACCCCAGACCCAGCCCCGCACGGAGCGGCCGCGGAGCTCGACCTCGAAGGCCGAGCCGAGCAGCTCCCGGATCGGCGTCGCACCCAAGGGCGTGGCGATCGAGGGGCGGGCCGGGGGCAGTCGGAACCAGAGCCGTTCGGCGACCCGCGCTCCCACGCGAGGTGCGAGCGCTTCGAAGATCCGGAACGCCATGTGAGTGGTGGCGGACTTAATAGACCGATCGTTCGTGCTTTTCTGTGGCGACTGGAGGGCCATGACTGCTCCTTCTGGATGGTGATCGGGACGGGTGGTCCGTGCAGGACCGGATGCGTGGTGGTCAGGCCGAGCGGGCGACGGGCCGGCAGTCGTCGACGAGGCGGTCGAAGGCCCGGCGCGCACGCTCCTCGGCACGACCGTCGCGCATCAACCGACGCGCATGGTGGTGCGCGAGAACGATGCCCTCGAGCTCGTAGGCGAACTGCTCGGCGTCGACGTCGTCGCGGAAGTGCCCCTCGCTCATCGCGGTGCCGACGATGAGGGTGAGGGACTCGAGCTTGTCGCGCTCGGCGCGCACCAGCTCGTCGCGGACCGGGCCCTCCTGGTCGTCGAACTCGCTTGCTGCGTCGACGAAGATGCAGCCGCCGTCGAAGGCGGTGGACTGCCAGGTGATCCAGCGGTCGAAGAACTCGCGCACGCGCGGCTCGCCACGGGGTGTGGCCACGGTCGGACGCATGACGACGTCGGTGAACCGCTCGCGGGCGTGCTGGAGCACCTCGACCTGCAACGCCTCCTTGGAGGCGAAGTGGGCGTAGAGCCCGCTCTTGCTCAGCTTCGTCGCCGCGGCCAGCGTGCCGATGGTCAGCCCACCGAGCCCGACGAGCGACGCGAGCTCGGTGGCCTCGTCGAGGATCGCGGTCCTCGTGCTCTCACCTTTGCCCATGACGTCTATAAAAGCACGATCGTTCGGTCGTGACAAGAGATGAAGTCATGGCACCACGCCCGTCAGGCGCCGCGCCACCGGAGCAGACGGGAGACCACGACCTCGAGGTCGTGTGCGAGCGCACCGGACGGGTCAACGTCCACCGTCTCGGGGTACGCGACGTCGCGGTGGGCGTCGAACCACGGCGCGAGCGCCCACCAGGCCCGGGCCCTGGCCCTCGTGTCGTCGTCCACGCCGGACGCCACAGCGTCGGCGAAGGCGACCGATGTCGCGTTGAGCGCCCAGGCGAGGTCGACAGCGGGGTCGGTGACCCGGGCGTCGCCCCAGTCGATGACCCCGGACAGCCGCCCCTCTCGCGCGAGGACGTGCTCGCTCACGAGGTCCCGGTGGCAGAGGGCCTGCTCACCGACGGTCGCCACCCGTTCGAGCAGCGCCTCCGCGGTCGAGCGGTGCTCGGGCGGCAGGAGGGGCAGCACGACGTGCCCGAGCCGCTCCACCCGGACGGTTCGTTCGACGTGGTCGTCCGCTGCCGACGGGCACCCCGCATCGGCCGCGAGGGGAAGCGGGGTGGCGTGCAGCACCTCGAGGAAGGCCGCGAAGACCTCGCCGTCCGCCGAGGTCAGGCGTGCCGGATCGACGGCCTCGCCCACCACGAGGGCGTGCCGCAGCCGCAGCGGCGCACGGTCGAGCACGACCGGGCGTGGCACCTCCACCGGAAGCCCGTCCGCGATCGCCGGGAGCAGGACCGCCTCGGCGAGCAGCGCCGTCTCGACCTCGGGCCGGCGTGCGGTGCGGTCGACCCAGCGCTGTTCCACGAGCGTCGCCACGCTGTCCCAGCCCTTGCGGAGCGGGACCCGGTCGGCATGCCATCCGCGCACGAGGGACGACCACACGGCCACGCTGTCCGGCACGATGCTGTCGGCCTCGTCGTCGAGCCGGCGCACGAGCTCCTCGACCGTCACCCACTCGCCCCATGACACCTCCTCGGGCTGCCACCGGATCGGGCCGTCCCACGTCACGACGAAGCGGAAGGCCCGGTAGCGCGTGTGCTCGTCGGCGTAGTCCGCCACGCCGAGGGGCTCGAGCGGGACCCCGGCGACACCGAGCTCCTCGTCGACCTCGCGTACCGCGCCCACAGCCGGATCCTCCCCCGCCAGGACGACCCCACCGGCCGCGACGTCGAGCAGACCCGGGTAGACGTCCTTCGTCGTCGTGCGACGGTGGAGGTAGATGCGACCGAGCGGGTCGCGCACGACGATCGACGAGGCCGCGTGACGCAGGTTGCGCGCGCGCATGACCGACCGTGGCGACGATCCCGACACGTGGCCGGCCTCGTCGTAGAGGGCGACCACCTCGTCGTCGGCCATGTCGGGGCTCAGCCGAAGAAGGAACGCACGTCGTCGAGCTCGGTGACGTCGTACCACAGCAGCTCGTCGGCCTCCTCGTCGACGTCGCCGGTCACCTCGTCGTCGACGTGGAACGACGCGACCCGCGAAAGGGGCAGCGGCGCCGTGAGCACGACCTTCGACACGGGCGCACCGTCGCGCGGTGAGACCCACGTGGCGTCCGCGTCGGCGGATGCGACGACGCGACGGTCCGAGCGCACCGACCGCAGCCCGGCCGCAGCCTCGACGGCATCGCTGAAGGCGGCGTACTCGAGGTCCTCGACGTCGAGACCCGGCGCGGCCTGCTCGAGACCCGACGTGACGGCATACGCCGTCCGGGGCGTGCCCGGACCGGCAGCGAGCGCGCCTGCGGTGGCGAGCTCCTCGAGGCCCGCCCGCCCCAGCGGCACGTAGACGCGCACGACCGGCATCAGGACTCCCTCCCGCTCGTCAGCTCGGCGAGCGACTCGACGATGGACTGGCCGAGCACGTCGACGTCGGGCATGGCGTCGCGGTCGGCGTTGAGGCCGAAGTAGACCCCGCCGTTGTACGACGTGATGCCGATCGAGAGGGCCTGCCCCTTGGCGAGCGGCGTCACCGGGTAGGTCGAGAGCATCTCGGCGTCTCCGGCGTAGAGCGGCGTCTGCGGGCCCGGCACGTTGGTGATCATGACGTTGTACAGGCGGCGCGACATCGCGGAGCCGAGACGCGCACCGAGGGCGTGCAGGGTCGGCGGAGCGAACCCCGCGAGGTTGGCGAGCGACGTCGCCCCGACCGCCTGGCCACCCTCCATCTGCTGGCGCATCGCGAACGCGATCTGGTGCAGGCGCATCGAGGCCCCGGGCTCGCCGACCGGGAGGTTGACGACGCAGGCCATGACCTGGTTGGCATACATCCCCGCCGGGTCGTCGCCGTAGATGCTGACCGGCACCATGGCGCGCACCGACGTGTGGGGGCTGACGGCCTCGCCGCGCCCGAGCAGCCACGCCCGGAAGCCGCCCGCGATCGTCGCGAGCACGACGTCGTTGATCGTCACGTCCTCGGCGTACGCGCCACGGGCCAGCCGCTTGCGCACGAGGCGGTAGTCCTCGAGGTCGGTCGCGATCATGACCCACCGGCGGGCCGAGCCGATCTCGGCGTTGAGGGGCGAGTCGGGCGCGGGACGAGCGGCGGTGCGCGCGACCGTCGAGAGCACCTGGCCGGCAGACTCGACCGCACGCAGGCCGACGTTGAGGGCGTCGTTGAGACCGCCGCGGACGAGGTCGACGACCTGCGTCGGGCGGCGCACCGCGTCGATGACGGCACCCGTGACGAGCTCGACCGACGACGGCGACCGGCTCGGCTCCCACGGCGGCACGACGTCGTCCTGGTCCTCACCCTTGACGGCGTCGACGATGACGTGCGCGATGTCGAGGGCGTTGACGCCGTCGATGAGCGCGTGGTGGGTCTTCGTGACGATGGCGAACCGACCGTCGTGCAGGCCCTCGACGAGGTAGACCTCCCACAGCGGGCGGGTGCGGTCGAGCTTGCGCGGCTGGACCCGGGCGACGAAGTCCTGCAGCTGCCGGTCGCTGCCCGGACGCGGCAGGCCGGCGCGACGCACGTGGTAGCCCATGTCGAAGGCCTCGTCGTCGACCCAGACGGGGTTGCCGATCCGGCCCGGGACGTCGCGCACCTTCTGCCGGAAGCGCGGGATCGCCCCGATCCGGCTCTCGATGATGCGGACGAGCTGGTCGTAGTCGAAGCCGTCGCGAGGAGGCTGGAAGACCATGACCGACCCGACGTGCATCGACGTGGTGGACTCCTCGAGGTAGAGGAACGACGCGTCGAGCGAGGTCAGGCGGTCAGACATGCTCACACTCTGCCAGACGCCCTTGCTTAGGATCGTGGCCATGCGTACGTTTCGCGCCCTGCCGTATGCCGTCTGCGTCCTCGCGCTCGTCGGTGCCGCCGCCTGCTCGTCCGGCACCCCCGATCCCGGACCGGGCGGCAGCACCGGCGTCGTCTCGACGGGCAGCGTCAAGCGCCTCGAGGTGACCGTCACCGGGACGACCGTGACGCCCGCCCCGGCGCAGGTCGACCTGCCGATCGGCTCGACGCTCGAGCTCGTCGTGACGAGCGACCACGACGACGAGCTGCACGCCCACGGCTTCGACGTCGAGGCGACGCTCAAGGCCGGCACCCCGACGACCCTGCGCCTCACCGGCACCGAGGCCGGCCTCTACGAGGTCGAGACCCACGAGCCGGCCCTGACCCTGCTCACGGTCGCTGTCCGCTGACCGTGGCGTCCCTCCCGGCCGCCCTCGCTTCCGCCCTCCCATCAGCCCTCACTCCGGGCTCCGTCCCGGCTGTCGTCCCCGCCCACGGCGTCGGCAGCCGCGGCGACCTTCCCCTGCCGTTCACCGCCCTCGTCATCGCGGCGGTCGCGGCGCTCGTCATCTCGTTCGTCGCCATCAGCACGCTGTGGCGCGAGCCGCGGCTGCGCGACACCGACGGGGTGCTGTTGCCCGGGCCCGTCGCCGCCGTGCTGGACTCGCGCTGGCTGCGCGTCGTGGCCCGCGTCCTGGCCGGCATCGTCACGGTGTGGACGCTGGCGGCGCTCGTGTTCGGCCCCGACTCGGCCCGCAACCCGGTGCCCCACGTCGTCTACGTGTGGCTGTGGGTGGGCCTCGCCTTCTCCTCGATGCTCCTCGGCCCGGTCTGGCGGGTCATCAACCCGCTCCGCGCGCTCCACGCCGGCCTGCTCCGACTTGCCCGTGTCTCGCCCGACCTCGCGGCCCTGCCATACCGCTGGGGCCTGTGGCCCGCGGCCCTCGGGCTCGGGACCTTCACGTGGGTCGAGCTCGTCGCCGAGGACAACACGTCGCTGGGCTTCCTCCGCGTCCTCGTCGCCGGCTTCTTCGCCGTGTCGCTGCTGGGTGCGGCCGTCTTCGGCCGCACGTGGTTCGACCACGCCGACCCCTTCGAGGCGTGGTCACGGCTGCTCGGCCTGCTCTCACCGCTCGGCCGGCGCCATGACGGGCGCTGGGTGCTGCGGACCCCGCTGCACGGCGTCAACGGCCTGCGTGGCCAGCGGGGCCTCGTGCCCACGGTCGCCGTCATGCTCGGCGGGACGGCATACGACGGCTTCTCGGCCAACCTCTCGTGGGCGACGTTCGTGCAGTCCTCTCCCCTGCCGTCGGCACTGCTCCGGACGGCCACCCTCCTCGCCTTCTTCGGCTTCGTGGCCGTGACGCTCTGGCTGGCCTCGGTCGTGTCGGTGAGGCTCGCCGGTGAGCCCGTCTCCCGCTCGTTCTCCTTCGTCAGTGACATCGCGCCGTCGCTGATCCCCATCGCCGGCGGGTACGTCATCGCGCACTACTGGTCGCTCTGGGTCTACCAGGGGCAGTACGCGTGGCGGCTGCTCACCGACCCGCTCGGAACGGGTGCCGACCTGCTCGGGACTGCCGACCTCACCCCGAACGACCTGCTCATCCAGCCGACGCTCGTCGCGACGATCCAGGCCGTGAGCATCGTCGTCGGGCACCTGCTCGGCGTCCTCGCCGCCCACGAGCGGGCGATCACCGTCCTCGACCGTCGCGCCGCGGTCATCGGTCAGGTCCCGCTCATGGTGGTCATGGTCTTCTACACGCTCGGTGGCCTGACGATCCTCTTCGCGCCCTGACCGGACGCCGTGCGCTCAGGCGCCGACGGCACTCGACGACCGGCGCCCATGACCACGGCGGTGGCCACGCCGTCTCCGCTCGCGAGGCTCGGGCGGCGCCACCGTCCACGGCAGCAGACCGGTCGCGAGGTCGGCCACCGCACGACGGACGGGCGAGTCCGGCGCGTGCTCGACGACCGAGCGCCCAGCGAGCAGGGCCGCGTCGACGGCGATGGCGTCGTCGGGCACGAACCGCACCGACGCGAGCCCGGCGAACCGCAGGAGCGAGTCGGCGATGCGGGACTGGGGACGGGGCCCGACCGCGCCGCTGCGCACCCGGTTGACGACGGGCACCGGCTCGCCGGACGGCACCGTGCCGAGCTCCTGGAGACCCCGGACGAAACGCTGGAGCGCGACCGGGTCGGCGCCACCCACCGCGACGACGAGGTCGGAGGCGGCCAAGGAGGTCAGCGTGGCCTCGTTGCGTCGCGGGGCCACGGTGTCGTAGCTGAGCTCCTCGTCGTCCTCGAGGCAGAAGCCGCAGTCGACGACGACGACCTGCACGAGCGACCGGCTCAGCTCGAGGACCCTCTCGAGCGCCGCGGCGCGCACCTCGGGCCACCGCTCGGCCTTGGGCAGGCCCGTCAGCACGCGGAGTCCCGGGACGACCACCGGCGCGAGGCGCGCGAGCGCGGACAGGTCGAGCAGGCCCTGATCGGCCGCACGGCACGCCGCCGCCACGCCCGGCGCCTCGTCGAGCAGCCCGAGGGTCTGCGCCACGCAGCCCCCGTAGGTGTCGGCGTCGACGAGCAGCACCTCGACGCCACGGCCGGCGACCTCCGCAGCCAGGGTCGTCGCGACGGTCGTGCGACCGGGCGCGCCGGTGGGTCCCCAGACCGCGATGACCGACGCACGCTCGGGGCCGCGCCGCGAACCGGTCACTCGCCCCGCGGCCACGTCGTCGCCGGACGGGTCGTCGGCATCGCTCGAGCCGACGTGCTCACGGCCTGCGGCGATGCCACCGGAGCCAGCAGGACGCCACCCCGCGTCACCGTCGGTCGATTCCTCAGGGTGGTCGGGCGCGGACTGCTGGCCGGCGCCGACGCCGGCATCGCCGCTCAGGGCCGCCTCGAGGTCGTCGGATGCGCCCCATCCCTCCTGCAGCGACACCTCCCACCGGTCGGTCCCCGCGTCGACGGGAAGCGTCACCGTGATCGTCAGCTGTCGCAGGCGGCGCTCGGCGGGCTCGTCGTCGGCGGGGTGCACCCCGATCACGCGGATCCGGTTGGCGCGCAGGCGATTCACGACCGCGAGGTCGAGGCCGCGCAGGTCGGAGGAGACAACGGCAGTGTCGCCCAGACCCGCGTCGGCCACCGACAGCAGCTCGGACACGTCGGCACACCGCCGCGTCACGGTCACGTCACGCAGACCCTCGAGGGTCGTCGCGACCGACGACTCCCACTGGTGGCTGAGAGCGGTCAGGACCTCGGTCATGCGCCGCCGCCGGTGACCGTCCCGACGGAGGGGACGAGGGTCAGCTTCGCCTCGCCGTCCACGGCCTCGACGAGCGGCTGGACCTTGTCGGCCGGCACGTAGATCTGCACCGACGTCATCGAGCCCGCGCCGAAGCCACCGCTGCTCGTCATCACCGCGGCCACCGCGGCGGACTCGAGGACCTTCTTCGTCGGGGTGGTGGCCGCGTCGCTCGTCGTCGGGGCCTTGGGCGTGACGAAGACGTCGACGCGGCTCCCCCGTGCCAGGCCGGTCGTCGACATCGCGTCGGCGCGGACCGTGACCCGCTGCACGGCGACGGCAGCGGCGTCGCCGACGGCGGACACGGGCACCAGCTCACCCGCGCGCACGTCACGGACCATGAACGAGCCGGTCGGAGCCGGGGCGTCGGCGGCGAGGTAGGCGTTCATACCATCGGCGAGTCGCACGTCGGCGCGCACGAAGGAGGCCTCCTCGACCTCGTCACCGGCCACGAGGTTGCTCGCCGCGACCCACACCGGTACACGGTCGTCGGCGCTGGCGACGGCCTTGGCCCCCAGCGTCGCGGCGACGACGACGAGCAGCACACCGACGACGAGGCGACTGTCACGCCAGGACGGTCGTTGCAGGCGCTTGGCGCTGGGACTGGCCAGCTCGGTCATGTGGGCCCCCTGTGGTCCGCTCGGCGATGGCTGGACGCCCGTCGCACGACACCGGACGGACGCGGCAACATCTTGCATCAACCCGGCGCACACCGCCCGTCAAGGTGCACAGCTGGGGACGACGGACGATGACGACGGCACGGATCCCTAGGATGGAGCCGTTCCCTGCCCTCGACCCACGAGCCCGTGCCGGAGTCGGGTGGCACCGGCCGTGTCCGGACGCGCCGCGGGGGGTACGGGTGTGGTCGAGGCCGTCGCCAGACGGTGCCCAGAGGAGGAGTCAACGTGGCCCAGCGGTTCCTGCAGCTCGCCGAGGTGTCGGAGATCCTCAACATCTCCTCCGCCCAGGCGTACGCCCTCGTGCGCTCCGGGGAGCTGCCGGCCATCAAGATCGGTGGCCGGGGCCAGTGGCGCGTCGAGGCCACGGAGCTCGAGGGCTACATCCAGCGGATGTACGCCGAGACGAAGTCGTTCGTGCAGGCGCACCCGTTCGGCGGCTCCGCCGAGGAGTGAGGCCACCCCGGTCCCGGCTCTCAGAGCCGGCGGACCGAGCCCAGTGACCAGAAGGGCACGAGCGTCCGCCCGGTGACGTTGGCCGCTCGTCGGGCCTCGTCGGCCGCGTGCTCGGCGATCTCGAGGTGGTCGGACGCCACGACGTCGATGGTCCCCGTCGATGCGTGCCCGTCCACATCCACGACCTCCACGGCGGCGCGGTCGCGGCTCACCGCCCGTAGGGCCGCCCCCAGGCCGAACCTCCGGGCCACGACGGAGGGCGTCCGAGCCCCCGGCGCCAGTCCCGACACCGCGCGGACCGCAGGCAGAGCCACGAGGACCGGCCGTCCCGGCGCGGTCTCGACGAGTGCCCAGTCCGGCCCCACGTCGACGAGCCGACCCGTGAGCACGCGGTCGCGCACCCGCAGCCCCACGTGCGTCGCACCGACGTTCGCGAGCAGCCGCGTGTGCAGGTCGAGCAGCGCGCGCTCGCGCCGGGTGCGGTCGGCGACCTCGGCCTCGAGCTCCCGCACGTCGTCCAGCGCGAGCTGAGCCTCGAGGTCGTCGAAGAGCCGGTCCCAGCGCATGCGCACACCCTCCCCTGCCCCGACGTCGCGGGCCACCCGGCGATTCTTGACCAACACCATACTTGACCAAACACAAGCAAACTGCATTGAATGAAGCCATGGACAGGGGACTGCAGCCAACACCAGGACACGCAGCGGGAGCACACACGGCTGCCCGACGAGACGACGAGAGCGGCCGCGCAGCCAGGCCTCACACCGCCCAGCGACAGCGGACGGGCCTGGACGGCCCGCGCCTGCGCGAGGTCGGGGCCGGCGCCGTCGGGTTGGCCGTCGCCGTCATCACCCTGCTGACTCTCGTGACGGTCGCGCGGCGGGGCAGCCACACTGCTGACACCGCCCGGCCGGACGACGTCCTCCTCCTCGTTCTCGCCTGGATGGGCGTCCTGCTCGCCGCGTGGCTCGCGCTCGGGTGCCTGTTCGCCGTCGCCTCCCTCCTTCCGGGTGCAGCAGGACGGGTGGCCAGCGAGGTCGCCGACCATGTCACACCGACCGCGGTGCGCAAGGTGCTGACCCTCGTCCTCGGCGCGTCGGTCGGCTCGGTGGCCCTGCCCCCGGCCCCCGTCTCGAGTGCCGGCTCCGCTCCGACGGCACGCGGCGCCGGTGTTCAGGCGTCGTCCGCCGAAGGGGCCTCCGCACCGGACCTGACGCCCGGCTACACACCCACCGAGCTGACGCCGGGCTACACACCGTCCGCCGGGTCCGCCGGGTCCGCCGGGTCCGCCGGGTCCGCCGGGTCGGCTGGGTCTGCCAGCCCGACCCCGTCGTCCCACTCGCAGCCCGCCGACCTTCCCGGGCTCCCCGTCGATCCGGGCTACTCCCCCACCCCAGGCACGCAGCAGGGCATCGCCGCACCTGCGTCCCCGAGACCGCCGGACGGGCCCGGCTACCTCCCGACGCAGCCCGTGCCGGTGCTCGACGCGGACCGGTCGCAGCTCATGGCCCCGCCCCCGCGTCCCGCCGCATCGGCCCACGACCTCGTCACGGTGCGCCGTGGCGACTCGCTCTGGACGATCGCCGCCCGACACCTCGGTCCGGGCGCCTCCGACGCACAGATCTCCCGCGAGTGGCCGAGGTGGTATGCCGCCAACCGCGACGTCGTGGGTGAGGACCCCGACGTGATCATGCCGGGGGTGCAGCTGCGTCCGCCCTCGAGCGCCCCGTCAGGGCCGGACAACCCTGAGTCCCACGCAGCCGTGCCACGGCCGTCCAGCGTCGGCGCCGGCGCCGGCGACAGCGTCCCCGCCGAGCAGGGAGCCCGGTGATGACGCGAGCGACCACCACACCCGGCCAGACCGGCACCTCCACCCGCGACGGCTTCACCGTCCGGCGCATCCCCCAGACGGCGCCTCGGATCATCAGCGCCGACGAGGCCTGGCACGGGGAGCCGCCCTACGCCCAGGACGCCCTCGCCCTCGACTTCTTCGGCGCGCGCGACGACGAGGACTTCGGCCGGCAGCCGACCCGCACGAGCCTGCTCCCCGAGCCGGCCCCGCTCGTGGGCCGCCTGGCGCAGGCTATCGTCGAGGTCGTCTCCGGCCAGCGCCCCGCTCCCCAGCTCATCCGGCACACGGCGCCGACGATCTACTCGGTCATCGCCAGGCAGGCCATGGTCGCCGGCCGGCGTCGCACCCCCGGCCCACGCCGCTCGGCGGTCGTGCGTCGCGTGCGCGTGTGCGAGCCGGCCGACGGCATCGTCGAGGCCTGCGCCGTCGTCGTGTCGCACGGGCGAGTCCGGGCCCTGGCCCTGCGGCTCGAGGGCCTCGACGGGCGGTGGCTCGTCACGGCGCTCACCATCGGCTGACCGCGCGCGTCATCCGCGGCCGCGCACCCGGCATACGACCTCGGGTGGGGGTGCAGACGGCCCGGGCCCCTCAGGGGCCCGGGCCGTCGTGCGTCGCTGCGTCAGCGGCGCTTGCGCTTGACCTTCTTGCCGCGACGGTCGGCCTTGCGCTCGACCGTCTGCTGGCCGCCGGTCTCGACGGCGCGGCCGTCCTCGCCGGGGGCGGTGTAGTGCAGGGCGGCCGGGCGCTGCGACTCGGGGTCGAGGTCGACGCCGGAGACGCGCACGCCGGAGCCGAACGGGCGGCGTCCAGCGGCCGCGGCCTCAGCCTCCTCGTCCGTCTCGCCGTTGCGGGCGGCGGCACCGGTCGCGTCGTCAGCGACGTGACCGGCGGCGGCGAGCCCGCCGACGAGGTCCCCGACCGACATCGGCGCGGCGCCGACGGGAGCGGCGGCGGCCTCGGGCAACTGCACCTCGACGGAGAAGAGGTGGCTCACCGACTCCTCCTTGATGGCCTCCATCATCGCCTCGAAGAGCTGGAAGCCCTCGCGCTGGTACTCGATGAGCGGGTCGCGCTGGGCCATGGCCCGCAGGCCGATGCCCTCCTGGAGGTAGTCCATCTCGTAGAGGTGCTCGCGCCACTTGCGGTCCAGGACCGACAGGACGACCCGGCGCTCGACCTCGCGCATCGTCTCCGCCCCAAGCGTCTCCTCACGCTGGTCGTACGCGTGGTGCGCGTCGGACATCAGCTGCTCGCGGAGCAGGTCCGCGGTGATCGCCTGGCGACCGCCCGCCATGTCCTCGACCTCCTCGATGGTGACCGAGACGGGGTAGACCTGGCGCATCGCGTCCCAGAGCTTCTCGAGGTCCCAGTCGGCCGCGAAGCCCTCGGCCGTGGCCGCGTCGACGTAGGAGCCGACGACGTCGTTGACGAACAGCCGCAGCTGCTCGTGGAGGTCCTCCCCCTCGAGCACCGCGCGGCGCTCGTCGTAGATGACCTGGCGCTGGCGGTTCATGACGTCGTCGTACTTGAGGACGTTCTTGCGGATCTCGTAGTTCTGCGCCTCGACCGAGCCCTGGGCCTTCTGGATCGAGTTCGTGACCATCTTGGACTCGATCGGCACGTTGTCCTCCATGCCGGCGGTCTGCATGAAGCGGTCGACGAGCCCGGCGTTGAACAGGCGCATGAGGTCGTCGTTGAGCGAGAGGTAGAAGCGCGACTCACCAGGGTCACCCTGACGGCCGGAACGACCGCGGAGCTGGTTGTCGATGCGGCGCGACTCGTGGCGCTCGGTGCCGAGGACGTAGAGGCCGCCGAGCTCGGTGACCTCCTCGTGCTCGGCCGCGACGTCGCGCTCGGCCGTGGCGAGCGCCTCGTCCCACGCGGCTTCGTACTCCTCCGGCGTCTCGTGCGGGTCGAGCCCGCGACGCTTCAGCTCGGCGACGGCCCGGAACTCGGAGTTGCCGCCGAGCATGATGTCGGTGCCTCGACCGGCCATGTTCGTCGCGACGGTGACGGCACCCTTGCGGCCCGCGTCGGCGACGATCGCGGCCTCGCGCTCGTGCTGCTTGGCGTTGAGGACCTCGTGCTTGATGCCGCGCTTCTTCAGCTGCTGCGAGAGGTACTCGCTCTTCTCGACCGACACGGTGCCGACGAGGACGGGCTGACCGACGGCGTACTTGTCGGCGATGTCGTCGACGACGGCGTCGTACTTGGCGACCTCGGTCCGGTAGACGAGGTCGGCCTGGTCCTTGCGGACCATCGGGCGGTTCGTCGGGATCGGGATGACGCCGAGCTTGTAGATCGAGTTGAGCTCGGCGGCCTCGGTCTGGGCCGTGCCCGTCATGCCCGAGAGCTTGCCGTACATGCGGAAGTAGTTCTGCAGGGTGATCGTGGCGAGCGTCTGGTTCTCGTTCTTGATCTCGACGCCCTCCTTCGCCTCGATGGCCTGGTGCATGCCCTCGTTGTAGCGGCGGCCCGGGAGCATGCGGCCGGTGTGCTCGTCGACGATGAGGATCTCGCCGTTCATGACGACGTAGTCCTTGTCCTTCTTGAACAGCTCCTTGGCCTTGATGGAGTTGTTCAAGTAGCCGATGAGCGGCGTGTTGACCGTGTCGTAGAGGTTGTCGATGCCGAGGAGGTCCTCGACGCGCGCGATGCCGGACTCGAGGACGCCGACGGTGCGCTTCTTCTCGTCGACCTCGTAGTCGCCGCGTCCGTCCTCGCCGCGGTTGAGTCGGGCCGCGATGCGGGCGAACTCGACGTACCACTTCGTCGCGAGGTCGGCCGGGCCGGAGATGATGAGCGGCGTGCGCGCCTCGTCGATGAGGATCGAGTCGACCTCGTCGACGATGCAGAAGTTGTGGCCGCGCTGGACGAGCTCGGCGGGGTCCCACGCCATGTTGTCGCGGAGGTAGTCGAACCCGAACTCGTTGTTCGTGCCGTACGTGATGTCCTTGGCGTACTCGGCGCGCCGCTGCTCGGGCGTCATCTGGCTCAGGATGCAGCCGGTCTCCATGCCGAGGGCGCGGTGGACGCGGCCCATGAGCTCGGACTGGTACTCGGCGAGGAAGTCGTTGACCGTGATGACGTGAACGCCCTTGCCCGACAGGGCGTTCAGGTAGCTCGGGAGCGTCGCGACGAGGGTCTTGCCCTCACCGGTCTTCATCTCGGCGACGTTGCCCATGTGCAGCGCCGCGCCGCCCATGACCTGGACGTCGAAGTGCCGCTTGCCGAGGGTGCGCTTGCTCGCCTCGCGGACGGCGGCGAACGCCTCCGGCAGCAGCATGTCGAGGGTCTCGCCCTTGTCGAGGCGCTCGCGGAAACCCTTGGTCTCGTCGCGCAGCTCCTCGTCGGTGAGCTTCTCGAAGTCGGCCTCGAGGGCGTTGACCTGCTTGGCGATGCCCTGGAGCTTCTTCAGGGTCCGGCCTTCGCCGGCGCGAAGCAGCTTCTCGATGACGGCCATCTGGTGATCTCACTCCCGACTGAACGTGTGGACTCGCCCGGTGGGCGGGCTCCATCGCCCGTGATGGGTCACGGGACCCGCCTAGGCTAGCCGCCTTCCGGACACAACGACCAACGCATCGGCGCGCGGCCCGGTTCCGACACCGTGGGCAGCCCGGTCCGCGCCGGTGCCCGAGGGCGTATGCCGGGTGCCCCGGGACGCGCTCAGCCGCCCGCGGCGGCGCCCGTCGGGTCGACGGCCTGGTCGACCCCCTGGTCGAGGGCCTGGTCGACGGGCAGGTCGACGCGACCGAGCCCGAGCCAGGCGGCCATCGACTCGAGGTTGGCGAGCAGGGCCGGGCGCGCCTCGGCGGGCGCCCCGGGTTCCCACGTGACGCGGTGGCAGCGCAGCACGCCGGCGACGCGGTCGGCCTTGAGGTCGCACCGGGCCACGAGGGCGTCTCCGTGGAGGAAGGGCAGGACGTAGTAGCCGTGGACGCGCTTCTCGGCGGGTGTGTAGATCTCGATGCGGTAGTGGAAGTCCCAGAGGGCGTGGATGCGCTCGCGCTGCCAGACGAGCGAGTCGAAGGGGCTGAGCAGGGCCTCGGCGTGGACGCGTCGCGGCAGCCGGGCCTCGGCGTGCAGCCAGGCCGGCTTCCAGCCCGGCACGGTGACCGGGATGAGCTCGCCGTCGGCGACGAGTCGGGCGATGGCCGGGCGGGCGTCCTCGCGCCTGATCCGGAAGTAGTCGGCGAGGCACAGCTCGGTGCCGACGCCGTGGGCGCGGGCGGCGATGCGGACGAGCTCGAGGTAGCGGTCGGGGTCGGCCTCCGGTCCGGGACGGTCGATCCAGGCCTCGCGCAGCGGCGGCGGCGCGGTGGCCGCGAGTGCGGCATACCGGCGCTCGAACTGGGACGTGCGCCCTGCCGAGCTGATCCGTCCGGCCCAGAAGAGGTACTCGAGGGCCTGCTTGACGTCGGACCAGTTCCAGCCCCAGTGGTCGGTGCGCCGGGGCTGGTCGTGCGCGAGCGCGACCTCGACCTCGCGCGCGGTCATCGGGCCGCGGGCCTCGACCTCGGCCCGGACGAGGTCGACGTAGTCGGGGCGCTCCTCGAGGATGCGCCGCATGCCGCCCCACGCCTTCTCGGCGGCCGCGCGCATGCGGAAGTCGAGCAGCGGCCACGTCGACGGCGGGACGAGGCTCGCCTCGTGGGCCCAGTACTCGACGAGGCGTCTCGGGGCGCGGTCGCGGGCCCGGTCGAGCAGCGCCGGGTCGTAGGGCCCCAGCCGGGAGAAGAACGGGAGGTACTGGCTGCGGGCGAGCACGTTGACGCTGTCGATCTGGACGACCCCGACGCGGTCGACGACGCGCTGGACGTGGCGCATCGTCGCGGTGAAGGGCTCGGGGCGGGGGTCGAGGAAGCCTTGGGCGGCGATGGCGGTGCGGCGCGCCTGCGCTCGCGTCATCCGGCGCGTGGCAACGGTCATGGACGGTGCTCCTGGGCGTCTCGGCCCGGTCGGTCGTGGTGGGTCGTGGTGCTCGCGGTCGGTCGGCGGCAGTCGGGGTCAGTCGGGGTCGATGAGCCGCTGGCGGACGGCATACATCGCCGCCTCCATGCGCGAGTGCATCTGCAGCTTGTCGAGGATGTTGCGGATGTGGTTGCGCACGGTGTTCTCGGAGATGAACAGCTCGGCGCCGATCTCACGGTTGAGCTTGCCCTTGGCGACGCTGCGGAGGATCTCGAGCTCGCGGTGGGTCAGCCGCGGCAGCTCCAGCCCCGGCGTGGGCGCGGGCGGCACGTCCTTCTGGCTGATCGCCTTGAACTCCTCGAGCAGCTTGGACGCCATGAGGGGCGAGAGGAGCGACTGGCCCTGGAAGACGCTGCGGATGCCGGCCGCCACCTCCTCGGGAGGCACGTCCTTGAGGAGGTAGCCGTTGGCCCCGGCCCGGACGGCCTCGAAGAGGTTGGCCTCGTCGTCGGAGCTCGTCAGCATGAGGATGCGCGCCGAGGGCACCCGCTGCTTGATGACCCGGCACGCGTCGATGCCTCCGCGCTTGGGCATGCCGACGTCCATGACGATGACGTCGGGGAGGATCTCCTCGGCCTGGTCGACCGCCTCGATCCCGTCGGCCGCCTCACCGACGACCTCGATGCCGTCCTCCGTCGACAGGACGGTCTGCAGACCCCGACGGTAGAGGGCGTGGTCGTCGACGATGAGGACACGGATGACGTCGGGGGGCGGGTTCACGCCTCCATCTTGGCCCAGACCACGGACACGCCGCCCGATGGACGGCCCGCATCGGCGCGGCGCGGTCCGGACGCCCGTCGGGGCGCCCCCTGGACGGGGACGCCCCGACGCCATCGACGTCCGGGGAGCAGGGGATCAGCCCGTGGCGGCGACGGCGGCGTCCGCGTCGGTCTCGAGGTGCAGCACCCCGTAGCTCCAGCCGCGGCGCCGGTAGACCACGCTCGGGCGATCGGTATCTGCGTCGTGGAAGAGGAAGAAGTCGTGTCCGACGAGCTCCATCTGGTTGACCGCGTCCTCGAGCGACATGGGCGCGGCCGTGTGGATCTTCTCGCGGACCTCGATGGGTGAGTTGCCGAGCGCACCGAAGCGCTCGAGGTCGTCGACCCGACCGTCACCGGCGTCGCCGGCTGCGGAGTCGTCGGCAGCCGCGCCGTTCGCCGAGGCGTCGATGCGGGCGGTCGCCTGCGCGACCGACTCGGGGATGCGTCGTCCGCGACTGACCTTGCGCTTGTCGTGCACCCGCCTCAGGCGGTCCATGAGCTTGTCCACGGCCGCGTCGAGAGCGGCGTACTTGTCGTCGAGACAAGCCTCCGCCCGGATCACGGGACCCTTGGCGTGGCACGTGATCTCGACCTTCTCGGACCCACGGGCGACCCGCTCGTGGGTGACGACGACGTCGATGCGGTGCACCTTGGGGGCGAGCGCGGGCACCTTGGCCAGTCGCTCGTCGAGCTGCTCACGGAATCGGTCGGGGATCTGGACGTGGCGTCCAGTGACGACGATCTCCACGGTTCCTCCTTGATCGCGCACGTCTTCTTCGTGCGGGCAGTGAGAGTGTTTCCGGGCCTCTGGTCACCTAGGACGGGCCCGCGGTCGACGCGGCACCACCCCTTCCTGTCGATCTCGTCCCCGAGGGCGGCCGGCAGGCCGTTCCCCGTGGGACGGGGGTCCATGACTCGACACTACTGGGGCCGCGCGCCCACTGGAAGGCGTGCCGGACATCCCCCGGCAACATCACACGCACGGTGCCCGCCAGGGCCTCCCCGGAGGCCCACGGGTCACCCGCGGGTCCGCTGGGTGGCGGCCAGCGAGGCGCCCACGACGGACCCGGCACCGGCAGCCCGCAGCGCCCGGGCGGCCTCGGCGAAGGTGGCCCCCGTGGTCACGACGTCGTCGACGAGCAGGCATCGTCGGCCCCGGATCACGTTGTGCCACAAGGGGATCACTGACAGGGCCCCGGCGAGGTTACCGCGGCGCTCGACCGTCCCCAGTCCCGACTGGTCCTCCACGCGCCGCACGTGACGCAAGGCAGGGGCGACCCGGAGCGCCGGCCCGGGTCGCCCGACGAGCTGTGCGACCGCTGCCTCGCACAGGCCTGTCATCGGCGTGTCGCCGCGCTCGCGGACGGCGCGTCGCGACGAGGGGGCCGGGACGACGAGCACGACCCCGGCGTCCCAGCCGACGCCGGCCAGCGCCGCGTCGAGCGACACGGCGAGGAGGGGCACGAGGACGGCCTCGAGGTCGCGCCGGCCGGCGTCCTTCCACGCGGACACGGCCGCGCGGAGCGGGTCGGCGTAGACGCCCCAGGCGTGCACGGGCGGCATGCCCTCCGGGACGGGATGCGGCACGACCCAGGGTCCGCCGCCGTGCACGCGGGCGTGGCCCTGCACCGCGGGCGTATGCGTCGAGTGACCGCCGGGGTCACGCGGGGCGGGTGCCCCGAAGGCCAGGCCCTCGAGGGCACGTGTGCACCGAGCACACCAGACGGCTCCCGGACGGAGGCATCCGCCGCACTCCCGCGGGAGGACGAGGTCGACGAGGTCGCTGTCGCGCACCCGGGCCGCGCCGACCGAGAGGGCGGCGCCGATCGCTCGCCCGAGGTCGCCGACCCCGCGCCCCACGCGCCTCTCGCGCCGCGGCGGGCCTGCCAGCCCTGACCCGCGACGCCCTCGCACGCCTCCAGCCCACCTCACGGCGGCGTGCGGGTCGAGACCTGAGGCCGTCACTGGGGACGACGGCCGTCGGGCGTGCGGGGGTGTGGACGGCCGGACCGGCGGCGTTCAGCCGCCGGGGACGAGGACGTCGCTGCCGCGCTCGATGAGGGGCCAGTTCGAGCCTGCCCTGGCGAGCACCCGGTTGTCGCTCGTGACGATGATGATGCCGCGCGGGCCGCCGACGGTCGTGATGGTCACGGCTCCGGGGACCGCGCCGAGCCGCGCTGCGCCGGTCCGTGTGCCGTCGACGCCCGCACCGATCGTCGCCAGCCACGCCCGCATCGGGTCACCTTGGCGCTCCTGGCCCAGGACGGCGTACCCGACCGGGTCGAGCCAGGTGACGTCCTGGATGCGGGTCAGCGACTGGGCCTGGCGCAGCGGTTGCGCGAGCGCCTGCGGCTCGCCGTTCGTCGCGCGGACGATGCCGCTGAGACCGAGCTGCTCGTCGCCTCCCGACCGGTCGGTCGTGACGATGAGCACGCGGGTGGCGTCCGCGGCCACGGCGATGGCCTTGACCCGGCGGTCCCCCAGCCACGGCGTGCTGATCGGCTTCGGGGCGGAGTCGGGGTCGCTCGAGACGGAGTCGAGCACGTAGACGCGGTCGTCGCCGTGCTCGTCGCTGCCGGCGATCCACAGGTAGCCGTCGGCGTCGTAGACCGGGCGGATGAGCGACGTCGCGAAGGAGGCGACCGTCCTCGGCTGCTCGGTCGCACGCCAGATGGACAGGTCACGCCCGTTGGCCGACACCGCCGCCACCTGCTTGCTGTCGACGGCGAGCGCGAGGCTGCGCCACGTGTCGGGGATGCGAGCGATGTCGCCGTCCTTGGGCTTGAGGTCGGGCCGCTTCGCGTCCTGGGTGTCGGGGACGTAGCGCGGGTCGAAGCGCCTCATGGCATCGCCCGTGCGCAGCTGCGCCGTGTCGAGGAAGGTCTTGGGGACGACGTCGTAGCCCAGCTCGGCCGCGGACGACACCGTGGTCACGCCGCCGGGCAGCTCGAGCTGGGTGCTGTCGACGGCGAGGGACACCGAGCTCACCGACGAGATCTGGCTCAACGTCTTGGTCAGCTGGGCCCACATCGCGGCGCGACCGGCCGGGTCGGCCGACAGCGCCTCGCTGCTGAGGTTGACCTGGGCCCTGCCGTTCGTCACCGGGACGGCGTTGACGGCCAGCCGGGTGCCCGTGGGCACGCCCGTGGCGACGGCGCCGGCGAGGTGGCCGGGCACGGCGCTCAGCTGGGCCCGCGCCAGGGTCGTGGCCAGACGGGACCCGATCGGGAACCACCGCGAGTCCGGCACGAGGTCGCGCCCGGTGCGCGTCACGTAGTGGACGACCCGGTTGACGTAGACGCGGTTGAACTGGTCGTTGTCGAGCCACAGCCCGAAGCCGGTCTTGGGCAGCTCCACGCGCCACTCGCCGCCCACCTTCGTCAGGCCGAGGGTGACCTTCTCCCGGGTGCCCGGCGGCTGCTCGACGTAGCGGCCGTCCGGGGTCAGCCTGGCCAGGGCGTCGGCGCTCACCTCGACGGTGTCGTCGGTGAGCCGGCGCAGCGTGAGGTCACCGTCGTAGACGACGACGTCCTCGCTCGACCATCGCCAGAGGTCGACCGACTGCGGCGTGAGGAACAACTGCCCGGTGGCATGGGTCTCGTCGGTGTCCTCGCCCGCCCGGAGGAACCCCCGGACGACAGCCTCCTGGCTCGCCCCGTCGAACGGGCCGACGGCCACGACGCGGACCGGCTCGTTGAGCACCTCCCCCAGCGCGCGCCCTTCGACGACCGGGCCGGTGCCGGGCAGGCCACCGCACGCCGCGAGGGCGGTGGAGGCGGCGAGCAGCAGCGCCGCGAGACCGCGGGCTCTCACGGGGCGCGCTCCACGACGATGCGTCGCAGGCGCAGCGTGTCGTCGTCGGCCGGGCGGCCGGCGTCCGAGGACCCGTCGCCGCCCGCAGGGCCGGTCGAGTCGTCCCCTCCGGCCGCGCGGGCGCGGGCGGCCTCCGCCGCGAGCGGGCTGAGCGGCAGGGGCGAGCTCGTGATCGTCGCATCGGCCTGGCGCGGCAGGGTGAGGCGGAAGCACGACCCCTCTCCCCGTGCTCCCCAGGCCTCGAGGCGGCCGGCGTGCAGCCGGGCGTCCTCGAGCGCGATGGCGAGGCCGAGGCCGGTGCCACCCGTCGTGCGGGCCCGGGCCGGGTCGGCACGCCAGAAACGGGTGAAGACGAGCGCCGCCTCGCCCGGCCGGAGCCCGACGCCGTGGTCGCGCACCGTCACGGCGACGGCCGAGTCGTTGGACCCGATCGTCACCTCGACGGGCTTGCCCTCGCCGTGCTCGACGGCGTTGGACACGAGGTTGCGCAGGATGCGCTCGATCCGGCGCGAGTCCATGTCGGCGACGACGGCGCTCGAGGGTGCGTTGACGACGAGCTGGGTGCCCTTGCGGGCGGCGAGGGTGCGGTGCGCGTCGACGGCCCGCTCGACGCAGGCACGCAGGTCGCTCGCCTCGACCTCGAGCACGGCCGCACCGGCGTCGAACCGCGAGATCTCGAGCAGGTCGCTGAGCAGCGACTCGAAGCGGTCGAGCTCGCCGCGGAGCAGCTCGGCCGAGCGGGCGACCGTCGGCTCGAAGTCGTGCCGGGAGTCGTGGATGAGGTCACCGGCCATGCGGATCGTCGTGAGCGGCGTGCGCAGCTCGTGCGAGACGTCCGAGACGAACCGCTGCTGCACGCGCGAGAGGTTCTCGAGCTGGGCGATCTGCTGCTGGATCGAGGCGGCCATCCCGTTGAAGGACGTGCCGAGGCGTGCGAGGTCGTCCTCGCCCTTCGCCTGCATGCGCTCGTTGAGGTTGCCCTCGGCGAAGCGCTCGGCGACGGAGGCGGCGCGACGCACCGGGTCGGCGACGAGCCGGGTCACGACGAAGGCGATGGCACCGATGAGCAGGATGAGGGCGGCACCGCCGAAGAGGAAGGTCTGCCCGATGAAGCTGATGATCTCGCGCTCACGGTCCATCGGGTAGATGAAGTAGAGGCCGTAGTTGCCCGCCACGGGGAGCACGACCTTCTGGCCGACGATGACGGCGGAGATGCTGCCGTTGCCCTCCTCGATCGTCGCGACCTGGAGGTGCTGGCGGTCGGGCTGGGCCGCGACCTGCTGGCGCAGCTCGTCGGGGATGAACCGGACGCCGACGCTGCCGCTCTCGACCGTCCTGACGATGAACGGCGACGTGTTGTCGTCGAACCGCGTCAGCACGACGTAGCGCGTCTCGTTGCCCGCGTCGCGCCGGTAGGTGTTGATGAGCGTCGTCGCGAACTGGGTCAGCTTCTCCTGCGTGTCCGTCTGGTCGGTCGAGTCGAACTGTCCCTGGGCGTCGGTCGCGTCGCGCAGGCTGTCCTCCGACGCGATGCGCTGGCGGCTGTCGACGAGCCCCTGGGCGATCGAGCCGTAGAGGTAGGTGCCCACCGCGGTGAGCACGAGGATGCCGAGGAGCATCGTCACGACGACGACGCGGAAGCCGAGGGAGGCCCGCCACAGGTGGAGCAGCCGGCGCCAGGCCCGGCGCAACGCCGCACCGGCCCGCGAGGCCAGCCCCGCGGGTCCGCTCCGGGCCGCGCGCTCCGTCATGTCAGGACGGGCCGGCCTTGTAACCGACGCCACGGACGGTCACGACGATCTCGGGCCGCTCGGGGTCGTGCTCGATCTTGGAGCGCAGTCGCTGGACGTGGACGTTGACGAGGCGGGTGTCACCCGCGTGGCGGTAGCCCCACACCTGCTCGAGGAGCACCTCGCGGGTGAAGACCTGCCAGGGCTTGCGCGCCAGCGCGACGAGCAGGTCGAACTCGAGCGGCGTCAGGGACAGTGACTCGCCGTCGCGCTTGACGGAGTGGCCCGCCACGTCGATCTCGAGGTCGCCGATCGACAGCTTCTCGGGCGCGGGCTCGTCGCCGCGGCGCAGCCGGGCTCGGACGCGGGCGATGAGCTCCTGCGGCTTGAAGGGCTTGACGACGTAGTCGTCGGCGCCGGACTCGAGCCCCACGACGACGTCGACGGTGTCGGTGCGCGCGGTGAGCATGACGATGGGCACCCCGCTCTCGGCACGGATGCGACGGCAGACCTCCATGCCGTCGAGCCCCGGGAGCATGACGTCGAGCAGCACGAGGTCGGGCCGCGACTCACGGAAGGCACCGACCGCCTCGGAGCCGTCGGCCACGTGCGTGACCTCGAGCCCCTCGTTGCGCAGCACGATCCCGAGCATCTCGGCGAGTGCGAGGTCGTCGTCGACGACCAGTACCCGACCCTTCACGACACACTCCTTCCCGGGACCGCGGACCACGCGCCCCGTACGTCCTGACCAAATCATCACACACGCCTGACGACCTGCTGACCCAAGCGAGTCGTGACCGGGGGCCGTATGCCGTCCGCGCACCCTCCGCGAGCACGTGACGGGAGCGGGCCACGCGGCATACGGCTCGCGACGCGGCGAAGGGCCCCGACGGTGTCGGGACCCCTCGTGGAGCGGTGCGGCGTCAGGCCGTCAGCTCTGCGTGACGTACCACTTGCCGCCGATCTTGACGGCCTTGAAGCTCGAGACGACGTCGGCGGCGAGCGCCGGCTCGGTCGTGACGCTCTCGAAGGTGGCGTTGTTGCCGTTGACGGTGGCGCCGCTGATCTTCAGGCCCTGGAAGGCCGCCCCGAGCTCCTTGATCTGGTCGAGCATCGGCGTGATGGTCTTGCCGCAGGCCGCGGCGGCCCCGGGGATGCTCGAGATGGCCTTGCCTCCCGTGGCCATGAGCGTGCACACCGTGTTGCCGTCACCGGCGACCATGGCGTCGAGCCACGAGGTCATCGCAGCCTCGGGCGTCGCCTGGTCGACGGGACCGGCCGTCGCGCTCGTCGTGCCCGTGTCGGTGGCGCCGGTGTCGTCGGTCGTGCCCGACGACATCGTGTCGGACGGCGTGGTCGCGCTCGAGGTCGAGCCGGCCGGAGTGGTCGGTGTCGCTGCCGGGTCGACGGACTTCGAGCAGGCGGCGAGCGAGATGGAGAGGGCCAGTGCGAGTGCACCGGTCAGGAGCTTCTTCATGGAGGGTCCCTGCCAGACGGGTGGTCGGTGAGTCCCCCGATCCTCCCACGGGAGGGCCGCCCGGGAGCGTCGAGGAGCACGGCAGGAGCGGTTCGCGCGACCAGCCGCGCCGCGTGCCAATCCGCCCAAAAGCCCCCGTCCCGTCCGGTGAGCGGGGATGATCGCCCGGTGACGAGCGACACGCGGGGAACCACCCCGGCCGCCGAGCTGGCCCCGGACACCGGACTGGAGAACGACCCGGACACCGGCCCCGTCGACAGCCCGGTCGACGGAGGGCCGGAGCCGACCCCGCGCGGCCGACGCGGCCCGCTGCCGCTCGGCGTGCGCCAGGCGCTGCCCGGCCTCGTCATCCTCGTCGCCGTCGTCCAGATCGCCCGTCCGGTCGGTGACCCGGACACCTTCTGGCACCTCGCGGCCGGCGACCGGCTCCGCGAGACGTGGACCTTCAACGGGCCCGACCCGTGGAGCACGATGTCGACGCAGCCGTGGCGGCTGCACGAGTGGCTGCCCGAGCTGCTCATGAGCGTCGTCCAGCAGTTCCTCGGGCTGCCGGGTGTGGCCTGGCTGCTTCCCCTCGGCGGGGCCGCCATCGGCCTCACCCTGTGGCGCGCGACCCGGCCGCGGGCCTCGCTCCTCGCCTCGGCAGCCGTCACGTCCGTCGCCCTCGTGGCGATGAGCCAGAGCCTGTCGCTGCGGCCGCACCTGCTCTCGTTCGCCTTCGCCGTGGCCTTCACGGCGGCCTGGCTGCGCTCGGCCGCGGACGCTCGCCCGCGGTGGTGGCTCGTGCCCGTCACGTGGGTCTGGGCCTGCACGCACGGCATGTGGTTCTTCGGTGTCGTCATCGGGGTCGTCGCGCTGCTCGGGATCGCGCTCGACCGTGCGGTGACCCGCCGGCAGTGGCTGCGCCTCGCGCTCGTGCCGCTGGCCTCCCTCGCGGCCGCGGCCGTGACGCCGACCGGACCCGAGCTGCTCCTGTCGCCCTTCGCCGTCAACGAGACGACCCAGTACATCGAGGAGTGGATGCCGCCGTCGCTCCGGCAGCCCGGCTTCCTCGCCTTCCTCGCCCTCGCAGCCGCCGTCGTCCTCGTCTGGGCTCGCGCGAGGCACCGCGCCCGCTGGACCGACATCCTCCTCGTCGGGCTCGCCATCGGGCTGGCCCTGCTCTACAGCCGGACCGTCGCCGTCGGAGCCGCCATCATCGCCCCGGTCGCCGCGGCGACGATCCAGGGCCTCCTCCCGCCGGACCGCGAACCCGTGACTCGGCGCGAGGTCGGCCTGACCATCGGCCTCGCGGCGCTCGGGCTGCTCGTCGCAGCCCTGATCCTGCCGACCCGAGCGGCCGTCCCGACGTGGGGGGCCAACGACCTCGACACGCCGTTGTCGGCCCTGCCGCAGGGCACCGTCGTGTGCAACGACTACGGCGTCGGGGGCTGGCTCATCTGGCGCCACCCGAACGTACGGCCCACCATCGACGGGCGCGTCGAGGTCTACGCGACCGGACACGTCAAGGAGCACCTCGACTTCGAGCGCGCGGCCCCGGGCTGGCAGGCCTACGTGCGCCGGACGGGCTGCACGTACGCCCTGCTCACCAAGGGGCAGCCGGTCATCGAGGCGCTGACGGAGCAGACGCAGTGGACGGTCGTGCAGCGCGGCTCGGAGTACGTCCTGCTCCGCGCACCGCGCTGACGGCAGCACTCCCCACCCCGAACACACGGATGCCGCCCACCTCGTGAGGTGGGCGGCATCCGTACGCCGTGGGGTGCCGCTCCGGTGCGGGGCGGTACCGGGGTGGGCTCAGTAGCGGTAGTGCTCCGGCTTGTACGGCCCGGCGACGTCGACGCCGAGGTACTCGGCCTGGCCCTTGGTCAGCTCGGTGAGCCGGACGCCGAGGGCGTCGAGGTGCAGGCGCGCGACCTTCTCGTCGAGGTGCTTCGGCAGGGTGTAGACCTGCTTGGCGTAGTCGCCGGTCTTCGTGAAGAGCTCGATCTGGGCGATCGTCTGGTTGGAGAACGAGTTGCTCATGACGAAGCTCGGGTGGCCGGTGGCGTTGCCGAGGTTCATCAGGCGACCCTCGGAGAGCACGATGATCGAGCTGCCCGAGGTGAACGTCCACTCGTGGACCTGCGGCTTGATCTCGGTCTTCTGGATGCCGGGGACGCGGGCGAGGCCGGCCATGTCGATCTCGTTGTCGAAGTGGCCGATGTTGGCCACGATCGCCTTGTTCTTCATCTTCGTCATGTGCTCGGCCGTGATGACGTCGTAGCAGCCGGTCGTCGTGATGAAGATGTCGGCGGACTCGACGACGTCCTCGAGGCGGGCGACCTGGAAGCCCTCCATGGCGGCCTGCAGGGCGCAGATCGGGTCGATCTCGGTGACGATGACGCGAGCGCCCTGGCCACGGAGGGACTCGGCGCAGCCCTTGCCCACGTCGCCGAAGCCGGCGACGACGGCGACCTTGCCACCGATGAGGACGTCGGTGGCGCGGTTGAGGCCGTCGATGAGCGAGTGGCGGCAGCCGTAGGTGTTGTCGAACTTGCTCTTCGTCACCGCGTCGTTGACGTTGATGGCCGGGAAGAGCAGCTCGCCGGCCTCGGCCAGCTGGTAGAGGCGGTGGACACCGGTCGTGGTCTCCTCGGTGACACCCTTGATGCCGGCGGCGACCGTCGTCCACTTCTGCGGGTCGGTGGTCAGCGTCTGGCGCACGAGCTCCTTGAAGACGCCGAACTCCTCGGAGTCCTCCTCGGTGGTCGGCGGCACCTGGCCGGCCTGCTCCCACTCGCGGCCCTTGTGCACGAGCATCGTCGCGTCGCCGCCGTCGTCGAGGATCATGTTCGGGCCCTCACCGCCGGGCCAGGTGAGGATCTGGTCGGTGCACCACCAGTACTCGGGGAGCGTCTCGCCCTTCCAGGCGAAGACGGGGACGCCCTGGAGGTCGTCGGCGCTGCCCTGGGGGCCGACGACGACGGCCGCGGCGGCCTCGTCCTGCGTCGAGTAGATGTTGCAGGAGGCCCAGCGCACCTCGGCACCGAGCGCGGTGAGCGTCTCGATGAGCACGGCCGTCTGGACCGTCATGTGAAGGGAGCCGGCGATGCGGGCGCCCTTGAGCGGCTGGGATTCGGCGTACTCCTCGCGGATCGCCATGAGGCCGGGCATCTCGTGCTCGGCGAGTCGGAGCTGGTGTCGGCCGGCCTCGGCGAGGCTCAGGTCGGCAACCTTGTAGTCGAAGGACATGAGTGATCGTTTCCTTTGATCGTCGGTCTGCAGACCCGGCGCGCCCCTCTGGGCTCATCTGGCGGGTCATCACCCACGCCGGCAGTCGCCCAGTCTAGCCGCGAGCCTCGTCGGCCTCGAATCCCCTGTCGAGGCCTGCGCTGCCACGCCCCACAGCTTCCCGCGGTCTGAGCGCATATGTTGTCTCGGCGGCACCTACCCCCCCGCCCCGGCGGAGTTGGTGCAGTCGCCAGACCCGAAACCGCCACACCTCCTCCGCCCGGGCGGATCTATGACGGGCGTGGCGATGGGTCCCACCCCGCGGCCTCCCCAGCGACTAGGGAGAGGCCAGCACACGGCATACGCCGAGCGGCCGGCTCCAGCGGTGCGGGTCAGTGCGTGCTTGCTGCCTCGTCGTGCTTCGTGCGGCGCGGGATGACGTGCAGGACGGCGACGACGACGGCGCCGACGACGAGACCGATGAGGGCCGACGCGAGCGTGTTGACGACCCAGGCGAGGAAGCCACCGATGCCGGCCACCCCGGCCACGCCCTCCTCGAGGTGGTGGACGAGGTCGTAGGGCGCGTGCCAGCCGAGCTCGTCGACGCCGACGAGCAGGATGTGCCCACCGACCCAGAGCATCGCCGCGATGCCGACGGTCGACAGCACCGAGAGCAGCTTCGGCATCCCCTTGACGAGGCCCCGGCCGATGCGCTGCGAGGCCCCTGACTCGCGCCCGGCGAGGTGCAGGCCGACGTCGTCCATCTTGACGATGAGGCCGACGACGCCGTAGACGAGCGCCGTGATGAGCAGCGCCACGATGACGAGGATGATGAGGCGCGAGACGAAGGGCTCGGTGTCGACCTCGTTGAGGGCGATGACCATGATCTCGGCCGACAGGATGAAGTCGGTGCGGATCGCGCCGGAGACGACGGCCTTCTCGTCGACCTCGCCGACCTCGGCCTCCTCCTCCTCGTGGCCCGAGACGATCTCCCAGACCTTCTCAGCGCCCTCGTAGGCGAGGTAGGCGCCGCCGACCATGAGGATCGGCGTCAGCAGCCACGGCACGAACTGGCTGAGCACCATGATGACCGGGAGGATGATGAGCAGCTTGTTGCGCAGCGAGCCGAGCGCGATCCGCTTGATGATCGGCAGCTCGCGCTCGGGTGCCAGACCCTGCACGTAGCGCGGGGTCACGGCCGTGTCGTCGACGACGACGCCGGTGGCCTTGACGCTGGCCTTCGCGGCCGCAGCGCCCACGTCGTCGACGGATGCCGCCGCGAGCTTCACGAGTGCCGCGATGTCGTCGAGGAGCGCTACGAGTCCGCCTGCCATGGCGTCATCCTAGGGTGGTCTGGGAGCCCGCTGGGAACGCGCTCAGGCCGGGTCGTCGAGCTTCAGCCCGAGCAGCGCGTTCTCGACGACCTCCGCGAGAGCCGGGTGGATCCAGTACTGCCCGCGGGCGAGGTCGTGGACGGTCGTGCCGAACGCCATCCCCTGCACCAGCGGCTGGATGAGGGAGGTCGCCTGCGGACCCATGAGGTGGGCTCCGAGCAGGAGACCCGTCGTGGGGTCCGCCACGAGCTTGCAGATGCCCGTCGTGTCCTCCATGGCCCAGCCGTATGCCGTGTCGCCGTAGGCCTGGACGTACGCCGTGTGCGCGCGGCCCTGCTCGACGCACTCCTGCTCGGTCAGGCCGACCGTGGCGATCTGCGGGTGGCTGAAGACGCCGGACGGCACGTTCTCGTGCGGCAGGACGCGCAGGTCGTCGGGGTGCACGAGGTTGTGCGCGATGGTCCGGGCCTCGGCGTTCGCCAGGTGCTTGAGCTGGTGCGGCGCGCTGATGTCGCCGAGGGCCCAGACACCCGCGGCGCTCGTGCGGCCGTAGGCGTCGACCTCGATGCGCGCGTCGTCGAGCAGCCGCAGGCCCCCGGCTTCGACGCCGAGGTCGGCGCTGTTGGGCCGGCGACCGGTGGCGACGAGCAGCAGGTCGGCGTCGACGGCCGTGTCGTCGTCGAGGCGCAGGCGTACGCCCGCCCCCCCGACGCCGGTCTCGACGGCCGTGACCGCCGTCTCGGTGCGCACGTCCCACTGCTCGCGGGCCAGGTCGGTGAAACGCCGTGCGATGTCGGTGTCGAGGTGGCGCAGCAGCAGCGACGACCGGACGACGACCGTCACCTTCACGCCGAACGAGGCGAAGACGTGGGCCATCTCGGCCGCGATGAAACCGCCGCCGATGATCGCGAGCCGCTCGGGCAGCGCGTCGAGGCGCATGATCGTGTCGGAGGTGTGGAACGGCACGCCCGACTCGGTGACGACGTCGGGCACGACCGGGTGGGCGCCGGCGGCCACGACGACCTGGTCGGCCGTCACCGTCTCCTCGCGGCCGTCGCCGAGGTCGACCGTGAGCGTCCGGTCACCGGTGAAGCGCGCGTGCCCGAGGTAGGCCGTCGTGTTGGGTCCCTCGACGCGATAGCGCCGGCCACCGTCCGAGATGGGGTCGATGCGCCCGAAGACGCGGTCGCGGACGTCGGCCCAGCGCACACCTTCCAGCGTGGCGTCGACGCCGTAGCGGCCGGCCCCGCGCACGTCGCGCGCGAGGTCCGCGGCGTAGACGAACATCTTCGTCGGGATGCAGCCGACGTTGAGGCAGGTGCCGCCGAACGTCCCACCCTCGATGATCGCGACGCGCTTGTCGTCGAAGTCGGGGGTCACGAGCGAGTTGCCCGAGCCGCTGCCGATGATGGCCAGGTCGTAGTGCTCCGTCACCGTGGCAGCCTACGTGGGAGACCCGACCGACCCCGGACGGCATCCGTTCCGCACGCGGTCGGCACACGGCATACGCCCTCGGCGTGCCGGGCGGGTCAGGTGTCGCGGGCGCCCCGCAGCAGGCGCACGTGGGGCGAGGTGGCGGGGTCGAAGCCGAAGCCGAGGGCGAGGTAGGTCGCGGCGAAGTCGGTCAGGGCGACGTGGTGCGCGAGGCGCAGCAGGGGGTCGGCCGCCGGGGCGTCGACGAGCGAGACGCGCACGCCCGCGTCCTCGGCCACGGACACGACGGTCTCGGCAAGGCTGTGCGGCTCACCCGGCGAGGTGTCCCGCAGCATGATGAGCCGCAGCGGTGGCCGCGTCGGGCCGTCGAGGAACGGGTCGGCGAAGATGTCGTCGCTCCCGCCGCCACCGGACTGGCCCGGCGCGAGGGGTCCGTCGAAGCACGCGACGATCTGGCTCGCGGCGTCGGGCAGGGCGCCGTGCGCGACGGGCACGCGGCCCGTGCGACCGAACATCGCGGCCGCCCGGCGGGCCGTGACGTCCCCGAAGCGGCCCTCGCCGAGGACGATGGGCGTCGACTCGGCAAGCTCGGTCGCCAGCACCTTGGCGGGGTTGACGAAGGACTCGGACGACGGGCGCGCGTCGGTGGCCGTGCGGTCGAGCACGTCGGCGAGCTCGGCGAGCGTCTCGTGGCTGACGGACGCGATGCCCATGGCGTCGGCGGCGAGCAGCGCAGGAGTGGCCTGGGCCCACACCGACGTGCGGGAGGATGCCCCGCTGACCGCGATCGGGACGTGCACGCCGTGGGCCCGGGCACAGACCTCGGCCAGCGGCGAGTCGGCCGCCCCGACCGTGACGAGGAAGGCGCCACGCCGCGCCGCCTCGGCGGCGAGGGCGAGCGTGCCGGCCGCCCGACCGGACTGGGACACGGCGATGACGACGTCGAGGGCCCCCACCCAGCCGGGCAGCGATCCCGAACAGCAGCTCTGGACCGGCAGGGCCGACGCGCCGCGGGACACGGCCTCGAAGAGGTCGGCCACGGCGACGGACCCGCCGGCGGCCGCGACGACGACCCCACGGGGTTCGACGTCACGGAGCCGGTCGAGGCCGGCCTCGGTCGAGGCCGCGACCGTGCGCCGCACCTGGGCACCCGCGCCCGCCAGGGCGCGCAACGTGTCGCTGGAGTCGAGAGCGGCCAGGGCGCCCTCGTCGTCGAGGCGGGCTTCGTCGAACACGGCGCCCACGGGTCTCAGCCGTCGGTGCGGCGGGCGAGGTCGACGAGCAGGACGGGGACGCCGCCCTCGACGGGGTAGGCGAGGTGGCACGTGTCGCAGCGCAGCTCGGCGGTCTCGGCGGTCTCGCCGGTCGCGGCTGTCTCACTCGTGCCGGCGTGCTCACCCGCGGTGTGCACGGCGTCGACGAGCTCGCCCTTGCACTGCGGGCACCGGAGGATGCCGCGCAGCCACGGCTCGATCGTCTGCTGGCTCTGGCTCACGAAGCGTCTCCTGCGTCCTGGGCGGGGGTGGACCCGGTCTCGTCGCTCACGGTGGCACCCGACCGGATGAGGGCGAGCAGCTCGTCGCGCACGTCCTGCATCGTCTCACGGTCGGCGGCCTCGACGTTGAGCCGCAGGAGGGGCTCGGTGTTGGAGGCGCGCACGTTGAACCACCACATCGGGGCGTCGCCCTCGGGGCTCGCGACGGTGAGCCCGTCGAGCTCGTCGGTGCCGGCGCCGCGCACCTGGGCCCAGGCCCGCACCTGCTCGACGACGGCGGCCTGGTCGGTCACCGTCGAGTTGATCTCGCCGGATGCGACGTAGCGCTCGTACTCGTCACAGAGGTCGGACAGCGGGCCGTCCTGCTCGCCGAGGGCGGCGAGCACGTGCATGGCGGCGAGCATGCCGGTGTCGGCGTACCAGAAGTCGCGGAAGTAGTAGTGAGCCGAGTGCTCGCCGCCGAAGACGGCTCCGGCGCGGGCCATCTCGGCCTTGATGAACGAGTGGCCGACGCGGGTGCGCACAGGCGTCGCCTCGTGCTCGAGCACGATCTCGCGCACCGCGGCGCTCGAGATGACGTTGTGCACGATGGACACCTCGGTGTCGCCGCCCTCGCGGGCGCGGAGGATCTCGCGGACCGCGACGAGCCCGGTGACGGCGCTGGGCGAGACGGGCTCGCCGTCGGCGTCGACGACGAAGCAGCGGTCGGCGTCACCGTCGAAGGCGAGGCCGATGTCGGCACCGTGCTGACGCACGGCGGCCTGGAGGTCGACGAGGTTGGCCGGGTCGAGGGGGTTGGCCTCGTGGTTCGGGAAGGTGCCGTCGAGCTCGAAGTAGAGCGGGACGATCTCGAGCGGCAGCTCGGGCAGGCCGGCGCCCGTGCCGAGCACGGCCGGCACCGTGTGGCCGCCCATGCCGTTGCCGGCGTCGACGACGACCTTGAGCGGGCGCGAACCGGACAGGTCGACGAGGCCGCGCAGGAAGGCGGCGTAGTCACCGAGCAGATCGCGCGTCGTCACCGAGCCGGGACCCCCGGCCGGGTGAGCGAGGCCGGTCCCACCGTCGAGCAGCCACTGGGCGAGGTCGCGGATCTCGGCGAGTCCCGAGTCCTGGCCCACGGGGCGGGCCGCCGACCGGCACAGCTTGATGCCGTTGTACTGGGCCGGGTTGTGGCTCGCCGTGAACATGGCGCCGGGGAGGTCGAGGGCGCCGCTGGCGTAGTAGAGGCCGTCGGTCGAGCAGAGCCCGATGACGGTCACGTCGACGCCGCGCGAGGTCACACCGGCGGCGAAGGCCGCGGAGAGCTCCGGCGAGCTGGGGCGCATGTCGTGGCCGATGACGACACCGCTGGCCCCGTCCGGGACGGCGACGACCTCGGCGAACGCGGCGCCGAGGGCGTGGGCCACGTCGGGTGAGAGCTGGTCGGGCACGATTCCACGTACGTCGTAGGCCTTGACGAAGTCTGCGAGGTGGGGCACGCCGAACACCCTAGTGGTCAGGAGTCCTTGAGGATGCGCAGGTGTCCGCGGCGGCCGGACTCGACGGCGCCGGACTCGGCCTCCGCGGTGGCCTGGCCCCGTGACGTCGTGCGGGTCTCTCCGGGGCGGCTCGTGCGCGGGCGGCCGGCCTCGCGGACGGCGTCGGCCAGGGCGAGGAGGTCGTCGGCGGCCAGGGCCGGCTCGGGGAAGTCTCCACCCACACGCACGACCTCCCAGCCACGGGGAGCGGTCATCCGCTCGGCGTGCTCGAGGCACAGGTCGTAGGTGTGCGGCTCCGCGTAGGTCGCGAGCGGGCCCACGACGACCGCACGGTCGGCGTATGCGTACGTCAGGGTCGCGACGGCAGGACGGGCGCATCCCGTCTTCGAGCAACCACGTGTCAGACCCACGATCCGGGACTCTAGTCCGCCCTCCCGAAGAGGACGAATCACCACGCCGTCCGAGCACGAGATCACCGAGGGCGTATGCCGCCGGGTGGCGTCCGTGCGCGAGGTGACGGTCGATCTAGAGTGGAGACGTGGACACCGCCTCACCCCGCACGCCCGGGCGCCGTCGTCGGCGTGACCGGCACGGACGTGGCCGCCGGGGGCCTCTGGCCTGGCCGCCGGTCCCCGCCATGACCTCGCGCCGCGACGAGTTCGACGACTTCGTCCTCGACGCCGCGGCCCGGCTCGAGGCGACGTGCGGGCGTGCCTTTCCCGCAGTGGAGTTCGCCGTCGAGGACGTGCCCCGCGGACCTGCTCCGTGGGACCACCGCGAGGTGCCGCTCGGCCGGCTCTACCCGGCGACGAGCGCGCGTCCGGCGCGGATCGTCGTCTATCGTCGGCCCGTCGAGACGCGCGTCACCGACCGGCGAGACGTCGCTGCCCTCGTGGCCGACATCGTGACGGAGCAGGTCGCCGGGCTGCTCGGGGTCGCTCCCGAGGAGCTCGACCCCGGCTTCGGCGAGTGACCCGCCGACACCGGGCCGGGCGGGGCCGTCGCTAGTTGCGCACCTGACGCACCGGCACCGACAGGGCCCGCACGGGCGCGTCACTGAGCGAGGCCACCGAGAAGAACGGCACTCCCCCGTCGATCCCTGCCACGGAGACGGCGCCTCGCAGTGTCCCCTTCGTCGGCACGACCCACGCGCCCTTCGCGTCCTTGGCGTCGACGGCCACGGTCGAGTCGGCCGGCACGTCGACGGTGGACACTTGGGCGCTGTCGCCGGAGCCGAGCCGCACCTGAGCCGTCGCGGGAGCCGAACCTGCTGTGAGAAGAAGGCGTTTCGTGGTGCCGTCGAGTCCGGGCAGCAGGACTCCGGCGACTCCCCGGAGGGCCGGGGTCGCGGGCGTCCAGGCGAAGTCGCCCATCTGGTCCCCGGTCGTCGCCCGGCGCTCGGTCCAGGCCGCAGCCACGAGCGGCTGGTCGGACCGGACACCGACACCCATGGCAGCCGGGTTGGACGGGATCGCCACGTCGAGCGTCGAGCCCGCCGGCACGCGTACGGCCCGGAGGTCCTCCGGCTGAACCGCCCCCTTGTCGGTGAGCAGTCGCACCTGGGCCAGGGCCTCGGTGCTGCCGGGGTTGGCCAGGCGCAGCGAGACGCCGCCGCCGGTCTCGACACCGGGCACGACGAGGTCGGTGCTCGGCGAGGCGGCGCGGGTCGCGTCGTCGATGCCGCGGCCGGTGGCACCGAGGATCCACTGCTCGTCGAGCACGGCCGACACGACGCCACCGGTGGCGGTGACGTGGACGACCGGACCGGCCTCGTCGGGCGCGAGGGCGTCGAGCGAGACGACCTCCCGCGAGAGAGGCGGGATGGAGATGCTGCGCGCGCCGGCCGCGTCGACGGGCCCCACTCGCCCCAGGACCTCGAGGGAGACGGACACGGCGTTGGCTCCGGGGTTGCTGACGATGACGCGCTCGGTGCGCGAGGGCCCCCCACCGCCACCGACGAGCCAGACGTCGGACGACGGCAGCTGGCAGGGGGTCACGGTCAGACCGCGGTCGTCGTCACCGCCGTGGCGCCACACCTGGGTGGCCACGAGCCCCGGGGCGAAGGCGCCCCGCGCCCTCGCGATGACGACGTCGGGGGCGGCGGTGCCGGCCGAGACCTCCGTTCCCCGGTCTGAGCTCTGGGCGAGCCCGGTGGACGACGACCCGCCGAGCAGCGCCACGGTGCCGGAGCCGCCCGCCGGCGCACCGGCGACGACACCCTGGTCGGGAGTGGCCGCCGCGACGGTGACGGTGCCCTCGACGTCCCTCAGCCCCGTGGCTCCGAGTCGCTGCTGGCCTGGGCACACGAGGGAGGACTCGTCGAGCAGGACGGTGGAGGACTCGGGCAGGCCGGCCTGCCCGCCCGGGGTCGCGAGCTGCACGGAGCCGCTCACCCGGGTCGCTCCGACCGCGAGTCCCGCGGCGACGAGCGCCACGGCACCCGCCCGGACCATTCCGGGCACGTTCGTCGTCATGTGCGCCTCCTCGAGCGTCGGTTGCCGAAGGGCACGGCCATGAACACCACGAAGCCGAGCAGCAGACCCTGGCCGAGCCGCCACCACGGCTGTGCTGCAGCGAGATCGATCTCGAGCTCCCCGGCGGTGGGGGGCACGGCATACGTGGGCTGGGCGGCCCCGGCCACCGGTAGGAGCTCTCGGCCGTCGAAGGTCACGAGCGCCTGCTGCGACCACTCGGCGGGCTCGGCCAGGACGACGAAGCGTGCAGCTTTCCCGGCCGGAAGCATCGTGTCGACCGCGGCGTGCGGTCCCGACGTGGGCACGACCCGCAGCAGCGCTCCGTCGGCGTCGACGAGGCGGGCCCGGGACGGAGCGGTCGCAGCGACCCCGCCGTCGGCGGCCGGCAGCGGCTGCACCTTCCAGAGGATGCCGCGCTCGCTCGTGCCGAGACGGCTCAGACCCTCGGAGGAGTCGAGGCGGCGGGCGAGCGCGGAGTCGGCCGTCGCCCGCACCTGCACGAAGCCGACGCCGAGGCGGGCCAGGGCGGTGGAGTCGAGGGAGTCGGCCCCGCGGCCGCCCACGAGGTTGGCCACGGCATCGACGAGCGGCGCGTCATCGGCGTCGGGGGTGCGGTCGAGGTCACGCAGCAGCTCGCCCGGCTCCTGACCGGCGAGGACGAAGTCCACGACGTCGTCGGACGGGCGCAGGAGCAGCAGGCGGTTGCCGAGCGGGCCGCTGCCCTGCTCGATCGCGACGGCGGGGAGGGTGGCCTGCCCCACCGAGAGCGTGTGGCCGATTCCTTGGACGCCCCAGGAGGCGGCGCTTGCCAGGACCGGGACGACGGCGAGCGCCGCGGCGGCGACGGCTGCGGCGAACCCCCAGCGACGACCCGGACGGGCCAGCGACTCGAGCACGGGCCTGCTGCCCGCCAGCACCCCGACGAGCAGGCCGGCCAGCCAGAGCTGCACGCCGACGCCCGCCCAGAGGTGTGCCGTGGCGGACTGTCCGACCCCGGTCTCGGCCGAGCCGAGGACGACCCGCCCGGACAATAGGGCGGCGGCGAGCCCGAGCAGCGCGAGCACCCCACCGACGACCAGACCGACGGACTCGGCGCGGCTGCGTCCCCGCGTCGCGAGTCCGAGGACCCCGAGCACGACGAGCGGCGCACCGAGCCACACGGCCCAGCTGGTCGCCCCCGGCTCGCCGAGGACGTGCGCGAGCACCTCCGACGGGCCGCGGTCGTCGACGGTCGTGACGAGGCCGGGACCGGAGAGGAGCAGCCGTGCGTCCTCGACGAACTGGGCCACCCACGGTCCGAGGAGCGCGGTGGGCACGACGAGCAGGACGAGAGCACGGGCCCGGCGCAGGCCCGGGCCGAGGACGAGGACCAGCAGGGCCGCGACGACCGAGAGCGCGAGCAGCGGCGGCGCGAAGGCCCCGACCACCGCCGTCGCGAGCGCCGTCGCGAAGGAGGCGGTGAAGGTGCCGTCGCGGCGGGCCGCGAGGCAGAAGCCGGCGAGGACGAAGGGCAGCAGGACGTGGACGACGGCCACGCCGACCCGGCCCTGCGCGATGCCGGTCGCGGCGACGCCGGCCGTGCCCCAGGCCAGGGCACCCAGCGCCCGGGCGACCCGCGAGGAGGTGACGACGCGTCCGGCGAGGTAGGCCGACCACGTCGCGAGCACCGGTGTGAGGAAGAGCAGCCAGGCGATGGTCACCCCGGCGCTCGACCGGCTCTCGGCGACGCCGGGGACCCGCTCGGCGAGCCACGTCAGGGCGGAGAGCACGGCGAGATGGGGGCCGGACTCGGCGCCGGTGCCGAGTCCCGCGCCGTGCCAGGCGTCGCGGAACGCGTGCCACAGGCCAGAGGCGTCGGTCGACATGGGTCGCAGCTCGCCGCCGGCCACGCCTGCGTTCGTGGGTGAGAGCGCCCCGGCCCGGATGGCGTCGCGCCAGGCGGCCGTCGTCGCGACGAGCACGGCGAGGACGGCGAGGAACCCGGGGTGCGAGACGATGCGACGCGGCAGCGATGCCGGCAGGTGGTCGAGCGACTCGGAGTCGTCGGCGACGGGGCCGGTCTCGGTGGTGAGGGCCGCCTCGCGCCGCGCGCGGCTGCGCTCGGGGGTGATGGCGTCCTGGATGTGGTCGATGGTGGTGCGGGCGGCCACGGCCGGTGCGACGAAGAGCGTGCCGAGGTGGTCCCGACGCAACCGCTTGGTCCGGCGTCCACGCCAGCGGGCGCCGAGGGTCGCGAACGGGTGGAGCAGCGCGCTGACGTCGGTCAGCTCGCGCCAGGCCTGCCTCGGGCGCTTGGCCACGAGCAGGGTCACGGACGACACGAGGGCGGACAGCGCCATCCAGACGGCGAGGAACGGTGCGGCCAGCGGCGAGCAGCGGGCCAGCGTGACCTGTCGGGCGGCCCGGCGCCCGCGGCGTTCGAGCTCACGTGGCCTGGGGACACCCGGGCGCTCACCGTCGATGCCGGCGGAGGCGTCGCGCACGACCGCACCCGGCACGACGATGACGCGGTGGCCGGCGAGCTGCGCCCGCCAGCCGAGGTCGAGATCGGCTCCATGCTCGACGAACGCGGGGTCGAAGCCACCGATGTCGTCGTAGGCGGAGCGTCGCACGAGCATGCCGCTCGTGCTCACCGCGAGGACGTCCGCGCGGTGGTCGTACTGGCCCTGGTCGGCCTCCCCGCGGGCGGGCGAGGCCAGGCGGCGGCCCGTGCGGGTGATCTGGATGCCCATCTCGACGAGGCGTCGCGGGTCGTCCCAGTCGACGATCTTGGGCCCTGCCACCCCGACGGACTTCGAGCGGAGCCCGGCCTGGAGCAGCTGGGCGAGCGCGTTGGCACGCGGCACGGTGTCGTCGTGGAGCACCCACACCCAGCTCGTGGACGCGTCGGCGCCGACGGGGAGCGCCGCCACACCGGCGTCGATGGCGCGACCGATCGGCACGCGGCCGTCGAGACGCACGATCTCGACGGAGGGGATCGCCCGACGCACGCCGGTGTGGGCGCGCGCGATGGCGTTCGACGTGTCGCTGCTCGCGACGTCGACGATGACGAGCCGCGCTGGCGGCAGTGTCTGGGCGGCCAGGCCGTCGAGACACTGCGCCAGCCACGCAGCTCCGTTGTGCACGACGACGATCGCGTCGACCGTTCCGTTCGGTCGCTGCCCGGTGGAGGGAGGGGCGGACAACGACACGGACGACGCACTCCCCGCGCCAGCGGGGGTGCTCAGGTCTTCGGCGAGCTCGTCGGGCACAGCGGCTACCTGCACCCGGACACCAGCGAGGTGCCGGGCTGGAACCTCACGATCAGACCGCGCGCTTCTTCAGCTTGCGGCGCTCTCGCTCGGACAGTCCGCCCCAGATGCCGAATCTCTCGTCATTGGACAGGGCGTACTCGAGGCACTCGGATCGCACCTCGCATCCCACGCAGACCTTCTTGGCCTCGCGGGTGGAGCCGCCCTTCTCAGGGAAGAACGCCTCCGGGTCGGTCTGGGCGCAGAGCGAACGCTCCTGCCAGGAGAGCTCACCCTCCTGCTCGCCCGTGTCCGACCAAACCACCATCAACTCGTGCATGACCCCTCCTCGACCCTGACTGCACTTTGTGTCAGCACTGTCGCACCGAGCGGCACCGTTCTCCGGAGGTTCCGGACAAATGCGTCCAAGATTCCCAGCGATCCAACCCCGACCGAATACAACAATGAAATTACATGCGTGTCATATGCCCTACGTCAAGCCCGTTGGTGATATTCGCAGGTTCGAAATGTCCGGGCCGACCCCGCACGACGGGACGGGGGCAGACTGCTGAGAGGATCGGCGCATGCGCATCACCGCCCTGGCCGGAGGAGTCGGCGGCGCCCGGTTCCTCCGGGGCCTGCTCCACCACGCCCGACAGACCTACCCACTGGTCGCCGATCCCGACCGCCCCGATCCGCTCGAGCTGACGGTCATCGGCAACACCGGCGACGACATCACGCTCTTCGGCCTGCGGGTGTGCCCCGACATCGACACGCTGCTCTACACCCTGGGCGGAGGCATCCACGAGGGGCAGGGCTGGGGGCGCGCCGACGAGTCGCACCACCTCGCCGAGGAGCTCGCCGCGCTCGGCGCCGAGCCACAGTGGTTCACCTTGGGAGACAGGGACTTCGGCACCCACGTCTACCGCTCACAGCTGCTCGGCCAGGGTATGCCGCTGAGCGGCGTCGTCGAGCGGCTCTCCGAACGCTGGGGGCTCGGTGAGCTCGGCGTACGCCTCCTGCCGATGACCGACACCCCCGTCGAGACGCACGTCGTCGTCGAGCAGGACGGCGAGCAGCGGGCGATCCACTTCCAGGAGTGGTGGGTGCGCCACCGCGCAGAGCTCGCAGCCGACCGGTTCGTCGTGGCCGGCCTCGACCGGGCCACGCCGGCTCCCGGCGTGCTCGACGCGATCCGCGAGGCCGACGTCGTCATCCTGCCGCCGAGCAACCCCGTCGTCTCGATCGGCATCATCCTCGGCGTCCCGGGTGTGCGTGACGCGCTGCGCGGCACCCGCGCGCCGGTCGTCGGGGTCTCCCCCCTCGTCGGGGGGCGCCCGGTGCGGGGCCACGCCGACGTGTGCCTGCGCACGATCGGGGTCGAGGAGTCGAGCGCCGGCGTCGCCGGGCTCTACGCCGACTTCCTCGACGGCTGGCTCGTCGACGAGGACGACCCCATGCCGGCACGCCGGGGTCTCGAGGTCCTGCGCCGCCCGCTGCTCATGAGCTCGGTCGAGGCGGCGGCCGACATGGCCGGGGCGGCCCTCGACCTCGGTCTGCGGCTGCGCACGGAGCGAGCCCGGGCGTGACCGCGCCGATCACGATCACCCCGCTCACCGGCATACCCGAGGTGCGCGAGGGGGACGACCTCGCCGATGTGCTCCAGGTCGGTCTCGACCACGCGGGCATCCGGCTCGCCGACGGCGACGTCGTCGTCGTCTCGAGCAAGATCGCGAGCAAGGCCCTCGGTCTCGTGACGCACGACCCCGACAAGGACCGCGTCGTGCACGGCGAGACCGAGTACGTCGTCGCCGAGCGTTCGGTGGGCGACCGCGTCACGCGGATCGTCCGCGCCAAGGCCGGGCCCATCATGGCGGCTGCGGGTGTCGACGGCTCCAACACGGGGGCGCGCGGCGGGTGGCTGCTGCTCCCCCACGACCCCGACGGCATCTGTGAGCAGGTCCATGACGCCCTCGTCGCGCGGCACGGCGTCCGGGTCGGGGTGGTCCTGAGCGACACCGCCGGACGTGCCTGGCGCGTCGGACAGGTCGACTTCGCCCTCGGCGCCCACGGGCTGCGCGTCCTCGACGACCTGCGCGGGGGCACCGACGCCGACGGCAAGCCGCTCGAGGTGACGACCCGCGCGGTCGCCGACGAGATCGCCGCCGCGGCAGACCTCGCGAAGGGCAAGGTGTCCGCCGTGCCCGCCGCCGTGCTGCGGGGGCTGCCGGGGATCCTCGTTGACGAGCCCCTCGAGTCCCACCCCCGGGGACGCGACCTCGTGCGCACCGGCCCCGGGGACTGGTTCGGCTACGGACGCGTCGAGGCCGTGCGTGCCGCTCTGGGCATCGAGCCGGGCAGCCCGGAGGCCGTTGCCGTGGGCATCGCCCCCGCCGGCACCGACACCCGCCTCGACGCGGTGTCCCGGGCGGTTCGCGCTGCGCTGCACGGCGTCGAGTCGGGCACCGCCGACGTGGGCCGGCTCTCGGTCACGCTCGGCGCCGAGAGCCCCTACGAGCTCGGACAGCTCGTCGCCCGGCTGCGGGCCGCGCTGTGGTGCGAGTGGCTGGTCGGCGAGGCCGGCTCGCCGTCGGCGGACGGCCTGTCGGCGGTCGTGCACGTCTCGGGCGCGCACGGGTCGTGACCTCCGGGGGCAGGGCGGGACGAACCCGCGGACGTCACCCGACGGTGAAGACGACCTTGCCGAAGACGTCGCCGTCGACCATCCGTGCGAAGCCGTCACGGGCCCGGGCGAGTGGCAGGACCGAGTCGACGACCGGCTCGATGCGTGCCTGCTCGACGAGGCGGGCCAGCTGCCCGAGCTCCTCGCGGGTGCCCATCGTCGAGCCGACGACGCGCAGCTGCTTGAAGAAGATCTTCGTCAGCTCGGCCTTCGCCGGGGCGTCGCCGGACGTCGCCCCGGAGATGACGATCGTCCCGCCGGGGCGGAGCGAGTTGACCGAGTGCGACCACGTCGCCGCGCCGACGGTCTCCATGACGGCGTCGACGCGGTCGGGCAGCCGCTCGCCCGAGCCGAAGACGCGGTCAGCGCCGATCTCGAGGGCCCGCTGACCCCGGGCTTCGTCGCGGGAGGTGGCCCACATCCGGTAGCCGGCGGCCGAGCCGAGCTGGATGAGCGCCGTGGCGACACCGCCACCGGCGCCCTGGACGAGCACCGTGCCGCCCGGCTGCACTCCGGAGTTGGTGAAGAGCATGCGATATGCCGTGAGCCACGCCGTCGAGAGGCAGGCAGCCGTCTCCCACGACATCGACGCCGGCTTCGGCACGACGTTGCCCTCGGGGACGAGGACCTTCTCGGCGAGGGTGCCGTCGTGCAGCTCTGACAGGAGGGTGCGTCGCGGGTCGAGGGTCTCGTCGCCGCGCCAGCCCTCCGAGGGGACGACGGCGTGGACGATGACCTCGTTTCCGTCGGCGTCGACCCCGGCGCCATCGCAGCCGAGGACCATCGGCAGCCGGTCCGCCGCGAGGCCGACGCCACGCAGCGACCACACGTCGTGGTGGTTGAGCGCGGCGGCGCGCAGGTCGACGACGGTCCAGCCCGGGCGGGCCTCCGGATCGGGGCGGTCCCCGACGACGAGACCGGAGAGCGGGTCGGAGGCGGACTGACCGGCGGCGTAGGCAGCGAGCATTCCAGCACCATAGTGACCGGAGGCCGAACGGCGCCCCGGTAGGGTCCTGCCCGTGACCGACAACACCCCCGTGCGCTACGAGCCCGCGCAGACGACGACGGCGACCCGGGACCGTGCCGAGTCGAGCGCCACCACGACCGGCCAGGCCTCCCGGGCCGGCGATCGCGGCGCCGGTCAGCAGACCCACGGCGTCGACGCGCAGTCGGTCGCTCTCGTCGCCGTCTTCACGGCGCTCCTCGTCGCGGCCGCCGTCGTGCCCGGCATCCCCGTGGGCGGGTTCGGGGTGCCGATCACGCTGCAGACCCTCGCCGTCGTGCTCACCGGGCTCGTGCTCGGGCCCCTCCGCGGCGGCCTCGCCGTGGCGCTCTACCTGCTGCTCGGCTTCGTCGGGCTGCCGGTCTTCAGCCGGGGTCAGTCCGGCCTGCAGGTGCTGAGCGGACCGACGGCCGGCTACCTCGTGTCGTTCCTCGTCGCGGCGCTCGTCGTGGGGGTTGCCGCCCGCGTGGTCGTCCGCCGCACCAACCGGTCGCTCTGGGTGCCACTGCTCCTGCTCGCCTCCTTCGCGACGACCGTCGCGGTCGTCCACGCGCTCGGGGTCGTCGGGCTCATGGTCAACCTCCGGCTGCCGCTGTCGGCCGCGATCAGCGCGGACCTGCCCTTCCTCCCGGGCGACCTCGTCAAGGACGTCGTCGCGGTCGTCGCCGCCGTCGCCGTGCACCGCGCCTTCCCGGACGTCCTCGTGCGCCCGCGGCGCCCCAGCGCGTGACCCGTCCGTGACGGAGGTCCGCCTCGAGGCCGCGACGGTGACCGTGCCCGTCGACGGTTCGCCCGGGCAGCGGACGCGCACCATCCTCGGTCCCGTCGACCTCGTCCTGACCGAGTCGCGGGTGACGGTCATCGGCGCCAACGGGTCGGGCAAGTCGACGTTGCTCCGCCTCCTCAACGGTCTCGTCACCCCGACGTCGGGCACCGTCACCGTCGACGCCCTCGACACGGTGCGTCACGGGGCCCGCGTGCGCCGCCGCGTCGCGTTCGCCTTCACCGACCCGATCTCGCAGCTCGTCATGCCCACGGGGCGCGAGGACGTCGAGCTCTCCCTGCGGCGCCTGCACCGGTCGCGCACCGAGCGCCGGGCCGCCGCCGAGCGGGTGCTCGAGCGCTTCGGACTGGCCCCCCTCGCCGACCAGAGCGTCTACGACCTGTCCGGGGGTGAGCGTCAGCTCATGGCCCTCGCCGTCGTCCTCGCCACCGAACCGGGTCTGCTCGTCCTCGACGAGCCGACGACGCTCCTCGACCGACGCAACACCCTCCGGCTGCGCTCCCTGCTCGACTCGCTCCCCCAGTCCGTCGTCGTCGCGACCCACGACCTCGAGCTCGCCCTCCACGCCGACCGGACCCTCGTCGTCGACGAGGGGCGCATCGTCTGCGACGGTGAGCCGGCGACGGCCGTGGAGCGCTACCTCGCGCTGTCCGACGCCACGTGAACGGTCCCGGCCTGTTCACGGCGCACGTCCCCGGCACGTCGGTGGTGCATCGAATGCCTCTGTGGCTCAAGCTCGTCGGCGTCCTCGTCGTCGGGGCGACGCCTTGGTTCGCGCAGTCGGTGTGGCCGCTCGCCGTCACGACCGTCGTCCTGGTCGGGGTCGTGCTGGCAGCGCGCCTCCCGGCGCGCCGCCTCGTGCGCTCGATGCGTGGCCTCCTCCCCGTCCTCGTTGTCCTGCTGGCCTTCCAGTGGTGGTCGCGCGACCTCGCGTATGCCGTCCGCGTCGTCCTCGGCATCGTCAACGCGTTCGTCGCGGCGGGCATCCTCACGGCGACGACGCCGGTCACCGACCTGCTCGACGGCGTGGTGCGGGCGGCCCGCCCGCTGCGCCGCGTCGTCGACCCCGAGGTCGTGGCACTCACCCTCGGCGTCGTCGTGCGCTCGGTGCCCTGGGTGGCGGGGTCGTTCTCCAGCGTGCGCGAGTCGGCCCGCGCCCGAGGTCTCGACCGCAACCCACGGGCCGTCGTCGTGCCGACGGTCGTGCACGTCGTCGCCTTCGCACGCTCGACGGGTGAGGCCCTCGCGGCCAGAGGACTCACCGACCCGGCCGACGACGACGCTCCCGGCCCGGACGGACCGGGAGCGTCGTCACGGTCGGCCGGCTAACGCACTCCCCCGAGGACCCGGCCCGAGACGGCCTCGGCCACGGCCGGCGCCACGCGCTCGTCGAACACGCTCGGCACGATCCGGTCGGCCGTCGGCGCGTCGACGAGCCCGGCGATGGCATGCGCTGCCGCGAGCTTCATCTCCTCGGTGATCCGGCGAGCCCCGGAGTCGAGTGCGCCGCGGAAGATGCCGGGGAAGGCGAGGACGTTGTTGATCTGGTTCGGGAAGTCGGAGCGGCCGGTCGCGACCACCTCGGCGAAGCGGGCGGCGACGGCCGGGTGCACCTCGGGGTCGGGGTTGGCGAGCGCGAAGATGATCGCGCGCGGTGCCATCCGCAGGAGGTCGCGCTCGGCGACCGTGCCCCCGGAGACGCCGATGAGGACGTCGGCCCCGGAGAGCGCGTCGCCGATGGCGCCGGTCACCCCGTACCGGTTGGTCACCTCCCGGAGCTCGCGCTTGTGGGCGGCCAGGTCGTCACGGTCGGGACCGAGCACGCCCCGGGAGTCGACGACGACCACGTCGCCCACGCCGGCCGACACGAGGATCCGGCTCACGGCGACACCGGCGGCGCCGGCGCCGGAGACGACGACCGTGAGGTCGGCGAGGTCCTTGTCGACGACCCTGACCGCGTTGAGCAGGGCGGCCAGGGCCACGATCGCCGTGCCGTGCTGGTCGTCGTGGAAGACCGGGATGTCGAGACGGTCCTGGAGCCGGCACTCGATCTCGAAGCACCGCGGCGCCGAGATGTCCTCGAGGTTGATGCCGCCGTACGTCGGTGCGATCCGCGCCACCGCGTCGACGATCTCGTCGACGCTGCCGGTCTCCATGCAGACGGGGACGGCGTCGACGTCGGCGAAGTGCTTGAAGAGCACCGCCTTGCCCTCCATCACGGGCATGGCGGCCAGCGGTCCGACGTCGCCGAGCCCGAGGACTGCGGTGCCGTCACTGACGACGGCGACAGTGTTGCGTCGGCTCGTGTAGACGGCGGCCAGCGTCGGGTCGGCCGCGATGGCGAGGGAGACCTGGGCGACCCCCGGCGTGTAGAGGAGGGAGAGGTCGGCAGCATCGCGCAGCTCCGACGTGGCGTGTACCCCGAGCTTCCCGCCCACGTGGGCCCGGAAGACCGGGTCGCTGGGGTCGAAGAGCTGGCTGGTGGGCAACGCACTCATGCTGGAACACCTCGTTCGCATGGAGACGAAGAGGGCAGGCGCCCTCACTGGTGGACAGTGCCGGGGGTCTGGCCTGCAGGTTTCGTTCTCGCGACGGGGGTTGCCCGAAGTCGCCATCATGGCACGGCGACACGGACCGACCCAAGGGCCTCCGGCGCGGTGTGACCCCTGTCTCAGGCGTGGGCCGAGGAGCCGAGGGACTTGAGGAGGGCGTCGACGACGCGCGGGTCGTACTCGTAGCCGAGTCCGAGGTAGATGCGTTCGACGGCCGCCTCACGCGCCCGAGCGCTGCGGGCCCCCGCCGTGAGGTCCTCGTAGGCGTTGACGACCTTGACGATGCGGCTCGTCAGGGGGATCTCCTCGCCGAGCTCGCGCACCTGGCGGTAGGGCGTCGTCTGGTGCTCGAGGATCCGCGCGACCCCCTCGAAGACGCCGGTCTCTCGGACGATGGCGACGGTGTCGGCCTCGATGCGCCGCTGGTCGGCCGGCGCCGCGAGGACGGTGGCGCCACCGGGGATCGGCTCGACGAGGGCCACCTGTCCGATGTCGTGGAGCAGCGCGGCGTACTCGAGGTCGAGCAGCTCGCGCTCCGACAGGCCCAGCTCGCGGCCCACCTGGACCGACAGGGCCGCCACGCGCTCGGAGTGCCCGGACGGGGTGTAGCCCGCGGCGTCGGTGAGGCGCGAGAGCGTCCGGATGCTCTGGAGGTAGGTGGCGCGGATGCTGACGTAGCGCCGGAACGCGAAGAGCGTCAGGACGAGCGGGATGAGGAAGAGCGGCAGGGCCACGATGCCGAGGGGCGGGGCGGCGAGCGCGATGAGGACGCCGGTGACCGCGACGGCGATCGACAGCGCGAACGAGGATCGGAACTCCTCGACGAAGATCCGGCGCACGTTGGCGCCGACCGCAAGCCCTTGCAGAAGCGAGGTGAAGAGGGCATCGGTCACCAGGGCCAGCAGACAGATCCCGAGCAGCAGGAGTGCCTGCTGCCACGGGGCGTACGAGCCCTCGCGCAGCGTGGCGCCGGGACTCTGGCCCAGGACGGCGACGCGGTAGACAAGCGTCACCGCGAGGATCGCCACGAAGCGCCCGGCCGCGTCGACGAGGCTCGTGTCGCGCCCGGCGACGACGCGCACGGTGGTGCCGAGCGCCATGGACGCGGCTGTGACCGCCAGCACCAGTGGGGCGCCATAAGGCAGCTGCACCCTCCCGGGCAGCTCCGTGGTCAGTGCCAGTCCGAAGGCAGCGCCCATGGAAATGGGGGCTGCCTCGCGGAATCCGGGTGCGGATACGTGGAACCACTCACCGACCACGATCGCCACGGCGAACACGGCGACGAACCAGATGGTCGTGAGGTCTTGCGCCGAGGGGACGTCCCCGCTTCGGATCGCGACCGCCACAGACGCGACGAGGCCGAGGACGCCGAAGAATCCGGCGACCGGCTCGCGACGGAGAGCACCGTTCACGTCGCCGCCTCCGCGGGTGCGGACGTCGGCAGCCCGTGCCGGTCCAGGGCGGCGATCGCCGCCGCCACGACGTCGGGGTCGAACCGACCCGGGTCGGCGCTCAGAGCGCGCGCCACGTCAGCGACGGTGACGCCAGCGCCGGCGCCGGCGCCGGCGTCGGACGCGTGCACGACTTCGTCGATGGCCGACGTCACGGCCACGATTCGCGCCGCGATGGGGATGTCCTGCCCGGCCCGGCCGTCAGGTCGCCCGCTCCCGTCGAAACGCTCGTGCTGGTGGCGGATGCCCGATCGGGCGTCCTCGAGGAAGTCGATCCCTTCGATCATCCGGGCACCCACGACGCTGTGGCCGTCGATGACGCGCCGCTCGGCAGGACTGAGCGAGGACGGTGCCCGGCGGAGCAGGCGGGTGGCCACTCCCAGGTGTCCGATCTCGTGGAGCGTCGCGGCGTAGCGGACCGTGCCGATCTGGCCGGGCGGCAGGCCCAGCCCCTCGGCGACCCACTCCGCAAGTGCAGCAGCCCGACGACTCCGTCCGACGGCGGCGGGTTCCTTGGTGCCGAGCGCCGTGACGAGGGTGTCGACGGTCCGCTCGTGAGAGCGCAGCTCCTCGCCGAACTGGATGAAGGCCCACCGGGCCGCGAGCAGCGGCGCGAGGACGAGCAATGCACTGAAGGCGCCGAGTCCTGCAGGGAACCACAGGATGACGAAGAGCAGACCGATGACGCCGTAGCCGACGTAGGCGACACCCGAACCGGTCAGCACCTGCCGCATCTGCACCCAGAAGGGCACGCGCTTGTCGAGGCTGATGACACCGGACAGGAGTGCCGCGTTGACCAGGCAGGCGGCGATGTCAGCGGCCAGCAGGGGCCAGCCGACATCGGAGGCAAGCCTGACCGGTCCCATGCCGACCATCGCGTCTCCCTCGACGCCGCCGAGGAGCGCGTACGTGAGAGCACTGCTCGCGCCGAGGAGACTGCACATCGCCGCGTTGAACATCGTGACGCTCCGACGTGGCTGCTCCCTGTCAACGAGCATGGACAGGGCTCCGACCAGCCAGGCACCGAACATCCCGACGATCGCGGCCGAGGCCACGAGGATGATCGAGAGGAAGGAGAAGCTGATGCGCAGACCCAGCTCCGGCTCGCGGATCTGATAGCTGACCAGGCCCATGATGCAGAGGAGGACGAGCGGGCCGAAGGACGGCCGAGGCAACAGGAACCAGGAGGAGACACCGACGGTAAGCGAGGTCGTGACGACGAGCGCCAGATAGTACGGGAGCCAGCGCGACTGGGCGCTCGCCATGGCCGTTGTCGTCACGGAAGCCACGGTAGTGCCACGGCGTCGGGACCTAGCGAGGGTCCCGACGCCGTCCGGCAAGGCAGAGTGCTCAGCCGCCCGTCCAGCCCCAGACGCCAGCGAGGGAGATGATGGCGCGGGTGGCGAGGTCGTTGGACGCGAGTGCCGACAGGAGGGCAGCGAACATGTGGGGGCTCCTTCATAGATGGATGTTCCGGATGCGTGCGCCATGGAGGGGCGTTGCTGCGGCAGCACAGAACAACAGAGGTTTCCCTCAATGCACAGGATGCCTTGCGCGCGCGGGCGCACGGAAGCAGATCCGGCGTACCCATGCCGGATCTATACGAAGATTTTAAGGTTTGCAGGGCAAACCTGCGACCAAATTGGCCACTCGCGCAGGATGTGGAAGAATCGGGTCTTCGTGTCCCGCACCGGGGCCCGAGACCACTGTACGACCCATTAGGAGCCGACGATGAGCAAGCGCGCCCGCAAGCGCCGCTCCCGCAAGGGCAACGCCGCCAACCACGGCCGCAAGCCCAACGCCTGAGCCGCAGACGTCAGAGGCCCGCACCCGAGCAGCTCGGGGCGGGCCTTCGTCGTGTCCGTGGGACCCGACGTTGACGTCGTGGGCCGCTGTTCAGCCGCGGTCGACCTGGATCATGGTCATCGAGATGCGCGACATGATGGTCAGGCGCAGCGCCTCCGGCGCCTGCTCGCACTCGCACGAACGCTTGATGAGGGACTTGAGGGTCGTGTCGAGGTCGTACTCCTTGAGGCACGGCCCGCACTCGTCGAGGTGCGCCTGGATCTTGGCGCACTCGTCGGGGCCCAGCTCGCCGTCGAGGTACTCGTAGACCCTCAGCAACGCCTCGGAGCAGTCGGTGCGCGTCATCGCGCTGTCCGACGCACCCTGTCCACCCGTCGTGTGGTCGTTCATGACCGGCTTCCTTCCGTGCCAGCAGCGATCCCCGCACTCATCGCCGCACCCTCGGAGGTGCCGGCCGCCGCGAAACCGCGGTCGGCGGCATACTCCGAGAGGAGCTCGCGCAGCTGACGGCGGCCGCGGTGCAGGCGGCTCATGACGGTGCCGATGGGCGTGTCCATGATCTCGGCGATCTCCTTGTAGGCGTAGCCCTCGACGTCGGCGAAGTAGACCGCGAGGCGGAACTCCTCGGGGATCGCCTGCAGGGCGCGCTTGACGTCGCTGTCGGGGAGGTGGTCGAGCGCCTCGGCCTCGGCGGACCGGAGCCCGACCGACGTGTGCGACTCGGCCCGCGCCAGCTGGTAGTCCTCGATCTCGGCCGAGTCGGACTCGAGGGGCTGGCGCTGCTTCTTGCGGTAGCTGTTGATGTAGGTGTTGGTGAGGATGCGGTACATCCACGCCTTGAGGTTGGTGCCCGGCTTGTACTGGTGGAACGCGGCGTATGCCTTGGCGAACGTCTCCTGCACGAGGTCCTCGGCGTCGCTCGGGTTGCGCGTCGTGCGCAGAGCAGCGCTGTAGAGCTGGTCGAGCAGGGGCATCGCCTCGCGCTCGAAGCGCGCTCGACGTTCGTGCTCGCTCTCGCTCGCGACGTCGACGGTCGCATCGGCGCGCGCGAGGTCGTCGGGGTCGGACGGTGCAGGCGTCGCCCCCCGGGTCGTCGCGCTCGTGTCGGTGCTCGGGTCCGTCAGCCGCAGGGCGGCGCTCGGATCGGTCTTCTTGTCCTTTGCCATCGCCTCCCAGCCTAGACCGGTGGGCTGCGTCAGCAGACCGTGCTCGGTCGGCACGGTCGCGATGCTCTCGGGCTCACGGGTGGGGCAGGTGACCATGCTCCGTGCAACGACACCTAGCCGGGCAGCATTCCCGCGATCGTGCCGAGAGCCTCGGTGAGGGCGCTGCGCGAGCCCTTCGGGAAGCTGTGCGCGCCGGGTACCTCGACGAGCGTCGTGCCCACCGGCAGGTGCGCGCGCACCTCGTCGGGCGTGCCGAACGTGTCCTTGGTGCCCTGAACCACCCATGACGGCTCTGGCGCGAGCGCGAGCTCGTGGGCGCGCAGCTTCTCCGGCTGACCCGGCAGGTGGAGGGGGAAGCTGAGCAGGAGGCCGGCATCGGCCTCGAGCGGTCCGGCCGTGCGGCACGCCACGCGCGCGCCCGCACTGCGGCCGCCGACGACGAGGGGGCGCGGCAGGCGGCCCCTGCCGGTCATGAGCGCCTCGACGATCGGCACCCAGGCGACGTCGAGCGTGGGCGGGCGACCGGCCACCTTGCGACCGGCCACGAGCCACGGCTGCTCGACGAGCACGACCGCCCAGCCCGCGCCGACGAGCACCTCGCGGGCGATCGCGAGGTCGATCGCTCCGAGCCCTCCCCCGGCGCCGTGGCCGAGGACGACGGTGCCGCGTGGGCGTGCGGGTCGCTGGATGTGGGCGCGTCCGGGCCCACCGGGCGTCTCGATCTCGCGGACCGCCTCACGGGCCGGTGCGCTCACGCGCCGACCACCTCACCGGTCATCGGGTCTACGACACCTTCGAGCTCGGACTCGGGGACGGGCTCGACGAGGGCGGGACCGTTGTTGCGCGTCGCACCCACCGCACGGCTGACCGGGTGCGCCTCGAAGCGTCCGGGCGCGGCGAACTCGAGGACGCCCTGGACGTAGCCCGGGTCCTTCTCGTCGGGATCGAGCCAGTGCTCCCACTGGGCGGGCTCGAGGACGAGGGGCTGGCGGTCGTGGATGCGGTCCATGCCGGGGTCGGCGGCGGTCGTGATGATCGTGAAGGTCGTCAACCACGCCGCCGGGTCGCCCTCGGGCAGCTCGCGGTCGCGCCAGAACTCGTAGAGCCCGGCGAAGGCGACGGGGGCGCCGTCGGCGCGGTGGATGAAGAAGGGCTGCTTGCGCGGCTTGCCCTTGGCGTCGACCGCGGTCGGCGAGACCTGCCACTCGTACCACCCGTCGGCCGGCACGAGGCAGCGGCGCGAGAGGGCGGCCTTGGCGAAGGCACCCTTGCCGAGCACCGACTCCGCGCGCGCGTTGGTCATGCGCAGACCCGTCGAGACGTCCTTGGACCACGCCGGCACCAGACCCCACGTGAGCATCCGGAGCTGCCGGGCGGGGACGGCCTCCTCGTCTGCGCCGTCGGTGCCTCCGGTGCCGCGAGGCCTCCGGGTCAGGACGACCAACGCCTGCTTGGACGGGGCCATGTTCCAGTCGGGCTCGCCGGCCGGCGGGCTCTGGGGGTTCTTGAGCACGCTGCGCGCGGGCTCGTCGGTGTGGTCCTCGTCGACGTCGAAGGCCTCGATGAGCTCGTCGGGCCGCGCGCTCGCGGCATACCTCCCGCACATGCGCCACAGCGTATGCCGGGTGGCCGGCGACATGGATCGTGACGGCATACGCGTCCGTCACGACCGCGACGACCGCGAGGGCCAGCGTGGGCGGCACGTCCTGCGCCGCGGGTATGTCGATACCGTAGGTGTCCACAGGTCCACGATGGTCACGACGCGTTCGAACGGGTCGCGGCCAGAGGAGGAAAACGCATGATCGTCCGTCGTCTCGCCCGCCCGCTGCTCGCATCCGTCTTCGTCGCCGCCGGCGTGGAGGCGCTCCGCCACCCGGCTGCGCGCACCGACCAGGCCGCCCACCTGCTCCAGAAGGTGCCGGGCCAGGTGCCGGGGGCCGAGGTCGCCGCGAAGGACCCCGACCTCTTCGTCCGGATCAACGGCGCCGCCCTGCTCGGCGGGGGGCTCCTGCTCGCCTCCGGTCGGATGCCGCGGCTCGCCTCGACGGTGCTCGCCGCCTCGGTCGTGCCGACGACGGCGATCGAGCACGCCTTCTGGGAGGAGACCGACCCCACCCGCAAGGCGCAGAGCCGCAGCCTCTTCCTCAAGAACGTCGGCCTGCTCGGCGGCCTGCTCCTCGCCGCCGTCGACACCGAGGGCAAGCCGGGCCTGGCCTGGCGCGCCCAGCACGCCACGAAGACGACGCGCCGCGAGGCCCGTCACGCCCAGCGGGCCGCCAAGCGTGAGGCGCGCCTGCTCGCCCATCGAGCCCAGGACGTCGTGAGCTGAGTTGAGTCCCGCTGATCCATCGCCCCACCCCATGTCCGTGACGGACGGCGCCACCGACGGCGCCACCCTGACCGAGGAGCCCGACTGGGCGGCGCCGCTCGCGCCCGGACCGCTCGATGCCACGGTCGTCCTGCCGGGTAGCAAGTCCCTGACCAACCGCTACCTCGTGCTCGCCGCACTGGCCAGCGACCGTTCACGGCTGCGGGCGCCACTGCGCTCGCGTGACACGCTCCTCATGGCCGACGCGCTGCGCGCCCTGGGCGTACGCATCGACGACGTCGCGCCGGAAGGTGAGTCCGGCAGCGGTGGGGTCGGTGCGGTCGGCGGCGTGCTCGACTGGGTGGTGACGCCGCCCGAGACGTTGAGCGGTGACGTGACGGTCGACTGCGGCCTGGCGGGCACCGTGATGCGCTTCCTGCCCGCCGTGGCGGCGCTCGCCGACGGGCCGGTCCGGCTCGACGGCGACCCCCAGGCGCGGGTGCGCCCGATGGGGCCGGTCACCGACGCGCTGCGCGCGCTCGGGGTCGAGGTCGACGACCACGACGGGCACCTGCCGGTCACGGTCCACGGGCGCGGACGGGTGCCGGGCGGGTCGGTGACGATGGACGCGTCGGCCTCGTCGCAGTTCATCTCGGCGCTGCTCCTCGCCGGGGCACGCTACGACGAGGGCGTCACGGTGCACCACGACGGCAAGCCGGTGCCGAGCGAGCCGCACATCCTCATGACGGTCGAGACGCTGCGCGACGCGGGCGCGATCGTCGACGACAGCGAGCCCGACACCTGGCGTGTCGAGCCGTCCGAGATCAACGCCCTCGACGTGTCGGTCGAGCCGGACCTGTCCAACGCCGGGCCCTTCGTCGCGGCGGCCCTCGTCGTCGGCGGGACGGTGCGGGTGCCCGGATGGCCCCAGCACACGACCCAGGCCGGCGACCTCCTCCGCGAGATCCTCGACACCATGGGCGCCGACGTGCGCCTCGACCGCTCGGGACTCACGGTCGTCGGCAGCGGTGAGCTCGTCGGCATCGACATCGACCTGCACGACGCGGCCGAGCTGACCCCGACGGTGGCTGCTCTCGCAGCGCTCGCGTCGACGCCGACGTGGATCCGGGGCGTGGCCCACATCCGCGGTCACGAGACCGACCGTCTCGCGGCCCTCACGGCAGAGCTCGGTCGGGTCGGGTCGCACGTCACCGAGACCGACGACGGGCTGCGCATCTCGCCGGCACCCTTGCACGGTGGCCGGTTCCGCACCTACCACGACCATCGCATGGCCACCGCAGGCGCGATCATCGGACTGCGCGTGCCCGGCGTGCACGTCGAGGACATCGACACGACGCGCAAGACGCTGCCCGACTTCGTCGGGCTGTGGCAGGGCATGCTCGACGGCTCACGCCCGGTGGTGCTCACTCGATGAGCTGGCGGGACCTCGACGAGGGAGACATCCGGGTCCGCCCCAGTCGCAAGGGGTCCCGGCCCCGCACGAAGGAGCGGCCCGCCCACGCGGACGCCGTCGTCGCCATGGTCATCGGCGTCGACCGTGGCCGCTACACGTGCCTCATCCCCAAGGGTTCGCTCGGCAAGAAGGAGCCCGAGCGCGTCGTCACGGCCATGAAGGCCCGTGAGATCGGCCGCACGAGGGTCGTCGTCGGTGACGACGTCGCCCTCGTCGGCGACCTGGCTGGCGGTCCGGACGCGCTCGCCCGCATCGTGCGCATCGAGGAGCGTCGGTCGGTGCTGCGACGCACGGCCGACGACACGGACCCCTACGAGCGGATCATCGTGGCCAACGCCGACCAGCTCGTCATCGTGACGGCCCTGGCCGACCCCGAGCCGCGGCCGCGCATGGTCGACCGCTGCCTCGTCGCGGCCTACGACGCGGACCTCGAGCCGCTGCTCGCGCTGACGAAGGCCGATCTCGTCGACCCGAGCGACTTCCTCGCGCACTACACGCCGCTCGAGGTCGAGCACGTCGTGACGTCGTGGAAGGACGGCGACTTCTCCGGCCTCGAGGACCTCCGCGCCAGGCTCTCCGGCAAGGTCTCCGTTCTCGTCGGGCACTCCGGCGTCGGCAAGAGCACTCTCGTCAACGGCCTCGTCCCCGGCGCCCTGCGCGCCACCGGCGTCGTCAACGACACGACCGGCCGCGGGCGCCACACATCGACGAACGCCGTGGCACTGCGGCTGCACGGTGCCGACGGCTCCGACGACGGCTGGGTCATCGACACGCCGGGCATCCGGTCGTTCGGACTCGCCCACATCGACGTCGACCACATCATCGACCACTTCCCCGACCTCGCCGAGGGCACCGACAACTGCCCCCGCGGCTGCACGCACGACGAGGAGGAGTGCGCGCTCGACGCCTGGGTGGCCGACGGTCACGCCGGACCGGCCGGCGCGTCACGTCTCGAGTCGCTGCGTCGCCTGCTCAGCAGCCGGAGCACGACCGAGGAGCACTGAGCCGCAGCGACCTTCGTCGCCGGGCTCAGCGCCACTGCTCGGACCGATGCCGCTAGGTTGAGCCGGTGACCTCCTACGACGACGACCTTCGTCTGGCCCATGTCCTCGCGGATGCCGTCGAGAGGGTGACGATGGCACGCTTCCGTGCCGCCGACCTCGTCGTCGAGAGCAAGCCGGACCTCACGCCCGTCACCGACGCCGACCGGGCCGCCGAGGAGCTCGTCCGGCTGCAGCTCAAGCGCACCCGCCCGCGTGACGCCGTCGAGGGCGAGGAGTTCGACACGACCGGGCACGGTCCGCGGCGGTGGATCATCGACCCCATCGACGGCACGAAGAACTTCGTCCGCGGCGTGCCCGTGTGGGCCACGCTCATCGGCCTCGTCGTCGACAACGTCCCGGTGCTGGGCCTCGTCGCCGCGCCGGCCCTGCAGCGTCGCTGGTGGGCCGCGACCGGCTCAGGCGCCTGGAGCGGCCGCTCCCTGTCGTCGGCCAAGCGCATCTCGGTGTCCCAGGTCGGACGGCTCGGCGACGCGTCGCTGTCGTACTCGTCGCTCGCCGGCTGGCGGGTGCGCGGGCGGCGTGACGACTTCCTCGACCTCATGGACGACTGCTGGCGGACCCGTGCCTACGGCGACTTCTGGTCCTACATGCTCGTGGCCGAGGGGGCCGCCGACATCGCGGCCGAGCCCGAGCTCGCCGTCCACGACATGGCCGCGCTCGTCGCGATCGTGCAGGAGGCCGGTGGGCGGTTCACCGGACTCGACGGCAAGGACGGCTGCTGGAGCGGCAACGCGCTCGCGACCAACGGCCTGCTGCACGACGAGGTGCTCTCGCGCATCGGCACCTCGCCTGCCTGAGGCCGCGCTGGGCGGGATGCACTGGGCGGGATGCACTGGGCGGCATAGCCTTTCGGCATGAGCACCGACTCCCCCGACCCCGCCGACTCCTCCGACTCCGCGGTACCCGCCCCGGCGGTCCCCGTCGCATCGGTCCGCCCTGCCCGCGAGGCTGACGTGCCAGCGCTGGCCGAGGTCGCCGCAGCGACGTTCGTGCTCGCGTGTCCGCCGTCGATGACGCGTGACCGTGTCGAGGCGTTCGTCGAGGAGGTCCTCTCCCCCGCCCGCTTCACCGACTACGTCACCGACGCCCACCGCCACGTCCTCCTGGCCGAGCGCGACGGGACCGCACTGGGGTACGCGATGCTCGTTGCCGGCGACCCACGGGACGAGGACGTCAGCGCCGCGATCCGGCTCCGCCCGACCGTCGAGCTGTCCAAGATCTACGTCCTGCCGCAGGCTCATGGCACGGGCGCTGCCGCGCTGCTCATGAGCCGGGCCCTGGACTGGGCAAGCGACTCCGGCGCCGCCGGCGTGTGGCTGGGCGTCAACCAGCAGAACGAGCGCGCCCAGCGCTTCTACGGCAAGAGCGGCTTCGACCGAGTCGGCACCAAGCGCTTCCTCGTCGGAGGTGTGTACGAGGACGACTACGTCATGGAGCGCCCGCTCCAGCCGACCGACACACAGTCCCCTGGTTCGAGGTGATGCCGAGACGCACCCGGGTGTCGGCATCACCTCGACCGCGAGGTCGTTCCGGGGTCAGGCGTCGGTGACGACGGTGACGTCGCCGAGGCCGAGGGCCTCGATGCTTGGCAGGTGGGCCGCGGCGTCGCCGACGACGACGATCGTCCACCCGGCTCCGGGTTCGCCGCTGCCGATGCCGGCTCCTCCGGCGAAGCGGGCGTAGGCCGCCTCGACCCGGCTGCGGTCGACGGTTGCGAGGTCGCGGAGGTTGTCGGTCGTGAACGCCGTGGTGCGACCGTCGAGAGCCATGCCCACCGCCTCGTCGGCGATGGAGTCAGCGGTGGCGTAGCGACCCGGCGCGGTCTTGGAGATGAAGTCGACACCGGAGCGGATCTCCTTGTCGCTGAACCCGTCCCGGCCGCTCTCGAGGATCTCGACGAGGAGCCTCAGAGATTCCGCGGTCGAGTCGGCGCGCACGGAGCCGGACGTGAGGAACACACCGCCGCGACGCCGCGGGCGGAAGCTCGACCGGATGCCGTAGGTGTAGCCCTTCTCCTCGCGCAGGACGGCGTCGATGCGAGCGTTCGGAGAGCCTCCCAGGACGAAGCCGAGCACCGGGTAGGGCGCCCACCCACCCTCGACGGAGCGGTCGGGTCCTGGCGCCCCGATGACGAACTCGGTCTGCACCGAGCCCGGGCGGGACACGAGGACGATGCGACCGCGGTCGGGCGCGAGGACGGCGGCGTGCTGGAGGTAGCGCTCCCGGTCCCGCGGACCGTGGGCCCACCCACCGAGGGCGGCCTCGACGAGGGCCGGCACGTCGAGCCCGTCGAGGTCCCCGGCGACGACCACCGTGCCGCCGGCGGCGACGACGTGCTCCGCGTGGAAGTCCACGACGTCGTCTCGCGTGATCGACGAGACGGTCTCGCGCGTGCCGCCCGTGGGCCGGGACGAGCGGTCGTCGGAGGCGTAGAACGTGCGGACGAACTCGAGCCCGGCGCGGTGCGCGGCGACCGAGCGCTCCTGCTCGATCTCGGCGAGACGGGTGCGCACCTGGCGGGCGACCTCGGTCTGCGGGAAGGCCGGCTCGGTGAGGATCTGCCGGAGCAGGTCGAGCGCGGGCTCGAGGTTGCCCTTGACGACGTCGAGGTCGAGGGAGAGACCGGCGTCCGCCATCCCCGCGCCGAAGCTGACACCCTTGCGCTCGAGCAGCCGGGCGAACTCCTCAGCCGTGTGCTCGTCGGTGCCCTCGTCGAGGGTGCGGGACATGATCGAGGCCACCCCCTCGCGCTCGCGCGGCTCGTCCCGGAGCGACACGGGCAGGCCGAGGCGCACCGAGACGACGTACTGGCCGGGGACGTCGTAGGTGAGCAGGCGCAGGCCGTTGGGCAGGTCGTGGGCGCTGCCCTCGGGAAAGTCCCACGGCTCGGGCGGTGCGACGACGGGGCGGGCGACGGCGGTCATGCGGCCTCCTCCGAGTCCTTGTCGGTGCGGTCGGTGTCGTCGGACTGGTCAGCGTCCTTGCTCGTCTCGGCGAGGTAGCGCACGACCGCCCGCGACGCGGGGTCGAGCCACGCCGCCGCGGCGGCGCGGGCCTGCTCTGCGGTCACCGCGCGGATGCGCTCGACGAAGGTGTTGACGTATGCCGGGTCGCCCGTGAGCAGCGCGTGGTGGCTGATGTGGTCGGCGCGCTCCTCGATGCTCGCGAGCGCGCTCAGCCACGAGCGTTCGGTGTCGGCGATGACCGACTCGAGCTCGGCGGCATCCGGCCCCTCGTCGATGAAGCGGCCGATCTCCTCGCACACCGCGGCCTCGACCTTCTCGACGTCGGCGCCTGCGGACACGTCCACGGTGATGGTGCCGAGGCCGACGCCGTCGACGAGTCCCATCGTCCAGCCGCCCACGGCCACGGCGGTCTCGTCGGTGCGGACGAGACGGCGCACGAGCCGAGAGCTCGCCAGTCCGCCGAGCACGTCGACGGCGACCTGGCAGGCGAGGTAGTCGGGGGTCGTGTCGACGGGGAGCCGGAAGGAGACGTAGATCCGGTCGTTGGGGACGTCACCGACGCGGTCGAGCCGGACCGGCTCGGAGAGCGGTGGCAGCTGCGCGTGCCGCTCCCGCGGGTGCAGCTCGATGGCCGGGAGGCCGCCGAAGTACGTCTCGGCAGCGGCGAAGCCCTCCTCCGGGGTCACGTCGCCGACGAGGGTGAGGACGGTGTTGTTCGGCCCGTAGTGCGCGCGGAAGAAGGCGTGGACGTCCTCGAGCGTCGCGGCGTCGAGGTCTTCCATCGACCCGATCGTCGGGTGGTGGTAGGGGTGGTCCTCGGGGAACGCGGTCGCGTAGATGTCGATGAGCGCCGAGCCGTAGGGCACGTTGTCGTAGCGCTGGCGCTTCTCCTCCTTGACGACGTCGCGCTGGTTGTCGAGGTTCTCCTGCGTCACGGCGTCGAGGAGGTGGCCGTGCCGGTCGGCCTCGAGCCACAGCGCGAGCTCGAGTGCACCGGTCGGCACCGTCTCGAAGTAGTTCGTGCGGTCGAACCACGTCGTGGCGTTGAGCCGGGCACCCTCGTCCATGAGGGCCGAGAAGTGCTCGCCCGACGCGACGTCGCGGCTGCCCTGGAACATCAGGTGCTCGAAGAGGTGAGCGAAGCCGGTGCGTCCGGGGGTCTCGTGGCGGGAGCCGACGCCGACCCACAGGTTCACCGCGACGTTGGGCACCGTGTGGTCCTCGCTGACGATGACGCGCAGGCCGTTGGCGAGCGTGTGCTCCGCGAGCGGATAGGAGATCGCTGTCACGGATCGACCCTATGCGACGGAGCGCGGGAGGTGACGAGTCGTGAACGCAACACCTGGGCGTCGAGTACGTGCAGAATGCGGGGGCCACCTCCCGCCACCACCCCGCCACGACTGGAGTCCTCACGTTGACCGACTCGCCACAGGACGGCTCCATGCCGAAGCCTGCACACGCCTCGAGCCTCCGGCGCTTCGGCCCGTTACTGCTTGCGGTCCTGGCCTTTCTGGTCTTCCGCGCCGTGACCTCCGACGATGCCGCCCAGGACATCTCGACGGGCCAGTGCGTCACTGCGGACCCGGCCCGAGACGTGCGGGCCGTCGACTGCTCGGACCCGTCCGCTCTGGGCAGGGTCGTCTTCGTGCAGCGAGAAGCGTTCACCGACGACTCCTCGGTCCGCCGCATCTGCGCCGATCACGGCTCGACGCGCGCGTTCACGAGTGCCGTGTCGCAGGGCGGCACCGGGACGGTCGTGTGCGTCGTGCCGCTCACATAACCGCACCCTCGACGCGCTCTGCATCTCATGTAACTAATAGTTATGCTCTTCTTGGCTAGCATCACCATGCGGTATGCTTGGGTCATGGCTGGAGTCCCGGAGAACGACCTGCTGACCACGATCCGCGCGAGCGTCATCGGCGACGACCAGGTGATGCACGGCCCCTACGGCCCACGCCGCGTCACCTACGCGGACTACACCGCGTCGGGCCGCGGCCTGACCTTCATCGAGGACTTCATCCGCGACGAGGTGCTCCCCCGCTACGCCAACACCCACACCGAGAGCTCTGGCACCGGGCTGCAGACGACGCGGCTGCGCGAGGACGCCCGGCGCACCATCCGCGACGCCGTGGGTGGTGACGACGAGACGGTCGTCGTCTTCGCCGGCTCGGGCTGCACCGGGGCCATCGACAAGCTCGTCGGCATCCTCGGCCTGCGCATCCCGTCGAACTTCGAGGACCGTTGGCACGCCAGCGATCTCGTGCCCGCCGATCAGCGGCCCGTCATCTTCATCGGGCCCTACGAGCACCACTCCAACGAGGTGATGTGGCGCGAGTGCGTCGCCGACGTCGTCGTCATCCCGCAGGACCTCGACGGGCACGTCGACATCGAGGTGCTCCGCGAGCGTCTCGTCGAGCACGCCGACCGGCCCCTGCTCATCGGCTCGTTCTCGGCCGCGAGCAACGTCACCGGCATCGTCACCGACACCGACGCGATCTCCTCCCTGCTCCACGCGCACGGCGCGCTCGCGTTCTGGGACTACGCCGCGGCCGCGCCGTACGTCGACATCGAGATGTACGGCCGGGGCGGCCGGGGCGTCGCCGACCCGACGGCATACAAGGACGCCATCTTCCTCAGCCCGCACAAGTTCATCGGTGGCCCGAGCACGCCCGGCGTCCTCGTCGTGCGCCGCGAACTCATGACCAACCGGGTGCCGGACGTGCCCGGCGGCGGGACCGTCGCCTACGTCAACCCCGACGCCCACGACTACCTCCCCGACCCCGCGCACCGGGAGGAGGGCGGCACGCCCGCCATCATCGAGGCCATCCGCGCCGGGCTCGTCTTCAAGCTCAAGGAGGCCGTCGGCGTGGAGACCATCCGCGCCCGCGAGGACCACTTCCTCCAGCGCGCGGTCACGGCCTGGCGCGACGAGCCCGCCATCGAGATCCTCGGCAACCTCCAGGCCGAGCGCCTGTCGATCGTCTCCTTCGTCGTCCACGCGCAGGGCGAGCGCTACCTCCACCACAACTTCGTCGTCGCCGTGCTCAACGACCTCTTCGGTATCCAGGCCCGCGGCGGCTGCTCGTGCGCGGGGCCCTACGGCCACTACCTCCTGGGCATCGACCTCGAGCGCTCGCACGAGTTCGAGCGCGAGATCGGGCGCGGCTGCGAGGGCATCAAGCCCGGCTGGGTCCGGGTCAACTTCAACTACTTCATCTCCGACGTCGTCGCCGACTACGTCATCGAGGCCGTCCGCCTTGTGGCCCGCGACGGCTGGCGACTGCTCGGCGACTACGACTTCGAGCCCGCGACAGGGCTCTGGCGCCACCAGGACGGGCCTGTCGAGCCCCCGCTACGGCTGCACCAGGTGAGCTTCGAGCAGGGCCACCTGACCTACCCGGCGCAGCTCGAGCGGGCTGGGGAGGACGCACTCGCCGGACACCTCGACGACGCGCGTGCCGTCCTCGCCGCTGCGACGCCGGAGCGGTGCGACGAGGCGCACGTCAACGTCGACTTCGACCACCTCAGGTGGTTCGAGCTGCCCGTCCGCAGCCTCTCGCGCTGAGGCGCAGGGTGCCCGAGGTCAGGGGACGAGCACGAGCTTGCCGCCGGCGCGGCCGCTGTCGCTGAGCGCCTGCGCCGCGGCCGCCTCGGCGAGCGGCAGCACGCGCGAGATGGTCGTCGTGACGGCGCCGGACGCCCGCTGGGCCACGAGGTCGGCGAGCTCCTGCGCCAAACGCTGCGACGTGCCGCTGAAGGTGATGCCCGTGGTGAAGGCGGCCGGGTCGGCGATCGTGACGAGCCGGTCGGGGCTGCCGAGCAGCTCGACCGACTGGTCGAGCACTCCGGCGCCGCTCGCGTCGAGCACGGCGTCCACCCCGTTCGGCGCCAGGGCGCGCACGCGGTCGAGCCAGCCGTCGCCATACGTCGTCGGCGTGGCGCCGAGGGCCGCGACACGCTCCTGGTTGGCGGCCGAGGCCGTGCCGATGACGGTGGCACCGCCCGCGACGGCGAGCTGGGTCGCGACCTCGCCGACCACCCCGCTGGCCCCGTGCACGAGGAGTGTCTCGCCGGGCTGCACGCCCAGGAGGCGCAGGACGCGTCGGGACGTCTCGCCCGCGACGGGCAGCGACACCGCGACGGTGGCGTCGAGCGCGTCGGGCATGACGGCATACGTGCTCAGCACGGCGAGCTCGGCGTAGGCACCGCCCTCCGCGAAGCCGACGACCCGGTCGCCCACGGCGACGTCGGTGACGCCGTCCCCCAGCGCGTCGACGACACCGGCCGCCTCGAGACCGGGCACGAGCGGGAACGTCGTGTCCGGCGAGGCCATGAGGCCGCTGCGCGCCTTGCCGTCGGCGGGGTTGACCCCGACGGCCTCGACCCGGACCCGGACCTGCCCGGGGGCCGGCTGCGGGTCGGGCCGCTGTGCCTCGTGCAGCTCCTCGGGTCCGCCGAACCGGTCGATGACGATGGCCTTCATGGTGCCTCCTGCTGCCCGGGCCGCCCGACGGGCGACGTCACCGGGACAACGACGTGGACCGCTCGCGTATGCCGCCGCGTCCGGTCCCTGGTCACCGCACCCTCACAGCGCAGTCCGCCGTCACGGCGCCATCGCGGCATACCCCGTCGCGTCGTGGACCGCACGCCGGCGTACGTCGCGTAGGCCGCGGCGCCCGAGTCGACCTGGGCGAGCTGGTCGTTCATCCGTGTCTGGGTCTGGCCGTAGAAGGTCTGCTTGACCTCGGTGGGGTCGGTCCCGAGGTCGTTCGTCTCCTGGCCGATCCGGACGGGCCTGCCGAGCGCCGCTGCGGTCCTGAGCTCGGCGGCGGCGATGGCGAGGGTGCCGTCCGGGCCGGCGGCCGTGTTGCGGTAGGCCATGATCGTCACCGCCCAGACGCGCCCCATCGTCTCCGTGTCGAGGGTCGACTTCTTGCCGGCCTTGACCTGGCCGAACCAGAAGGGGATGTCCGCCTCGACGGGGCGGCCACCACTGGCGGCCACGAGCCGGTCGAGCAGGGTGAGGCGGGCTCGTCGCGAGGTCGGGCGGCACGCCCACGAAGAGCGTCCCGACGCCACGGGACTGGGCGAGCTGGACCACGGACCCCGCGTCGGCCCACGACCACACCCACATCGCGCGGCCCGAGCTCGTGGCTGCGGCCGACGACTGCGCCGACAGCACCACGGATCCGAGCATGAGCACGAGCATCGCAGCCGCGGCGGAGAGCCGGGCGCGCACCCCGGGGCGGCCGCTGTCCCGAGTGAGGTGGGACGGCCGACGCACGGCTGTCTGACGCGTGCTCGCTGTCATGACGCACCTCCTGCGTGCCGGACCCCGAGACAGCGGATGTCCCAGACGTGTGCCCGGCGTGGCAGGGGAATGCGTCAGAGTCGGGGGTCGACCGGTTCCGACTCGAGGGCGAGCACGGCGAAGACGGGTTCGTGGACGCGCCACAGCGGCTCGCCCCGGGCCAGTCGCTCCAGGGACTCGAGCCCGAGCGCGTACTCGCGCAGGGCGAGGGACCGCTTGTGCCCGAGGTTGCGCTCCCGGAGCCGTTCGAGGTGGTGCGGCACCGTGTAGTCGGGTCCGTAGATGATGCGGAGGTACTCCCGGCCGCGCACCTTGAGGCCCGGCTGCACGAGACCCGCGCGGGTGCGCAGCAGGCCGGCGGCCGGCTTGACGACCATGCCCTCGCCACCCGAGGCGGTGAGGTCCTCCCACCACCGCACCCCGGCCGCGACCGACGACGGGTCGGCGGTGTCGACGATGAGACGGCGCGTCGTGCGGAATGTCGTCGGGTCGGCGTCGACGAGGCGGTCGATGCGGTCGAGGTGCCACCGGTGCCCGCGCTCGTGCCACGTGCTGCCCTCGCCCGCGAGCAGCTGGAAGGGCGCGAGCTGCACGCCGTCCAGACCGTCGACGTCCCAGCAGTACCGGCGGTATGCCGCCGTGAACGCCTCGGCGTTGGCCCGTCGTGCCGTGGTGCGACCGAGCAGGGCCGCGACGTCGAGACCGCGGCCGGCAGCCCGCTCGAGCACGTCGACGGCAGCCGGCAGCGCGGCGCGTGCCGCCGCGCCGACGGAGGCGTACTGCTCGCGCAGCAGCGCCTCGGCCTTGAGCGACCACGGCAGGAGCTCGGCGTCGAGCAGGAGCCAGTCGGTCCCGAGCTCGTCCCAGAGCCCGGCCTCCCCCACGGCCGTCCGCACCCGCGCGAGGAGGGACTCGGTGAGCGGGCCGTCGAGGAACGACCGACCCGTGCGGGTGTGCACGACCCCGGTCTCGCCCGACCGGGCCCCGAAGCGCCGGGCTCCCGTGGCGGCGTCGCGGCACACGAGCACGACGGCTCGCGAGCCCATGTGCTTCTCCTCGCACACGACCTCACCCACGCCGGCCTCGGCGTAGGCGCCGAAGGCCTCGTCGGGGTGCTCGAGCAGGTCGGGGCGCCGCGACGTCGCGACCGGCGCCATGGTCGGCGGCAGGTAGCCGAGCCAGCGCGGGTGCACGGCGAAGCGGCTCATCACCTCGAGCGCGCCGGCGGCGTTCTCGCCGCGGATCGAGATGCGCCCGTGGTGGGCCGTCTCGACGACGCGGCGCCCGAGGACGTCCGTGAGGTCGAGGTCGTCGTCGCCACGGGCCTGCCCGGCGCGGGTGTCGTCCGCAGCTCCGGTGCCCCCGCCGGCGACCGGGAACGGCTTGGACGGCGCGTACCAGACCTGCTCGGCGGCGACCTGCACGACCTCCTTCTCCGGGTAGCGCAGGGCCGTGAGGCGACCGCCGAAGGCGCACCCGGTGTCGAGGCACATCGTGTTGTTGACCCACTCGGGGTCGGGCGTCGGCGTGTGGCCGTAGAGGACCATCGCCCGGCCGCGGTAGTCGCGCGCCCACGGGTAGCGGACGGGCAGCCCGAACTCGTCGGTCTCCCCCGTCGTGTCGCCGTAGAGGGCGAAGGACCGGACCCGCCCCGAGGCCCGTCCGTGATAGGCCTCCTTGAGCCCCGCGTGGGCGACCACGAGCCGGCCGTCGTCGAGCACGAGGTGCGACACCAGGCCGTAGCACCAGTCGCGCACGGCCGTGCGGAACTCGGCGGGCTCCTGCTCGAGCTGGGCGAGCGTCGTCTCGAGCCCGTGGCTCACCTGGACGCGGGCGCCGTCGAGCGCGCGGACGAGCTTGTGCTCGTGGTTGCCCGGGACCGCGAGGGCGTGCCCCGCCGCCGTCATGCCCATGGCGAGGCGCAGCACCCCCGGGGTGTCGGGACCCCGGTCGACGAGGTCGCCGACGAACACGGCACGGCGGCCCTCGGGGTGCTCGGCGTCGACGGCTCGCCCCTCGTCGTCGCGGACCATCGCGTAGCCGAGCCGGTCGAGCAGCTGCTCCAGCTCGACCCGGCAGCCGTGCACGTCGCCGATGACGTCGAACGGGCCGTGCTCGTCGCGACGGTCGTTGAGCAGTCGCTCGCGGATCACCTCGACCGAGGCGATCTCGTCGACGCCGCTCAGCACGTGAACCTTGCGGAAGCCTTCTCTCCCAAGGCCTTTGAGTGACCGACGGAGCTGGTCGTGGTGCCGTCTGACGACGTGGGCGCCGAAGTCGCGGTCGGGCCGCTCGCGGTTGCGCTCGACGGCAACAGCCACCGGCACGTCGAGGACGACGGCGACGGGCAGCACGTCGTGCGCCTTGGCGAGTTCGACGAGCTGGCGCCGAGCGTCCTTCGAGACGTTGGTCGCGTCGATGACCGTGAGCCGTCCGGCGGCGAGCCGCTTGCCGGCGATGTAGGCGAGCACGTCGAAGGCGTCCTTCGAGGCCGCCTGGTCGTTCTCGTTGTCGGACACGAGGCCACGGCAGAAGTCGCTCGAGATGACCTCGAAGCGGCCGAAGTGCTGTGCCGCGAACGTCGACTTGCCCGACCCGGATGCCCCGACGAGGGCGACGAGGGCGAGCTCCGGGATCGCGATCGTCGTCATGCCGCACCACCTTCGCTCGTCAGGCCGGCGTCGGCCGTGGAGTCCGGACGGAGGTCCACGCGTCGGAAGAGGGCGAGCTGGGTGGGTGACCCGACCTCCGGGTCGACCTCGCCCACGGGACGCAGCTCGACGGCATACCCGTGGGTCTCGGCGACGGCCGAGGCCCACTGCCCGAACTCGGCACGGGTCCACTCGAACCGGTGGTCGGGGTGGCGCATCGCGCCGGCCTCGAGACGCTCGTAACGCACGTTGAACTCGGCGTTCGGCGTGGTCACGACGACCGCCATCGGGCGCGCGTGGCCGAAGACGCTGCGCTCGAGGGCCGGCAGCCGGTCGGGGTCGAGGTGCTCGACCACCTCCATGAGGACGACGGCGTCGAAGCCCTCGAGCGCGCGGTCGCGGTAGGTGGCCGACGACTGGCGCAGCGTCAGGCGCGCACGGACGCTGTCGGGCATCCGCTCCAGCGCCAGCCGGCGCTCGGCACGCTCGAGGGCACCGGCCGCGACGTCGACGCCGACGACCTCGGTGAACGCGGGGTCGGCCAGCAGCTCGCGCAGCAGCGCGCCCTCGCCGCAGCCGAGGTCGACGACGCGGTGCGAGGCCGTGTCGCGCAGGGCGGCGAGGACGGCGGCGGACCGGAGTCGGACGAGCGGGGTCGCCGGCTCGACACCGTCACCGACGGTGGTCGGCTCGGGCTGCAGCGACTCGGCGGCGACGTCGTCGAGCGCGTCGAGGCGCTCGGTGGCCTCCGCGACGAACACGCGCTGGTGCTTGAGGTAGCGACGGGTGACGAGGTCGCGCTCCGGGTGGCTGCCCAGCCATGCGCCGGCGTTCCGGACGAGCTTGTCGACCTCGTCGGTGCTGACCCAGTAGTGCTTCGCGCCGTCGAGCACCGGCAGGAGCACGTAGAGGTGGCTCAGGGCGTCGGCGAGCGGCATGGTGCCCGTCAGCGTCACGTCGGCGTAGCGCGAGTCGCCCCACCGCGGCACCTCGGGGTCGAGCGCGACGGCGTCGGCCCGGACCTGCCAGCCGAGGGGCGCGAAGAGCCGCCGGACGAGGTCCACGCCACCCGAGCAGGGCAGCGCCGGCACGGCGACGGTGAGCGGGAGGGCGGCGCCCTCGAGGTCCGGTCGGGCCGGACACCGTCCCTTGAGCGCCGTGCCCCACACCTTGCCGAGCGCCACCGCGAGCATCGACGACGCGGCATACGGACGGTCGTTGACGTACTGGGCGAGCGCGAACCCGTCGCCGCCGAAGCGTTTGCCCCGGACGATGCCGACGGGGTCGACCTCGAGCAGCAACGCTGCGGTGCACCGCTGCTCGTCCGACTCGGGGTAGAAGACGTGTGCCGTGCCGACCGGCAGCTCGAAGGCCTGCACACGGTCCGGGTGCTTGTGCAGCAGGTAGCCGAGGTCGCTCGCGACCGTGGTCCCCGTCGCCGTCGTCGTGATGGTCAGCAGCACGCGCTCATTGTGCACGCGACGAGGGGTGAGGCCGGGCGACGCGCGGACCTCCTGTGGATGAGCCGTCCTCGTCGCACGACCGCGACGATCGGGCATGCTGGGCGCATGAACGGGCCCCTCCTCCTCGCGGGCGACCGCCTCGCCGAGCTGGCGCTGGCGCCGCTGACCTATCCCGAGGTGGGCGCCAGCCTGCGCAAGGGGCCCCTCCCGGCGGGCTACGGGCACCTGCGACGGCGCGCCGTCGTCGGCCACGGCCCGGACGCCCTCGACCGTGCGACGGAGGCGCTGCTCGGGTGGGCCGTCCAGCGCGGCGCCGGCGTGCGCGTGGTCGCCTCCAGCCCCATCGTGCTGCCCGCCGTCGTCGCCGACCTGCGCCTCGGCCCCGGGCCGCTGTCCCTCCGGGCCCCCGTACGCGTCGTCGACGTCGTCGAGGGACCGCGGCGTCGCGGTTTCGCCTACGGCACGCTCCCGGGACACCCGGAGGCGGGCGAGGAGTCGTTCGTCGTGTCGCTCGGGGAGGACGGCGCGGTCACCTTCACGGTGCGCGCGTTCTCACGCCCGGACGGCGCCCTGGCGCGCCTCAGCGGCCCCGTCGGGCGCCGGGCCCAGCGCCTCGTCGCGAGCCGCTACCTGAGGTCCCTGGGGTCGTTGGTCCAGGGGTCCTGAACCTCGCGGCGCGTCGCGCTCCGCAGAGGGTTCCGGCGGAGTGCCGGCGACCGGTGGCGGAGCTCAGTGCAGGAACGTCTTGGCCGCGACCATGACGACGCCCAGGAGCGCTGCAGCGAGCGACTCCCGGAAGGCCGTGCGCTGGCTCGAGCCGACGGCGCGCGCCCCGAGGTAGCCCACCGCACCCAGCTCGACGACGGTGAGCCACAGGGCGAGGTTCACCGCGAGGGCGGTATCGGCGCCGAGCAGGGTCGCGACGAGCACGACGACGAGGGCGGGCACGCCCCCGAGGAGCACCCGGGACTCGTGGCGCACCGCGGCGGCCATCCGCCGGGGCAACGGCGACCCGGCGTGGATGAACTGGTCGGAGAAGGCCCGCACGTAGACGTCGGCGAGCCAGTAGACGACGAGGACGAAGACCGCCGCGACGACGACGCGCCCCGTCGACGGTGCGTGGTTCGCGGTCGCGCTCATGACGGCGCCGGTGATGATGGCGCCGTAGAGCAGGCCAGCCGGGTTGCCCCGGGCGATGAGTCTCGTGGCCCGCTCCCGGGCTGTCTCCTCCACCACGGTGCCCCCTCAGCGTGCACCACCGGACGCGGCGCCTCGGGCCCAGCCTGCCGCGACGGGACGTCGTCGCGCCAGTGGCTCCGCCCGGGAACGAAGAAGGGCCCCAGATCTCTCTGGGGCCCTTCGTGTCGCTGACGCGATCAGTAGCGGGGGCAGGATTTGAACCTGCGACCTCCGGGTTATGAGCCCGGCGAGCTACCGAGCTGCTCCACCCCGCGTCGGCAAGAGCAACGTTACGCGAAACCTCGCGCAGGACCAAATCGAGGCCCGGTCGTGCTCCGATCCAGCGTGATCGACGCCGGAACGACCTGTGGCAGCACGCGATTCGCGTGCTGCCACAGGTCGTGATCGAGATCGGTCGGTCAGGGTGTCGCGGTCGGCGCCGACCGCGGTGAGGCCTGGACCGCGCGCGTCAGGGCCTCCTTGAGCTTGGCCTGCGCCTGACCGTAGGCGGCGAAGTCACCCCGCTTGAGAGCAGCCTCGCCCTCGACGTACGCCGCCTGGGCGTCCTTGAGCGCCTTCGACAGCGCCGCCGCGTCCGGGCTCCCGGGCGTCGCGGTCGACGACGGCGTCGGCGTCGGCGTCGCCGTGCTGCCCGGTGTCGGTGTCGGAGTCGGGGTCGGAGTCGGAGTCGTGCCGGTGTCACCGGCCTGCGCACCCGACGAACCACCGAAGAGGTCGTTGAGAGCCGCATCGAGCGAGCCGGCCCAGGCGATCTTGTCGCCGAAGGCGACCGCCACGGCCGAGAGGCGCGGGTAGGTACCCGAGCCGCTCGATCGGGCCTGGACGTAGATCGGCTGGACGTAGAGCAGTCCCCCACCGACCGGCAGGGTCAGCTGGTTGCCGAAGATGACGCTGGCCCCGGTCGACGAGGTCGTCGAGATGAACTGCGCGAGGGTCAGCTGGCGACCGAGCGACGCGTCGTTGGAGGTGACGGTCGAGGTCCGCATGTCGTTGTAGACCTGACCGGGGCCGTTGACCGACCCACCCGTCGTCTCGAGAAGGCGCATCTTGCCGTAGGCCGACGACTTCTTGCCGTCCTGGCTGCCCGCGTCGCCGTCCACGGCGAGGAAGCCCGAGAGCACGTTGCGGTCACCGGTCGGCATGAAGGTCGAGGTCAGCGAGAACGCCGGGCTCGACTGGTCGGGCATCGCGAGCGAGAGGTAGTACGGCGGCTGGAGCAGGTTGTCGGCGGGCTGCGTCGGGTCGTCGGGCACGCGCCAGAAGTTCTGGCCGCCGTAGAACGACGCTGCGTCCTGGTCGTGGTACTTCTCCAGCAGCGTGCGCTGCACCTTGAAGAGGTCCTCCGGGTAGCGCAGGTGCGCCATGAGCGAGCCCTTGATGTCGCTGAGCGGCTTGACCGTGCCCGGGAAGATCGACATCCACGCCTTGAGCACCGGGTCCTGCTCGTCCCACTGGTAGAGCGTCACCGTGCCGTCGTAGGCGTCCACCGTCGCCTTGACGGAGTTGCGGACGTAGTTGACCTGGCCGGCCTGCACAGCACGCACCGAGTTGCGGGTGCTCGTCACGGCGTCCTCGGTCGCCGTGTCGAGCGTCGTCGTCTGGGAGTACGGGTAGTTCGCCGACGTCGTGTAGCCGTCGAGGATCCACTGGACCCGACCGTCGACGACCGCGGGGTAGGCGTTGCCGTCGAGCGTCAGCCACGGCGCGACCCGCTGCACGCGCTCACGCGGCGTTCGGTGGTCGAGGACGCGCGAGTCGTTGGTCACCGCGTCGGAGAGGAGGAAGTTGATCTCGCGGTACTTCACGGCATACGCAAGGCGCCGGACGGCGTCGAGCTGCACGCCACCCACGCCGGCGTACGTGTAGTTGATCTGCCCGGTGCCCTGGGGGTCCGGGTAGTCGAACTCCTGCTTGTTGCCGCCGACGATGGAGTACTCGGGCGAGTTCTCGCCGAAGTAGATGCGCGGCTCGTACTTCCCGAGCGCACCCTCGGTGCCGATCTGCGACTCGATGAAGGTCGGACGACCGTCGGGTTCCCGCGTGTTGCCCTTGGCCGCGACGACGCCGTAGCCGTGGGTGTAGACGGTGTGGTCGTTGAGCCAGTTGCGCTGGCCGTCGGGCACGCCGCTGAGGTCGAGCTCGCGGGCCGCGATGACGGTGTCCTGCGACTTGCCCTCGATCTGGTAGCGGTCGACGTCGAGCACGTCGGCGAACTGGTAGTAGCCCTTGCTCGCCTCGAGCTGCTTGAACGTCGGGCCGACGACGTTGGGGTCGATGAGTCGGATGCCCGGCACGGTGGCCGCGTCGCCACGCAGCTGGCCGGGCGCCGCGACGGTCTTCGTGTCGTACGAGTCGACCTTGATCGCACTGAAGCCGTAGGCCGCCCGGGTCGCGTTGATGTTGCGCTGGATGTACGGGACCTCGAGGGACTTCTCCGACGGACGCACCTTGAGCGACTGCACGAGGGCCGGGTAGATGCCACCGACCGCGACGACGATGACCGCCAGCACGGCGACGCCGACGAGCGGCAGGCGCCACGAGCGCGTCCAGATCGTCGTGAGGAACATGATCGCGCACATGACGGCGGCCAGCGCGAGGATGCCCTTCGTCGGGATGATCGCGTGCGACTCGGTGTACTGGATGCCGGTGATCTTCGTCGACTGCGCGGTCGCGAGGTTGTAGCGGTCGACCCAGAAGGCGACGGCGCGCACGAGCACGAGGGCCGCCGCGATGACCGACAGGTGCACGCGGGCGGCCTGGGTCGAGCGCATCTTGTTGCCGGCGACGATGCCCCCGTAGAGGTAGTGCGTGAAGGCGGCCGTGATGAAGCCGATGACGAGGATCATCGTCAGGAACGCGACGACGAAGTTGATCCACGGCAGGTCGAAGACGAAGAAGCCGATGTCGAGGCCGAACTCGGGGTCGGTGGTGCCGAACGGGCTGCCGTTGCGCCACAGCAGGAAGGTGTCCCACTGCGTCGCTGCCGACAGACCGGCGAAGAGGCCGACCGCGAGCGGTGCGGCGATCGTCGCGGTGCGACGCATCGGTTCGACGAGCTGGCGGTAGTGCTCCATGGCCTGCGTGTCGGGCGACGGGGCGTAGATCGGACGGTTGCGGAAGGCGAAGTGGATGCTCGACCACACCATCGCCGCTGTCAGCAGCCCACCGACGAGACCCAGCAGGATCTTCGTGACGATCTGGGTGCTGAAGACCCCCGCGAAGCCGACCGACTGGTACCACAGCACCTCGGTCCAGAACTGCGCCGCGATGGCGATGACCACGAGCAGCGCGGCCGCCACGACGAGGGACGTGACGAGCGGGCGTCGGGTGGGCGGCAGCGTGGCCGCGTCGGGGCGTCGGGGCGAGCCCGAGTCGTCGTCGTTGAAGTTGCCCGGCGGGGGGCCGAAGTTGCTGTCGCTCACGTGGAGTGCCTTGGGTGCTGGGGCGGGCAGGTGGTCGGGCGGACCCGTGGGCAGCCTCCTGAGGCCGCCTGCGGCAACCATAACCCGCGCTCGTGCGGCACCCGCGGCGCGATACCGCAACGTGACCGGCACGAGACCCCGAGCGTCGAGGGCGTATGCCTTGGGCCCGTCCCGGGGGCGGCGCCCCGTCCGCGCCGGGTCCGCGCCGCGTCATCGCCGGGTCAGCGCCGGGTCAGCGCCGGGTCAGCACCGGCCACCCGACGGCATACGGCAGCATGGGGGCGTGAACGCGCAGCCCGTCATCGACCCTCTCGCCATCGCCGCCCTCGACACCGAGCGGCACGTCGCGGCCTCCGGCTGGGACCAGCCCGCCCGGCTCTTCGCGCTCGTGCGCACGGCTGACCTGCTCGAGCGCGAGCCGCAGCTGCGCGACCAGATGGGGCGCTCCGACCTCGCTGACGGCGCCCTGACCGCCATCGAGCAGGAGGGCCTGCCCACGACGAGCTCGCTCGAGACGCTGCTCGGCCGGCTCGCCTGGCCCGACGAGGTCGAGGGCTGCGCCTTCGCGATCGAGCGCATGGTCGTGCCGCCGGAGGCCGAGCGCGAGCTGCCCTCCCGCGGCGACGACGCCGTCGACCACCTCGCGGCCCACCCGGACCGCAAGGACGTACGGCTCGTCGTGGCCGTCCTGCGCGACGGCACCTCGATCTGCCTGCTGCGCCAGCGCGACCACGACTCGGACGACGCCGTCGCGACCGGCAAGGACATCGCGCCCGGGCTCGTCGAGGCCCTCAAGGCGACCTTCGAGGACTGAGCACCTGAGGGCTCACTCCCGCGACGTCAGCAGCGGGGCAGCGAGCCCGTCTGGCCCTTGGCGATGGCCTCGACCGCGGTGCGAGCCTCGTCGAAGGTGCCCACCTTGAAGACGTCGAGGCCGTCGGGCACGTGGCCCACCACCTCGTTGCAGTTGTCGGCCGGGGCGAGGAAGTAGGCGGCGCCGTCCGAGCGGGCACCGGCGAGCTTCTGCCGGATGCCGCCGATGGGGCCGACCTTGCCCTCGTCGTCGATCGTGCCGGTGCCGGCGACCTGGTGACCCCCGGCCAGCGGGCCGGGCGTCAGCTTGTCGTAGATGCCGAGGGAGAACATGAGTCCCGCAGACGGACCGCCGATGGCGCCGGCATCGATGGTGACCTTGGCCGGGAAGTCGTGGTCGAGCCCGAGGAGGACCCCGAGAGCCGTGCGGCCACCCTGGCCCTCGACGGTCGGGACGTCGACCGTCACCTCCTTGCCGGCGCGCGTGACCGTGAGGGACACGCTCTCGCCGGGCTTCTTCTTCTGGAGGGCGTCGCGCAGGGCCTGCGTCGTCGTGACGGGCTCGCCGTCGATGCTGTCGAGACGGTCGCCGACCTTGAGCAGACCCTTGGCCTTCGACGAGTCGGTGATGCCGGCGATGGCGACGTGGGTCGGCACCTCCTTGCCGATCGCGCGGAGCGCGACGGCCGTGGCCTCCTCCTGCGAGCCCTCCATCTGGACGGCGTTCGCCTCGGCCACCTGCTCCTGGGTGACCTGCGGGTCGAAGACGTCGTCGACGGGGAAGACGTCGCGGGCGGGGTCGACCCACGCCTGCAGGATGTCCCACGCGTCGACGGGGTAGCCCGGTCCGCCCTCGACGCGCACCGTGGTGAAGCGCAGCGCCCCGTCGGTCGGGTAGGTCGGCAACCCCGAGATCGCGATGATCGGCTTGTTCTGGGCGCCGGACGTGCCGAGGGTGTCCTGCGTCGGCCCGGGGCTCATGACGGCATACGGCAGGTGGACGACCGACCCGATGACCATGACGACGAGGGCGACGAAGAACGCCGCCAGGACCGCCTTGTTACCGCGGGTGAGCCTGCCGGTGTCCTCACCCTCGAGCACCTCGGCACGAGTGGGCAGGTCGGTACCGGTGGGCTGCTCCGGCACGCGCTTGATCGTCCTCACGGCAGGCCGACCCACTCGTCGGCACCGTCGGCGAAACGCTGGTGCTTCCAGATCGGGATCGTCGCCTTGAACTCGTCGATGAGCTCGCGGCAGACGTCGAACGCCTCGCCGCGGTGCTCGGCGCTGACGCCGACGACCACCGCGACGTCACCGACCTCGAGGTGACCCACCCGGTGGACGACGGCCAGCCGGACGGAGCGTCCATCGGCTGCGAGACGGGCGGCGAGCGCACGGGCCGCCTCGGCCGCCTGCGGGTGCGCGGAGTAGTCGAGGGCGGCCACCGTCTTGTCCGCGGTCTCCTCGGCGACGTCGCCGGCGGGCCCGTCGTGGTCGCGCACCGTGCCGACGAAGAGGCAGACGCCTCCCGCCTTGGGCGAGGAGACGCTCGTGAGCACCTCGTCGACCGACAGAGGTGTCTCACGGATCTCGGCAAGGGTGACCGTCACGCCCGCAATCGTATGCCGCCGCGCGGGCCCTCGCGTTCCGCGCCCGCGCCCATGCCCGCGCCCGTGCCCGCGCCCGTGCCCGGGGTGGGGAACCAACGAGGTCGATCCGTGGTTGTCTTGGTGTACGGCCAGACGGCCGGCACGAGATCCGTTCGAGTGGGGATGAGCAGGCATGGCCGACGACCGTGGACGCGGTGACGACAACCACAGCGACAAGGACGACGTGTCCGGCGAGGAGCAGGGCGACGCGGGCCAGCAGGGCGACGCCGGCCAGGCCGACGCGGGCCAGCCGGGCGACGCCGGCGACCAGGTCGGCCAGCCCGATGCGGGCCGGGCGCCCGGCGAGTCCCCCTTCGGCCTGCCGCTGAACCGGCCTGGCGGCGGCTCACCCGGCTCGGGAGCCGGCCCGGCCGGCTTCGGCAGCGGCTTCGGGGGCGGCTTCGGCGGCGGCTTCGGTGAGGGCTTCCCCGGCCTGCCGGACCTCGGCGGGATGGACCCGTCCGACCTCGGGGCCATGCTCGAGAAGGTGCTCGGCGAGGCCGCCGACAACCCCGAGCTCGCCGAGGCGATGAAGAGCATGGGCGTCGACCCCCGCGACCCGGCCACCCAAGCCGCGATGCGTGCCCAGCTCGGCACCTTCATGGCTGCGCAGGACTCCCCGACCGGCTCGCGTGACCTGGCCACCGAGGTCGCCCGCCGACACGTGATGGCGGCGCAGGGCAACGACGTGCACGACGAGGCCGCCGCACGCGCGGTCGCCGATGCGGTCGCCGTGGCGACCCTGTGGCTCGACGAGCAGACGACGCTGGCCTCCCCCGCCTGGCGCGCGACCGGCCTGAGCCGCGCCGAGTGGGTCGAGGCGACGATGCCGCGCTGGTTCGAGCTCATCGAGCCGGTCTCCGACGGCGTCACCGCCGCGACGTCCGACGCGATGCGCAAGCAGGTCGGAGAGCTCGGCCCGGAGGCCTTCGGCGAGGCCCTGCCCGAGGGGCTGCCGGAGGGCTTCGACCCGCGGCAGATGGTCGAGCAGTGGGCGCCGATGCTCGGCAACCTCAGCCGCCAGATGTTCTCGGCCCAGCTCGGCCAGGCCGTCGGCACGCTCGCCACCGAGGTCGTGACCGGCACCGAGGTCGGCCTCCCCCTCACCGAGCCGGGCGTCGTCGCCCTGCTTCCCGGCAACGTCGCCGAGCTCGCCGAGTCGCTCGAGATCGACATCGCGCAGGTGCGCCTCTACCTCGCGGTCCGCGAGGCGGCCCGCGTCCGCCTCTTCTCCGAGGTGCCATGGCTCGGGCCACAGCTGCTCTCGGCCGTCTCCGACTACGCCCGCAACATCACGATCGACACCGACGCCATCGAGTCGGCCCTGTCGACCATCGACCCCTCGGACCCCGAGGCGCTGCGCACGGCCCTGCAGGGCAACCTCTTCCGGCCGCAGCCGACCCCTGCACAGCGCGCCGCCCTCGACCGGCTCGAGACGCTCCTCGCCCTGGCCGAGGGCTGGGTCGACCACGTGACCGACCGCACGACGGCCCGGCACCTGCCGCTGTCGGCGGCGCTGGCCGAGACGATCCGCCGGCGTCGGGTGGGCGGAGCGGCCCAGAAGACGTTCGCCGGGCTCGTCGGGCTCGAGCTGCGCCCGCGCCGGCTGCGCGACGCCGCGAACCTCTGGGCCGCGCTCGAGAGCGCCGGCGGGGCGACCCTCCGCGACGGCCGCTGGGCCCACCCCGACCTCGCCCCCACGTCGGCCGACCTCGACGACCCGATCGGCTACGTCGAGCGGGCGACCGGCACCTCCTCGACGAGCGCGCTGCCCGAGGGCGGCGACAACCTGGGCGCGGACCTCGACTCCGTGCTCCAGGGCATCCTCGAGGAGGCCGACCGCGAGCGCGGCACCGACAGCGGCACCGACAGAGGCACCGACACAGGCACCGACACGGGCACGGCCACCGGCGACGACGGCGACACCAGTGGCGACACCGGTGGCGACACCGGCGCCGGCCCTCAGCGGTGACGGGGGCGCACCGCCCGCCGGTGCCGCGGGACCCGCGCGGGTCCCGCGAGCCCCTCGAGCCCCTCGAGGGGCCGAACGCGGCCGCCTGGCGCCGCCTGCACGACGACGCCGTCGCACGGCTGGAGTCGTGGGCTGCGCCGGACGAGCGGCAGGAGCGCCTTCGCAGGGAGTTCCTCGACCACCTCCACGCCCATCCGGATGCGATGAGCAAGGCCGGACCGCCGGCACACCTCACGGGCAGCGTCATCGTGCTCGACGACGACGGCGACGCCGCGCTGCTGACCCTGCACCGCCGGGCGCGGGCGTGGTTCCAGTTCGGCGGACACTTCGAGCCCGGGGACGCGTCGGTGTGGCACGCGGCCACTCGTGAGGCGCGTGAGGAGTCGGGCATTGCGGACATCACGGCCTTTCCGGAGATCGCGCAGCTCGATCGACATCTTCTTTCCGGAGATTTCGGCACGTGCCGTGAGCACCTCGACATCCGCTTCGCGGCGCGCACCCCGAAGTCGGCCGAGTCGGCTGTCAGCACCGAGTCGATCGACGTCCGGTGGTGGCCGGTGGACGCCCTCCCCGAGGGGACACGAGAGGACCTGCGCCCCCTCGTGGATGCCGGCCTGAGACTGCACCAACGCTGACCGACGGGCCGGCGCGCGCGGGGCGTCACGGCATACGTGGTCGTATGCCGTCAGGCGGAGCGCGTCGTCGCGTTCACTCGTCGCTGAGGTCGAGCCCGGCGGCGGCCGAGACGCCCTGGAGGTAGCCGCGGGCACGCTCGAGACGCGGGTAGCCCTGCAGCAGGGCCCAGAACTCCGCGCCGTGCCCCGGCTGCAGCAGGTGGGCCAGCTCGTGGAGCAGGACGTAGTCGACGACCCAGCTCGGCATGCCACGGAGCTTGTCGGACAAGCGAATCGAGCCCTCGGCCGGGGTGCACGAACCCCAGCGGGAGTTCTGGTTGGAGACCCAGCGAACGCTCGCGGGAACGGCGCGCCCGCCGAGGTGCTCGCGCGACAGGGCGAGCGCGCGCTGCTCGAGGTCGCCGTCACTGCGCTGGCGGCGCTGCTCGGACGCGGCGACCCGAGCGACCATGGTGCGCACCCACTCCCCCTCCTCGGCGCGGCTCATCCGCGCCGGGACGAGGACGACGAGGCGCCCCTCCTGGCGATAGGCCGACACGGTGCGGCGACGCTTGGCGCTGCGGCGGACCTCGACGGTCACCCCGTCGACCACCGTGTGCACCACCTCACGTCGCACCGTCGCCATGAGGGCAGGGTAGGCCAGCGTGGGGACAACGCCCCGGAGCACGGGCCCGACACGGCCGCGCTCGCGCGTCATACCTCATCGCGGACGGGCGCGCCAAGCGGGGATGAGCATGATTTCGTGCTCAGCGTGCTCTAGGGTTGAACGAGTCGAGGCACCCGTCGGATGGGTGCCATCTACAAGGAGACATCAATGGCTGACGAGACCTACAAGGGCGAGTTCTACTGCGTGAAGTGCAAGGAGAAGCGCGAGGCCGAGGGCAAGGTTGTCGTTTCTGACAACGGTCGCCGCATGGCCAAGGGACAGTGCCCCGTCTGTGGCACGAACCTGAACCGCATTCTGGGCAAGGCCTGACCAGGTCGCGGCGGCGTCGCTGACGCTGCAGATCGAGGGGGCGGGACCACACGGTCCCGCCCCCTCGCGCGTACCCGCCTCGAGCCGGCCCGCAGGCCGACTCAGGCCCCGCCGACGCCCGACCGGAGGCGTCAGGTCCTCGACCCGCCGTCAGGGGCTGTGGACGACGAGCACCGCCGCACCCGGGCGGCTGCGAGCCTGACGACCGAGGGTGGCGCACGCTGGTGGCGCCACCGGGTCTGGAGGTCCGATGTCCGCTGCTGCCGTCCCACCCCACCCCCGCGTGCCCGTCTGGCTGCGTCCGCTGACGAGACGACGCGGCGAGGTCCAGTTCGGCGTGCTCCCGGGCGGTCCTGTCGTCACGGGGGTCAGCGACACCGAGGCCGCCCTGCTCGCCCGTCTCGACGGCGCCCTCCCCCTCGTCTCGACCGAGCGCGTGGCGGCCGACGCTGGCATCGCTCCAGCACGATGGCGTGCCCTGCTCGAGCTCGTCGCCGAGCTCGGCGTGCTCACCGACCGGCACCCGGCGGGGGTGTCGTCGTCCGGCTCCGCTGCCGCTGCACGCGCCAGCGCCTCCGGGCGGGTCGTCGTCGATGGCTGTGGCCACGTCGCCACCGACATCGCCGCGGCGCTGGCGCACGCCGGCACGCTCGTCGTGCACGGCCGGACCGCGGTCGACAGAGCGGTCGCCGCGCCGCTGCGCCCACGGCCCGACCTCGTCGTCCTCGTGGGGTCACCCGTCGTCGACCCTCGTCGTGGCGACCTCTGGCTGCGTCATGGCGTCCCGCACCTGCCCGTGGCCCCGGCCGGGCCCCGTACGGTGATCGGTCCGCTCGTCGACGGCTCCCCCGGCGCGCCGTGCCTCTGGTGCCTCGACCGGCACCGGGCCGACCGCGACGACGCGTGGCCGACACTGATGAGCCAGGCGACGCCGACACGGGCCCTCGCGCCGGCCGGGTCGCCCGAGGGCGAGCACGACGGCCTCGCTCCGGGCCTGTCCCATCTCGTCGTCGGCAGCGTGACCCTCCTCGTGAACGGGGTCCTCGAGGGCCACCCTCCCCCGCCCGGGGTCTCGGTCGAGGTGAGCCCACCGTGGCCACGGATGGACCACCGACGCTGGCCGACGCACCCGCTCTGCCCGGCGCACCCTGCCTCAGGCGGCACGAGCGGCCCCGGCGGCGCGTGGACTGGCACCGGGGATGCGTCGCTCCGCCGCGGGGCGTGACCGACGCAGGGCCAAGGCTGGACAGATGGTCGGGCGCACCAGCCCGGGCGGGTACACATAGAGTCGAGGGTGGGCTCGACCCGCCGCCGCGCGATGTTGTCTCGTTCACCGGCGCCGGACCGACCACACTCGCGCCCGCACGAGACCGTCGACCCGCCCGAGGAGGTGCGCCGTGACCGACCTGCCACGCAAGGCCGTCGTACGCTCGGCCAAGCTCGCCTCGGTGCCGCTTGGCTTCGCCGGTCGGACCGCACTCGGCCTCGGCAAACGGCTCGGTGGTCGCCCGGCGGAGATCGTGGCCGCGGAGCTGCAGGCCCGCACGGCGCAGCAGCTCTTCCAGGTCCTCGGCGAGCTCAAGGGCGGCGCCATGAAGTTCGGGCAGGCGCTCTCGATCTTCGAGGCAGCGCTGCCCGAGGACCTCGCCGTGCACTACCGGACCATGCTGACCAAGCTGCAGGACAGCGCCCCGCCGATGCCGACCACCTCCGTGCACGGCGTGCTCCGCGCCCAGATGGGCACACGGTGGCGCAGCAGGTTCGAGTCCTTCGACGACCACCCCGTGGCCTCCGCCTCGATCGGGCAGGTGCACCGGGCCGTCTGGAAGGACGGTCGCGACGTCGCGGTCAAGATCCAGTACCCCGGCGCCGGCGCCGCGCTGATGAGCGACATCCGGCAGATCAGCCGGGTCGCCAAGGTCGCGGCGAGCTGGGTGCCCGGCATCGAGCTCGGCCCGATCCTCGACGAGCTGCGCGACCGGATGGCCGAGGAGCTCGACTACCGCCTCGAGGCCGAGTCCCAGGCGACCTTCGCTGCCGCCTTCGACGGCGACCCCGACTTCGCCGTGCCGCACGTCGTCGACGGCCGCGAGCACGTCATCGTCTCGGAGTGGCTCGACGGGCTCCCCCTCTCGCGGATCATCGCCGAGGGCACCCAGGAGCAGCGCGACACCGCCTCGCAGCTGTACCTGCGCTTCCTGCTCGCGGGGCCTGCCAGAGCCGGGCTGCTGCACGCCGACCCGCACCCCGGCAACTTCCGCATGACGCCCGACGGGCGCCTGGGCGTCATCGACTTCGGGGCCGTGAACCGGCTCCCGAACGGCATGCCGCCCGAGATCGGGCCGCTGCTCACCACCGGCCTCGAGGGCAGCGCCGAGGACGTGCTCGAGGGTCTGCGCGGGATCGGCTTCGTCAAGGACAACATCGACCTCGACCCTCAGCGGCTCCTCGACTACCTCGAGCCCTTCATGGCGCCGTTCCGCACCGACACGTTCACCTTCAGCCGGGACTGGCTCCGGGGCGTCTTCGCGCACATCAACGACCCGCGCCAGCCCAACTACGCCGTCGCCTACAAGCTCAACCTGCCGCCGGAGTACCTCCTCATCCACCGGGTGTGGGGTGGCGGGATCGGCGTGCTCAGCCAGCTGGGCGGCACCGTCCACGGGCGCGCCATCGTCGACGAGCTGCTCCCCGGGGCGGACCTACCGCCCGTGGTCGACGCCGACTGACGGACGCCATTGACGGATGATCGCCCGGAGCGCTCACACGGCCTTGCTCGTCACCACCAGACGGGGTCGAGCTTGCTCTCGATCGAGCGGAGGTTCTCGCGGCTGCATCGCTCGCACGTCCAGGTCGTGCGCCCGGCGTCGGCGCCTCGGCTCCACGTGAGCCGGGCTGCGGACCGGTCCTCGGGCCGCGGGGTCGTGCCGCACCCGGAGCAGACGAGGGACTCGTCACTGGCTGCGGCGTCGGTAGCTGGTTCGCTCGCCGCTTCGGTAGAGGTGTTCACGGGGTTCTCCCTTCTCCTTCTTCGAGTATCCGCCGACGTGGGGGTGGTTCGTGGCGCCACGCGGGATCTCGGCCCGGGCAAGGAGGGAGCTGGGCAGGGGGTTCAGGAGCTGGGCGAACGGCCCCGGACGTGCGGAACCGCGGGTGACGTGCGCGTCACCCGCGGCTCGCTCACTCGATTCAGTTGTCCTGCAACGCGCCTCGTGGCGCGGTCGTTCACTTCTGGCTGTGGCGTCGACTGTCCCGGATCTCCTGGGCGATCAGCCGGGCGCTGCGACGGATGCCGCTGCGTTCCTGGCGCTGACTGCGCTGGTTGATCCGGTCGCGAGCCAGCATCTCGAGCTGGTTCATGACGATCTCCTGGTCTGTGAAGAAAAGTGCTGGTGGTGGCCGTGGGCGTCTGGGTCATGCGTGGTCACGCAGGCTCAGGCAGCCACGGGGTGCTTGCGCGGACGGCCGCGGGGCCGCTTGCGAGCCACGATGGCGCCCTGGACGAGCAGCTGCCCGCCCCAGACTCCCCACGGCTCCTGGCGCTCGAGGGCGCCGGCGAGGCACTGGACCCGCGCCGGGCAGAGCCCGCAGAGCGTCTTGGCGAACTCGACGTCCTCGGGTCGCTCGGCGAACCAGAGCTCCGCGTCGTAGTCGCGGCACGGAATGGTCTCGCCGACCTGCTCCGCCTCGGTTCTCATGTCGATCAGTTCGCTCAGCTGCATCGTTCTCACCTCCGTCTCCTGGGCGCCCGTGGTGGGGTGCCCCTGCTCACTCGTGTCTGGCTTGGTCCGCAGGCCTGCACCGGTGGTGCGGGTCTCGGTCCTGCTGCTCGGCATCCGGGGAGTCATCTGTGTCCCTGATCTGTCAGGCACCCGGTCGGGTGCTCATCTGTCGGTGTCGGTTGGTGCGGTGTGGGAGCGGCATTCGGCCGGGGAACTCCCCCGGGTAACACGAAGGCCGCGGACCCGGTGATGTCGGGTTCGCGGCCTGGAGGTGAGGCTTCGGGTCTTGTCAGACCGGTGGCCTCCCAGAACGGGAGCGAACGACATCGAGGGTCTTGTAGGCGGGGGCGGACGTGAGGCCGGTGACCGAGACGTCTCCCTGGATCGGGGCGCGGAAGTCGGCGACACGGCCGCCCATGGCGGCGGCGATGGACACAGTGGTCCCCTGCTCCGGAGCGCGCGTGGCCGCCAGGCGGACATCGCCGGTGGTCGGCCGCAGACGCACGGAAAGGACGCAGGAGACTGCGCTCATCGTCATCGTGGTGTTGTCCATCAGGCCGACCTCCTCACTTCTGCTCACGGGCCCCAGCTGGCCACCGAGACCACTGGGCTTGACTTCGTCAAGGGTACGCGTGCGCCTCGCGGGCGAACAACTGATTTAACGAAGTTTTCCGAACTTATTTTGGGCCAATGCGTCTAACCCGCGGATTACTTTGCCGCAGAACGGCTTTCGATGATTTCTTGCGGGTCGGCACCGGCCAGGATGGCAAGGACGTCGCTGCCGTACTGCTCGAGCTTGCGCGCGCCGACGCCGCTGATGACCGACAGACGACCCTCGTCGGAGGGCGCGTCCTCGGCGATCGCGGTGAGCGTCGCGTCGGTGAAGACGACGAATGCCGGCACGCTCGCCTCGCGCGCGACGGCAAGGCGCCACGTGCGCAGCCGCTCGAACGTCGCCTCGTCGTAGGTGGGCGGACAGTCGTCGCAGCGGCCGGTCTTGCGCTGCGCCGCGGAGACGAGCTCGGCGCCACAGCCGCGGCAGTGCGCGAGGGGTGCCACCTTCGGCGCGGACCGCTTGGACCCGCCCGACCTCGCCTCGCTGCGGGCGCCCTGGCCGAGGATGTCGGCCGCCGGCGCGAGGAACCTCGAGACGCGGCGGGTGGCCCGGGCTCCCGGCGTGCGGGCGCCGGACCACGACAGGAAGAGCTGTTTGCGGGCGCGCGTGAGCCCGACGTAGAGCAGGCGTCGCTCCTCCTCGACGGCGTCGGGACCCTCGGCCATCGAGATGGGCATGAGGCCGTCGGAGGCGCCGACGAGGAAGACGGTGTCCCACTCCAAGCCCTTGGCGGCGTGCAGGCTGGCGAGCGTCACGCCCTGCACGGCCGGCGCGTGCTGCTCGGCCGCCCGCCGCTCGAGCTCGGCGACGAGCTCGGGCAGCCGGGCGTCGGGGGCCGCTGCCGCGATGTCGTCGGCGAGCGTCGCGAGCGCGGTCAGCGACTCCCACCGCTCTCGGGTGGCCCCGCTGCCCGACGGGGGCTGATGCGACCAGCCCGCACCGGTGATGACGTCGCGGGTGATCTCGCCGAGCGGCTTCTCGCCGTCGTCGCTGCGGGCGGCGCCGCGCAGCAGCAGGACCGCATCGCGCACCTCCTTGCGGGCGAAGAAGCGGTCGCCACCCCGCACGAGGTAGGCCACCCCGGCGTCGGTGAGAGCCGACTCGAAGGCCTCGGACTGGGCGTTGGTGCGGAAGAGGATGGCGATCTCGGCCGCCTGGTGCCCGCCGGCGACGAGCGTGCGGATGCGGTCGGCGACCGCGGCAGCCTCGGCCGGGTCGTCGGGATAGCTCGTCAGCTCGGGCGCGGGACCCGGCTCGGACTGCGCGAGGAGACGCACCGACCCGTCGCGCGCCGCCTGGGTGCCGGACGCGACGATGGTGGTGGCGAGCCCGACGATCTGGGGTGTGGAGCGGTAGTTGCGCACGAGACGCACGACCTGCGCCCCCGGGAAGCGCTGGGGGAAGCCGACGAGGTGTCGCGGGCTGGCCCCGGTGAAGGAGTAGATCGTCTGGGCCGGGTCGCCGACGACGCAGAGGTCCTTGCGCTCCCCCAGCCACTGGTCGAGGAGCCGCTGCTGGAGGTCGTTGACGTCCTGGTACTCGTCGACGACGAACTGGCGGTACTGGCCGCGGACGGTGCGGGCGATGTCCTCGCGTTCGTCGAGGATGCCGACGGTGAGGAGCAGGACGTCCTCGAAGTCGATGACGCCGCGACGCTGCTTGACGTCCTCGTACGCCTCGAAGAGCCGTGCCATGGCGGTGAGGTCGAGGCCCGGGGGCTCGCGTCGCTGCTCACGGGCGCGGGCGGCATACGACTGCGGCGTCAGGAGGTTGACCTTGGCCCACTCGATCTCGGCTGCGAGGTCGCGGACGGTCGTGCGGTCGAACTGCACGCGCAGCCGGCTCGCCGCCTCGGCGACGGCCGCCGCCTTGTGGCTCATCACCTCGGGGGCGGCGCCGCCGATGGCCTGCGGCCAGAAGAAGTGCAGCTGCCGGAGCGCGGCGGCGTGGAAGGTGCGGGCCTGGACGCCCTGCACCCCGAGCCCACGCAGGCGCGTGCGCATCTCACCGGCGGCGCGGGCCGTGAAGGTCAGCGCGAGCACCCGCTGCGGCTGCTGCGCACCCGAGTGGACGGCATACGCGATGCGGTGGGTGATGGCGCGCGTCTTGCCCGTGCCGGCACCCGCGAGGATGCACAGGGGGCCCGGCGGGGCCATCGCGACCTCGCGCTGCTCCGGGTCGAGCCCGGCGAGGATCTCGTCGGCGGACGGTACTGCGCTCAGGAGCGATCACCCTTCGAGGCGGCCAGCACGCTCGCGGCGTGGTCCGGCACGTAGTTCTGCTCGTGCTGCGGCGGCCGCTCGTAGCCGCGCGGAGCCGGGCGCTTGGGGACGGGCGGCACGACGGGCGCCACCGCGGCGTGCGGGATGGAGCTGAGCAGGTGGTGCATGACGTTGACCCGCGAGCGCCGCTTGTCCTCGGACTCGACGACGTGCCACGGCGCCCAGTCGGTGCTCGTCGCGGCCATCATGATGTCCTTGGCCTCGGAGTAGTCCTCCCAGCGGGTGATGGACTCGAGGTCCATCGGCGAGAGCTTCCACTGGCGCATGGGGTCCTTGGCGCGGCTGCGGAACCGGCGCTCCTGCTCGACGTCGGAGACGCTGAACCAGTACTTGCGCACGATGACACCGTCATCGACGAGCATCTGCTCGAAGAGCGGGGCCTGCTCGAGGAACCGGGCGTACTGATCGTCGGTGCAGAACCCCATGACCCGCTCGACGCCGGCGCGGTTGTACCAGGACCGGTCGAAGAGCACGATCTCTCCGGCCGCGGGCAGGTGGGCGATGTAGCGCTGGAAGTACCACTGCGTCTTCTCGCGGTCGGTCGGCGCCGGGAGGGCCGCGATCCGGGCGACGCGAGGGCTGAGGTACTCGGTGATCCGCTTGATCGCCGATCCCTTGCCGGCGGCATCGCGCCCCTCGAAGACGACGACGACCCGCTGACCCGTCGAGCGCACCCACTCCTGGAACGCGACGAGCTCGGCCTGCAGCCGACGGACCTCGGTCTCGTAGACGTCGAGGTCCATCCTCGGGGATCGTTTTGCGCCGCGCTTGGCCATGGGGTCATCCTTGCACCGAGGGACGACGCCCGTTGGGGCCGTCCCCACCACCACGCACGACGTCGCGACACGAGTAGGAACCGATGCCCCAGTCCACGCAGGTCACGCCCGACGAGGGCTCGATCACGATGTTCACGACCACGTGGTGCGGCTACTGCACACGCCTCAAGGGCCAGCTGACCCGCGAGGGCGTGCCGTTCACCGAGATCGACCTCGAGGCCAATCCCGAGCACGTCGACTTCGTCGAGCACGTCAACGGCGGCAACCGCACGGTCCCGACCGTCGTCTTCCCCGACGGCTCGGCCGCGACGAACCCCTCGCTCGCCGAGGTCCGTTCGCGCCTCGCGGGCTGACGGGCCGCGCCGACTAGGCTCAGAAGCTCGTCCCCGTGCCCGGCTCGACGACGGACTCGACCGTCTGGCCGAGCCAGTGCTCGATGATCCGCTTGGCGATCGAGATGCCGCTCGGCGTGCGGATCGAGCCGTCGCGGAGCAGGTCGCGGTACTCCTCACGGCTCACCCAGCGCGCCTCGGCCATCTCGACGGGGTCGATCCTCAGCTCGGTCTCGCGCGTCGTCGCCTGGAAACCGATCATCACCGACGAGGGGAACGGCCACGGCTGGTTGCCGAGGTAGTGCGCCGCCTCGACGGAGATGCCGACCTCCTCGGCGACCTCGCGGGCGACCGCGGACTCGAACGACTCCCCCGGCTCGACGAAGCCGGCGAGCACGGAAAAACGACCCTCGGGCCAGTGCGCCCCCCGGCCCAGCAGCAGCCGGTCGTCGGGGTCGACGACCGACATGATGACCGCCGGGTCGGTGCGCGGGTAGTGCTCGCTGCCCTCGCGCTCGCAGCGCCGCACCCAGCCACCCTGTCGGGGATGGGTCGGGGCGCCACAGCGAGGGCAGAAGCGGTGCGTCGCGTGCCAGTGGGCCAGTGCCAGCGCGGTCGTGAAGACGCCTGCGTCGCGGGGTGCGAGCGCCTCGCCTGCCTGCCGCAGCGTGAGCCAGCCTTCCGGCGGCCGGTCCTCGTCGGCCGCGCTCCCGTCGTCCGTCGAGACGACGCCCACGTATGCCGTACCGTCGCCGTCGCGGCCGAGGTGCAGTCCGAGCCGGGCGTGGTCCTCGGGCTCGGGGGCGCGCAGGACGAGCGCCAGCCCGTCGTCACCGGCCACCTGTGCGCCGTCTGGGGCCGACACCTGCATGCGGTCACCCCGGACCTCGGCGACGCGGGTCTGCGGGTCGTCGAGCAGCTCGGTGAGGACCTCGGGCCGCCGACGCTCGAGCGCCACCCGGTCCAGTGAGCTGCGCGAGAGCGCGAGGTCGGCCAGGGTCTCGTCGGTCACTGCCACGCGACCCACCCTAGGGCGGCGAGCCGGCACCGGCGCACCGGTGTCGAGCCTGCACCGAACCGACCGGCGCGGGCGTCGCCTCCCACGCTCGGCGCGCTGCTCGACCTACGGTGGACACGTGACGCGCAGCCCGCTCTTCCTCGCCGCCCTGGCGAGCTCGGCCGTGCCGGGCCTCGACCCGGTGACGGTGGAGGGTGTCCCGGGCCGTCCCGGCGACCTCTTCGAGATCGCCTACGTCCAGGACAGCCAGGACCGCCGCTGGGTCGTCAAGGCGCCGTGCACGTCGGCGGCCGGCGCGATGCTCGACGACATCTCCGCCCTGTCCGGCCTGCTCGGGCGCCGGCTCGACGTGGCCATGCCCATGGTCCGCGGCCTCGCCCAGGTGCCGGAGGGCCGAGCGGCCGTCTACCTGCGCGTCCCCGGTCGACCCCTCTACTTCGCGGGGCTCCGTCCGGGCCCGTTGACGGCCGAGGTGGGTCGCACCCTCGCGCACATCCACAATGTCGAGCACCTGCTCTACGAGGAGGCCGGGCGACCCTCGTACGACGCCGAGGCGTACCGCCGCCGCCAGCTCTCCGAGCTCGACCGGGCCGCCGCGACGGGGCACGTGCCCACCGGGCTCCTCACGCGCTGGGAGCACGCACTCGAGGACGTCTCGCTGTGGCGCTTCGCCCCGACCACGGTACACGGCACCTTCACCGGCGAGAACGTCCTCGCGTCGTTCGACGACGATGACGACTCGTCGAGCGGTCACGTGCGTGGCGTCCTGGCCTGGGAGGCAAGCCGCGTCGGCGACCCGGCGGACGACTTCGCCGAGCTCGCCAGCCTGGCGCCGGCCGAGACGCTCGATGCCGTGCTCGAGGCCTACGCCGAGTCGCGCATCGAGCGACCTGACGTGCACCTCGTGCGCCGCGCCCGGCTCGCGGCCGAGATGGCGCCGCTGCGGACCCTGCTCCACGCCCTCGCGTCGGGCCAGCTCGACGTCGTCGAGCGCACCGCCGACGAGCTGCGCGCCCTCGACGGCCGGGTCGAGGACGACGACCGTCGTCACGCGCAGGAGGACGCCGAGCGCAGCGAGCGCACCCGACAGTCGCGAGAGCGTGCCGCAGCGGTCCTCGACCCCGACGACCCCGAGCGGCCCGAGCCCGAGTGGGACGCGACCCAGCCGCACGTGCCCTTCCCGATGCTCGGCGAGACCCAGGCGATCTCGATGACCTCGCTGCTCGACGAGCCGCAGGTCCCCGATGACTGGACCGCCGGGGACGCCGAGCCGCCCACGACGTCGCCGGGGACGGCCGATGCCGCACCGGGTGACGCCGTCGCCGCCGACGACGTGCCAGCGGTCCCCGGAGGCACGGCCGGGCCGGACCGGTCACCGTGGCACGCCGAGGCCGTGGAGGAGTCCCAGCCCGTGCCGCTCACGGCCGCGGACGCCGACGCCTCCACCTTCGAGATCGACGAGGTCGAGGCCCTGCCCGAGGACGCCGACGGCGTGCTCGACCTCCACGAGGGCGCCTCCGACTTCGTGCCGGTCGAGCACCGTCCCGAGCACCCCGCCCACGACGCGCGCACCTGACGGGCCCAAGCCGCGTCGTCGAGTGGCCCCGAGACCCCACCCGTCACTCCCGTCGAGTGGCCCCGGAACCCCACCGGTCCCACACCGACGGACCGGATCGAGTGTGACGACGGGGCCACTCGAGTGGGACAGGGCGCTCACTCGAGTGGGACGGGGCGCTCACTCGAGGGGGCTAGTCGGGGAGGGTGCGGAGCAGGTCGACGAGGGCGGCCTCGCCCGGGAGGTCGGGACGCACCGTGACACCTTCGCCCGCGTAGTAGAACGCCGCGTCGACGAGCGACGGGTCGACGCCGCGCAGCCGGGCGAAGGCGACGGCATACGCCGCGAGCTGGAGCGCGCGGACGGTCGCGTCGCGCCCGGTCGGCCTGGCACCCGTCTTCCAGTCGACGACCGTCCAACCGCCGTCGTCGCGAGGGAAGACGGCGTCGACCCGGCCGCGGACGGCGATCCCGTCGATGACCGTCTCGATCGACATCTCGATCTCCTCGGGGATGCGGTCGGCCCACTCGCTGGCGAGGAAGCGCTCCTTCATCCCGTCCAGGTCGCCGTCGTCGGCCGCCCCCTCGTCGGCGCTGCCCGGGAGGTCGAGCAGGTCGACGAACGCGGCGCGAGCGTAGTGCTCCTCGATCCACGCGTGGAAGGCCGTGCCCTGCCGCGCGGCGACGGCCGGCGGGCTCGGCATCGGACGCCGGAGGGACATCGCGAACGCCTCCGCGTCCCGGGCCAGCGAGACGACCGCGGACGCCGAGAGGTGGCGCGGGACGTCGACGACGGACTCATCACGAGACCGCCGGGCCGCCTGCTCGGCGAGCAGGATGCGGAGGTCGTCGACGCGCGGATCCCCTTGCGGCACAGTTGGACCCGCGTCGACGAGGGCGGCGATCCGTCGGTGCGCGTCGAGCAGGCCTGCGCGCCTCGCCCCCATCGGGTCGTGGGGCCACAGCTGTGAGATCGGGACGGCGAGGTGCGGGTTGGTCGGCGCCGACGCCTTGCCCTTGTCGTCGAGGACCGGCTCGGGGTCCGGCGCCCAGGCGGTGCGCACGACGGACCCGGGCAGGGTCTCCTCGACCTCGGTCAGGAAGCGCGACGGCACCGACAGGGTCTTCTTCGTGGCACCCCAGAGGTGGGTCGTCAGGAGCATCGAGGCGCGTGCGCGGGTCAGCGCGACGTAGGCGAGGCGCCGCTCCTCGGCCACGGCATGCCGCCCGCCGTCGAGGACGAACGCGTCGATGGCAGCGCTGAGCGCCTTGCGGTCGGGCACCCCGCGCCAGTCGAGGTGCGGCAGGCCGGCTCGGTCGCCGCGCAGGTCGTAGGGCAGCGAGTCGAGCCCGATGAGCCAGCCCTTGTCCTTGACGTCACCCGAGCAGGCGTATGCCGTGGGCTCGCTGTCGGCGACGGGCGCCACCGCGGTCGCGCCGTGCGCCGGGAAGACTCCCTCGACGAGGGTCGGGACGGCGACGACGTCCCACTCGAGCCCCTTGGCCGCGTGCACGGTCAGGACCTGGACGGCGTCGGCGTCGGACTCGGTGTGCCCGGCGTCGAGGCCGCGCTCCTGGTCGCGGGCGGCGTCGAGCCAGCTGAGGAAGCCGGACAGGGTGGGTCGATCGGCGGTCGTGGCATAGCGCGCCGCGACGTCGGCGAAGGCGTCGAGGTGCACGCGGGCGGTCGAGGCCGTGTGCTCGGGCCGCGAGAGCACCTCGATGTCGAGCCCGATGGCGACCTCGGCCTCGGCGACGAGGTCGACGAGGGGCAGCGCCGTGAGCCGACGGAGCCGCCGCACGACGTCGCCGAGGTCGTGCAGCCGGGCCAGCGCCTCGTCGCCGATGCGGGCGCCGTCGCGTCCGGTCCACCCGGCGCGAGGCAGGTCGTCGAGGGCCTCGACGAGCGTGGCGGTGTCGGCGCTGTCGGCCGCGAGGTCGGAGCCCCGGCGGTCATCGGCTGATGCCGTGCCGCCATCGGCACCCGCCACCTCCGCCACGACGCCGTCCGCCGGGGCGCCGTCGCCCGTGGGTGGCCGGCCTCCGGAGGGCCCGGATCCCGGGCTCCGCTGCGCGGCGACTGCGCCGGGGCTGCCGGCCGCCGGCTGGTCGGGTGCGGTCGAGGTGGCGGCCCCGACGCGGGGCGTTCGCCGGTGCAGCTCACGCGCCCAAGCCCACAGCCCGGCCAGGTCGGCCGCGCCGAGGCGGACGACGGGCCCGGTCAGCAGGCGCATCAGCTGGTCGCCGCGGCTGGGGTCCTGCACCACCCAGAGGGCGGCGACGAGGTCGCTGACCTCGGGGGTGACGAGCAGCCCACCGAGGCCGACGACCTCGACGGGCAGCTGGTGGCGGCGCAGCGCCTCGAGGACGACGGGGAAGGTCGAGCGTCGCCGGCACAGCACGGCCGCGCTGCGGCCGGTGCGCCGGCCGCTCGGGCTGAACCAGTGCGCGGCGATCCAGGCGGCGAGGTGGTCGGCCTCCTCCTCGGCGGTCCCGAGCCGGGCCACCTCGATCGTCCCCACCCCGGCGCCCGGCCGAGGCCGCAGCGGCTGCACGTGCTCGGTCGCGAGCGGCGCGGCCACGGCGTTGGCCGCATCGAGGATGAGCGAGTCGTTGCGCCAGCTCGTCGACAGCGGCAGGACGTCGGCGGGGCCCTCGTCGCCGCCGAACTCGGACGGGAAGCGCAGCAGGGTGGTGGCGCTCGCGCCACGCCAGCCGTAGATCGACTGGTTGGGGTCGCCGACGGCGGTCAGCGCCACCCCGGGGTGGTGGAAGAGCGAGCGGAGCAGCTCGAGCTGCGCCTCGGACGTGTCCTGGAACTCGTCGAGCAGCACGGCCCGGAACCGCTCGCGCTCGATCTGGCCGACGGCCGGCACCGAACGGGTGAGCCGGGCCGCGATGGCCATCTGGTCGGCGAAGTCGAGGGACTCGCGCTCGCGCTTGAGCGCGAGGAAGGCCTCGACGATCGGCAGGACCGTGCGGCGCTCGCGCAGGACGGCGACCGCGTCTCGCGCGGCGGTGAGCGACCCACGGCCCTCGCCGTCGGGCAGGGCGTCGAGGCGCGCGAGCACGGCGTCGAGGTGGTCCATCACGTCGACGGGCGTGCGCACGTGCTCGGCCATCTCGCCGGCGAGCGCCATGACGGCCTGGATGACGGTCGCCTCGCTCTTGACGACGTCGTCCATCGGGCCGTCCCAGCGCGACACCGCCTCGGCAGCCAGCTGCCACGCCCCGGCCTCGGTGAGGATGCGGAACTCCGGCTCGATGCCCACCCGGAGGGCGTGCTCGCGGACGAGCCGGCCGGCATACGCGTGGTAGGTGGAGACGGTCGGCGTGCCGCCGAGCACCTCGGCGCCCGTGCCGTCGTCGGCGGGCGGCGTCCAGATGCCGGCCCGCTCGAGGCCTCGCAGGCGCTTGGCGATGCGCTGGGAGAGCTCGGCCGCGGCCTTGCGGGTGAAAGTCAGGCCGAGCACCTGGTCGGGGTCGACGAGGCCGTTGGCGACGAGCCACACGACGCGCGCCGCCATCGTCTCGGTCTTGCCCGAGCCCGCGCCGGCGACGACGAGCAGCGGGCGGGCACCCGCCTCGATGACGGCGGCCTGCTCGGCCGTGGGCGGCGGCATCTCGAGCGCCGTCGCGATGTCGAACGCACTGTGCGCCACCGTCGTCGCGGGGCGCGCCTCGGTCGTCGTCACAGGGCGTCTCCCTCGGGCTGGACGGGGCACGACGACCGCACCGGGCAGGTCTCGCAGGCCTTGCCCTGCGCAGCCCGGAACTCGGCCGCCCCCATCCCCTCGGCGGTCTGCTGCACGAGCGTCCGTGCCCACGTCGGATCGTCGCTGCTCGCGAGCGGTGGCTGTGGCAGCACGCTCGGCTTGAGCCCGGAGAGCCCTCCCTTGCCGATGAAGGCGAGCGCCGCCCCGGCACTGCGGTCTCCGAGCGCGGGGAACCCGCCTTCCTCGACGGCCACCTGGTAGGCCCCGAGCTGGCCGTGCTGGGCCAGCTCGGCCTTGGTCGGCTTGGTCTTGCCGGTCTTGAGGTCGACGATGCGCAGGCGCCCCTCGGCGTCGCGCTCGATGCGGTCGACGCGCCCGGCCACGACGGCGCGCCCCACCTCGACCCGGAAGTCGGACTCGATCCCGACGCGCTCCCAGTCGCGCTCGGCGGCGGACCGGTAGGCGACGAACCGCGCCACCATGTCGTGCGCCTCCTGGTGGGTGCGGTCGGTGACCCAGCCGGGCTTGAGCCCCAGGCGTCCCCACCGTGCGTCGACCTCGTGCTTCAGCACCTCGAGCGGCGCGTCGGGCAGCTCGGCGACGATGTCGTGGACGAAGGTGCCGACGGAGGCTGCGCCGAGGGAGACGCCCTCGCCACCGACCGACGTGAGGAACCAGCGCAGCCCGCACTCGGCGAAGTAGGTGACCTTCGACGGCGACACGGGCACCGGCTCGTCGGGTCGGCGCACGGGACGCTCGCTCGTGACCGACCGGAGCGCCCACCACGAGGTCGGGTCGGCCCCGCGCACGCCCTCGCGCGCCGCGGCTGCGAGCAGGTTGAGGGCCGGCTCGGCGACGCCCGGGTCGGGGCTGACGGCCTCGCGCCTCAGCTCTCCGACGAGCCCCGGCAGGGTCATGGTGCGCGCCACCTCGGAGTGCGGGCGCACCTCGTCGGCCAGACGCGTCGTGGCAGGCGGGTCGACGAGGTCGAGGTAGACCGACGGCTGCTCGTCCTCGTTGCCGACGGCGGTGACGAGCAGCCGCTCGGTGGCGCGGGTGACGGCGACGAGGAAGAGGCGCGTCTCGTCGTAGCGCACCGCGGCCTGGGCGGCGCGGAAGCCGAGCGGCCGCTGGGCGACGACGTCGACGAGGTCCTCGGACCCGAGGACCGAGCCGCGCAGGCGCAGGTCGGGCCACACGCCCTCCTGGACCCCCGCGACGACGACGATGCGCCACTGCCGGCCGGCGGCGGTCTGCGGCGTCAGCAGCGCGACCCGGCCCCCGGACTGACCGCCGACGAGCAGGGTGTCGCCGGGGACGTCCTGACCCTGGATGTGCTCGAGGAACTTGTCGGGGCCGGCGGTCGGCAGCCGGTCGACGAACGCGCCCGCCGCGTCGAAGAGCGCGAGCACGGCGTCGAGATCGCGGTCGGCCCGCTCGCCCGACGTGCCTCCGGAGAGCGCCTGTCGCCGCCACCCGTCGGCGACCCCCGCGCCCTGCCAGATGGCCCAGAGCACGGACTCGGCCGTGACCCCGCGCGCCCACCGGCCGTCGTCGGCGACGCGCGCCGCCGCGGCGCCGGCGGCGAGCGCCGTCGCGATGCGTTCGGCGGGCCGGGCGGTCGACCCGAGCATCCGGGCGCGGGGCTGCGACTGGAGCAGCTCGGCGAGCAGCTCGTCGCTGGACCGCCCACCGCCAGAGGCGAGCTCGTCCTGTCGGAGCAGCCGTCGCAGTCGTCGCAGCCCGACGGTGTCGCTCCCCCCGACGGGGGACAGCACGAGGTCGGCGGCCCGCACGGGGTCGATGACGTGGGTGTCGCCGCGGTGCTCGGCGCGAGCGATGGCGATGCTCTCGTCGAGCAGGTGCAGCAGCGGGCGCACCGCGCTCTCGTCGCGGACCGGAGTCTCGGCGCTGCCGGCCTGGACCGGCACCCCGGCCTGCCCGAGCAGGCGACGCATCGCGTCGGCGCGGCCCGATCCGCGCACGATGACGGCCATGTCGGTCCAGGGCACGCCCTCGACGAGGTGCGCCCGGCGCAGCAGGGCCGCGACGTGAGCCGTCTCCTGGGCGGCGGAGCGCAGCAGGGCCACCTCGACGGTGCCCCGCGACGGGTCGCCGGTCGCCGACGACATCCGGCGCTGCTCGCCGCCGCCGAGCGCCCCGATGCGCCGCGAGACCCGGTCGGCCACCCCCACCATGGCCGCGCCGAGCCGGTGGGTCCGGTCGAGGACGACGGTCTCGCTCGCACCGTCACCGGCGTCGTCGATGAGGTCGAAGAGCCCGCCGACGAAGCGGGGGTCGCGCCCGCTCCCCGCGAGGTCGGTCCAGCCGTCGGCGAGGAAGCGCGGGTCGGCGCCGCGGAAGGTCTGGACGGCGACGTCGGGATCGCCGAGGAGGACCACCCGAGGGCCACCGGCGCGGGCGACGACGCGCAGCAGCCGCGCCGCTGCCGACGTCAGCTCCTGGGCGTCGTCGACGACGACGAGGCGGATGCGCTCGTGCAGCCGGTCGAGTGCCGACGGGTCGTCGTCGAGCAGCTCGGCCACCGCGGTGAGCACCCACGCGGGGTCGTAGGAGCCGTGCCGGCTGAACGAGGTGACCTGGTCGTACTCGCGCAGCACGTGCGCCGCCGCAGCCCACTCGGGCCGGTCGTGCTCGTCGGCGAGCCGAGCGAGATCGTCGGGGCCCTGCCCCAGCTCGACCGAGCGCATGAGCAGGTCGCGCAGCTCGTTGCGGAAGCCGCGGGTCGTCAGCGCCTCGCGCAGCTGCTCGGGCCATGCCGGCCCGCGCACCTCCCCCGACGCGTGCCCGGCGAGCAGGTCGCGCAGGATGACGTCCTGCTCGGGGCCGTTGAGCAGCCGGGGCGGTGGGTCGCCGCGCAGCGCCGCCTCGGCCCGGAGCACCCCGAATCCGAAGGCCTGCCACGTCCGGGCGAGCGACTCGGTGGACGTGCCGCCGAGCCGCGCCGTGACCTGCTGGCGCAGCGCGCCGGCCGCGCTTCGGCTCGAGGTGAGCACGAGGCACGAGTCGGCCCGCAGCCCCTGACGGCGCACGGCGTCGACGACGAGCTCGACCGCGACGGTCGACGTGCCGGTGCCCGGCCCGCCGAGGACCCGCAGCACCCGGGCCGAGGAGTCGAGCGCGGCCTGCTGCCGCTCGTCGAGCCGCACCTGCGCCGGGGCGAGGGCGGGAGCTCGACGGAGGATGACCACCGGAGGATTCCATCACGCCCGACCGACACCCGCGCACGACCCGATGGCGTATGCCGTCCGCCCCGTCCCGGCGGGCGCGCCCCGCTCCTGCCTCGGCGGGGCCCAGGGCCCTCGGTGACGCGACCTCGACCCAGCCGCCCGCGGCGCGAGCGGGCACGCGAAGGGCCCGGGACGGCATACGCCATCCCGGGCCCCGTGCGGTGCTTCAGGCCGTCACCTGACGTCGAAGCGGTCGGCCTCCATGACCTGCGACCAGGCAGCGACGAAGTCGTGGACGAACTTCTCGGCGGCGTCGTCGCTCGCGTAGACCTCGGCGAGGGCGCGCAGCTCGGAGTTGGAGCCGAAGAGCAGATCGACGCGGCTGCCGGTCCACGTCTGCTCGCCGGCGGCGTTCGTCGCGGTGAACGTGTCGCCGCCCTCGTTCGCAGCGGTCCACGTCGTGCCGAGCTCGAGCAGGTTGACGAAGAAGTCGTTCGTCAGCGTGCCGACGCGGTCGGTGAGGACACCGGTCGTCGAGCCACCGGTGTTGGCGCCGAGGACGCGCAGCCCGCCGACGAGGACCGTCATCTGCGGGGCCGAGAGGCCGAGCAGGTTGGCGCGGTCGACGAGGAGGTACTCGGCCGGCACGCGGCCGGGCTTGCCGACGTAGTTGCGGAAGCCGTCGTGCCTCGGCTCGAGGTAGCCGAACGACTCGACGTCGGTCTGCTCCTGCGTGGCGTCGACGCGGCCGGCGCGGAAGGGCACCTCGACCGTGACGCCGCCTGCGGCAGCGGCCTGCTCGACCGCGACGTTGCCGCCGAGGACGATGAGGTCGGCGACCGACACGGTGGCCCCGCCGCGACCGTTGAAGTCGGCCTGGATGCCCTCGAGGGCGCGCAGGACGGTCGCGAGCTCGGCGGGGTCGTTGACGTCCCAGCCGCTCTGCGGCTCGAGGCGCACGCGGGCACCGTTGGCGCCGCCGCGCTTGTCGCTGCTGCGGAAGGTCGACGCGGACGCCCACGCGGCCTTGACGAGCTGGGTGACGGTGAGGTCGGAGTCGGCGATGGCCTGCTTGAGGGTCGCGACGTCGTCGGCGCCGATCGCCTGACCGGTGGCGGCGGGCAGCGGGTCCTGCCAGAGCAGCTCCTCCTGCGGCACCTCGGGGCCGAGGTAGCGCTCCACCGGGCCCATGTCGCGGTGGGTCAGCTTGAACCACGCGCGGGCGAAGGCGTCGGCGAACTCGGCGGGGTTCTCGTGGAAGCGGCGGGAGATCTGCTCGTAGGCCGGGTCGACCCGGAGCGACAGGTCGGTCGTCAGCATCGTGGGCAGTCGCTTGGCGCCGCCCTCGTCGGGCGCCGGGATGATGGCCTCGGCGTCCTTGGCGACCCACTGGGCCGCGCCGGCGGGGCTCTGGGAGAGCTCCCACTCATGGCCGAAGAGCATGTCGAAGAAGGTGTTGTCCCACTGCGTCGGCGTGGGCGTCCACGTGACCTCGAGGCCTGAGGTGATCGCGTCCTTGCCCTTGCCCGAGCCGAAGGACTGCTTCCAGCCCAGGCCCTGCTCCTCGAGGCCGGCGGCCTCGGGCTCCTTGCCGACGTACTCCAGCGGGTCGGCCGCGCCGTGCGTCTTGCCGAAGGTGTGGCCACCGGCGATGAGGGCGACGGTCTCCTCGTCGTTCATCGCCATGCGGGCGAAGGTCTCGCGGATGTCGCGGGCCCCGGCGAGCGGGTCCGGGTTGCCGTTGGGGCCCTCGGGGTTGACGTAGATGAGGCCCATCTGGACCGCGGCGAGGGGGTTCTCGAGGTCACGGTCACCGGTGTAGCGCTCGTCGCCGAGCCACTCGGCCTCCGAGCCCCAGTAGACGTCGGCGTCCGGCTCCCAGACGTCCTCGCGTCCGCCGCCGAACCCGAACGTCTCGAAGCCCATCGTCTCGAGGGCGACGTTGCCGGTGAGGACCATGAGGTCGGCCCACGAGAGCTTCTGGCCGTACTTCTTCTTGACCGGCCACAGCAGGCGGCGGGCCTTGTCGAGGTTGCCGTTGTCGGGCCAGGAGTTGAGCGGGGCGAAGCGCTGCTGGCCGGAGCCCGCGCCGCCGCGACCGTCCTGCACGCGGTAGGTGCCCGCGCTGTGCCAGGCCATGCGGATCATGAAGGGGCCGTAGTGGCCGAAGTCGGCGGGCCACCAGTCCTGCGAGTCGGTGAGCACGGCGGCGATGTCGGCCTTGACGGCGGCGAGGTCGAGGCTGGTGAAGGCCGCGGCGTAGTCGAAGTCGTCACCGAGCGGGTTGGCGACCGCGGGGTTCTTGGAGAGGATCTTGAGGTCGAGGCGGTTGGGCCACCAGTCCTCGTTGCTCGTGCCCGCGGGGCGGGTCGACCGGTCGTGGGCCACGGGGCACTTGCTGGCCTCGGGCTCGTTCATCTCGCCGACTTCGGCGTTGGGCTGGTTGAGCTCAGACACGAGGACGTCCTTCTCTTTCTGGGGTGGGCAACTTCAGGAGGCGGCCTCGGCGGCGCACGCAGGGCAGATGCCCCAGTACGTCACCTCGGCCTCGTCGATCACGAATCCGTGAGGGTCGGATGCCGTGAGGCAGGGGGCGTGGCCGACGGCGCAGTCGACGTCGGCGATGGCACCGCACGAGCGGCACACCACGTGGTGGTGGTTGTCGCCGACACGCACCTCGTAGCGGGCGACGGAGCCCGTCGGCTGGATGCGGCGCACGAGACCGGCGTCGGTGAGGGCGCGCAGGACGTCGTAGACGGCCTGGTGGGACACGTCGCCGGCGACCTCGCGGACGCGGCGGATGACGGTGTCGGTGTCGGTGTGCGGGTGGTCGTGCAGGACCGAGAGGACGGCGACGCGCTGGCGCGTGACGCGCAGACCCGCCTCGCGCAGCTGCACCTCGACGTCGGCTCCGGTCATGTCCCGAGTCTCCCGACTTGTCTGGAACAAATCAAGTCTTGATCACTCTCTGGCGACCGAGCCGGTAGAGGTGCCAGGCCACTGCGGCCATCCAGATCGGCAGCAGGACCCCGTAGACGACGTAGAACCCCTCGACGACCGTGCGCAGCGCCTCGGCCGCGATCCCGAGCACCCCGGCGACCACCCCCAGCCAGGCCACCCAGCGAGGGAAGACCCCCCGGAGCATGACGACCGAGACGAGGAGCAGGCCCACGGTCGTCAGGGGCCCGACGACCGACGTCGTGCGGTTCTGGGCGATGAGCGTCTCGGCCGCTGTCGCGAGGGCGAGCCGACGCGCGGGCCCGGCCACGGCGAACTGGTCGCTGAGGTGGACGAGGGCCGGCGCGCCCGTCGTCGTCGTGGGGATCGTCAGGGTGAGTGCCCAGGCTCCGCCACCGATGGCCGCGCCCAGGGCGGCCAGGCTCCGGTCGAGGTGCTTGAGCGCCGGGAAGAGCGACAGGTAGACCACCGCGGCGAAGACTCCCGGGACGAGCCACAGCTGCTGCTGGACGACGTAGAGCGATCGGTGCGCGGCGATGTGGGCGAGCGTGGCCTCGCCGCCCTCGGTGGGCGCGGCCGGAGCCGCCACGGCCAGGACGATGCCGGCCGTCACCATGACGACGAAGACACCGGCGCAGACCCCACCGATCCGGTAGAGGCGGGCCCACGACGGGTCCGCCCCCGTCACCGCGGTGCTCGCGCTGCCCGGCGCCGAGGCATACGTGGACGTGACCATCGGACCGTCTCCTTGGTGACCTGGCTGACGACGTGGCGTCACCCTCGTGAGCGACCCACAGCCACGGGCCGCTCTCCCACCCTCACGCGCCGCGGCCCCGACCGGCAGGGCCGAAGGTCCCGGCAGGGGTCCCGACGTCCGGACGGGGCCGTGCGTCCGGGATCCGGCGTCAGGTGTCAGCCGCGACGACCTCGACCTCGAAGCCCTCGCCGCTCTCGAGGTAGGCGGCGTAGTGCTGCGGGCCACCGGCATACGGGTGGGTGTCGGCGAACATCAGCGTCCAGCCGCCCTCGCCGCAGGCGTCGACGAGCGCGTCGACCTCGGCGCGCGAACCGCCGTGGAAGGCAAGGTGGTTCAGGCCCGCGCGGGTGCGCTCATGGCGTCCGGCGACGACGTCGGGCCCGGCCTCGACGACGACGTAGAGCGAGCCGAGCTCCCACGCCTGTCCGTGCCCCCAGTCGTCACCGAGGTGGTAGCCGAGTCGTCCGAGCAGCCAGCCCCACTCGCGCGTGGCAGCGGTGATGTCGTCGACCCAGATCTCGATGTGGTGCAGGCCGCCGCGCGGCACCGCTCCCCCGGCGGCACCGGACGCCGCCGGCGCTCCGCCGAAGTCCCAGCGCGCGCGGCCCATGTCGGCGCGGCCACCCTCGACGAGCCCGCCCACCATGGGCGTCCCCTCGGCCCGCCAGTGCTCGAGGGCCTCGTCCTCGAGCCCCTGCGGCGGCCGACCGTCGGAGCGGATGACCCGCCACCACGGCAGGTCGGACCCGTAGCGGCTCATCACGGTGCCGACCGTGCGCGGACCCATGCCGCCGAGACGCTTGGCGATGTCGCCGTAGGCGAGCACCCGCCCCTCGGGGATGGTCGCGACGAGGTCGAGCACGCGCTCGGCGTGGTCCTCCAGCGGCACGGGCGTCCTCTCAGTACTCGGGTTGGCTCGGGTCGATCTCCCGGAGGTAGGCGAGTATGCCGCCCTCGACGTTCGCGACGTCCGTGAGCCCCGCGCGGAGCGCGAGCCGCGTCGCCTCGGCCGATCGGCCACCCACCTTGCAGTGGATGAGCACCCTTCTGTCCGTGGGCAGCTCGTCGAACGCCTCCCCGGACCGGAAGCGGTCGAGGTGGATCGCGACGGCGCCGGGGATCGAGGCGATGGCCCGCTCCTCGTCACCGCGCACGTCGACGAGCAGGGGCGGCTCGTCGGCGGCGAGCTCGCCCACCATGTCGTGGACGGTGACCGTCGGCAGGTCGCCCTCGTCGTGGGCGGCGGCACCGGGCACGCCGCAGAACTCGACGTAGTCGATGAGCTCGGTGACGGTCGGCTCGTCGCCGCAGACCGGGCACTCGGGGTCGGCCCGGACCGTCAGGGTGTCCCAGGTCTGGCGCAGCGCGTCGTGGACCACGAGCCGGCCGACGAGCGGCTCGCCGATGCCGAGCAGGAGCTTGATCGCCTCGGTCGACTGGATCGACCCGATGGCGGCACACAGGACCCCGAGCACGCCGCCCTCGGCGCAGCTCGGCACCGAACCGGGCGGCGGTGGCTCGGGGAAGACGCAGCGGTAGCACGGCCCCTGACCGGCCCACCACACCGAGACCTGGCCGTCGAAGCGGAGGATCGAGCCCCACACGTGCGGCTTGCCGAGCATGACGCAGGCGTCGTTGACGAGGTAGCGGGTCGGGAAGTTGTCGGTGCCGTCGACCACGAGGTCGTAGTCGCCGATGATCCCCAGGGCGTTGGCCGAGTCGAGCGCGACGTCGTGTCGGACCACCTCGACGTGCGGGTTGACGCGGTGGACGGCGGCCTCCGCGGACTCGGTCTTGAGTCGACCGATGTCGGCGTCCGAGTGGATGACCTGACGGTGGAGGTTGGTGAGGTCCACGACGTCGGCGTCGACGACCCCGATCGTGCCGACCCCGGCGGCGGCGAGGTAGAGCAGCGCGGGCGACCCGAGACCACCGGCACCGACGACGAGCACCCGGGCGGCCGCCAGGCGCTCCTGTCCGTCCCGGCCCACGTCGGGCAGCAGCACGTGGCGGGCGTACCTCGTCGTCTCGGCCTTGCTGAGCGCCCGACCCGTCTTGACCAGCGGATCCGTCGACATGCCCTCACCGTACTGCTCGGTATGGTGAGACGGACACGGTCGTCTGCGGGGGCGGACGCCGAGGACCGACGAGCAACGCGCCCACACCCGAAGAGGATCCGCATGGCAGACGAGACCACCCCGCCGGGCCGCGGCCAGCGGCTGCCCCGATCGGAGCGGCGCGCCCAGCTGCTCGACGCCGCTCTCGGCGTCTTCGTCGAGAACGGCTACCACGCTGCCGCGATGGACGACATCGCCGCGCGGGCCGGGGTGTCCAAGCCGGTGCTCTACCAGCACTTCCCCGGCAAGCTCGAGCTCTACCTCGCGCTCATCGACCAGCACACCGGCGAGCTCGAGCAGCTCGTTCGCGACGCCCTGGCCCTGTCGGACAACAAGGCCCGCATCAACACGATGACGCGCGCCTACTTCGACTTCGTCGGCCAGGAGGGCGCGGCGTTCCGGCTCATCTTCGAGTCCGACCTCGCCAACGAGCCCGAGGTGCGCCGCCGTCTCGACCAGATCGACCTCACGTGCGCCGAGGCGATGGCCGAGATCATCCGCAGCGAGACCTCGATGGACCAGGAGGAGGCCGTCCTCGTCGGCGTGGCCTTCGTCGGCCTGGCGCAGACGTCGGCCCGCCACTGGCTGACCCACGAGGCGACGCTCTCCAAGGAGACGGCCGTGCGCCTCACCGCTGCGCTCATCCGCCGCGGCTTCGGTGCGTTCCCGGTCGTCGGACGGGGCGACGGCCGCGGCGACGAGGGCGACAGGCCCGGCGGCGCGGCCAGGGAATCGGTCGGCACGCCGGCTCGTTAAGGTGACGACAGGACGCGGTCGACCGCGTCCACCAGAACTGAGAAAGCAGGTTTGACGTGGAGGTCCGCATCGGCGTGCAGAACGTGGCACGCGAGATCACCTTCGAGACGACCCAGAGCAGCGACGAGATCTTCGCCGCCGTCAAGGCGTCGCTCGGCTCCGAGGCCCTCGAGCTGACCGACGACAAGGGCGGTCGCATCATGGTCCCGTCCGCCTCGATCGGCTACGTGACGACGGGTGCCGAGCGCAAGTCGGGCGTCGGCTTCGGCGCTCATTGAACGCGTCCGAGGAGCACGACCCCGCCGACATTCCCGGTACCGGCCAAGGCGACCGCCGCGACCCGCCGGAGGACCACAGCCCGAGGACGGGCCGTCCAGGCATGACGAAGGCCGCCGACCACCACGGTCGGCGGCCTTCGTCATGCCCGCCGAGCCGGCGTCCCGACACGTCCTCCGTCGGGGTGTGGCCCGGAGCGACCATGCGGGTACAAGGTGGAGGAACGAGCCGGGATCGCCGGGTCGTCGCCGCCCGTCCTGCGGGCTCGAAGGAGGAAGCGTAGACATGATCGGAACCATCCTTGCCGCCCTCGTCGCGGGTGCGATCGTGGGACCGCTCGCCCGGCTGGTGCTCCCCGGGAAGCAGGACATGAGTGTCCTGCTCACCGTCATCCTCGGTGCCATCGGCTCCCTGATCGGCGCGTTCATCTACTACAAGGCCACCGGTGTCAACGACACCAAGGGGATCGACTGGATCTCCGGCCTGATCGGCGTCGTCGTCGCAGCCGCGCTCATCGTCGGCTACGGCATGATCACCGGCAACCGCCAGACGCGCTGACGCTTTCGGACGGGCTCCCGACCCGGGTCGCTCGTCCCCTTCGTCCCCTCGCGGGCGAATCCCCGTGGAATTGGCAGGCGCCACATCCACCACACCAGCCCCACGCGATGGGACATTGATCTCGTCGCATGTGTTGTCCGCACCCCTCGCGGACCAAGCGGTCGCCCCTGTGGCGGCCAGAAGGAGCGTCACATGATCGGAACAATCATCGGGGCCATCATCGTCGGTGCCATCATCGGTGCACTCGGCCGTCTGATCCTCCCCGGCAAGCAGAACATCTCGCTCGTCGTGACGATCCTCATCGGCATCGTCGCCAACGTCCTCGTGACGTTCGTCGTGCGCCAGCTCGGTTACTCCAACAACTCAGGTATCGCGTGGATCCCGCTGATCCTCGGCGCCATCGTGGCGGCGATCATCATCGTTCTCTACGGCCGCATGAGCCACAAGTCGGTCTGACCGACCGCACGACCGAAGGGCCCGACCGCACGCGGTCGGGCCCTTCGGCATGTCCGCCCACCGCGTGGCGTATGCCGTGTCGCCCGGTCCGAGGGACCGCGGCCTCCGTCGGTGGCCGGGAGGGCGGCATACGCCCCCTCAGGCCGACAGGCCGAGGCGCTCCATCCGGCGGGAGTGCTCGTCGGTGAGACGGGCGAACATGCGGCCGAGCTCGGCCAGGTCGGCCCCGGCGCGCCCGGGGGCCCCGACGAGGATGCTGGCCAGCGCGTCCCGCTCGACGCCGACGCGCTGGGCCTGGGTGATGGCCTCGCCGACGAGACGACGGCCCCAGAGCGCGAGCCGGCCCGCGAGGCGCGGGTCGGCGGCGATGGCCTCGCGGACGACGGTGACCGCGAAGTCGGCCTGACCGGTGTCCTCGAGGACGCTGACGACGAGCGCGCGCGTGTCCTCGTCGACGTAGCGCGAGATCTCGCGGTAGAAGTCCTGGGCGATGCCCTCGCCGACATAGGCCTTGACGAGTCCCTCGAGGAAGTCGGAGGCGGCCGTGCGCTCGTGGAAGGCGTCGACCGCCGGCACGAACGGCTCCATGGCCGACTCCGGCTCGACGCCGAGGGACTGGAGGCGCTCGGTGAGCACCGAGTAGTTCTTCAGCTCGTGGGCGGCGAGGACGGCGAGCGCCGACTTGTGATGCAGCGTGGGCGCGAGCTCGGCGTCCTTGGCCAGCTGGCTGAAGGCACGCAGCTCGCCGTACGCGAGCGCACCGAGCAGGTCCGTGACGGCGGCGAGGTAGCCGGGCTCGTCGGTGCTCTCCTCGCGGCTCCCATGGTCCGTGTCGACCTGGGGTCCGGGCGTCGCGTCGTCGCTCATGCGCCCAATCTAGTGAAGGAGTTCGGGCGTTCTGCCCGCATGCCGGTAGACTGGGCTTGACAACTCGGTGCCCGGTCGGCCCGATGGTTTGCCCAGATGGTGCTCGCGGAGTCCCCGCGCACCGGTGGAGCCCGCACCGCGTCCAAGCAGTGCGAGAGCCACCCACCGTCCCTGACAGTCTCCGATCGGCCCGTCACGCGCCACTGAGCTCCCGCACCGTCGGGGTGCTCGTGCCGATCGAGAGATGCCCATGACCCAGCCCCACGAGACCCCCGCCGACGCGGGGGTCGCCACGGACGCGCCCGAGCCCACCGTCGCCGAGACGGTCGCGGACACGGCTCCCGAGGCCCCCACCGAGTCGGCCGAGCCGCTCACCCCCGCGGCCGAGGAGCCGGTCGCCCCCGAGCTGACCTTCGCCGACTTCGACGTCCACCCCGACATCGTCGCCTCGCTCGCCGAGCACGGGATCGTCCACCCCTTCCCCATCCAGGCGATGACGCTGCCGGTCGCCCTCGGTGGCCACGACATCATCGGCCAGGCCAAGACCGGCACCGGCAAGACCCTCGGGTTCGGCGTGCCGATCCTCAACCGCGTCCTCGCCCCCGGCGACGCCGGCTTCGACGAGCAGGCCCGTCCGGGCAAGCCGCAGGCCCTCGCCGTCGCCCCGACGCGCGAGCTCGCCGTCCAGGTCGCGAGCGACCTCGAGCGGGCCGGCCGCAAGCGCGGCGTCCGCGTCCTCACCGTCTACGGCGGCCGCGCCTACGAGCCGCAGATCGAGGCCCTCAAGAAGGGCGTCGAGGTCGTCGTCGGCACGCCCGGCCGCCTCATCGACCTGGCCAAGCAGGGTCACCTCGACCTGTCGCAGGCGCGCACCGTCGTGCTCGACGAGGCCGACGAGATGCTCGACCTCGGCTTCCTGCCGGACGTCGAGACCCTCATGTCGCTGACGCCGGCCTCGCGCCAGACGATGCTCTTCTCCGCGACGATGCCGGGAGCCATCGTGGCCCTCGCCCGTCGCTACATGTCCCAGCCGACGCACATCCGCGCGATGGGCGACGAGAACGAGAACGCCCACACGGTCAAGGCCGTCGAGCAGTTCGTCTACCGTGCGCACGCCATGGACAAGGTCGAGATGCTCTCGCGCATGCTCCAGGCCAACGGCCGAGGGCTGACGATCATCTTCAGCCGGACCAAGCGCACCGCCGCCAAGGTGTCCGACGAGCTCGTCGAGCGTGGCTTCGCGGCTGCCGCGATCCACGGTGACCTCGGGCAGGGTGCCCGCGAGCAGGCGCTGCGCGCCTTCCGCAACGGCAAGGTCGACATCCTCGTCGCCACCGACGTCGCGGCCCGCGGCATCGACGTCGAGAACGTCACGCACGTCATCAACTACCAGTGCCCCGAGGACGAGAAGACCTACCTGCACCGCATCGGCCGCACGGCCCGCGCCGGCAACACCGGCGTCGCGGTGACCTTCGTCGACTGGGACGACCTGCACCGCTGGGCGCTCATCAACAAGACGCTCGACCTCGGCATCCCCGAGCCGCAGGAGACCTACTCGAGCTCCGACCACCTCTACAGCGACCTCGACATCCCCACCGACGCCAAGGGCCGCCTGCGTCGCTCGCAGCAGAAGCTCGCGGGCCTCGGTGCCGAGGAGATCGAGGACCTCGGTGAGACGGGCAAGCGCCACGGCAAGTCCGGCGCGGGCGCCGGAGCCGGTCGCGGCGACCGTGACCGGGGTGAGCGCGGTGACCGTGGCGGCGACCGTGGGCGCTCGCGCTCCGACCGCGGCCGCGGAGACGCCGAGGCGAACGGCTCGTCCGGCTCGGCAGGCTCGTCCGACTCGTCCGACGCCGGTGAGACGCCGGCCGCCGAGGGTGGCGAGAGCCGCCCCCGCCGCAGCCGCAACCGCCGTCGCACCCGTGGCGCCGGCGCTGCAGCCGCCGGTGCCGCAGGCGAGGCCGGTGGCTCCGAGTCGTCGGCTCCTGCCGGCAACGGCCCCGACGGTGGGTCCGACGCCGCCGAGGGTGGGTCGCGTCCGCCGCGCCGTCGCCGTCGTGGCGGTGCCGGCCGCGGTGGTGCGGGTCACGGCGAGTCCGAGCCCGCGACAGCCGCTGCCGAGTGACGGCGCGACGTCGAGCCACATCGGCTGACGTCGCATCCAGCACGTGAGAGGCCCGGGCCGACACCACACGGTGTCCGCCCGGGCCTTCGCACACCCATGTGGCCGCCCGCACACCCGGTCGGGTCCACGCTGCGGTCAGCCCGGGTCGGCGTCGTGACGGGCTCCTACGCTGGGGCGAGACGCCGGCACCGAGGAGGGCCACCCATGAAGCTGCACGATCGGATCGACGAGCGCCTGCGCGCCTTCATCGAGGCGCAGCACCTCTTCTTCGTCGCGACGGCGCCGCTCGCCTCCGACGGACACGTCAACCTCTCCCCCAAGGGCCTCGACGGCACCTTCGCGGTGCTCGGCGAGCACGAGGTCGCCTACCTCGACCTTACGGGCAGCGGCTCCGAGACCGTGGCCCACCTGCGCGAGAACGGTCGCATCACCGTCATGTTCTGCGCGTTCGAGGGGCCGCCGAACATCGTGCGGCTGCACGGGACCGGTCGCTACGTGGCGCTCGGTCACAGCGAGTTCGACTCGTACCGTGGACTCTTCGCCGAACACCCCGGTGCCCGGGGAGTCGTCGTTATCGACGTCGAACGCGTCTCAGACTCGTGCGGCTATGCCGTGCCGTTCATGAGCCACGAGAGCGACCGGGACCTACTGACCCGGTGGGCGGGCAACCGGGGTGACGAGGGCCTGGCGACCTACCGTGCGACGAAGAACGCCACCTCCATCGACGGCCTCCCCGCCCTCGACCCGACGGCCACACCATCAGCCGCAGCCGACTGACGTCGCCACCCACGCCTCGAAGGGGCAGGTGACTCCGGGAACGCGGACGGCCGGGCCCTCGTGGGACCCGGCCGTACGGCCTACGCCCTCGGTGGGGCGACGGTTGGATCAGGCGTTGATCGTCGCGGTGTCGATGACGAAGCGGTAGCGCACGTCGCCGGCCACCACGCGGTCGTAGGCCGCGTCGACCTCGTCGGCCGAGATCGTCTCGACCGACGCGCCGATGCCGTGCTCGGCGCAGAAGGCCAGCATCTCGGCGGTCGCTGGGATTCCGCCGATGTTCGAGCCGGCCACGACGCGGCTGCCTCCGACGACGGCACCGGGCGCGAAGTCGTAGTTGCCCGTGGGCAGCCCGACGTTGGCGATGACACCGAGCGGGCGCAGCAGGCCGATGTAGGTCTGCATCGGCAGGTCGGCGCTCACCGTGTTGATGATGATGTCGAAGGTCCCCTTGAGGCCCTTGAGGACACCCTCGTCGCCGGTCGCGAAGTAGTGCGTCGCGCCGAGCGCCTCGCCGTCGCCCTTCTTGGCGTCGGTGCGGCTGAGCACGCTGACCTCGGCGCCCATGGCGGCGGCGAGCTTGACGGCCATGTGGCCCAGGCCGCCGAGTCCGATGACGGCGACCTTCTTGCCGGGGCCGGCGCCCCAGCGCTTCAGCGGGGACCACACGGTGATCCCGGCGCAGAGCAGCGGGGCGGCGACGTCGAGCTCGATGCCGTCGGGGATGCCGACGGCGAAGCGCTCGGAGACGACGACCTGCTGGGCGTAGCCACCCTTGGTCGGCTCGCCGTCGTAGCCCTTGCCGTTGTAGGTCATGACCGCGCCCTTGGAGCAGAACTGCTCCTCGCCGTCCTTGCAGAACTCGCACTCGCCGCACGAGTCGACCATGCAGCCGACACCGACGCGGTCGCCGACCTGGTACTTCGTGACACCGTCACCGACGGCGGACACGACACCGGCGATCTCGTGGCCGGGGACCATGGGGAAGATCGCGCTGCCCCACTCCTCGCGGACCTGGTGGATGTCGCTGTGGCAGATGCCGGCGAACTTGATGTCGATGAGGACGTCGTCGTCTCGCAGGTCGCGGTGCTCGACGGTCCGGGCCTCGAAGGCGGCTCCGGCGCTCGGTGCGACCAGTGCGGGGGTGGAAATCAAGGGGATTCTCCTTCGTGGTGGGTGGCGACGCTCTCAGGTGCAGCGCGCCCTCACCACGGTTCATTCCCCGTCGGCGGGTCCGGTCGAACGTCTGGGACCTTGCTCACAGCCTCGCGAGCAGCGAGGCGGCGACCTCGCGGTAGGCCTGCGCGCCCTTCGACGTGCGGGCCGTCGTGAGGATCGAGCGGCCGACGGCGGGTGCCTCCGCGAAGCGCACGGTCTTGGGGATCGGTGGCTCGAGGACGGGCAGGTCGTAGCGCTCCCCCACGTCGGCGAGCACCTCGCGCGCGTGGTTGCTGCGACCGTCGAAGAGGGTCGGCAGGATGCCCCACACCTCCAGGTCGCGGTTGAGGATCTTCTGCACGTCGGCGACGGTGTCGAGCAGCTGTCCGACGCCGCGGTGGCTGAGCATCTCGCAGGGCATCGGGATGATGAGGGCATCGGCGGCCGTCAGCGCGTTGAGCGTCAGCACCCCGAGGCTCGGCGAGCAGTCGAGCAGCACGACGTCGTATGCCGTGTCGGCGCCTTCGAGGGCCGAGCGCAGGACGTACTCGCGACCGGGTCGCGGCAGCAGCATGGCCTCGGCGCCCGCGAGATCGATCGCCGATGGCACGAGGTCGATGCCCTCCTCGCACGTGACGACGACGTCACCGAGCTCGGCGGAGCCGGTGAGGACGTCGTGGATCGACCGCTCGACGGTGTCGGGGTCGACGCCCAGCGAGAAGGTGAGGCAGGCCTGCGGGTCGAGGTCGACGAGGAGGACGCGCTGCCCGAGCTCGGCGAGCGCGGCGCCGATGCTCGCGACCGACGTCGTCTTGGCGACGCCGCCCTTCTGGTTGGCCAGGGCCACGACGGTCGGTGCCCTCTTCACGTCGCTGCTGCGGCTGCGGGTCCCCATGCCCGACAGTGTGTCAGGCGCGGGGGCCCGGGATGAACAAGACGTCCGTCGTGCTCCGCAGGTCGCGGACGTCCACCTCGTCGCCGTTCACCAGCGTGGTCCCGTAGCCGAGCGCTTTCAGCGCGTCGAAGGCTGCAAGCTCCTGGGGCCACTCCGGGTGCCCGGCACCCCAACCGACCTCGCAGAGGATGACCGGCAGTGGTGACCACAGCGCGATGGACGGCAACATCCCTGCGAGCACGCGGTACTCCGCACCTTCGACGTCGATCTTGACGAGGTCGGGCACGTCCGTGATCGCGAGACCGTCGAACCGGGCGACCTCGATGTCGACGGGGATCATCGCCTTGCCGTGTGCCTTCTTCTCGACCATGGTGTTCCAGCCGAGGTTGCCGTCGCTCGAGACGAAGATCTCCAGGTGCGAGTCGGCGTCGCTCAGGCCGATGCGGTGGACCGTCGCATCGCAGGGCAGCTCGTCCGCCGTCCGGGCACAGAGCTCGGCCAGGTTGGGCACGGGCTCGAACAGGTGAGCGCGACCCGAGAAGCCGGTTCGCTCGACCAGCACCTTCGTGAAGAAGCCGACATTGGCTCCGACGTCGAAGAGGACGCCGTCGGTCGGTAGGTACGGCGCCACGGCGTCGGCCAGGGTCTCATAGGCTGCGCGTCGCTTCTCGAAGAACGCGTTGGCCCCGTCCAGGTCGACGGTCTGTGCCGTGACGGCGCCCGCTGCACCAGGTTTCACCTCTGCCGGCGGGACCGACGCCGAGGGTGCAGGACGTGCCGGCGGCCCGGGCGAGGCGGTGCGTGACCGCACCAGTCGCAACGTCCAGGCCCGGGTGGCCCTCAGGACCCCCGGCAGCCCTCCACGTGCATAGGCCCTGCGGATCGACGACAGGTCTGGCATGGCACGACAGTAACCACCTACGGGGGTCGGTGGCACTGACGCCGACATTGCCGGGTCGGGTCTCCGGCCTGCGACGAGGTCAGAAGGCCGAGATCGTTCGCGGGGCGCGCTCGGCGCGTGACAGAGCGGACACCAGGGCGCCCTGCCCGTGCCGGCGCGCGGCCAGTCGGGTCAGCAGGGCCATGACGGGCGCGAGCACCTCGTCGGACAGCGTCGGGGCGGTGAAGCCGACGCTCGCGGCGACGTCCTCACCGTGGACGACGATTTCCATCATCCGGCCGGTGAGGAAGTCGTCGCGGCGCAGCGCCCAGCCCGTCCACGGGATGAGGACGGCTCGGTCGGCCTCCTGGCCGGCGAGCACGTCGGGGAGCTCGGCCCGCGCTGCGACGACCCGCCCGAGGACGGCGTCGCGGCCGGCGTCGGCCTGCTCGTCGCTCCCGGACCGGATGGAGACGTTGACGTCGTCGTCGAGGCCGCCTGACACCCATGCCGACCGCGCGTAGTGCTCGTCGAGCGCGATGGCGTCGGTCACGGGATCGGCGCGCAGCAGGGTCAGGGCCGTGACGGGCTGGCTCGCGAGGTGGGCCACGAGGCCGCCGACGCTCCACTCGGGCAGCGCGCTCGCCTGGTGCCAGGCGGCGGCGACGTCGTCCCGGGACAGGATGGCGATGACGTGGTCGGTGGCCGCGAGGAACGCCGGCCGCAGGTCGCGCTCGGGTGCGGACCGGGTGGTGGGCTCAGCGGTGGGCTCAGGCATCGTCGCGCTCCGGTGGGGTCGTCTCGTAGCCGGCGGGCTCGAGGCCGGCCCAGTCGGACTTCTCGGGGCCCATCTGCTGGCCCTCGGGGCAGTGCGCGCGGAAGTCGCACCACGAGCAGATCGCGGAGGTGCGGGGCGCGAACCTCGTCGACTCGACGCCGAGCTCCTTGAACTCGGCGTCGGCCCGGCGCAGGTCGGAGGCGATCGACTCGGCCTCGGCGATCTTGCGCGCGAGGGACTCGTCGGTGTGCTCGTGCGCGGCGATCGTGCCGGAGGGCACGTGGTGCAGCTCGACCCGGTGGCACGGCCGGCGGAACATCCGGGAGGCTGCGACGGCATACAACGCGAGGGGCAGCGAGGTGCGCGCGTCGTCGTCGGTGGGGACCTGGCGGCCCGTCTTGTAGTCGACGACGACGAGCTCGCCCGCGCGGTCGTCGAGCCGGTCGATGCGGCCGGTGATGGCGACCTCGTCGGTCTTGAGCGAGACGCTGCGCTCGATGCCGACGGGCTGGTTGTCGCGGTCGCTGGAGCGGAGGTACTCGGTGACGGCGTCGCGGACCCGCAGCCGCCATCCGGCGGACTGCTGGGGGTCACGGAAGCCCACGTCGATCCACGACGAGCGGACGAGCTCGGCGACGCCGGCCGGCGTCCGCTGGCCCACCGGGAGGTCCCAGAAGTCGCGGAGCGCGTTGTGGGTCGCGATGCCGACCGAGGTGTGGGCGCGCTGCGGACGGGCCTGTGGGCGGGGTCGGTCGAGGTACTGCATGCGGTAGCGCCTCGGGCAGTCGAGCCACGCGAGCAGCCGCGACGGCGAGCCGGAGTAGAGCGGCGTGGGCATGCCCGCAAAGGTCGTCTGCTCAGCCGGTCCCGTCGTCACGCCGACACCCTACGACCCGCCCGCGACATCCACCCGACGACATCCCCAGCCCCGGTCAGTGGCGGCGGGAGGCGACGCGGTCGAGGCGTGCCGCGGCGGCCCGGAACTCGCGCTCGAGCTCGTCGACGACGTCGGCGACCGGGAGCACCGACCGGATGCTCTGGAGCCCCTGCCCGGCGGCCCACAGCTGCGACCACTTCTTCGCCGGTGACTCGGCCGCGTCGTAGCTGCGGACCCCGTCGTGCACGAGGTGGTCGGGGTCGAGCCCGTGAGCCCGCAGGCTCGGCCGCAGCCAGGACGCATCGGCTCCCGTGATGCCGTCGCTGACGACGAGGTCGTCGGGGCCGTGCGCGACGACCATCTGCTTGTAGTCGTCGGCGGCCCGGCTCTCCGTCGTCGCGAGGAAGCGGGTGCCCATGTAGACGAGGTCGGCACCCGCGGCCACGGCGCCGGCGACGCCGGCACCGTCCGCGATGCCCCCGCCCACGGTGACGAGACCGTCGAAGAGGTCGCGCACGGCGGAGACGAAGGCGAAGGGCGACAGGTGCCCGGTGTGTCCCCCGGCCCCGGCGCTGATGCAGGCGAGGCCGTCGACGCCCGCCGCGATCGCCTTGCGGGCGAGGACGAGGTCGATGACGTCGGCCACGACGAGCCCGCCGTACGCCTTGACCGTGTCGATGACCGGACGCGGCGAGCCGAGCGCGGTGATGACGACGGGCGGTCGGTGCGCCGCGACGAGGGCGAGGTCGTCGGCCAGGCGCGTGTTGCTCCGGTGCGTGACGAGGTTGACCGACCACGGTGCCTGACCCGAGCCCGAGGCGATCGCTCCGAGCCACTCGTCGAGCTGCTCGGGCGTGCGGCAGTTCTGCGTCGGGAAAGCGCCGAGGATGCCCGCCCGGGCCGCCGCGACGACGAGCTCGGGCCCCGAGACGAGGAACATCGGCGCCGCCACGACGGGGAGCCGCAGCGCCGCGAGCAGCTCCTGCGGCGTCACCCGCTCGCCCCCGGCGTCCCGGCTCCGCCACCGTCGGGGAGGTCGCGGACCGCGGGCGCGTCAGGTTGCCGCAGGAGCCGCTTGAGCACCTTGCCGACGGGGTTGCGGGGGAGCTCGTCGCGCACCTCGAGCCGCTCGGGCAGCTTGAACGAGGCGATGCTCCGCTCACGCAGCCACCCGACGAGCTCGTCGAGCGTCAGGCTCGTGCCCGGGCGCAGCACGACGACGGCCGCGACACGCTCGCCGAGCCGCTCGTCCGGGTCGCCGATGACGGCGACGTCGGCGACGGCCGGGTGGTCGGCGATGAGTCCCTCGAGCTCGGCCGGGGCGATGTTCATGCCGCCGCGGATCACCTGGTCGCGGGCCCGGTCGAGGTAGCGGAGGAACTGTCCGTGGTCCCCCGCGATCTCGAAGAGGTCCCCGGTGCGCAGGTAGCCGCGGTCGTCGAAGGGGCTCTGCAGCTCCTCGCCGTGGAGGTATCCGGCGAAGACGCTCGGCCCGCTGATGTGCAGCTCACCCGGGTGGCCGGGCTCGGTGACGTCCTCGCCCGTGACGATGTCGACGAGCCGGGTGTCGGTCCACTCCCCGGCCCGGGTCGACCACGTGACCCCCGGCGCGCCGAACCGCGGGAAGAACTGCGCGCGGTCGTCGGGGTCGGGGAAGTCGACAGGACTCGACAGCAGGCCGATCCCCTCGTTGGACCCGAAGAAGTTGATGACGCTGATGCCGTGCCGCTCCTGCCAGCCGCGCACCATCGCGGGCTGCAGCGGCGCCGAGCCGGAGCCGATGCGGGTCAGGCTGCTGACGTCGACGGTCGCCATCAGCGCCTCGTTGCCGAGCAGCATCCACAGCAGCGCGGGAGGCGCGCACGTGTAGGTGGCGCGCTCGACGGCGACCTGACCGAGGAACGTCGGCAGGTCGAAGGGGTGGTGCTGCACGAGGACGCAGCCCGTGAGCAGCCACGGCAGGAACATCCCGCTGATGCCGGCCATGTTGATCATCGGGAAGGGGTTGAGCAGCACGTCGTCGACCGTCACCTGCGGCGCCTCGGTGGTCGCGACCCCGATGGCGAGCCAGTCCATGTGACAGCGCGGGACGCCCTTGGGCGCGCTCTCGGTGCCCGACGTCCAGCAGATCGTCACGGCGTCGTTGGCCTCGTTGGGGTCGGCGGCGGCGCGTGCCTCGACCGCCTCGCGATCAGCGTCCGTGCCCGGGCCCGGGTGCCAGACGCGGACGCCGATGGGCACGTCGGCCGTCTCCTCCTCGGGGCCGTAGGCGATGACGGCCCGCACCGATTCCACTCCACCGAGCGCAGTCGCCGCGTCCACGGCCAGGGCCCGGTCACCGAACCGGGCACTGCCGAGGTATGCCGTCACGCCGGCCCTCGCGCACATGGCGGCCACCTCACGCTCGCGCAGCTGCACGGGCAACGGCGACACGACGACGCCGAGGCGCCAGGCGGCGAGGTAGACCTCGACGAGCTCGACCGAGTTGGCGAGCTGGACCGCGACCACGTCACCTCGGACGAGCCCGAGCGACATCAGCCGCGCGGCGAGGGCCGTGACCTCGTCGTCGAGCTCGCGCCACGTCAGCCGTCGCGGCGCCGAGCCGAGCAGCGCCTCGCGGTTGGCGGGGTCGACGACGGCGAGGGCGTCCCCGCGGGCGCGCACCCGCTCGGCGAAGAGCCCGTCGAGGGTGTCCTCGCCCCACCAGCCCCTGGCCCGGTAGTCGGCGACCTTCTCCGGCGCGTGCAGTCCCCGTGCGTTCGCCATGGCTCGGCGCTCCTTCGTGGTTCGGCGTGAGGTGGTCACTGCGAGCTGTACGTGTACGTGTGCCTGAGCTGCGTTGCTGCTGCGGGTCTTTCGTCTCGGGAGTGGCTGCCCGCCTCTAGCGGTCGGACCGGCGGTGCGCGCGTGGCACGACCTCGATGTCGCTGCCGTGGAGGTCGGCCGAGCACTGGTCACAGGCGAGCGCGACGGCGAGCGGAGCCCCGCACGGCACGTGCTGCTGCACGAGCGCGGGACCCTCCTCGGCGGCATACCAGTGGTGCGCCCAGTCGATGGCCACGGCGACGACCGGGTAGAAGGCGTGGCCCTTGTCGGTGAGGTGGTACTCGGCGCGGCCGTCGGCACCGCCCGTCCGGCGCCCCCTGGCCTCGAGCACGCCGATGTCGCAGAAGGCGCGGAGCCGCTCGGCGACGAGGCTCGGCGGCGCGCCGAGGGCCTCCTCGAAGTCACCGAAGCGCGTCAGCCCCCGGAGGGAGGCGCCGATGAGGGCGGAGGACCACCGGTTGCCGAAGATCGCCATCGTCTCGGGAAAGAGTCCCGCGGAGGACCGGTCCACGCGGGGGTCTGAGCGCCGCCGCGTCGTCGACTCCGGGACGGACCGCTCCCACGAGCCGCTCGGCCCCCACTCGGCGTGGACGTCGCCGGAGCGCACGACCTCGCGGCAGCCGGTGCACGTCAGGACCGGTGCGAAGTTCTGGCCGCAGAGCGCGTGGCGCATCGCCGGGAGCGTCGCGGCGTGCCGCGGCACCCATCGCCGCTCCCAGTCCCAGATCGCGATGGTGACCGGCCACAGCCCACGGCCGCGCTGGGTGAGGACGTACTCGGCCCGGACGGGGCGCTCCTGGTAGACGACACGGCGCAGCAGGCCCTCGCGCTCCATCGTCGCGAGGCGGGAGGTGAGGACCGCGTTGGAGATGGCGACCTCGTCGAGGAACTGGCCGTAGCGGGTCGTGCCGCGCAGCGCCCGCTGGAGGATGAGGAGGGTCCACTCGTCGCCGAGCAGCCCGAGCATGCGTCCGATGGCGTTCGTCGACCCGGGATCGAGCCGGTTGGGCACCGTGCCGGGGTCGACGTCGTCGACCACCGGCTCAGAGACCGATCGCATCCGCTGCCGTGTCAGCCGTGCTCCACCGTCGCAGCTCGGCACCCGGGGCCCAGGTCGAGTGGGTGCCACTCGAGATCCGCTCGGGCAGCCGGAGCTTGCAGACCGGCCCGTCGGAGACCCGGGCGGCGTCGAACACGACGCAGTAGGAGGCGTCGTCGTTCATGTCGGTCGTCAGGGTCACGAGGTAGCCGTCGTCCTCGCCGGCGCTCCCGACGCGCGGCGCCATCGCGGTCTCGCTGCCGAAGACGTTGTCCCCGAAGGAGTATCGCTCCTCCGTGCCCGAGTGGAGGTCGTGCTTGACGAGGCCGTCGAAGAGGAACCAGGCGGGCTTGCCGGTCGCGGCGTAGGCATACCGGTACTTCCCACCGGCGTACGAGCCGTTCATCATGCCGAACTCGGTGATGCTGTCGGAGAGCGGCGACTCGGTGACGAGGCCGGTGCGGAGGTTGAGCCGCCAGCGGTGCAGGCGTGCCTGCATGCGGTCGAGGGCGAGGAAGCGGAAGGCCCGCTCCCACCGGTTGCCCATGCCGTTGTCCTGCGGCTCGGGGTCGCCCTGGAAGAAGCCGTCTAGGACGATCTCGTCGCCGTCCTCGTACGCGTTGACGAAGTGCAGGACGTACGTCGGGTCGGCCTCGAACCACCGGATGTCGCTCGTCTTCCCGCGCCGCGGGATGACGGCGAAGCGGCTCGGCATGTCACGGTGGAAGCGCGCGACGTGTGCGCCCTTGGCGAGGGCCTCCGGCTCCCAGAAGAGCGGGAAGTCGTTGAGCACGACGTAGTTCTCGGTGAAGGCCATGTCGTGCGGCAGCCGCGGCCCGGGCAGCGGGACGTCGACGTAGTGGACGAGGTCGTCCGCCTCGTCGACGACGCCGTAGTGCATGTACGGCGCCTCCTTGCTGTAGTTGAAGAAGAGGAGCTCGCCGGTGCGGTCGTCCACCTTCGGGTGCGCTGAGACGCCCCAGTCGAAGGGAAAGCGGCCGTTCCACGTCGCCTTGCCGAGGGTCTCGGCCGACGTCGGGTCGACGCGGTAGAGGTCGCCGCACTGGTAGAAGCTCGTGAGGGCCGTGCCGCGGTGGACGATGACGTCGGTCGACGACGCGTCCTTCATCTGGCGGCGGGCGCCCCAGCCGTCCTCACGGAGCGAGAGGTAGGGCGGTTCGGCCAGACCGGCCCACAGCGACTGTCCTGCCTCCTGCTCGGCGAGGAAGCCGTCAGTGCGCACGAACCGGTTGCGGTAGAAGGCTTTTCCGTCACGGAAGCCGACGACGTGGACCATCCCGTCGCCGTCGAACGGGTGGTAGTGCTTGAGCGAGGGGTGGACGGGGTTCTCCGTGTTGCGGAGGTAGACCCCGTCGAGGTCGTTGGGCACCTCACCCTCGACGACGTCGAGGTCGTCCGCCCTCCACTCGGTCGTCTGCGGCTGCCACGGGCCCGTGCGGTAGGGATGGTCGTCGTCCGCGGGCAGGGTCGACAGCATCCGACCGACGATGTCGACATCCATCCGGGTCTCCTTGGCTCTCAGTGGTTTCCGTGGTTCGGGGAGTTCGCGTTCAGTCGGCGACGGCGCCGACGACGAGGCTGACGGTGGTGGCGGTGCTGCCACCGAAGTTGAGCGTGCCGAAGGTGCGGGCACCCTCGACCTGGTAGTCGCCGGCAGTCCCGCTGACCTGCTTGGCCGCGTCGACGAGCATGCGGATGCCGCTGGCCCCCACCGGGTGGCCGCCGCCGATGAGCCCACCGCTCGGGTTGATGGGCAGGCGACCACCCAGGGCGATCGAGCCGTCCTCGACGGCCTTCCACGACTCCCCCGGACCGGTGAGCCCGATGTGGTCGATGGCGAGGTACTCGGTCGGGGTGAAGCAGTCGTGCACCTCGAAGCCGTCGAGGTCCTCGAGGATGACGTGGGCCCGGTCGAACGCGTCGGTCACAGCCCGGCGCACGTGCGGCAGGACGTAGAGCTCGTCGCGGTCACGGTCGAGCTTCTGCCGGAGCCCGAGGCCGACGGTGCGGTGGCCCCATCCCTCGATGCGCGCGACCGGTCGTCGCCCCGGGTGGTCGCGCAGCCACGCGTCGGAGACGAGGACCACCCCGGCGGCGCCGTCGGTGACCTGGCTGCAGTCGTAGCGGCGGATCCGGCCCTCGACGACGGGGTTTCGCGTGTCGTCGGTGGCGTCGGGGCCGGTGAGGTCCGGGACGTCCCAGCCGCGGGTCTGGGCGTGGGGGTTGCGTCGGGCGTTCGCGAGGTTGAGCGCCGCGATGGCGCGCAGGTGGGCCTCGTCGAGGCCGTGCCGCCGGTCGTACTCGTCGGCGATGGCGCTGAAGACGTGGGGCCACATGAAGCGAGCGCCCTCACCGTCGTGCCCCACCCAGGCGGCCGCGCCGAGGTGCGTGGCCGCCTCGTCGCCGGGCACGGTCTTCTCGAGCTCGACGCCGAGCACGAGGGCACAGTCGTAGTGCCCTGCCCGGAGGTCGGCCATGGCGGCGAGCAGCGCCACCCCGCCCGACGCGCACGCGGCCTCGTGCCGGGCGGCCGGAACACCCCACAGGTCGGGCCGGACCGTCGCGGGCATGGCCCCGAGGTGGCCCTGACCGGTGAAGAGCTGGCCGAAGGCGTTGCCGACGTGGATGACCTCGACCTCGGCCGCGCCGGAGCGGCTCGCCTCGAAGGTGCGGTCGACGATCTCGCCCACGAGGTCGGAGACGTCTCGCCCCTCGCGGGTCAGGTGGCGCGCGAAGTCCGTCTGCGAGCCACCGAGCACCCAGACCCCCGTCGGGGAGGTGCTCGAGCTGCCGCCCGTCATGTCCGCCTCCGCTCCCGACGCCGCCGTCGGTGCCCAGCCTTGCCCTTCTCCGGGCACGGTACTACAACTAGCAGAGTGACTCGCCGGGTGCGACGCGGCCGTTCCGGGTCCGGGCCGGACGACCAGGAGCGGCAGGTCTCGTGAGCTCCGGCAGGACCGAACGGAGGACGAATGGACGACGGCGACGACGCGTACGTCCTCGATGTCGTCCGCACCCCGCGCGGGCGCGCGTCCGCGCGGGGTGCGCTGCACGGCCTCACCGCCGTCGACCTCGTCGTGCACCTCCAACGGGCCCTCGTCGAACGCACCGGGATCGACCCGGAGCGCGTCGACGACGTGACGCTGGGCTGCGCGACCCAGGTCGACGAGCAGGGCGCCGACCTCGCCCGCACGGCCACCCTCGTCGCCGGCTGGGGCACCTCCGTGCCGGGTGTCACGCTCAACCGCTTCTGCGCGTCCGGCATCGACGCCGTCGGCCAGACTGCGGCCCGGGTCCGCGCCGGCGACCTCTCGCTCGCCGTTGCCGGGGGCGTCGAGAGCGTGTCGCGCGTGCCGATGTTCGCCGACCGCGGCGCGCTGTATGCCGACCCCACCCTCGTGCGCCGTCTCGGCTCGGTCCACATGGGCATCGCTGCAGACCTCAACGCGACGCTCGAGGGCTTCACCCGCGAGCAGCTCGACGCGTATGCCCTCGAGACGCAGGCCAAGGCGACCCGGGCACGCGTGATGGGTGCCTTCGCCCGGTCGCTCGTCCCGGTACCGGCCGACGACCGCGGCCCCGGCCTCGACCACGACGAGCTCGTCCGGCCCGGCACGACCGCCGAGTCGCTCGCGGCGCTGCCGCCTGCCTTCGCGGAGCTGGGGTCGGACGGCCAGGACGACATCGCGCTCGCGGCGGCGCACGGCATACGCCCCCTCGACCGGATCGAGCACCTGCACACGGTGGGCACCTCCCCCGCCGTCGCGGACGCCGCAGCGCTGCTGCTCGTCGGTTCGGCGCGAGCCGCCCGGGCCTCGGGCCTCGCGCCGCGGGCGCGGATCGTCTCGGCCGCGTCGACGGCGGTGGACCCCGTCGTCATGCTCACCGCCGGGCAGTCGGCCGTCGAGCAGGTGCTCGCGAGGGCCGGCCTGTCTCCCAGCGACATCGACGTCTTCGAGTTCGCCGAGGCCTTCTCGGCGCTGTGCCTCCGCTTCCGCCGCGACCTCGACGCTGGGCCGGACCGGATGAACCCGGACGGCGGCACCATGGCGATGGGTCACGCCTTCGGGGCGACGGGCGCGATCCTCGTCGGCCAGTGCGTCGAGGCGCTCGAGCGCCGTGGCGGGCGCTGGGGCGTCGCGGCCGTCAGCGGTGCCGCCGGCCTCGGCACGGCCGTGCTCGTCGAGCGCGTCGACGGTTGAGCGGCCCGGCGCTTCGGCCGTCAGCCCTCGCCGTTGACGAACGCCCGCACCGAGTCGGCGACCATCTGCACGGCGATCGCCGACAGCAGCAGCCCGGCGATGCGGGTGAGCAGCATCGTGCCGCTCTCACGCAGCAGTCGGCGCACCTGCCCGGCGAAGCGGAGCACGAGGTAGACGACGAGCATCGCCCCGACGAGGGCGGAGCCGACGGCGACGTACGCCCCGGTCGTGTCCGAGCCCTGCACCGCGAGCATCGTCGCGACGATGGCGCCCGGACCCGCGAGGAGCGGCGTCCCGAGCGGCACGAGGGCCACGTTGACGCCGGCGTCGGCGAGCGAGTCGGACTCCTTGCCGGTCAGCAGCTCGAGCGCGACGAGGAGCAGGAGCAGGCCGCCGGCCCCCTGGAGCGCGGCGATCGAGATGTGGAGGTAGTCGAGGATCCTCTTGCCGAAGAGCGCGAACATCCCGATGACGAAGACGGCGACGAGCGAGGCACGCCGCGCCGCGACGTGGCGCTGCACCTTCGTCAGTGACCCGGTCAGGGCGAGGAAGACCGGCACCGCGCCGGGTGGGTCGAGGATGACGACCAGGGTGATGAAGGTGCTGAGGAAGACGGTCGTGTCGAGGACGCTCACGGCCTGACGACCTCCGTGGCCCCGCTCGAGGCCGCCTCGATCGCGTCGAGCACCTCGAGGGACGTCGTGTTCTCGGCGAGACGGTTGCGCTTGCCCTCGCCGTGGTAGTCGCTCGAGCCCGTGAGGAGCAGCCCGAGCCGGTCGGCGAGCGCCGTCGCCCGGGCGACCTCCTCGGGACCGTGGTCGCGGTGGTGCGCCTCGAGCCCCACGAGCCCGGCCTCGCGCATCCGCGCGACGAGGGCGTCGTCGAGGTCGCCCGACCGGGTCCGCGTGAAAGGGTGCGCGATGACCGGCACCCCGCCCGCTGCGCGCACGAGCTCGACCGCCCGTACCGGGTCGGGCGCGTAGTGGCCGACGTAGTAGGGCGAGTCGTCGCCGAGCCACGAGCGGAACGCCTCGTCGCGGTGGCGGATCGTGCCGTTGGCGATGAGGGCGTCGGCGATGTGGGGGCGTCCCGGGGTGGCACCGGGGCCGACCTGCGCGAGCACCTCGTCGTAGCCCAGGGGTATGCCGTCCGCCGCCATGAGCGCGACCATCCGCTCGAGACGCGTCGAGCGGGAGTCGCGGGCGCGGGCGAGCTCGTCCCGGAGCGGCCGGTCGTCGGCGTCGGGGAGGTAGCCGAGCAGGTGGATCGAGGAGTGGCGCCAGGCGCACGAGATCTCGATGCCGCGCACGAGCGTCACACCGTGGACACGCGCTGCGTCGGCGGCCTCGGCCCAGCCGCCGACCGTGTCGTGGTCGGTGATGGCGAGGACGTCGACGCCGGCCGTGGCTGCAGCGGCGACGAGCTCGGTCGGCGTCTCCGTGCCGTCGCTGACCGCCGAGTGGGCATGCAGGTCGATGACCGGTCGTGGGTGCCCTGCACTGTCGGTCCCGGTCGGAGTCACGCCCCCAAGCGTAGGGGCGCGCCGTGCCCACCCTGCCGTGCCCACCCCCGCCGCCCCTCCCCGCAACACACCGTGCAGGTCACAACCCACCGGGATCGGATCACGGTGGGTGGTGACTTGCACGGTGTGTTGCACCAGTCAGCAGGGTCAGGCCGGGCGTGGGGCTAGGGGGCGACGAGCGCACTGGCGGAGCGCACCCGGGCACCGATGAGCCCCGGGCGGGCCAGCTCGCTCCAGATGACGCGCTCGACGGGGTGGCCCAGCCGCCGGATCGCGTCCTCACGTCGCTTCTCGAGCCAGACGACCTCCTCCGGCCCGGCCGAGCCGTCCTCGGCGTCACGCTGGCGCGCGTACTTCACCTGCCCGTCGAACTCGAGGACAACTCCGTCCACGACCAGGTCGACACGCGCGATGAAATGGCCACCGGAGTCACGCAGGACCACTTGGCTCTCGGGGGTGAAACCGAGGCGACGCAGCGCCAGACGAGTTCGGGACTCGCCCACGGACTCGCTCCTGCCGTCCATGAGCAACACGGCCTCCAGGGCCCGCCGGCGCCCTTGGTGCGGGGAGATGAGCGCCACCTCGGTGACCAGATCCGCCTCGGTGACCAGACCTCGACGCAGAGCCGCATCCCCCGCCACGACGGCACAGTCCTGGCCCATCGTCAGGGCCGTCCGAACGAGTGCCCGCGCAGGCGAGACACTCGGAGTGTCCGCGACCGGAGCTAGGACGACGCCGTCGTCCGGATGGAGCCACACCGCCCCGCGGCGCACGCCCTGGACCGTGTCGGTCACCAGGTCGATTCGTGCTGCGTCGTGTCCCCAGAGCGGCAGCCCGAGCACGGCGAGGGCCGCGTGGTGGCTCAACGCGTCACCCGGTCTGGACCTCGCTACCGCGAGACACCCGAGCCGGTAGCGCTCGTCGGGCGACGCGTGCTGCCAGACGGTCGCCTGGACGTAGGCGCCTCGCCGCACCCGAACCAGCTCGCGCGCACGGAGTGCCCGGTGCAGGCAGGCATTGGTGACCCCTGCGGCCAGGGCCTCGTGGGCGGCGAACATCCCGCCTTGGCGGCCGGCCAGAGCCTCGAGTCGTGTGTCCATGGGAGCAGGCTCTGGGGCATACGGCCAGGTTCTCGTAGTCGCGACGGCACCTGTGGACAGAGGGGTCGTCGGCGCGCCGGCTGTGGACGGCCACAACACACCGAGTAGGTCACAACCCACCGGGATCGGATCGCGGTGAGTTGTGACCTACTCGGTGTGTTGCGGGAGAGGGCTGGTCGCGCCGTGGGTCAGGGCTGCGGAGCCGCCTCGGAGGTGGCGTCGCGGCCCGGCCAGTTCTTGTCGGGCACGGGGACCGGTCGGCCGGGCTGCTCGCCGCCGCGGGCCTCGAGGTAGTTCTCCTTGGGCACCATGACCTTGCGCCGGAAGATGCACACGACGGTGCCGTCCTGCTTGTAGCCGATCGTCTCGACGTGGACGACGCCGCGGTCGTCCTTCGAGGTCGACTCCCACTTGTCGAGGACCGTCGTCTCGCCGTAGATCGTGTCGCCGTGGAAGGTCGGCGCGACGTGCCGCAGCGACTCGATCTCGAGGTTGGCGATGGCCTTGCCCGACACGTCCGGCACCGACATGCCGAGGAGCAGCGAGTAGACGTAGTTCCCGACGACGACGTTCTGCCCGAACTGCGTCGACCCCGCGGCGTAGTGGGTGTCGAGGTGGAGCGGGTGGTGGTTCATCGTCAGCAGGCAGAAGAGGTGGTCGTCGTACTCCGTGACCGTCTTGCCGGGCCAGTGCCGGTAGACCGCACCGACCTCGAACTCCTCGTAGCTGCGTCCGAACTGCATGCCCGCTCCTCGTCGAAGGTGGTCACCCGGCCCCGCTGGGACGAGCGGCTCCCAGCCTGCCGGAGCGGGCGGCATACGCCCATGGTCGTATGCCGTGTGCTTGCTCACGCCTGCGCGTCGGCGTCGCTCGTGGCAGCGAGGTCGCTCGTCTCGGAGAGCACCGGCGCGGTGCTGCCGGACGCGTCGGGGTCGGGGTCGGCGGGGAGGGTCGCGCCGGCGGCGGGACGCGGCCGCACGCCCTGGCTCTTGGCGACGAGCAGGCTCGCGAAGTAGGTGCCGAGCGAGACGCCCGCGGCGAGCCCGAGGCCGAGCCCGAAGGCCAGCAGGAGCGTCGGCACGCCGATCGCGAACCCGTTGCCGTCAGGGTTCGTGACGATCTGCGAGATGCCCTCGTAGGCCATCCGGCCCGGCAGCAGCGGCACGATCGCGGCCGTCGTGACGGCGAGCGCAGAGATGGTCAGGTGCCGGGCGACGAGCCGGGCCGCGAAGCCGATGACGAGCGCGGCCGTCGCCGACGCGCTCACAGCGCCGAGCTGCAGCAGCCGCTCCCCCAGCGCGAGGACGGCCCAGCCGAGGCCGCCCGCGACCCCGGCCACGGCGACCGCACGGCCGCTGGCGTAGGACATGACGGCGAACGAGACCGCGATGATGACGGCGCAGACGACCTGCACGACGACGTCGTCGCTGAGCAGGGTCTGCGAGCTGATCGCGATCGGGTAGTCGAGCCGGTTGCCGAGGGAGAGCACGACGGAGATGCCGACCGCGATGCCGAGCGAGAGCACGATCACCTCGAAAGCCCGCGCGCCGGCCGTGACGTAATAGCCCTCGAGGGCGTCCTCGGCGGCTCCGACGACCGACAGTCCCGAGAGCAGCAGCACGATGCCGGACGCGACGACGAGCGAGGGTGACACGTCGCCGACGAAGGTCATCCCGGCCGACTGGGCCGCGACGACGAGGGTCGCCACCGCGGTCGGGATGGCGGCGCCCACGCACTGTGCGAAGAAGGCCGCGACGCCTGCGCCGGTGAGCCAGCTGAGGACCCGCCCGACGACGGTCGCGGTGAGGAAGCTGAGCAGGATGATGAACGGCCCTGCGCCCACGAGGCCGGCGGCACCCGCTGCGAGCGCGCCGCCGGCGACGGTGACGAGCCAGCGGCGGTAGGGGTGTGGGGCCGTGATGACCGAGTCGAAGCGCACCCGGGCCTCGTCGACGGGCACCGGGTCCTGTGAGAGGTCGACGATGAGCCCGCGGAGGCGCTCGAGCCGCGTGTAGTCCTGCACGCGGAACCGCACGATGCGCATCACGGTGATCGGGTCGGCGTTCGGGCCGCGGTGGTAGGAGACGGTGACCGACGTGTAGGTGACGTCGACGTGGACCGAACTGAGGCCGTACGCCTTGGTCAGGGTGAGCACGGTCGCCGTGACGTCCGCGGCGGCCGCCCCGGTGGCGATCATCGCGACGCCGGCGCGCATGGCGAGGTCGATGACGGCCTGGGCGGTCACCGAGTCGACCCCGTCCGGCGTCGTCCAGATGGGGATCTCGTCGGTCGGCGGCCCGCTCGGTCTCATGGCCCGCCGGGTGCTCGCCCTCAGCGAGGGCAGGCTCCGGTGGGCGGTGGTCGGCCGGGCGGGTCGGTCGGTGCGGGCCACCCCCAGACCGTATGCCACCGCCCCGGACCCGCAGGTACCCCACCGGGGTGCCCGGCGGGAGCGGGACGGGCCGTACGCGGGCGCGGTGAAAGCTGGTTCGGCGGTCCCCGTGCCGCGTGGCACCATGGCGGGGTGATGAGTGAAGAGCAGAAGACCTCTCCGAGCCGCAAGCGCCCGACGACCGACGAGTTCCGGGCCTTCGTCGCGACAGGGTGGGCGCCGCGCGACACCGGGGTGACCCCCCGGGCCGAGGTCGCCGACCACGCAGCCCGTCGCCGTGACGCCGTCAGCGCCGCCTTCCCCGGTGAGCGCCTCGTCGTCCCGGCCGGCGGCCTCAAGGTGCGCAGCAACGACTGCGACTACGTCTTCCGTCCGCACAGCGCCTTCGCCCACCTGACGGGCCTCGGCAGCGACCGCGAGCCCGACGCCGTGCTCGTGCTCGAGCCGCGCGCCTCCGCCGACGGCGAGGCCGGCGACGGGCACGAGGCCGTCCTCTACTTCCGCCCGCTCGCCGACCGCGACACCGAGGAGTTCTTCGGCGACTCGCGCTACGGCGAGTTCTGGGTCGGGGCCCGCCCCACCCTCGCCGACATCGAGTCCGAGCTCGGCCTCACGGCCCGCCACATCGACGAGTTCGGTGAGGCCGTCGGCAAGGACGCCGGCCAGGTGACGATCCGCGTCGTGCGCGACGCCGACGCCGAGGTCGCGACCCGCGTCGACAAGGCCCGCGCCGCCGCGGCCGAGACGCAGGAGTCCGCCGAGGCCGAGACCCGCGTCGACCGCCAGCGCGAGGCCGACGAGCAGCTCGCCGCGTTCCTCTCGACGCTCCGCTTCGTCAAGGACGAGTGGGAGGTCGAGCAGATGCGCGACGCCGTCGACGGCACCCACAAGGGTTTCGACGCCGTCATCGCCGACCTGCCCGAGGCGGTCCGCCGCGGCCGCGGCGAGCGCTGGGTCGAGGGCGTCTTCGGCCTGCACGCCCGCCACCACGGCAACGGTGTCGGCTACGACTCCATCTGCGCCAGCGGCGACCACGCCAACACGCTGCACTGGATCAAGAACACCGGCGACATCAAGGACGGCGACCTGCTGCTCCTCGACGCCGGCGTCGAGGTCGACTCGCTCTTCACCGCCGACATCACCCGCACCCTGCCGGTCAGTGGCACCTTCACCGACGCGCAGCGCAAGATCTACGACGCCGTGTACGCCGCCCAGGAGGCCGGCATCGCGGCCTGCAAGCCGGGCAACACGTTCAGCGACGTCCACGCAGCGGCCATCCGCGTCATCGCCGAGCACCTCCACGAGTGGGGCCTGCTCCCCGAGGGCGTCGACGTCGAGGGCACGCTCGACGCCGACCACGGTCAGCACCACCGCCGCTGGATGGTGCACGGCACGAGCCACCACCTCGGCATCGACGTGCACGACTGCGCCCTCGCGACCCGCGAGGAGTACTCCGACGCCGAGCTGAAGCCGGGCATGGTCCTCACCGTCGAGCCGGGCCTCTACTTCAAGGCCGACGACGAGCTCGTCCCCGACGAGTTCCGCGGCAACGGCGTGCGCATCGAGGACGACATCCTCATCACCGAGGACGGCTGCGAGAACCTCTCGGCCGCGATGCCGCGCAGCTCCGACGAGGTCGAGCGGTGGATCGCCCGCATCTGGGACGGCGCCGAGGCCTGAGCGACTGACCGACCCTCCCCCACCTGACCGAACGCGGCTTCGGTCTCGAGCTCCGCGGCAGCACACCGCTGTCGAGACGGAACGCCGCGTTCGGTGGGTCAGGGCGACGTCGACGACACCGAGCCGTTCAGGTCGGGGCCCGGGATGCGCGGGCTCCACTGCTCGACGAGCTCGACGAGCGAGGACGCGTCGGCGGACTCGAGGTTCGAGCCGAGCACGGCCGGTGCGCAGTCCGGGTCGATGGTGAGGCGCACGGGCGGCCCCACGGCATACGTGAGCAGGAGCGTGAACCGCCCGTTGCTCGGGTCGTCCGGGCGCTGGCACGTCTGCCCCGTCGGCTTCGTCGGCAGGGCGCGCAGCGCTGCGACGACCTCGGCCGACTTCGCGGCGTCCAGCTGCGCCACCTTCACCGTGCCGTCTGCCGCGTCACGGCACACGGTCGCCGTCGGGTTGCCCTCCGGGGCCAGGCTCCGGTCGTCGCCGAGGCGTCCCCACGACGCCCGGTTGCACGCGGCGACCCCGGCGGACGGAGGGGTGCGCGTGCCGAACATCTGGTCGAGCACGACCGCCGGGCCGGGACCCGACCGGAAGTCGCCGTTCGTCGACGTCGAGCAGGCGTTGGCGTCGGCCAGCGCGCCGACCCACACGATCGCGTCACCGTAGGCGGCCCCGACGACGTATGCCGTCTCGTTGCCGGCCATGAGCGTGCACACCCGCTGGGCCCCGGTGTCGCGCGGCGACCACGTCAGAGCCTCCACCAGTGCCGCCCGTTGCGCGTCGCTCGCGACGGTGCGCTTGGCCAGGCGGAACGGGGCCGAGACCGGCTTCATGATGTCGGCAGCCGGATAGCCGCAGACGACGAGCGAGGTCGGGTCGCGGTCGGGCAGGAGCCGACCCGTGGCGTCGACGCCCTGCGGCTTCTGAGGCACGGGCACGGGCTTGTCGAGGGCCGCGGTGTCGATGGACTCGGGGCACCGCAGACCCCCGTCTGCCTCGACGGGCTGGCTGGTGACGGGCCGCACCGGGCCGGCGGCGAGCGACGTCTCCCCCGGCTGGGGCGCAGTGGCGCTGCCGCACGCGACGAGCGCCACGGCGGCGGCGACGCCGGTCACGAGGACGCGGCCGACGGCATACGGGCGGGGCCTTCGGGACTGCATCGGGCGCTCCTTCGTCGGGGATCCGTCACCGGGAAGGACACCTGGGCGAGCGCATTCGTTGCAGCTGCCTCAGCCGGCGGGAGGCGGCGGACCCGGATGGTCCGGGCTCGACGGCTGCGTCGGCGGCGAGGTCGGAGTGACCGGGGCGATGCCGATGCCCTCCCGGCCGCCGACGTCGATGCCCGCGTCGGCGAGGATCTGGCGACCCTGCTGGGCGAACTTGTGCTCGCAGAAGACCTCGTAGCGGGTCGCGACGACCTGGCTGACCGACGAGAAGTCGCGTGCACCGCGGGTGAAGGCGTAGCCGACGACCGACCAGATGAGGCCGAACACGGCGCCGTAGAGGGCGGTGTAGAGCAGCAGGGTCAACGGGTTCGAGGGGCGGGAGAAGAGCGAGAGGATCAGGCCCACGAAGAGCCCGAGCCACACGCCGGAGAGCAGACCGCCGAGAGCCACACGTCCCCACGTGAGGCGTGCGGTCACCCGCTCCATCTGCTTGAGGTCGGTGCCGACGATGAGGCAGTTCTCGACCGGGAACTGGTTGTCGGACAGCGTGTCGACGGCCTTCTGCGCGTCGACGTACTGCTCGAACACACCCAGCGACATGGGGTACTCCAGGGAGAGTGTCGCGAATCCCTGGCGTCCCCCCGGACCCTTCGGTTGCAGGCTCATGCGTCCATCCTCGCATCCCCGCCGCGGTGGAGAGGGGCCCTCAGGCCTTGAGCTTGTAGTCCTCGACGAGGCGGCGGCCGATGATCATCCGCTGGATGTCGGCCGTGCCCTCGCCGATGAGCAGCATCGGCGCCTCGCGGTAGAGGCGCTCGATCTCGTACTCCTTGGAGTAGCCGTAGCCGCCGTGGATGCGGAAGCTGTCCTCGACGACCTGCGAGCAGTACTCGGACGCAAGGTACTTCGCCATGCCGGCCTCGAGGTCGTTGCGCTGGCCGGAGTCCTTCTTGCGGGCGGCCTTGACCATCATCTCGTGCGCGGCCTCGACCTTGACGGCCATGTCGGCGAGGCGGAAGAGCACGGCCTGGTGGTCGACGATCTTCTTGCCGAAGGTCTCGCGCTGCTGGGCGTAGGAGATGCCGAGCTCGAAAGCCCTTCTCGCGACACCACATCCGCGCGCAGCGACGTTGACACGGCCGACCTCGACGCCGTCCATCATCTGGTAGAAGCCCTTGCCCGGCTCGCCGCCGAGGATCTGGGCGTCGGTCGTGCGGTGCCCGTCGAAGATGAGCTCGGTCGTGTCGACGCCCTTGTAGCCCATCTTGTCGATCTTGCCGGGCACCGTGACGCCCTGGGCGGTCTCGCCGAAGCCCGACTCCTTGTCGACGAGGAAGGTCGTCATGTTCTTGTAGACGGAGTCGGCGCCCGTGTCGGTCTTGACGAGGACGGCGACGAGGTTGGCGGAGCCGCCGTTGGTCAGCCACATCTTCTGTCCGGTGATCGACCACTCGCCGTCGTCGCCCTTGACGGCCTTGGTCTTGATGGCGGCCACGTCCGAACCGCAGCCCGGCTCGCTCATCGAGAACGCACCCCGGATCTCGCCCGTCGCCATCTTCGGCAGGTAGTGCTGCTTCTGCTCCTCGGTCCCGTGCTGGAGCACCATGTACGCGACGATGAAGTGGGTGTTGATGATGCCGCTGACACTCATCCAGCCGCGCGCGATCTCCTCGACGCAGAGGGCGTAGGTCAGCAGGGACTCGCCCAGGCCGCCGTACTCCTCGGGGATCATCAACCCGAAGATCCCCATCTCCTTCATTCCGTCGACGATCGCCTGGGGGTACTCGTCCTGGTGCTCGAGCTCCATGGCGACGGGGATGATCTGCTCGTCGACGAACTCACGGACGAGCTTGATCAGCTCGGTCTGCTCCTCGGTGAGGCCGTCGGTCTGCTGCAGTCGGGACATGCTCGGATCGCCACCTTGCGTCTGGGCTCTCGGACAACTGCGACCGAGTATGCCGTCGCCCCGGGCACGCGGTCAGCGCGCCCGCGTGTGAGTGTCGACACCTGTGTCCTCGGTCACCGGAGTTCGTCGGAGCCACCAGCTACCAGAGCTGGCCGAAGGCGACCTTCTTGGCCTTGACCGGGCCCTCGAGCGTCGAGCGCTGGCTGAAGTCGCCGTCCTTGAGCCCGGCCGTCACGGTGCGGAGCAGCTCGGTGCGGGTCGCCGTCGGGCTCGCCTTCATGGCCTTGAGGAAGAGGTAGGTGAAGGCCCCGTTGGAGCGGCCGTCGAACGTCGCGTCGGACGCCGTCTGGTTGGGCTTGCACGCCGCGAAGAGGACGGGCTTCGAGGCCGTGGCGCGGCTCTTCGTCAGCTCCACGAGCGCCTTGCGGTCGACGGTGCGCACCGGCGTGACGGCACGGATGGACCTTGTCTGCTCGAGCCCTCTGGGAGTCGGCGGCGGCAGGTAGCGCGGCTTGCGGCCGAGCAGCTGGGCCTGGAGGATCTCGTCGAGGTCCTTGAGGCCGGTGCCGCTGTGGCACGTGTCGAGCAGCACCTCTAGCAGGACGCCGGCGGGCACGCGGGTGAAGAGGTCGCGCAGCTCGTCGTCGACGATGACGGTGTCGCGGTCCCACTGGTCGCCCTTCTGGCGGATGTCGTGGCACGCGAAGGCCTCGTCGAGACCGTCCGGCTCGTCGTCGCCACCGGGCTCGTTGGGCACCTGCGTGCCGTGGCTGGAGAAGGTGAAGATGAGGTGGTCACCGGCCTTCGCGGTGTCGACGAGCGTCGTCAGCGCCGCCATGACGGCCTTCTTCGTCGCGCCGGCATCGGTGAGCACCGTCGTCGCGCGCGCGGTGAAGCCGAGGGGCCGCAGCGCCTTGGCGATGTCGTTCGCGTCGTTGACGCAGCCGTTGAGCCAGCTCGTCTGCGGCAGCGACTCGAACTCGTTGATCCCCACGCACAGAGCCCTGCTTGCCATGGCCGTTCCTTCCTTCTCGGAACCCCTCGGTTGAGCGGGTTCGACTGGGGTGTATGCCTTTTCACACTGTCTCGAGGACCGCGTCGGGTCTCGCGTACACGACGTAGGCGAGCCACGTCGGGTCGTCCGCGTCCCGCGCGGCCGCCCGGGCGAGCGCGCTCGCCCGGGACATCTGGGTGCCCTTGAGCAGCTCCTCGTAGAGCGTCTCGACGAAGACCCGCGCCGGCTCCTCCTGGACCGACCACAGGCACGACACGAAGGCCGAGGCGCCGGCGTCGAGGAACGCCTTCGCGAAACCGCCCACCGTCGTGAAGAGCTCGCCGGACCGTCCGGTCTGACAGGCGTTGAGGACCACGATCGGGCCGACGCTGTCGGGGCCCGTCCAGTCGAGGTTCTGGGACACGTCGGTCGAGCTGAGGTACTGCTCACGAACGCTGGTGCCGCGCCGCTGGCCCTTGAGCAGCACCTTCGCCTCGGCGATGTCGTCGGTACGTGCCGCCCCGTGGCCCGAGAAGTGGAGCAGGTCGAAGCCGCCGCCGCGCAGGAGACGCTCGACGCCGCTCGGGGTCGCCGTCACGGCCTTGGCGCCGAACCGGTCCTTGAGGTAGCCGGCCTCGGCGACACCGACGTCGTTCTTGAACATCGGGTTGGCGTAGACGGGACAGATCGACCGTGCGTGGCCCCGGCGCACGCGGACGGCCCGGGGCGGGAAGCTGCCGAGCTGCCAGCGCACGAGCCCGCCGGACGCGAGGAAGCGTGGCGTGGTGCCGCGCTTGCCGCGGGCGGGCTTGAGGTGAACGAGCTCCCACGGCACGAACGGCTCGTCCGTGTAGACGATGAGGTCGTGCACGAGCTCGCGGTGCTCCCAGAGGTGGGCCTGCATGTCCTCGGGGAAGAACTGGTCGAAGAGCATGGTGCCGGTGTTCTGCAGCTGCGACATCCTCTGGCGCGGCGTCAGGTCGGGGTCCTTGATGACCCGCTCCACCTCGGCGATCCGGTCGCGCACGAACTCGTCGCGCCCGAGGATCGGTGCCGACTCGAAGACCCGCTCGGCCTCGCCCGGCACGAGCCGGAGCGCATAGCTGTAGACGCGCTCGCCCGTGACGCGACGACTCTCGACGATGTCGAGACAGGGCAGGCCGTCGAGCTCTGGGGCGTCGATCCCGGTGTGGACCGTGGCGGTGACGGGCGTCGGGGCGACCATCCCCGCAGCGGCTGCGGTCGACTCCAGGGTGACCGTGGCGACGGGCACCCAGCCCTGTCGTAGGACGACGGAGACGCGGACGGGCCCGGGCGCCAGGGCACGTACCCGGAAGGTCAGCTCGCTGGCCCAGTCGCCGCTCGGCAGGCCGAAGACCTTGGCGTCGGTCTCGAGGACCTGCACGTTGTCCTTGGCGTAGACCTGCACACTGATCGGGCGCTCCGCGTCGACGTGGACCGTCCTCGAGACGTGGACCGTGCCCTCCGTCGGTGCCAGCGTCTGCCGTGCCAGCCGAACCCGCACCGTGGCGTCGGCACCCGGGGACACCGTGGAGGGCATCTCCGCCGCGAGCTCGGCCTCCGTCGTGCCCTCGAGAGGGCTCGTCGGTCCACTGCTCGGGGGCCTCTCGCGGTCACGGCGCGTCGCCTGCTTCGCCGTCGTCTTCGTCGCCCTCTTCGACGTCGCCCTCGTCGGCGTCGCCCTCGTCGGCGTCGCCCTCTTCGACGTCGCCTTCCGGACGCCCGTCCTCACCGGCGGCTCCGCCCGCGGGCCGGGTGATGGTCTCGCAGGCGGGCGTGCGGTCGTGCCGGGAGGCCTGGTCGCGGACGGCGGACGGGCGGCCGTCGGGGGCCGGGCGGCGGTGGTTGGCGCCTCCACCTCGGCCATCTCGAGTCCACGCTCGTCACCACCACCGTCGGCGCCGAGCACCGGCCCCGCGGTCATCCACTCGGGCAGGTGCGCCTCCGCGTCGGACGCGCCGAGCCCGAGCGGCAGCCACTGCGAGATCGCGCCGATGACGGAGAGCTGCGAGAAGTAGTTGACGTGGTACACGACGTCGTTGGTGCCGAGCGCGAACGTGTCGCGCACGTAGCCGCCGGTCGGCGGGCCGATCGCCGACATCGAGTCGGTGTCGACGACGAGGTCGTTGCGCCCCTTGAAGATCCCGTCGACGAAGCCCTCGGCGAGACGGACGGCGAGCTCGCGGGGGAACTCGGGCGGGTTGTGGTGGTCGTCGAAGAGCGACACGTGGAAGTCGGACGAGACGACGTACCAGCTCGTCCCGGGCCGGGGCTGGCCGGGCTGGTCCTCGTTGAGGCTCGTGACGAAGGGCCCGTCGGGCGTCATGGCGGCGAGGCCGGGCACGCCGTCGTCGCCGGCGGCGTACGACACGAGGTACTTCACGAGCGCGCCGACGCCACGGACGACACCGCTGACGACGGCCGCGAAGGGGGCCCCGCCGGGCACGAGGGAGAGACCGGCGGCGGTCACCAAGACGAGGTTCGTGTAGAGGTCGACGAGGTCGTGCCAGCGCTCTGGGTCGGCGAGGTGGGTGCCGCCGTTGGTGGAGGCCACGAAGACGATGGAGTCGACCGCGACGCGCAGTCCGGCACCCGGCAGCACCGACTCGACGAACGACCGCGTGACCAGCCCGCCGCGGCTGTGCGTGATGACGTCGAGGACGAGCTCGCCGTCGTGGGGCGCGAGCAGGGCGAGCAGGTCGCGGGCGTTGCGCTCCGGGTCGACGCTGAGCGTGCGGTGGTCGAAGCCGATGACGGCGTCGTACGCGGACACGAGGGTGTCGACGAAGCCCTCCGCGCCGGGCGTGACGGCGAGAGCTCCGAAGGCACTGGTGGTCGACGAGAACGTGCCGTGGACGAGGAGCAGAACCCGTGCCGCGCGGTCGGTGGGGAGGCCCACCTCCGCGAGCGAGCCGACGGGCTTCCACGCGTCGAGCGCTCCCCCCGTGACGTGGACGAGCCCGGTGCGCACGCCTGACTCGAGTCGCTCGACGACCTTGCCGACGATGACGGGCGCGGCGAAGCGCAGCACGATCGCCTGGAGGACGCCGTGGGCGAGGTCGCCGAGCAGCCCACGGTCAGCCGGTCCTGCGCCCGGCCCGTCGAGGCCCCGTGACCGCGGTCGCGGACGGCGCGCGCGCTGCGGCTGCACCGACAGGGCGAAGGACACGGTGCGGGGGCCGGGGTCGATCGACCGCGTGCGCTCGGCGGCATCGACCGGCAGGTGCCACGAGTAGACCCCGTCGCGCTCGAGCAGGACGACGGCGTCGTTGCCGGCCGGCACGTCGACGTCGAGCTTCACGGTGCCCGCCCTGTTGGCCGGCGCGGGACCACCCAGGTCGCGAGATCGCTGTGGTGTCAGGTCGATCCGGTCGACGACGACGAAGTCGTCGGTGCGCAGGGCCTCGACGAGGGCGGCCCGCTCGGCCGCCCGCCGGTCTCCTGACGGCAGGTCCCGGTCGGTGCGGTCGGTCGCGGCGGACGCGTCGTAGCCGCGGGGCGCGCGCACGCGCACCGCTCCCCCGCCGAAGGACGCGGACGGCATACCTGGGCTCCCTCCGAGACGTCTCCCCTGCTCCTTGCCACGGTAGAGGTGAACGGGGGGCTCGGTGATACAGATCGCGGCAAACGCTCGAAGCCACGCGGAATCAATTCCGTTGCGCGGGACCCACTGGATGCGCCAGTCTCTTCGCGAGCGCAGTGGCACACGGCCACACGCCAGACCCCAAGGAGGGTGACATGACCATCACGGCCCCGGGCATGCCTGCCCACATCTCTTCTTCCTTGGAGTTCTCTTGTCATTCAACGCTTTTCACGACGACGACCTCGCGGTCGTCGACACCAGACTGACCGCTCGGCGCACCCTCGGCCTCGAGGACGAGCCGTACGCGGTCGACACCGACCCCGACGGCCCTCCCGAAGGTGACCGGTGGTCGAGCTGGGACGGAGCCACGCACGGCCCGAAGCCCCGCCCCGACTGGGTCATCACCGACCTCGGCGCCGTCGAGGCCGACCTCGGGGTGCTCAAGACCGGCAAGGAGGCCGACGTCCACCTCGTCCGACGGTGGGTGCCCGGCTTCGCCGACCGGGACGTGCTCATGGCCGGCAAGCGGTACCGGTCGAGCAAGCACCGCATGTTCCACCGCGATTCCGGCTACCTCGAGGGCCGGCGGGTGCGGAAGTCGCGCGAGACGCGGGCCATCCGGACCCGCACCGCGTTCGGCAAGGAGCTGATCAGCGGCCTGTGGGCGTTCGCCGAGTTCGAGACGCTGGTCCGCCTCTGGCACGAGGGGCTGCCGGTGCCCTACCCGGTGCAGATGTCCGACGACGAGATGCTGATGGAGTTCATCGGCACCCCCGACGGGCAGGCCGCGCCGCGGCTGGCGCAGGTGCGTCCGGACCCGGACCTGCTGCCCGTGCTGTTCGAGCAGCTGCGTGAGGCGATGCTGCGGCTCGCCGAGCTCGGCTGGGCGCACGGCGACCTCTCCCCGTACAACGTGCTGCTCGAGGGCGACGGGGACGACGCGCGGCTCGTCCTCATCGACTGGCCGCAGGTCGTCGACGTCATCGGCAACCCGCACGGCCCGGAGTTCCTCGAACGCGACACCCACAACATGTGTGACTGGTTCACCCGTCGTGGGTATGCGGTCGACGAGGGCCTGCTCTTCGGTGACCTCATCGCGGCGGCGACGTCGCGGTGGTAGCGACGCTCGTCGTCACACCGATGGGCCACGGACCAGATGGAGGCCACCCGTTCGTGGGGTGGCCTCCATCGTCTGTGCGGGCGCTCTCGGTCAGTCGGTGAGGAAGTCCGCGGGGTGGCCGAACTTCCCGGAGTGGACGAAGGCCTCGAGCGGCAGGCGGGACCGCGGCAGCCGCGCCCGGGCCAGCACCCAGTCCGGCATCTCGCCGTCGTCGTCCGGGCCGGCGGGCAGTCCGAGCGCGATGCCCGTCGTGACCGCCCAGTGCGGCGGCACGGCGAACCGCTCGGTCGCCGCACCGTGGTCGAAGCCGCCGAACTGACGCACCTGCAGGCCCATCGAGCGAGCCTGCACGGTGATGTGGGCGACCGCCTGCCCGAGGTCGAACATCGCGTAGTCGCTGTAGGCCAGCTCGTGGTCCTCGTCGGTCGCGACCTGGTGCAGCGTCAGGATGATCGCCGAGGCGGACGGCGCCCACACCTGGTTGGCTGACGAGAGGACCTCGACCATGGCGGCGTGCGTGTCGTCGCCGCGCAGGCCGACGAGGAAGCCCCAGGGCTGCGAGTTTCCGGCCGACGGCGACCATCGCGCGGCCTCCAGGATCGCGCGCAGGGCGTCGGGGCCGAGCACGTGCGAGCGGTCGTAGACCATGACGCTCTCGCGGTCGCGTAGCAGGGGCGTCAGCGTCTCCGGCTGCGCCGTGGGTGCCATCTGAACCACGGGCGTATGCCGTCCGCCGACCACCGTCTCGTCACTCACGTCTCGATCGCCGTCCTCACGCACTCGTCAACCATGCCGCAGCCCGGCGTCTTCCCGGCCTGGGTGTGGGCGGCACCACGCCGGTGGCCGACGGATCGGCGACGTGCCATGTCAGTAGGCGCGGCCGACGACGGCGAGCACGCCGGCGTCGGACTCCGAGGTCGGCACGGTGCCGTCGGGCATCGTCAGGCACCGGACCGTCACGGCCGACTCCGCGAGCAGCGACTCTCCCTCCTCACCGAGGGTCGACCACGGGATGGTGGCCCAGCCGGTGCGGGCCGCCTCGGCGGCCTCCTCGAGGGTGCTCACGGCGGCGGTGTTCGTGTCGCGGTGGGCGAGCGCGGCGGCATACAGCGCGTCGTGGTCCTCGTCGAGCGCGGCGGTCACCGTGTCGACGACGCCGCCGAGCGGCACCGACGACTTGCCACCGGCGATGCGTCGGGCGACGGTGACGGAGCCCTCGGCGAGGTCGCGGGGACCGACCTCGACCCGCAGCGGGATGCCCTTGAGCTCGGCGTCGACGGCGCGACGTCCGAACGGCGTGTCGACACGGGCGTCGAGCTCGGCCCGCACCCCGCGCGCGAGGAGGTCGGCGACGACCTGACGCGCTGCCTCGACCACGCCCTCGCCGTCCTTGACGACCATGACGAGCGCCTGGACGGGAGCGAGTCTCGGCGGCACCCGCAGACCGTGGTCGTCACCGTGACCCATGATGAGGCCGCCGAGCATGCGGGTCGAGCTGCCCCACGACGTCGTCCAGCACGTCTCCTGGCGGCCCTGCTCGGACAGGTAGGTGATGTCGAAGGCCTTGGCGAAGTTCTGGCCGAGCTCGTGGCTCGTGCCCATCTGCAGGGCCTTGCCGTCGCGCATCATCCCTTCCAGCGCAAGGGTGTTCGTCGCACCGGCGAAACGCTCGCGCTTCGTCTTGCGACCGAGGACGACGGGCATGGCGAGCATCTCGCGCATGAACGGCGCGTAGACCTCCTCGTGGATCCGCTTCGCGTAGAGGCGCGCGTCCTCCTCGGTGGCGTGCGCCGTGTGGCCCTCCTGCCAGAGGAACTCGCTCGTGCGCAGGAAGATCCGCGGGCGCAGCTCCCACCGCACGACGTTGGCCCACTGGTTGAGCAGCAGCGGCAGGTCGCGGTAGCTCTGCGTCCATTTCGCCATGCACTCACCGATGACCGTCTCGGAGGTCGGGCGCACGACGACCTTCTCCTCGAGCTCCTTGCCCCCGGCGTGGGTCACGACCGCGAGCTCGGGGCTGAAGCCCTCGACGTGCTCGGCCTCGCGGCTGAGGTAGGACTCCGGGATGAAGAGCGGGAAGTAGGCGTTGCGTGCGCCGGCCTCCTTGATGCGCCGGTCCATGTCGGCCTGCATCCGCTCCCAGATCGCGTAGCCGTACGGTCGGATGACCATGGTGCCGCGCACCGGACCGTTGTCGGCGAGCTCCGCCTTGGCGACGATGTCCTGGTACCACCGGGGGAAGTCCTCGGACTGGGGTGTGAGCACGGTCTTGGCCATGGCCCCGATCCTATGAGCGGCCCCGGGGGCGCCGTCACGTCGATTCCGCCTAGGCCCGCTCCATCGTGGCGACCATGAAGGCCTGCCAGGCCTCTCTGCTGTCACCGAGCTCCCCCGGGCTGCCGGCCTGCTCGAGGATGTGGGTGGTCGCCTCCCGGGTCACGTCGTCGAAGTCGCCGGTGATCTCCACGTCGGTGCGACCCCAGACGTGCCGGCACATCGCCTGGACGGCCTGCACCTGGGCGTCGGAACGGCGGATGAGGCGCGGACGCTCCGGCCCGAACCGGCCGAGGTCGACGTGGATGTGGTTGCTGTGCGCCGCGTCGAAGAGGTAGGTCAGGACGTCGGCGAACTCGTGGTGCAGTCCGGCGGCCGTGCGCCAGTAGAGCGCGAGGCGACGACGCAGCTCGGGCGCCGGTGCGTCACGCCACAGGTCGTAGCGCAGGCTCGTCAGGTCGCGGCCGTCGGCGCGCAGCCGCGCGATGTCGATGGCCTCCCCCGAGCTGTGCCACGACGTCGCCGAGCCGCGGACCCAGGCCCCGTAGGAGCGCACCTCGTCGGGCACCTGCCCGACGTGGCGCCGGTGCAGGGCCAGCCACCGGTCGAGGCGCGCCCCGAACGGCTCGGTGACGTAGTACGTGGCGGGACGGGCCGTCACCTCGTAGACGTGGGCCGCGGCCCCGATGCGCCGCCGCGCCTGCAGGGCCGAGCGGTCGACCGGCTGCGGGTCGATGCGCAGCTCCGGCGGCGGCGGCTCACCCAGGCCCGCCAGCTGCGGGAGGGACGCGAGGCCGGGACCGCGCGACACGGCATACGCCCCTCCGGCGGCGACGGCACCCACCGCGCCGAGCGTGAGCAGGCGGCGGCGGGTCAGTCCGCTCTGACCGGATCGCGGCGCTTCCGGGTCGGGGCGCCGGGCTGCCGGCTCCCCCGTCCGCGTCTGCTCGCCCATGCCTGGTCCAACGTGCGAGGTGGCCGGAGGTATCCCGCAGGGGACGAGGGCCATGGGGCAGACTCACAGGAAACTGCCAGTCCTGCATGGTGACGTGCAAGGACGAACGGGGAACGAGTCTTGTGACAACCGATCCGACGAGGGGTTAGACCATGTCCGAGCACCGGCGCCGCACCATGATCCCGATCGTGCCCGTGCGGCCGACAGCGGCTCCCACCCACGACGTCGACCCCACCCAGGTCGACCGGGGCAAGATCAAGTCCAAGGCAGCCGGCCTCACCGCCATCGCCGTCACGGCGCAGCGCGGCATGGAGCAGATGGGCGCCCGCCGGTCGTTCGCGACCCTCCGGCGGATCAACCAGGCCGACGGGTTCGACTGCATGGGCTGCGCGTGGCCCGACCCGCACCCGGAGGAGCGCAGCTTCGCCGAGTTCTGCGAGAACGGCGCCAAGGCCGTCGCCGAGGAAGCGACGCTGCGGCGGGTCGACCCGTCGTTCTTCGCCGAGCACCCCGTCGCCGAGCTGTCCGGCTGGACCGACTACCTCCTCGGCCAGCAGGGACGCATCACGCACCCGATGGTGCTGCGCGAGGGCGGCACCCACTACGAGCCGATCTCGTGGGACGACGCGTACGCCCTCATCGCCGAGCGGCTGCGCGGGCTCGCGTCGCCCGACGAGGCGGTCTTCTACACGAGCGGCCGCGCCTCCAACGAGGCGGCGTTCGCCTACCAGCTCTTCGCCCGGGCCTTCGGCACGAACAACCTTCCCGACTGCTCCAACATGTGCCACGAGTCGACGTCGGTCGCGCTGGCCGAGGTCATCGGCATCGGCAAGGGCTCGGTGAGCCTCGACGACATCCACGAGGCCGAGCTCATCCTCATCGCCGGACAGAACCCCGGCACCAACCACCCGCGCATGCTCACCGCCCTCGAGATCGCCAAGCGCGCCGGGGCGAAGATCGTCGCCGTCAACCCGCTGCCGGAGACCGGCCTGCGCGGCTTCGACAACCCGCAGAAGGTCCGCGGCATCGTCGGCGTCGGCACCGAGCTCGCCGACGAGTTCCTGCCGATCCGGCTCGGCGGCGACCTGGCCCTCTTCCAGGCGATCGGCTCGCTCCTCGTGGCCCGGCACGACGCCGGCGAGGACGTCTTCGACACCGACTTCATCGAGCGCCACACCGAGGGTTTCGACGCGTGGGCCGCGCACGTGCGCGAGCTCGACTGGGACCTCGTCGACGAGGCCACCTCGCTCGACCGCGCCCAGATCGAGCGGGTCGCCGAGCTCTTCGCCCGGTCGCGCAAGACGGTGCTCTGCTGGGCCATGGGTGTCACGCAGCACCGCCACGCCGTCGCGACGATCAAGGAGATGGCCAACGTCGCCCTCGTCCAGGGCAACATCGGCAAGCCCGGCGCCGGCCTGTGCCCCGTGCGCGGGCACTCGAACGTCCAGGGCGACCGCACCATGGGCATCTGGGAGAAGCTGCCACCCCACTTCGGCGACGCGCTCGAGGCCGAGTTCGGCATCGAGGCGCCGCGCGAGCGCGGCCTCGACGTCGTCAACTCGATCCGCGCCATGCGCGACGGCGAGGCGAAGGTGCTCGTCGGGCTCGGCGGCAACTTCGCCGCGGCGACGCCCGACACCGAGGTGACCCACGACGCCCTCCGGTCGGTCGACCTCGTCGTCAACATCTCGACCAAGCTCAACCGCTCGCACGTCGTCGTCGGTCACACCTCCCTCATCCTGCCGACGCTGGGGCGCACCGAGCGTGACGAGCAGCGCAGCGGTCTGCAGGGCGTGACCGTCGAGGACAGCATGTCGAGCGTGCACCTCTCGCACGGCCGCCTCGAGCCCGCCGGCCCGCAGCTGCGCTCCGAGGTCTCGATCATCAGCGGGATCGCCGCGGCGACGCTCGCCGGACGGGGTGCCGCGGGCGAGATCGAATGGACCGCCATGGCCGACGACTACTCCGTGATCCGGCGCCACATCGAGCGCGTCGTGCCCGGCTGCGAGGCCTACGACGAGAAGGTGCACCGCCCCGGGGGCTTCGTGCTGCCGCACCCGCCGCGCGACTCGCGGACGTTCGAGACGCCGTCGAAGAAGGCCGTCCTCACGGTCAGCCCGCTGCAGATGGTGTCTGCGCCCGAGGGCCACCTCGTGCTCCAGTCGCTGCGCAGCCACGACCAGTTCAACACGACGATCTACGGCCACGACGACCGTTACCGGGGCATCTCCGGCGGGCGCGAGATCGTCATGGTGCATCCCGACGACCTCGCCGACCTGGGGTTCTCCGACGGTGACCACGTCGACGTCGTCGCACCCTGGCCCGACGGCACCCAGCGGGTCGTGCGCGACTTCCGCGTCGTCTCCTACCCCACGGTGCGGGGCTGCGTCGCCGCCTACTACCCCGAGGTCAACCCGCTCGTGGCCCTCGAGTCGACCGCCGTGGGCAGCAACTGCCCGGTGTCCAAGGCAGTCACCGTGCGCCTCGTGCCGGCCGGGCAGGCTCCGCCGCACTCGGCCAGCGACGACCTCCAGGCCGGCGACGACTCCGAGAAGCGCAGCGAGGTCAAGCCGCACCACCTGAGCTGACCGGAACGCCCCGACGGGCGCCGCCGTCCCACGAGTGCATCGCCGCCCCGACCCCACCCGGTCGGGGCGGCGCGCTCATGCCGGGTGCCGGCGGCACCTGCCGGATGCGCCCCGCGCGCGTATGCCGGGTGCCTCCCGGCGCGCGTCGCCCCGTCGCGTGGCCGCCTGAGTCCTACGCTCCCCGCATGTCCTCCGACACCGGGCCGTCTCGACGCGTCGTCCTGCTCGGCGCGCTCGGTCTGGCGACGGCGACGACCGGGGTCGGCGGCTGCTCCGCCACCGACGGGCCGACCCTCAGCGACGGGGTGCTGTCGGACCGCTTCGGTGTCGAGGCCCCACGCTGGCGGATGGCCGTACCCCGCGCAGGCCGATCCCGGGGGCTCGTCGTGGCGCTGCACGGTTTCGGAGGGGGCGCCGACGACGCGTTCAACCTCGGTTTCGGCGATGCCGTCGAGCCCTCCAGGATGGCGCTGGTCTCCGTCCACGGGGGCAACAGCTACTGGCACCCACGCCGCGACGGCAGCGACACCGGGGCGATGGTCCGTGACGAGCTCGTGCCGATGGCGCTGGAGGCCGCCGGGCTGCCGGCGTCCTCGCCGGTCGTCCTGCTCGGGTGGTCGATGGGCGGCTTCGGTGCACTCCTCATCGCGAGCGAGCTCGGGCGTTCTCGCGTCAGCGGCGTCGTCGCCGCGAGCGCAGCACTGTGGCGGAAGGGCAGCGAGACGCCCGCCCGGGCCTACGACGGGCGGGCCGACTTCGACCGGCACTCGATCTTCAACCGGCTGGACCGGCTGCGGGGCATTCCGGTGAGGCTCGACTGCGGCGTGTCCGACCCGTTCATCGCCGCGAACCGCGTTCTGGCCCAGCGCCTCCCGGGCACCGAGACCCACTTCACCACGGGAGGCCACGACGACGGCTTCTGGAGCGGCAACGTCAGCGCCGAGATGACGTGGGCCGCCGCTCGGTCCTGACGCCCCGGCTCAGGCAGCGCGGTGCAGGTCGTGGGCGTCCGGCAGGCGGCGGAAGCCGGCCGAGACGTAGGCGGCGACACCACCGACGTTGGCGCTCGGGGTGCAGACCAGGCAGCTCGAGGCACCCAGCTCCCGCAGGGCGGCCGCGCACGCGAGGGTGATCGCGCGCCCGTGGCCGCGGCCCCGGTGGTCGCGGTGCGCCCCCAGCGGCTCGATGAGACCCGGTCGCCCCGGGCCGGCCGACCACACCGTGGCGGTTGCCACCGCGGCTCCGGACTCGTCGTAGGCGACGAGGCACCTCGCGTCGACGTAGGCAGGCCCGGACGCCATCTCCCGCCACCGCTCCTCGCTGAACGTCGAGGTCTCGAACGACGCGCGCTGGACCGCCACCCGGTCACGGAGCCGCTCCGGCGCCGGGTCCGCGCCGACGACTTCCACCCGCAGTCCGCTGTCCTCGACGGGCTCGGTCAGGTCTCGGACGAGCGGCGTCCACGGCTCGCCGTCGGCCCATCCGTCGCCCGCGAGGCGGGCGCGGAAGGCATCACCGAAACGCGCCTCCACCGAGCCCTCCCCGGCGGGGAGCACGCCACGCTCGGAGCGCGACACGTCGGAGAGCAGCTGCTGCGCCAGCTCGTCGTCGTCACCGTCCTCCGGCGCGATCGCCATCCGGAGCACGCGCGGGTCGTCGAGGAACCCCACGGCCAAGAGGCGCCCGTCGCGGCTCCACGTGCGAACGGCCGCCGCGGTCACGTCGGCGCCGAAGCTCCAGTTCCAGCCGAGGTCGCCGGGGTGCAGCTGGACCGGCATCCCGTCCTGCTGCCACTCGCGCATCTCGTGCACGGCCTCGACGAGGCCCTGGACTCGCGGCGCGCTCAGCTCGATCGACATGCCCCGATCCAACACCGTCCACGCGCGAGCACACACCTCGTTTTGCGACGGCACCGTGCCCTGCGGCGAGCGGTGTCGACGGTGTCGGTCAGGACAGCGCGGCGATGGCCTCGGCGGTCACGAGGACCTTGTGGGCGGTGTCGACGTGCAGGCTCTCGATGAGCCTCCCGTCGAGGGTGACGACGCCCTTGCCCTCGGCCTGCGCGGTCTCGAAGGCGGCGATGACGGCCCGCGCCTGCTCGACCTGCTCGGCGCTCGGCGCGAAGACGTCGTTGCACGCCTCCACCTGCCCCGGGTGGATCAGGGTTTTGCCGTCGAAGCCCATCTCCCGGCCCTGGCGCGCCTCGGCGAGGAAGCCGTCGGAGTCCTTGACGTCGTTGTAGACGCCGTCGACGACGGCCACGCCGGCGGCCCTTGCCGCGAGGACCGCGAGCTGGAGCGAGGTCTGGATCGCAGCCCGCCCGGGCGAGAAGCTCGCGCCGAGCTCCTTGTAGAGGTCGTTCGTGCCGAGCACGAGGCATGCAAGACGGTCGGACGCGCGCGCGATCTCCTCGGCGTGCAGCACGGCCACCGGCGTCTCGACCATCGCCCAGAGCCGCGTGTGCTCCGGAGCGCCGGCAGCCTCCATCGCGGCTACGAGGCCGCGCACCTCGTCGGCCGAGCCGACCTTGGGCACGACGATCGCGTCAGGTCCCGCCGCGGCCGCCGCCGCGAGGTCGGCGTCGTGCCATTGCGACCCCAGGCCGTTGACCCGGATCGTCAGCTCACGCCGGCCGTACTCTCCGGACAGCACTGCGGCGCATGCCTTCTCGCGCGCCGTCTCCTTCGCATCGGGGGCGACGGCGTCCTCGAGGTCGAGGATGAGGGCATCGACGGGAAGGGTCTTCGCCTTCTCCAGGGCGCGCTCGTTGGAGCTCGGCATGTAGAGCACCGAGCGTCGGGGGCGGTATGCGTCGGGCTCGACGGGCACGGCAGTCAGCCTTCCTGCAGGGCGGGCTCGGCGGCATACAGCTCGGCGAGCGCGGGGTCGGTCTGCGAGAGACGCTCGGCGAGCTCGACGATGACGAGACACTGCTTGAGGCTGGCGTCGTCCTCCATCTTCCCGTCGAGCATGACGGCACCCGTGCCGTCCCCCATCGCTGCGACGACGCGTCGCGCGTGCGCGACGTCCTCGGCCGACGGGCTGAAGACGCGCTTGGCGATCTCGATCTGCACCGGGTGCAGCGACCACGTGCCGACGCAGCCGAGGAGGAAGGCGTTGCGGAACTGGTCCTCGCACGCGACGACGTCCTGGATGTCGCCGAACGGCCCGTAGTACGGGTAGATCCCGTGCATCGCGCACGCATCGACCATGCGGGCGATCGTGTAGTGCCAGAGGTCCTGCTGCGCCGTCGCGCGCGCTCCCGTGATGTCACCGTCGACGGGGTCGGTGCGCACGAGGTAGCCGGGGTGCCCGCCGCCGACGCGGGTCGTCTTCATGCGTCGGTCGGCCGCGAGGTCGGCCGGTCCCAGCGACAGGCCCTGCATGCGCGGCGAGGCGCCACAGATCTCCTCGACGTTGACCATGCCGCGCGCCGTCTCGAGGATCGCGTGCACGAGGATCGGACGGGTCAGGCCCGCTTTCGCCTCGAGCTGGGCGAGGAGGCGGTCGACGTAGTGGATGTCCTCGGCGCCCTGCACCTTCGGCACCATGACGACGTCGAGCTTGTCTCCGATCTCCGTGACGAGGGTCGTGAGGTCGTCGAGCGCCCACGGGCTGTCGAGCGCGTTGATGCGCGTCCAGAGCTGGGTGTTCTCACCGAAGTCGGTGGCCTTCGCGATCTCGACGAGGCCGGCCCGGGCCGCCTCCTTGCGGTCGGCCTTGACGGCGTCCTCGAGGTTGCCGAGGAGGACGTCGACGGTGCCGACGAGACCCGGCACCTTCGCGGCCATCTTCGGGTTGCTCGGGTCGAAGAAGTGGATGACCCGGGACGGGCGGGCCGGCACCTGCGTCAGGGGCGTCGGCGCCCCCACCGCGAGCGGCCGGAAGAAGTCCTTGGCGCTGCGCATGGGCGTCAACGTAGCAACGGGCGGACGGCCCGCGTTATGACGACAGTCACGCGCGCCGCCGATGAGGGCGGGATCACTAAGGTGGCGGTGTGACCGAGCGCGCGACCGAGCCTGTGACCGAGCAGGGCGCAGGAACGAGCCCCGAGAAGGGCACGGGGACGGGCACCGAACAGGTGCCCTCCGCGCCCACGGCGCCGCGCACGGGGCCGTCCACGCAGGCCGACCCGCAGGCCGACCCGCAGTCCGCCGCGGCCGCCGCCTCCGCGACCGCCCTGCTCGGCGAGGCGATGGCGAAGTCCGGTCTGCTCTGGATCGAGGTCGCCGACGACCGCACGTGGCCGGCCTGGCACGTGTGGGACGACGGGGCTGCCCTCGTCGTGAGCGGACCGGGCGAGCAGCCGCTCCCGTGGCTGCCCAAGGAGGTCAGGGTCATCCTGCGCAGCAAGGACACCGGGGGCCGCCTGCTCACGGTCCGCGCACACGTCCACGTCCTCGAGCCCGGCACCCCCGAGTGGCAGCGCGCCGCCGAGCTCCTCCGCGCGTCGCGGCTCAACTCGGTGGACGACTCGCTGACACGCTGGGCGGCCGAGTGCACCGTCACCGCCCTCGTGCCCTTCGACAGCCCGCTCGAGTCCCCCGGCGCATATGCCGCCCACGACCACCGCGAGCCCCCGGCCCGCACCGCCGCGACGACCACGTCCTGGCGCCCGTGGCACTGGGGTGGGCGCGGCGAGGAGAAGGCCGAGCGCAAGCGGGTCAAGGACGAGGCGAAGGCCGCGCGCAACGCCGCGAAGGAACGCGCGAAGCTGCGCAAGAAGCGCCAGCGACGTGGCACCCGTCGCCGCGGACGCTGACCCCATAGCCTTGGGCCATGAGTGCGAGCACCCGCGTCTTCGTCGCGCGCCTGACCGGACTGAGCGTCTTCGACCCGCTCGGTGACCAGGTCGGGCGCGTGCGCGACGTCGTCGTGATGTTCTCGGTCAACCGACCCGAGCCCCGCGTCATCGGCCTCGTCGTCGAGGTGCCCGGTCGCCGCCGGGTCTTCGTGCCGATGACCCGGGTCACGTCGATCGACGCCGGCGCCGTCATCACGACCGGCCTGGTCAACATGCGCCGCTTCGAGCAGCGCACCAACGAGGTCCTCGTCGCCGCCGAGCTGTTCGACCGGACCGTCCGCGTCACGACGGCCGAGGCCGTCGAGGCCGGCTTCGCCGACTCGCTCGTCGAGGACCTCGCCATCGAGCAGGGCCCGCGTCGCGACTGGATCGGCACGCGGGTCTTCGTCCGGCAGGCGCCGGCGGGGGTCTCGTCGGCCTCGAAGGCGATGTCCCGGCTCACGCGTCGCCGCTCGGGCAAGACGATGCTCGTCGACATCCGCGACGTCGTCGGCCTCCACGAGCAGGCCGGCGCCCAGAGCGCCGAGCGTCTCCTCGAGACCTACGACGACCTCAAGGTCGCCGACCTCGCCGAGGTCATCCACGACCTCAACCCCAAGCGCCGGGCCGAGGTGGCCGCCGCGCTCGACGACGAGCGCCTCGCCGACGTGCTCGAGGAGCTGCCGGAGGACGACCAGGTCGAGATCCTCGCCGGCCTGGCCAACGAGCGCGCGGCCGACGTCCTCGAGGCGATGGAGCCCGACGACGCGGCCGACCTGCTCGCCGACCTGCCGCCCGAGCAGGCCGAGGAGCTGCTCCAGCTCATGGAGCCCGACGAGGCCGCCCCCCTGCGTCGTCTGCTCGCGTACGACGAGAAGACCGCCGGCGGCATGATGACGACCGAGCCCGTCATCCTCGGACCCGAGGCGACCATCGCCGAGGCTCTCGCGACGGTGCGCCGCGAGGAGCTCGCCCCGGCGCTGGCGTCGATGGTCTACGTCTGCCGCCCGCCGCTCGAGGCCCCGACCGGCCGCTACCTCGGCCTCGTCCACATCCAGCGACTGCTGCGCGAGCCGCCGCACGGCGCCGTCGGGTCGATCATCGACAAGGAGATCGAGCCCGTCGTGGCCACGGCGTCGCTCGAGACCGTGACTCGCACCCTCGCGACCTACAACCTCGTCTCGCTGCCCGTCGTCGACGACGACGGACGCCTCATCGGAGCGGTCACCGTCGACGACGTGCTCGACCACATCCTCCCTGAGGACTGGCGTGAGGAGCGGCACGAGCTGGGGGTGAAGCCGTGAGCGAGCGCGCCGAGCGTCGTCCTGGCGCCCGGGCCGTCCGCGGGGACAAGCTCGACCAGCCCCAGGAGAAGCGAGCCCGGGTCCTGCCCCGGATCACCCTGACCCAGGAGGCCTTCGGCGTCCTGTCCGAGCAGTTCGCCCGCTTCATGGGCACGGCCCAGTTCCTCATCGGCATGACGGTCTTCGTCGCCGCCTGGATCGCCTGGAACGTCCTCGCGCCCCCGGCGCTCGTCTTCGACGAGTTCCCGTTCATCTTCCTGACGCTCATGCTGAGCCTCCAGGCGTCGTATGCCGCACCGCTCATCCTCCTCGCGCAGAACCGTCAGGCCGACCGCGACCGCGTGGCCCTCGAGCAGGACCGGGCCCGCGACGAGCGCAACCTCGCCGACACCGAGTTCCTGACCCGCGAGGTGGCCTCCCTGCGTCTCGCCCTGCGTGAGCAGGCCACGCGTGACTTCGTGCGCTCCGAGCTGCGTTCGCTGCTCGAGGAGATGGAGGACCGCGGGATCGTCCGCGGCGCCGACGACGAGCCCAAGGACAACCGGCACCGACCGTGAGCGAGCGCACCCCGGCCGTGGTCGGGGTGCCCGGCACGGCGGCATACGATGGAACACATGTCTGTCGCCGCACTGCCCAGCCGTGACGCCATGCTCACGGCGCTGTCGAAGGTCAACGACCCCGAGATCCGCAAGCCGATCACCGAGCTCGGCATGGTCAAGTCGGTCGAGATCGACGACGCCGGCAAGGTCGACCTCGCGATCTTCCTGACCGTCTCCGGCTGCCCCATGAAGGAGACGCTCACCAAGGACTCGAGCAACGCGCTCCTCGCCCTCGACGGCGTGACCTCGGTCGAGGTCGAGCTCGACGTCATGAGCGACGAGCAGCGCGCCGAGCTGCGCTCGCAGCTGCGTGGTGGCGCCCCGGAGAAGGAGATCCCCTTCGCCAGGCCCAACAGCCTGACGCGGGTGTATGCCGTGGCCTCCGGCAAGGGCGGCGTCGGCAAGTCGTCGGTGACCGTCAACCTCGCGGCCGCGATGGCCGCTCAGGGCCTGCGGGTGGGCGTCGTCGACGCCGACGTCTACGGCTTCTCGGTGCCGCGCATGCTCGGCGTCGAGCAGCGGCCCACGCAGGTCGACGACATGATCCTGCCGCCCATCAGCCACGACGTGAAGGTCATCTCGATCGGCATGTTCGTGCCCGGCAACCAGCCCGTCGTGTGGCGTGGCCCGATGCTGCACCGCGCGCTCCAGCAGTTCCTCGGCGACGTCTTCTGGGGCGACCTCGACGTCCTCCTGCTCGACCTGCCGCCCGGCACCGGCGACATCGCGATCTCCGTCGCACAGCTCATCCCGACGGCCGAGATCCTCGTCGTGACGACCCCGCAGCAGGCCGCCGCCGAGGTGGCCGAGCGGGCCGGCTCGATCGCCCTGCAGACCCACCAGCGGGTCGTCGGCGTCATCGAGAACATGAGCTGGCTCGAGCTGCCGGACGGCACCCGCCAGGAGATCTTCGGCTCCGGTGGCGGGCAGGCGGTCGCCGACTCGCTGACGAAGAGCATCGGTGCCCCGGTCGAGCTGCTCGGCCAGATCCCCCTCGACACGCGCCTGCGCGAGGGCGGCGACAACGGCACGCCGGTCGTGCTCGGCGATCCCGACACCGCTGCTGCCGTGGCGCTGCGCGGCATCGCCCGCAACCTCGGCTCTCGCGCCCGCGGCCTCGCCGGCCGTTCGCTCGGCCTCACCCCCGCCGGCCGCTGACCCACCGGGAGGGCCTCTGACGGGCTCTCCCGCCCTCCGCCTCTCCACCGAACGCCGCGTTCGGTGGTGAAAGCGTTGGTAGAACACTGAGTTCGCGACCGAACGCTGCGTTCGGCGAGGGGACGACGGGAGGGCCCGGGCTCGGCGCGGGCGGGTCAGGCGAGCGAGTCGACCCAGGCTCGGTGGAGGTCCGAGTAGCGGCCGTCGCCGGCTGCGACGAGGTCGCTCGGCGCGCCGTCCTCGACGATGCGGCCGTGCTCGAGCACGAGCACCCGGTCGGCGATCTCGACCGTCGAGAGGCGGTGCGCGATGACGATGGCGGTGCGCCCGGCGAGGATCGTCCCGAGGGCCTGCTGCACGAGCCGCTCGGAGGGCACGTCGAGCGACGACGTCGCCTCGTCGAGGATGAGCACCGCCGGATCGGCGAGGAAGGCCCGCGCGAAGGCGACGAGCTGACGCTGACCGGCGCTCAGCAGCCCACCCCGGTTGGACACCGGCGCGGCATACCCCTGCGGCAGCTCCACGATGAAGTCGTGCGCGCCGAGCGAGCGGGCCGCCGTCTCGACCTCGTCGTCGGTGGCGTCGGGCCGACCGAAACGGATGTTGTCGGCGACGGTGCCGCTGAAGAGGTAGTTCTCCTGCGTCACCATGACGACGGCGCGGTGCAGGTCGTCGGACGCCAGCCGGGTCAGGTCGACCCCGTCGAGGCTCACCGTCCCGGCGGTCGGGTCGTAGAAGCGGGTGGCGAGCTTGGCGATGGTGGTCTTGCCCGCACCGGTCGTGCCGACGAGCGCGACCGTCTGCCCGGCCGGCACCGTCAGGTCGAGGCCGGGCAGCACCGCGGTGCCGGTGACGTACTCGAAGCGGACGTCGTCGAACCGGACCTCACCGCGAGGAGCCCCGAGAGGCACCGGGTCGGTCGGCAGGGGGACGTCGGGCACCTCCTCGAGCACGCCGGACAGCTTCTCGAGCGCGGCCGAGGCCGACTGGAAGGTGTTGTAGAACTGCGAGATCTCCATCATCGGCTCGAAGAACTGCCGCAGGTAGAGCAGGAAGGCAGCGAGCACCCCGACGGTGACCTCACCGTGGTAGGCGAGGTAGCCGCCGTAGAGCAGGACGAGGGCGATCGTGACGTTGCCGATGAGCCGGATGGCCGGCATGAACCACGCGACGAGCCGGAAGGCCACGAGGTTGGCGCGGCGGTACTGGTCGTTGACGTCCTCGAAGATGGCCTGGTTGCGCGGCTCACGACGGAAGGCCTGCACGGCACGGATGCCGTTCATCGACTCGACGAAGTGGACGATGACGAGGGCGACCTTCTCGCGGGTGGCGCGGTAGCTCTTGGCCGACTCCTTGCGGAACCAGTTGGTCAGCAGCGCGAGGGCCGGGCCGCAGAGCAGCGCCACGAGGCCGAGCTTGACGTCGAGGACGAGCAGCAGCACCGACGTGCCCACGAGGGTCAGGGCCGCGGTGACGAGTCCGTCGAACCCGGTCTCGAGCATCTCGTAGATGGCGTCGACGTCGGAGGTCTGCCGGGAGATGACGCGCCCGGACGTGTAGCGGTCGTGGAAGGCCGGGCTCAGGTGCTGGAAGTGGCGGAAGATCCGCCGCCGGATCGACAGGAGGATGTCCTGGCCGATGAGGCCGGACCGCAGAAGGAAGAGGTTGCGCGAGACGGCCTGGGTGATCGTGGCGACGAGGACGAGCCCGACGACGAGCAGGAGCGGGCCGAGGTCGCCCGACTCGCGGATCGGCGGGATGCCGGTGTCGATGCCCTCCTTGACGAGGTACGGGATCGACAGGCGCGCGGCGTTCTCGATGACGACGACGACCATGAGCCACCAGAGCGCCCGGCGCCACGGCCGCAGCACGTCGCGCAGCAGCCGCCGGGAGCGGCCGGCGAGCCGGGCCGAGGTCTCGGCCGACAGCTCACCGTCGATGTTGTCGGCGGCGACACCGCGCCACTGCTGGGTCGGGGCCGTCATGCGCGTACCTCCTCGTTCGCGTCGCTGGCGTGGTCGCCGGAGCCGGGCGCGTCAGCCTCGTCGAAGGCGTCGGCCGCGAGCAGCTCGCGGTAGGCCGGGACGCCGTCGAGCAGCTCCCGGTGGGTGCCGACGTGGGTGATGGTCCCGTGCTCGAGCAGGGCGACCCGGTCGGCGAGCATGACGGTCGATGCCCGGTGGGCCACGACGAGGCCGGTGGTCTCGGACAGCACCCTCGAGAGCGCCTCCTCGACGAGCTTCTCGGTGTGCACGTCGAGGGCGGAGAGGGTGTCGTCGAGGACGAGGACGGCCGGGCGCGAGAGCACGGCCCGGGCCAGGGCGAGCCGTTGGCGCTGACCGCCGGAGAGCGACAGCCCCTGCTCGCCGATGCGGGTGTCGAGGCCCCAGGGGAGGTCGTGGACGAAGCCGGCCTGGGCGATCTCGAGGGCCGCGAGCACGTCGTCGTCGGGGGCGTCGGCACGGCCGAGGGTGACGTTCTCGCGGGCGCTCATCGAGAAGAGGGTCGGCTCCTCGAAGGCGGTCGCGACGAGGCTGCGCAGCGCGGCGAGCTCGAGGTCGCGCACGTCGACGCCGTCGATCGTGATGCGCCCAGCGGTGACGTCGAAGAGGCGCGGGACGAGCGCGGTGAGGGCGGTCTTGCCCGAGCCTGTCGCGCCGACGAGCGCGAGGGTCTCGCCGGGGGCGACGTCGAGGTTGACGTCACGCAGCACCGGCTGGTCGGGCGCGTCGGGAAAGGCGAAGTCGACGTGCTCGAAGCGCAGGTGGCCGCGGCGCGCACCGACCTCGTGCGCGCCGGAGACGATGTCGGGCTCGGTGTCGAAGATCTCGAGCACACGCGCGGCCGCGGTCATCGCCTCCTGTGCCATCGCGAGGATGACGCCGAGGGAGGACACGGGCCACACGAGCGAGAGCATCAGGGTGATGAAGGCGACGAGCTCGCCGGGCGTCAGGTCACCCTGGCCGACGCCGATGGCGCCGAGCAGGAGCACGACGACGACGGCGAGGTTGGGGAGGACCTCGAGGAAGGTCCAGAACTTCGCCGAGAGGCGGACCTTGTCGAGGCTCGTCGCCCGCAGCTCGAGCGCCGCCTCGTCGTAGCGACGGGCCATGTGGTCGCTGCGTCCGAACGACTTGATGACGCGGATGCCGACCGCGCCCTCCTCCGCCTGGGTCGCGAGGTCGCCCTGCTGGTCCTGGACGCGCCGGGAGACGACGACGTAGGCCTTCTCGAAGCGCATCGAGAGCCAGATGATCGGCGCCGCCGTCGCGGCGACGACGAGCCCGAGCGGCCAGTACATCGTCAGGAGCACGATCGTGACGGCCGTGACCTGCAGGACGTTGACGACGAGGAAGAGCAGGCCGAACCCGCTGAACCGGCGGATGGCCGAGAGGTCGGTCGTCGCGCGGGAGAGCAGCTGCCCCGACTGCCACCGGGTGTGGAAGCTCATCGGCAGTGCCTGGAGTCGCTCGTAGAGGTCGCGGCGCAGCTCCGTCTCGAGCCCGAGCACGGCGTTGGACTGGACCCACCGGCGCACGAAGATGAGGACGGCCTCGAGCACCCCGAGCGCGAGGGCGAGCAGGCCGAGGGGCAGCACCGGCGCGAGCTCGTGCCGGGTGATCGGCCCGTCGATGATGGCTCGCGTCACGAGCGGGATGGCGATGGAGAGGCCGACGCCGGCGAGCGATGCGGCGAACATGACGGCGAGGGCCCAGCGGTGCGGGCGCAGGTAGCCGCGCAGGCGCCACAGGGACCGGACGGAGGCGGGCGGTTGAGAGGCAGGATCAGCAGGCATCAAGGAGTGACGATAACCCCGACCACCGACAGAGATGCCTCTGGGTCAGAGATTCACGTCGCTTCGCTGTCCCAGGGGGTCGGGACCGACGGGTCGTGGCCGCGCGGCGTGCTCACGGGCTTGTCGACGACGGGCGACGGCTGGTCGTCCTCGTCGGGTGGCGCGGAGAGCGCGTCGCGCACGATCTTGCGCGGGTCGTACTGGCGCGGGTCGTAGGCCCGCCAGTCCACGTCGGAGAACTCCGGCCCCATCTCGTCCTTGAGCTGCTGCTTGGCCCGGTCGGCCATGCCGCGGGCCTGGCGGACGAACTTGCCGAACTTGGCGGCGTACTCGGGCAGGCGCTCCGGACCCAGGATGAGGATCGCGAGCAGACCGAGCAGGAGCAGCTCCCACCCGTTGATGTCGAACACAGTCCCTCGCTTCCACGCGTACCGGCTGCGCCATCCTACGGTGGCGCGTCGTGCTCTACTTGGCCGGATCCGCTTCCAGCGTCATCTGGAGCTCGAGCTCCTTGCCGTCACGCTCGACCTTGAGGCTCACGGTGTCGCCGACGGCCCGCGCGCGGATCGAGACGATGAGCTGGTCCGGGGTGCGGATGCGCTTGCCCTCGAAGCCGACGATGACGTCGCCGGCCTGGACGCCGGCCTTGGCAGCCGGCCCCCCGGAGGTCACCGCGTCGGGCGCGTCGAGGACCTGGGCGCCGTCACCGACGAACGTCCGGCTGAGGTTGACGCCGATGACCGGGTGGGTGGCCTTGCCCGTCGCGATGAGCTGGTCGGCGGTGCGCCGGGCCTGGTCGCTCGGGATGGCGAAGCCGAGCCCGATGCTGCCGCCGGTGGCGCCGCTCGTCCCCGGGACCCGGGCGATGGCGCTGTTGACGCCGATGACCTTGCCCGTCATGTCGAGCAGCGGGCCACCCGAGTTGCCGGGGTTGATCGCCGCGTCCGTCTGGATGGCGTTGATGAAGGAGGACTCGCTGCCCTCTCCCGGCGTCACGGGGCGGTTGAGCGCGCTGACGATGCCCGTGGTGACGGTCTGGTCGAGGCCGAGCGGTGCACCGACGGCGATGACCTGGTCGCCGACGACGACCTTGTCGGACGCGCCGAGCGTCAGGGGCTTGAGGTCGGTGCGGTTGATCTTGAGCACGGCGAGGTCGTAGCTCGCGTCGCGCCCGACGATGGTCGCCTTCTCGGTGTCGCCGTTGCTCAGCACGATCTCGATGTCACCGTTGACGCCGGGCTCGACGACGTGGTTGTTGGTCAGGACGTGGCCCTTGCCGTCGATGACGAAGCCGGAACCGGTGGCCGATCCCTCGCTACCGGCGTCGACCTTGATGGTCACGACGCTCGGCAGGGCGACGGCGGCGATGTTGGCGACCGAGCCGGCCGGTCGCTGCGTGGCGCCCGGACCGGGCTCGGGCAGGGTCGAGCCGGCGAGGTTGATGCGGTCCTCGGCGACCTGGCTGGCGATGCCACCGATGACACCGGAGAGCAGACAGAGCCCGACGACGGCGGCGACCACCTTGCCGCGACCGCGGCGGGCGGACGGCGCCGGCGGGTCGGTGAGTGCGACGCCGCCCCCGGACGGCACCGGGCCGCTGCCGAGGTCGGGGTCGCCCCCCGCGGGTGCGTGGGGCACGGAGCCGAGGTATGCCGTCCCGCCGGCTGCCGCGGCGGCGCCGGCCAGCACGTCGCCCGGGGGGGTGGACGCACCGGGCCCGGTCGCAGAGGGCGCGTCGGCCGCCGGGGTGGGCGGGGCGTAGGCCGAGCGGTGGGCCTCCTCGGCGAGGGAGTCGGCGCGGTCGCTGCCCCAGGCGGCATCGGCCCGGGCAGGGACGCCGGCACCCTCGGTCGGGTGCTCGCCTCCGAAGACGTCGAACCAGGCGTCGTCACCCGTGTCGGAGGGACCCGGGCCGGAGGCGCTCACCGGCGGCTGCGGCTCCGAGGCGGACGGGACGGGGGCCGGTGTCGTCGGCGACGTTGACGGGATGGCCCGGGTGTCGTGCAGGTCGATGATGCCGGTCTGCTCCACCTCCGGGTCACCGCCGGGGGCCTGAGTGAGCTCGCGGGGCTCAGGAGCTGCTGCCGTCGGATCGGGGTCCGGCGTCGTCGACTCGTCGCTCATGGCCCTGATTGTGCCGAACGGACGTTGGTGACCCGAACCGGGGCCACCAGGGCGGAGGTCGGGCCGACGGCCAGCGACGCGGTACGGGCCGACGTGCGGGTCGTGACGACCCAGTACGGGACGTTGCCGGCGCCGACGTCGTTGAGGCCCTGCGTCTGACGCGTGACGGGCGAGATCCTGTTGCCGGGCAGCACGGAGCCGCCGAAGTTCACGGCGCTGACGGGGCCGGCCCCGAAGTTGGCCACCGGGCCCCGCACCGAAGGGGCCCGCGAGCCGGGCACGGGCGCGATCGCGAGCCCCCACGCGGCAGCGACCGACGCGCCCGCCGCGATCGAGGCCACCACGGCAGCACGCATCGGCGAGCGGTGCAGGGCAGGAGCGGTGGGCCGAACGGTGGGCACGGGCTCGTAGGACGGCGTCGACGGCATACGGAAGCCGACGGGCGGCAGCGGGATGCGCGGGGCCCTGGGCTCCCGCGAGGGAGCGGGCGCGGGCTGGGGCTCACCCGAGGGAGCCGCACCGAGACCCATGAGGGAGGTGCGCAGGCTCATCGGGACGCCGGTGTCGGAGCGCAGCGACGCGACGATGCGGCGCTCCTGGTCGGCGGCGGCGCGGCAGACGGTGCAGCACACGAGGTGCTTGTCGTAGAGGTGCAGCATCGCCGGCGGCAGGGCGCGGTCGACATAGGCGCGGACGTATCCCTTGAGGTGCGGCGTCACGACATCACCTCCGGATCCATCAGCGCGAGCTCGCCGCGACTCGGCGGCCGGGAAGGCGCAGGCCGGCGCGAGCGGCGCGCGACTCGGGCTTGGCCGGACGGGCGGCGGCGGCCACCTCGGGGGCGCGGTGCGCGAGGGCCTCGCGCAGCTGGGCGCGGCCACGGTGGATGCGCGAGCGGACGGTGCCGAGCTTGACCCCGAGAGTCGCGCTGATCTCCTCGTAGCTGAGGCCCTCGATGTCGCAGAGGACGACGGCCGCGCGGAACTCCGGCGCGAGGGCATCGAGCGCCCGCTGCACGTCGTCGTCGAAACGGGCGTCGTGGTAGGTCTGCTCCGGCCCCTTCTCGTTGCTGGGGAGCCGACCGGCGGCGTCGTCGGGCAGGGCGTCGAAGCGGATGCGCTGCTTGCGACGCATCTTGTCGAGGAAGACGTTGGTCGTGATGCGGTGCAGCCAGCCCTCGAAGGTGCCCGGCTGGTAGGAGTGCAGCGACCGGAAGACGCGGACGAAGACGTCATGCGTCAGGTCCTCGGCGTCGTGCGGGTTGCCCGTGAGGCGGTAGGCCAGGCGGTAGACGCGCGCCGAGTGCTGCTCGACGATCTCCTCCCACGTGGGGGGAGTCCACGTCGAGTCGGCCTGCTCCACCGAGGTGGGAGAGGTGGACGTCACGCTGGTGCTCACTGGGGGCTGGGCCTTTCACGGAGAGGGGTCAACGACAAGAACGCCGTCAGATCTCGTTTCGTTCCCGTCGATCGTCTCGGATTGCCCTGTCCGATCGCCAGCCAGAACCTGTGGTTCTGCTGTGGACGGGGTGGCGGGACGGCGGGCGGGGTGGTCAGCGGGACTGCTCGCTGCCGTCGTGCGGGACCGCCTCGTGGTGGGCCCGGCCGTGTGTGCGTCGGTCCTCCTTCATCTCCGCCTCGAAGAGGTGGCGTCGGCCACCGACGAGGTCGTCGCGCGCCGTCTTCTCGAGCTCCTTGAAGGTCGCGTAGTAGCCGTCGTCGTACTCCTCGACGATCTGGAAGGTCCACCGTCCCTGCACGACGTTGCGCCCGACGAGCTCGGTCTGCAGCCGGTCGGCGAGCTCGGTGTGGCCGGCCTCGCGGAAGAGGTCGACGGCCTCGCCCAGGGTGAGGTCCGCCATCCCCGTGAGCCGGTGGAAGCCGTAGAGGTGGCCGCGGGCGTCCTCGACGACCTCGAGGGCCTCGGACAGCTTGCCCAGGGCCTCGACCGTGGCGTCGTCGACGCCGCCCGGACGCAGGTGCTCCGCGGTCGGCTTGTCGTGTTCGTCCATGACCTGATCCTTACCCGCTTCAGGGCGACGGGGTGCCGAATCGGCCCGGCACGTCACAGTAGGGTGACGAACATGAGCACCCAGAAGGTCGCCGCGTGGTCGCACGCCGAGGAGTTCGTCACCCCGAGCGAGCACGTCGAGGAGGCGACCCACCGCGGTGAGGAGCTCGGTGCGCCGGCCGTCGGCAACGGCGTCGGCGCCGTGCTCCAGATGCTCGCGGCCGCGACCGAGGCCAAGGCCGTCATGGAGATCGGGACCGGCGCGGGCGCCTCGGGTCTCTGGCTGCTCGGCGGCATGCCCGCCGACGGCATCCTCACGACCATCGACCTCGAGACCGAGCACCAGCGGGCCGCGCGCGACGCCTTCGCGGCTGCCGGCATCGCCCACCAGCGCACCCGCTGCATCGCCGGTCGTGCTCTCGAGGTGCTCCCCCGGATGACCGACGGCGCCTACGACCTCGTCGTCGTCGACGCCGACAAGGAGGAGTACCCCGAGTACCTCGCGCAGGCCACCCGCCTGCTGCGGTCCGGCGGCACCCTCGTCATGACGTGGACCGACAAGGAGTCCGACCCCGCCAACCGGGACGCCGAGACGCGCACCCTCCGCGAGGTCGGCCGCGCGATCCGCGAGCACGACCAGTTCACCGTGTCGCTGCTGCCGGTCGGCGACGGTCTGCTCGTGGCCGTCAAGCGCTGAGCGCACGTATGCCGTCCCGCCGGCCGGACGGCATACGCCATCCTCCGCCCGGGGCGGGCATGCGAAACGGCCCCCGACCGTGAGGTCAGGGGCCGTCGAACCTGGATCAGGCGGAAGGGTCAGTTGACGCCGTCACAACCCTGGATCGCGTCACGCAGAGCTGCAGCCTCGTCGGGGGTCATCTCGACGACGAGACGCCCGCCGCCCTCAAGGGGCATCCGCAGCACGATGCCGCGGCCCTCCTTGACGACCTCGAGCGGGCCATCGCCGGTCCTCGGCTTCATTGCTGCCATGGTTCCCCTTCCCTAGGAATCCTCGGTCTTTGGCCCCATTATTCCGTGTCTCGTTTGCGAGACCTAATTGGGGATGTGACAGAGGGCACGTCCGGGCCCTCCGAGGCTCGTCACGCTTCCGCCCGGGGACGGATTGGGACAGAGTGGCGCCCATGACGCAGACGCCCGACTCCTCCTCCTCGCCCGCCACCGAGCCCCTGCTCGTCGAGGTCGCCGACGGCATCGCCTGGCTCCGGCTCAACCGCCCGGACGCCATGAACAGCCTCGACAACGCCCTCAAGGACGCCCTCGTCGCGGCCCTCCGCGAGGTCGGTGGGGACCCCGCCGTGCGGTGCGTCGTGCTCACGGGGACCGGGCGGGCCTTCTGCGTCGGGCAGGACCTCAAGGAGCACGTCCGCAGCCTCGGCGACCCGACGTCGACGCTCGAGACGACCGTGACCGACCACTACAACCCGATCGTCATCGCGCTCTCGACGATGAACAAGCCCGTCGTCGCGGCCCTCAACGGTGTGGCGGCCGGGGCGGGGATGAGCTTCGCGCTGGCGTGCGACTTCCGGGTCGCGTCGGAGCAGGCCGGGCTCAACACCTCGTTCGCGGGCATCGCGCTCTCGTGCGACTCCGGGGCCTCGTGGACGCTGCCCCGTCTCGTCGGGCCCGCCCGCGCCAAGGAGCTGCTGCTCCTGCCGCGCACGGTCTCGGCGGCAGAGGCGTTGGCGATGGGGCTCGTCACGAAGGTCGTGCCCGCCGACGAGCTCGAGGCGACGGTGACCGAGCTGGCCCGGACCCTCGCCGACGGCCCGACGCTGGCCTACGGCTCGATCCGGCGGGCCGTCGCCTACTCGGCGGGCGCAGACCTGCCCGCTGCCCTGGCCCACGAGGCCGAGCTCATGGCGTTGACGGGTGGCAGCAGCGACCACCGGGCCGCCGTCGACGCCTTCCTCGCCAAGGAGAAGCCCACCTACACCGGCACCTGACCGCCGGACCCGCTCGCGCGCGTCTCCCGATGAACCTGCCCATGGTGCTGCATCTGGTGTGGTGATCACCCCACCAGATGCACGATGATCAGCCGGACCACCACGCATGTCTGGCTCAGCCCGTCACCCCGAGGGGCACGGTGGCGCGGACGCTGGCGGTGACCGGGGCTCGCACACCGGTGCGCGCAGCCGCCTCGTGAGCCCGCTCGATGCGGCGCAACTGCGCCTCGGGGTCGCGCGCGAGTGCAGTCGGGGTGACGCCGACGACCACGACGCGCATCGTCGACAGATCGGATCCCTGCTCCACGGTGGCCTCCCAGTCGAGGCGGTCGGCATGGAATCGACGAGACTGCACCATCACGGCCAGGCCCACGTCGTCGAACCAGAGATCGGGCGAGGTCAAGGTCTCGCCGCCCGGACCGGTGAGGATCGGGTTAGCCATCGGCGGGGGCAGTCGGCGCGAGGTCCGGACCAGCGCGAGCAGGTCGCTCTCGGGCACCGACCACGCGCCCTCCGCGACCTCGGCGAGAATCCGCCGCAGCCGCGCGGAGCCACGACGGCCCCTGGCATCGACCCAGTGCTCCAGGTCGTCGAGCCGGACGAGACGGCGTTGGACCGCCTCGATGACGACACCACGCGCCGCTCGCTCATCAGGAGTCTCATGTGCTGCGTCGACGACGGCGCGGGCGAGGCATCCGAGGCGTAGCGGGCCGCGCTCGACAACGCGTTCGCCCAGCAGGGTCGTGCTCCGGACGTCGACCCACGAGATCCGCCTGGACCTGCGTGGTGCAGGCACGAGCACCCGGATCGGCATCGATATCGGGGCGCTCGTGATCCCGTGCAGCGAGGCGGCGGTGGATCCTGCGAGCCACGCTCCCTCGCCGCCCACGAGCTGCGCAGCGACGAGCCGCTGCCACACCGAAGGCAGGCCGGTCTGAAGCGCGTAGACGCCGGGCAGCAGGAGCCTCCAGTCCCGACCGACCCGCCAGCGCAGGGTCTCGCGCGTGACACCGGCTTCGAGGAGCTGACGCCGGGACACCACTCCGTGCTGCACCTCGGCCAGAGCAGTTGTCGCGTCGGTCAGGGTCATTCCGTCACCCTGCCCCGCTGAGGCGAGTGGCGCGCTTGCGGCGGGCGACGCTGTGGACGACGGGTCACGCTGGTCATGGGTGTGGAGGACCAGGCGTGACCCGCAGCATGGTCTGCGTGATGGTGGGGTGATCAGCACACTGATCGGCAGATCATCTGCCGGTCGAACCACCGAGAACGGCGGGGTCAGACCGGTGTCCGGTCACGGCGGGTAGTCGCTCGGGGGGACGAAGCGCCACAGGATGTCGGTCCAGTAGTACTGGCCCACGACGCTGAGGACGAGGAGCGGGACGAAGCGCCACAGCAGCCGCTTCCACGTGTTGCCGCGACGGTCGGCCCAGCCCGCCCCGAGCACGACGACGAGGAGCGGGAAGAGCGGGATGAGGTAGCGGAAGATGCTCGTGAAGGGGTCGAGCACCGCCGCGAGGTACGCCGGGTAGGCGAGCGTCCACGTGCGCAGGTCGGCGCCGAGGTTGCGGGCCCACGGTCCGGCCACCATGGCGATGGCGACGAGCGGCGCGACGACGAGCATCACCGGGCCCCACGTGTCGCCGAACGCATACTCCGACATCCCGACCCACGGCGTGAACGGCTCGACGGTGCCCGAGCCACGCCACGACGCCATCGTGTCGGTGTAGGCCGACGGCACGCCGGTGCGCCACCACGCGATGGCGGGCCACAGCAGCCCGGCGACACCGCAGCCGACGAGCGAGGCGAGCATCGCGGCATACGTCCCGCGACTGATCGGGCGCTCACGGCGCGCCCGCCAGCGCAGGAAGACCACGACGAGCGTCACGAGTCCCAGCGGCACGGCGATCGGTCTCGAGAGCCCGACGAGCAGGGCCACGGCCGTCGCGACGAGCCACCGCTCCTTGGCCAGCGCGTAGAGGTAGCCGACGAGCAGCAGCATGGCGAGCGACTCGGTGTAGGCCAGCTGCAGCGTCACCGACGCGGGAAAGCTCGCCCACAGGGCGACGACGAGGTATGCCGCCGGGTCGCCGATGCGCTCGCGCAGCAGCAGTCCCATGAGCACGGCCGCGCCGGCCCCGCAGAGGAGCGCGATCGTCGAGCCCACCGCCGGGAAGTCGAGCCCGGTCAGGGCCATGCCGGCGCGGGCCATGAACGGGAAGAGCGGGTAGAAGGCCCACGGGTTCTGCTGGACGGCCCCGCTCTCGCCGACCGGTAGCTCCGAGGGATACCCGTGCTGGGCGATCGTCTGGTACCACTGGCCGTCCCAGAGCGCCGTGAACGGGAAGTAGGACACGGGCACGTCGTCGCCGCCGGTCATGCCGGACGGGACCTGGTGCTGCATGACGAGCAGCAGGATCGTCGTCGTGACGACCCGGGCCAGCGCGTAGACCGCGAGCACCCAGGCGACGAAGACGCCGCGCGAACGCAGCGAGAGCACCTCGGTCATGTGGTGCGTTCGCGGCCGACCGTCGGATCGGACTGCTCGGCCGGCTCGGCCGGCTCGGCCTCCTCGGCAGCCTCAGCCGTGTCGGCCGGCTCGGGGGTCGGCTCGAGCCCCTCCGTCTCCGCCTCGGCGGGCTCGGCGGGCTCGGCGGGGCCGGGCACGTGCTGGGCCGGCTCGGGAGCGAGCTCCGCCGGGGCGTCCCCGCGCAGCACGGCGATCTCCTCGTCCTTCTCGCGGAGCTCGCGCCTCAGCCGGTCGACGACCCCGTCGACCTGGCTCATCCGGTAGCCCCGGGCGCCCACGTCGAAGACGAGGTCGTCGAAGTCGGTGTCGCGGATCGGCTCGTCGGGCAGGGGCTCGTGGCTCAGGCTCGTCGTGTTGCGGCCGAGGCCACCACCGGCGAGCCCGAGAATGAGCGCGACGACGGAGCACAGGACGACGATCCCGACGAGGAGGATGAACCACTTCACGCGCGCGGCTCCTCGTACGTGCGGATCGCCTTGACGGCCTCGTCCGGGTCGTCGGTGACGATGAGCCGCTTGAGGTCGGCCGGACTGATCATGCCGTGGTCGAGCACCGTCTCGCCCAGCCAGTCGATGAGCCCCTGCCAGTACGCGACGCCCATGAGCACGATGGGGAACTCGGTGACCTTCTGCGTCTGCGCGAGCGTCAGCGCCTCGAAGAGCTCGTCGAGCGTGCCGAAGCCCCCCGGCAGCACGATGAAGCCGCGGGAGTACTTGAGGAACATGACCTTGCGGGCGAAGAAGTAGCGGAAGTTGATGCCGAGGTCGACGTACTCGTTGAGGCCCGTCTCGAAGGGCAGCTCGATGCCGAGCCCGACCGAGGTCCCCTTCGCCTCGAAGGCACCCTTGTTGGCCGCCTCCATGGCGCCCGGCCCACCGCCGGTGATGACGGCGTAGCCCGCCTCCGCCAGCAGGCGGCCCACCTCGACCCCGATGGCGTATGCCGGGTCCTCGGGTCGCGTGCGCGCCGAGCCGAACACCGCGGCCGCCGGCCCGAGCTCGGAGAGTGTGCCGAAACCCTCGACGAACTCGGACTGGATGCGCATGACGCGCCACGGGTCGGCGTGCAGCCACTCGTTGGGCTGGTGCGCCTCGAGCAGTCGCTGGTCGGTCGTCGTCACGGGCACCTTGTGACGGCGCAGCGTCACCGGACCGGTCTGGCGCCGGTCCTCGTGCGGGCTCCCCGAGGTGACGGGTGCAGGCTGGTGGTCGGTCACAGCGCCACCCTATGCGGAGAGGTCAGCCGAGCCAGCGCAGCAGGGCGGCCTCGGCCTCGACGTACTGCTCGACCGGGCAGCGCTCGTCGTCCATGTGCGCGAGGTTGGGGTCTCCGGGCCCGAAGTTGACGGCGGGGATGCCGAGCGCGGAGAAGCGCGCGACGTCGGTCCACCCCTCCTTCGGGTTGACGGGGACGCCGAGCGCGTCGATGAACGCCTTGGCGGCGGGCAGCAGGAGGCCGGGCCTGGCGCCGTCGGCCGCGTCGCCGAGCGTCACGTCGAAACCGTCGAACACCTGGCGCACGTGCGCGAAGGCCTCCTCGGTGTTCTTGTCGGGCGCGTAGCGGTAGTTGACGGTGACGGTGCACCGGTCGGGGATGACGTTGCCGGCGATCCCTCCGCTGATCCCGACGGCCTGGAGGGCCTCGTGGTAGTCGAGCCCGTCGACGGTGATGGTCTCGGCCTCGTAGGCGGTCAGCCGCGAGAGCACCGCGGCGGCGTCGTGGATGGCGTTGTGACCCTTCCACGGGCGGGCCGAGTGGGCGGCGACGCCCTTGGTGACGACCTCGGCGCGCAGGGTGCCCTTGCAGCCGCCCTCGATGGCGCCGTCGGTCGGCTCGAGCAGGACGGCGAAGTCGCCGGCGAGCAGCTCGGGCGAGGTGTCGGCGAGGCGGGCCAGACCGTTGTACTGCCCGTCGATCTCCTCGCACTCGTAGAAGAGGAAGGTCAGGTCGCGACTCGGGTCGGGCACCTGCGCCGCGATGCGGAGCATGACGCCGACACCGCCCTTCATGTCGACCGTGCCCCGGCCCCACAGCTCACCGTCGACGCGGCGCGTGGGCAGGTTGGGCACCGCGGTCAGCGGCACCGTGTCGATGTGTCCGGCCAGCACGACCCGCTCCGAGCGGCCGAGGGAGGTGCGGGCGACGACGGTGTTGCCGTCGCGGACGACCTCGAGGTGCGAGAGGGGCCGCAGGGCGGCCTCGATCGCGTCGGCGAGCGCCGCCTCGTCCTGGCTGACCGACTCGATGTCGCAGATCGCGGCCGTGAGGGTCGTGACGTCGGCGGACAGGTCGAGGGTGGCGGCGCGGGCCCCCGTGTCGGCGGGCACGGTGGTCGGGTCGACGGACTGCGAGGTGGACGGCATACGCGAAGGTTATCCGGAGGCCACCACGTCGCGGCGCCCGCGGGACCGTCCGAGCGTCACCGTCCGGTGACCACGGTGCGGGTTCGTGTTTCACCGGCGCAGGCCGTCCCCATATCCTTGCGGCCATGTCGGAGCGCAACGCATGGGGACACGGACTGACGACGACCACGGATGACGGGCAGGTGCTCGACACGTGGTTCCCGCAGCCGGCGCTCGGGGAGCGCCCGGCCGGCGCGACCGTCCCCGAGGGCCTCGACGCCCTCGTCGGCACCGACGAGGCGCGCCGCGTGCGCACCGAGGTCCGGCTCGTCGAGATCGACCTCGACGCCCCCCCTGCCGACGCGCCGGACGCCTACCTGCGTCTGCACCTGCTGTCGCACTGCCTCGTCGAGCCCAACACCATCAACCTCGACGGCGTCTTCGGCGCCCTGCCGAACGTCGTCTGGACGAGCGCAGGCGCGTGCGCCGTCGACGGCTTCGAGCAGACGCGGATGCGGCTGCGGGCCCGGGGCCAGCACGTCGCCGTCTACGGCGTCGACAAGTTCCCGAGGATGACCGACTTCGTCGTGCCGCAGGGCGTGCGCATCGCCGACGCGGACCGGGTGCGCCTCGGCGCGCACCTCTCGGCGGGCACGACGGTCATGCACGAGGGCTTCTGCAACTTCAACGCCGGCACGCTCGGCACCTCGATGGTCGAGGGCCGCATCGTGCAGGGCGTCGTCGTCGGGGACGGGTCCGACATCGGCGCCGGCGCCTCGATCATGGGCACCCTGTCCGGTGGCGGGACGGAACGCGTCAGCATCGGCGAGCGTTGTCTCGTCGGAGCCAACGGCGGCATCGGCATCGCGCTCGGGGACGACTGCGTCGTCGAGGCCGGGCTCTACGTGACGGCGGGCACCAAGGTGACGCTGCCCGACGGCACCGTGGTCAAGGCCAAGGAGCTGTCGGGGTCGAGCAACATCCTGTTCATCCGCAACAGCGTGAGCGGTGCCGTCGAGGCCCGCGACCGCGCGGGGACGGGCATCACTCTCAACGCCGCCCTGCACGCCAACGACTGACCCAGACCGGACGCCACCGGTTCAGACCAGAGCCGGACCACCTGAGGACCCCATGCCGAAGAACCGACCGGGCCCGACCCTTGCCGACTCCCGGGGCCGCCCGCGCGCTCGTCGCCGCCCCCGCTGGGTGCCGATCCTGCTCGTGCTGGCGGTCGTCGGCACGGCCGGGTGGTTCGGCGCCCGCTTCCTCATCCAGAGCGTCGTCAACCCGCAGTGCACGATCAAGGCCGGCGGGATCACCGAGACCTTCGACCCCGACCAGACGGCCAACGCCGCGCTCATCGCGGCGCTGTCGATCAAGCGTGAGATGCCCCCGCGTGCGGCCACGATCGCGTTGACGACGGCGTTCCAGGAGTCGAAGATCCGCAACCTGCGCTACGGCGACCGCGACTCGCTCGGCCTCTTCCAGCAGCGGCCGAGCCAGGGCTGGGGCACGAAGGAGCAGATCCTCGACCCCGTCCACGCGACCAACGCGTTCTACGACGCCCTCGAGAAGTACCAGGGCTACGAGACCGCCGACATCACGAAGATCGCCCAGCGCGTCCAGAAGAGCGGCTTCCCCGAGGCCTACCGCGACCACGAGGGCCAGGGCCGGGTGCTCGCCTCGACCTTGACCGGGCACTCCCCCGCCGGCCTGACGTGCCGCCTCGACGCGGTGAAGACCAGCCTCACGCCGCAGCGCGTGGCCGCCGACCTGTCCGAGCAGATGGGCGTCACCTCGGTCCGACCCGGTGAGGGCGTGCTCACAGTGACGGCCCGCGACCGCACGACTGCCTGGGCCGTCGCGCAGTGGGCCGTGGCGCGCGCCGAGATCTACGGGGCGAGCAAGGTCAGTGTCGGCGACCGCGTGTGGGACCGCTCGAAGGGCGACGAGGGCTGGTCGTCCGGCTCCGACGGCACGACGGTCACGATCACCCTCGGCTGAGCCCGGCGGCATACGCCCCCGGGCGGGCACCCTGCTGGCTCCAGGGGGACGGGTCGTGGTCAGCCGGACACCCGGTCGAGGTGCTGGAGCAGGTCGTGCGCGGCGAGCTCGACGTCCTTGTGCCGCCACTCGCTCGCGCGGTAGACGCAGGCGATGAGCGCCGTGCGGTGGACCCGCCGGAAGTCGCCGACGACGAAGGCGTAGCGCGCCTTGGTCCCGTCGTTCGCGCCCTCGGTCAGGCCGAGGTGCCAAGCGGCGTAGTCGTCCCACGGGTGCCGCTCGAGGTAGGCGTTCTGCGCCTCTGCATCCGGCTGGACCTGGCCCCAGTCGCTGTCCAGGACGTACTGCCGCTTGTCGATGAGGTCGCGGCACCGGGCGACGGCCGCGTCGTTGACGAGGTACTTGGCCATCGCCCCATCATGCCGATGCCCCCGTCCCAGGAGGGGCGGGGGCATCGGGTGGATCTCGGGTGAGCCGACGGCTCAGGCGGGGTAGCTGCGCTGGGCCTCACCCGTGTAGATCTGGCGCGGACGGCCGATCTTCGTCTCGGGGTCGGTCATCATCTCGCGCCACTGGGCGATCCAGCCCGGGAGACGGCCGATGGCGAAGAGCACCGTGAACATCTTCGACTCGAAGCCCATGGCCTTGTAGATGAGGCCGGTGTAGAAGTCGACGTTCGGGTAGAGCTTGCGCTCGACGAAGTAGTCGTCGGCCAGCGCGATCTCCTCGAGCCCCTTGGCGATCTCGAGCAGCGGGTCGTTCTGGCCGAGCTTCTCGAGGATGTCGTCGGCGGCCTTCTTGATGATCGCGGCGCGCGGGTCGTAGTTCTTGTAGACCCGGTGCCCGAAGCCCATGAGGCGGACACCGTCCTCCTTGTTCTTGACCTTCTCCATGAACTTCTTCGGGTCGTCGCCCGACTCGTGGAGCTTGCCGAGCATCTCGAGGACCGCCTGGTTGGCGCCGCCGTGGAGCGGGCCGGACAGGGCGTGGATGCCGGCCGAGACCGAGTTGAAGAGGTTCGCGTGCGCCGAGCCGACGAGGCGCACCGTCGAGGTCGAGCAGTTCTGCTCGTGGTCGGCGTGCAGGATGAAGAGCAGGTCGAGGGCCTTGGCGACGGTCGGGTCGACCTCGTAGGGCTCGACGGGATAGCCGAACGTCATCCGCAGGAAGTTCTCGACGAACGACAGCGAGTTGTCGGGGTACATGTACGGCTGGCCGACGCTCTTCTTGTGCGCCATGGCCGCGATGGTCGGCAGCTTGGCGAGGAGGCGGACGGTCGAGATCTCGACCTGCTCCTGGTCGAAGGGGTCGAGGCTGTCCTGGTAGAACGTGCCGAGCGCCGAGACGGCCGAGCTGAGCACGGGCATCGGGTGCGCGTCGCGCGGGAAGCCGTTGAAGAACGCGCGGAGGTCCTCGTGCAGCATCGTGTGCCGGCGGATCGAGTCCTCGAAGCGGGTCAGCTCCTCAGGCGTGGGCAGCTCGCCGTAGATGAGCAGGTAGGAGACCTCGACGAACGTGGACTTCTCGGCCAGCTCGGCGATGGGGTACCCGCGGTAGCGCAGGATGCCCTCGTCGCCGTCGATGTAGGTGATCGCGCTCTTGCACGACGCGGTGTTGACGAAGCCGACGTCATAGGTGACGAGGCCGGTCTCCTTCAGCAGGGACCCCACCCCGAGCCCGTCGTTGCCCTCGACGGCGTCGACTCCCGGGAACGTGAGTTCCTTGTCTGCGACCTTGAGTGTCGCGTCCACTGCCTTCGTCACTGTTCCTCGCCTCCTGTAACTCCGGCCCAACGGCGCCGGACGTATCCGCGAGCGACGTTACCCCAGCGCCGGGTCCGCTGAGAAAACAGGTCCACCCCATACCACCGCACGAGGTCGGGCCGGAACGGGGGCCGAGACGGTCTCGGCGTCAGAGCCGGGAGCAGGCGGCGGCGATGCGGTCGTCGGTGGCCGTGAGCGCGATGCGCACGTGCTGACTGCCGGCCGCGCCGTAGAACGCGCCCGGGGCAACGAGGATGCCGCGGTCGGCGAGATCGGAAACCGTTGTCCAGCAGTCCTCTTCGCGGGTGGCCCAGAGGTAGAGCCCGGCCTCGGAGTGGTCGACGCGCAGCCCCGCTCGGGTGACGGCGGCGAGCAGCTGCTCGCGACGCCGGGCGTATGCCGTCCGCTGCGTCTGCACGTGGGTGTCGTCGCGCAGGGCGACCGCCATGGCGTGCTGGACGGGTGTGGGCATGATCATGCCGGCGTGCTTGCGCACCTCGAGGATCGCGCCGACGAGCGCGGGGTCCCCGGCGACGAACGCGGCGCGGTAGCCGGCGAGGTTGGACTGCTTGGACAGCGAGTAGACGGCGAGCAGGCCCTCGTGGGACCCGCCGCAGACGTCAGGGTGGAGGATGCTCGGCGTCGCGGTGCCGACGTGGCCCTCGCGCCAGTCGAGCTCGGCGTAGCACTCGTCACTGGCGACGACGACCCCGTGCCCACGCGCCCACTCGACGACCTTGCGCAGGTGCGGGACGCCCAGCACCTGGCCGTTGGGGTTGCCGGGGCTGTTGAGCCACAACAGCTTCGGCGTCGTGGCCGCCGTGAGCGGGCCGAGGCTCGTCAGCGACTGGGCGACGACGCCCGTCGCGCCGGCGATGCGCGCGCCGATGTCGTAGGTCGGGTAGGCGACCGCGGGGATCCCGACGACGTCACCGGCGCGCAGGCCGAGCAGGGTGGGCAGCCAGGCCACGAGCTCCTTGCTGCCGATGGTCGGCAGGACCGCGTCGACGGTGAGGCCCGGGACGCCGCGGCGACGCTCGAACCACTCGCAGATCGCGGCCCGCAGGTCGGCGGTGCCGACGGTCAGCGGGTAGCCCGGGGCGTCGGAGGCGTCCGCGAGCGCCCGGCGCACGACCTCGGGGGTGGGGTCGACCGGCGTGCCGACCGACAGGTCGACGATGCCCTCCGGATGCGCGACCGCTCGCGCCTTGTAGGGCGCGAGCGAGTCCCACGGGAAGTCCGGGAGGTCGAGCCCCCGCACGGACGCGCTGGGCGCGCCGGGCACGGTCACTCGTCGTGTTCCTGCGGCGGGAGCGCCTCGATGAGCGGGTGGTCCTTGTCGATGATGCCGAGCTTGGCGGCGCCACCGGGGCTGCCGAGGTCGTTGAAGAACTCGACGTTGGCGTTGTAGTAGTCGGCCCACTGCTCGGGGACGTCGTCCTCGTAGTAGATCGCCTCGACGGGGCACACGGGCTCGCAGGCGCCGCAGTCGACGCACTCGTCGGGGTGGATGTAGAGCGACCGCTTGCCCTCGTAGATGCAGTCGACCGGACACTCCTCGATGCAGGCACGGTCCTTGAGATCGACGCAAGGCTGGGCGATGACATAGGTCATGGGGAGCGGACCTCCTGCTGTGGAGCGTTCGGGAGCGGATGCTGCACGGCCTAGTATGCCGGACATGAACGGCGAGCCCACGCACGGCCCCACGGATGAGACCGACCCGGAGACGACGTCCTCGGAGGACACCACGAAGGGCTCGGAGGCGACCCCGCTCTCCCCCACCGCTGCCGCGGACACCACCGGCCACCGCCTCACCGCGGGCCTGACGATCGGCAGCAGGGTCGTCGTGCGCTACCGGCTCGCCGAGGGCGCCGAGGCGGCCGCCACCGACTTCGTCGGCGAGCTCGTCGCCCGCAACGACGACTTCCTCGTCGTCGACACGAAGACGGAGCGGGTGAAGCTGATCCGTGCGGACGTCGTCGCCGCCAAGGACGTGCCGCCGCCCGCCAGCCGCCCCGGCCGCGCGCACGAGCGCGTGTCGGCCGACGACCTCGAGAAGCTGATGGCCAAGGGCTGGCAGGCGCTCGACCGCGGCGGCATCGGCGACTGGGTGCTCCGCGCGTCCGACGGCTTCACGGGTCGGGCCAACTCGGCGCTCGTCGTGGGCGACCCGAGCCTGCCGGTCGACAAGGCGATCGACTTCGTCGAGAAGTGGTACGCCGAGCGCGACCGTCCGCCGATCTTCCAGGTCCACGGCGAGCGTGGGTTCGCCGTCGACGGGATCCCCGCTGCCGCAGCGCTGCTCGAGCGCGGCTATGCCATCGGCGGCGGCCGTGACGACTGGCAGCGGGTGCTCGTCATGACGGGCCTGTCCGCCGCGGTGCCGCCCCTCACCGAGGCGTCGGTCCCGGTCACCGCCGATGCGGAGCTCAAGCTCGACTGGCTCATGAGCTACGCCGAGCAGCGCACCGTCGTGCCGGGAGCGACCGAGGCGGTCCTCACGGGCAGCGACGGGCAGCTCTTCCTCTCGGTCACCGATCCCGAGTCGAAGCGGATCATCGCCTTGGCGCGCATGGCGATCCACCCCGGGTGGGCCGGCATCTTCGGGCTCTGGGTGCACCCCGACCACCGCCGCAAGGGCCTGGCCACGACCATCGTCTCGGCGATCGCCATGGTCGCCCGCGAGAACAACATGCCGGCGATCTACCTGCAGGTCTCGGCCGACAACGCCGACGGTGTCGCGTTCTGGGAGGGCCTGGGGTTCGGTGTGCACCACGAGTACACCTACCTCGCCCGTCCGACCGCCTGAGCACCGGGGCGCACCCGACGTAGCACGGTCGCAGTCCCGCCTCGGTCACGGCGGCGTGGCGGCGGGGTTCGTGCAGATGATGTGGTCCTCGGGCACGTAGTGGGTGCTGACCGGCTCGCTCCTGACGAGGGCGCTCGACCCGGGGCGGCGCCACTCGCGCGTCACGGTGACGTCGAAGCTAGGGTTGGGCTGCTGCGGGTAGCACTTCAGGCTGTCTGTGCGAATCGTCTTGGGGGGCACGACGTTTCGCCGCGGGCCCTTGACCGAGGTGATGTCCCAGGTCTTCGTGCTCCACACCCGTCCGTGGACGAAGCCACCCTCGACCCAGGTCTGCAGGAGCATCCCGTAGGGGGTGTCGTTCTTCCACTTGTTGTCGATCGTCGGCCAGTAGACGGTGGCCTCACGGCCTTCCGGGTAGCGCGGGATGAAGAACGCGTGCGGGCTGAACGCGAGGAAGTCGACACCGGCGAAGTAGGCCAGGTTGTAGACGACGGTGGACACCTGGCTGATGCCGCCCCCGGTCCCGCGCGTCAGCCGGCCGTCGATGATGACGGTGCCGTCGGCATACCCCTTGTCCTCGGTGCGCTCGCCGAGGATCCCGTTGAGGCTGAAGGTGCCCCCGGGCGGCACGTAGATGCCGTTGATGCGCTTCGTCGCGACGACGAGGTTGTTGGTGCGCGTCGCGTCGTTCGTCGGGAAGGGCGAGCGGAAGTCGGCCACGAGGGTGCTGACGCCGGCCTGCTGGGCGTCCTCGGTGGTGAAGGGTGGCTGGGCGACCGCGGGCCGCACGTCCACCGTGCGCTCGGTGCCGGAGATCGCGGCGACGACCTGCCTGGCGACCGCGTCCTCGTCGAAGGTGAGCCCGTCGACGGAGGGCACGAGGCGGGGCTTGCCGTTGTTCGGCTCGAAGACCCAGCGGGCGCTGCTCGCCGTCCGGCTCGGCACCGTCACCTTGCCGGCGACGAGCCGGGCGAGGCCGGGCTCGTCGAAGCGCGGCGTGAGCCCGCCCGACCCGTCGGGCACGACCGAGACCATCGGGGCGTACTCGGCCGGGGAGAGCAGCACGCGCGTCGAGCCGGACACGAGCGTGAGCGGCCGGGACATCGCCGTGCTGCCGAACTGCGAGCCGACCTGCTGGACGACGTCCGCACTCACGGCGGGCGGCACCTGGCGCACCACTGCCGTGGCCTGGGTGGAGTCGGGGAAGGCGCGGCGCAGCGCGAGCTTCGTCGCGGCCACGTCGAGCGTGCTGCCCGACGCCGGCATGTCGACGGAGACGGAGCCGTCGGGGAAGGTCACCTGGCCCTCCACGGGGGCGACGGCCAGTCCGGGTGCGAGCCGGTCGAGGTAGGCCGTGAGGGCCTCGTCGTCCGCGGCCGTGAGCAGCGGTGTCCGGACCGACCCGGTGAGCTTGTCCCACACGACCCGCGGGTCGAGCGTGAAGCCGGTGAGCCCCTCGAGGGAGCGCTCGGCGTCGACCGTGAGCCCGGCGTCACGCGGTACGACCTCGATCGGCGCGGCACGGCCCGGCACGCTGAGCACGATGGGCGTGTCGAGCAGCGACCGCGAGCCCTTGTCGATGGCCGCCCGGGCGGACTCGGGCGTCATCCCACCGACCCGGATGTCACCCACCGACACGGATGCCGGGACGTGCTGCGAGGACCACACGCAGAGGCCGGCGTAGCCGCCGCCGAGGACGATCGCGGCCACGAGCAGGCGCAGCACCGTCGAGCGCCGCTCGCGGCGCGTGTCGTCGGACCAGTCGTGGGCCATCGGCTCTCCGGGCAGGGGACATCGTGTGGCACGAAGGTAACGCCGCGGCTGTCCGATTGCAGCCAAGCACCGCGAGGTGTCGGCTCCGTGACGAGATCGTTGCCGTCAGTCAGGCGAGCAGGCCGGCCTCGCCCGCCTGCACGGGGCCACCCACGGTCTGCCACGTGAGCGGGTCGACACGCCGGAAGCCCTCGCGGGCCGTCGTCCGCGCGGCGACGAGGTTGGACAGGGCGTGCACGTCCGCGCTCGCGACGATGACCTGGGTCGCGTGCTCGCGCAACGCGTCGCTCTGGACCGTGCGGGCGGCCTCGTCGACCACGGCGTGCGTGACGCGATCGTCGTCGACGACCGACGGCGGGAACGCGTCCTCGGCCGCGGGCACGACGAGCCGCGGCGGCGCGGGCGGCTCCGGGCCGAGGTCCTGACGGCTCCACCACGCGCTGGTGTCGAGCAGGTCGGGGTCGGCGGCGGCCAGCCACGCGCGGTCCTCGCGCGCCCAGCCGAGCGGCGTGAGGATCTCGTACACGCGCGTCGGCCGGTCCGCGGCGTCGAGGAGCTCGAGGGCGCGCCGCGCGACCCGGTGGGTCTGGACGTGGTCGGGGTGGCCGTAGCCGCCGTGCTCGTCGTAGGTGACGACGACGTCGGGGCGCAGGTCGCGCACGAGCTCGGCGACGAGACCGCCGGCCACGTCGAGGTCCGCCGCCGCGAAGGCCTCGGGGCGAGCCGCAGCCGGGGAGCCGACCATGCCGGAGTCCCGGTAGCGCGAGAGCCGCCCGGCCGCCTCGTCGGCCCCGAGCACGTGCACGACGGCCCCGATCCGGTCGAGGGCGCGCGTCAGCTCACCGTGGCGGTACGGTCCGAGCCGGTCGTCGGGGTCACCCTCGAGCTCGGCGAGCCCCGGGGGGATGACCTCGCCCTCCTCACCCAGGGTGCACGTCAGCACGTGCACCTCGTCGCCACGGGCGACGTGGTGGGCCATCGCGATGCCGCACGTCAGGGTCTCGTCGTCGGGGTGGGCGTGGACGAAGAGCAGGCGGGGCACGGTGGTCCTCTCGAAGCGTCGGGGAGCGTCGGGCGCTCGGTGCGTCAGCGCACGGACACGGTGGCGAGGTCGACGATGCCGCCGACGCTGTGGTCCTCGTAGGTCTTGACGCCCGCTCCGTGCAGGTAGAGGGCCTTCGTCGCCGACAGCGCGATGTAGCCGCCCTCGTCGCGGATCGACCGGTCGGCCTGCTCCCACACCCTGGACCGGGCGGCGGGGTCGGCCGTGGCGTCGGCCTTGTCGATGAGCGCGTTGACGGCGTCGTTGCTGAAGTAGCCGACGTCCTGGCCGGGACCCGACGAGTCGATGTTGATGCGGGGGTCGAAGAGCGCCGGCAGCACCCCTCCGGCGGACGGCCAGTCGGGGGTCCACACCCCACGGAAGACGTCGTAGGAGTCGACCGACGTCGGCTTCTCGATCGTCTCGTAGTACTCCTCGGGCGGCACGCCCGTGAGCTCGACCTTGAAGCCCGCGCGCTCCCACCCGGCGGCGAGGGCGGCATACGCCTTGTCGCCGAGCACCGAGCGGGCGTAGACGACGCGCAGCGGGACGGGGAGGGTGACGCCGGACTTCTGGAGCAGCTTCCGGGCGCCTTCGGGGTCGCCCTCGACGCCGAGGCCGGGCGCCGGCGACACGGACTCGGGGTCGACCGTCGGCGACAGGACCGACCACGTCGGCGTGCCCGCCCCCTCACCCCCGGTCGCGGTGACGTAGGTCGCGCGGTTCGTCGACAGGGACAGCGCCTTGCGCACCGCCGGGTCGGACATGACCTTGCTGCGCATGTTGACGGCGAGGTAGTCGACGTTGCCCGTGTAGGGGAAGGTGAGCCGCGTCTGGAGGTCGGTGCCGGCCTGGTTGCGCAGGGTCGGGCTCGCCTGGACCCACGACACGGCGTACGCGTCGTCGTCCTGCTGGTTGAGCAGCCGCTGGATGACCGTCGACTCCCCCAGCCCGGACGTCACGTGGATCTCGTCGGGGTAGGCGTGCCGGATCGGGTCGGTGCGGGCGTCCCAGTGCTCGTTGCGCACGAAGGTGCCGCCCTTGCCGACGACCCACGGCTCCTTGAGTCGGTAGGGTCCGCTCGACATGACGGCATACGTCGCCTTGTCGCTCGTGGTGTCGGCCGCGACCTTGCGCGGCGCGAACTCGGGCAGCGCCACGATGTGCGCGAAGTCGGGCTCGGCGTCGCGCAGCCGGAAGGTGATGGTGCGGCCCTTGCACGACACGGCGCGGTCGAAGTCGGACTGGTGGGCCGTGTCGGACGGCCCGGCGTAGACGGGCTTCTCGAGACCCTCGGGCGTCACCTTCGTCGGCATCGCGAGCAGGTAGCTCGCGTAGTTGGTGCCGCCGACGTGCGTGCGCCGGTCGAAGGTGCGGGCGACGCCGTGGCGCACGTCGTCGCACGTGATCGGCGAGCCGTCCTGCCAGGCCAGCCCCTCGCGCAGGGTGAAGGACCACGTGCGTGCGCCGTCGCTCGGGGTGCCGGTGTCGGTGGCGAGGTCGGCCTCGACGTCTCGCTGGTGCTCACCCGTGCCGTATGCCGTGAGGCCGCGGGCGAAGGTGCGCTGGGCGAAGAACGCCTCGGGCCCGACGTACATCAGCTGCGGGTCCCAGGTCGCGATGGTGCCCGAGACGAGGACCTGCAGCGTGCCGCCCGGCTGGGGCTGCCCCGTCGCGGCCGACGGGGCGGCGCCCAACGCCTCCTGGGTGCTCGTCGGGTCGCTCGACCCGGTGCACGCCGCGGCGCCCGCTGCCAGGACGGCAGCGACGACCGCGACGGCCGACGACCTCCTCAGCCCGCGCACCACGTTGCGCACGGCTCGGTCAGCCCTCGGCCTTCGCCGCCGAACGCGCCCGTGACGCGGTTCGGGCGCGCTCGCCGGCGTCGAGGACGACCTTGCGGATGCGGACCGACTCGGGCGTGACCTCGACGCACTCGTCCTCGCGGCAGAACTCGAGGCTCTGCTCGAGGCTCAGCTTGCGCGGCGGGACGATCTTCTCGAAGTTGTCCGAGGAGGAGGCGCGCACGTTGGTGAGCTTCTTCTCCTTGGTGATGTTGACGTCCATGTCGTCGGCGCGGGAGTTCTCGCCGACGATCATGCCCTCGTAGACCTCCGTCGTCGGGTCGACGAAGAGCGTGCCGCGCTCCTGGAGGTTGACCATGGCGTAGGAGGTGACGACGCCCTTGCGGTCGGAGACCAGCGAGCCGCTCGTGCGGGTCGTGATGGCGCCGAACCACGGCTCGTAGTCCTCGAAGACGTGGTGGGCGATGCCCGTGCCGCGCGTCTCGGTGAGGAACTCGGTGCGGAAGCCGATGAGGCCACGGCTGGGCACGAGGAACTCCATGCGGATCCAGCCGGTGCCGTGGTTGGTCATCTGCTCCATGCGGCCCTTGCGGGCGGCCATGATCTGCGTGATGGCGCCGAGGAACTCCTCGGGGGTGTCGATGGTGAGGCGCTCGACGGGCTCGTGGACCTTCCCGTCGACCTCGCGGGTGACGACCTGCGGCTTGCCGACGGTCAGCTCGTAGCCCTCGCGACGCATCTGCTCGACGAGGATGGCGAGCGCGAGCTCACCACGGCCCTGGACCTCCCAGGCGTCCGGACGCTCGGTGTTGAGGATGCGCAGCGACACGTTGCCGATGAGCTCCTTGTCGAGGCGGTCCTTGACCATGCGGGCCGTGACCTTCGAGCCGCGGACCTGGCCGACCATCGGGCTCGTGTTGGTGCCGATGGTCATCGAGATCGCCGGCTCGTCGACCGTGATGAGGGGCAGCGGGATGGGGTTCTCGGGGTCGGCGAGCGTCTCGCCGATGGTGATCTCGGGGATGCCGGCGACGGCGATGATGTCGCCGGGGCCCGCCTCCTCGGCGGGCTTGCGCTCGAGCGCCTCGGTCATGAGCAGCTCGGTGATCTTGACGCGCTGCTGCGAGCCGTCGTGGCGGCACCACATGACCTGCTGGCCCTTCTTGATCGTGCCGTTGAAGACACGGAGCAGGGCGAGGCGGCCGAGGAAGTTGGAGGCGTCGAGGTTGGTGACGTGCGCCTGCAGGGGCGCCTCGTCGTCGTACGTCGGCGCGGGGATCGTCTGGAGGATCGTCTCGAAGAGGGCCTCGAGGTCCTCGCCCTCCGGCAGGCCACCGTTGTCGGGGCGCTCGAGCGAGGCGCGGCCGGCCTTGGCCGACGCGTAGACGATCGGGAAGTCGATCTGCTCCTCCGTCGCGTCGAGGTCGAGGAAGAGCTCGTAGGCCTCGTCGACGACCTCGGCGATGCGCGAGTCCGGACGGTCGACCTTGTTGATGCACAGGATGACCGGCATCTTCGCGGCGAGCGCCTTGCGCAGCACGAAGCGGGTCTGGGGCAGCGGGCCCTCGGACGCGTCGACGAGCAGGACGACACCGTCGACCATCGACAGGCCGCGCTCGACCTCACCACCGAAGTCGGCGTGGCCGGGGGTGTCGATGATGTTGATCGTGACGCCGTCGGTCAGGCCGCGGTCCTGGGCGGCCTTGCCCGTGTAGTGCACCGCGGTGTTCTTCGCGAGGATCGTGATGCCCTTCTCGCGCTCGAGGTCGCCGGAGTCCATCGCGCGCTCGTCGACGTGCTGGTGCTCGCCGAACGCGCCGGACTGCCAGAGCATCTTGTCGACGAGGGTGGTCTTGCCGTGGTCGACGTGGGCGACGATGGCGACGTTGCGGATGTCCGCGCGGGTCTTCATGGGCATGAGGGACAGTCTCTCAGGGTTTCGAGGGTGGTTCGGACCACGGCGTCGTGGGTGGTTCTCGTGTGGTTCAGGAGGCGCTTCGGGCGTCCGGGTCGGATGCGGGCGGGCGCAGGAGCTGCTCGAGCTGCTCGACGATGGGCAGGTCGGCGGGGAGCCACCCGACGGCACGGAGGTCGTCCCGGTCGAGCCAGCGCAGCTCATCGTGGTCCTCCAGGGGCTCGGGCGTGCCCTCGACGACCTCGGCGAACCACACCAGCATCTCGTACCGATCGCCCAGCGGCCACGTGGAGCCCGGCTTCGGACCGGGCACGTGCGCGCCGAGGCGCACGCGGACGCCGAGCTCCTCGAGCAGCTCGCGGTGCAGGGCCGACAGCGGGGACTCGCCCTCGTCGACCTTGCCGCCGGGCAGCTCCCAGCCGCCGGCGAGCGCCGACGGCTCCGTGCGGCGGGCCGACAGCAGTCGGGTCGGTCGCTCCAGGTCGTCGACGACGGCGGCCCCGACGACGAGGCGTACCGGGTGCTGGACGGGGTCTGGACTGCTCATGGCGCCACCGATGGTGCCACAGCACGAGGTCCAGGACGACCGGGCGAGCACGGTGGGGCGTTTACTGGTGACATGACACGACGGCTCACCGACGAGGAGATCGAGCGCCAGCTGGGCGACCTGCCCGACTGGACGCGTGACGACGACACGATCCGGGCTTCTTTCGAGGCGCCGGACTTCCTGACCGGCATCGCCCTCGTGCAGGAGGTCGCGTCCGCCGCGGAGACGATGGACCACCATCCCGACATCGACATCCGTTGGCGCACCGTCGCCTTCGCGCTGTCGACCCACTCCGAGGGCGGCCTGACCCAGCTCGACGTCGAGCTCGCGCACCAGATCAGCCAGGAGGCCACCCGCCGGGGCGCCGCCGCGACGGGCTGAGCCGTGCCGGCTCAGCCGAGGATCTCGGGGAGTCGCCTGAGGATGGCCCGGGTCCGGTCCGGACGTCGCCGGGTGGGCGGGTCGCGCCCGTAACTTAGGATTGCCTCATGCGATCCCACTCACGCTCCGACTCGCGTGCCGAGTCCCGGGAGGGCCATAGTCCCTGGCCGGACCCGATCCGGCCGCCCCAGACGCACCGCTCGCTCACCCGGGTGGTGAACGCATGAGCACCGCCCTCGGCATCTGCCTGGGCATCGCACTGATCCTCGCCCTGACGGCGGCGACCGGCTACTTCGTGGCCCAGGAGTTCGCCTACGTCGCCGTCGACCGCAACGCCCTCAAGCAGCTCGCGGCGGAGGGTGACGCCCCCGCCCAACGCGCCCTGCGCGTCACGTCGCAGCTGTCGTTCACCTTGTCGGCCGCCCAGTTCGGCATCACCGTGACCGCCCTGCTCGTCGGCTACGTCTCCGAGCCACTCGTCGGCGCCGGCATCGCCGAGCTGCTCGACCCCTCGATGTCGTATGCCGCCCGGCTCAGCCTCTCGGTCACCGCCGTCCTCGTCTTCTCGACGGTCGTGCAGATGGTCTTCGGCGAGCTCGCGCCCAAGAACCTCGCCATCGCGCGCACCGTGCCCCTGGCCCGCTCCCTGAGCCGGTCGACGCTCGCCTACCTCACGGTGGCCGGGCCGATCGTGCGGCTCTTCGACCGTTCGTCGACGGCCCTGCTGCGCAAGGTCGGCATCGAGCCGGTCGAGGAGCTCGAGCAGGGCGCGACGGCCGAGGACCTCACCCGCATCATCGACGAGTCGCACGCGGGCGGCCTGCTCGACGACGACCTCTCCGACGTGCTCGAGGGCGGCCTGCGCTTCCGCGAGCTCGACGCGGGAGACGTCATGACGCCACGCGTTCGCGTCACGACGATCCACGCCGACGCCCCGGTCACGGCCCTCGTCGACCTGCTCGACACCGGCTGGTCACGCTTCCCGGTGACCGGCCGCGACGGTGACGACATCGTCGGGGTCGCCGGCATCGCCGAGGTGCTGGCCGTCGAGCCCGACCGGCGCGGCACCACGACGGTCGGCTCCGTCGTCTCCGACCCGACCGTCGTCCCGACGAGCGCTCCGCTGCCCCGCGTCCTCGAGCAGATCCGGGCCGACCACCGGCAGCTGGCCGTCGTCGTCGACGAGCACGGTGGCTTCGCCGGCATCGTCACCTTCGAGGACATCGCCGAGGAGGTCGTCGGCGAGATCCTCGACGAGGACGACACCCCGGAGCCCGGCATCGTCGAGACGGGCGCCGACACGTGGCTCGTCCCGGGCCACCTGCGCCTCGACGAGCTCGACACCGCGACCGAGCTGCGCCTCGCGAGCAGCGACGAGTACTCGACCATCAGCGGACTCATCCTCGAGGACCTGGGCCGCACGGCCGTCGTCGGCGACGAGGTCCACGTCGAGGCGCGCCGCGAGGTCGTGTCCGACGGTCACCACGGGTCCGAGGGCGACGGTGCCGACGTCCGCTCCGGTGACGTCCACGAGAACGCCGAGCCGTCCGGCGACCACGAGGCACCGGGGCGCTCTGGCGACCCGCGTGAGCCCGACCGCGAGCACGACCGCGAGCACGACCGCGAGCACCGGCACCTGCCGGTCTCGGTCCGCCTCACCGTCGAGGCCGTCGAGCGACACGTCCCGTCGGCGGTGCGCGTCGAGGTGCTCGACCTCATGTCCCACCTCGAGGCCCTCGACATCGACACCGGCTCCGACCACGGGTCGGACGCTGCCGGCGGCGATGCGACCGACCGCACGGCCGGCTCACGGACGGAGGCCGGCCGATGACGACCGCCCTGCTCGTGTCCCTCCTGCTCCTCGTGCTCAACGCCTTCTTCGTCGCGGCGGAGTTCGCGCTCGTGGCCAGCAAGCGCCACCGGCTCGAGGACCTCGCCGAGCGTGGCAGCGTCGCGGCGCGGGCCGCCGTGCGCGGCAGCCGCGAGCTCTCGCTCATGCTCGCCGGCGCCCAGCTGGGCATCACGCTGTGCACCCTGGGGCTCGGCTCGCTGGCCAAGCCGGCCGTGGCGGAGCTGCTCACCCCGGTGTTCACCTTCGCGCGCGTCCCGGAGGCGGCGGCATACGTCGTCTCCGTCGTGCTGGCCGTCGGCATCGTCGTGTTCCTGCACATGGTCGTCGGTGAGATGGCCCCCAAGTCGTGGGCGATCGCCCACCCCGAGCGGTCAGCGGTGCTGCTGGCGTTGCCGTTCCGCGGTTTCGCCCGCGTGATGCGCCCGGCGCTCAGCCTGCTCAACGCCATGGCCAACGGCTGCCTGCGCCTCGTCGGCGTGACGCCGCAGGACGAGCTCGGCCAGGTCCACGGCCCCAAGGAGCTGCAGCTGCTCATCGCGAGCTCGAAGGACCACGGCATGCTCGCCGAGCCCGAGCACCGCGTCCTCGCCGGTGCCATCGACCTCGACACGACACCGGTCCGCGAGGTCCTCGTCCCCATCGAGCTGGCCGTCGGGGTCGACACGACCGCGACGTGCGCCGAGGCCGAGGCCGTGTCACGCGACACCGGCCGCTCGAGGTTGGTCGTCCGAGAGGGCGACACGCCGGTGGGCATCGCCCACGTGCGCGACATCGTCCGCGCCGTTCCCGGCGCGCCCGTCACCACCGTCACGTCGCCGGCGGTCCACGTCGACGCCGGCCTCTCGCTGCTCGACACCGTGTCGGCGATGCGGGCGCAGCACGTCCAGCTCGTCCTCGTCGACGGCCCGTCGGGCCCGGCCGGCCTCGTGACGATGGAGGACCTCCTCGAGCGCGTCCTCGGTCAGTTCGACGACGAGACGGACGCGTAGGCGCGCGTCCGTCCCGACCGGGCCCGTACGCGTACGGCCGCGTGTGTCACAGGCGGCGCTGGGCCCCTGCTGGGAGTCCCCTCCGAACCTCGGCGGGCGCGGGCGATCTTCCGGTCGTGCGGGCCAGGTCGCCGGAAGATCTCCTCCGAGTCACGATTCGGCCAAGTCGGTTGCTGACCGTGTCGAGCCGCTGAATGATGAAGCGCGCGGTCGTGGGGGCGGTAGGTTGCGGCTGCTACCCAGCATGTTGGAGGGCCGACCCGGTCTCCGGCACCGATCACGACCCGGAGGTGACGGCATCCATGAGCACTCCCCTTGACCTCGAGCCCGGCGCGACCTCGGCTGAGCCCGAGTCGGTCCTGCAGGGCGAGAAGCGCATCGAGGGCAGGTCGCTCGGCCAGATCGCCTGGACCCGTCTCAAGCGCGACAAGGTCGCGCTCGCCGGCGGCATCTTCGTCCTCTACCTCATCGTCGTCGCGATCGCGGCCCCGCTCGTCGTCGGCCTGCTCGGCCACCCGCCGAACGAGTTCCACCAGGACCTCATCGACCCCAACACCCAGATCCCGATCGGCCCCTACGGCGGCATGTCGTGGGACTTCCTCTACGGGCTCGAGCCGGTCAACGGACGCGACATCTTCAGCCGCGTCATCTACGGCTCCCAGGTGTCCCTGCTCATCGCCTTCCTCGCGACGCTGCTCTCGGTGGTCATCGGCACGGTCCTCGGCGTCGTCGCCGGCTTCTTCGGCGGCACCATCGACACCCTGATCAGCCGCACGATGGACGTCTTCCTCGCCTTCCCGCTGCTCGTCTTCGCGCTGGCCCTCGCCGGCGTCGTGCCCGACGAGGCGTTCGGCCTCAAGGGAGACGCGCTGCGCATCTCGGTCATCGTCTTCATCATCGGCTTCTTCAACTGGCCCTACATCGGCCGCATCGTGCGCGGCCAGACGCTGTCGCTGCGCGAGCGTGAGTTCGTCGACGCAGCGCGCAGCCTCGGGGCGCGCACGCCCTACATCCTGTTCAAGGAGCTGCTGCCCAACCTCCTGGCGCCGATCCTCGTCTACGCGACGCTGCTCATCCCGAGCAACATCCTCTTCGAGGCGGGCCTGTCGTTCCTCGGTGTCGGCGTCCAGCCGCCCACCGCCACGTGGGGCGGCATGCTCTCCGACGCCGCCCAGTGGTACCAGATCGACCCCTGGTTCATGCTCTGGCCCGGCCTCGCCATCTTCGTGACGGTGCTGGCCTTCAACCTCTTCGGGGACGGCCTGCGTGACGCCCTCGATCCGCGGTCTCGGTAACCCACCGCAGGCCGCATCCCGCAACACGAAGGAGCGCATCCACTCATGAGAAACACACGCGTGATGGTGGCCGCGACCGCGGCCGCCCTCGCCTTGGGTCTGTCCGCGTGCGCGGGCAGCACGACGCCGGGCACGACGCCCAGCGGCACGGCCGGCGGCGGCGGAGGTGGCACGACCCCTACCGCCAACGCCGCCCTGAGCGCGGTCTTCAACCCGTCCGACAAGAAGGGCGGAACGCTGCGTTTCGGCATCTCGAGCGACTGGGACTCCGTCGACCCGGGTGACACGTACTACGGCCTGTCGTGGGACTTCCTGCGCAACTACGCCCGCCAGCTCGTGTCGTTCAAGTCGGCGCCGGGCAAGGAGGGTGCGCAGCTCGTGCCCGATCTCGCCACCTCGCTCGGCAAGGCCAGCGACGGCAACAAGACGTGGACGTACACCCTTCGTGACGGCCTGAAGTACGAGGACGGCACGCCGATCACGAGCAAGGACATCAAGTACGGCGTCGCCCGCTCGCTCGACAAGGGAACGTTCCCCAACGGCCCGACGTACTTCAACGACTTCCTCGCCGACGTCCCCGAGGGCTACTCGGTCTACAAGGACAAGAACCTCGACAGCCTCAAGGCCATCGAGACGCCCGACGACAAGACGATCGTCTTCCACCTCAGCAAGCCCTTCGCCGGCTTCGACTACTTCGCCCAGCTGTCCAACACCTCCCCCGTGCCGCAGGCCAAGGACACTGGCTCGAAGTACAAGGAGCACGTCATCTCGAGCGGGCCGTACAAGTTCTCGGTCTACCAGACGGGCAAGCGCATCGAGCTCGTCCGCAACGACCAGTACGACCCCGCCACGGACCCTGACACGGGCCGCAAGGCGCTGCCGGACAAGATCACCGTCGAGATCGGCGTCAACGCCGCCGACCTCGACAACCGGCTCATGGCCGGTGACCTCGACATCGACCTGGCCGGCACCGGCGTGCAGGCTGCGGCGCAGGGCAAGATCCTCGCCGACCCGGCCCTCAAGGCCCACACCGACAACCCGACGACCGCGCGCGCGAACTACGCGCAGATCAACGGCGACGTCGCGCCGTTCGACAACATCGACTGCCGCAAGGCCGTCATCTTCGCGGCCGACAAGACGGGCTACCAGCGCGCCTACGGCGGCGACATCGGCGGCACCATCGCCACGGGTCTGCTGCCCCCGATCATCCCCGGCTTCCAGGAGATGGACCTCTACAACTCCAAGGCCAAGCCGACCGGAGACGTCGACTCCGCGAAGGCCGCACTCGCCAAGTGCGGTCAGCCGAACGGTTTCGAGACCAACATCTCCTACCGCCCGGAGCGCCCGAAGGAGAAGGCCGCCGCCGAGTCCATGCAGCAGTCGCTCGCCAAGATCGGCGTCAAGCTGACGCTCAAGCCGTACCCGGCCGGTGACTACTTCAAGCTCTACGCCGGCAAGCCGGACTTCGCCAAGGCCAACAAGCTCGGCCTCATGGTGATGAGCTGGGGTGCTGACTGGCCTGACGGCTTCGGGTTCCTGCAGCAGATCGTCGACAGCCGCGTCATCCGCCCCGCGGGCAACACCAACCTCGGCATCAAGCTCCCCGAGGTCGACAAGCTCATGGACCAGGCGCTCAACGAGGCCGACACGACCAAGCGTGAGGCGATCTGGGGCCAGATCGACAAGGTCGTCATGGAGAACGCCGAGGTCATCCCCGGCGTCTGGCCCAAGTCGCTGCTCTTCCGCCCGGACACCATCTCCAACGTGTTCGTCAACGACGGCTACTCCTACTACGACTACGCCTCGACGGGCGTCGCCAACCCGTGACCCACGGGCCCTTCCGAGGGCCTCCCGGTTCGAACCTTTTCATCGAAAGTAGGTGAAGGCGTGACGCGGCGACGGGTAGCCACGAGCTGCTCGTCGCCGCGTCCGGCCACCACATCGTGCTGACGTACCTGATCCGCCGGCTCTTCGCCGCCGTCCTGCTGCTCTTCATCGTGAGCGCGGTCGTCTTCGTCATCTTCTTCCTCGTGCCTCGCATCGGCGGCGCGACGGCGGACGACCTCGCCTCCCGCTACGTCGGCAAGAGCGCCGGCGAGGCCCAGATCCACGCACAGGCGGTCAAGCTCGGCTTCACCGACCCGATCTGGGTGCAGTACGGCCGGTTCGTCAAGGGCGTCCTCACGGGATCCGACTACGACACCGGCGCCGGCATCGACCACTGCCCGGCCCCGTGCCTCGGATACTCCTACATCACGCAGAACCCCGTGCTGCCCGACATCCTCGACCGCCTCCCCGTCACCGGGATCCTCGCGGCGGGCGCCGCGTTCCTGTGGCTCGTCGGCGGCGTCGGCACCGGTGTCATCTCCGCGCTCAAGCGCGGGAGCGTCCTCGACCGCGGCTTCATGGGCGTCGCCCTCGCCGGCGTGTCCCTCCCGATCTTCTTCACCGGCCTGCTCTCGCTGACGATCTTCAGCTACGGCCTCAAATGGACGTATGCCGGTGGCGCGAGTCCGATGGACGCCACCAGTCCGCTCGACCTCGTCCATCGCATGCTGTTGCCCTGGATCACGCTCGCGTTCCTCTACGCGGCGTCGTACGCCCGCCTGACCCGCGCCGGCATGCTCGAGACGATGAACGAGGACTACATCCGCACGGCCCGTGCCAAGGGCCTGAAGGAGCACGACGTCGTCGTCAGGCACGGGCTGCGCTCGGCTCTGACGCCCATCCTCACGATCTTCGGTCTCGACCTCGGCCTCCTGCTCGGTGGCGCCGTGCTGACCGAGACGACGTTCTCGCTCCAGGGCATCGGCTACTACGCTGTTCAGGCGATCACGAACAACGACCTGCCGAAGGTGCTCGGCGTGACGCTCTTCGGCGCCGTGTTCGTCATCTTCGCGAGCCTCATCGTCGACCTCCTCTACGCCGTCCTCGACCCCAGGGTGCGCACCTCATGAGCCAGTCCACCAACGAGACCACGAGCCGCGCGGACGACCGCACGCGCCGCAGCGACAAGGGCGGCGCCACGTCGGCGAACACCCTCGACGGCATCGGGGGCCTGGGGGCCCCGGCCGCCGACGCGTTCCTGTCGGTGCGTGACCTCCGCGTCCACTTCCCCACCGACGACGGCGTCGTGAAGTCCGTCGACGGCCTCTCCTTCGACGTGGCCCGCGGCAAGACCCTGGGCATCGTCGGTGAGTCCGGCTCGGGCAAGAGCGTCACGAGCATGTCGATCATGGGCCTGCACAAGCCCGGCACGGTGCGCATGACGGGCTCGATCAAGCTCGACGACACCGAGCTCATCGGCGCCAAGCCCGAGCGAGTGCGCGAGCTGCGTGGCAAGCGCATGGCGATGATCTTCCAGGACCCGCTCTCGGCGATGCACCCCTTCTACACGGTGGGCCACCAGATCATCGAGGCCTACCGGATCCACAACAAGGTCAGCACGTCCGTCGCGAAGAAGCACGCGATCGACATGCTCGGACGCGTGGGCATCCCCCAGCCGACGAGCCGGGTCGACGACTACCCCCACCAGTTCTCGGGCGGGATGCGCCAGCGCGCCATGATCGCGATGGCCCTGTCGTGCGACCCGGACCTGCTCATCGCCGACGAGCCGACGACGGCGCTCGACGTCACGGTGCAGGCGCAGATCCTCGACCTCATCCGCGACCTCCAGTCGGAGTTCAACTCGGCCGTCATCCTCATCACCCACGACCTCGGGGTCGTCGCCGAGCTCTCCGACGACATCATGGTGATGTACGCCGGCCGCTCGGTCGAGTACGCCACGGCCGACGAGGTCTTCACCCGCCCCCAGCACCCCTACACGTGGGGCCTGCTCAGCTCGATGCCCCGCCTCGACCGCGTGCGCACCGAGCGCCTGCGCCCCATCAAGGGCGCCCCGCCCAGCCTCATCAACGTGCCGTCGGGCTGCCCGTTCCACCCGCGGTGCGCCTACGCCGATCGCACGAACGGGCTGAGCCAGACCGAGCGTCCGCCGTTCGCCGAGACGCACCCGGGGCACTACTCCGCGTGCCACCTCACCCGCGAGGAGCGGACCGCGATCTGGGAGAACGACATCAGGCCGACGCTGTGATGCCCGCGTCGTCCGTCCACACCGCGTCCGGTCGCGCACCCCGCGACCTCAGCACAGGAGCCCCATCGTGACCACCACCCACGTCAAGCCGACCGCGTCCAAGCAGGCGGGCGAGTCGCTGCTGCAGGTCACCGGCCTGACGAAGCACTTCCCGATCACGCGTGGCCTGCTCCAGCGCCAGGTGGGTGCGGTCCAGGCGGTCGACGGCCTGACGTTCAACGTGTCGCGCGGCGAGACGCTCTCGCTGGTGGGCGAGTCCGGCTGCGGCAAGACGACGACCGGCCGCATGCTGACGCGCCTGCTCGAGCCGACCGGCGGCACGATCCTGCTCGAGGGCGAGGACATCACCCACTGGTCCGCCGGCAAGCTGCGGCCACTGCGCCGCGACGTGCAGATGATCTTCCAGGACCCCTACGGCTCGCTGAACCCGCGGCACACCGTCGGCACCATCGTCGGGGCGCCGTACCACCTGCAGGGGATCAAGACCGAGCACGGCATCAAGCGCGAGGTCCAGGACCTCCTCGAGCTCGTCGGCCTCAACCCGGAGCACTACAACCGCTACCCGCACGAGTTCTCGGGCGGTCAGCGCCAGCGCATCGGCATCGCGCGCTCGCTCGCCCTCAAGCCGAAGCTCATCATCGCCGACGAGCCCGTGTCGGCCCTCGACGTGTCGATCCAGGCGCAGGTCATCAACCTCCTCGAGGACCTCCAGGACGAGCTGGGCCTGACCTACGTCGTCATCGCCCACGACCTGTCGGTCGTGCGCCACATGTCCGACCGGGTGGCCGTGATGTACCTCGGCAAGCTCGTCGAGATCGCCGAGCGCGACGAGCTCTACACGCGACCGATGCACCCGTACACGACCGCGCTGCTCTCGGCCGTGCCGATCCCCGACACGCAGCGGCGCACGAAGCGCGAGCGCATTCGCCTCGAGGGCGACGTCCCGAGCCCGGTCAACCCGCCGCCGGCCTGCCGGTTCCACACGCGCTGCTGGAAGGCCCAGGAGATCTGCAAGACGCAGGAGCCGCCGCTCGTCGAGCTCGCGCCGCTGCACCAGGTCGCCTGCCACTTCCCGGAGAACACCGACGTTCCGGCACCGGCCCCGGCGGGCGCCCCGCTCGGCGACGTCGTACCCGACGACGCCCCCCGCGCCGACGCCACCGGCGCCCCCCTCACCCCCGAGCGGGACACCACCGACGACGACGACGGCTCGCGCGCCTGACCCTCGGGGAAGCAATCCCCCGTCGCCGTCGTTGAGCGGTGCATGAAGGTCGAGATCTGGTCCGACATCGCCTGCCCGTGGTGCTACATCGGCAAGCGCCGCTTCGAGAAGGCACTGGCCGCGTTCCCGCACCGCGACGAGGTCGAGGTGCAGTGGCGCAGCTACCAGCTCGACCCGACGCTGCCCGACCACCACGACGGCACGGAGCTCGACTACCTCGTGGACCGCAAGGGCATGTCGCGCGCCCAGGTGAGCCAGATGTTCGACCAGGTGACGTCGATCGCCGCCGACGAGGGCCTGCGCTACGACTTCGGGTCCGTCGTCGTGGCCAACAGCTTCGCCGGCCACGAGCTGCTCCACCTCGCGAAGGCCCGCGGCGTGGGCGACGAGGTCAAGGAGGCGCTGTTGTCGGCGCACTTCGAGCACGGGGAGGACATCGGCGACCGTGAGGTCCTCGTTCGCATCGGCACCCAGGCAGGGCTCGACGCCGACGAGATCGCGCGCGACCTCGCGACACACACGTGGCGGGACGCGGTCGTCGCCGACATCACCGCCGCGAACTCCCTTGGCATCAGAGGCGTTCCGTTCTTCGTGCTCGACGAGAAGTATGGCGTCTCCGGTGCTCAGCCCACCGAGCTCTTCACCCAGGCGCTCGAGCAGGCCTGGCGCGAGTCGCACCCCCTCGTCATGCTCCAGCCCGTCGCGACGGGGATCGCCACCGACGCCGCCGACACGGTCGCCTGCGGGCCCGACGGCTGCTGAGCGCTCTCCCCGGGGTCACGCCGGCCGCGCCCGCATGGCCGCGACGAAGGGTGCCACCGGGCTGAGCCGGAGCACCTCGTCGAGCCGGCGCGTCACCGCCGTCGACCCGTCGAGGTGCACCCGGCCCGACCGCAGCGCCGTGGTCAGGGGCAGACGGCCGAGCCACACGGCATACAACGACGCCACGTCGCTGCTGATCGTCACGTCGACGGGGAACCCCGGGTCGGTCATGCACACCGAGGGCGTGCCGTGCTCGACGAGGATCCAGAAGCGGCGCACATCGTCGTCGAAACGCAGGTGGAGCACGTGCCGGTCACCCGCCAGGACGGAGGTGTCGACGCGCGTGTGCATCCACCAGACGAGCAGCTGGGCGTCGAGCTCCTCCGGCTGCGGATCGCCGAACATCCAGTCGGCTCCCCACTGCGCCAGACCGAAGACGACCGGCTCGAGCGCGCGCCCCGATGGGGTCAGCACGTAGCGGGTGCCCGACCGCTCGACGACGCCGTACCGCTCGAGATGGCGCAGCCGCTTCGTCAGCAGCGTGCGCGACAGCCCGGGCAGGCCCCGCGAGAGGTCGTTGAAGCGCGTCGTCCCCGTCAACAGGTCGCGCAGGATGAGCAGAGACCACCGCTCCCCCACGACGTCCAGCGTCCGTGAGATCGGGCAGTACTGGCCCGCCCCGGGATCATGTCGTCCCATGGCCCACCTCCGGTCGGAGGCCGCGGACCCTGACCTGCACCGCGGCCCACCGCCCAGTATCGGTCCTCGACGTGCACCGCGTCAGTCCACTTCGTGTACTGGAGCCCGCGTCGGCGGCAGCGGACTCTGGAGACGGACGGCCCGGGTGGGCCGCCGGGCCGCCGGATCGCAGCGGGCCCGTCACCGATGGAGGGAACGCGAATGACGACACACACCCGGACGACGGAGGCCACCGCCCCCGACGCCGCACTCAAGGCCCGGCATGCCGCCATGTGGGCGCTCGGCGACTACCCGGCCGTGGCCCGGGAGGTCATCCCGGAGCTCGGCCGCGAGCTCGTCGACGCGTGCCGCGTCACGGTCGGACAGGACGTCCTCGACGTCGCCGCAGGGACCGGCAACGCCGCGATCCCCGCAGCGCGGACCGGCGCACGCGTCGTGGCGAGCGACCTCGCCCCCGAGCTGCTCGACGTCGGCCGCCGGCTCGCCGCCGAAGCCGGAGTCGCGATCGACTGGGAGCAGGGCGATGCGGAGGCCCTTCCCTATGCCGACGCCACCTTCGACGTCGTCCTCTCGTGCGTCGGCGTGATGTTCGCGCCGCACCACCGGGCGGCTGCGGACGAGCTCGTCCGCGTCGCACGACCGGGCGGCACGCTGGGGCTCGCCAGCTGGACGCCGCAGGGCTTCATCGGGCAGATGTTCGCGACGATGAAGCCGTATGCCGCGCCGCCGCCTCCGGGCGCGCAGCCGCCCCCGCTGTGGGGCGACGAGGCGCACGTGCGCGAGCTCCTCGGGAGCCAGGTCGCAGAGCTCACCGCCGAGAAGCGTTCGCTCCCAGTGCATTTCGAGCACCCCGAGGACTTCCGGGACTTCTTCAAGCGCGCCTACGGTCCGACGATCGTCACCTACCGCGGCATCGCCGACTCCTCGGACGCGGTCGCAGCCCTCGACGCGGCCCTGCTGGACCTGGCCCGCGACCACATGGACGCGCACGGGCGGATGGGGTGGGAGTACCTCCTCGTCACGGCCCGACGGGCGTGAGGCCGGACCGTCCGGCTTAAGGGTTTCTTGACCCGGGCTTGAGGCGGCTGGTCGAGCGACTCCGTAGGCTCGGGAGGATCTTCCGCCTCCGGATGGAGTCATCGTGGGCTCGACCCCCGTCGGCGGTCGGCGCATGTGGTGGGGCGGCAGGGGCGGCGCATCTCGGCGGCGACTCGCCCCTGCACTGTGGGCGCTGCTCGTCGCCGCTGCCCTCGTCGTGCCGCTGTGGGCTCTGTGGTCGGCGCCCGACGGCGCGCACCAGGGGCCGCTGAGGGTCGTCTCGCTCGTCACGGCACTCGCCGCCGCCTCGCTGCTCGTGCTGACGTTCGTGCTGCCGAGCCGTTTCCGACCCGTCACGGGCTACCTCGGCGTCGAGCGACTCCTGCGCAACCATCGCGCCCTGGCCCTCGCTGCCGTGACGCTCGTCGCCGTGCACGTCGGCGTGGTCATCGTCCGCCCCGGGCCCGGGGTGGCAGTCCTCGACCTGCGATCGGCACCCCCGCGGGTCTGGGCGGCACTCATCGCGACCGCTGGCCTGGCCGGCATCGTGGCCCTCGGCATGAGTCGTCGCCGCCGTCGACCGCGCTACGAGGGGTGGCGCCTCGTCCACGTGCTGCTCGCCCACATCGTGCTCCTCGCGACGGCCCTGCACGTCCTGTGGCTCGGGGACCTGACCCGCTTCCCGTCGGCACGGCTGTGGTTCCAGACCTTGGCCGTGTTCCTCGTCCTCGCCTTCCTGCACCGCTGGGTCTGGCGTCCCCTGCGGTCCTACCGCAACCGCTATGTCGTCGACGAGGTACGGCACGTCTCGCCGACCGCGACGACCCTCGTGCTGCACGCCGCCGGTCACTCCGGCGTGGCTTTCCGGCCCGGACAGTTCGCCTGGCTCAAGATCGGCACCTCGCCGTACGTCTTCGAGGAGCACCCCTTCACCATCGCCTCGGCCGCGACCGAGCCCTGGCGCAAGGAGTTCACGATCAAGGGCATGGGCGACTTCAGCGAGCTCATCGCGGGCCTGCGTCCCGGACGCAGCGTCTTCATCGACGGACCGCACGGGTCGTTCACCCTCGACGGACTGCGCTCCGACCGCTTCGTCCTCATTGCCGGCGGCGTCGGCATCACCCCGATGCTCAGCATGATCCGCACCCTGGCCGACCGGGGCGACGAGCGGCCCGTGCTGCTCGTCGTCGCCGGCCGCACGGCCGACGACCTGCTGCACCGCGCCGACGGGGAGCACCTCGGCGATCGACTCGACCTCCACGTGGTCGAGATCCTCGAGGAGCCGCCGGACGAGTGGGACGGCGAGGTCGGGCGGTTCACGGCGGCGGTGCTCGAGCGGGCCCTGCCCCAGCGTCGGTCCAAGGAGGACGTCGACTACTTCGTCTGCGGACCCGGGCCCATGGTGGCCGCCGCGACCGAGATCATCGGCGACCGCGGCGTGCCCTCGCGGCGCATCCACACCGAGCTGTTCGACGTCGTCTAGGTACGCCCGCCGAGTCGCTGGGCCAGCGAGACCGGGATGATCGAGAGGACGATGAGCACGATGCGACGACGTTGATGACGGGCGCCTGCCGGTCGTCACGTCGTCGGACCCGACGTGGGTGACGGACGACCTGCTCCGGGGACCGCCGTTCCTCGTGCTCTCACCGCGCTGAGGCTCCACCTCAGCGGGCGGACGTCCGCGGGGGCGCCGGTCGCGCGGACGTCCCTCGCGCCCGCTCACGCCCGGCCATGGCCCTCCAGAGCAGCAGCGAGGCCCCGAGCGTGGCGGCGAGGCCCGTGAGGAGCAGCCAGGTCAGGGGACGGTCGGTGTAGAGGTCGGACCGCCCCCGCACGGCCCCGACGAGGATGAGCGTCAGCATGACGACCTCGACCTCGACCATGAGCCGCAGGCGTACCCACCTGCTGTCACGGAGCACGACGAGACCGGCGCTGCCGAGGCAGAAGACCGCACCGACGACGCGGCACGTGAGCGGTGTCAGCAGCCACGGCCAGACCGGGATCACGAGGCTCGGGACGGCGAACATCACGAGGCCCTGCGCGAGCGCGAGGCCAGCACCGCCGGCGACGACCGCCCGCGCACCCGGGCGGAGGCGCAGCTCGTCGGGACGGGGCAGCGCGGCGACCCTGGTGTTGGCCACCCAGGCCGCGAGCACGAGGAACGGGGCGACGAAGTAGAGCGTGGCCCAGAGCCAGAAGGCGACGTGGCCGTGGTTGAACCGGTCCCAGTGGATGACCGTGGCGACCCCGAGCAGGGCCGCGAAGAGGGTGACGGACAGCAGGCCCGCACCGACCCGCGCCCACCGCCGCTCACGCGCGACGCGGACGAAGAACCACGCCCCGCCGAGATAGGCCGACCCGAGCACCATGGGGGTCAGGCTCGGCCTGATCGTCCAGGCGAAGAGGCGCCCGGTGTCGGACGGGGAGCCGTAGAGGATGACGAACGCGGTGAGCAGGATCGGCACGAGCACGACGGAGAGGACCCGGGTGGCCGGCAGGACGCGGTCGTCCCTCCGAGTCGTCGAGGGCGGGGACGCAGGGTCGACGTGCGCCACGGCCACTCACCCCCTCGACCGTCCGACCGCGTCGAGGTCGACGAGGGCGCCGACGAGCTGGTCCTTCGTCACGTCGGCGTCGCGCTGGTGCTCACGGGGCACGCGCCACCACTCGAGCTCGAGGGTTCCGGCCTGCGTGGGCTCGAGGTCGAGGCCGGCCGTCTCTGCGACGAGCGCGTCGAACCGGCGCATCAGGTCGCGCGCACGCTGGGGGTCGTTGTCGGGGAAGGGCGCCCACGCCTGGTTGGCACGCAGCACGAGCCACGCACCCCGCAGCGTGTCGGGCCCGTTCATCCCGAAGCCCGCCGCCACCATCGCCACCGACGCCCGCAGGAACGTCGCCCACTCGTGCCGGTAGTAGGCCCCACCCACGCGTCCGTCTCGCGCTGCCCGACGGTGACCGCGTCGAACGATCCGGGCCCGTGCGTCCCTGCTCTCATCCGGCCTCCTCGACCAGGAGCGCCTTCGCGCGACGGCGTCCGGATTCGACTGACACCGCGAGACTCCCGCTCCAGAATAGGAGCGAGGGGCGGCGTGCGTGAGGAGAACGCGATGACCGGAACCGAGGGTGGGCGCACCATCGACGACGTCCTCGAGCGGATGACCGCGACCCTCGAGCAGATGCCGCCGGAGCTCTCCGTCCGGCGCGCGTTCCTCGCGACCTACCAGCGCACGACGCGGGCCGTCGGCAAGGCCATCGGTGCCGCCGCCTTCGAGGACCCGGAGTGGGTCGAGGTGTGGGACGTCGTCTTCGCCGACCTCTACCTCGACGCCCTCGACGCCGACCTGTCGGGCGACCCGGGACGGCAGGCACCGCGGCCGTGGCGGCTCGCGTTCGGGGCTCCCGCCGACCTGCCGCCGCTGCGGCAGGTGCTCCTCGGGATCAACGCGCACATCAACTACGACCTGCCGCAGGCCCTCCTCGGCGTCATCAGCGACGCCGACTTCGCCGACCCCGTCCTGCTCGACCGGCGGCGACGCGACCACGAGCGCATCGACGGGGTGCTGTCCGCCCGGGTCGCCGCGGAGGACGACGAGCTGGCCACCCTGCGTGCCAAGAGCGCGCTCGACCGGGTGCTGACGCCGCTCAACCGCGCCGCCTCGACCCGCTTCCTGCGCGAGGCCCGCACCAAGGTGTGGCACAACACGACCGAGCTCCAGCGGGCTCGCGTCGACGGCCCGGAGGCGTATGCCGTCCGGCTCGCCGAGCTGGAGGTGCTCAGCGCCGCTCGCATCGCCGACCTGCTCGCCCCCGGACAGGTGCTGCTCCGGCTGGCCGTGGCCGGCTTCGGCGTCGTGCTGCCACCGGCGCGCTGACGCCGCCACACGCATACGCGAGCAGGCCTCCCGGACACAGGAGAGGCGCCACTCGCTCGGGGGTCCGAGTGGCGCCTCTTCTGACCCCTCCATCGGCAGGGCCGGCCGGGGCGTTACAGCGATCCGAGAAGTTTTTTCCGCGCCATCCACAACAAGAGGCCCGACCGACCTGCTCGTCGTCTTCTGGGACCCGCTCGAGCCCCAACCGCACGATCCCGACGTCAAGGCGCTCCGGCTCCGGGGCCTCACAGGCCCCACGGCTGCTGGTCGCCCGCGAACGGGTCGGGCCGGCAGATCAGGTCGGCCACGAGACCGGTCCACCCGGTCTGGTGGCTGGCCCCCAGCCCGGCACCGTTGTCACCGTGGAAGTACTCGAAGAAGGTCACGTTGTCCCGCCAGCGAGGGTCGTCCTGCAGCTTCCCGACGTGCCCGTGGCACGGCCGTCGGCCGTCGGGACCTCGGAGGAACAACGAGATCAGGCGCCGACGCAGGTCCTCGGCACAGTCCGCCAGTCCCTGCGTGTGCCCGCTGCGGGTGGGGTACTCGACCTCGCTCGTGGCTCCGAGTGACCGGGCGTATCGCTGGAGGTTGCGCAGCACGAGGTAGTTGACGGGCATCCACACGGGCCCGCGCCAGTTGGAGTTGCCGCCGAACATGCCGGTCGTGGACTCCGCGGGCTCGTAGTCGACCGTGACCATCGACCCTGAGAGCTCGACCCACAGCGGGTGCTCGAGATGGTGGCGCGAGAGCCCGCGCAGCCCGTGCGGCGACAGGAACTCGTCCTCGTCGAAGACCCGCGCCAGGACGCGGCGCGCCTCTGTCGGCGGCACGACACCGATCGCCACGGCTTCCGTGCCGGGGACCTCGACGACCCGTCCGCGACTGCGCTCACCGGAGGTCGACCCCTGCTGCCCGAGGAACCCCGAGAAGCGCTTCTGGAGCGTGCCGAGCGTCCTCAGCAGCTCCGGCCTCACGACCACCATCCCCAGGAGCGGGAGCACCCCGACCATCGAGCGCGCCCTGATCGGGACCGTGCTGCCGTCGCCGGCGTGGAAGACGTCGTAGAAGAAGCCGTCCTCCTCGTCCCAGAGGCCCTGGGAGTGCATGGCGTCGACGATGAGCACGAAGTGCTCGATGAACTTCACCTCGATGTCGGTCCACGCGTCGTCCTTCTCGGCGAGGATCCTCGCGATCTCGAGGAGGGTGAGCGAGTAGAACGCCATCCAGCTCGTCCCGTCGGCCTGCTCCAGGCGGCCGCCCGGTGGCAGGTGGGACCGGTCGATGGCGCTGATGTTGTCCAGGCCCAGGAAGCCACCGGCGAAGAGGTGGTCGCCCTCGGGGTCCATCCGGTTGACCCACCACGTGAAGTTCATGAGCAGCTTGGGCATGAGTCGGCCCAGGAAGTCGGTGTCGCGCCTTCCGTCGATGTCCCACACGTGCAGGGCGGCCCACGCGTGCACGGGTGGGTTGGCGTCGCTGAAGGACCACTCGTAGGCAGGAAGCGCGCCGTTCGGGTTCTGGAACCACTCCCGGCAGAGCACGAGCAGCTGGTACTTGGCGAAGGCCGGGTCGAGGTGGGCCAGGGCGACGGTGTGGAACGCCATGTCCCACGCTGCGAACCACGGGTACTCCCACGGGTCCGGCATGGACAGGATGTCGCGGGCGTCCACGTTGAGCCAGCCGGCATTGCGCCCGGCCCGTCGCTCCGGCGGAGGTGGAGGCTGCGTGGGATCGCCCTCGAGCCAGCGCTTCACGTCGTAGCGGTAGAACTGCTTGCCCCAGATCATCCCGGCGAACGCCTGCCGCGCCACGAGGCGGGCGTCCTCGTCGACGTCGGCGGGGATCACCTCGGCATAGAACTCGTCGGCCTCGGCACGACGCTGCTCCAGCACCGTGTCGAACGCTGCGCCGAAGGCGGGCGCCGAGGACGGCGCACGGAGCCGGACGCGTACGACCTGCGTGTCGCCCGGGGCCACGGTCAGGCGGTACCAGGCCGCACTCTTCGACCCGACCCGTTCCGGGTTGACCGTCGGCGCACCGGTCACGACGTGGTCGTTGACCCCGTCCTTGGGGTAGTCCGCTGACGAGTCCGAGCCGTAGAGCCGCCGGCCGTTGGTCTCGTTCTCGCAGAACAGCAGCTCGGGTGACTCACCGGTGGGTCCGGGCGCGAGCTCCCACTCGAGCTCGCCGAACCGCGGGTGCTCCACCGCCACCCGATCGGGACCCGTGGCCCTCAGCGAGGGCCGGGCGGCACCCACGTCCCAGGACCACGTGTTGCGGAACCACAGCTGGGGCAGCACGTGCAGCGTCGCGACGTCCGGGCCCGCATTGGTGACGCGGACCTCCATCAGCAGGTCGTGCGGGTCGGCCTTGGCGTGCACGACGTCGACCACCCAGTAGCGGTCGTCGTCGAAGACCCCGGTGTCCATGAGCTCGTACTCCGGCTGCGTGTGGTCACGCCGGGCACTCTCGGCCACGAGGGCGGCATACGGGTACTCGGCCTGCGGGTAGTGGTAGCGCCAGTGCAGCCACGCGTGGCTCGGGAGGGCGTCGAGGAACCACCAGTACTCCTTGACGTCCTCGCCGTGGTTGCCCTCGGGACCGGTCAGGCCGAACATCCGCTCCTTGAGGATCGGGTCCCTGCCGTTCCACAGGGCCAGCGCCATGCACAGGTTCTGGCCGACGTCGCTGACGCCTGCCATGCCGTCCTCGCCCCAGCGGTAGGCGCGGGAGCGCGCATGGTCGTGGGGGAAGTAGCCCCAGGCCGAACCGTCCGCGCTGTAGTCCTCGCGCACCGTCCCCCAGGCCCGCTCCGAGAGATAGGGACCCCAGTCGTACCAAGGGGTGGCCTCGTGCAGACCGTCCTCGGGGTGACCGAACGAGTCAACCCTGGCGCGTTCCGTACCGGGCATGTGCGCTCTCCTTCGTCGACCTGCCTGCGCATCCGACCGGCATGTCGGCCGGATGAACGCCGAGGGCTCCCCGTGTGTCGATGCGGCCGCGCGTCGCCCCCTGACCCGCTCACCAACCTAGACCGGGTCCGGTCCCCGGACCGTGGTGATGATGACTTCTCGCAGCTGCGCCAGCGCGGCGGCGCGCGCGCCGACGAGCTGTGGCTGGTCGGTGACGGCCGCCACGACCACGGGCACCGGGCGTGGGAGGTCTGCGGACCGGCGACGCAACTCTCCGACCACCGCCTCGTCGCTCCCCCACGCGCCGCCGACGACGACCATCTCGGGGTCCGCGAGTGCGACCGCTGCCTCGAGGACGCCCGAGACGGCGGTCCCGAGGGCCGAGAGCGTCGATGCGCCGCGGTCGGCGTCGACGATCGTCGTCGTCAGACGCGCGACGTCGATGGCCGTCGAGCCGGCCCGGCGCAGGCCCAGCTGGGCGAAGACCTCGGTCAGTCGCGTCGCCCGGCCGTCAGGGCCCTGCGTCGTGAGGTGGGCGATCTCGCCGGCCAGGCCGGAGTGGCCACGCCGCACCTCGCCGTCGGAGACGACAGCGAGGCCGAGCCCCTCGTCGAGGTAGAGGTAGACGAAGTCGTGGGAGCCGCTGACGGCTCCGGCCTCACCCGCCGCGTGCTCGGCGCGCGCCGCCCAGTTGACGTCGTTGTCGACGAGGACAGGCCCGTCGACGGCGGGCGCGAGCAAGGACGGCGCGTCGAGGTCGCCGACGAGGAACGGGGCGTCGGGCAGGTGCACGAGCCGCCCGGTCTCGCGGTCGACGGGGTCGGCCGCGCTGACGACGGCCAGCCGCAGCCTCCCGGTCACTGTGGCTCCGGCGGCTTCCGCCGCTCGCGTCAGGGCGAGGCCCACGGCACCGACGCCGGCGTCTCGCGCGAGCGCCACCTCGGCCGAGGCGACGACCGCACCGAAGGCGTCGACAGCCTCCGCCACGACGCCCTGCGGCGTGATGCCGACGACGAGGGCGGCGCCGGAGTCGGGCGCGAGCGTGTAGTAGGACCCGGCGCGACCACGGCCCGAGCTGCGCTCCCCCGTGTCGACGACGAGGCCGGCGTCGACGAGACGTCGCACTCCCTCGGAGATCGTCGGCTTCGAGATGCCGGTCAGGGCTGCGACCTCGGCCCGGGTGAGGCGCCCGTGCTCCATCAGGGCGTGCAGCACGTGCTCCTCGGTGAGCGAGCGGAGCAGGTCGAGGCTCGGTTTCGCGGACGACATGCACCCATTCTAGTTAGGACTCTTGCCCAAATGCGTCGCGACGCGCTACCGTCGTTCTTCGTAAGGAGTCCTGACCAAAGGAACCACCATGACCACCACGCACATCACCCCCGCCGACACCGACCTCCCGCACTGGGAGACCCCGCCCGACGACCTGCCCGCGGCGATCCGTGAGGTCAAGAGCGCGATCCGGGCGCGCATCGAGGCGTCCGGCCGCACCGTCGCCGAGGTGTTCGCGGTCGTCGAGGCGCGTGTCGCCGAGCGCGTCGCCGAGATCCGCGCGGCCCGCGAGCGCGGCGAGGACGTCTGGCCCGTCATCGACTACGCCGACATCGAGCAGGGCGCGGTCACGCCGGAGCAGCTCGAGGCGCTCCGCCGGCGCGGCTGCCTCGTCGTCCGGGGCCACTTCCCGCGCGAGCAGGCGCTCGCCTGGGATGCCGGCATCGTCGACTACGTCGAGGGCAACGCCTTCTTCGAGAGCTACCGGGGGCCGGGCGACGACTTCTTCGGCAGCGTCGGCTCGAAGCCCGAGATCTACCCCGTCTACTGGTCCCCCGCGCAGATGGAGGCACGACAGAGCGAGCGCATGGCCACGGTCCAGTCGCTGCTCAACGCGCAGTGGACACACGAGTCCGACGGCGTGCAGTGGTTCGACCCCGACCGCGACTCCCTCTACCCCGACCGGATCCGCCGACGCCCGCCGGGTGCCGACTCCAAGGGCCTCGGCACCCACTGCGACCCGGGCACGCTCGACCTCTGGATGACCCAGGGCTACCAGAAGGCCTTCCGTCACCTCTTCGACGGCAGCGTCGAGCAGTACGACCCGTGGGACGCGGCCCACCGGACCTCCGGCCCGCAGTACCCGGGCACGACGATGTGCTCCGCCTTCCGCACCTTCCAGGGCTGGACCGCGCTGTCCGACATGGACCACGACCAGGGCGTCCTGCACACGGTCCCGATCCCCGAGGCGATGGCATACCTCATGCTCCGCCCGCTGCTCGACGACGTCCCGAACGACGACATGTGCGGGGTCACGACGAACCAGGTGTTCCCGGCCAGCGAGCGGTGGCACCCGCTCCTGCTCGAGGCCCTGAGCGGCATCCCGGACGTGCGCGCCGGCGACTCCGTCTGGTGGCACTGCGACATGATCCACAGCGTCGCGCCCGTCACCGACCAGCAGGGCTGGGGCAACGTCATGTACATCCCCGCCGCGCCATGGTGCGAGCGCAACGAGCGGTATGCCGCCAGCGTGCGTGAGGCGTTCCTCAGCGGTTCCAGCCCGAGCGACTTCCCGGAGGAGGACTACGAGCGCAGCTGGCCCGACCGGTTCGCCCCCGAGCAGCTCAACGAGACGGGACGCCGCGGGCTCGGCCTCGACTGAGCTCAGTCGGCGAGGAAGGCCGCAACCCGCTCCTTCGGCCGGCCGATGATGGCGCGGTCACCCTTGACGAGGACGGGTCGCTGGAGCAGCCGCGGGTGCTCGGCCAGGACGGCGACGACCTGATCGCGGGTCTCGACGTCGGCGTCGGTCAGCCCGAGCTCGGCGAAGTGCGCGTCGCGGCGGACGAGGTCGGTCGGTGGGTCCTCGAGCTTGTCGAGCAGGTCGCCCAGCGCGGCCGCGTCGAGCGGGTGGCGCAGGTAGTCGACGACCTCGGCCGCGACGTGCGCGTCGTCGAGGCGCTCGACGGCAGCCCGGGACGTCGAGCAGCGGTTGTTGTGCAGGATCGTCACGTCGCTCATGGCGCCGAACCCTAGCGTCGACCGGCGACGCACCGGGACGAGGGTGGCCCAGCCCCTTGTCCCCTCGCACGACACCGGAGGACGATCGACGGGTCAGGATGGTCCGCGTCGACGACGCGTGGTGCTCGAGGAGTGCTCATGGGGATTGGCGACAGGCTCGGCAAGGTCCGGCCACGGAAGCACGGTGACGACGCATCCGACGGGCAGGCGCTGGACGTCGCCCGATACGCCTTCCTGCTGCGCGTCGCATCCTCGGACGCGCTCCGCCAGGCACACCGCGAAGCCTTCGCCACGCTCTCGTCGGAGCAGTCGCAGGCTCTCTTCCTGCGTCTCGACCACGACCTGCCGGAGGGACTGCGGCCGCCGACGGCAGAGCCGGCCGACCTCGCCCAGGCCGCCTTCTCGGCGGAGCTGCTCGACCATGGACATCTGGTCAGGATCCTGCGCCGCCCGGGCCAGGGTGTCACCGAAGGGCACGCGGTCGGTTCCGGCGCCGCTGGGGGTGGCGCGCTGCTCTACGCGCACTCGCTCCTCGCGTCCGTCGCCGCCGCGGTGGCCGGGTCACCTGCGGTCACGGAATGGCTCGCAGGCTTCGCCAACTCTCCGGAGGCCGCGCAGGTCGACCCTTCGCTCTTCGTCCGCAGTCCCGGCGCAGGCACCTACGGCTCGACGCTCGCCCGCCACACCGGCGTCGCCGGCCACTGAGTGTCGGAGGTGGCGCGTCAAACCTGCCGCGTGGCCAGGGCCTCGAAGTTCTCGTACAGCTCAGGCACGCCGTGCTCTTCGCGCAGCTTCCTGGCTGCGGGCCCGACGCGCGACCACAGTCCCGACATCCAGAGCCAGTCGAGGACGAGGTCGGTGTCGAGGAGCCCGTTCTTCGTGAGCGTCCCGATGGTTTCGCCCCAGTTGAGGACTCGGGAGACGAGCACGTCGTCGGTGGTGGCGGTCTCGGGGTCGAAGTCGTCGGACCAGATCGCCTGCTGGGCCTCCTCGATGCCCATCGTGGAGCCCCACTGGGCCACCTGCACGAGCAGTGCTCCGTCTGCCTGGTTCGGCATCTCGATCTCCCTCGTCCGGGCCCGATGTGACTCCCACGAACGCTACTCGTCGCTGTCGCGTCCGACAGGCCTTCGTCGGAACTGCGACGCAGGAGCGGCACCGAGTACACGTGAACCGTGCGCCACGCGGTCCCCGGCGCATCTCGAAGCCCGGACACACTGGGCTCGCACCCACCGGGACGGGGTCAGGGGAGCCTGGGACTGCTACCTTCGTTCCCAGTTGCCGTCCCAGTCCGTCATGTGCGGGCTCGGCACGACGAAGCTGCTGCGCGAAGGTTCGCGTGACGCGCCCGTCGTGACCAGCGGCAGCCTGAGGTCTCCGCACGGGAGGCCTCGCAGACAAGAAGAGGCAACACCAGTGGCAACAGGCACCGTGAAGTGGTTCAACAGCGAAAAGGGCTTCGGCTTCATTGAGCAGGACGGCGGCGGCGCCGATGTCTTCGTTCACTACTCGGCCATCGAGAGCGGCGGCTACCGCGAGCTCCAGGAGGGCCAGAAGGTCGAGTTCGACGTCACGCAGGGCCCGAAGGGCCCCCAGGCGGAGAAGGTCAAGGGCATCTGACCCCCCACAGCCTTCGGTGACTTCGGTCCCGCGCAGATCCCCGACCTTCTGGTCGGGGATCTGCTTTTTTCACGGGCGAGCCCTCGCAGGCCTCACCGGCGGTCACGGCTCGCTGTCCACGGGTCGTCACGAGCAGGGAACCTCGCCATGTGTAGCGACGCGCACAGACGGCAGGGCCGGTGGCGGCCGATCCTGAGGCATGGACACGACCAAGAGCTTCACGTGCATGATCGGCCGGCACCGCTGGGAGCCTGCGGCGGACGACCCGACACACGGCCGCACCTGCACGGAGTGCGGTAGGCACCGTCCCGGTGCGCGAGGCACCGGGCTCGGCGCAGGTCGATGGGACTCCGCCGGCTTCGGGGCCGAGAGCGGTTGGGGCTACGCCAACGGCGACGGGTTCGGCGGGGGATTCTCCGGCGGCTTCGACGGCGGCGGCTTCGACGGCGGCGGCTGCGGTGGCGACGGCAGCGGCGGCTGTTGAGCGCGGGCGAGAGGACCGATCATGCGACTGAGGAACGCCCCGTGCTGGGTCATGGGGCACATGTATCGACGCCAGCCGGGTGACAAGGACGTGATCGTCTGCCAGCGGTGCGGCAGCCGGGAGCTCCTCGCGGTCAAACGCATGCGTGACAGCGCGGACCGACCCTGGGTGTGAGCCCGCTCAGACGTTGAAGCGGAACTCCACGACGTCGCCGTCCGTTCGTACGGTTCTAGCCGGGCTTACCATGGTGAGATTGAAGGTCACGGATCCGATGCGCCGGGACCCCTGCATACAAACCGTCGGGCGCGGTCGACTTGGCGACCACCGCCCCGGCCGCTATCACACACCCGGGCGCGACATCGACTCCTGGCAGGATCGTGACGCTGGCACCGATCCAGGTGCCGTCGCCTATGGTGACCGATCCATAGGTTAGTGGTCCCGCTCGACGTTCACCGCGATCCAACTCATGCGAGCGAGTCAGCACCCGGCAGTATGGCCCGACCGCGACGTTACGACCGATCACAACCGGGGGGTCGCCCTCGAAGAAGCTGCCGGTGTTGATATAGGAGCCGTCCCCGATCTGGATGTCGCGAAACCGGAATTCGACGCCAGGCTCGATCCAACAATTGCCGATTCCTACCATGCCCAGTCTGCGTAGGGTCTGAAGTCGCTGGACGCCCCCCATGTACCGACTACATGCGAACTGCTGTGCGGCGGCCGACAGACGCCACCTGATTCCAAACACCGCCCCACTCCCCCGACCCGTTACTTAGTAGTTGCAGAGTGTCGGAACTCCACGACGTCGCCGTCGGCCATGACGTAGTCCTTGCCCTCGATGCGGACCTTGCCGGCGGCCTTGGCGGCGTTCATGTTCCCCGCTGAGACGAGGTCGTCGAACGAGACGACCTCGGCCTTGATGAAGCCGCGCTGGAAGTCGGTGTGGATGACGCCGGCGGCCATCGGGGCGGTCCACCCCTTGCCGATCGTCCACGCACGCGACTCCTTGGGGCCGGCCGTGAGGTAGGTCTGCAGCCCGAGCGTGTGGAAGCCGGTGCGGGCCAGCTGGTCCATGCCGGACTCCTCGGCGCCGAAGCTCTGGAGCAGCTCGAGCGCCTCGTCGGGCTCCATCTCCATGAGGTCCATCTCGAGCTTGGCGTTGAGGAAGACGGCATCAGCCGGTGCCGCGAGCTCACGCAGCGACGCCTGGAGGTCCGCGTCGGCGAGCTGGTCCTCGTCGAGGTTGAAGACGTAGATGAAGGGCTTGGTCGTCAGCAGACCGAGCTGCTTCGCCTCGGCCAGGTCCACCCCTGCGGGCGGCCCGGCGGCATACAGCGTGTGACCCTCCTCAAGGACCTTCTGCGCGGCGACCGCGAGGTCGACGGCGGCCTTCCTGTCCTTGTTGACCCTGGCCTCCTTCTCGAGGCGGGGCACGGCCTTCTCGAGCGTCTGGAGGTCGGCGAGGATGAGCTCGGTGTGGATCGTCTCGATGTCGCTCGCGGGACTCACCTTGCCGTCGACGTGGACGACGTCGCCGTCCTCGAAGGCGCGGACGACCTGGCAGATCGCGTCGGCCTCACGGATGTTGGCGAGAAACTTGTTGCCGAGCCCCTCCCCCTCGGAGGCGCCGCGGACGATGCCGGCGATGTCGACGAAGCTCACCGTGGCCGGGAGGATCTTCTCCGAGCCGAAGATCTCGGCGAGCGCGCCGAGGCGCGAGTCCGGCAGCGGGACGACGCCGACGTTGGGCTCGATCGTCGCGAACGGGTAGTTCGCGGCGAGCACGTTGTTCTTGGTCAGCGCGTTGAAGAGCGTCGACTTGCCGACGTTGGGGAGACCGACGATTCCGATGGTGAGTGCCACGAGGACAAGAGTTTAGTGGCGATCGGGCCCGGCTCCGACCACGAGGGCGTATGCCGCCCTCCCCCGCTCACCCCAGCGTCCAGTCCCAGCCGGGCTGCCACGCGAAGGGCGCGGTGACGAGCTGCTCGAGCGGCACCCCGTCGAGCAGGTGCTGGAGCGCCCAGCGGTTGGCGGAGTGGGCGATGAGGAGCACACGCTCGCCGTCGTGGTCGCGCCGCAGGTCGCGCAGCACGTCCGCCGTCGCGTCGACGACGTCGCGGTAGCTCTGGCCGCCGCCCGGGAAGGGCACGTCGACGTGGTCGAGCCGCACGCGTTCGAGGTCGGCGACGGGCCCCCCGTTCAGCCGGCCGTAGTCGCACTCGCGGAGCCGGGCGTCGGCGTGCCGGGGCACGTCGGTGCCGCCGTAGGCGAGCTCGGCCGTCTCGACGGCACGGGCCAGGTCCGAGGTGTAGACCACGGCGAACCCGGCCGCGGGTCGCCGTCGCCCGAGCTCGACGGCGAGACGACGACCCTCCTCCGAGAGACGACCGGGGAGCCAGCCGGTCGCGACCCCGGCCTCGTTGTCCTCGGTGATCGAATGGGTCTCGTAGACGAGCTCGACGCTCACCCGCCGGCCTTGGGCAGCCGCACGCCGCACAGCTGGCGGGACTGCGCGACGAGGTTGCCGGCGGAGTCCCAGATCATCGCGTCCTCCTCCATCATCCCGCCGCCGAGGGTGTCGCTGCCGAGCGTCACCTGCAGCCAGCCCGGCTCGGGCCGACGACGCACGTGGCCGGTGAACTCGAGCGTCGGCGTCCACCCGAACAGGCCGAGCTCGAAGGCCACGGGGGGAAGGGCGTCGAGCGCCATCATGAGCATCGTCGTGTCGGGCTCGCGGCCGTCGCGCAGCCGCAGCCAGCCGCGCATGACCCCGCGCATCGAGGGCTTGCCGAGCGCCCACCCGGCCGTGCTCGGGTCGAGCCGCAGGTCGAGACGCTCGAGGAACTTCGCGTTGGCGAGGAAGTCGGGCGGCGCCTGCTCGGCCGAGACGCACTGCTCGGGCGGCGGCATCTCGGGCGGGCTCGCCTGGCGCTGCACGTCGAGGTCGGTGAGGTTGCCGAACGAGCCGATGGCGCGCATCCGCTCGACGGGCCGGCCGTCGTCGCCGGTCTGGTGGATCGTCATCTGCCCCGTCGAGAGCTTCCGGCCGCACCGCATCACCTCGGTGGTGACGGTGAACGGCCCGGGCTGCGAGGCGGTCATGAAGTACGCCGACAGCACGACGGGGTCGACGTGCTCGGTCGTCTCGGTCGGGTCGGAGGCGAGGTGCTCGCCGAGCGCCCGGAGGGCGGTCGTCATGACGAGGCCGCCGTTGACGGCGTTGCCGATCATCCACTCCTCGTGGAAGGTGCCGTGCCGCTGCGTGGGGTCGTCGCCGGTCTCGAGCCGGGTCGCGTCGTCGTACTCGCTCACGGACAAGGTGTAACAGACGTCCCCGACGCGCCGCCCACCCCGGGCGTATGCCGTCCGCCACGTCCCGCCCGCCGCAGCCGTCTGGGACGTGGCCGGGTGTCGCGTCCCCACGGTGTCGGCGCCGTCTGGGACGGTGCTCGCATGGACCTCACCGCTCTGCTCGTCGGCCTCGTCATCGGGGCACTCGTCGGGGGCCTGCTCGCCTGGCTCTCGGCCCGCTCCGCCCTGCTGGCCCGGTCGGCCGGCGCCGAGGCCGAGCGTGACGTGCTCCGGGAGCGCGTGGCCGACCTCGAGGCCGCCCGCGACGTCGACGACACGACCGCGAGCCTGCTCGCCCCGCTGCGCGACACCATCGGCCGGGTCGAGCGCCAGGTCGGGGCGCTCGAGCGCGACCGGTCGCTCCAGTTCGGCCAGCTGGGCGAGCGCCTCACCGAGGTGAGCCGCTCGACCGAGTCACTCCGCTCCGAGACGGCGACGCTCGCGAGCGCCCTCAACGCCTCCACCGTCCGCGGCGCCTGGGGCGAGGTCCAGCTGAGGCGCGTGCTCGAGCTGGCGGGCCTCATCGCCCGCTGCGACTTCGACGAGCAGGTGACGCGCGTCAGCCGGCACGGCGCGACGGTGCGACCCGACGCGGTCATCAACCTGCCCGGCTCCCGTCACGTCGTCGTCGACTCGAAGGCGCCGATGGCGCACTTCCTCCAGGCCCACGGCGACACCGTGTCCGAGGTCGAGCGTGCCGAGCTGCTCGCCGCCCACGCCACCTCGCTGCGGCGGCACGTCGAGGGCCTGGCCGCCAAGGCGTACTGGACGGCCTTCACCCGCTCCCCCGAGGTCGTCATCTGCTTCGTCCCCGGCGAGGCGATCCTCGCGACCGCCCTCTCCGACGACCCCGGCCTCTACGAGCACGCCCTCTCGCGCAAGGTCGTCCTCGCCTCCCCGGGCACGCTCTTCGCCGTGCTGCGCACCATCGGGGCGATCTGGCAGCAGGACGCCCTCGAGCAGAACGCCCGCGAGCTGCTCGTCATCGGCCAGGACCTCTATGCGCGTCTGACGACCCTCGGCGGGCACGTGACGACGATGGGCCAGTCCCTCTCGCGCTCCGTCGAGCAGTACAACCGGTTCGTCGGCACCCTCGAGTCGCGGGTGCTCGTCACGGCGCGACGCATGCACGAGCTGCACCTGACCACCGACGCGCCCCCGACCCTCGAGCCGCTCGAGGTCGCGCCGCGCTCGCTCAGCGCGGCGGAGCTGACCGACGACCTCGGGCGCACGGCCCGGGACGACGCGTTCCTCGGCCATGCCGTCGGGCGCAGCGGGGCAGTTGGCCAGGGGGGCACAGGCGCCGCCGGCGTCGACTCCCGTCAGGGGTCCGACGACGACCCCCGCGAGCAGTCCGCCTGAGCCGGACCGTCCGGCGCGGCCGGTCGACGCGGGAGCGTGGTCGTCGGCTCGTCGGGGTGGCAGCCGTGGGCGCCCCTGTGCGGCAGGCAGTTCGGGTCGCGGACGGCGATGTCCGATTTGTCCGGGAAGTGGACACCTGCTACGGCGCCGCGGACAATACGCGCGTGGGATTGGGTAGATCGTGACCGGGGCGGGGGGCCCGGGTCCGGAGGACTCCAGCGCGCCGACCCGGCGCATCGGTCCGTACGAGCAGAGCCTGCGCGAGTCGCGGGAGCGTCTCGAGGCGGCCGAGCGCGAGCATGCCCGCCGGCGCCGTCGCACGCGCGTCATCGCGGCCGTCGCGACCCTCGCGGTGGTCGCCGGCGTCGGCTACGGCGCCTTCCGCTACGTCGGACTCCGTGAGGTCCCGACCGCCCTGCCCACCACCGCTGCCCAGCCGACGTCGTGCGCCGACCCGGTCAAGGTCCGGGTGTCCGTGGCCCCGGCCATCGCGCCCGCCGTGGCCGCCGCCGCCGACTCCCTCGCTGCACGGTCGGACGGCCCGTGCGCGGCCTACACGATCGACTCCGAGGAGCCCTTCTCGGTCGCAGGGTCGCTCGGTGGTGCGGGGCGCCCCGACGCCTGGATCACCGACTCGTCCGTCTGGGTCGGGCGTGCGAACGCTGTCTCCGGTTCCCCGGTCACGCCCGGCGAGCCCTTCGCCTCGAGCGCCGTCCTCGTGGCGATGAAGGACGAGACCGCGTCCGGCCTCGGCAGCCGCCTGCGCTGGGCCGACCTGCTCGGCGGTCCGGTGCCGATGCGCATCCCCGACCCGAACCGGTCGGCGATCGCCCGGATCGCGCTCGGCGTCGCGTCGACGTCGCTCCCGGACGCCCGGCTGCGCGCGCTCGCGGCGACGTCCGCGCCCACGGGCACCGGCGGCGTGTCTCTCGCCGGCATCGCGACGGCCGGGCGCAGCGTCGGGGCCGTCGTCTCGCAGGCGCAGCTCGTCGCGTGGAACACCGCCCACCCCGACCAGGCGCTGGCGGCCGTGGCGCCGTCCGAGGGAGCCCCGGCCCTGGAGTACTCCCTCGTGTCGCTGACGAAGGATCCGGACAAGACCGGTCCCGTCACCGCGCTGGAGCACTACCTCACATCGGCGGACACGCGGAAGGTCCTGCAGGACAGCGGATTCCGCACGGCCGATGGCGACCCCAAGGATCCGTCGCCGCTGTACGGCGAGATCCACGTGGCCGGTGAGGCCGAGGGCGCCTCGCTCACGAAGGCCGCCGGCCTCTGGAATGCCGCAGCGAAGAAGACCCAGGCCCTGCTCGCCGTCGACGTCTCCGGCTCGATGCTCGAGCGCACCGACAACGGCACCCGTCTCGCGATCGTGCAGAAGTCGACGGCCCGCGCCGTGGCCGCCGTCTCCCCGACGACGATGGCGTCCCTGTGGATCTACTCGCTCCACGTCGGCAGCCGCGCCGACGACTACCGGCAGCTGACCGACTACGGCAGGCTCGGCGTCAGCAAGAGCCTCGGCGCGCTGGACGACGCCGTCGCACGGCTCGACACCTACGTCGGCGGCGGGAGCGGGCTCTACGACACCATCGCCGCCGCCTACGACCGCGCTCGGTCCGCGTGGCGGCCCGGCTACGCCAACACCCTCGTCATCGTCGCCGACGGCCCCAACGAGGACGACTACGGCCTGACCCTCGAGCTGCTCAAGAAGCGTCTCGCCGCCGCGAAGGACCCGAAGCGGCCGGTCCGGGTCGTCGTGCTCGGCATCGGCGGTCGCGCGGACGCGGCAGCGATGCGCCAGGTCGTGGCGATCACGGGTGGCCAGTACGTCTCGACCGAGACGGTCGAGGACCTCCAGCCGGCCCTGACCACGGCGCTCGGCGGCTGACGGGGCGGCGGGGACGCGAGGGCGTCATCGCGTCAGTGGAGCGAGCCGGAGTCCTCGAAGGCGGCGTCGTGGCGCACCGTGCCGGCGTCCTCGCCCTTGGCGGCCTTGAGGTCACGGCGCAGCTCGTTGGGCAGCGAGAAGAGCAGCGACTCCTCGGCGGCGATGACCGCCTCGACCTCGCCGTAGCCCCGCTCCGCGAGCCACGTCAGCACGTCACGCACGAGCACCTCCGGCACGCTGGCACCGGAGGTGACACCCACGGTCGAGACACCGTCGAGCCACGCCTCGTCGATCTCGTCGGCGAAGTCGACGAGATGCCCGTCCCGGGCGCCGTGCTCGATCGCGACCTCCACGAGGCGCACCGAGTTGGACGAGTTGCGCGACCCGACGACGATCATGAGGTCGGTGTCCTTGGCCATCTGCTTGACGGCGAGCTGGCGGTTCTGGGTGGCGTAGCAGATGTCGTCGGAGGGCGGGCTCTGCAGCGCCGGGAACTTCTCCTTGAGGCGAGCGACCGTCTCCATCGTCTCGTCGACCGACAGGGTGGTCTGCGAGAGCCAGACGACCTTCTCCGGGTCGCGCACGGTGACGTTGTCGACGTCGGCGGGACCGTCGACGAGCGTGATGTGCTCGGGGGCCTCGCCCGCGGTGCCCACGACCTCCTCGTGCCCCTCGTGCCCGATGAGGAGGATGTCGAAGTCGTCGTCGGCGAAGCGGACGGCCTCGCGGTGCACCTTCGTCACGAGGGGACAGGTCGCGTCGATCGTCTTGAGGCTGCGGACCCGCGCCTCCTCGTGCACGACGGGGGCCACCCCGTGGGCCGAGAAGATGACGGTGGCACCCTCGGGCACCTCGTCGGTCTCGTCGACGAAGATCGCGCCGCGCTTCTCGAGCGTGGTGACGACGTGCTTGTTGTGCACGATCTGCTTGCGCACGTAGACCGGCGGCCCATAGAGCTCGAGGGCCTTCTCGACGGTCACGACCGCCCGGTCGACACCGGCGCAGTAGCCGCGTGGCGCCGCGAGGAGGACCTTCTTGGCGGACGTCTGGTCGGCTGGCTCGCTCATGGGCCCATCGTACGGTGGCGCACCGCTCGCCCCCGATTCGCCGCCCGGGCCGCGAGGACGCCGCAGCGGGCGAGGACCGGCCAGGCACCGCTCGACGAACGACCTCGACGCGGGCCCTGGACTCGACCACGTCGTCAGGGTCCTCACGTCAGAAGGCCCGCTTGACGGCATACGCACCCGGGTCCGTGACGAGCCGGTGGACCTCGCCCATGGCGCCTCGTGCGACCCACTCCATCGAGCGGACCGAACCGAGCGCGTAGCGGTCGGCCACCCAGCGCGCAGTCTCGTCAGGCTCGGGGATCACCCGCGCCGACGCCAGGTGCGTCACATCGACCCGGCAACACCTTTAGGGTGACGCGGGTGAGCATGACGAGCCCGCTGCCCGACAAGGCCGCCGACACCACGGCCGAGCAGCCGTGGCCGGTGCGGGTGCTCAGCCTCAAGATCTCCGACTACATCGACCGGATGAGCCAGCTGTGGGTCGAGGGCCAGGTCGTCCAGTTCAACCCACGCGGCGGCACGGCGTTCCTCACCCTGCGCGACCCCGACGTCGACATGTCCCTGTCGGTCTCCGTGCCGATGAACGCCGTCAACGCCATGCCGATCCCGCTCGCCCAGGGCGCCCGGGTCGTGCTCCAGGCCAAGCCGACGTTCTGGACCAAGCGCGGCACCCTCCAGCTCGAGGCACGCCAGATCCGTCCCGTCGGCATCGGCGACCTCCTCGCCCGCGTCGAGATCCTCAAGCGCACGCTGGCTGCCGAGGGCGTCTTCGACGCGGGACGCAAGCGACCGATCCCCTTCCTCCCGCACCGCGTCGGCCTCATCACCGGACGCAACTCCGCGGCCGAGAAGGACGTCGTCGAGAACGCCCGGCGCCGTTGGCCCGCCGTCGTCTTCGAGATCCGCGAGGTCGCCGTGCAGGGCACGTCGGCCGTCACCGAGGTCGTCGAGGCGCTGCGCGAGCTCGACGCGATGCCGTCCGTCGACGTCATCGTCATCGCCCGCGGTGGTGGTGCGCTCGAGGAGCTGCTCCCCTTCTCCAACGAGGCGATGGTCCGTGCGGTCGCCCAGGCCCGCACCCCCGTCATCAGCGCCATCGGGCACGACGTCGACACCCCGCTGCTCGACCTCGTCGCCGACTGGCGGGCCTCGACACCGACCGACGCCGGCAAGAAGGTCGTCCCCGATGCCGCCCACGAGCGCGCCCTCGTCGACGCGGCACGCGACCGCGTGCGCCGCGCGCTCGTGCGCCGGGTGGAGGCCGAGCGGTCCGGGCTGCGCTCCCTCGTCTCCCGCCCCGTCATGGCCGACCCGGTCGCCCTGGTCCGCGCGCGTCGTCAGGAGGTCGCCGCCCTCCGGGCGCGGGCCACGACGCGCGTCGAGGCCCGACTGCACCGCGCCGCCGACCAGGCCGAGCACCTCCGTCGCCAGGTCGTGGCCCTCTCCCCCCAGTCGACCCTCGAGCGCGGGTATGCCGTCGTGCAGCACCGCGACGGCCGGATCGTCATGGACCAGGACGACGTCGGGGTCGGCGAGCTGCTCCGGGTCCGCGTCGCTCGCGGCGACTTCGGCGTACGCCCCGTGACCGCCGGCGCCGAGGACGCCCCGCCGAAGGCCTCGACGCGCAGGACCGCGGCTCGGAAGACGACGAGCGCCCCTGCCAGGAAGGCGGCCTCACCACGCACGCCCCGGGCGGGCAAGCGGCCCGACACCCCGCCGGAGCCGACCGGCGGCGGCGACGCCACGACGCCGTAGGGTGGCGCCCATGGCTGACGCGACGACCACCGACGGCTTCCCTGACATCGCCGGGATGCGCTACGAGGACGCCCGTGAGGAGCTCATCGCGATCGTCGCCCAGCTCGAGGCCGGGCAGGCCCCGCTCGAGGACTCGATGCACCTCTGGCGTCGCGGTGAGGCGCTCGCCGCGCACTGCGCGACGTGGCTCGACGGTGCCCAGGCCGAGATCGAGCGGGCGACGCGTCCGACGTCTCCCGCAGCACCGACCGGCGAGCTGCACGCCGACGACGAGATCTTCGACGAGGACGACGAGTCCTGACCGACCGCCCCTGACCGACGGGCCTCGACCGACGGGCCTCGACGGGGTCGGGTCAGCCGGTCGTGGTCGACGGCGCGGGGGTCACGCCGGGCGCGGGCGTCACGGGCGCGAGGGCCGCGACGAACGCCTTGAGCTCGTCCTCGGGCGCGGTGCCGCTCGCCACGAGCGTCAACCCGCGAGCGCCGTCACCGCGGGCGACGTAGGCGACCTGGCCCGCATCGTTCGCGACGAACTTCTCGAACGTGCGCCCCGAGACCGTCACGGTGCCGGCGGCGTCCCCGTCGTCGACCGAGCGGGCGACCCAGCCCTGGGTCGCGCCCGCCGCCTGCTTCAGGGCGATGTCCTTGCCGCTCGGGGTCGTCCAGACCGTCGTGAAGGTCTGGACCTTCTCGGTGCCCGGCGTAAACGTCGCCACGGTCGGCACCCAGCCGTCGCCGAGGCCCTTCGGCAGCTGGACCGGCCACGACGTCTGCGCCGCGACCTGGCTCGCCTTGCCGGCCGCGTCGACGGCCGGGCGCTGCACCTGGGTGATGCGGGGGACGATCGCGACGAGCGCGAGCACGAACAGCCCGATGACGAACATCGAGCGGAACATGTTGGGGAAGGTCCCGAGCGAGTAGCGGCTCGGCGGAGCGGCCGGCGTGGTGGGGCCTGCGGCCTCCGGTGACTCGGTCGCCGGAGCGGGGGTGGTCTCTGCCGGGGGTGTCGACGGCGTCGACGGGGTGTTCATGCCCCCATGGTCCCCGACTCCCGGACGCGGTCCAAACGCGGGTGTGGCCACCGATAGGCTGGCGCCGACTCGTTCTGCGCCGACGGAGGACCTTTGATGAAGCACAGCCAGCCGGATCGCAACCTCGCTCTCGAGCTGGTCCGGGTGACCGAGGCAGCGGCCATGGCCGGGGGCCGCTGGGTCGGCCGCGGCGAGAAGAACAAGGCCGATGGTGCCGCCGTCGAGGCGATGCGCGCCATGATCTCGACCGTCAGCATGCGCGGCGTCGTCGTCATCGGCGAGGGCGAGAAGGACAACGCCCCGATGCTCTTCAACGGTGAGCAGGTCGGTGACGGCACCGGCCCCGAGGTCGACGTCGCCGTCGACCCGATCGACGGCACGACGCTGACGGCCAAGGGCATGAACAACGCCGTCGCCGTCATGGCCGTCGCCAACCGGGGCGCGATGTACGACCCCTCGGCCGTGTTCTACATGGACAAGCTCGCGACCGGTCCCGAGGCGGCCGAGGTCGTCGACATCCGGCTCCCCGTCGCCGAGAACATCCGGCGCATCGCCAAGGCCAAGAAGGAGACGCCGGCCGACGTCACGGTCGTCATGCTCGACCGGCCGCGCCATGAGCACCTCGCCGAGCAGATCCGCGACACGGGCGCCCGCATCCGCTACATCGTCGACGGCGACGTCGCCGGCGCCGTCATGGCCGCCCGCCCGGGCACCGGTGTCGACCTGCTCCTCGGCATCGGCGGCACCCCCGAGGGGATCATCGCCGCCTGTGCCATCAAGTGCACCGGCGGCGTCATCCAGGGCCGGCTCTGGCCCAAGGACGACGAGGAGCGCCAGAAGGCCCTCGACGCCGGTCACGACCTCGAGCGGGTCCTGTCCACCGACGACCTCGTCGTCGGTGAGTGCTTCTTCGTCGCGACCGGCATCACCGACGGCGAGCTGCTCCGAGGCGTGCGCTACGGCGCGAAGTCGGCGCGCACCAACTCCCTCGTCATGCGCTCGCGCAGCGGCACCATCCGCACCATCGACAGCGAGCACCGCTTCGACCGCCCGGGCTGGTTCGGCAGCACCGACATGATCGAGGAGTGAGGACCGCCACGATGTCCGACCCGACGCCCCCCTCGTCGCCCGTCCGCACCCTCGTCGTCGGCGAGGCCCTCGTCGACGCGGTCACGACCGCCGGCGGCGACACGGCCGAGCACGTCGGCGGCAGCCCCGCCAACGTCGCCTTCGGCCTGGCGGCCCTCGAGCACCCCGTCGACCTCGCGACGTGGATCGCGACCGACGAGCGCGGTCGCCGCATCGAGGACGTATGCCGTGAGCGCGGCGTCGCCCTGACGGCGGGCTCGCAGGGTGCACCCTTCACCTCCGTCGCGCACGCGACGCTCGACGCCACGGGTGCCGCGACGTACGTCTTCGACCTCGAGTGGCAGGTGGCCGCGGTCCCCGGCCTCACGGCATACGGCCACGTCCACACGGGCAGCATCGCCGCCGTCCTCGAGCCCGGGGGCGGTCAGGTGCGCGAGATCCTCGCCGCGGGCCGCGAGCTGGGCGCCACCGTGTCCTACGACCCGAACGCGCGGCCGTCGCTCATGGGGCGTCCCGAGCAGGCCCGTCACACCATCGAGAGCTCGATCGCACTGTCCGACGTCGTCAAGGTCAGCGACGAGGACATCGAGTGGCTGTGCCCCGGCGAGGCCATCGACGACGTCGTCCGCGCATGGGGTGAGCTCGGACCCTCCCTCGTCGTCGTGACCCGCGGGGGCGAGGGCACGGTCGTCCGCGTCACCCGCACCGGCGAGCAGCAGGCGCTCCCGGCGCCCACCGTCACCGTCGTCGACACGGTCGGGGCCGGTGACTCGTTCATGGCGGGGCTCGTGTCGGGCCTCATCGATGCCGGGCTGCTCGGCGGACCGGACGCGCGGACCCGTCTGCAGGCGGCGTCCCTCGCCGACGTCGTGCCCGCGGTGGAGCGCGCGCTGCGCACCGGAGCACTCACCGTCGAGCGCGCCGGGGCCCATGCGCCGACCCGAAACGACATGGCCTGAGGACAATTCGGGCATTCGACAAGAAGGCCAGCAGTCGGGCACCATTCTGCGCGACTCGCCGGGTAGTTTTGGCCGGTGGTTCACCCTGACGCCCCGGTGCCGGGGCGTCCTCATGTGAGGAAACCTCGTGTCCAACCCCACCCCTCCACAACGCCCCGTCGGCCCGTACGAGCAGAGTCTCATCGAGAGCCGCGCCAACCGTAAGGCCCTCGAGGCCAGGATCGCCGCGGCTCGCCGCAACCGCATCATCGCCGCCGTGCTCGGCGTCGTGCTGCTCGCCGGGGCCGGCGTCGGCGGCTTCGTCTGGTGGAAGGGCCGGGAGGTGGCTCCCGTCGCCGCCCTCACGGCTACCCCTGGCAAGTCGTGCCCCGACCGCACCCCGGTCTCCGTCTGGGTGTCCGAGGCGGCCCAGCCCGCGGTGCTCGCGCTCGCCAAGGAGTACCAGGCCGACCCGGACTCCCCGTGCGTCGACTACGTCGTCAAGGGCAAGGCACCGATCGAGGCCATGATCGGTCTGGGCCAGGGGCAGCCGGACCGGCCCGACGCCTGGATCCCCGACTCCCCGCGCTGGGTCGAGCGCGTCAACGAGGCCGCCAAGCTCAACGCCAAACCGGCGGGCGCCTTCGCCAAGAGCCCCCTGGTCATCGCGATGGATCCCGCCCAGGCCGACAAGCTCGGTGACCAGCCGAAGTGGCTCGAGCTCGTCGCGTCGGACAGCCCGATCCGGATGAGCGACCCCCGTTCGACCACGGCCGGCATGCTGACGCTCGCCTCGGCCCTGCCGGAGCTGTCCAACGAGCAGGGACGCGTCGTCATCCCCAAGCTCGCCAAGGGTGCGGCCGCCTCGGTCGACGACCTCTTCAGCGCCTACAACGCCGACCCCGCGACCGCGGCGGCCTTCCCGGTGTCCGAGGCCGACCTCATCGACCACAACCGCCTCTACCCCGACCACAAGATGGTGTCGGTCACCCCGAACGAAGGCACTCCGGCCTTCGAGTTCTCCCTCGTCAACGTCGCGACCGACCCGGTCCGCGACCAGGCCGTGGAGCTGCTCCGTGCCTACCTCATGACGCCGACCGCCGCCAAGATCTTCGCGCAGTACGGCATCCGCTCGACGGCCGTCCCCGTCACCATGCCGACGCCGGCGGGCAGCGTGGGCGACGTCAAGATCGGGCCGAGCCCCGACGCACAGACCGTCACCGCCGCCACCAACGTCTGGCAGTCGGCGACGACCGACTTCTCGATCCTGTCCGTCTTCGACGTCTCCGGCTCGATGAACGACAAGGTCGGCGACACGACCCGCGTCGCCATCACGCAGGAGGCGGCCGGCATCGCCCTGGCGGCCCTGCCCAAGACGACGAAGCTCGGGCTCTGGATCTTCTCCATCGACAAGGGGGGCAAGGGCCAGGACTGGCGCGAGCTCGCGCCCATCGGTCGCCTCGACGACGACTCCCACCGGGCCGTCGTCGCGACCGCGGCGAGCACCCTCGCCAAGAACGTCGGCGGCGGCACCGGGCTCTACGACACGATCTGGGCCGCCTACCAGAAGGTCAAGCAGCAGTACGACCCCAACCGGGTCAACGCCGTCGTCATCCTCACGGACGGCCGCAACGAAGACCCGAAGGGCATCTCGCTCGAGCAGCTCAAGGCCAACCTGCGCGCTGCGAGCGACCCGTCCAAGCCGATCGCCATCACGACCATCGGCATCGGGCCCGACGTCGACCCCAAGGCGCTGTCGCAGATCTCGAAGATGACCTACTCCGACTTCTACGCGGCGCCGTCCCCGGCCGACATGACCACCGTCCTCGCCCGGGCGCTCTTCGACCACGAGTGCAAGAACGGCCGCTGCGTCTGACCCAACGGGCCAGACGACGCCGTCGCCACACCTTTCACAGCAGAAACACGCACGACCCCCGGCCCGCCGGGGGTCGTGCGTGTTTTCCGGCCGTCCAGAGACGGCGTGTCGCGGGTAGGTCACGGGCAGGTCACCCCACTAGACCCGCCTGCGGTGACGCGGTAGGAATGAGGTGTTCCACGTGACCATGGTCACGTTGATCGGTGGGGATCGACGCACAACTCAACGACGAGGAGCGACCATGAGCGGTATCCCAAGACGTGCACTGAGGGCTGGCGGGGTGGTCGCAGCCGCTGCACTCGTGCTGACCGGCTGCCTCCAGAACCCCAACGCCTCCGGCGGCTCCGGCGGGGCAGGAGGAGCCGGTGGCGGGTTCGCTGACGGCGGATCGGCCGACGGCGACAAGGTCGTGACGATCCTCGGCGCCTTCGGCGGTGACGAGGAGAAGAACTTCAACGCCTCGCTCGCGGAGTTCGAGAAGGCCAGCGGCATCGACATCAAGTACACCTCCGACCAGGACTTCACGACGACGATCAAGCAGAAGGTCAGCTCGGGCGACTCCCCCGACATCGGTCTCTTCCCGCAGCCCGGCGGCATGATCGAGATGGCAGCCCAGGGCAAGGTGCAGCCGATCGACACCTACCTCGACTATGACAAGCTCCAGGGCACGCTGCTCCCCGGCTTCCTCGACGCGGGTCGCTACAAGGGCCGCGTCTACGGCGCCCCGATGCGCAACGCCGTCAAGAGCATCGTGTGGTACCCGAAGGCTGCCTACGAGAAGGGCGGCTACAACCAGTCGCCCGACACCATCCAGCAGCTCCGGACGGACGTCGCCGACAAGATTGCCGCCACCGGCATCACGCCCTGGTGCATCGGCTGGGAGTCCGACCAGGCCACCGGCTGGGTCGGGACCGACTGGGTCGAGGAGCTCATGCTCCGCATGTACGGACCCACCGTCTACGACGACTGGACCTCGCACCGGATGCCGTTCAACGACCCGAAGGTCGTCAAGGCCCTCGACGAGGCGGCCAAGTTCAACAAGGACCCGAACATGGTCCTCGGCGGCACGAAGGGCGTGCTCAACACCGCGTTCGGCGACGCCATGACCCCGGCCTTCGCAAACCCGCCGAAGTGCATGCTCCACCGCCAGGGCAACTTCGCCACGACGTTCTACCCGAAGAACGTCCAGGCGGACCTCGACAACCAGGTCGGCATCTACGTCTTCCCGAAGTTCGCCGGCGGCTACGACGGTCAGGCGATTCTCGGCGGCGGTGACCTCGCAGCCCTCTTCAACGGCAACGACCCTGACGCCCAGAAGGTCATGGCGTTCCTCACCTCCGACAAGTTCGGCGGCCCGTGGGCCAAGGCCGGCGGGTGGCTCTCGCCCCACAAGACCTTCGACCTCAGCAACTACCCCAACGAGACGACGAAAAAGATCGCGCTCATCGCCAACAAGGCGAGCGTGCTCCGCTTCGACGGCTCCGACCTCATGCCCAAGTCCATCGGCTCGGACGTCTTCTGGAAGGAAATGGTCAAGTGGGAGAACGGTCAGTCCTCTCAGCAGACGGCTGACAACATCGAAGCGGCTTGGCCCAAGTCATGACCGCCGACACCAGCGCGGCAGCGCCGCGACAGCGAATGCGCACCGGGGACGACCCTGACGCCCACCTGCGGACCAACCCGGCCAAGCTCGTGCTCGGCCTCGTGGGGATGATCGCGATGGTCTGGGGCCTGGCCAACCTCTTCCTCGCCTTCGCCTACTACCCGCAGTGGTTCGGGAACAACAAGTTCATCATCGGCGTGCTCGCCATCATCGGCGGCGTCGGCGGTGCCGCCCTACTGTTCTTCTTCCTCAACATGTTCGTCGAGTCGCTGCCGCGGCGGCTGTCGGAGGGCGCGATCCCCTACGCCTTCCTGCTGCCGGGGCTGCTCCTCGTCGCGCTCATGCTCATCTACCCGACGTTCCAGACGATCAACTACTCGTTCGCCAACTCCGACAGCACGGCCTACGTCGGGTTGCAGAACTACAAGACGATCTTCGCCGACCCCGAGTTCTGGAGCTCGATCGGCAACAACGTCCTGTGGCTGCTCATCGTGCCCGCGATCGTCGTCGCCTTCGGCGTCATCGTCGCGGTCCTCGCCGACAAGCTCTCCGCGACCGGTGAGAAGACGGCCAAGAGCCTCGTCTTCCTGCCGATGGCGATCTCCTTCGTCGGCGCGTCCGCGATCTGGGGCCTCGTCTACGCCTACAACAACCCGGGGCAGACCCAGACCGGACTGCTCAACGCGATCTGGGTCGGTCTCGGCGGCGACCCGCAGACGTGGCTCGCGATCTCGACCGCCAAGCTCAACTCGATCCTGCTCATGGTGATCCTCATCTGGCTGCAGGTCGGGTTTGCCATGGTGCTGCTCTCCTCGGCCATCAAGGGTGTCCCCGAGGACACCATCGAGGCGGCGCGCATCGACGGGGCCGGTGAGGTGCAGATCTTCTGGCGCGTCGTCATCCCGCAGATCCGCGGCACGATCATCACGGTCTTCGTCACGGTCTTCATCACCGTCCTCAAGGTCTTCGACATCGTCTACGTCACGACGAACGGCGCCTATGGCACCAACGTCATCGCGAACCTCTTCTTCAACAAGCTGTTCGCAGCGAGCGAGGCCGGACAGGCGACGGCCATCGTCGTCGTTCTGCTCATCGCGGTGACACCGCTCATCTGGTACCAGATCAAGCACTTCCGCGACGAGGAGGCCAACCGATGAGCCGCTCACTGATGAAGGACGGGCGGCCTCGTAGCCCGTTCTCGATGGTCACGATGGGCGTCCTCGCGCTGCTCTGGACGATCCCGACCATCGGCCTGCTCGTCACCTCGTTCCGCACCCGCGACGACGCCGCGGGCTCGGGCTGGTGGACGGCGCTCTTCAACCCGTTCAGCGCCGACTGGACGACGAGCAACTACTCGGGCGCCTGGACCGGGGCCGACCTCAGCTCGGGCTTCATCAACAGCATCGTCGTCGCCATCCCGGCGACGGTCATCCCGATCATGTTCGCGGCGTTCGCCGCCTACGCGTTCACCTTCATGGACTTCCGGTTCAAGGAGTTCTTCTTCCTGCTCATCATCGCCGTCATGGTGGTCCCCATCCAGGTGGCCTTCCAGCCGATGCTCAACCTCCTCGGGCCGCGCGGCCTCGGCATCAGCGGGGAGTACATCTCGGTGTGGCTGCTGCACACGGGCTTCGGCATGCCGCTGTGCATCTACACCCTGCGCAACTACATGAGCACGCTCCCGCGCAGCGTCGTCGAGTCGGCCAAGATCGACGGGTGCAGCCACTTCCAGACCTTCTGGAGGCTCGTCGCGCCGATGTCGATCCCGGCCATCGCGGCGTTCGCGACGCTGCAGTTCCTCTGGGTGTGGAACGACCTGCTCATCGCCAAGCTGTTCCTCAAGAGCGAGAACACGACCGTCATCGTCAAGCTCCAGCAGCTCCTCGGCACCCAGGGCCAGGGCCAGGAGCTCCTGACGGCTGGCGCGTTCATCTCGATCGTCGTCCCGATGATCGTGTTCTTCACCCTGCAGCGGTTCATGGTCCGCGGCATGACCTCCGGCGCCGTCAAGGGCTGAGGCACCCGCCTCGGCGCTCGCGCACCGACCTGCTCGCCAGTCCCCTCCCGGCCGTCACTAGGCTGGGAGGGGACTGTCGTATGCCGTGGGGCTCGGCGGCATACGCCCGACCAGCTCGAGCCCACCTGTATCGCAAGGAGCGTTTCGTGGCCGACTTCGCCTACGAGGACCTGCTGCCCATCGGCGCCGACGAGACGCCCTACCGGCTGCTGACGACCGAGGGCGTGCGCGCCGTCGACGGGCCGGGGGGGCGCACGTTCCTCGAGGTCGACCCGGAGGCGCTGCGGCTGCTGACCGAGACGGCGATGCACGACATCGCCCACTACCTGCGCCCGGCGCACCTGCAGCAGCTGCGCAACATCCTCGAGGACGACGAGGCCAGCAACAACGACAAGTTCGTCGCGCTCGACCTGCTCAAGAACGCCAACATCGCGGCCGGTGGCGTGCTGCCGATGTGCCAGGACACCGGCACCGCGATCGTCATGGGCAAGCGGGGCCAGCACGTGCTGACGCCGGGCACCGACGAGCAGGCGATCAGCGAGGGCGTCTACGACGCGTACACCCGCCTCAACCTGCGCTACTCGCAGATGGCCCCCCTCACGACGTGGGAGGAGAAGAACACCGGCTCCAACCTGCCGGCGCAGGTCGAGCTCTACGCCGACACGCTGCCCGGCCACGAGGCGCAGTACAAGTTCCTCTTCATGGCCAAGGGCGGCGGCTCGGCCAACAAGAGCTACCTCTACCAGGAGACGAAGGCGATCCTCAACGAGGACGCCATGATGCGCTTCCTCGACGAGAAGCTCCGCTCCCTCGGCACGGCGGCCTGCCCGCCCTATCACCTCGCCATCGTCATCGGCGGCACGAGCGCCGAGTTCGCCCTGAAGACAGCCAAGTACGCGTCGGCGAAGTACCTCGACACGCTGCCCACCTCAGGGTCGCTGACGGCCCACGGCTTCCGCGACACCGAGCTCGAGGAGAAGGTGCTCGAGCTGACCCGCCAGTTCGGCATCGGAGCCCAGTTCGGCGGCAAGTACTTCTGCCACGACGTGCGCGTGGTCCGCCTCCCCCGACACGGCGCGAGCCTCCCGGTGGCCATCGCCGTCTCGTGCTCGGCCGACCGGCAGGTGCTCGGCAAGATCACCGCCGAGGGCGTCTTCATCGAGCAGCTCGAGACCGACCCGGCACGCTTCCTTCCCGACGCCGGCGCCGTCGACCTCGGCGAGCACGAGGACGACGCGATGGGTGTCAGCTCGATCAGCAAGAACGTCGTCGTCAAGGTCGACCTGACGCAGCCGATGGACGACATCCTCGCCGAGCTCGCCCGGCACCCGGTCAAGACCCGGCTCTCGCTCACCGGGCCGCTCGTCGTCGCGCGCGACATCGCGCACGCGAAGATCAAGGAGCGGCTCGACGCGGGCGAGGAGATGCCGCAGTACCTCAAGGACCACCCCGTCTACTACGCCGGCCCCGCCAAGACGCCAGAAGGTATGCCGTCCGGCTCGTTCGGGCCCACCACCGCCGGGCGGATGGACTCCTACGTCGACCAGTTCCAGGCCGCCGGCGGGTCCAAGGTGATGCTCGCCAAGGGCAACCGGAGCAAGCAGGTCACCGAGGCGTGCGATGCACACGGCGGCTTCTACCTCGGCTCGATCGGCGGCCCGGCGGCCCGGCTGGCCCAGGACTGCATCAAGCACGTCGAGGTGCTCGAGTACGAAGAGCTCGGCATGGAGGCGGTGTGGAAGATCGACGTCGAGGACTTCCCCGCCTTCATCGTCGTCGACGACAAGGGCAACGACTTCTTCGCCGAGGTGAGCAAGCCGATGGCCTTCACCATCTCGAAGCGACCCGGACTCCAATGACCGAAAGGACAGATATGAGCGAGAACGCCTCTGCGGGAGCGGGATTCGACGACCTCCTCGCCGCCAACCGCGCCTATGCCGACCGTTTCGAGATGGCCGGCTTCGACGGCATCGCCCAGGCCGGCGTCGCGATCGTCACGTGCATGGACTCCCGCATCGATCCCCTCGGCCTCGTCGGCCTCAAGCCGGGCGACGCCAAGATCTTCCGCAACCCGGGCGGGCGCGTGGCCTCCGAGGCCCTCGAGGCGCTCGTCCTCGCCACCCACCTGCTCAATGTGGACCGCATCCTCGTCGTGCCCCACACCCGGTGCGCCATGGCGTCGAACAGCGAGGCCGAGCTGCGCGAACGTGTCGGTGCGAGCGCCGGCAAGGACGCGTCGTGGATGACGTTCCACGCCATCGCCGACCAGGAGCGCGCCCTGCGCGAGGACCTCGCCAGGGTGCGCACTCACCCGCTCATCGCCGAGGGCGTCGAGGTCGCCGGCTTCATCTACGACGTCGACTCCGGACTGCTCCGGCCCGTCGCCTGACCCGCTCCCGGTCGTGGGTCAGGTGACCGCGCGCGTGGTCCAGACGTGGTGCGCGACGGCGGCGGCCAGCACGAGCCCCGTCGTCAGCACCGTCAAGCCCACCGGCGGGCCGATGGCGGCGACGCCCAGCAGGACGAGCCCGACGACGACGCCCACCCGGGTCTCGACGACGGGCGCTCCCGCCATCGCGTGCATGGCCGTCAGGCACCACACGTAGACGGCCACCGCACCGGCGAGCGCCACCCCCACGACACGGTCCGTCGTGTGCGCCTCGCCCTGGACGAGGTCGACGGCGGCCGCGAGCGCCGCCCCGGTCGCCGCCACCGAGACGAAGACGAGGTAGTGGCCGTAGCCGGTGACGAACGTGCTCCGGATGCCGCCCTCGAAGAGACCCGCGTGCTCGCGCTTGAAGTAGAGCCACCACATGGAGAAGACGATGAGCAGCCCGCCGACGACGATGGCGAGCAGCCCGGCCTCCGCGCCCTGCTCCAGCGCCCCCTGGACCGCCTGCACCGAGGCGAGGATGACCTCGCCGAGCACGATGATCGTCAGCAGGGCGTAGCGCTCGGCGATGTGGTGCGGGTGGAACGGCGTGATGCCGTGCCGCTCGGCCACGATGGGCACGAGCAGCTCGAGGACGACGAGGGCGAAGAACGACACGAGCAGCGCCGTCTGCCCGTTCAGGAGCAGCCGGGCGATCCACAGCACCTGCACGATCGCGATGCCCGACGCATACGTCAGCGCGGTGCGCCGCCCCTCGGGGTGGCCGGCCGCCGCGCGGAGCCACATGGCCACCATCGCGAAGCGCATCACGGCGTAGCCGCCGACGACGAGTCCCGACTGCTCCGTGCTGAAGAGCTCGGGGATGCCCGCGGCGAGCATGAGCGAGCCGGCCATGATGGCGAAGGTCAGCAGGCGGTACGTCACGTCGTCGCAGTCGTACGACGAGGCGAACCACGTGTAGTTCATCCACGCCCACCAGATGGCGAAGAAGACCATGACGAAGTTGACGAGGTCGCCGAGATGTCCTTCTGCGAGGCCGTGGTGCCACTGCGCGGCGGCACTCGCGATCGCGACGACGAAGACGAGGTCGAAGAGCAGCTCGAGCGGGGTCGCGACGCGATGCGGCTCGTGGGGGTCACGGGGCTGCATGCGCCGCGACAGGGGCACGACGTTGACGTGGCTCACGGGCCGAGTCTGCCAGCAGCGCGCCGGCCGGTGCCCCCGTCAGCCGAGACCGCGCCGCTCGATGAGGTGCCGGATGTCGGCGTCGGCGCCCCGGAACTCGCGGTAGGACTCGAGCGGGTCGGCCGCGCCCCCGATCCCGACGACGTGCCGGCGGTAGTGGTCGCCGTTGGCGCGGGTCAGGCCGCCGTTCTCGCGGAACCACGCGACGGTGTCGGCGTCGAGCACCTCGCTCCAGATGTAGGCGTAGTACTGCGCGTCGTAGGCGTACGAGAAGGTGTGCGCGAAGTACGTCGACCGGTAGCGCGGCGGCACGAGCGGGTTCGCGAGCCCGACCGCGGCCAGGGCGGACGCCTCGAAGGCCTCGACGTCCGTGACGCGCGAGGCCTCCTCGACGTCGATGGCATGCCACGCCTGGTCGAGCAGCGCTGCAGCGAGGTACTCGCCCGTCGCGAAGCCCTCTCCGAACGTCTGCGCGGCGACGAGCCGGTCGACGAGCTCCTGCGGCAGCGGCTCCCCCGTCTCGTGGTGGACGGCATAGCTCCCGAGCACCTCGGGCCAGAGCATCCACATCTCGTTGACCTGGCTCGGGTACTCGACGAAGTCGCGGAAGACGCGGGTCCCGGCGAAGTGCGGGTAGGTGACCCGGGCGAGCAGGCCGTGGATCGCGTGCCCGAACTCGTGGAAGAACGTGCGGGTCTCGTCGTAGGTGAGCAGCGTCGGCTCACCCGGACCGGGATTGGGGACGTTGAGGTTGTTGCACACGACGGCGCTCGTCCGGCCCAGCAGGGTGTTCTGGTGGACGAGGCTGTTCATCCACGCCCCACCCTTCTTCGTGTCGCGGGTGTGGAGGTCGAGCAGGTAGAGCCCGAAGGGCGTCCCGTCGGCGTCGTGCACCTCGAAGACGCGGACGTCGGGGTGGTAGCCCTCGAGGTCGTCCCGTTCGTCGAAGGTCAGGCCGTAGAGCAGCCCGGCCGCGTGGAAGATCCCGTCGTGGAGCACCCGCTCGGCCTCGAAGTAGGGCCGCATCGCCGCGAGGTCGACGGCATACCTCGACGCACGGACCTTCTCGGCCCAGAAGGCCCAGTCGTGCGCCTCGACCGGATGGCCCGCCTCGTCCTCGAGCAGCGCCCGCTCGGCCTCGATGTTGCGGGCCGCGGCCGGGGCGAGGCGCCCCAGCAGGTCCATGACGCGCTCGGGGGTGCGCGCCGTGGAGTCGGCGAGCGCCGCGGCGGCATGCGTGTCGTAGCCCAGGAGCCGGGCCCGCTCGGCCCGGAGCCGGACGGTCTCGAGGACGAGGGCCTTGGTGTCGTTGGCGTTGTCGCGGTTGCCGCGGGAGCCCTGCGCCTCGTGGAGCCGGCCGCGCAGGTCCCGGTCGGTGAGCGAGGCGAGGTGCGGGTGCCCGGTCGGCAGGACGAGCGTGAGCAGCCAGGCCCCCTCGTGCCCGTGCTCGGCCGCAGCCGCCGCGGCGGCCGAGATCTCGCCGGCGGTCAGCCCGTCGAGCGCCGCCACGTCGTCGACGAGGACGGCGAGGTCGTTGGAGTCGGCCAGCAGGCGCTTCTCGAACTGGGTGCCGAGGCTCGCAAGCCGCCCGTTGAGCTCACGCAGGCGGTCCTTCGCGCTCTCGTCGAGCCCGGCCCCGGCGACGGTCATCTCGGTCAGGTGCCGCTCGACGAGCCGTCGCGACTCCGGGTCGAGGGCGGCCATCGCCACCTCGTCGTCGTGGACGGCCCGGATCCGGGCGTAGAGGCGCGGGTCGAGCCGGACCGCGTCGGCGTGCGCGGTGAGACGCGGCGCATACTCCTCCTCGATCGCCTGCACGGCGTCGGTGGCGAGGGAGCTCGACGTCCCGAAGAAGGCCAGGCTCGTCCGGCTCAGCGTCTGCCCCGAGCGCTCCAGCGCGACGAGGGTGTTCTCGAAGGTCGCGGGCGCCGGGTCGGCCGCGATCGCCTCGACCTCGGCGAGGTGCTCGGCCATGCCGCGGTCGAACGCCTCGCGGTAGTGCCCGTCACGGATCAGGGCGAAGGGCGGCAGCCCGTGGGGCAGCGGGCTCGGGGCGAGCAGCGGGTTGGCGGCCGGGGTCTCGTCGGGCATGGCCTGAACCCTACGCAGCAGCGGCTCCGCCCTCGACCCGGTTTCGACCGGAAACCCGAGGGCGTATGCCGTCCGGCGGGCTCAGAGCGACAGCTCGGCCCTGACGACCCCGACGAGGCGGTCGGCGAGCGTGCGGGCCTGGTCGCCGTCGGCGGCCTCGACCATGACGCGGACGACCGGCTCGGTGCCGGACTTGCGCAGCAGGACCCGACCGCTCTCCCCCAGCTCTCCCTCGGCCGCACGCACGGCGTCGGCGACGGCCGTGTTGGCCTCGAGGGCCGACTTGTCGACGTCCTTGACGTTGACGAGCACCTGCGGGAAGTGGGTCATGATGCCGGCGAGGTCGGCGAGCGTCCGGCCGGTCGCAGCGACCCGTGAGGCGAGCATGAGCCCGGTGAGGGTGCCGTCGCCTGTCGTGCCGTGGTCGAGCATGACGACGTGGCCGGACTGCTCGCCGCCGAGCGCGTAGCCGCCGGACTTCATCCCCTCGAGGACGTAGCGGTCGCCGACAGCGGTCTGCAGCACCTTGATGCCGGCGCCGCCGAGAGCCTGGATCATGCCGAGGTTGGACATGACGGTCGCGACGAGCGTGTCGCCGCGCAGCACGCCCTGCTCCTTCATGGCGAGCGCGAGGATCGCCATGATCTGGTCGCCGTCCACCTCGTGGCCGGCGGCGTCGACGGCGAGGCAGCGGTCGGCGTCGCCGTCGAGGGCGATGCCGAAGTCGGCGCCGACCGAGACGACGGTCTCCTTGAGGTGCTCGAGGTGCGTGGAGCCGTAGCCGTCGTTGATGTTGAGCCCGTCGGGTTCGCCGCCGATGACGGTCACCTGCGCGCCGGCCTCGCGGAAGGCGCGCGGGGCGACCTCCGACGCAGCCCCGTGCGCGGCGTCGACGACGACGTGCAGGCCCTCGAGCCGGTGCGGCAGCACCGAGAGCAGGTGCGCGACGTAGCGGTCCGCGCCGTCGAGCAGGGGCGTGATGCGGCCGACGTCACCGCCCGTGGGACGCTGCCACTCGTCGCGCAGCCGGGCCTCGATGCGGTCCTCGAGGTCGTCGGCGAGCTTGTGCCCGCCCCGGGCGAAGAACTTGATGCCGTTGTCGGGCATCGGGTTGTGCGACGCCGAGAGCATGGCACCGAGGTCGGCGTCCTGCTCGCCCACGAGGTAGGCGATCGCCGGCGTGGGCAGCACGCCCGCGTCGCGCACGTCGATGCCCGCCGATGCGAGGCCGGCCACCGTGGCGGCCGCGAGGAACTCGCCGGACGCCCGGGGGTCGCGGCCGACGACGGCGACGGGGCGGTGACCGTTGAAGGCGCCCACCTCGCCGAGGACGTGCGCCGCGGCGACGGAGAGGTCGAGCGCGAGCTCGGCGGTGATGTCCTTGTTCGCCACACCACGGACGCCGTCCGTGCCGAAGAGTCGAGCCACGCTTGTGTGCCTTCCCGATGGGTCCGACCCACTGGGCCGGCTGATGTGCTCGCACGACGATACCGCCCCCACGGCATACGGCCATCCGGCGGAGCCCGAAACGGTCACAACGGACATACCCGCTCTGATCGTGCCGGAAAGTGGCAGGGAACTGGCAGGTGGCTCCCATCCACTTCACAGACGCACCCCGCGACGATGTGGCCATCCCGGGGCCCGACACCCGCGGGCCTTCCCGGGTCCTTCCCAGAGAGGCACTCGATGAGCACTCGACGTTCACGGCGACTGGTCGCCGCCACCGCCACCGCCGCCACCGTCCTCAGCGTGGCGACGGCGCTCGGCGCGTCCGCCGCGGCACCGAGCACGTCCGCGCCCGCTGCCGGCGCGTCCGGCGCAGGGGTGACCAACCCGTACTCTCCGGCCTACGGCCACCCCTACCGCCACGGCGCGGTGCCGACCCGCGAGCTCAACACCCAGATGCACCGGTGGGAGGCCCAGACCAAAGGGGCGCGGCCCACACAGGCCAAGACGCTCTCCTACGGCGGCGGCGTCGACGGGATCGGCGTCACGAGCGGCGGCGCCGAGAAGGTCTACCTCGTGTTCTACGGCAGCCAGTGGGGCAGCCAGGGCACCGACGCCGGCGGCAACCTGACCTTCACCGGCGACCCGAAGTCAGGGGCCCCGGTCGTCCAGAAGCTCTTCAAGGGCCTGGGGACGGGCGGCGAGGCCTGGTCGGGCGTCATGACGCAGTACTGCGACGGTCCGCTCGTGGCCAAGGGCGCGACCTCCTGCCCGTCGAGCGCTGCGCACGTGCGCTACCCGACCGGTGGGGCCCTCGCCGGCGTGTGGTTCGACCCGTCGGTCGCGGCGCCCGCGAACGCCACGGCCAAGCAGCTCGGCGACGAAGCCGTCCGCGCCGCAGGGCATTTCGGCAACACCACCGACGCCAGCAACCGCGACGCGCAGTACGTCATCCTCTCCCCGACCGGCACGCACCCGGACGGCTTCAACACCTCGTCCGGGCAGTTCTGCGCCTGGCACGACTACAACGGTGACCCCTACGTCGGGTCGACCAGCCCGTACGGCGACATCGCCTTCACGAACATGCCCTACGTCATGGACATGGGCACGAGCTGCGGGCAGAACTTCGTCAACACCGGCGTCGCGGGCACCGACGACGGCTACTCCATGGTCGAGGGCCACGAGTACGCCGAGACGATCACCGACCAGAACCCGGCCGGCGGATGGACGAACACGACGTCGCGCACCTACTCCGGTCAGGAGAACGCCGACGAGTGCGCGTGGATCGCACCGGGCAGCGCGGGCGGCGCGGGCAACGTCTCGACGACGTCCGGCAGCTTCGCGATGCAGGCCACGTGGTCCAACGACACCAACCGGTGCGACCTCAGCCACGCGACGGTTGGCTGACGCGTCACCGACCCGCCCGGCGGCATACGCCCTCGGGAACGACGAAGGCCCCCGAGGAGTGCTCGGGGGCCTTCGTGCAACCAGCTGAGGCAGCCAGATCAGCGCGACTGGAGCCAAGCGGTGATGCTCGGCGCCAGCCGAAGCATCAGCGCTTGGAGTACTGGGGAGCCTTGCGGGCCTTCTTGAGACCGGCCTTCTTGCGCTCCGGGACGCGGGGGTCACGGGTGAGGAAGCCGGCCTTCTTGAGGGCGGGACGGTTGAGCTCCTCGTCGATGCCGTTCAGCGAGCGGGCGACGCCGAGGCGGACCGCGCCGGCCTGGCCGGAGGGGCCACCGCCGTGCACGCGGACGAGCACGTCGTAGGAGCCGTCGAGCTCGAGGAGCGTCAGGGGCTCCTTGACGATCTGCTGGTGCACCTTGTTGGGGAAGTAGGCGTCGAGGGTGCGGCCGTTGATCTTCCACTCGCCGGTGCCGGGGACGATGCGCACGCGGGCGATGGCCTGCTTGCGGCGACCGGTCGCAGCGCCGGGGGTCGAGACCTCACGGGCGCGCTTCGGCTCGCCGGCGACGGAGCCGTCGGACTCCGAGGTGTACTCGGTCAGCTCGGGCTCGTCGGTGTCGAGGACTTCCTCGTTCACGATGTCAGTCACGTGTCTTGTCGCTTTCTACGCAGCAGCCGGGGGCTTACTGCGCAACCTGGGTGATCTCGAAGGGGACGGGCTGCTGGGCCGCGTGCGGGTGCTCGGCACCGCGGTAGACCTTGAGCTTGGAGAGCTGCTGGCGGGCCAGCGAGTTCTTCGGGAGCATGCCGCGGATGGCCTTCTCGACGGCCTTCTCGGGGCTCTTGGCGAGCAGCTCGGTGTAGGAGGTCGACCGCAGGCCGCCCGGGAAGCCCGAGTGGCGGTAGGCCTTCTTCTGCTCGAGCTTGGCGCCGGTCAGGGCAACCTTGTCGGCGTTGATGATGATGACGAAGTCACCGGTGTCGACGTGCGGTGCGAACTGCGGCTTGTGCTTGCCCCGGAGCAGGACAGCGGCCTGGCTCGCGAGACGGCCGAGCACGACGTCGGTCGCGTCGATGACGTGCCACGTGCGAGTGACCTCGCCGGGCTTCGGGGTGTACGTGCGCAATGGAGTCTGCCTTCGCTTCTGAAAATGGTGGAGCAGTGAATGCCGCTGGGCTCGGTCCGCGTCGCCCGTCTCGTCCACGAGGTGGGGATGACGGGTTCGCCTGACGGCCCGGTGCACAACTTCATCCATGTTACGGGGTCGCGTGCCTGCGCCCAAATCACGGGCACGGACACCGAAAACAGGGCCTGACCTGCACGGATGGCAGATCGAGACCTCCATGCATAGATCTTGTGCACATGAAGTGTGCAGAGGTATTGTGCACACTATGGCTGCACAGGATCCCTCGAACCCCTCCCCGACCGCGTCGTCCGGGCCCTCGGAGGACGAGAACGTCTGGCTCACGCCGGAGAGCGTGCGCGTCCTCGCCCATCCGCTGCGGTCACGCCTGCTCGGGGCGCTGCGCCGAGGCGGCCCGTCGACCGCGACCGATCTCGCCACGCTCCTCGGCACCAACTCCGGCGCCACGAGCTACCACCTGCGCAAGCTCGAGTCGGTCGGGCTCGTCCACGACACCGAGGAGGGCGAGGGCAAGCGCCGGCTGTGGCGCGCGAGCTCCGAGTACCACTCCTGGCACCCGAGCGACTTCGAGGGTGACGAGGACTCCGAGACCGCCCTCAACTGGCTCACGCGCGACTACGCCCGCCACTTCAGCGAGCAGTACGACAAGTGGCTCGACGTCTCGACGACGTGGCCCACCGCGTGGCAGGACGCTTGCGGCTCGAGCGACGCGGCCGTGCTCGTCACCGCCGAGTCCCTCGAGGCGATGCGGGAGGAGATGTGGGACCTCATCGAGCGCTACCGCCGCGTCGGACAGGGCAACCCGCAGGCGCGGCGGATCGCCGTCTACGCCTTCGCCTACCCGCTCGACCTCGACCGACCCCCGACGACGACGACGACGAAGGACTGAGCCCGATGAGCCCACGGGACACCCTGCTCTCCCCCACTGCGGCCCGCCGCGTCTTCCTCGCCCTGAGCTTCACCCGGTGGTTCCCGGTCGGCCTCGTCGTCGGCCTACTCACCCTGTGGCAGCTGGAGCGAGGCCTCACCGTGGCGCAGGCGATGACCATCTCGTCCGCCGCCGGGCTGACGATCTTCGCGCTCGAGCTGCCGACGAGCGGCTTCGCGGACGCCTTCGGCCGCCGGCCGGTCTTCGTCGTCTCGGCCGTCGTCAACGTCCTCGCGAGCAGCATCCTGCTCGTGGCGCACTCCTTCTGGGCCTTCTTCGCGGCCGCCGTGCTCACCGGCATCTTCCGCGCCCTCGACTCCGGCTCCCTCGAGGCGTGGTTCGTCGACACGGTGCACGCCACGACTCCCGGCGCCGACGTCGACGGTGCCCTCGCGGCCCAGGGCACCGTGCTCGGCGGGGCGATCGCCTCTGGGGCCCTCGTATCCGGCGGCCTCGTCTGGTGGCACCCGTTCGCGGGTGCGTCGGCGCTCGTCCTACCCGTCGCCGTCTTCGTCGCCCTCAACGTCGTGCACCTCGTCGCCGTCCTCGTCCTCCTGCGCGAGCCGCGCGGCGCCGAGCACCTCGACGCCTCGGGTGCCCGCCGCGCCCTCGCCTCCGCGAAGGAGGCTCCCGCCGTCGTGCGCGACGGCCTGGGCCTGCTGCGGAGCAACCGCGCGCTGCGCGGCGTCGTCTGCGTCGAGGTGTTCTGGTCGGTGGCGATGATCGTCTTCGAGACCTTCCAGCCGATCCGTCTCGCCGAGCTCGTCGGTGGCGAGGAGCGCGCCGGCGCGATCATGGGCCCGGTGGCCGCCGCAGGATGGGCCGTCTTCGCCCTCGGCGCGGCCCTCTCGGGATGGTCGAGCCGCCGCATCGGCGTCACCCGCACCGCGATCGCCGCCCGCGTGCTCAACGGCCTCGGCGCGGTCGTCATGGGACTCGTCGCGGGGCCTGCGGCGCTCATCGCCGCCTACGGCGTCACGTACCTGCTGCACGGCGCGGCCGGTCCGGCCCACTCCGCGCTGCTCCACCGCGAGGCCCAGGCCCGCAACCGCGCCACGGTCCTGTCGATGAACTCCATGGTCGCCTCCGTGGCCTTCGGCGTCGCGGCCCCGCTCCTGGGCCTGCTCGCCGAGCGCACCTCGACACAGGTGGCCATGGTGACCGCAGGAGCCGTCAGCATCCTCGGCGCCTGGTTCTACCGGCACGCCCTGCACGCCGAGAAGGCCCGCGCGGCCGAGGGCGTCACGACCGGGCCTGCGCTCCACCCCGCCGTCGACTGAGCCGCCCTCAACCCCCACGCGAGTGACCCCGCCGCCACACCCGCCTCCCGGGCCTGTGACGGCGGGGTCACTCGTCGATCGCGGGCGTGCGCCCGGTGGGACGGGGCCACTCGACGGAAGGGTGGGACGGGGCGCTCACTCGAGTGGGACGGGGCGCTCACTCGATGTGAAGCGGGGGTCAGGCGGGCGGGGTGGTGACGGCGTCGAGCTCGGCGAGGTCCTCGGCGGTGGGCTCCCACAGGCCGGCCCGGACGTTGTCGACGACCTGCTCGGGGCGCGTCGCCCCCGCGATCACCGAGGCGACGGCCGGCTGGGCCGCGAGCCCGCCGATCGCGACGTCGATGGGGCGCAGACCGCGCTGGGCGGCATACGCCTCAAGGGCCTCGATCGTGTCCCAGTCGGCGCCGTCGAGCCGGTCGGCCATCCCGGCCAGGCGCGTGCCCTCGGGGGCCGGCTCGCCCCGACGGTACTTCCCGGTGAGCAGGCCGGAGGCGAGCGGGAAGAACGGGAGCAGCCCGACGCCGACGTGCTCGCACGCGGGGACGACCTCGTCCTCGACGTCACGCTCGAGCAGGGAGTACTCGTTCTGCGCCGAGACGAACCGCGAGGAGCCCGCGTCCCGCGCCGTCCAGTCGGCGTCGACGACCTGCCATCCCGTGAAGTTGCTGCTGCCGAGGTAGCGCACCTTGCCCTCGCGGACCAGCTCGTCGAGCGCCGCGAGCGTCTCGTCGATCGGGGTCTGCGGGTCGGGTCGGTGCAGCTGGTAGAGGTCGATCCAGTCGGTGCCGAGGCGCCGCAGGCTCGATTCGACGGCCTTGCGCACGTAGCGGCGCGACCCACGCACACCCCAGTCGGGGCCGTTGGCGCCCTGCATGTCCATGCCGAACTTCGTTGCCACCACGACGTTCTCGCGCTCAGATCCCAGAGCGAGGCCGAGCATCTCCTCGCTGGCGCCCTGGCCGTAGATGTCGGCGGTGTCGAAGAGCGTGATGCCGCTGTCGAGGGCCTGGCGCACCACGGCGTTCGTGCCGTCCTGGTCGAGGCGCCGACCGAAGTTGTTGCAGCCGATGCCGACGGTCGAGACGGTGAGCCCGCTGTCGCCGAGCTGCCGGTAGGTCATGTCAGGAGTCGCAGTCACCCGTCCAACCTATGCCCGGGCCCGGCCGGTCGGCAGGTCCCGCACCCATGACGAAGGCCGGCCCCCGCGTGGCGGGACCGGCCTTCGAAGACGCTGCGTGGTCAGTTCGGCTGGACGAAGACCGCGACCGTGCGGGCGGGCACCGAGAACGAGCTGCTGCCTGCGTCGTATGCCGCCTGCTTGACGACGCTGTCGGCGCCGTTCGCCTGGACCGGGCTCAGCGAGACCGCGCCGCTGAGGCCGGGGACCTTCTGGGTCACGGCGCCGGGGGTCGCGTTGAAGACGACGACCGCTCCGCGCAGCGCCGGGTCGACGTCGACTCCCTTCGTGTCGTCGATCCGCATGACGATGACACCCTGCTTCGCGTCGGCCGTGCCGGAGACCGGGAAGGTCACCTTGGCGTTGATGGCAGCCGCGTTGCCGAGACGGAACAGCTTGGTGCTGAAGCGAAGTCGCAGCAGGTCCTGCGCCATCGCGTCGGCGCTGCGCACATCGGCGGCGGACGGCTTGAGCGCCGGGTTGGCGAGCAGCGGCTTCATGAACGGCCACTTGGCGGAGTTCTGCTCCTGCGGCGGCAGGCCGTGGCCGAAGCCGTTGTCGGCGCCGGTCCAGTCGAGCCGGTTGAACCAGTCACCGCTGTCGTACGAGTCGCGGTTGAGCGACTTGCTGCGGAGCAGGTCGGCGCCGGCGTGCCAGAACGACGGCGTCTGCGCCAGAGCGGTCGTCGCGAGGGACAGGGTGTTCATCCGCACCCGGTCCTGCATCGACGTCGCGACCGGCAGCTTGTACGTCAGCGAGTCGAAGAGCGTCTCGTTGTCGTGGGCGTCGACGTAGCTGACGACCTCGTCGGGCTGGTCGGCGTAGCCGGCCGGGGACCCGTTGTAGTCGACCTGTGTGCCGTTGACGACCGTCCCGGTCTTCTGGCTGCGGAAGGTGAACGTCTTGAGGTTGCCGGCCAGCCCGAGCTGGACGAGGTCGGTGTCGCTGCCGAGGCGGGTGGCCGCGTCGGCGTTGATCGCGGCACCGTTCGGGTCGGTCGCCTCCCCGGAGCCGAAGCCCTGACGACGCGGGTCCTCGTCGAACGGTCCGCCTCCACGCACGCCGTCACGCAGGCGGTCGGAGAAGGTGCCGATGCCCGTGCCACCGAGCTGGCCCTGCGTCGCCTGCACGAAGAGCTTGTTGTCGGCGACCTCGCCGAAGTTCCAGCCCTCGCCGTAGAGGTAGATCGACCTGCCGTCGACGCCGTCCTTCGAGAGCGTCAGGGCGTCGAGGGCCGAGCGCACGGCGAGCATGTTGGCCTTGCTGTGGTGGCCCATGAGGTCGAAGCGGAAGCCGTCGACCCGGTAGTTGCGGGCCCACGACACCACGGAGTCGACCATGAGCTTCTGGCCCATGGCGTGCTCGGTGGCGACGTTCTGGCAGCACGTCGAGGTCTCGACGGCGCCACTCGCGTTCAGGCGGTGGTAGTAGCCGGGCACGACCTTGTCGAGCACGGACTTGTCGCCCTGGCCCGACTGGGCCGTGTGGTTGAAGACCTGGTCGAGCACGACCCGGAGGCCGTCCTGGTGCAGGGCTCCGACCATCGTGCGGAACTCGGCCACGCGGGTCCCGCCGTCCGCCGCAGCGGTGCTCGACGCGTACGAGCCGTCGGGAACGCTGTAGTGGTAGGGGTCGTAGCCCCAGTTGAAGGCGTCCTTGGCCGCGACGGCCCCGACGCACTTCTGCTGCTCCTCGCTGTCGGGCGCGTAGGAGGCGAGGTCGCACTGCGGCGTCTGCTGCTTGGCCTTGTCCTCCTCGATCGAGGCGATGTCGAAGCTCGGCAGCAGGTGCACGGTGTTGAGGCCGGCCTTGGCGAGCGCCTTGAGGTGCGCCCTGCCGTCACCGTCCGCGGCGAAGGCGAGGTAGCTGCCACGCAGGGCCGCCGGGACCTTGGCGTCCGACATGGAGTAGTCGCGGATGTGCAGCTCGTAGATCGTCGAGTCGACGTGCTGGGCGAGCTTCGGCGACGGGGTGCGGCTCCACATCGAGGGCATGAACGCCGGGCTCGTCAGGTCGACGGCGACGGACCGCGTGGAGTTCAGCGTCAGCGCCACCGAGCTCGGGTCGGTGACGATGTTGGTCTCGACCGTGCCCGTCGTCGGCGCCCACACCTTCACCTCGTAGAGGTAGCGGGCGTTGAGCGCCGTCGAGGTGCTGAGGCTCGTCGTCCACGCCCCGTCGGACGAGCGCGTCATCGTCGTGCGTCGGGCCGTGTCGACCGGACGGTCCGCCGAGCGGGCCGGCCAGGTGAGCAGGGTGACCTGCTGCGCCGTGGGGGCCCAGAGGCTGAACGTCGCGCGGCTGCGCGTGAAGCCGACACCGTAGCTGCGAGCGGCCGCCCTGGCGGCGTAGATCGCATCGAGGGCGATGGCCGTCTGCGCGCCCGTCGCGTCGAGCAGCTGGCCCGTGGAGGCGTACATCGCGACGGCGACCTGGCCCTTGAGGATCTCGGGCATCAGTGCGGCGGTCGTCTTGCCGAGACGCAGGGCCACGGCCCCCTTGAGCTCCGGGTGGGCGGCCACGAGCGAGGCGGGCAGCCCTGCCGGGTCGCGCGTCAGGCTCGCCACGGAGCCGCCGGTGACGGCCTCCGCGTCGACGGCGAGACCGCCGTCGGCCGACCAGTGCAGGCGCCAGTCGAGCGTCGCGGGGTCGGTGCCGGCCGGCAGCGCCGACGCGGGCCAGGCGACGAGGTCGGGACCCACGACGTAGGCCTTGGACTTCGTCAGGTCGGGCGCGGCGCCCGCCTTGGACGTCTTGACCGTGACCTCGTGCGTCGAGGTCTTGTAGGTGAAGGTGGTCAGCACGCCGTCGGCCGGGACCGAGAAGGCGACGTTGTTGGCCGGGTAGGCCTCGGTCCAGGACAGACCCACGGCGACCTTGAACTCGTACGAGCCCGCGGGGATCTGGTCGGTGGTGAAGACGTACGTGCCGTCACCGTCGGGGTCCTGCAGCCACGACCGCATGCAGTCGGGCGCCCAGTCTCCCGGGCAGCCGAGCTCGCTCTGGAAGCTGCCGGGAGCCGTGATGATCGGGCCCGTCGCGTCGTTGGTCACCCAGTGGGTGCGGTGGTCGTAGTAGAAGGCGACGGGCTTGCCGGCGGCCGTGTAGGCGATGTTGCCGCCGCCCTTGACCGCTCCGGCACCGTAGTTCTCGTCCCACGACTTGTCGATCGCGGCCTTGTACTCGTAGTCGCCGGCCGGGATGGCGTCGAAGGTGCCCTTCCAGATGTCGTCCTTGGCGTCGAGGGCGAGCTGCGCCGCCGCACAGTCGGGCTGCCAGTCGCCCGGGCAGCCCATCTCGGAGTTGTGGTTGCCGGGGACGCTGACGTTGTCGGGCTGGGTGACGGGGCCGACACCACCGCCGCCACCGCCGCCACCGCCGCCGGACGTCTCGGGCTCACCCACGATGCCGTAGGTGGAGGTCGCCGAGACGTGGCCGGCGATGTCCTTGGCCACGATGCGGTACTCGACGAGCGTTCCCTTGGCGAGGCCGGACACGTCGTGGAAGACGCGGTAGGGCGCGTTGTCGTCCGTTCCCAGCGGCGTCCAGGCGGCGGTGCCCACCGGGCGCTGGAGGAAGGAGACCTCCGCGAACGTGTTACCGGGCAGGGCGGCGCCGATCTCCGCACGACCACCCACGACACCACCCGCGCTGGGCGACGTCGGGTAGATCGCGGGAGCTGACTTCGGCTGCGCCATGGTCGAGTTCGCCCGATAGACCGCCACCGACAGTGGCGGGACGGTCACCGTGACGCGCCCGTCGGCCGCGGCGCGCAGGTCCGAGGTGGCGCCGAGGAGCGGCACGAGCTTCGAGCCGGCGGAGTAGGTCGAGAAGGTCGCGGTCTTCGCCGTCGTGGCGTTGTTGGCGACGACGACGTACTCGCGCTTGGCCGCCTTGTCGATGCGGCTGATCGCGTAGATGCCGGCCGCGTCCGAGGCGTAGCGGTGCACCTGCGCCCCGTCCGCGAGGGCCGGGTTGGCCGCGCGGAGGGTGGAGAGCGCCTTGATCTCCCGGTAGAGCGGTGCGGACGTGTCGTAGTGCGAGCCGGAGCCGGCGGGCTCGCTGCCCCCGACGACGACGTCGTCCTGGTAGATCGGCGTCCGGCTGGCGAACATGTCCTGGCGCGCACGCTTGTCGCCGAAGTCGCTCTTCGGACCGGTTAAGCCCTGCTCGTCGCCGTAGTAGACGACCGGGTTGCCGCGCGTCAGGAACATCAGGGACGTCGCGAGCCGGTCGCGGGCCAGCAGGTCGTCACCGGTGGCGCCGCCGGCGAGCAGCATCGCGCCGACGCGACCCATGTCGTGGTTGCCGAGGAACGTCGGCAGCTCGTACGCGTTCGAGTCCGTGTCGGTGTAGTAGTCGTCACCCGCGAAGAGGTCGCGGATGCCGGTGGTCGCCTTGCCCTGGGCGAAGCCGAGCGCCGCACCCTGAAAGCCGAAGTCGAGGGTCGCCGGCAGCGCACCCTTTGTCGTGAACTGGCTCGTGTAGGCGGGGTTGCCGTCGTAGACCTCGCCGAACATGAAGAAGTCGTCGTTGCCGATCGCCTTGGCATGGCTGAGGATCGCCGGCGAGAAGGCCTGCCAGAACCGCATGTTGACGTGCTTGACGGTGTCGATGCGGAAGCCGTCGACGCCGAAGTCGACCCAGGAGTTGTAGATGTCCTCCATGCCCGTGACGACCTTGGGGTTCTCGGTGAAGAGGTCGTCGAGACCGGAGAAGTCACCGTAGGTCGACGACTCGCCGGCATACGTGGAGTCACCGCGGTTGTGGTAGAGCGTCGTGTCGTTGAGCCACGCCGGGACCTTGACGTCCTTGTCGGCGTCGGCGACCTTCGGCACGTACGGGAAGGACGTGCCCGCCGTCATCTTCGGGAAGCAGTCCGGCACGGTGTCGCCGGCGCAGGCCGGCTTGCCGGCGACAGCGGCGTCGTCGAAGGCTTTGCCGCGGGCGTCCTCGTAGGGGCTCGTCTCCTTGTTGACGTAGGTGTAGGAGCCGCCCCCGTAGGAGATGACGTCGGCCGTGTGGTTGGTGATGATGTCGAAGTAGACCTTCATCCCCTTCGCGTGGGCGGCCGAGATGAGCGCCTTCATGTCGGCGTTCGTGCCCAGGTGCGGGTCGATCCGGGTGAAGTCGGTGATCCAGTAGCCGTGGTAGCCGGCGCTCGCGTCGGAGCCGCTGCCCTGCACGGGGCGGTTCTTGAACGACGGCGTGAGCCAGATCGCGGTCGTGCCGAGTCCCTTGATGTAGTCGAGCTTGCCGGTCAGGCCCTTGAGGTCACCACCGTGGTAGAACCCCTCGTTCGCCGGGTCGAAGCCGGTGGAGAGCGGTCCGCCTGTCAGGCCGCCCTGGTCGTTGGCCGTGTCGCCGTTGGCGAAGCGGTCGGCCATGACGAAGTAGAAGCGCTCCTTCGTCGCGAGCGAGCGCAGCGACGAGGCGGCCAGCTTCGTGTCGGCCTTCGTGGCGGCACCGGGCAGGTCGGTGGGGGCGATGCCGATGGCGTGGGTCGTGTCGTCGTAGGTGAAGCGCAACGTGGCCGGGCCGGCGAGGACGAGCGGCACGTTGCCGCCGCCCTGGCCGTAGCTCTCGTCCCACGAGTGGTTGATGGCCACCTTGAGCTCGTAGCTGCCCTTGGGCAGACGGAACTCGGCGGCATATGTCGTCGTGCCCGGCTCGAGCGCGAGGTCGGTGGCGCTGCAGTCCGGCGTCCAGTCGCCGCTGCAGCCGAGCTCGTCCTGCAGGGACCCGACGACCGTTGCGGTGCGCGGAGCGTCCGCCCGGGCGGTCGGTGCCCCGGCCAGCGGGACGGCGAGTCCCGCCATGACCAGGGCCGAGATGCTGGCGACGGACAGGGCCGGGCGACGGCGCATGCGCACTCCTTTGTGGGCTGGGTCGCTCACGCCCGCGTCTGGACGCTCGACCACCGGGGGAGAACTTAGCGCCCGAATCGGACACCACGCCAGACCTGGACTGCAAAATCTTGCACTCAGGCTCAGGATGTTGCGGTTTCTTGCGCCGAACGACAGCCGTTCAGCCCACCGAGGCACCCGGGCGCGGTACGAGGGCAGTCACGGCCGCGCCGAAGTCGGCGGCTCGCGTCACGGTCACCGGCCCCTCGGGCGCGGCGATCCCGTCGGGCCAGCCGGGCCCGCCGATGACGACCTCGAGCGGCCAGTCGATGATCTCGAGGTCGCGCCAGAACGGCTCGGCCTGCGGGCGCGCGAGCGAGGCCCAGAGGAAGACGGCCCGCGGCTGCGACTCACGCAGCGCCGACACGAGGGCGTCGGACGGCACGCGCGGGCCGAGGAAGAGGCTCGCCACCCCGTGGCACGCGAGCTCGGCCTCGAGCGCGAGCAGCGGGAGGTGGTGCTGCTCGTCGTCGGCGCTGGCCAGCACGACGGGCAGACCTGCGACCCGGAGCCGGTTGGCCCGCACGACCGCGCGCAGCTCGGACTGGAGCAGCTCGCTCGTCAGGTGCTCGGACTGCACCCCGAGCCGCCCCTCCTCCCAGAGGTCACCGACGCGGCGCAGCGCCGGCGCAAAGACCTCGACCCAGGCCCGACCGACGTCGCGGCGGCGCATGACCTGGCGGTAGAGCAGCGCCATGGTGCGGGGGTCGAGAGCCCGGGCCGCGCCCACGATGGCCTCGACGAGGTCGGTCGCATCCTGCTCGGAGCCCTCGACCTCACCCGCGCGCGCACCACCGACACCGGGCTCGCCGGGCTCGCCGGGCTCGCCGGGCAGGCGACCCAGCCCGTCCCCCTCGCCCGGGGCTGCGGACCCGCGGTCCCCGTCGAGACGTTCGGCGATCGCCCCAGAGTCCATCGCCAGCACCGAGTCCGCGGCGCTCTGCGCGGGCACCCCCTGGGCGGTCAGGCGGGACATCAGCAGCACGCGCCGGATGTCGAGCTCGGTGTACCGGCGGTGGTTGCCCCGGGTCCTCAGGCTCGGTCCGATGCCGTGGCGGCGATCCCAGGACCGGAGCGTCGGCGCGGCGATGGCGAGTCGCTCGGACACGACTCCCACGGGCCAGCCCAGATCGGGCGCCCGCTCCCCCGGCTCGGGGTGGTCAGGCTCCGTCTGGCCAGGCTCCCTCGAGGCTGCCGACTGCGGGTTCATGTCGATCATCACCGTTTCACGTTGGTCACCCGCGTCGGGCGGAGCGGTCCGAGATTCCCGTCATGGACCGCTCCAGCGCCGATCGGGCTCCCCAGATCATAAACTTATGCAGACCTCTTGTGCAATGCATAAGTTCTGCGTAGGTTCTGCATCAGATCGCTCGACCGGACCCGACGGAGGAAGCCATGACGATCACTCGCCTTCCGCGCCCCACCTACTCCTCGTACGAGTGGCAGGAGCAGGGTCGTTGCCGCACCAAGGCCGTCGAGCAGTTCTTCGCCGACGACCAGGAGCTCGACCAGCGCGAGCGCCGCGAGCAGACCGAGGCCGCCCGCATGGTGTGCGCCTCGTGCCCCGTCCGTGAGCGGTGCCTCGACCATGCGCTCCGGGTTCCCGAGACCTTCGGCATCTGGGGCGGCACGACGCCGACCGAGCGCGCCCAGATGCTCTGGGACGTCGCCGGCTGACCGAGCCGTCAGCGCACGGCGAGGGCGATGACCTGCGCCGTCGGCAGTCCGGCGAGGGACGCCCCGTCGAGCAGCAGCTTCGCGCCGCGGACGCCGGCGCCGATGACGACCGGACCTGCCGCGACGACGGCTTCGTCGACGAGCACCGGCCAGCCCGCCGGCAGCCCGACCGGCGTGATGCCACCCTGCTGCATCCCGGTCAGCTCCTGGGCCTTCGCCTGGTCGGCGAAGGAGATCTTGCGGGCGCCGAGGTGCTTGCGCACGACGCGGTTGATGTCGGCCCGGTCGGTCGCGAGCACCATGACGGCCGCGAGGGTCGTGTCGTCACCGCGGCGTGCCTCGACGACGACGCAGTTGGCCGACGCCTCGGGTGCGACGTCGTAGGCCTCGCAGAAGGCCGCCGTGTCGGCGAGCGTGGCGTCGATCGGGGCGACCCGGACCCCCGGCACGTGCTCGAGTGCCGCCGCGACGGGCGGGGCGAGCAGGTCGGGGCGCTCGGAGGCGGCCACCCACGTCAGGTTTCCTTCGGCGCTCGGCATGGCCCGAGCGTATGCCGCCCGCTCCCGCACCGCCCAGAGGGCTCGTATGCCGTCGGCCCGCCCGACGGCATACGGTCTGCGCTCAACTGCACGAACGTGCGGCAGTCAACCGCCGCGGCCGGTCCCTCGCAACGCGAAACCGGCGCTCTCACGCGGCCGACGCCCGGGTCAGTGCGAGAGCAGGGCGACGACCGTGGCCGCGGGCACCGGCCGCGCCGACCTCCAGCCCGAGCCGGCCCACAGGGCGAGCAGGTCCGAGCGCTCCGCCCGTGCCGACGCGCGCCGCAACGGCACCGTGAGGTGGTGGACCTCCGGGTAGGCGGCCGGGGCGTGGCCGTCGTGCCGACGCAGGAACTCGGTCTCGAGACCGCGGGCGAGGCGGCCCGAGTAGGCCCGGGTCACGGCGGTGCGCTCGTAGGAAGGGTCGGCGAGCGCGCGGCGGTAGGCGAGGCCGGTCCCGGCCTCAGGAGTGAGGAGCAGGGCGGTCCCGACCTGGACGGCGTCAGCCCCGGCGGCCCGCACCTGCGCGGCTCGCTCCGGGGTCGCGATCCCGCCGCCGGCGACGATCGGCACGTCCGTCTGCGACCGCACGGCGGCGACGAGGTCCAGCAGGTCGGACGCCGACGGCTCCTTGGCCGGATCGAGGGTGCCACGGTGTCCGCCGCCCTCCGGTCCCTGGAGACAGAGCCCGTCGACGCCGGCACCGAGGGCCGCTGCCGCCTCGTCGACGTCGGTGACCGTGGCGACGGTCTCGATGCCGGCACGGCGCAGCTCACCGAGCACCGCCGTGCTCGGCAGCCCGAACGTGAAGGACACCAAGGGAACTCGCTCCCGCACGACGAGGTCGAGCTTGCGTTCCCAGTCGTCGTCGTCGCCGGGCCTCGGCTCACCGGGCTCCACGCCGACGGACCGCGCGTCGTCGCCCAGCGTCTCGCGGTAGGCGGCCACTGCGTCCGCGCGCTCGGCGCCGGTCAGCTCGCCCGGCCCGACGGCATACGCGTTCGCCTGGGCGGGCACGAAGAGGTTGACGCCGAAGGGGCGCGAGCTCGCGTCCCACACCTCGGCGATCGCCGAGGCGAGCTGAGGTGCGGTGAGGTATCCGGCAGCGAGGAAGCCCAGACCACCGGCCTCGCCGACCGCGGCGACGAGCTCGGGAGAGGTCGGGCCTCCCGCCATCGGGGCGCCGACGACACCGGTCTCGAGCGTTCGCAGCAGCATGCCCCGACGCTACTCCGCTCCCCCGCCCCGGGCACCGGGCCGTGCGGCCGACGTGTGCGGAGTGTGGGCGGGGTCACCGCGGCCGGACGACCCGCCCCTCGTCCCACACCGGCTCGGTCGACTCGTAGACGCGGCCGTCGGCGCCGAAGACGAGGAAGCGGTCGAAGCCGCGCGCGAACCACCGGTCGTGGGTCACGGCCACGACGGTCCCCTCGAAGCGGTCGAGCCCCTCCTCGAGCGCCTCGGCCGACTGGAGGTCGAGGTTGTCGGTGGGCTCGTCGAGCAGCAGCATCGTCGCGCCCGAGAGCTCGAGCAGCAGGATCTGGAAGCGGGCCTGCTGCCCGCCCGACAGCGACTCGAACTTCTGCTCGCCCGAGCGCGCCAGCTCGTAGCGGTCGAGCGCGCGGGCGGCCTGCTCGCGCGGGCGCCCCTCGCGGTGCTCGTCACCCCGGTGCAGGATCTCGAGCAGCGTGCGTCCCATGAGCGAGGGGTGCTCGTGCGTCTGCGCGAACCATCCCGGACGCACGCGCGACCCCAGCCGCACGACGCCGGAGTGATCCACGGGCACCGGCCGCACGTCGCCGACGGGCTGGTGCTCGCGCTCGGGGTCGGTGCCACCGCACGCGAGCAGCCGCAGGAAGTGCGACTTGCCCGAGCCGTTGCTGCCGAGGATCGCGACGCGCTCGCCGTACCAGACCTCGAGGTCGAAGGGCTTCATCAGGCCGGTCAGCTCGAGCCCCGTCGCGACGATGGCCCGCTTGGCCGTGCGACCCCCGGTGAGGCGCATCTTGACCGACTGCGTCATCGGCGTCTCCTCGGGCGGCCCGGCCTGCTCGAACTTCGCGAGGCGGGTCTGCGCGGCCTGGTAGCGCGAGGCCATGCCGTCGTTGAACTTGGCCTTGACCTTGAGCGTCTGCACGAGGGTCTTGAGCTTGACGTGCTCCTCGTCCCAGCGGCGGCGCAGCTCCTCGAGGCGGTCGTTGCGGTCGGTGCGGGCCTGGGCGTAGGTCGCGAAACGGCCGGGGTGCACCCAGAGGGTGGCGCCGGCGGCTCCGGGCTCGAGCGTCGCGACGCGGGTGGCGACCCGGTCGAGCAGCTCGCGGTCGTGGCTGATGAAGAGCACCGTCTTGGGCGAGGCGACGAGCGCCTCCTCGAGCCAGCGCTTCGTCGGCACGTCGAGGTAGTTGTCGGGCTCGTCGAGGAGCAGCACCTCCTCGGGTCCGCGCAGCAGCGCCTCGAGCACGAGCCGCTTCTGCTCACCGCCGGAGAGCGTCGTGACCGTGCGCCACTGCGCCTGCTCGTACGGGATGCCGAGGGCCGCGACGGTGCACTGGTCCCAGAGCGTCTCCTGCTCGTAGCCACCCGCCTCGCCCCACTCGACGAGCGCGTGGGCATAGGCCATCTGGTCGTCCTCGGAGTCGCGCTCCATCATGAGCAGCTCGCTGCGGTCGATCTCCTCGGCGGCGGCGCGGATGCGGTCGGGCGCCACCGAGACGAGCAGGTCGCGCACGGTCGTGTCGTCGCGCACCTTGCCGATGAACTGGCGCATGACGCCCAGACCGCCCGAGCGCGTCACCGCGCCCTCGTGGGCCGCGATGTCGCCGGCGATGATCCGCGTCAGCGTCGTCTTCCCGGTCCCGTTGGGGCCGATGAGCGCGACCTTGGCGCCCTCCCCGACCCGCACGGAGACGTCGTTGAGCAGCGGCCTGCCGTCAGGCAGGCTGAACGAGACGGAGTTGACGTCGACATGGCCCACGAGGGTCAAGCCTGACGTATGCCGTGTGGCCGCGTCACCCGGTTAAGCATCCGGTCGCGCACGCGTCACCCCCACGCCCAGGAGTCGAGCACGGCGCGGTAGACGTCGAGCGCCTCCGGGTGGGCAGGGTCGTAGGTGAGCCGGATCGCGAAGGCCTGCTCCGTGTAGGCGACGACGTAGTAGACGTGGCGCACCTGCTCCGACTGGTCGACGACGATGCCCATCGCCCGGTAGCCGGCGATCTCACGCTCGGGGGCCGCCATGGGCGTCAGGCCCTTGGCCTCGAAGCCCTGACGGATCCCGTCGACGACCTCGGCCAGCGAGTGCGAGCCCACCTTGATCGGCCGCTCGACCGCGATGAAGGCCGGCACGCCGTCGTCGTCGGGCTGCACGAGGGTGTCCGGCGGCGGGTCGAGGTCGCGCTCGGCCCGGCTCCACCCGGCGGGCTGGAGGTAGCTGTAGTCCACGCCGCGGACACGGTCCTCGGTCATCGCCACGGGGCCGACCGCGGTGGGGAGCGGCTCGATGCGGTGGCCGCCGCTGTCGGTCGTCGGCGCCGCGGACGTCGGCAGGTGGACGACGCCGACGTCGGTCGGCGTCGGCGCCACCGGGGCGGGGTCGGCGGAGCAGCCGGCGAGGCACGGGGCCACGACCAGGGCGATCGCCGGAAGCAGTGCCGCCGACGTCCTCACGCGAGACGCCATGGGGCTACGTCCACGCCCAGGTCGAGAGGAGCTCGTCGAACTCGGCCATCGCGTGCGTCGCGTCGGCCTGGGAGGAGCTGAGGGTGAGCAGGTAGATGCGGCCGCCGCGCGACACGCCGTAGGAGCGGGCGAGCACCTTGATGCCCTGCTGTTCGAAGGTCGTCGTGAAGCCGGCGGCCGCGGAGCCGGACACGCTCTTGCCGGGGGCCGAGGACACGGTGCGTCCGGCGGCCCCGAGCTGCTGGCGCCCCTTGGCCAGCTCGTCGTCGAGGACCGACTGGTCGCCGGCGGCCGAGGTGACCACGAGGTTGTTGGCGAAGGCACCGACCTTCTTGGACGAGAGGAGCACGAGGTCGATGTCGGCCACGCCGGTGGCCTTGTCGGTCGCCTCGGTCCACCCCTCCGGAGGCACCACGGTGAAGGCACCCGAGCGGCCCCGGACCTCGTCGCCACCTGCCGTCGTGGCCGAGCCGGTCGCCGTGGACGTCGCACCCGACGCGGAGGCGGGGCTGCTCGCCGGCGGCGAGGCGGTGGTGTCCTTCGAGCAACCCGTGAGCACCAGGGCGCAGGTGAGGACTCCCACCGAGACGACACGGGTCGGGCGGGCCTTCATGCGGACGATCCAACCACAGGTCGCTGGTGGCCGCCGGTCCGGTCTCGGGCCTGAGACACCGCTCAGACGGCAGAACGGCGTGCCCGCGTGGCCACGGCCCGCGCGGCGAGGTCGTCGTCGTCCGGGTAGACGACCTCCTCGAGGCTGAGGCCGTGCGGCGGCATGACGTGGATTCCCGCGGTGCGCTCGGCCCGGTCCCGGAGCGCCCGCGGCCAGTCCACAGCGCGACGGCCCTCGCCGACGGGCACGACGGCACCGACGAGCGACCGCACCATCGAGTGGCAGAACGCGTCGGCCCGCACCGTGGCGGCGAGCACGCCGTCGGGAAGGCGGACCCATGAGAAGTCGAGCAGCGTTCGCACGGTCGTCGCACCCTCCCGCTGCTTGCAGAACGCCGCGAAGTCGCGCAGCCCGACGAGCGAGCGCGACGCCTCGTCCATGGCCGCAACGTCGAGGGGCCGGCGCCACCAGACCGTGTCGTGGCGTCGCAGCGGGTCACGGTCCGCGTCGGGGTCGGCGAGGCGGTAGAGGTAGCGCCGCTCGACGGCTGAGAAACGTGCGTCGAAGCCAAGGGGGGCCACCACCGCACGGCGCACGACGACGTCCGTGCCCAGCAGGCCCCCGAGACGACTGACGAGGGCGACCCCCGGCTCCCGGTCGGAGCGACCCGGCAGGGCAGCCCAGGCGTGGGCGTCGAGGTCGATGTGGGCGACCTGACCGCGCGCGTGGACGCCGGCATCGGTGCGGCCGGCCACGGTGACCCGGACGGGCTCGGGGCTGCGCAGCACCGTCGACAGGGCAGCGGTCAGCTCGCCCTGCACCGTGCGCAGCGCCGGCTGGGCGGCCCACCCCGAGAAGGCTGTCCCGTCATAGGCCAGGTCGAGGCGCACGCGCAGCGTGGACCCACTCGACTCGCTCATGGCGCCCGAGCCTAACGGGATCCGATGGGCCCGTGACCAGCGCCCGTCAACCGCGCCGGGGCCCTGCACGTCCTATGAGTGGGACACCGGACGACCCGGTCCGGGCCCGCCAGAAGGGGGAACCTCCATGCACACCGTCACCCGCCGCATCCTCGTCGCCGCGTGCGCGGCCGCACTCACCGCCCCGGTCGCGTCCGCCGGCACCATCACCCCCGCGACCGCCTCGACCGCGCCGTCCTGCGGCATCACGTGGGGATCCGGTGCGAAGGCGACGAGCCCCACCCAGCTCTGGACCGGCGCCGTCACAGCGGTCCTGGCTGGCCGGCACGCCTGCTACGACCGGCTCGTCATCGACCTCGCCCATGGCCGTGGCACCCTCGGCTACGACGTCCGCTACGTCGGCGCCGTCACCGCGCCGGGCAGCGGCCTCCCCGTCCCCGTGAGCGGTGGCGCGAGGATCCAGGTCACCGTCGACGCGCCGTCGGTCCTCGGCCGGACCACGACGACCTTCTCCGGATGGACCACCTTCCGGCAGCTGCGGGGCGTCGGCAGCTTCGAGGGCTACACCGACTACGGGCTCGGCGTGCGGGCGCGGCTGCCGATGCGCGCCTTCGTCCTGACCGACGCCGACGGTGGCCGCCGTCTCGTCGTCGACGTCGCCCACCGGTGGTGAACGAGAAGGGCCCCGCACCACTGGTGCGGGGCCCTTCTCGTCGCGCCGGAGCGCGAGGTCACTCTGGGTGGCTCAGGTGGCTCAGGTGGCTCAGGAGCCGGAGCCGGCCTTCGTGAAGCCGGCGGCCTCGGCGTCCTCGGCGGACTTGAACCAGAACTCGGCGATCGTCTGGTCGTACCACTGACCGTCGGCCTCGTGGTACTTGCCGGAGTCGGCGTTGCCCTTGACGGTGTAGCCGTCCTCGGGCGACGAGCCGTCCTCGTTCGCGGCGACGGCGCCCTTCGGCAGCTCCACAGCAGCCTCGGTGGCCTCGGCCTTCTCGGCGTCCTCGGCGGCCTTCGTCTCGGCAGCCGCCTGCTTCGACTCGCTCTGCTTCGCAGCGCGCTTCGTGGCAGCCTCGGCCTCCTTGACCGTCGCCTTCTTGGCCGACAGCGGCTCGCGGACGAGCTCGATGACGACCATGGGGGCGTTGTCGCCCTTGCGGGCGGCGATCTTCGTGATGCGGGTGTAGCCACCGTCGCGGGCCGCCATGTCAGGGGCGATCTCGGCGAACAGGCGGTGGACGACACCCTTGTCGCGCACGACCGTGAGGACGCGGCGACGGGCGTGCAGGTCGCCGCGCTTGGCGAACGTGATGAGACGCTCGGCGAGCGGGCGCAGACGCTTGGCCTTGGCCGCGGTCGTCGTGATCTTGTCGTGCTCGAAGAGCGACGTCGCGAGGTTGGCCAGGATCAGCCGCTCGTGGGCGGGGCCGCCACCGACGCGGGGACCCTTGGTGGGGGTGGGCATTTCGTTTCTCCTAGAAGTCCGACCAGGCCGTTCTCGAGCAGTTCGCCGAGGGCTCGGTCAAGAAGCGGTTGGTCAGAGACGCTCGTCCTCGACGAACGACTGGTCGTCGTCGTCGCTGTAGTCGTCCTCGCCGTAGCCGTCGACGAGGGCAGACGGGTCGAACCCGGGCGGGCTGTCCTTGAGGGCCAGACCCATGCCGACGAGCTTGGCCTTGACCTCGTCGATCGACTTCGCACCGAAGTTGCGGATGTCGAGCAGGTCGGCCTCGCTGCGGCCCACGAGCTCACCCACGGTGTGGATGCCCTCGCGCTTGAGGCAGTTGTAGGAACGAACGGTGAGGTCGAGGTCCTCGATCGGCAGGGCGAGGTCGGCGGCGAGCGCGGCGTCCGTCGGCGACGGGCCCATGTCGATGCCCTCGGCCTCGACGTTGAGCTCGCGAGCCAGACCGAAGAGCTCGACCAGCGTCTTGCCGGCCGAGGCCATGGCGTCACGCGGGGTCATCGAGTTCTTCGTCTCGACGTCGACGATGAGCTTGTCGAAGTCGGTGCGCTGCTCGACACGGGTCGCCTCGACCTTGTAGGTCACGGTGAGCACCGGGCTGTAGATCGAGTCGACCGGGATGCGGCCGATCTCCTGGTCACCGGACTTGTTCTGCTGCGCCGAGACGTAGCCACGGCCACGCTCCACGGTCAGCTCCATCTCGAGCTTGCCCTTGTCGTTGAGCGTCGCGATGTGCAGGTCGGGGTTGTGCACCTCGACACCAGCCGGAGGCGTGATGTCGGCGGCGGTGACCGCACCCGGACCCTGCTTGCGCAGGTACATGACGACCGGCTCGTCGTGCTCCGAGGAGACGACGAGGCCCTTGATGTTGAGGATCATCTCGGTGACGTCCTCCTTCACGCCCGGAACGGTCGTGAACTCGTGGAGCACGCCGTCGATGCGGATGGAGGTGACCGCCGCGCCCGGGATGCTCGAGAGCAGGGTGCGACGGAGGGAGTTGCCGAGCGTGTAGCCGAAGCCGGGCTCGAGCGGCTCGATGGTGAAGCGGCTGCGGTTCTCGACCACGACCTCTTCGGAGAGCACGGGACGCTGTGCGATGAGCACTGTTCATTTCCTTCCCACGGGCGACCGCAATATGACGCCTCGTGAAACTGCCCGGTCGTGATCCGGGCGGGCCGGCTCGGCTCTGTCTGCGAGCGCGACCCCAGGCACAAGGGTCCCCGTATGCCGTGAAGCGGGCTTCACGGCATACGGGGCCTTGATCAGTTCTTCGAGTAGAGCTCGACGATCAGCTGCTCGGTGAGCTGCGAGTCGATCTGCGCACGCACCGGGAGCTGGTGGATGAGGATCTGCAGCGAGCCGTCGACGACCTGCATCCACGCCGGGACGGGACGCTCGCCGAACGTCTGGCGGGCCAGCTCGAACGGGAAGCTCTCGACGGACTGCTTGCGGACCGTGATGATGTCGTACTGCTCGACGCGGTAGCTCGGGACGTCGACGCGCACGCCGTTGACCTCGAAGTGACCGTGCGTCACGAGCTGGCGGGCGTGGCGACGCGTGCGGGCCAGGCCAGCGCGGTAGACCACGTTGTCCAGACGCGACTCGAGGATCTGGAGGAGGTTCTCACCGGTCTTGCCGGGGCGCTTCGCCGCTTCCTTGTAGTAGCGGACGAACTGCTTCTCCATGACGCCGTACTGGAAGCGGGCGCGCTGCTTCTCCTGGAGCTGGGTGAGGTACTCCTTCTCCTGGATCCGGCGACGGCCGTGCTGGCCGGGCGGGAAGGGACGGAGCTCGAAGTTCTTGTCGCCGCCGACGAGGTCCATCTTGAGGCGGCGGGACTTCTTGGTGATCGGGCCGGTGTAACGAGCCATGTTTCTAGTTCTCTCTCTCGCTCAGGCCGGATCAGACGCGACGGCGCTTGGGCGGGCGGACACCGTTGTGCGGCGTGGGCGTGACGTCGCTGATCGCGCCGACCTCCAGGCCGGTGGCGGTGAGCGAACGGATCGCCGTCTCGCGGCCCGAGCCCGGGCCCTTGACGAAGACGTCGACCTTGCGCATGCCGTGCTCCATGGCGCGGCGGGCAGCAGCCTCGGCGGCCATCTGGGCGGCGAACGGGGTGGACTTGCGCGAGCCCTTGAAGCCGACCTGGCCGGCAGAGGCCCACGCGATCACGGCGCCGGTGGGGTCCGTGATCGAGATGATCGTGTTGTTGAACGTGCTCTTGATGTGAGCGTGCCCGTGGGCGACGTTCTTCTTCTCCTTGCGACGAACCTTCGTCACACGAGCCTTGGGAGGCATTTTTCTCCTACGTCAGAACTGAATGTCGGTGAGACGTGATCGCGAGGCGATCAGCGTCACTTGGCCTTCTTCTTGCCGGCCACGGTGCGCTTCGGGCCCTTGCGGGTGCGCGCGTTGGTCTTGGTGCGCTGACCGCGCACGGGCAGACCACGACGGTGACGGAGACCTTCGTAGGAGCCGATCTCGACCTTGCGGCGGATGTCGGCCTGCACCTCACGGCGAAGGTCACCCTCGAGGCGGTAGTTGCCCTCGAGGAAGTCACGAAGCGCAACGAGCTCGGTCTCACCGAGGTCCTTGACGCGGGTGTTGGGGTCGACGCCGGTGGCAACCAGCGCCTCCTTGGAACGGGTGCGACCCACACCGAAGATGTAGGTCAGGGCGACCTCGACGCGCTTCTCGCGCGGAAGGTCGACTCCAACAAGACGAGCCATGTTGGGTTGTCTCCTGATTTCTGTGACGCGGAGGTCTGGAGCAAGGCACCGATCCGGGGTCACGGTCCGCCACTCAGAAGGACGGGCCACCGGTCCCCGGCCTCCGTGCCGGGGGTGACGTCCTGCGCCGACACGACGGTCGGTCATCAGGGGCCGGGTGCTGCTTTCATTCACTTGTCTTGCGTGCTGTCGAAGTTCTGTCGACGGCGAGGGTGGTGTTTCTGCTCAGCCCTGGCGCTGCTTGTGGCGCAGGTTCTCGCAGATCACCATGACCCGACCGTTGCGGCGGATCACCTTGCACTTGTCGCAGATCTTCTTGACGCTCGGCTGAACCTTCATCTGCCTGCTGTCTTCAGATCGCGCGCCTGCCATCGCGGGCCCCGGAGGGCACGTGACGATCAGGTGCTTGGTTGTGTAATCGGGAGTTGGTGCCTCGCACTCGTCCCGGCCTGACATGCCCGCTCTCGCGGACCGGTCGCGGCCGACCCTGGTGCTCAGCGGTAGCGGAAGACGATCCGACCGCGGGTCAGGTCATAGGGCGAGAGCTCGACCACCACACGGTCCTCCGGGAGGATCCTGATGTAGTGCTGTCGCATCTTGCCCGAGATGTGTGCGAGCACCTTGTGACCGTTGGAGAGCTCCACCCGGAACATCGCGTTCGGGAGAGCCTCGACGATCGTGCCCTCGATCTCGATGACACCGTCCTTCTTGGCCATATCCTCCGTCTATCTGTTGGTGGCCGACCCGGACTGAACCGGCCTTTGGGACGTGCCTGGGTGCCGTGCTCGTCGCACAGCGAGAACTCAGGCGCCGAGGCACACGACACCCAACGCACAAGACTACGCCACGGGGGCCCGTTCCCCGAAATCGTGGCCGGAGGCGACGACCCCGCCCGAACCATCCCCCGTGGGGGGCCCCGCGGAAGGTCCTCCCACGGGAGGATCCCGTATGCCGTCGCCTTGGGTAGCGTGCTCGCGTGACCGTCCGGCCCGCACCCCAGGCTCCCGCTGCGCCGGCCGCACCCGGCGGGGCGGCCCGGCCGCTAGTCGACCGCGTCGGGGCGATCATCGCCTTGCTCTACTTCGTCACGTCGATCACGGTCGCCGCCGGGCTGGGCCGCAGCGCCTGGTGGGTCAACGTGCGGGACCAGCCTGCGGTCCTCGGCTACGTCGGCATCGGGCTCGGCGCCCTCGCCCTGCTCCTGCTCCCCCGCTTCCCGCGCGCGACGTTCGCGGCGTGCGGGGTGCTCGCCTACCTGCTGTACGCCGTCGGGGCCATGCTCGGGCTGCCGACGGTGCTCATGGCCCTGGTCGCGCTCTTCGGCGTCACCCTCTGGACCGACCGGCGCGGCGGGCTGTGGGCCCTCGCGGCGGCGCTCGGCTCGATCGGCCTCGCCACCGTGCTGCTCCTCCTCCGCTTCGGCTACCTCCTCCCGCCGCTCGAGACCTTCCTGTCCGACCGGGTCGCGGTCTTCCTCTTCAACAGTGCCGCCGTCGTCGTGCTCACCTGGGCCGTGGCCGACCAGGTGCGCGCCGCCCGGGAGCGGGCCGCGCTCCAGGACGAGTCCGCGTCGCACGCGGCCGACGCGGCCGCCCACGAACAGGCCGAGCGCGCTGCCGTGAGCCGCGCTGACGGCCTGGCCGACCGGCAGCGGATCGCCCGCGAGATGCACGACGTCGTGGCGCACGGACTCTCGGTCATGATCGTGCAGGCCGACGGTGCGCGTTTCGCGGCCGCCTCCGACCCGGACGCCGCGACGACCGCGCTCGCGACGATCGCCGCGACCGGGCGGGCCTCGCTGGCCGAGATGCGGCGGCTGCTGGGCGTGCTCCGCGACGACACGACCGGCGTCCCGGAGGCGCCGCAGCCGGGACTGGCCGACATCGAGACGCTCGTGGCGGGCCTCACCGCGGGCGGGAGGGTCGTGCACCTGCGCCAGGAGGGCGAGCTGCTGCCCCACGACGCGACCGAGGGTGACGCCGCGACCGGGCTGACGGCATACCGGATCGTCCAGGAGGCCCTGACGAACGTCATGAAGCACGCCGGCGAGGACGCGACGGCCTGGGTCAGCGTGACGGTCGGACCGAGCCGCGTCGTCGTCGAGGTCGTCGACGACGGCGACGGCGGGAGCCACGTCGACGGCGGTGTGGGCCACGGCCTGCGTGGCATGGCCGAGCGGGTCGAGGTGCTCGGCGGCTCGCTCGTCACCGGACCTGATCCTCGCGGGGGCTACCGCGTCGTGGCGACACTGCCCCGTCTCGCGGCCGGGGCGACCCGACCCATCGAGGTCGCGCCGTGATCCGCGTCATGATCGTCGACGACCAGGCGCTGGTGCGGGCGGGCTTCGCCATGCTCGTGCGCTCGCAGCCCGACCTCGTCGTGGTCGCCGAGTGCGCCGACGGGCAACAGTGCCTCGACACCCTCTCGACGGTGCCGGTGGACGTCGTCCTCATGGACGTCCGGATGCCACGGATGGACGGCATCGAGGCCACCCGCCTGATCGTCGAACGCGACTGCGCCACAAGAGTTCTCGTGCTGACCACCTTCGACCTCGACGAGTATGCCTTCACGGCCCTGCGTGCCGGCGCCTCCGGCTTCCTCCTCAAGGACGCGCCACCCGAGGACCTCCTCGCGGCGATCCGGACGGTGCACGCCGGCGACGCCGTCATCGCGCCGTCGACGACGCGCCGGCTCGTCGAGACGTATGTCCGGAGCGCTCCCGTGGCGCCGGCCCTCATCGACCGCACGACGGCCCTGACCGACCGGGAGCGCGAGGTCTGGGTGGCCATCGCCAACGGCCTGACGAACTCCGAGATCGCCGAGGCGCTCTTCGTGTCCGAGACGACGGTCAAGACGCACGTCGGCCACATCCTGGCCAAGACCGGTGTCCGCGACCGCGTCGCGCTCGTCGTGCTGGCCTACCAGACGGGCGCCGTGGCGCTGTCCTGAGCCGGGCGAGGGCGCGTCCACAGCCGCGTTCTCCACCCGGGCTGCGCCGCGCTCCTCCCTGAGGAGGATGCCGAGCTCGGTCCACGGCCCGATGCGGGCCTCGGGCTCGCGCTCCTAGCGTCGAGTCATGATCGAGACAGACCCGTCGGCCACCGCCGCGCTCGCACCCCCGGGGCCCACCTCGCTGGCCGGCGAGCTCGCCGAGGCCGTCGTCGACCACGGGGCGATCGCGGCGAACGTCCGCGCCCTCCGCGCGACCGCCGGCACCCGGCTCATGGCCGTCGTCAAGGCCGACGCGTTCGGGCACGGTGCCGTGCCGGTCGCCCGCACCTGCCTCGCCGCCGGCGCGTCCTGGCTCGGGGTGACCCGCGTCGGCGAGGCGCTCGAGCTGCGTCGGGTCGGCATCACGGCTCCGGTCCTCGCGTGGCTCTTCGAGCCGTCCCGCGCCGAGGAGGCGGTCGCCGCAGACGTGGACCTCTCGGTGAGCAGCCCCGGTGACCTCGCAGCGGTCGCCCGCGCGACGGGACGCCCCCGCCTCCACCTCAAGCTCGACACCGGCCTGCACCGCAGCGGCTGCCCCGGCGAGGACTGGGCCGGGCTCGTGTCGGCCGCCGCGGCACTGGAGTCGGCCGGTCGGGTCCGGGTGGTCGGCCTGTGGTCCCACCTGTCGCACGGCGGCGAGCCGGACGCGGTGGCGACCCACCGCCAGCTGCTCATGTTCCGCGTCGGCGTCGACCTCGCCCGTGCCGCCGGACTGCGCCCCGAGGTCGTCCACCTCGCGAACACCGCTGCAGTGCAGGCAAACTCACGCCACACGGCATACGACCTCGTCCGGGTCGGAGCCGGGATCTACGGGATCGGCGACGGACTGAGCCCAGCGCTGACCCTGCGCACCCGGGTCGTGCAGGTGCGTCGTGTCGCGACGGGTCGCGGGGTCGGCTACGACCACGTCGGCCGCACGACGCGCGACACCCATCTGGCGCTCGTCCCGCTCGGCTACGCCGACGGGCTGCCACGCGCCGCGACGGGCCGGGCGAGCGTGTGGGTCGGCGGGCGACGGGCCCCGCTCATCGGCCGGGTCTGCATGGACCAGGTCGTCGTCGACGTGGGCCCGGAGCCGGTCCCGGTCGGCGCCGAGGTGCTCGTCCTCGGAGCGGGCGAGTGCGGCGAGCCGACCGCCCGCGACTGGGCGCGCTGGGCCGGCACCAACGAGCACGAGATCTACACGGGCATCGGCGCACGCGTCGAGCGCCGGCATGTCGGGCTCGCCCGGGGCATCCAGGTGCCCGGCGTCGGAACGGAGGAACGATGAGGGTCGCGGTCATCCACGGAGGCACGAGCACCGAGCACGACGTGTCCGTCGCGAGCGGTCAAGGGATCATCGCCGGCCTGCGCAGCGCCGGCCACGACGTCGTTCCCGTCCTCCTCGAGCGGTCGGGCGAGTGGCGGACCGGCACCGGCTCGGGCGTGCGGCACGCCGCCGAGACCCTGCTGGGCTGTGACGTGGCGGTGCCCGCGCTGCACGGGGTGCTCGGCGAGGACGGAACGGTGCAGGGGTTCCTCGAGATCCTCGGGGTGCCCTACGTCGGCTCGCCCGTCGCGGCGAGCGCCGTGTGCCTGGACAAGCAGCTGACGAAGCTCGTCGTGGCCGCCGCCGGGGTGGCGGTCGCGCCGGGACTGTTCGTCCCCTCGGAGCGGGCGGTCGCCGCAACGCGCTCGGCCGCCGAGCTCCAGCGCCTCGTCGACGACGTGCTCGGGGCCGGGCTGCGCGGCCCGCTGTTCGTCAAGCCGGTGCACGGGGGGTCGAGCGTGGGGGTCACCAGGGTCGACGCGAGCGCCGACGGCGGTCGCCGCCGGACGCCCGGGGCCCCGTCGGGTGCTCTGCCGGGCGCTCTGTCGGGCGCCCTGCCGGGCGGCGGTCTGTCGGACGCCCTGTCGCGGGCGCTCTCGACCGCTCTCGAGCACGGGACGGACGGAGTCCTCGTCGAGGCAGAGGTGGCCGGCCTCGAGGTCGACGTGCCGTTGCTCGAGCTGCCCGACGGGCAGGTGCGGTGCGGGCCCGCCCTGCTCGTCGAGAGCGACCCCGACGAGCCGTTCTTCACCGAGGCCGCCAAGTACGCCGGGGCCGGGACGAGGTTCACCGTGCCCGCTCCGCTCCCCCCGGAGCAGACGGCGCGCCTCGGTGAGTTGGCGACGACGGCGTACCGGGCGCTCGGGTGTCGCGGTCTCGCCCGTGTCGACTTCCTCGTGGGACCGGACGGGCCGGTGCTCAACGAGGTCAACACCTTCCCCGGTTTCACCCCGGCGTCGCAGTTCCCGCGGATGTGGGCCGCCGCCGGTCTGACCTACCCGGCGCTCGTCGACGTCCTCGTGCGCACCGCCGCCGGCCGGCCGGTCGACGCGCCCCGTGGTGTGGTCGTCGGATGAGCGCGTCGCCGAGCCGGACGTCGATGGGCAGCTCCACGAGCCCGCTGCTGCTCGCCGACCCACGGGTCAGCTCCATCCCCGTCGTCGAGGACGGATCCCCGCTGGTCGACCTCGCGAGCGTCGGGGTGCGGGTCGAGCACCAGCCCCCGCCACCACCACCAGGTCTCGGTCTGCCGGGCTCTGCACCGGACCGGGCGACCGCGCCCCCGCCCGGACCGCACCGGCTGGTCCGACGCACGCTCGCCGACCGTCTCGGCGAGGCCGGGGCCCTGCTCCCCGACGACCTGCACCTGCTCGTCGTCGAGGGACTTCGTCCGCTGGACACCCAGCGGATGATCCACGCCGCCTACCGGGCGCGCCTCGCGACCGAGCAGCCCGGGCTCGACGCTCACGCCCTCGACCGGCTGGCGAGCCGGTTCGTGGCCCCACCGGCCACGGCCCCGCATGTCAGCGGGGCCGCCGTCGACCTGACGCTCTGCGACGACGACGGGCGCCGGCTCGACCTCGGTTGCCCCGTCGACGCGACCCCCGAGGAGAGCGGCGGGGCGTGCTACTTCGACGCCCCGGGTCTCGACGACGAGGCACGCCACCTGCGGCGCGTGCTCGCCTGCGCCCTGGGCCCGGCGGGCCTCGTCAACTACCCGACCGAGTGGTGGCACTGGTCGTTCGGGGACCGCTACTGGGCCCACGTCACGGGCAGTCCGTTCGCGGTCCACGGACCGGTGGCTGCCCCCGACCACGCCTCGGACGCTGCCGCGACGCTCAGCCCTCGAGCTCGGCCCGGCGCAGGGTGACGATGCGCTCGATGACCTCGTCGGGGATCGGCTGGTCGACGGCGAAACGGATCGTGCCCTTGCTCAGGGAGTGCCCCGTGAGGTCGGGCGCGACGGCTTCGACGACGGCCGGGCTGAACGGGAAGACCGAGAGGTGCTTGGCCGCCGCCGTGATCCCGAGGAGCGGGCGGCCGGCGAGGCGCAGCGCCGGCATCCCGTAGCTCGTGCCCTCGTCCGCCTCGGGTGCCACGCGACGCGCGACGTCGACGACGTGCTGGAGGGCTGCGCGCTGGGCCGGCTCGAGTCCGCCGAGGTAGTCGCCGATCGTTCCCACCCGGCCATGGTCGCACCACCGTCGCCGCCACGGGCGGGTTCGCCACCCCCGGTCGCCCGGGTATGGGTGGGCGACCCCTCCACGGTCGTCGTCGTGACGACCCTCCACGAAAGGCCACCATGAGCGCTCGCACCCGCACGCGCACGCAGACCTCCACCGTCGTCGTGCTGCTCTGGCTCCTCATCGGCGTCTTCGCCGCCTTCCAGCGCGGCTACTTCGGCTCGTCCGACCCCAGCTGCAGCCGGCTGGCCACGACGGCCGTGACGATCGTCGCCGGACCGCTCAACTACATCGGGCTCGACCCGCGCATCGGCTGCTCGACGCCTCAGCCCTCGAAGTAGCCGGGAGCCGGCGGGTGGGAGCGGCATACTGGCCGGGTGACCGAGCCCGGCGCTGACGCCACCGTCCCACCCGCCACCTCCACGCCGTCACCGGCTCAGGAGACGCCGCCTGACCGCACGGACGCGGTCACGGCGCCCCCGTCGGCCGCGGAGAGCGTGGAGGACTACTACGCACGCATCGCGGCCGCGGCCGGCGCGGACGGTCGTCTTCCCGTCGCCGTCGAGGAGATGCCCGGCTGGGACATCTACCCCTACGAGATCGAGGGCCTGCGCCTCAAGCCGGTGCAGCCTCCGGCCGACGAGGAGCCGGCCCGGCGGGGCGAGCAGGCCCGCGACTGCTGGTGCGCCGACGGCTTCGGGGACGCCGACGACCGGCTCGTCTGGTCGAACGCCCGCTGGCGCCTCACCCTCTCCGTCGATACCGGCCTGCCGGTGATGCTCATGCTCATGCCGCTCGCGCACCACGACCTGCCCTCCCTGCCGGGCGACCTCGCCGCCGAGATGGGCCAGCTCGTCGTGGCGGTCTCCGACGCCGTCGAGCACGTGCCGAGCGTCGGCCGGGTCCAGCTGGCGAAGTACGGCGACGGCGGCGCGCACCTGCACCTGTTCTTCCTCGGCCGTCCCGCGCGCATGCTCCAGTTCCGCGGGTCACCCCTCATCGACTGGGAGGAGAACCTCCCCCGGGTCCCCCTCGACGTGCTCCGGGCGAACGCGCGCGTCGTCGCCGAGCGGATGGTCGTCCACGTCGGCGGCACGCCCGGGGGCCTCGGCCGCTAGAGCGCTCGCCGCTGGGCGGTAGGCCGGCGACCGCCGCGCCGTGCCGGCCCGGGTCGACGGCGCCTCGTGCCTTCCTCAGGCCCGGTTGATCGCGGGTCGCTCGAAGAAGAGGACGGCGACGACGCCGATGAGCAGGACCGCAGCGGGCAGCATCATCGACTCGGCCATCGCATCGGCGAAGCCGCTCGCGACCTGCGCCGGCATCGTCGCCCCGGACCCCTGCAGTCCGCCGAGCTGGCCGGAGATCCCCGGCAGGTCGGCGGCGAGCCGGGCCTCGATGAGGGCCGCGATGGCTGCGCTGCCGAGGACCGCACCGACCTGGCGGGTCGTGTTGTAGACGCCCGACCCGGCACCGGCCGACGACAGCGGCAGGTTGCGGGTGGCGGTCGCGCCGAGCGGGCCCCACATGAAGGCGTTGCCGACTCCCATGAGGGCCATGGGCAGGAGCAGCACCCACGTCTCGGTCTCGGGGTGCATGACGAGGGCGAGCCAGAGCAGCGACAGTGCCGTGAGGCCGATCCCGGCCGCGGTGATGCCGCGCGGGTGGACCCGGTCGGCGAGCCGGCCGGACACGGGGGCCAAGCCACCCGAGATGACGGCCATCGGCGCGAGCAGGAGCGCCGAGGCGGTCGGCGACATCCCGCGCACCGCCTGGGCGTAGAGCATGAGGGGGAAGCCCATCGCCGTGATGGAGAAGCCGATGGTCGTGATCGCGACGTTGGCGAGCGAGAAGTTGCGGTCGTCGAAGAGGCGCAGCGGCAACAGCGGCTCGCGGGTGTTGTGCGCCTGCCACCAGATGAAGACGCCGAGCACGAGCAGGCCGACGCCGATGAGGAGCGGCACGGAGACGAACCCGGAGATGGTCCCCCAGTCGTAGGTCTCGCCCTCCTGGACGCCGAACACGACGAGGAACATCCCGACCGCCGAGAGCGCGACGCCGATCCAGTCGAAGCTGTGGCTGTGCGTCTCGAGCCGCGGCACGAGCCGGGCGGCGAGCGCGAAGGCGACGACACCGACGGGCACGTTGATGAAGAAGATCCACTCCCACCCCGGACCGTCGACGAGCAGGCCGCCGACGACGGGACCCACGAGGATCGCCACGCCGGCCGTGGCACCCCACAGCGCCATGGCCTGACCGCGGGAGGCCGCGGGGAACGTGCGGGTGATGACGGCCATCGTCTGCGGCGTCAGCATCGAGGCGCCGAGTCCCTGCACGACGCGGGCGAGGATGAGCCCGGTGATCGTGCCGGTGAGCCCGCACCACAGGGAAGCGAGCGTGAAGACCGTCAGCCCGACGAGGTAGAGGTTCTTCGGTCCGTAGCGGTCGCCCAGCCGGCCGGTGATGAGCAGCGGCGTGGCGTAGGCGAGCAGGTAGGCGCTCGTGACCCAGATGACGCTGTTGACGTCGGTGTCGAGTCCCCTGAGGATCGCGGGGGTCGCCACCGACACGATGGTGGAGTCGACGAGGATCATGAAGAACCCGATGACCATCGCCCAGAGGGCCGGCCACGGGTTGTGCCCGTCGGGCACCCCGCCCAGCGGCGCCACGGGGGCGGCCCTGGGCGCCACGACCTCTCCCGTCGCGTCGCGTCCGGTCACGTCGGTGGTGCTGTCCTCACCGGCCACGATGGCCCCCTTCCGCTGCCTGACGCAGCACCTCTGATTGTCCACCCGGGCACCGACAGCCGTCAGGCTCCCGTCGAGGGTCCGTCCGTGGGTCCGTCCGTGGGTCCTTCGAGCGGCCCGGGACGGGCGCCCGACCGGCCCATGACGGCGCGGGCCCGCCTCAGGCGTACGACCAGCGCGTCGCCAGCCACAGCGGGTCGTTGCCGGTGAGCGGCACCATCCGCCAGGTCAGATCGGCGTCGGCGCCGCGCAGCCGCGCCTCGATGCGGAAGCGGTGGGGCGTCTCGACGGCGATGACCTCCGCGCGGAAGGTGTCCTCGTCGACCCAGCCGCCACTCGAGACGACCGGCAGGGTCGCGCCCGCGGCCACGAGCTCCCCCTCACGCCACAGCCCTCGCCCCACAGGGACGCGCAGCCACTCACCGCGCCGGCTGAGCCCGAGCACGACGTCGGGGCCGTCGCGCGTCACGGAGACGGCGGTGTAGTCGGCCGACAGGTCGGAGCCCTCCGAGCGGGTGAACTCGGCGTACTCCGGACCGAGCGCGTCCCCGGACATCGCGGGGATCTCGAGACCGGCGAGGCGCTCGGTGAGGGCACGGTCGGAGTCGGCGGAACCGCTCCCGCCGATGGCCGGCACGACGTGGGCCCACAGCCCGTCGAGGGTGGACTGCATGCGCGACTGCTCGGCGGTGATCGCCACGACCGTGTCGTGCTCGGGCAGCACGACGAGGAACTGGCCGTAGGCACCGTCGCCGCGGTAGCCGTGGCGCTGCATCCAGAACGAGTAGCCGTAGCCGCGGCGCCAGTCGTCGTCCGCGTCGGGGTCCTCGCTGACCGGTCCGAACCCCCGGGTGGCCTCGGCGACCCACGCCTCGGCCAGCAGCTGGCGCCCCTCCCACCGGCCGCGGTCGAGGTAGAGCTGGGCGATGGAGGCGATGGCCTCGGTGGTCAGGTGCGACCCGGTGAACCCGAGCTCGCGCCCGAGCGGGTCGCGGTGCCAGGGGATGTCGGGCAGCCCGAGGGGCGCGAGCAGCCGCGGTCGCAGCATCTCGACCAGGCTGACCCCGACGACACGCCGCACGATGACGGCGAGCAGGTAGGTCGCCACCTGGTTGTAGGCGAAGACCGTCCCCGGCTGCCGGGTCGGCCGGGTCGCGAAGACGCGCGGGACCCAGTCGTCGCCGTCGCCGCCCTCGCTGCCGCTCAGCCGGTCGAAGACGTGTGCCCACGCATCCTCCTCGTGCCCGACGGTCATCGAGAGGCAGTGCGTGATCCGCACGTCCTCCCAGCCGTCGGCCACCAGGGCGCGGTCGAGCTCGGGGAAGTGGTCGAGGACCCGGTCGTCGAGCGACAGGCGCCCCTCCTGCACGAGGAAGCCGACGGCCGTGGCCGTCACCGTCTTCGAGAGGGAGTACGCGAGGTGGACGCGGCCGGCGGCATACGGCCTCCACCAGCCCTCCGCGACGACGTGTCCGTGACGCACGACCATGAGGCTGTGCAGCCCGAGGTGGTCACGCTCGGCGGCGTCGACGAACGCGTGGATGCCGGCGGCGTCGACGCCCTGCGCCGACGGGGTGCTGCGGGGAAGGCTCACGAGCGTGAGGCTACGCGTCCGGAGCCCGTAGGTGGGTCGGTGACGGCCCCGAGTCGCGCGCGGTCAGGCGGTGACGTCGAGGGGGGCGTATGCCGCCCCGGCGGCCGCGAGGGCAGCCTGGCCACCGTCGACGGCCGTGAGGATCCACAGGCCGTCGTCGCGGACGGCGACCGAGTGCTCCCAGTGCGCGGCCCGCGTGCCGTCGAGCGTCACCACGGTCCAGTCGTCGGCGAGCACCTTGGTGTCGATGCCGCCGAGGGTGACCATCGGCTCGATGGCACCGGTGAAGCCGTCGACGAGCTTGGGGCCCGTCTCGCGCACCGCGTAGTTCGGGATCTGGGGATCCATGTGCATCTGGGTGCCGATGCCGTGGCCGACGTACTCGTCGATGACGCCGTAGGTGCGACCGTCGCGCTCGGCGGCAGCCTCGATGCTCGCCTCGACGGCGTCACCGACGGCGTAGAGACGACCGCCGACCTGCATCGCGGCGATCCCGGCGTAGAGGCTGGCCTCGGTGGCGTCGATGAGGGCGAGGTCCTCGGGACGACCCGCCTCGCGCCCGCCGACGACGGCGGTGAAGGCCGCATCGCCGTTCCAGCCCTTGACCTCGGCGCCGCAGTCGACCGAGACGATGTCGCCGGCCTCGAGGACGCGCGGACCCGGGATGCCGTGGACGACCTCGTCGTTGACGCTCGTGCACAGCGTGTGGCTGTAGCCGGGGACGAGCTGGAAGTTGGGGATGCCGCCGTTGCTGCGGATGAAGTCCTCCGCGAGGCGGTCCAGCTCGAGCGTCGTCAGGCCCGGACGCAGCTCGCTCGCGAGCAGCTCGAGCGTGCGCCCGACGAGCAGGCCGGCCTCACGCATGAGGCGGAGCTGCTCGTCGGTGCGGCCCTGGAGCCGGTTCCGGCGTCCGAACATCGGTGGTCCTTGTCGGTGACGACACCCGACGACGCCTGACGGCGGCGTCGCTGCGGTGTGCTCAGGCGTGCTGCGGCAGGGCCGCGATGACACGGTCGGTGACGTCGTCGACGGCACCCATGCCGTCGACCTTGACGAGGAGGCCGGCGACCTCGTAGTGCTCCGCGAGGGGCGCGGTCTCCTTGCGGTAGATCGCCTGGCGCTCGCGGATGACGTCCTCGGTGTCGTCGGCGCGACCCTCGGTCTCGGCGCGCTTGAGCAGTCGCTCGACGATGGCGTCCTCGTCGACCTCGAGCTCGAGGACCGCGTCGAGCGCGTGCCCGTGCCGCGACAGCATCTCGTCGAGCGCGTCGACCTGGCCCGCGGTGCGCGGGTAGCCGTCGAGGAGGAAGCCGTGGGCGGCGTCGTCCCAGGTGAGCCGGTCCTCGACGATCTCGTTGGTGATGTCGTCGGAGACGTAGCCGCCGGACGTGATGATCTCGTGGACCTTGACGCCGAGCGGGGTCTGGTCCTTGATGTTGGCGCGGAAGATGTCGCCGGTCGAGATGGCCGGGATGCCGAGGCGCTCGGCGATCCGGGCGGCCTGCGTGCCTTTACCGGCGCCGGGCGGGCCGAGGATGATCAGTCGCATTAACGGAGGAACCCTTCGTAGTGACGCTGCTGCAGCTGCGCCTCGATCTGCTTCACCGTCTCCAGGCCCACACCGACGACGATGAGGATCGAGGTGCCACCGAACGGGAAGTTCTGGTTGGCGCCGACGAGGACGAGGGCCACGAGCGGGATGAGCGAGACGATCGCGAGGTAGATGGCACCCGGCACGGTGATTCGGGTCAGGACGTAGTTGAGGTACTCGGCCGTGGGTCGCCCGGCCCGGATACCCGGGATGAAGCCGCCGTACTTCTTCATGTTGTCCGCGACCTCGGTCGGGTTGAACGTGATGGACACGTAGAAGAACGTGAAGAAGAGGATGAGCGCGACATAGGTCGCCATGTAGAAGGGGTGGTCACCCTTGACGAGGTTCTCCTGCACCCACGAGACCCAGCCCGGGTTGTTGCCGTCGGCGCGGGTGTTGAACTGCGCGACGAGACCCGGCAGGGCGAGCAGGGAGCTGGCGAAGATGACCGGGATGACGCCGGCCATGTTGACCTTGAGCGGGATGTACGTGGACGTGCCGCCGTACATCCGGCGTCCGACCATCCGCTTGGCGTACTGCACCGGGATGCGGCGCTGGGACTGCTCGACGAAGACGACCGCGGCGATGACGAAGACACCGAGGATGAGGATGCCGAGGAAGGTGCCCCAGCCCTTGTTCTCCTTGATGGCCCAGAGCGAGGCGGGGAAGCCGGCGGCGATCGAGGTGAAGATCATGAGGGACATGCCGTTGCCGACGCCCTTGTCGGTGATGAGCTCGCCGAACCACATGATGAGGCCGGTGCCGGCCGTCATGGTCAGGACCATGATGAGGATCGTGACCATCGACTGGTCGGTCATGATCGAGTCGCAGGAGCCGCCGAAGAGGCTGGACGGGTTGCGCGCGAAGGTGACGAGGGTCGCCGACTGGAGGATCGCGAGACCGATCGTCAGGTAGCGGGTGTACTGCGTCAGCTTGCTCTGCCCCGACTGGCCCTCCTCCTTGAGCGCCTCGAAGCGCGGGATGACGACCGTGAGCAGCTGGATGATGATGCTGGCCGTGATGTACGGCATGATCCCGAGCGCGAACACGGACAGCTGCAGCAGCGCACCGCCGCTGAAGAGGTTGGCCAGGTTCAGGAAGCCGCTCTGGTCGCCGCTCTGACCCTTGGTGGCCTGCAGGCAGTCCTGCACGAGGCCGTAGCTGATGCCCGGCGTCGGCACGTGTGATCCGAGCCGGAACAGCACGATGATGCCGAGCGTGAAGAGCAGCTTCTTGCGCAGGTCCGGGGTACGGAACGCGCGTGCGAAGGCGGCGAGCACTGGGTCCTCCTGGGGGGCCGCGCGGTGGCGCGGCGTAAGTCATGCAATCCGTGGAAGGTTAACGCAAAGGCGCAACGCCCCGGGCTCCCACCGCGGTGGCCGACGTCACGTCGGCTCGCGGGTCGGGCGCCCGGGGCGCTGCTCACACGAGATGTGTGGTGTTCACTGAAGCCTGGTCTCAGCCGGCGAGGGCCGTGACCGTGCCGCCGGCGGCCTCGATCTTCTCCTTGGCGGAGGCCGAGAACTTGTGTGCCTCGACCTCGACCTTGACGGAGATCTCGCCCGTGCCGAGGACCTTCACGGGGAAGCCGTCACGGACGGCACCCTTGGCGACGAGGTCGGCGACGGACACCTGACCACCCTCCGGGAAGAGCAGCTGCAGGCGGTCCAGGTTCACGACCTGGTACTCCGTGCGGAACGGGTTCTTGAATCCGCGGAGCTTCGGGAGGCGCATGTGCATCGGCATCGAGCCGCCCTCGAAACGCTCCGGGACCTGGTAACGGGCCTTCGTGCCCTTGGTACCACGACCAGCGGTCTTGCCCTTGGAGCCCTCACCACGACCGACGCGGGTCTTGGCGGTCTTGGCTCCGGGGGCCGGACGCAGGTGGTGGACCTTGAGGGCGGACTCGCCCGACTTCTTGGCGTTGTCGGCCATGGTCAGTCAACCTCCTCGACGGACACGAGGTGCGTGACCGTCTTGACCATCCCGCGGATCTCGGGACGGTCCTCCTTGACGACGACGTCGCCAATGCGCTTCAGACCGAGGCTGCGCAGCGTGTCACGCTGGTTCTGCTTGCCACCGATCTCGGAACGGGTCTGGGTCACCTTGAGACGAGCCATCACGCACCAGCCTTCGCAGCCTGGGCCTCAGCCATACCGGCGGCACGGGCCTTGAGCATGGCCGCCGGAGCGACCTCCTCGAGGGTCTTGCCACGACGGGCAGCGACCGACTCGGGGCGCTCGAGCTCGCGCAGGGCCTGGGCCGTGGCGTGCACGATGTTGATGGCGTTGTCGGAGCCCAGCGACTTGCTGAGGACGTCGTGGACGCCGGCGCACTCGAGCACCGCACGCACCGGGCCACCGGCGATGACACCGGTACCGGGGGCGGCGGGGCGGAGCATGACGACACCAGCGGCGGCCTCACCCTGGACGGGGTGCGGGATGGTGCCCTGGATGCGGGGGACCTTGAAGAAGTTCTTCTTGGCCTCCTCGACACCCTTGGCGATGGCCGCGGGAACTTCCTTGGCCTTGCCGTAGCCGACGCCCACCGTGCCGTCACCGTCACCGACGACGACGAGGGCGGTGAAGCTGAAGCGACGACCACCCTTGACGACCTTGGCGACACGGTTGATGGTCACGACGCGCTCGACGTACTGGTTCTTGTCGTCACGGCTGTCGCGGTTGTCGCGGCCGCCGCGGTTGTCACGGCGGTCTCCGCGCTCGGTGCGCTCGCCGCCACCGGCGGGGCCGGTGCCTCGACGCTGCTGTCCGGGCATCAGATGTTCCTCATCTCAACAATTGCGTTCACGAAGTTGCTCACAGGGACAGACCGCCTTCGCGGGCGCCCTCGGCGATCGCCGCGACACGGCCGTGGTACTTGTTGCCACCACGGTCGAACACGACGGCCTCGATACCGGCGTCCTTGGCACGGGCGGCCACGAGCTCGCCGACCTTCTTGGCCTTGGCCGTCTTGTCACCGTCGAAGGAGCGCAGGTCGGCCTCCATCGTCGAGGCCGAGGCCACGGTCTTGCCGACGGTGTCGTCGACGACCTGGACGAAGAGGTGACGGCTCGAGCGCGACACGACGAGGCGGGGACGCGCCGCGGTGCCGGCGATCTTCTTGCGACCGCGAACCTGGCGACGGATGCGGGCGGCAGCCTTGGACTTACCGCGCTTGATGATCATTGCCATGGCTTACTTACCGGCCTTTCCGACCTTGCGACGGATCTGCTCGCCCGCGTAGCGAACGCCCTTGCCCTTGTACGGGTCGGGCTTGCGCAGCTTGCGGATGTTCGCCGCGACCTCACCGACGAGCTGCTTGTCGATGCCCTGCACCGAGAAGCGAGTCGGGTTCTCGACGGCGAAGCTGATGCCGGCGGGAGCCTGGATGAGGATCGGGTGCGAGTATCCGAGCGAGAACTCGAGGTCCGAGCCCTTCGCGGCGACACGGTAACCCGTGCCGTGGATCTCCATCTTCTTCTCGTAGCCCTCGGTGACACCGAGGACCATGTTGTTGATGAGCGACCGGGTCAGGCCGTGGCGCGAGCGCGAGTCGCGCTCGTCGTTGGGGCGCTTGACCTCGAGGTTGCCCTCGCCCAGCTCGACCGTGATCGGCTGCACGACGGTCAGGGAGAGCTCACCCTTGGGGCCCTTGACGATGACGTCCTGGCCCTCGACCTTGACGTCCACACCCGAGGGGATGGAGACCGGAAGTCGTCCGATTCGCGACATGTCAGTGTCTCCTTACCAGACGTAGGCGAGGACTTCCCCACCCACGCCCTTCTCGTGTGCCTGGCGGTCGGTCAGCAGACCGTTCGACGTCGACAGGATCGCGACGCCGAGGCCACCGAGAACCTTGGGCAGGTTCGTCGACTTGGCGTAGACGCGCAGACCGGGCTTGCTCACGCGACGCACGCCGGCGATGGAGCGCTCGCGGTTCGGGCCGTACTTGAGGTCGATGGTCAGCGTCTGGCCGACCTCGGCCTCCTCGATCTTCCACGAGGCGATGTAGCCCTCGCTCTGGAGGATCTCGGCGATGTTCTTCTTCAGCTTCGAGTACGGCATGGAGACGACGTCGTGGTGCGCCGAGTTGGCGTTCCGGACGCGGGTCAGCATGTCCGCAATCGGGTCAGTCATGGTCATGTGGGCTCTCCGCCCTTCCTCACCGGGGTTTCGACCGGGGCTATCTGCCCGGCGACGGCTGGGCCGTCGTGTGGCCGACCTACGGTGTCAGAGGTGTGTTGGTCTTGGGGTTGCTCTGGGCTCGGGGAGCCGATTACCAGGAGCTCTTGGTCACGCCCGGCAGCTCGCCCGCGTGAGCCATCTCGCGAAGGCAGATGCGGCAGAGGCCGAACTTGCGGTACACCGAGTGCGGGCGACCGCACTTCTGGCAACGGGTGTACGCGCGGACCTTGAACTTCGGCTTCCGGTTCGCCTTGTTAACGAGCGCGGTCTTGGCCATGTCAGTTCTCCTTGAAGGGGAAGCCGAGCTGCTTGAGCAGCGCGCGACCCTCGTCATCGTTGGTCGCCGTGGTGACCACGGTGATGTCCATGCCTCGCACGCGGTCGATCCGGTCCTGGTCGATCTCGTGGAACATCGACTGCTCGGTCAGGCCGAACGTGTAGTTGCCGTTGCCGTCGAACTGCTTCGGCGAGAGGCCACGGAAGTCACGGATGCGCGGGAGGGCGATCGTCACGAGACGGTCGAGGAACTCCCACATGCGGTCACCGCGAAGCGTCGTGTGGGCGCCGATGGGCATGCCCTCACGCAGCTTGAACTGGGCGATCGACTTGCGAGCCTTCGTCACGACCGGCTTCTGACCGGTGATGGCGGTGAGGTCGCGGACGGCACCCTCGATGAGCTTGCTGTCCTTGGCCGCGTCGCCGACACCCATGTTGACGACGACCTTGACGACGCCGGGAACCTGCATGACGTTGGCGTAGCCGAACTGCTCGAGCATCGAGCTCTTGATCTCGTCCTGGTAGCGCTGCTGAAGGCGCGGCTTGGTGCTGGTGTCAGTCATTCTCAGAGGTCCTTGTCCGACTTGACCGCGACACGGACGCGGGACGCCTTCTGACGGCCATTGCGCTCGACGGTCTCGACACGCGTCTTGACGCGGGTCGGCTTCTTCGACTCGGGGTCGACGATCGCCACGTTGCTCACGTGGATCGCGGCCTCGGTGTGCGTCAGGCCACCGGTGCGGGTGCCACGGGCGGTCGCGCCGGCCTTGACGTGCTTGGTGACGCGGTTGATGCCCTCGACCAGCACACGCTGGGTCTCGGGGTAGACCGCGATGACCTTGCCCTGCTTGCCCCGGTCGCCGCCGTTCTTCTGGCTGCGGCCGGAGATGACCTGGACGAGGTCACCCTTCTTGATCTTCATCTTGCTGATGGTGGTCTTCGCCATGTTCACAGCACCTCCGGCGCGAGCGAGATGATCTTCATGAACTTCTTCTCGCGCAGCTCGCGGCCCACCGGGCCGAAGATGCGGGTACCACGAGGGTCACCGTCGGCCTTGAGGATCACCGCAGCGTTCTCGTCGAACTTGATGTAGGAACCGTCGGCGCGGCGACGCTCCTTGACGGTGCGGACGATGACGGCCTTGACGACGTCACCCTTCTTCACGTTGCCGCCAGGGATCGCGTCCTTGACGGTGGCGACGATGGTGTCGCCGATGCCGGCGTAGCGACGGCCCGAGCCGCCGAGAACACGGATGCAAAGGATTTCCTTGGCACCGGTGTTGTCGGCGACGCGCAGCCGCGACTCCTGCTGAATCACTGTCTAACTCCTGTCGTCGTGCTGGTTCTCACCGGTTGCCCGGATGAGCCTTGCCGAACGGAAATGGGGGGTGGCTTACTTGGCCTTCTCGAGGATCTCGACAATGCGCCAGTGCTTCGTCGCGGAGAGCGGACGCGTCTCCATGATGAGCACGCGGTCGCCCACGCCGGCCTCGTTCTGCTCGTCGTGCGCCTTGACCTTGCTGGTGCGGCGGATGACCTTGCTGTAGAGCGCGTGCTTGACGCGGTCCTCGACCTCGACGACGACGGTCTTGTCCATCTTGTCGCTCACCACGTAGCCCTGACGGGTCTTGCGGTAGTTGCGCTCACTCGCCTGGTCGCTCACGACCTTCTCCTGCTCGCTCATGCGTCAGCCTCCTGCGCCTTGTCAGCCTTCTTGGCCTTCTTCTCGGCCTTGTCAGCCTTCTCGGCCTTGTCGGCCTTCTTGTCGGCCTTGGCAGCCTTCTTCTCGACCTTCTCGGCCTTCTCGGGCGCCTTGGGGGCGGCGGGGGCCGAGCCGATGCCGAGCTCGCGCTCACGCATCTCGGTGTAGATGCGCGCGATGTCCTTCTTGACGGCGCGCAGACGGCCGTGGTTGTCCAGCTGGCCGGTGGCCGACTGGAAACGCAGGTTGAACAGTTCTTCCTTGGCCTTCTTCAGCTCGTCCGCCAGCTTCGTGTCGTCCAGACCACGCAGCTGCTCGGGAGCCAGGTCCTTGGTTCCGACTGCCATCAGATGTCACCACCCTCACGCTGAACGAAGCGGCACTTCATGGGGAGCTTGTGCATCGCGAGGCGCATGGCCTCACGCGCCACCGGCTCCGCCACGCCCGAGATCTCGAACATGACGCGACCCGGCTTGACGTTGGCGATCCACCACTCCGGCGAACCCTTACCGGAACCCATGCGGGTCTCGGCGGGCTTCTTGGTGAGCGGACGGTCGGGGTAGATGTTGATCCACACCTTGCCGCCACGCTTCATGTAGCGGGTCATCGCGATACGAGCGGACTCGATCTGACGGTTGGTCACGTAGGCCGGCTCGAGAGCCTGGATGCCGTAGTCACCGAAGGCGATCGTCGTGCCACCCTTGGCCGCACCGTGGCGGTTCGGGTGGTGCTGCTTGCGGTGCTTGACTCGACGGGGAATCAACATGGTCAGGCCTGCTCATTCTCGGTGCTGGCCGCGGCGGGGGCCTCGGCAGCAGCGGTCTCGTTCACTGCCGGAGCAGCGGCGGTCTCGTTGCGGTCACCACGACGGGCGCGGTTCGGACGGTCACCGCCGTCACGACGCGGACCACGCGACGGGCGCGGAGCGGCGGCCTGCTGGGCAGCGAGCTCCTTGGCCGTCATGTCGCCCTTGTAGATCCACACCTTGACGCCGATGCGGCCGAACGTGGTGCGGGCCTCGTAGAAGCCGTAGTCGATCTGCGCACGCAGGGTGTGCAGCGGGACGCGGCCCTCGCGGTAGAACTCGGTGCGGCTCATCTCGGCGCCGTTGAGACGGCCGGAGACCTGCACGCGGATGCCCTTGGCGCCGGCGCGCTGGGCGGACTGCATGCCCTTGCGCATGGCGCGACGGAACGCGACACGGGCCGAGAGCTGCTCGGCGATGCCCTGGGCGACCAGCTGCGACACGATCTCGGGGTTCTTGACCTCGAGGATGTTGAGCTGGACCTGCTTGCCCGTGAGCTTCTCGAGCTCACCGCGGATGCGGTCGGCCTCGGCGCCGCGGCGACCGATGACGATGCCGGGGCGGGCGGTGTGGATGTCCACGCGGACGCGGTCACGGGTGCGCTCGATCTCGACCGATGCGATGCCGGCGCGCTCCATGCCCTTCTCCATCAGGCGACGGATCGAGACATCTTCCTTGACGTAGTCGCGGTAGCGCTGACCCGACTTCGTCGAGTCTGCGAACCAGCGGCTCTTGTGGTCGGTGGTGATGCCCAGACGGAAGCCGTGCGGGTTGACCTTCTGACCCATCAGCGGGCTCCCTTCGTGTTCTCCGGCTGCGTGACGACCACGGTGATGTGGCTCGTGCGCTTGTTGATGCGACCGGCGCGGCCCTGGGCGCGCGGCCGGAATCGCTTCATCGTCGGGCCCTCGTCCACGAACGCGGCCGTGATGACGAGGTTGCGCTCGTCGAAGGCGACCGACTCGCGGTCAGCCTTGACCCGCGCGTTGGCGATGGCGCTCTCGAGCACCTTCTTGACCGGCTCGGAGGCCGACTGCGGGGCGAAGGTGAGCACCGTGACGGCGTCGGTGGCGGCCTTGCCGCGGATCAGGTCCACGACACGGCGAGCCTTCTGCGGGCTGACACGGACGTGCCGCGCCGAAGCCTTGGCTTCCATGACTTCTTCCTTGGATTCGGTGGCCATCAGCGACGACGACCCTTCTTGTCGTCCTTCACGTGACCCTTGAACGTGCGGGTCGGTGCGAACTCGCCGAGCTTGTGGCCGACCATCGACTCGGTGACGAACACCGGGACGTGCTTGCGGCCGTCGTGGACGGCGAAGGTGTGGCTCAGCATGTCCGGGCTGATGACCGAACGACGCGACCAGGTCTTGATGACGTTCTTGGTGCCCGCTTCGTTCTGGGCGTCCACCTTCTTCTGAAGGTGGTCGTCGATGAAGGGGCCCTTCTTCAGGCTACGAGGCATTCCAAAGGCTCCTTATCAGCGCTTCTTGCCAGTACGGCGGCGACGAACGATGAGCTTGTCGCTTTCCTTGTGTCCCTTGCGGGTCCGGCCCTCGGCCTGACCCCACGGGCTGACGGGGTGACGTCCACCGGACGTCTTGCCCTCACCACCACCGTGCGGGTGGTCGACCGGGTTCATGGCGACACCACGGACGGTCGGGCGCTTGCCCTTCCAGCGCATGCGGCCGGCCTTGCCCCAGTTGATGTTGCTCTGCTCGGCGTTGCCCACCTCGCCGACGGTCGCGCGGCAGCGCGCGTCGACGTTGCGGATCTCACCGGACGGCATACGCAGCTGGGCGTAGGGGCCGTCCTTGGCGACGAGCTGCACGCGAGCACCCGCGGAGCGGGCGATCTTCGCGCCACCACCGGGCTTGAGCTCGATCGCGTGGACGACCGTACCCACCGGGATGTTGCGCAGCGGAAGCGAGTTGCCCGGCTTGATGTCGGCCGCGGGGCCGTTCTCGATCGGGTCGCCCTGCTTCAGCTTGTTCGGAGCCAGGATGTAGCGCTTCTCGCCGTCGGAGTACTGGACGAGCGCGATGCGCGCGGTGCGGTTGGGGTCGTACTCGATGTGAGCGACCTTGGCCGGCACGCCGTCCTTGTCATGGCGACGGAAGTCGATGACGCGGTAGGCACGCTTGTGGCCACCACCGATGTGACGCGTGGTGATGCGGCCAGCGTTGTTGCGGCCACCCGTCTTCGACAGGGGGCGGACGAGCGACTTCTCCGGGGTGGAACGCGTGATCTCGACGAAGTCGGCGACCGACGAGCCACGACGGCCCGGCGTGGTCGGCTTGTACTTACGGATACCCATGTTCGTGTGTCCTTATTCTTCGTCGATCTCAGGCGCCCGCACCGAAGATGTCGATCGTTCCCTCGCGGAGGGAGACGATCGCACGCTTGGTGTCCTTGCGCTTGCCGAGGCCGAAACGGGTGCGACGGGTCTTGCCCTGACGGTTCAGGGTGTGGACCTTGTCGACCTTGACGTTGAAGATCTGCTCGATGGCGATCTTGATCTCCGTCTTGTTCGCACGGGGGTCGACGATGAAGGTGTACTTGCCCTCGTCGAGCAGACCGTACGACTTCTCGGAGACGACCGGCGCGATCAGGATGTCGCGGGGGTCCTTGGTGTGGATGCTCACTTGGTGGCCTCCTTGTCGGCCTTGTCAGCCTTCACGGGACCGGCGACGAACGCGTCGAGGGCGGCCTGGGTGAAGACGATGTCGTCGGCGCACAGGACGTCGTACGTGTTGAGCTGGTCGGCGACCAGGACGTGGACGTTCTGCAGGTTGCGGACCGACTTGAACGCCACCCCGTCACCGCGCTCGAGCACGACGAGCAGGTTGGGGCGCTCGGTCAGACCGGCGAGCAGCGCGGCGGCGTCCTTCGCCGAGGGCAGGTCGCCCGAGACGATGGAGTCGACGACGTGGATGCGGTCGAAGCGGGCCCGGTCGGAGAGGGCACCGCGCAGGGCGGCGGCCTTCATCTTCTTGGGGGTGCGCTGCGAGTAGTCACGCGGCTGCGGGCCGTGGACGACGCCACCGCCGGCGAACTGCGGGGCGCGGGTCGAGCCCTGACGGGCGCGACCGGTGCCCTTCTGGCGGTAGGGCTTGCGCCCACCGCCGCGGACCTCGCCGCGGGTCTTCGTCGAGTGCGTGCCCTGACGAGCGGCCGCGAGCTGCGCCACCACGACCTGGTGGATCAGCGGGACGTTGGTCTGGACGTCGAAGATGTCAGCGGGAAGCGTGGGGGTCTTCGTGGCCATGTGGATCATGCACCCTTCGCAGCCGTACGGATCAGGACGATGCCACCGCGGGGGCCGGGAACGGCACCCTTGATGAGCAGGAGGCCCTTCTCGGCGTCAACGGCGTGGATCTGGAGGTTCTGGGTCGTCTGGCGAACGCCACCCATGCGACCAGCCATGCGCATGCCCTTGAAGACACGGCCCGGGGTCGAGCAGCCGCCGATGGAGCCCGGCTTGCGGTGGTTGCGGTGCGAACCGTGGGAGGAGCTGACGCCGTGGAAGCCGTGACGCTTCATGACACCGGCGAAGCCCTTGCCCTTGGTCGTGCCCGTCGCGTCGACGCGCTGGCCGGCCTCGAAGGACTCGGCCGTGATCTCCTGGCCGAGCTCGTAGGCGGCGGCGTCGGCCGTGCGGAGCTCGACGAGGTGACGGCGCGGCGTGACGCCGGCCTTCTCGAAGTGGCCGCTCATGGGCTTGTTCACCTTGCGCGGGTCGATCGCACCGAAGGCGATCTGGACCGCGGAGTAGCCGTCGGTCTCGTCGGCACGCACCTGCGTCACGACGCAGGGGCCGGCCTTGACCACGGTCACGGGGACGAGCTTGTTGTCTGCGTCCCACACCTGGGTCATGCCGAGCTTCTCGCCGAGCACGCCCCTGACGTTCTTCTGAGCAACAGTCATCTCTACAACCGCCTCAGAGCTTGATCTCGATGTTGACGTCCGCCGGCAGGTCGAGACGCATCAGCGAGTCGACGGCCTTGGGCGTCGGGTCGATGATGTCGATGAGGCGCTTGTGCGTGCGCATCTCGAAGTGCTCGCGGCTGTCCTTGTACTTGTGCGGCGACCGGATGACGACGAAGACGTTCTTCTCCGTCGGCAGCGGGACGGGTCCCACCACGGTCGCGCCGGCGCGCGTCACTGTGTCAACGATCTTCCGCGCCGAGTTGTCGATGACCTCGTGGTCGTACGACTTCAGCCGGATGCGGATCTTCTGTCCCGCCATCTGATGAACGTCTCTCTCTCGCTTCTGACTACCGGTTCCCTTGGCCATCCGACCCCCGAGGTCGGGCGTGTCGCGCCCGCTTCGCGGTGAAAGGTGCGCACCTGAGTGCCACTTTCGTGTGGATTGCCCGGCCGAACCGGGTAACTTGCGCTTCCCTCGGGCCTCCGAGAGGAGTCCGGGCGAGTCCCCGTCAGGAGGCTCTCAAGGGGCGGCGGCACCGACATGGGTCAGCGACGCGCGTCAAGCAACCTGAACAGTGTGCCAGAGCGCGCACCGCACTATCAAATCGAGCCGGGCCGTCACTGCAGGGCCGTGCACGTGGCGCGTCGTCAGGCGGCAGGGCGGGCGCACGCGGCGGTGCCACCCGGCAGCTGGTGCCGGTGCGCGGCAACCCAGCGGTAGGCCTTGGCGGCCACCCACGAGATCCCCGGCGCCATGAGGAGGTGGCCGGCAGGTCGCCAGGCCGGGGCGCCGTGGGTCGCGGCGCTCGCGATCGCGCGGTGACCCGACAGGACGCGGCCGTCGGCGGTGATGAACTGGGCCGCCTCGTCACAGTCCTGCGCGGTGAGTCCCACTGCGGCGAGGTCGAGCGACTGCCAGGGACGCACGTCGTAGCGCTGGCGCCGGTCGACCCATCGCTCGATGAACCGCACGCTGCGCGTGCAGAACCCGCAGTCGGCGTCGTAGACGAGGGTCGGCCGGTCCGGCACGACGAGCGTGGTCTCCACGCCTTGATCATCGCACCCCGCAGCAGCAGGTCCGCACGGAGCCACCCCGGCCGAGGACGTATGCCGTCGCGCCCGGGTGGCCACGGACCGTCCCGCGGGAGCGTGCTGCGACTCCCCCGCCGCGTGCTCAGGCGGGGGCGAGGAACGCGCTCAGCGCTCCGGCATACATCGCCGGGTCCTCGGCCCCCATGAGCTCGCGCGTGCTGTGCATCGACAGGGCCGCCGCCCCGAAGTCGACGGTCGTCGCGCCCGTCAGGGACGACGTCACCGGCCCGACCGTCGACCCGCACGGCAGGTCGCTGCGGGTCACGAAGGTCTGCATGGGGACGCCGGCCTGCTCGCAGGCGAGGCGGAACGCCGCCGCACCGACCGAGTCGGTCGCGTAGCGCAGGTTGGTGTTGACCTTGAGCACGGGTCCGCCGTTGACGCGGATCTGGTGCATCGGCTCGTGGCGGTCGGCGTAGTTGGGGTGGGTGGCGTGGCCCATGTCGCCGGACGCGATGACCGTCGCTGCCAGGGCGCGCCAGTAGTCGTCGCGGGTGCCGCCGCCGGCCGTGACGATGCGTTCGAGCACCGAGGGCAGCAGCGTCGAGGTGGCGCCGCGCTCGGACGTGCTGCCGATCTCCTCGTGGTCGAAGAGCACGAGGACCGGCACGTGGGCGGGCTCGGTGGCCACGGCGTCGAGCAGCGCCCGCACACCGGCATACGACGTCGCGAGGTTGTCGAGGCGCGGGGCCGCGATGAGCTCCCGCGCCCGACCGAGGCGGGTGGACGGCTGGACCGGGTGGGTCATGACGTCCCACGACAGCACGTCCTCGCGGTCGACCCCGACCTGCTCGGCGAGGTAGCCGACGAAGTCGCCGGGCTCGTCGCCGACGCCCCAGAGCGGCTCCATGTGGGCCTGCTTGTTGAGGGTGAGCGCCTCGTTCTGGGTGCGGTCGAGGTGGATGGCGAGCTGCGCGACGCGCAGCAGCGCGTCCCGCCCGTGGAAGATCCGCGACTCGACGCCGTCGGCGCCGCGCACGGCGACCCGGCCGGCGAGTCCGAGGTCGCGGTCCAGCCACGAGCTGAGGATGAGGCCGCCGTAGGGCTCGATGCCGAGCATCTGCCAGCCGGCGCGCGCGTGGTCCGGGTTGGGCTTGACGCGCAGGTTGGGGCTGTCGGTGTGGGCCCCGACGACGCGGAAGCCCGCCGCGGGACCGGCCCCGGCCCCGTGCGCGCCGGTGGTGTCCCAGGCGATGAGCGACCCGCCCCGCACGAGGTAGCGCCGGCCCGGCTCGGTGGGCCACGGCTCGGTCTCGACGACCTCGGTGAAGCCCTCCGCGACGAGCCGCGCCGCCGCCTGCTCGCACGCGTGGAACGGCGTCGGTGAGGCGTCGACGTAGTCGATGAGGCCCTGGGCTTCGGTGTCGGTGTCGAACGAGTGCGCCATGGCTCCCGACCCTATCCGCCGGTCGGCCGGCGGCTCGGGTCGGGCCGGGCCGGAGGGGGCGCGCGGGGTCAGGCGCGGCGCAGGGTCCGCAGGATGCCGTCGGCGATGGCGTCGGCGGCATCCCAGTCGGAGGCCGAGACGGTGATGTAGGTGACGTGCCCGTCCAGCTGGACGGCGAGGGACCGGCTCGCGACGATCATCGTCGCGAGGGGCACCCGCGACTTCGCGACGAGGGCCTCGCCGACCGCCGTCGTCGTGCGGTCGACGCGGTCGACCGAGGCGCCGGCCAGCTCCAGCTGGGAGCGCAGGTCGGCGGCACTCGGCAGACGGGTGCCGGGTGTCGGGATGACGGACACGTTGTCGGCGAACCCGTGGCGCGGGCGGCCCATGACCATGACGTCGATGGCGGTGCCGACCCGCCTCATGAACTCGTCCGCGGTCATCCCGGACTGCTCGGCGAGCGTCCGGAACGAGTCCGGCAGCACGGAGGCTCCGGCGCGAGTGGCGGACGACGGGTCGATGGCCTGCCACCCGTCCGGCACCTCGAAGGACAGGCCCGCCCTCCGAGCCATGACGCGACCCGCGACGACCACCGGCGCGGCAGGGTCCGACGTCGCCGTGGCCACGGTCGCGGCCGGCGTGGCGGGCGAAGGGGTGGTCGGGCCCGGGTCGGTCGGTGCCCGGGGCGTCAGGTCACCGGTCGACGGACCTGCTGGCGATCCCGCCTGAGGCAGGGTGAAGGCGGAACCGCCGTCCTTGGCGCACCCGGACACGGAGAGCGCCAGCACGACGCCGAGCACCGAGGCCCACCGGCTCCCTCTCCCACGGCCGGATCCCCTGCCACCTGCCGGACGGCGGGTGCGGCGCGCCGACACCCTCTCCCCTGTCGAGACCCTGCGGCCAGTCATACGGCATCGGCGCACCGGCGGCAACGAACGTCGGCGCGGCCACGCCGTGGGGGCGAGTGGCAGGATCGCCCGCATGCCCGAGACCACGCTGCGTTCCCTCGTCGACGACCTGGCCTCCCCCGACCCCGCGGTGCGGGACGACAGGGCGTATGCCGCCCTGGCGCGCCTCGTGCAGGAGGGCGCCCTCGGCGCGGACGACCGCTCGTGGCTCGCCGTGGAGATGCTCGAGCGGCTCGACCACTCACGGGTGGAGGCGCGCGCCTTCGCGCCGCTCGTCCTCGCCGCGCTCGTCTCCGCCGGCGACTTCGAGCAGGGCTGGGTCGAGGACGTCACCCGGTGGTACGTCTCCGAGCAGGACCTCCGGGGGCACGACCCCGTCCTCGGGTGGGTGCACGCCGTCGCGCACGGCGCCGACTTCTTCGGGGCGTGTGGCGCCGCCGGTGTCGGCGACCCCGCGGCCCTGCTCGACGCCCTGGGTCTTCGGCTCGTCGCACCGACGACGTCCGTGTGGCGCGACCAGGAGGACGATCGGCTCGCCTGCGCGATCGCCCTCGTGCTGACCCGCGACGACGTCGACGAGGCCACGGCCATCGGGTGGCTCGGTCACTCCCGCGCGATGTTCGCAGCGGGATCTCCGGGCCCGGTGCCCGCCGAGGCGAGCAACACGATGCGGACGCTGCGCTCGCTGCACGTGGCCCTCGATGAGCAGGTGCTCCGGGACGGTGAGCCGGTCGCCGTGCCGCACGCGGAGCCGGTCCGACGCGAGATCGCCTCGCTCCTGGCCGATGTGACGCCGTGGTTCTGGCGGCCGCGGACCGCCTGAGACGGGGAGAGCTCCCCATTGGCCGAGCCGGCCCACCCTGCCTAGGGTTTGGGGAGCGGCCACGCCTCGGTCGCCACGGACGCCGACAGCTCGGGGAGGGCATCAGCCGTGGTCGTGTACAAGAAGGGCGCCGATCCTGACGTCCTCGATCGCAGCGCCGGCGAGCTCGACCGCTTCGCGGGCGAGTGCCGGGCGGTACGCAACGCCGTCGACCACGCGTTCGGCGCGCTCGGAACCGCTTGGGGCGGAAGGGACTTCGACTCCTTCCGTGGCGACTGGCGGTCGTCCGCCCCCAGCATCGACGCACTGGAGCGCGCCCTGCACGGCCTCGGCGCGAAGCTGCGCGAGAACGCCGCGAAGCAGCGCGGTACCAGCGGGAACGGCGGTGGGACAAGCGGATCCGGCGGCACCGCAGGCGGAGTTCCCTTCGGCGCCGGCGTCCCGATGTCGTTCGGTCCCACGCCCTCACCGTCGCCGGGACCCGCGCCCACCCCGTCCTCTCCTCCGCCACCTGCCACGACGGGCACGGGTGGCCCCGTCGACGGCTACGACTTCGGTGAGCCGACGAAGCCCGACATCGACTGGGACGAGGGGTTCGAGTACGGCTCCAAGGACTCGAACTGGCACGACCACATCGCCAAGCTCGAGTGGATGGCGAAGCTCGAGGGTGGCCGCATCGTCAAGTCGGACCTCGACGACGCGACGGCGATGTATGCCCACTACTGGGACAACAACGGCGAGCCGATGCGGTTCGACTACGAGGAGGGCTACCAGGAGGACCCGTCGATCGCGGCCAACGTCAACTCGGAGGTCGCCCGCACCGCCGCGGCCGTCGACGAGATGGTCCGCAACGGCAACTCGCACTTCAGCATCACCGGGGGCGCCCACCCGGCGACCGCCTACCCGACGACCGAGAACTGGCAGAAGACGATCGGCGGCTACCAGCAGTGGAGCAGCGCCGACGTCACCGCCCTGAACGGCCAGGTCTCGATGCAGGTCACCGTGCACGCCGAGGACCACTACAACTTCAACCCCGACCAGTCCGACATCGCGAGCGGCGCCGGCGACAACGAGAACGGGCGTTTCACCGAGATCGGCTGGGCCAAGCCCTTCCCGTCGAGCGGCGACGTCACGCGTACGATCACGTGGCCGGTCGGCTCGCCGCCGCCGAGCATCGACGTGGGACCGGGGGATGTCGAGCGCACCCCGGGCCTGGGTCGGGAGGACCGAGCCGACGAACGAGGGAGCAGCCGATGAGGACCCGCCCCGCCCTGGCCGCGCTCGCGGCCGCACTGACCGTCACCGTCACCGCGGGGTGCAGCACCGACCCCACCCCCGCCACCGACCGCACGAGGAGCACCGTGAGCAGCGCGACCAAGACCGGCACCGGAGACGTGCGCACCGACCTCGAGCCGCTGACCAGGCGCTTCAGCGCGCTCGGCACGCCGGTTTCCGCGACGTGGATGTCGGGGACCCTCGGCGGCGACGCACCGGGACCGTCGACGTACTGGATCGACGCCGTCGTCGAGGTCACTCCCGAGACGGCGACCACCCTCCGCGCAGCCTCCCCGGAGCCCACCACGGAGACCCCCGACGTCGAGGACGGCGTCCGCTCCGCCCTGCCGTCGGGTCAGCTGCTCCGCTCTACCTCGCTCGACGCGCTCTTCGCCCAGGGATCCTTCCGCGCCAAGGCCTACCTCGCCGCCGACTCCGACACCGTCGTCCTCGTCGCCCTCGGCCAGTAGCTCCTCCGGATCGGCGGCCGCGCAACCTGCCGGCCGGCCCCCGCGAGGAGGACCATCGGGCCATGGACCCCTCCGAACGCCGCGCCGGCGTCGCCGCGCTCTTCGACCAGCTCGCTCCCGGCTACGACCGCAGCGGCGTGCCGTGGTTCGGGCCCATCGGTGCCCGCCTCGTCGAGCTGACCTCGCCCCGCCCCGGTGACCGCGCCCTCGACGTCGGCGCGGGTCGCGGAGCCGCGACCTTCCCGCTCGTCGACGCCGTCGGGCCAACCGGCCACGTCACCGCGGTCGACCTCTCCGCCGCGATGCTCGACCAGCTGCGCACCGAGGCCGAGACCCGAGCGGTCAGCACCCTCGACACCCGGACGGGTGAGGCCACCCCGGACACGATGCCGCCCGACACCTTCGACGTCGTCACCGCGTCTCTCGTGCTCTTCTTCGACCCCCAGCCCGCCGAGACCCTCGGCGGCTGGATCGCCCTCCTGCGCCCCGGCGGTCGTCTCGGCCTGTCGACCTTCGGTCCCACCGACCCTGCCTGGACGGCCGCCGAGGCCGTGCTCATGGCGTATGCGCCGCCCCAGGTGCTCGACGCCCGCACCACCGGTCGGACCGGCCCCTTCGCCACCACGGACTCGGTGACCGCGCTCCTCGAGTCCGCAGGAGCCACCGACGTCGACAGCCACGACGAGCCGCTCGACGTCACCCTCCCGGACGCCGCCGCCTGGCGCGCCTGGACGATGACGCTCGGCATGCGCCAGTTCTGGGCCTCCGTCCCCGACAGCGAGCTCCCGGACGCCATGGCCCTGATCGCAACCGCCCTGGAAGCGGACCGGGGCGACGACGACCAGCTGCACCTCACCCAACAGGTCCGCTACACCACCGCCACCAGACCCTGACCTCCGAGCGAGAGGCAGCCGTGCGCGCCCGAGGGTGCCCGCGGCATACGGAACCGAGGAGCGGGACGCTCGACGGCGCGAGCGGCATCGGCGGCGGCCGACGGCCGACGGCATACGAAAGCGCAGTGACGCTGGTAGCGGCCGCCGACGCTCCACGCCGCTCCGGCCGTCGGGCGTTCCGCGACCGCGTGCCCTCGGGACAGCGGTAGGGCCCGCCCCGCCGAAGCGGAACGGGCCCTACCGGAACTGCAGGTGAAGCTGGTGCTGCGTCAGATCACTTGATGATCTTGGTGACGCGACCGGCGCCGACCGTGCGGCCACCCTCACGGATGGCGAACTTGAGGCCGTCCTCCATGGCGATCGGCTGGATGAGCTCGACCGTCATGTCGGTGTTGTCGCCGGGCATGACCATCTCGGTGCCCTCGGGCAGGTGCACGACACCCGTCACGTCCGTCGTACGGAAGTAGAACTGCGGACGGTAGTTGTCGTAGAACGGCGTGTGACGGCCGCCCTCGTCCTTCGAGAGGATGTAGACCTGAGCCTCGAAGTCCGTGTGCGGGGTGATCGAGCCCGGCTTGCAGATGACCTGCCCGCGCTCGACGTCCTCGCGCTTCGTGCCACGAAGGAGCAGACCGACGTTCTCACCGGCGCGACCCTCGTCGAGGAGCTTGCGGAACATCTCGACGCCCGTGACGGTCGTCTTGGCCGGCGGACCGGTGTGGATGCCGACGATCTCGATCTCCTCGTTGACCTTGAGGATGCCGCGCTCGATACGACCGGTGACGACGGTGCCACGACCGGTGATCGTGAAGACGTCCTCGACGGGCATGAGGAACGGCTTGTCGACGTCGCGCTCGGGCTCCGGGATGGAGTTGTCGACGGCGTCCATGAGGTCGAGGACCGACTGGCCCCACTTCTCGTCGCCCTCGAGCGCCTTGAGCGCCGAGACCTGCACGACCGGGAGGTCGTCGCCCGGGAACTCGTACTGCGACAGGAGCTCACGGACCTCCATCTCGACGAGCTCGAGGATCTCCTCGTCGTCGACCATGTCGGCCTTGTTGAGCGCCACGACGATGTAGGGGACGCCGACCTGGCGGGCCAGGAGGACGTGCTCCTTCGTCTGCGGCATGGGGCCGTCGGTGGCGGCGACCACGAGGATCGCGCCGTCCATCTGAGCCGCACCCGTGATCATGTTCTTCACGTAGTCAGCGTGGCCCGGGCAGTCGACGTGGGCGTAGTGACGACCCTCCGTCTGGTACTCGATGTGCGCGATCGAGATCGTGATACCGCGCTGGCGCTCCTCGGGAGCCTTGTCGATGTCCTCGAACGCGAACTGGGGGTTCAGGTCGGGGTACTTGTCGTGCAGAACCTTGGAAATCGCAGCCGTCAGCGTCGTCTTGCCGTGGTCAATGTGACCGATGGTGCCGATGTTGACGTGCGGCTTGGTCCGCTCGAACTTTGCCTTCGCCACTGTGGTCCTCCTCAGGACTATCTCGTGTTACGCCGTACGACCAGGGCAGGACGTGGCGCTGTTGGGGTGGTTTCCGATGGAAGAGACTACGGGATGTCCCGCAGTCACTCCCCGCGGGTCTTCTTGATGATCTCCTCGGCAACGGCCTTGGGGACCTCTGCGTAGGAGTCGAACTCCATGGAGAAGCTCGCGCGGCCCTGCGTCTTGGAGCGCAGGTCGCCGACGTAGCCGAACATCTCGGACAGCGGGACGAGGCCCTTGACGACCTTGGCGCCGCTGATGTCCTCCATGCCCTGGATCTGGCCACGGCGGGAGTTGATGTCACCGATGACGTCGCCCATGTAGTCCTCGGGCGTACGGACCTCGACGGCCATCATCGGCTCGAGCAGGACGGGGTCCGCCTGCCTGATGGCCTCCTTGAGGACCATCGAGCCGGCGATCTTGAACGCCATCTCCGAGGAGTCGACGTCGTGGTAGGCGCCGTCGTTCAGGGTCGCCTTGATGCCCACGAGGGGGTACCCGGCGAGCACGCCGTACTGCATGGCGTCCTGGATGCCGGCGTCGACCGACGGGATGTACTCACGCGGGACGCGACCACCGGTGACACCGTTGACGAACTCGTACATCGAGCCGTCCTCGGTCTCGCCCAGGGGCTCGAAGCTGACCTGGACCTTGGCGAACTGGCCCGAGCCACCGGTCTGCTTCTTGTGCGTGTAGTCGTACTTGAGCACGGCGCGGCGGATCGTCTCGCGGTAGGCCACCTGCGGCTTGCCGACGTTGGCCTCGACCTTGAACTCGCGCTTCATGCGGTCCACGAGGATGTCGAGGTGCAGCTCGCCCATGCCGGCGATGATCGTCTGGCCGGTGTCCTCGTCGTGGTGGACCTGGAAGGTCGGGTCCTCGGCCGAGAGCTTCTGGATGGCCGTGCCGAGCTTCTCCTGGTCGCCCTTGGTCTTGGGCTCGATGGCGACCTGGATGACGGGGTCCGGGAAGGTCATCGACTCGAGCACGATCTGCTCGTTGATGTCCGACAGCGTGTCGCCGGTCGTCGTGTCCTTGAGGCCGATGGCCGCGTAGATGTGGCCGGCGAGGGCCTCCTCCACGGGGTTCTCCTTGTTGGCGTGCATCTGGAAGAGCTTCCCGATGCGCTCCTTGCGGCCCTTGGTCGAGTTGATGACGCTCGTGCCCGAGCTGATGTGGCCCGAGTAGACGCGGATGAAGGTCAGCGTGCCGAAGAACGGGTGCGTCGCGACCTTGAACGCCAGCGCGGAGAAGGGCTCCTCGGTGGACGGCGCACGGGTCAGCTCGACGGCCTCGTCGCCCGGCTTGTGACCGATCATCGGCGGCACGTCGAGCGGCGACGGGAGGTAGTCGACGACGGCGTCGAGCATCGGCTGGACGCCGCGGTTCTTGAACGCGGAGCCACAGAAGACCGGGTAGAGCTCGGAGTTGACCGTGAGCTTGCGGATGCCGGCCTTGAGCTCCTCGGGGGTCAGCTCCTCGCCACCGAGGTACTTCTCCATGAGCTCGTCGTCGGACTCGGCGACGCGCTCGACGAGGGCCATGCGGTACTCCTCGGCCTTCGCCTGGAGGTCGGCAGGGATCTCGGCGATCTCGTACTTGGCACCCATGGTCACGTCGCCCTTGGCGTCGCCGGGCCACACGAGGGCACGCATGTAGACGAGGTCGATGACACCGAGGAAGTCGTTCTCGGCACCGATCGGCAGCTGCATGACGAGCGGCTCCGCACCGAGGCGGTCCTTGATGGTCGCCACGGTGAAGTAGAAGTCGGCGCCGAGCTTGTCCATCTTGTTGACGAAGCAGATGCGCGGCACGTCGTACTTGTCGGCCTGACGCCACACCGTCTCGGACTGCGGCTCGACACCCTCCTTGCCGTCGAACACGGCGACGGCACCGTCGAGGACGCGCAGCGAGCGCTCGACCTCGACCGTGAAGTCCACGTGTCCGGGGGTGTCGATGATGTTGATCTGGGTGCCCTCCCAGAAGGAGGTCACGGCGGCAGACGTGATCGTGATGCCGCGCTCCTTCTCCTGCTCCATCCAGTCGGTCGTCGACGCACCGTCGTGGGTCTCACCGATCTTGTGGTTGACACCGGTGTAGAAGAGGATGCGCTCCGTCACCGTGGTCTTGCCAGCGTCGATGTGCGCCATGATGCCGATGTTGCGGACCTTGTTGAGGTCCGTCAGGACGTCGAGTGCCACGTCAGGTTTCTCGTCTCATTCGTCGTGGAGTGAAAATCGTGGGCGCCGTGGGCCCCGTCATGTGACGGGGCGGGCGCGTGCCCGGCGGTATGCCGTGGAGCGAGCTCCCCGGCATACCGACCGGACCGCTGGGTCACCAGCGGTAGTGCGCGAAGGCCTTGTTGGACTCGGCCATCTTGTGCGTGTCCTCGCGGCGCTTGACAGCGGCACCGAGGCCGTTGCTCGCGTCGAGGATCTCGTTCATGAGGCGCTCGGTCATCGTCTTCTCGCGACGCTGCCGCGAGTAGCCGACGAGCCAGCGGAGGGCGAGCGTGGTCGAGCGGTTCGGCTTGACCTCGATCGGCACCTGGTAGGTCGCGCCACCGACGCGACGGCTCTTGACCTCCATGGCCGGCTTGACGTTGTCGAGCGCACGCTTGAGCGTGGCGACGGGGTCGGTGCCGGTCTTCTGGCGAGCACCCTCGAGGGCGCCGTAGACGATCATCTCGGCGATCGACTTCTTGCCGTCGAGGAGGATCTTGTTGACGAGCTGCGTGACGAGCGGGCTCTGGTAGACCGGGTCGACGACGAGCGGGCGCTTCGGAGCGGGTCCCTTACGAGGCATCAGCTCTTCTCCTTCTTCGCGCCGTAACGGCTACGAGCCTGCTTGCGGTTCTTGACACCCTGGGTGTCGAGCGTGCCGCGGACGATCTTGTAACGCACACCCGGGAGGTCCTTCACACGACCACCACGCACGAGCACGATCGAGTGCTCCTGCAGGTTGTGGCCGACGCCGGGGATGTAGGCCGTGACCTCGATGCCCGAGCTGAGGCGCACGCGGGCGACCTTGCGGAGGGCAGAGTTCGGCTTCTTGGGGGTGGTGGTGTACACGCGGGTGCACACACCGCGGCGCTGGGGCGAACCCTTGAGCGCCGGGGTCTTGGCCTTGCTGGCCTTGTCCTGGCGGCCCTTGCGGACCAGCTGGTTGATGGTAGGCAACCTGGTTACTCCATAACGTTGCTCGTGGTCAGTCGCCCTGGCGGGCGGCTCCTTGACTGTTCGGCCCCTCGACCCCCGAGGTCGGGTGTGTCGGAACCGGTACTTCCCCCTGCACTCCCCTGCTTCACGACGGCCGGGAGGCCGTCGGTGGGAAGGGTTGCCCGGCGAAAGGTGTGCTCTGGACCGCAGTGATGTCACGTCCCGCGGTGAGCGGGCGGACAGGGCACCGAGGCCGTCATCGCGCATGCCTGAGTACGTGCCTCAGACACAGTGTTCAAGCGTACCGGGGCGCGGCACGCCGACCAAATCGGTTAGACCGGCCCCCACGGGGCCGATGCGGTATGCCGTCCGGCGCGCACCTCGGCACGGCACCGACGCGCCCGGTCAGCCCAGACGCCAGTCACCGGCGTACATGTGCAGCACGGGCACGCCGAGGGCCTCCCGGGCCCGGGAGGCCCAGTCGGTGTGGAAGGTGTCCTCGACGGCGTGCGGCTCGGTGACGACGACGACCTCGAGGGCGCCGAGGCGGGCCACCTCCTCGACGAGCGTCGGCATGGGGTCGTCGGCGGTGATCTCGCCGGTCGCGACGACGTCGTGGCCCCCGAACTCGGCCAGCGTCGTCGACAGCGCGGTGTCGGCATCGGTGTGGGCCTCGCTCCGGTCCACAGGCCGCAGCGAGTCGAGCGCCTCACGCATCTCGAAGAGGCTGAGGTGGTTGAGGAAGGAGCTGAGCAGGTTGCGCTCCGTGTCGGCGGGCACGAGGACCCGGTAGGTCGGCGCGTCGTCCTCGTGCAGCCCGATGATCTTGTCGACGTCGACGGGCTTGAGCGCCTCCTCGGTGAGCACGATGATCGTCGGTGCGGGACCGCTGTCGCTCTCGTCCGTGCGACGGTCGGCCGGGCCGGCAGCGGGCTCCGCGGCAGACTCGACACCAGGCGCGTCGGTGGTGGGCTCGGTCGCCGCGGGCTCGGCGGTCTCGGGCGCGTTCGGCACGTCGGCCGTGGGCTCGGTCATGCGACCACCCTACCGAGGCAGCAGGTCTCGCGGCTCAGCGGTTGGTCATGCGCCAGCGCGCGAGCAGCACGCCGAGACGGTCCTCGACCGGTCGCGGCGAGGTGGCGGAGTAGTTGCTCATCATGACGAAGACGTAGCGGCGGCCGTCAGCGCCCGTGACGTAGCCCGCGAGAGACGTGACGCCGGTCAGGCTCCCGTTCTTGGCGCGCAGGTTGCCCGCAGCCGCGGTTCCCCGCATGCGGCTCGCCAGGGTCCCGCCGGTCCATCGGACCGGGTCGGCCCCCGCGACCGGCAGCGCGGCACGGAAGGCGGGCCACCACGACGTGCGCTGGACCTTGTCGAGGAGGCTCGCGAGCTGGTTGGGGGTCAGGCGGTCGGCCCGGGCGAGTCCCGAGCCGTCGACGAACCGCAGGCCCGCGATGGGGATCCCGATGCGAGCGGCGTAGTCGCGCAGCGCCTTCGTGCCGTCGGCCCAGCTGCCCGGGCGCCCTGACCGGGCCCCGAGGGTCTTCGTGATGGCCTCGGCATGACCGTTGTTGCTCAGCTTGAGGAACGGCACGAGCAGCTGCCCCAGGGTCATCGACGCGTGCCGTGCCAGCAGCGCCTGACCGACCGGCGTCCTCCCACGCACGGCGGTCCCGTCGACCCGGATGCCAGCGGCCACGAGCCGCGCGCGCAGGGCACGCGCGGTCATGAGGGCGGGGTCGTCGACGGTGACCCACTTCTTGGCCGCCGAGTGCTCGAGCGGCACCTGGCCGGTGACGGTCAGCGTGTTGGTGCCTGCCGTTCGGGCGACCGAGATCGTGGTCGCGGACCCGGTGGCGGAGGTGCGCGACCTGTTGACCAGGCGCACGTGGGAGGCCGCGGACGCCGGCGTCACGGTGAGCCGCGGCGCGCTCGCGGTGCTCGTGCCGGGCGTCGCGGTGACGATGACGGTGCCGGCGTCGTAGTCGGTGTCGGGTGCCAGCGTCAGGGCCGACACCTGCGCGGCGTAGTAGCCCGACGCGTACGACGTCGACCAGTAGGGGTTGTAACGCACCTCGTCGAAGGCGGACGCGTCGCCGACGACGTCACCCGTGACCCGCGTGACCCCCTTGGCCCGCAGTGAGCTCGCCAGCGACGTCAGGTCGCGCTCGAGCAGCGTCGGGTCGCCGCTGCCCTTGAGGTAGAGCCGTGAGACCACTCCCCCGTTCGGCGCCGACGGGGCGTAGACGTCGGTGCGCCAGCGGTAGCCGCTGCCGAGGGTGTACATCGCCGCCGCGGCGGTGAACGTCTTCTGCGTCGACGCCGGCGCGAGCGGGGTGTTGGCGTAGCGGACGTAGACCGGCGTACGCGTGGAGGCGTCGGCCACCACGACTCCGACGTGCGCCGTCGAGGCCGTCACGCTCGGGTCGGTCATGAGCCGGCCCACCTCGCGGCGCAGGGCGGCGTCGCGCGCTGAGTAGACGGTGGCGCCGGAACCCGGTGGGGCCGTCGCCACGAGCGCGGCCACGGCGAGCATGACCACCGCGAGGAGGAACGGCCAGCGCACCGCCCGACGCGGGCCGGTTGAGCCGCGGACGACCTTGAGCGAACGAGGAGCTCCGAACATGACGACCTCCCGAGGGTGTCGCCGGCCGGCCCTGGCGCCGCCGGACTCTCACCTCGCCCGAGAGACTAGTCCGATTTGTCCGTTTCCGGCGCGCTGAAACCAACCGCCCGTCCCGGATACGCCGAGGGCCGGCTCCCCGGTCGGGGAGCCGGCCCAGCGGCATACGTGGTGGTCGTCGTCCGCCGCTCGCGCGGCGGACGGGACCGGTCAGAACTGGTCGAGACCGAGAGCCTCGTCGTCGAGACGGATGGCCTCGCCGGTGCCCGAACCGAAGCCTGCGTAGTCGTAGGCGTCGTAGTTCGGCAGCGAGTACATCGCGGCCTTGGCTTCCTCGGTGGGCTCGACCTTGACGTTCCGGTAGCGGGGCAGACCCGTGCCGGCAGGGATGAGCTTTCCGAGGATGACGTTCTCCTTGAGGCCGAGCAGCGGGTCGGACTTGGCCTCCATGGCGGCCTGCGTGAGCACGCGGGTCGTCTCCTGGAAGGACGCGGCCGACAGCCACGACTCGGTCGCGAGCGAGGCCTTGGTGATGCCCATGAGCTCGGGACGACCGGCAGCCGGACGCCCACCCTCGGCCATGACCTTGCGGTTCTCCTCCTCGAAGCGACCACGCTCGGCGAGCTCGCCGGGCAGCAGGTCGGCGTCGCCGGCCTCGATGATCGTCACGCGACGCAGCATCTGTCGGACGATGACCTCGATGTGCTTGTCGTGGATCGACACACCCTGCTGACGGTAGACCCGCTGCACCTCGTCGACGAGGTGCTTCTGGGCGGCACGCGGGCCGAGGATGCGAAGGACCTGCTTGGGGTCGATCGCGCCCTGGACGAGCTTGTCACCCACGGTCACGTGGTCACCGTCGCCGACGAGCAGGCGCGAACGCTTGCTCACCGGGTAGGCGTGCTGCTCGGAGCCGTCGTCCGGCGTGAGCAGGACGCGACGCGCCTTGTCGGTGTCCTCGATCTCGACGCGGCCGGTGGCCTCGGCGATCGGGGCGACACCCTTGGGCGTCCGCGCCTCGAAGAGCTCGACGACACGCGGCAGACCCTGGGTGATGTCGTCGGCGGCGGCCGCACCACCGGTGTGGAAGGTACGCATCGTCAGCTGCGTGCCGGGCTCACCGATCGACTGGGCCGCGATGATGCCGACGGCCTCGCCGATGTCGACGAGCTTGCCCGTCGCGAGCGACCGGCCGTAGCAGGCCGCACACGTGCCGACCTTGCTGTCGCAGGTGAGGACCGAACGGATCCGGACCTCGTCGACACCCGCCGCGTACAGCGCGTCGATGACGACGTCACCGAGGTCGATGCCGGCCACGGCGAGCGTCTCGCCGTCGACGACGACGTCCTCGGCCAGCGTGCGGGCGTAGACCGAGGCCTCGACGACCTCGCTCGGCGACCGGGTGCCCGTGGTCTCGTTGACCTGGGCGATCGGCAGCTTGAGGCCGCGCTCGGTGCCACAGTCGTCCTCACGGATGATGACGTCCTGCGACACGTCGACGAGACGACGCGTGAGGTAACCCGAGTCGGCGGTACGAAGAGCCGTGTCGGCCAGACCCTTACGGGCACCGTGCGTCGAGATGAAGAACTCGAGCACCGTGAGGCCCTCACGGAAGTTCGCCTTGATCGGGCGCGGGATGATCTCGCCCTTCGGGTTGGCCATGAGGCCACGCATACCGGCGATCTGACGGATCTGGAACCAGTTACCACCAGCACCCGAGGACACCATCCGGTAGATGGGGTTCGTGCGCGGGAAGTTGGTCTCCATCTCCTTGGCGACCTGGTTGGACGCCTGCGTCCAGATCTCGACGAGCTCCTGACGACGCTCGTCGTCGGTGATGAGACCGCGCTCGTACTGCGTCTGGACCTTGGCGGCCTTCGTCTCGTAGCCCTCGAGGATCGCCGTCTTGTTGTCCGGCGTCGTGACGTCGGAGATGGCGACGGTGCAGCCCGAGCGGGTGGACCAGTGGAAACCGGCCTCCTTCAGGGCGTCGAGGGACGCGGCGACCTGGACCTTGGAGTAGCGCTCCGCGAGGTCGTTGACGATCGCCGAGAGGCGCTTGCGGTCGACCGGGCGGTTCTCGAACGGGTAGTCGAGCGGCAGCGTGTCGTTGAAGATCGCGCGGCCGAGCGTCGTCTCGAGCGTGATGCTCTTGACGATGCCGTCCTCGCCGGCCTCGACACCCTCGGGCAGCTCGAAGCCGGCCGGGGGCACCGCGTCCGTCAGGCGCAGCTTGATCGCCGAGCCGAGCAGGATCTCGCCACGGTCGAAGGCCATGCGGGCCTCCGAGGGGGACGAGAACGCGCGACCCGCACCGATGCCGCCACCGTCGACCGCGTCGGTCAGGTGGTAGATGCCGGTGATCATGTCCTGGGTCGGCATGGTCACGGGGCGACCGTCAGCCGGCTTGAGGATGTTGTTGCTCGACAGCATGAGGATGCGGGCCTCGGCCTGCGCCTCTGCCGACAACGGCACGTGGACGGCCATCTGGTCACCGTCGAAGTCGGCGTTGAAGGCCGAGCAGACGAGCGGGTGGATCTGGATGGCCTTGCCCTCGACGAGCTGCGGCTCGAACGCCTGGATGCCGAGACGGTGCAGCGTGGGTGCGCGGTTGAGCAGCACCGGGTGCTCCGTGATGACCTCTTCCAGGACGTCCCACACGACCGGGCGAGCACGCTCGACCATGCGCTTGGCCGACTTGATGTTCTGCGCGTGGTCGAGGTCGACCAGACGCTTCATCACGAACGGCTTGAAGAGCTCGAGCGCCATCTGCTTGGGCAGACCGCACTGGTGCAGCTTCAGCTGCGGGCCGACGACGATGACCGAACGGCCGGAGTAGTCGACGCGCTTGCCGAGAAGGTTCTGGCGGAAACGACCCTGCTTGCCCTTGAGCATGTCGGACAGCGACTTGAGCGGACGGTTGCCGGGGCCCGTGACCGGGCGACCACGACGGCCGTTGTCGAAGAGGCTGTCGACGGCCTCCTGGAGCATGCGCTTCTCGTTGTTGACGATGATCTCGGGGGCACCGAGGTCGAGCAGGCGCTTCAGGCGGTTGTTGCGGTTGATGACGCGACGGTAGAGGTCGTTGAGGTCCGAGGTCGCGAAGCGGCCACCGTCGAGCTGCACCATCGGGCGCAGGTCCGGGGGGATGACCGGGATCGCGTCGAGGACCATGCCCGACGGGTGGTTCGTCGTCATCTGGAAGGCGTTGACGACCTTGAGGCGCTTGATCGCACGGGTCTTCTTCTGGCCCTTGCCGGTGGCGATGATCTCCTGGAGGAGGTCCGCCTCGGCGTCGAGGTCGAAGGACTCGAGGCGCTTCTGGATCGCCGCGGCGCCCATGCCGCCCTCGAAGTACAGACCGAAGCGGTCACGCATCTCGCGGTAGAGGATCTCGTCGCCCTCGAGGTCCTGGACCTTGAGGTTCTTGAAGCGGTCCCAGACCTGCTCGAGGCGCTCGACCTGCTGGTCGGCACGCTTGCGGATGTTGTTCATCTCGCGCTCGGCCTGGTCGCGGACCTTGCGCTTCGCGTCGGCCTTGGCACCCTCGGCCTCGAGCTCGGCGACGTTGCGCTCAAGCAGCTGCGCGCGCGACTCGACGTCGGCGTCGCGGCGGTTCTCGATCTCCTTCTTCTCGACCTGGATCTGCGCCTCGAGCGACGGCAGGTCAGCGTGACGCTGGTCCTCGTCGACGGACGTGATCATGTAGGCCGCGAAGTAGATGACCTTCTCGAGGTCCTTCGGGGCCAGGTCGAGCAGGTAGCCGAGGCGGCTCGGGACACCCTTGAAGTACCAGATGTGGGTGACGGGGGCGGCGAGCTCGATGTGGCCCATCCGCTCACGGCGCACCTTGGCGCGCGTGACCTCGACGCCACAGCGCTCACAGATGATGCCCTTGAAGCGGACACGCTTGTACTTGCCGCAGTTGCACTCCCAGTCCCGGGTGGGGCCGAAGATGCGCTCGCAGAACAGGCCCTCCTTCTCGGGCTTGAGCGTGCGGTAGTTGATGGTCTCGGGCTTCTTGACCTCGCCGTGGCTCCACTGGCGGATGGATTCCGCGGTGGCGAGGCCGATGCGCAGCTCGTCGAAGAAGTTGACGTCGAGCACGTGGTTCCTTCTCTCGTAACTCTCGTTAAGTCTTTGGTCTGAGTGGTGTTCGTTGACGAGGGGGCGTATGCCGCTGAGCGGGCCCAGCGGCATACGCACCGCTTGTCGTTAGGTGGCCTTCTCAGACCTCTTCGACGCTGGACGGCTCACGCCGGCTCAGGTCGATGCCGAGCTCCTCCGCCGCGCGGAAGACCTCCTCGTCGGACTCCTTCATCTCGATCGTGGTGCCGTCGCTGCTCAGGACCTCGACGTTGAGACACAGGGACTGCATCTCCTTGAGGAGGACCTTGAACGACTCCGGGATGCCCGAGTCGGGGATGTTCTCGCCCTTGACGATGGCCTCGTAGACCTTCACGCGGCCGGGAACGTCGTCCGACTTGATCGTCAGCAGCTCCTGGAGCGTGTAGGCGGCGCCGTACGCCTCGAGGGCCCAGACCTCCATCTCACCGAAGCGCTGGCCACCGAACTGGGCCTTACCGCCGAGCGGCTGCTGGGTGATCATCGAGTACGGACCGGTCGAACGAGCGTGGATCTTGTCGTCGACGAGGTGGTGGAGCTTGAGGATGTACATGTAGCCGACCGCGACGGGCTCCGGGAACGGCTCGCCGGAGCGGCCGTCGAAGAGGCGCGTCTTGCCCGAGGCGTCGATGAGGCGAACCCCGTCGCGCGTCTTGAGCGTCGAGTCGAGCAGACCCGTGACGACGTCCTCGGAGGCACCGTCGAAGACCGGCGTCGCCACGCGCGTGCCCGCAGGGGCCTCGTGCGCGTCGGGCGCGATCTCCTTGGCCCACTCCGGGCTGCCCTCGATCTTCCAGCCGCGCGAGGCGGCCCAGCCGAGGTGCAGCTCGAGGATCTGGCCGAGGTTCATACGACGGGGAACACCGTGCGGGTTGAGCACGACGTCGACCGGCGTGCCGTCCTCGAGGAAGGGCATGTCCTCGACCGGGAGGATCTTGGAGATGACACCCTTGTTGCCGTGGCGGCCGGCGAGCTTGTCACCGTCGGTGATCTTGCGCTTGTTGGCCACGTAGACGCGGACGAGCTGGTTGACGCCGGGCGGCAGGTCGTCGCCCAGGTCGGCACGGAACTCCTTGACGCCGATGACCGTGCCGGTCTCGCCGTGGGGCACCTTGAGCGACGTGTCGCGGACCTCGCGGGCCTTCTCACCGAAGATGGCGCGCAGCAGGCGCTCCTCCGGCGTCAGCTCGGTCTCGCCCTTGGGCGTGACCTTGCCGACGAGCAGGTCGCCGTCACGGACCTCGGCGCCGACGCGGATGATGCCGCGCTCGTCGAGGTCGGCGAGGACCTCCTCGGAGACGTTCGGGATGTCCCGGGTGATCTCCTCGGGGCCGAGCTTCGTGTCGCGGGCGTCGACCTCGTGCTCCTCGATGTGGATCGAGGAGAGGACGTCGTCCTGGACGAGACGCTGGCTGAGGATGATCGCGTCCTCGTAGTTGTGGCCCTCCCACGACATGAACGCCACGAGCAGGTTGCGCCCGAGCGCCATCTCGCCACCCTCGGTCGCGGGACCGTCGGCGATGACGCCACCGGCCTCGAGACGGTCGCCCTCGTTGACGACGACGACCTGGTTGTAGCTCGTGCCCTGGTTGGAGCGCGCGAACTTGGCGATGCGGTACGTCTGGTACGTGCCGTCGTCGTTGGCGACGGTGACGAGGTCGGCCGACACCTCCTGGACGACACCGGCCTTCTCGGCACGGACGACGTCGCCCGAGTCGAGGGCGGCGCGGAACTCCATGCCGGTACCGACGATGGGCGCCTCGCTCTTGACGAGCGGGACGGCCTGACGCTGCATGTTGGCGCCCATGAGGGCACGGTTGGCGTCGTCGTGCTCGAGGAACGGGATCATCGCGGTCGCGGCCGAGACCATCTGGCGCGGCGACACGTCCATGTAGTCGACCTCGTCGCCGGGGACGAGCTCGACCTCTCCACCCTTGGTGCGCACGAGCACGCGGTCCTCGGTGAAGTTGTTCTGCTTGTCGAGCGGCGCGTTGGCCTGGGCGACGACGTAGCGGTCCTCCTCGTCGGCGGACAGGTAGTCGACGTCGTCGGTCACGTGACCGCCGGTGACCTTGCGGTACGGCGTCTCGATGAAGCCGAACGCGTTGATGCGACCGTAGGACGCGAGCGAGCCGATGAGGCCGATGTTCGGGCCTTCCGGCGTCTCGATCGGGCACATGCGGCCGTAGTGCGACGGGTGGACGTCACGGACCTCCATCTGGGCGCGGTCACGGGAGATACCACCCGGGCCGAGCGCGGACAGGCGACGCTTGTGCGTCAGACCCGCGAGCGGGTTGTTCTGGTCCATGAACTGCGAGAGCTGCGACGTGCCGAAGAACTCCTTGATCGAGGCCACCACGGGGCGGATGTTGATCAGGGTCTGCGGGGTGATCGCCTCGACGTCCTGCGTCGTCATGCGCTCGCGGACGACACGCTCCATGCGCGACAGGCCCGTGCGGACCTGGTTCTGGATGAGCTCGCCGACGGAGCGGAGGCGACGGTTGCCGAAGTGGTCGATGTCGTCGACCTCGACGCGGACGTCGATCTCCTCGGCGTTCTTGACGCCCTTCATCGAGTCCTGGCCGTCGTGCAGCGTGACGATGAACTTGATCGTCTTGACGATGTCGTCGATCGACAGGGTCGAGTCGTTGATCGAGGCGTCGAGACCGAGCTTCTTGTTCACCTTGTAGCGGCCGACCTTGGCGAGGTCGTAGCGCTTGCCGTTGAAGTAGAGGTTGTCGAGCAGGGTCTGCGCGGCCTCCTTGGTCGGCGGCTCGCCCGGGCGCAGCTTGCGGTAGATGTCGAGCAGCGCGTCGTCCTGGCCCTGGGTGTGGTCCTTCTCCAGGGTGAGGCGTATCGACTCGAACTCGCCGAACTCCTCGAGGATCTGGGCCTCGGTCCAGCCGAGGGCCTTGAGGAGGACGGTGACCGACTGCTTGCGCTTGCGGTCGACGCGGACGCCGACCATGTCGCGCTTGTCGATCTCGAACTCGAGCCAGGCGCCGCGGCTCGGGATGATCTTGGCCGTGTAGATGTCCTTGTCGGACGTCTTGTCGGGCGTGCGCTCGAAGTAGACGCCCGGGCTGCGGACGAGCTGCGAGACGACGACACGCTCGGTGCCGTTGATGATGAAGGTGCCGCGCTCGGTCATGAGCGGGAAGTCGCCCATGAAGACCGTCTGGCTCTTGATCTCACCCGTCTGGGCGTTCATGAACTCGGCGGTGACGAAGAGCGGTGCGTCGTACGTCTGGTCGCGCTCCTTGCACGACTCGATCGTCTTGCGGGTCTCCTCGAAGCGGTGGTCGCGGAACGACAGCGACATCGAGCCGCTGAAGTCCTCGATCGGGGAGATCTCCTCGAAGATCTCCTCGAGCCCGGACCGGTCCGGGACGTCGGTGCGTCCCTCGGCCTTGGCCGCGGCGACGCGAGCCTGCCAGCGCTCGTTGCCGAGCAGCCAGTCGAAGCTCTCCGTCTGAAGCGCCAGGAGGTCGGGGACCTCGAGTGGTTCGCGAATCTTCGCGAAGGACAGACGTCCCGAAGGGGTCTGTGCGGTGGACATGTTCGTCGCAGTACGCGAGGCAGCCAAGGAGGGTCCTTCCACGGGCCTTTTTCGAATCTTCAGATCCGCGTTGCCGCATGGCTCCGCTCGCGGGTCCCGAGGTCATACCGGATGCCGGATGGCATGGTGTTGGGCCTGACCGAGGTCGCGAAGGGTGGGCATGGGCAGCGCAAAGGCCTAGCCTACCGGTAAAGGGCAGGAGTGTCCAGCCGGGTCAAGGGACGGAGATCGTCTCCCGAGGTGCCCACCCGGTCTCGAACGACCGGGCGCCCTCGACGTGACCTGCCACGCCCCCCGGACCGGGAGCTCGCGATGCGAACGCGACGAATATGGCCCTCCGCGGGCCGGACGTCAAGACCCTCGCCCTCGCAGGCGCGTCGCGACACGCCGCCGAGGACCGCCCGGAACCCCGCTGACCTGCACGAACACGGCGGCGGCCGGCCTCGATGAGGACCGTCAGGAGGGCCTCCGCCCTAGCATGGAGCACGCCAGAGATCCGTTGACGTCTCCTTCCGAGAGGGAAGCCATGTCCGATCCGAACCCGCCCGAGCAACCGTCCTTCAACCAGCCCGCCGGGAGCGACCCCACCACGCCGATCCCGAGCAGCCAGCCCGCCTCGCCCGGACCGGGGGCACCTGGCGCACCCGGCGCCGCCGGCGCACCTGTGGGCGGCAGCACGCCTCCCCCGCCGCCGCCCGTGGCGCCGGCGGGTGGACCGAGCGGGATGTCGAGCATCCCCGACCCCGCGCGGGAAGGGGCCGGCTTCTTCACGGCCCTCTTCGACTTCAGCTTCACGAACTTCGTCACGCCGATCCTCGTGCGCTTCGTCTACCTGCTGGCGACCGTCGCGCTCGTCGCGAGCTGGCTCATCTTCGTCTTCGCCGGCTTCGCCAACAGCGTCGGGACCGGTCTCGCCGCGCTCATCCTCGGTCCGATCTTCGTGATCATCTACCTCGCCGTCATCCGCATGACCCTGGAGTTCTACCTGTCGGTCGTCCGGATGAGCGAGGACATCCACAAGCGCCTCCCCCAGGCCTGACCGCCCGGGCGACGGCCGCACCACCACGTCGAGTGGGCACGTCCCCGTGGGGACGTGCCCACTCGGCGTTCCGGGGCTCCCGTCGGACGGGAGTGTGCACCCGCCTCAGAGGGAGGGCTGCTGCTGGGTGATGCAGTGGATGCCGCCGCCACGGTCGAAGAGCGGTCGCGCGTCGACGCCGACCACCCGTCGGCCCGGGTACGCGTCGGCGAGCACACCGAGGGACACCTCGTCCTGCTCGTCCCCGAAGGTGCAGGCGATGACGCCGTCGTTGACGACGAGGTGGTTGATGTAGGACCAGTCGACGGGCCCCTCGGCGTCGGCCAGGGTGCGCGGAGCCGGCACGCCGACGACCTCGAACCGCTCGCCACGAGCGTCCCGCGCCTCCTCGAGCAGCTCGCGCAGGGTGCGCGACACCGCGTGGTCGGGGTGTGAGGGGTCCTGCTGCTCGTGGAGCAGCACGATGCCCGGACTCGCGATGGTGGCCACGATGTCGACGTGGCCCCGGGTGCCGAACTCGTCGTAGTCGCGGCTCAGGCCCTGCGGCAGCCAGATGCACGTCGTGGCGCCGATGGTGCGGGCGAGCTCCGCCTCGACGTCGCTGCGCGCCAGCCCCGGGTTGCGGCCAGGGTCGAGCTGGACGGTCTCGGTCAGCAGCACCGTGCCCAGCCCGTCGACGTGGATGCCCCCGCCCTCGTTGACGAGGGACGAGCCGACGACCTCGGCCCCGGACAGGCCGCCGACGAAGGCACCGATCCGGGCGTCGTGCTCCCACGTGGCCCAGGACTGCGCGCCCCAGCCGTTGAAGACCCAGTCGACCGCCCCGAGCCGCGAGCCGTCGGCCGAGCGGACGAAGGTCGGGCCGATGTCGCGCATCCACGCGTCGTCGAGGGCGGCCGGGACGAGCTCGACGTCGGGGTGCAGGTGGCTGGCGGCCACCTCGAGGTCGGCGGGGACGACGACCATGCGCACGGGCTCGAACTCGACGACCGCGTTGGCGACCGCGGCCCACGTGCGCCGCGCCGCGGCCACCTCCTCGGTGGTCTCGCCGAGCGTGTAGCCCTGGCTCGGCCACGCCATCCACGTGCGGTCGTGCCGGGCGGTCTCGGACGGCATCACCCAGCCGGGCCCTCCCCCACCGGCTTCCGCCGCAGAAGCGTCGGTCACGGCGGTGTCGGTCACGGCGTCACCTCGCGACGGTGCTCCTCGCGCACGGGGGCGGTCAGGGCGGCATACGAGTCGGGACGACGGGTGGCGAGGAAGGGGAAGAGCTCGAGCCAGTCGCGACGCTGCGCGAGGTCGAGGTCGGCGACGAGGACGGCGGCCTCGTCGCGGGGGGCCTGGACGAGGACGCGGCCGTACGGGTCGGAGATGAACGAGCTGCCGTAGAAGGTGATGAGCCCCTCCGTGCCGAAGCGGTTGGGCACGACCATGAAGAGGCCGTTGGCGATGCCGTTGCCGACGATGACCTGCTGCCACAGGGGCTGGGTGTCGAAGTCCGGGTGGTCGGGCTCGGAGCCGATCGCCGTGGGGTAGCAGAGCACCTCGGCGCCGCCGAGCGAGTAGAGACGGGCGACCTCGGGGAACCACTCGTCCCAGCAGGTCGGCAGACCGAGCTTGAGCGACGGGTCGCCCAGTGCCACAACCGGATACGCATCCTCGGAAGGGCCGGGACGGAAGTACTTGTCCTCGTAGTAGCCGGCCGTGACGGGGATGTGGGTCTTGCGGGTGCGGGCCACGACCTCCCCGCTCGGGGCCACGACGACCGCGGTGTTGAAGCCGAGGCCGTCGCCCTCGTCGGCACGCTCGTAGAGAGAGGCGTGGACGTGGACGTCGAAGTCACGGGCCGCGTCGCGGGCGAAGGTCACCGTGGGACCCGTCTCGAGGTCCTCGGCCGTCGCGGACGGTGTGCCCTCGGGCAGGGTGTCGGCCGGGTAGCGCGACAGGGTCAGCTCGGGCAGGAACACGATGGTGGCGCCGGCCTCGGCGGCCGTACGGATGCCGTCGCGGAGGGTCTCGACGAGGGCCGCGGGGTCGTCGACCCACTCGTGCTGCACGACGCCGACGCGCACGGGCGTGGCCTCCGGCTGGTCGACGCGGGCGAGGGACTCTGGGACGCCATTGGCCTGGATGAGCTTCACAGCGTGCAGTATGCCGCAGCGCCCAGCGGGCGGTCCGGGCCACGACGCCCGGTGCCCGTCCCCGGCACCTCCCGGGGTGCAGCGTCGCGCACGCCGCCGTGGGCCGCTCGGTCCCGGACGACCTCTCGGGCGCCCGGGACCTTCCCCCCTCGTTCCCCCGTCAGAAGGCGGACAGCTCGCTGACGAGCCAGCGGTCGCCCACCTTCCGCATCGTGGCGATGACCCGGTTCTGGTCGATCGCAGGTGCCTGCTGGGCCTTGGTGGTCGTGGCCTGGTTGACGAACGCCATGACCCGCACGGTCGTCCCCTCGCCGCCGTCGCCGTCGGCATCCATGACGCCTGCGTCGTAGACCTTGGCCTGGACGGTGGCGTCGTTCTTGACGGCCATCGGCTTGATGTCGGTGGCGGCGACCTTGGCGAACTGGTCCTTGAAGGGGGAGGCCAGCTGCGGGGTGACCTCCCCGATGTGCTTGTCGAACGCGGAGCCGCTGTAGCTGAGCAGGCTCTCCAGAGTGGTCCGCGCCGAACCCACCGCGGCCGTCCGGTCGGTGTCGGACACCCCGGGGCGCAGGCCGTAGACGAGCGAGGCCGCGAGCAGGGCGAGCGCCAGGGTGGCGCCGATGGCGGACGCCCAGAGCCCGGCGGAGCCGCGCGAGCGCGAGGCGGCCTCTGTCTGCGCGTCGTCCGCGTCGACCTCCTGTGCGCCGGTCGGGCCCACCCGGCGCTCGACGGCCACTGCCTCCCGGTCGCCGGTGCTGGTGGTGGTGGTCGTGGTGGTGCCGGCGGTGTCACCTGCGAAGGGACCGGCAAGGCTCTCGTCGGTGGTGGACGGGCCCCGGTCGAGGACGATCGTCGAGGTCGCGGGGGCTCCGGCGCCGGAGGACCGGCGGCGGGCACCTGCTACGCGCTTGCGCGGGCTCGCGGCGGATGCGGCCGACGCTGCGAGGGGACGGCGGGGGTCAGCTGACGAAGTCAAGGGTGCTCACCTTCCAGGCGTCGCCGACCTTCACGAGGTCGAGGCGGAGCCGGTACGTCTTCTTCTCGGCCTTGGGGGTCGAGGCGTTCGAGGTCGGCGCGACGACCCCGACGATGACCTTGGCCGAGTCGTCGTCGCCTGACACGAGCGAAGCCTCGGCCCGCTCGACGGTCGAGACGGTCTTGTTGGCGGTGACGACGGGCTTGAGCTGGGCCAGCGTGGAGGCGTACTCCTTGCGGAAGGCCCCGGTCGAGTCGTCGAGGACGCGCTGGGTGTCGGCGTCGAACGTCGTGGCGTTCATCGTCACGAAGTTGACGGCGATCTGGCGCCCGGCGGCCAGCGCAGCGGCGCGGTTGTCGGCGTCGCGCTGCTGCTGCCACGCGGTGCGCCCCAACGTCGCCGCGACGGCGACCGCCGCGAGCAGCAGCACGGCCGTGACGATCCACAGCAGGCGCGGGGTGGGGCGCCACGTGCGGACACCCCTAAGGCCCGCACGTGGCGCGTCGGGGGGACCGGAGCCCACCGCGGCGTCAGTGGGGTCATGAGGCTCGTGGCGCTCGTCGAGCTCATCGGGCTCGCGGTCGGTGGAGCTCTCGGGCGACCGCTGGGATCGCGGCGGTCGCTCGGTCTCCGATCGGGTGGTGACCATCGTCATCGAGGGGTTTCCTTCCGTCACCGGCTAGCGGAGCGCCTCCTGCATCATCCAGAGCCAGCTCGTGCCGTTGTCGGTCCGTTCGTCGCCACCGGCCGGAGCGACCGGCGACTGGACTGACAACGACTCAGGGCTGCCGGAGGTCACGGCCCGGTTGCCGAGGGCGACCGGTGTCGCCCCGAAGGACATCGGGTAGCTCTGCCCGCTCTGCCCCCCTCGGGTGGGTTTGGGGGCGTTCTGGGCCCCGCGCACGTTGACGCCCGAGCCACGAGAGGCCGCGCAGTGCGCGTCGAGGTTGACGGGCGGCAGGCCCGTCGTGCGGTGCGGGTCGACCTTCGTCGTGCCCTCGTAGCCCGCCTCGCACGCCTTGGGGTCGTCGACGTTGAGCACGAGCCCGAAGTGCGCGGTGCCGTCGCCGGGCACGACGCTGAAGCCACCCGTCACGACGTCGGGGTAGGTGACGAGCAGCTGCTCGATGCCGTCGAGCCGGGCCGTCGTCACGTTGCCGATGGTGATGAAGTTGGCGAGGAGCGCAGCCAGGCTCTGCTTGTTCTCCGAGATGAGGGCGTCGAGCTGCTCGACCGCGACGGACCCTCGGTCGAGGACGACGCGCAGGTCGGGGTCGGCCTGGCGGAGCGCGTCGGCGACGTTCGCGAAGCCGGACACGCTGGTGCGGATGTCGTCGCCGCTCTTGACCTGCGTGTCGAGGACGATCCGTCCGTCGTCGATGAGACGGGTCGTCTCGGGGAGCGCCTCGGAGGCGGCCGTGGTCAGGGCGTCACCCGAGTCGATGAGCCGCTGCAGGTCGGAGCCGCCACCCTTGAACGCCTCGGCCAGCTCGTCGACCGTGGTCACGAGGGCGTCGCGCGGCACCGACGACACGGTGTCGTCGACGTGCTGGAGCAGCTGGTCGATACGGAGCGGGAACGCGGTCCGGTCGCGCGGGATGACGTCACCGGCGGCGAGGTAGGGCGCCCGAGGCGTGCGGGGCTGGAGGTCGAGGTACTGCTCTCCCACCGCCGAGCGGTTCTCGACGACGGCCTTGGTGTCCTTGGGGACCTCGGTGCCGCGGTCGAGGCGCGCGTCGACGACGACGCCGTCGCCCGACAGGCGCATCCCGTCGACCTTGCCGACCGTGACGCCCCGGTAGGTGACCTCGGCGCCGACGAAGATGCCACCCGACTGGGCGAGGTCGGCGGACACGACGTAGCTGCCGCCGGCGATCTTGTCGGTGAGACCGACGTAGTTGGCCGACAGGATCGCGACGAGGGTGATGGACAGCAGGGCGAAGGCGGCCAGCTGGAGTCGGACGGTGCGGGTGATCATCGGGAGCCTCCCGTGGGGAAGAGCGTGGACCACGACGCCGCGTCGGCGGTGCCGGCTCCGGCGCCGGGCCGGCTCGAGCCGAGCAGGCCGCCCGGCAGCGTCGTCGGCAGGGGCACCCCGGGCACCGAGGGGACGGTGACGCTCGGGAGCGGGACCGAGGGCACCGGCACCGACGGCAGTGGCACGGAGGGCAGCGGCACCCCCGGGATGCCCGGGAGGTTCGGGAGCTTCCCGACGCCGAGGTTGCCGGCGATGGTGTCGAGGTTGGTGTCGAGGGTGGCCCAGAGGTTCGTGAAGTCACCCTTGATCGTGTTCTGGGCGTTGTTGGGGAAGGGGTAGGTCAGGAGCAGCTGGTAGCTCTTCGGCAGGTCGTCACCGGCCTTGTTGAGCTGGCGCAGGATCGGGCTCACGGCCCGGAGGTTGGCCTCGAGGTCGGCGCGCGACCCTCGGATCACCCGGGTGCCGACCTCGCCGAGGTCGCGCAGCGCCGTCAGCATCGCGGTCAGCTGCCGACGCTGGTCGGCGAGGATCTTCAGGCCCTTGGGCAGCTCGTCCAGTGCCGCGGCGATCTTGGCCTGGTTCCGGGCCAGGGTCGACGAGAGCCGGTCGATGCTGTCGATGGCCCGGACGATCTCGCCCTTCTGGGCGTCGAGTCCCCCGACGAACGTGTTGAGCTGCGTGACGAGGTCCTTGACGTCGCCGGTGCGACCGCGGAGGGCGTTGTTGAGCTCGGCCTCGATGGTCTTCAGCTGTGCGACACCACCACCGTTGAGCAGCAACGACATCGCGCCGAGGACCTCCTCGACCTCGGGGTTACGGCTCGTGCGCGACAGCGGGATGCGGTCGCCCTGCCCGAGGCGGCCCTGGGCCGGCACGTCGGTGGGGGCTGCCAGCGCGACGTACTTCTCGCCGAGCAGCGAGGTCTGCTTGAGCTCGGCCGTGGCGTTGTCGGGCAGCACGACGTTGCCGGGGAGCCGCAGCCGGACCGTCGCGGTCCACCCGGTCACCTGGATGTCCTCGACGGACCCCACGGTCACCTGGTTGACCTTGACCGACGACTGCGGCACGAGGTCGAGCACGTCGGCGAACTCGGCGGTGACCGTGTAGGAGTCGTCGCCGGTGCCGGCGCCACCCGGCAGCGGGAGGTCGTAGGCGCTGCAGCCCCCGAGAGCGAGGGAGGCCAGCACGACGACGGCGGACCGACGTCGGGAACGGGAGCGGACGGCATACGTCATCGGGAGCCTCCGAGCAGTCCGCCGAGGGTGGGGTCGGCGCCGCGCAGGTTGACGAGGCCGCTCGACTGCGGAGTGCCCTGCAGCGCAGTGCCGCTCGGCAGCGACGGCAGGGTGGGCAGCTTCGGCAGCAACGCCTTCTTGAGGGAGTCGCACAGCTTGGTGTTGCCGGTGTGCGTCGGGCCGGTGAGGATCGAGCACACGAGCAGCAGCGGGTCGTCGAAGCCCTTGGCGTTGTTGCGGGTGTCGAGGGTGCCGGTCTCGGGGTGGTAGGCGTTCTGGAGGTTCGACAGCGCGACCGGGGCGTTCTCGAGGAGCTGGGCCAGGGCCTGACGGTTCTTCGCGAAGGCGTTGGTGACGGTGACCGCCCGGTCGAGGTTGCTCTTGAGCAGCGCCCGGTTGTCGGAGACGAAGCCCGACACCTCGTCGACCGCGACCCCGAGGCTCTCGAGCGTCGCCTTGAGGTTCTCCCGCTCCTCGCTCAGCTGGGTCGCCACGGTCGCGAGGTCGGTGTTGAGCCGCCGCACCTGCGCGTTGTTCGTCGCGAGCATCGAGGTGAAGGACTGGAGGTTCTTCACCGTGCCGAAAAGGTCGTCGCGGCTGCCGGACAGGGTCGAGAGCGCGGTCGAGAGGTCGTGCACCGTGCCGTTGATCTTGTCGCCGTTGCCGTCGAGGTTGGCGGCAGAGGTGCGCAGCAGCTCGTTGAGCGCACCGTCCTTGTTTGCCCCGTCGGGACCGAGCGCCACCATGAGGTCGTCGAGGCTCTGCGACACCCGGTCGAGCTCAACCGGAACTGCCGTGCGCTCCAAGGGGATTCGCGTCCCGGCAGCCAGCGCCGGGCCCGCCTCGTAGACGGGGAGCAACTGGACGTAGCGGTCCGAGACGAGCGACGGCGCGACGATCGCGGCCTTGGCCGAGGCGGGAACGCGGTACTTGTCGTCGTAGCTGAAGGTGACGTGCACGTGGTCGCCCTCGGGCGTCACGGTGTCGACCTGGCCGACCTTGACCCCGAGGATGCGCACGTCGGATCCGGGGTAGAGACCGACGGCGCGCGTGAAGTCGGCGCTGACCGACGTCTGGCCCTGGCGGGGCCAGAAGACGATGCCGGCCGCGACGAGCGCGACGACGACGAGGCCGCTGACGACCTTGCCGAGCACGGTGGCGGGGCCGTGCAGCCGGCCGAACGGCATACGGGATCCTTGGCGCGCAGGCATCAGCGACCACCTCCGGAGGTGCCGGGAAGGAGCAGGTCGGGCAGCTTCGTGCCGGGCAGGGCGAGCCCGGGCGTGCCGACCGGCACGACGAGGTTGGAGACCCACGTGTCGAACCAGCGTCCGGTGCCCAGGGTGTTGGCGTAGACCCGCGTGAAGGGCGCCATCGCCTGAATCGTCTTCTGGAGGTCGGCGTCGTGCTTCTGGAGCATGGCGAGCGTCGTGTCGAGCTGGGCGAGGGCCGGCTTCAGCTGTGCCCGGTTGTCGCGGGCGAGGCCGGTCAGCTGCTTGGCGAGCGCCGAGGTGTTGCGGAAGAGCGTGCGGATGTCGTCGCGGCGCTTGACGAGCTCGACCATGAGCAGGTCGGCGTCCCGGATGAGCGTGCTGACCTGCTCGTTGCGGCTGCGGACGAGGCCGGTGACGCTGTTGGCCCGCTGGAGCAGCGAGCCGAGCTCGGCGTCGCGGCTCGCCACCGTGCGGGAGAGGCGTGAGAGGCCGTCGAGCGTGGCCTTGACGTACTGCGGGCTGTCCTTGAACTCCGTCGCGATGACCGTCAGGGACTTCGCGAGCTGGTCGGTGTCGATGCGCTCGGTCGTCGTCGTGAGGTCCTGGAAGGCGTTGATGACGTCGTAGGAGCTGACGGTGCGCGAGACCGGGATCTGCGCGTCGGCGTCGAGCTGGCCCTGCCCCTTGGGGTCGAGCGCGACGTACTTCTCCCCGAGGATCGTCTTCATCCGGATCGAGGCACCGGTCTGCTGGCCGAAGCTCGCGTCCTCGGTGATGGTGAAGTCGACGCGGACGTGGCCGTCCTCGAGGTCGACGCCGGTCACCTTGCCGACCTTGACCCCGGCGATGCGCACGTCGTCGTCGGGCTTGATGCCGCCGGCCTCCGAGAAGGCCGCGCTGTAGGCCGTCCCGCCGCCGATGAGCGGAAGGCTGGAGGCGTTGAACGCCAGGTACAGCACCACCGCGATGACGAGCAGGCCGATCGCACCGATCGGGACCGGGTTGCGCTCTCGGAAGGGGATGCTCATGACTCGCACCTCGCTGACGAGACGTCGTAGGTGGGGCTCACGCCCGGGAGGATCGGGCTCTTGGTGTCGAACTTGCAGAGGTAGAAGTTGAACCACGACCCGTAGGTCGCCGTGCGCGTCAGCGTGGCGATGCGCCCCGGCGCGCCGGTGATGAAGTCCTCGAACTCCTTGACGTTGGCCGGCTTGTTGAGCGTCGTGGCCAGCGTGCGCAGCTGGGAGACGTCGTCCTTGATGAGCGGGCGCGTCGAGACGAGCAGGTCGGCGGTCTCGGCCGAGAGGGTGTTGATCCCGGACAGCGAACGGCCGATCGTCTCGCGGTCGGCCGCGAGCCCGCTCGTGAAGCGCTGGAGCTGGTCGATGAGCGAGAGCAGCTGCTGGTCGTGGGCGTCGACGGTGCCGAGCACGGTGTTGAGGTTGTCGATGGTGCGGCCGATGACGGCGTCGCGGTCGGCGATGGCGGACGTGAGGCTGGCCGTCTTGGCGAGCAGGGTGTTGACGTCGCCACCCTCCCCCTGCAACGTCTGGATGAGCAGGCCCGAGAGCTCATTGACGTCGCTCGGCGACAGCGCGGCGAAGAGCGGCTTGAAGCCGTTGAAGAGGACGGTGAGGTCGAGCGCGGGGTGGGTGCGCGAGAGCGGGATCGTCGAGCCGTCGGCGAGCGGGGCGGGGGCGCCGGTGCCCTGGCTCAGCGCGAGGTAGCGCTGGCCGACGAGGTTGCGGTACTTGACCGTCACCTCGGTGCCCTGCGTCAGCACCGAGCTCTTGAGCACCGAGAAGTCGATCTCGGCCGTGGCGCCCTCGGACGTCGCGTCGTGGGCGACGCGGACGTCGGTCACCTCGCCGACCCTGACACCGGCGATGCGGACGTCCTGCCCGGCGATGACACCCGTCGCGTCGGTGACGACGGCCGTGTAGGTCGCCTTGGAGCCGAGCTGGATGTTGGCGATCGTCAGCGCGAGAATGCTCGTCGCGAAGAGCGTGACCGCCGCGAAGACGATGAGCTTGATGAGTGAGCCCTTGACCTTCATCGGGTGCTCACCACCGTGCCGCGCATCATCGGCCCGGCGAGCAGGGTCTGGATGCCGCTCTCGCCGCCGTCGGACGGCTGTCCGCCATGGCCCAGCAGCGCCCCGACGACGCGCTGCTCGTCGACCGTGCCGGCGCTGCCGGAGTCGGCCGCGGAGGCGTCGCCGAGCAGTGCCTGGGGCACGGCCGAGAAGGGCGTCGCGTCGCTCGCGGGCTGGGTGCCGTCGTCGAAGTGGTTGCCCGCGAAGGGGTTCGCCTGAGAACCGTCGGGCGTGGGCAGGCCGTAGCAGTGGGGTCCGCGCTTGTCATCCCAACGGGGCTCCTCACCCGGCCTGTACGGCTGTCGGGGAGGCACGACCTCGAGGGTGATGTGGAAGGTTCCGCCGGCGAAGGCCGCGTTGGCGCGCGGCAGCCAGTTGACCAGGCCCGAGGCCACGCACGGGTAGATCGGGGAGTACTCGGCGAGCAGCTGGAGCGTCGGCTTGCTGACCTGGCCGACCTGGATGATGCGCTGCTCGTTGTCGCGCAGGAAGCCGGCCGCCTCGTTGGCGAAACCTGCGGTGCCGACGAGGAAGGCCGCCAGCTGCTGGTCCTTCTCGACGATGGTCTTGTTCGTGACGCGCAGCGACTCGGTCAGACGGAAGAAGTCGGGCGCGACGCCGGCGTAGAGGTCGGCGGTGTCGGCGAGCAGCGAGATGTCTTGTCGGATCGTCGGCATGCTGGGGTTGAGCGCCTTGAGGTAGCGGTCGACGAGCACGAGGTTGCGGCCGATCTGGTCGCCGCGACCGTCGAGCGTCGTCGACAGGGCGTTGAGGGTGGTCGCGAGCTTGGCCGGCTGCACGGTGCGCAGCAGCGGGTAGAGGTTGTCGAGGACCGTCTCGAGCTCGATGGACACCCGGCTGCGGTCCTGCGGGATGGTGTCCCCCGCCTCGATGGGCCGGGCGTTCGACGTGGCCGTCACGAGGTCGACGTAGCGCTCGCCGAAGAGCGTCTTGGGCAGCAGCCGTGCACTGACGTTGGACGGGATCTTGGCAACCTCGTCGGGCTGGAGCGCCAGCTCCAGACGCGCTCCCGTGGGGGTGGCCTCGACGTGGCGCACCTCGCCGACGAGCAGGCCGCGCAGCTTGACGTCGGAGCTCTCCTGCAGCTGGCTGCCGAGGCGGTCGGTCTCGAGCGTGACCATGACGACGGGCGTGAAGCGCTTCTGGAAGGACGCGATGGCCAGGCCAACGAGCAGCGCCAGCACGAGGAGGAAGACGATGCCGTAGGCCTTGACGCCGATGCGCCACCGCGTCAGCTGGGTGAGCGGGCCGGGACTGGTGTCGCTCATCCGGCGATCCTCACGCTCGTCGTCGCGCCCCAGATGGCCAGGGAGAGGAAGAAGTCGACGATGTTGATGGCGACGATCGACGTGCGCACCGCGGTGCCGACGGCGACGCCGACCCCGGCCGGGCCGCCCGACGCGGTGTAGCCGTAGTAGCAGTGGATGAGGATGATGACGACCGCGAAGACCATGACCTTTGCGAACGACCAGAAGACGTCACCCGGTGGCAGGAACAGGTGGAAGTAGTGGTCGTAGGTGCCCTCCGACTGCCCGAAGTACGCCGTCGAGATGAAGCGTGTGGCGGCATACGAGCTGAGCAGCCCGAGGACGTAGAGCGGGATGACGGCGATGAAGCCGGCGATCATGCGGGTCGTGACGAGGAACGGCAGCGACGGGATGCCCATGACCTCGAGCGCGTCGACCTCCTCCGAGATGCGCATGGCGCCGAGCTGGGCGGTGAATCCGCAGCCGACCGTGGCCGCGAGCGCCAGTCCCGCGACGAGCGGGGCGATCTCACGGGTGTTGAGGTAGGCCGAGAAGAAGCCCGTGAAGGCCCCGGTGCCGAGCTGCTCGAGCGAGGAGTAGCCCTGCAGGCCGACCTCGGTGCCGGTGAAGAAGGCGAGGAAGGCGATGACACCCACCGTGCCGCCGATGACCGAGAGCGCACCGGTGCCGAGGGAGACCTCGGCGAGCAGCCGGATGACCTCCTTCTTGTACCGGCGGATCGTGCGTCCGCTCCACGCGAGGGAGCGCACGTAGAAGCGCATCTGCTCGCCGAGCGAGTCGAGCGCGCGGGAGGGCCGGCTCGCGAGGTGGAGCAGCCGCTCCGAGCCCGGTCGAGTCTGGGTCTTGGTCGCCATCGCCCTCTCCTCAGATCTTCTGCGGGACGACTTGGAAGTACACAGCCGTGATGACGAAGTTGACGACGAAGAGCAGCATGAACGTGATGACGACGCTCTGGTTCACCGCGTCGCCGACGCCCTTGGGACCACCGCCCGCGTTGAGCCCCTTGTAGGCCGCGACGACGGCCGCGATGGCACCGAAGATCAGGGCCTTGATCTCGGCGGTCCAGAGGTCGGGCAGCTGGGCCAGCGCGGTGAAGCTCGCGATGTACGCGCCCGGCGTGCCGCCCTGGACGATGACGTTGAAGACGTAGCCGCCGACGACGCCGACGACCGACACGAGCCCGTTGAGCAGGACCGCGACGAGCATCGAGGCGAGCACCCGGGGCACGACGAGGCGCTGGATCGGGCTGATGCCGAGCACCTCCATGGCGTCGATCTCCTCGCGGATCTTGCGCGAGCCGAGGTCGGCACAGATGGCCGAGCCGCCCGCGCCGGCGATGAGCAGGGCCGTGACGATCGGGCTGGCCTCGCGCAGCACCGCGAGGACGCTCGCAGCGCCGGTGTAGGACTGGGCGCCGAGCTGGCGGGTCAGCGTGCCGAGCTGGAGGGCGATGACCGCGCCGAACGGGATGGAGACGAGGGCGGTCGGCAGGATCGTCACGCTCGCGATGAACCACGCCTGCTGGATGAACTCCTTGACCTGGAACGGGCGCTTCGGCAGGGCCCGGAACACGTCGAGGGCGAGCGCGAAGAGCGAGCCGGACTGGCGCAGGGCGCCCGTGAGGGGTGCGGCCACGTCAGCTCACCCCCGCCCGGACACCGGGGATGCCGGCGTTGCGCGACTCGAAGGAGCCGGGCGGCGGCGTGATGCCGTTGTCGCGGCACCAGCCGCCGGCAGGCCGCTCCGCGCGACGCGGCTTGCCGTCGCTCGTCGGGAGCTGGAGGGCGATCGGCGGCAGGGGCGGCAGCTCCTGACCGGACTCGGCGGCGAGCTCGTCGGCGTCCTTCTCCTCCGACATGCCGATCGGGCCGATCGTCTGTGCGTTGAGGAACTGCCGCACGACGGGCTCCTCCGAGCTGAGCAGCATCTCGCGCGGCCCGAACATCGCGAGGTGCTTGTGGTAGAGCAGGCCGATGTTGTCGGGCACCGTCCGGGCCGTGTTGATGTCGTGCGTGACGATGAGGAACGTCGCGTCGATCTGAGCGTTGAGGTCGACGAAGAGCTGGTTGATGTAGCTCGTGCGCACCGGGTCGAGACCGGAGTCCGGCTCGTCGATGAGGAGGATCTCGGGGTCCAGCACGAGCGCCCGGGCCAGCCCGGCGCGCTTGCGCATGCCGCCGGAGATCTCTCCCGGGAGCTTGCCCTCGGCACCGGACAGACCGACGAGGTCCATCTTCTCGGTCACGATGCGCTTGATCTCGGCCTCGGTCTTCTTCGTGTGCTCGCGCAGCGGGAAGGCGACGTTGTCGTAGAGGGTCATCGAGCCGAACAGGGCGCCGTCCTGGAAGAGGACGCCGAAGAGCTTGCGCACCTCGTAGAGGTCGGCCTCGCGCAGGCGGGTCAGGTCACGTCCGTTGATGACGATCGACCCAGCATCCGGCTTGAGCAGGCCGACGAGCGTCTTGAGGAAGACGGACTTGCCGGTGCCCGAGGGCCCGAGCATGACCGAGATCTCTCCCGCGGGAAGCGTGAGGGTCACGTCCCGCCAGATCGTCTGCGAACCGAAGGTCTTGGTCAGACCTTGCACCGCGATCTCCACACCCATGTGGCATCCACCTATGTCTTCCTGGCCGTCTCGACTCGGCTACGGGGGAAACGAGGGCGCCGGGCGGAAGTTACGCGCCAGTCGGGTTCTCCCGGTCAGGCGGCTCCCCCGCGGTTAACCTGTGCGAGTCATGTGGAGCCAGGAGGATGCATGCGCGCAGAACTGCGGCCGTCACAGGTCGCACCGGGGGCTCTGCTCGAGGTCGAGGGCAGCACGTACCGGGTCGTCGGGACCGTCCGGTTCGACCTCGGCGGCACTCGGTGGGGCGAGCACTGCATCACCTCGTCGGGCCCGCGGGAGTGGCTCTCTCTGCAGCCGCGCGGCGCCGGGTGCGTCATCCACTGGCGGACCCGGGACGACCTCTTCGGCGACCCGGACCACGGGGGCATGAGTCTCGACGGCCGCGACTGGACGCTGCTCGAGGCCGGGTCGCTCACCTACACGGCCGAGGGTGACACGGGTCTCGGCGTCCGGGGCACGTGCGATTTCGTCGAGTTCGTCGCGACGGACTCACCCGATGCCGTCCTCGTCTACGAGAGCTTCGACGGCGGCATGTGGGAGATCAGTGTCGGTCGACTCGCCGACCCGGCACGCGTGCGCGGCTACCGCGAGGTCGCCGGCGACTGACCTCCGTCGTGCGTGGCCGTGACCTCGTGGGCCACGAGGTCCCCGTCGACGCGCAGGGTGACCGCGGCGACGCGGTCGGCCCCCTCGAGGTCCGCGAGGCGGGCGAGCACGTCGGCGATCCGGCCGAAGGTCTCGGGGCTGGGCACGGGTGCCTGGCCGTCGGCGTTGCCCGACAGCCCGGTCAGTCGGTGGTCGGCGTCCATCGTCAGGGCTGCGGTCATCCGCTGGACCGGCGCGCCCCGCTGCGCCTCGACGCCGCGGCGCAGGGTCGTCGCCAGCTCGTCGAGCAGCCCGTCGAGCCGCGTGGGTGGCGTATGCCGTCCGCCCGCCGCTGCGCCCGACGTGACCGGCGGGGTCGGCGGGGTCGGCTCCGTGGCGAGCTCGGTGACAGACTCGGTGACCGGCTCGTCCACGGGATCGGTGACGGGATCGGTGACGGGATCGGTGACGGGCGTCGACGGGGCCTCGCTGGCCGGCTCTGCCGTGGCTCGCGGGGCGTGGCCCTCGCTGAGAAAGCCGATCGCGGCGAACTGGATCTTGGCGAAGTCGACCTCGGCGTCGCGGGCCAGCGAGTTGTCGATGACATAGGCGAGGTTGACGGCGAGGTCGGCCATGCCCGGGTGCAGCTGCTGGCCGACGAAGCGCGCACACAGCAGCAGCGCGTGCACGCGCACCATCGTCCGACCCTTGCGGTCCTGCACCTGCTGGTCCGGCTCGACGCGACGCAGGTCGAACCCGTCCCGGGGGTAGAAGTGCAGCGGGCGTTCGAGGACGAGCAGCGAGTAGTCCGGCCGGTCGGAGCCCGGCATGAGCCGGTACAGCTCGCCGTTGAGCGGCAGCTGCCACTCCAGCTCGGCGGGCGCGCTGTCGAAGCGCGTCACGCACACGAGGGGCCCGTAGCGTCCTGTCGGGCTCGAGGCGTCGGCCGTCGGGCTCGAGGCGTCGGCCATCGGGGCCGCCGTCGGGGTCGGAGGCGCCGTGGTGGTCGAGGCGGTCGGTGCCCCGAGAGGGCTGGTTGCCGCAGCAGGGCCGGGCGCGGCGGCCGGGCTGTGCGCTTGGGCGGCCATCGTCGGCGCCGCGGGCACCGCTGCAACCTCGGGCGCGTTGGGGTCAACGGGGGGCGCCTGCTCGGCAGCGGTGTCCGCGTCGTCGTCAGCAGCGGGCCTGAAGGTGCGCGACAGCCATCCCATGCGGGCAAACCTACCGGGACCGGTCGACCGATCGACGGATCGGCGGGGTGTGGCCGCAGCAGATCCGGCCCCTCGGTGCGTCACAGTGTCGGAGGAGCGTGGGCCGAGCACGCGCCGGACAGGGAGGCAGGGCGTGGAGGCGTCGTTCGAGGACTTCGTGCGCAGCCGAGGGCCGGCGCTGCTGCGCTACGCCCACCTGCTCTGCGGTGACGGCGCCCGGGCCGAGGACCTCGTCCAGGATGCCCTCGTCAAGGTGCACCGCCGCTGGGCCGGTGGCGCCGAGGTGTCCGCGCCGTTCGCGTACTGCGCCGACAGCCGCGACGTCGTCGCCTCGCTGACCCTCACGATCACCGGCGCCGACGTGTCGACCACGACCTCCACCCCGTCGCTCATGTCGACCGTCACCTACACCGTGGGCGCGACCGTGACGAGCACGACCGTCGTCGCCCTGTCACCCGGTTCCCACGGCGCCGCGACCGAGACCGTCACGGTGAGCCGGTGAACGAGCCCGCGCGACAGGGTCGCTGACGCGCGAGCCGGCGGGACGGCATACGCCATCTCCTCGCCCGGGACGCCCGCGCCGGCCGGTCGTGGTTACGGTGGACCGGTGACGACAGTGAGCAAGGACGCTCCGGACCTGCGCGCCCTCGAGGGGCTCGCCGAGTCCCTGACGCCCGGCGCGTTGCTGACCGACCCCGACAGCGTGGCGGCCTACCGCTTCGACTACACGGCTGACGCCGGAGCCGGTGTGCCGCTCGCCGTGGTCCGCGCGTCGAGCGCGGCCGACGTGCAGGCCACCGTGCGCTGGGCCGGGGAGCACGAGGCCCCCGTCGTGCCCCGCGGTGCCGGCAGCGGGCTCTCAGGGGGCTCGAACGCCGTCGACGGCTGCATCGTGCTGAGTCTCGAGCGGATGCGGGCCGTCGAGATCGACCCGACCACGCGCACGGCGGTCGTCGAGGCCGGAGCCCTCAACGTCGAGGTCAAGCAGGCGGCCGCCGAGCACGGGCTCTGGTACCCGCCCGACCCGTCGTCCTTCGAGATCTGCTCGATCGGCGGCAACGTCGCAACGAACGCGGGCGGCCTGTGCTGCGTCAAGTACGGCGTGACGACCGACTACGTGCTCGGCCTCGACGTCGTCCTCGCGGACGGGACGCTCGTGCACCTCGGCGGCCAGCGCGTCAAGGACACCGCAGGCCTCTCGCTCGTCAAGCTCTTCGTCGGCAGCGAAGGGACTCTGGGCGTCGTGACCCGGGCGACGCTGCGGCTCGTCCCCGCGCAGGCGCCGCCCGCCACCCTCGTGGCCACCTTCGACACCGTCGAGGACGCCGCGCGGGTGGTCGTCGCCATCGGCAATACCCTCCGCGCGTCGATGATGGAGCTCATGGACCGGGCGTCGGTCAACGCCGTCGAGGACCACCGCAGCATGGGGCTCGACCGCGAGGCCGGTGCCATGCTGCTCGCGCAGTCCGACGCCCCCGGTGCGGCCCGCGGCGAGGAGATCGCCGTGATGGAGCGGCTGTGCCGGGACGGCGGCGCGCGCGAGTGCTTCACGACGACGGATGCCGCAGAGGGCGAGATGTTCGTCGCGGCCCGTAGAGCCGCCATCGTCGCCATCGAGCGGCGAGGCGCGATCATGCTCGAGGACGTCGGCGTGCCGGTGCCGCGCCTCCCCGACCTGCTGACCGGCATCGCCGACATCTCACGCAGATACGACCTCGAGATCCCCGTCGTGGCCCACGCCGGCGACGGCAACACGCACCCCGTCATCGTCTATCCGCCGGGCGACACGGACGCCGGTTCCCGTGCGGCACAGGCCTTCTCGGAGGTCATGAGCCTCGCGATCGGGCTCGGCGGCACCATCACCGGCGAGCACGGCGTCGGCCGGCTCAAGCGCGCGGCCCTGCCCGAGCAGCTCGGGCCCGACGTCATGGCCCTCACCCACCGCATCAAGAACGCCCTCGACCCGCAGGGCATCCTCAACCCCGGAGCAGGATTCTGATGACCACGACCCCGCCCGTCACGACCCGCCGCTCGATCGCCGACCGGCACCTCTTCGGTCCCGGTCCGTGCAACCCCTACCCCGAGGCGACCCTCGCCCTCGCAGCACCTCTGCTCGGACACCTCGACCCGGACTTCCTCGCGATCATGGACGAGACGTGCGACCTGCTCCGGTACGCCTGGGGCACCGACAACCGCCGCACCCTCCCGCTCTCGGCCACCGGGTCAGCGGGCATGGAGGCCGCCTTCGTCAACACCGTCTCCCCCGGCGACGTCGTCGTCGTGGCCGTCAACGGGCTCTTCGGGGAGCGCATGGTCGACGTCGCGGGCCGCCACGGCGCCGAGGTGGTCCGCGTCGACCACGAGTGGGGCACACCCGTCGACGCGGAGCGGGTCTCCGCGGCCCACCCGTCGCCGAAGATCATCGCCGCAGTCCATGCCGAGACGTCCACCGGCGTCCGCTCCGACATCGCCGCCCTCGGCGCGGTCAAGGGCGACGCCCTGCTGCTCGTCGACGCGGTCACCAGCATCGGCGGGATCGAGCTGCGCGCCGACGACTGGGGCATCGACATCGGCTACGCCGGCACCCAGAAGTGCCTCGGCGTCGCGCCCGGCCTCGCTCCCTTCACCATCAGCGACCGCGCCTTCGAGCGCCGCGTCGAGAAGCCGTCGTCCTGGTACCTCGACCTCGGCCTGCTCGGCGGCTACGTCGGTGAGGCCTCCGGCTCGGGCAAGCGCACCTACCACCACACGGCGCCGACCGCGATGGTCGCGAGCCTCCATGCAGGCCTCCAGCGCATCGCCGACGAGGGCCTCGAGAAGGTCTGGGACCGCCACGCCGAGGCCGGCCGCCTCCTCCAGGACGGCCTCGAGGAGATGGGCCTCGCCCTCTTCGCCGCCGAGGGCTCTCGCCTGCCCGAGCTGACGACGGTCCGCGTACCCGACGGGGTCGACTCCGCCGCCGTCCGCGCCTACCTCCTCGAGCGCCACAACCTCGAGATCGGAGCCGGCGTGGGCGAGTTCGCTTCCACCGTCTGGCGCATCGGCCTGATGGGCCACAACGCGCGCCCCGACCGCGTCGCCCTCGTCCTCGCCGCCCTGAAGGACGCCCTGGCCCACGCCACCTGACGCAGCCTCCCCCGGTTCGAGGGGCGCGGGGCGTGGCGGTGGTCGCGGCATCGGCGGCGGGCGCTGACGCTGGGAGCGAGCGTGCACAAGGGCGCGGGGCGTGGCGGTGGTCGCGGCATCGGCGGCGGGCGCTGACGCCGGGAGCGAGCGTGCCGGCATACGCCCGCCGACGCTCCACGCCGCGAGCGCCGTCGCGCCCCACGACCGCCCAACCAGCAACCCCCGCAAACCGGGACAGCGAAAGGCGGGCCCGACCGTGTGGTCGGACCCGCCTTCGCGGTAGAGCAGTGATCCCGGCAGAGCCGGGTCAGATCACTTGAGCTCGACGGACGCGCCGGCGCCCTCGAGCTGCTCCTTGGCCTTCTCGGCCGCAGCCTTGTCGACACCCTCGAGGACGGGCTTGGGGGCGCCGTCAACGAGGTCCTTGGCCTCCTTGAGGCCGAGGCTCGTGAGCGCGCGGACCTCCTTGATGACCTGGATCTTCTTCTCGCCCGCGGCGGTGAGAACGACGTCGAACGAGTCCTTCTCCTCCTCCTCGACGGCGGCAGCGCCGCCACCGGCAGCGGCGGCAACCGCGGCAACGGGGGCAGCAGCGGTGACCTCGAAGGTCTCCTCGAACTGCTTCACGAACTCGGAGAGCTCGATGAGGGTCATCTCCTTGAAAGCGTCAAGGAGCTCGTCGGTGCTGAGCTTCGCCATGGTGGCTTCCTTCCTAGATATTGCCGTGAGTGGCGTGTTGTTGAATCGAGCTGGTGCGCAGGAGCGCAATCAGCTCTCGTCGCCACCCTCGGCGACGTCGGTGGTTGCCTCGGCGGCCGGAGCGGCCTCCGTGGCGGGACCCTGCGCCTCGACCTTCTGGCGCAGGGCGTCGACCACGCGGGCCGTCTGCGACAGAGGAGCGACGAAGAGGTAGGCGGCCTTGTTGAGGGAGCCCTTCATGGCGCCCGCAAGCTTGGCCAGGAGAACCTCGCGGGACTCGAGGTCCGCGAGCTTCGTGATCTCCTCGGGGGACAAGGTCTTGCCGTCGAGGACGCCAGCCTTGATCACGAGGAGGGGGTGTGCCTTGGCGAAGTCACGCAGACCCTTGGCCGCCTCGACCGGGTCACCGGTGATGAAGGCGATGGCCGACGGGCCCTGGAGGTGACCGTCGAAGGCCGTGATACCGGCCTCCTTGGCGGCGCGCTCCGTGAGCGTGTTCTTGACCACGGCGTAGGTGGCGTGTTCCCGGATCGAGGTGCGCAGCTGCGAGAGCTGGGCCACGGTCAGACCGCGGTACTCGGTGAGAACGGCCGCACCGGACTCACGGAACTTGTCCGCGATCTCGGCAATGGCAGCCGTCTTCTCGGAGTTCGCCATCTGGGCCTCCTTCCCTTGCGTGGTGCCGCCTGTCGAAGGGGCCCGGAGGGCCTGCACGAAAAGAGCCCCGGCGCAGGGCGCTCGGGGCTCGCAGCGACATACTCGAGGTATGCCGTGAGGCTGAGTGTCCTGCGCTGGCTGCCCGCATCGTGCGGAACCTTCGGGAGATCGTGGTTGCCCACGCCCTCCAACCGGCGGTCATTGGTCGTGGACCACAGTACGGGCTGGACCGCTGCGGACCAAATCGAGCCCGGGGCCTGTCGGCGGGTCCGACGCACGATCCCCCACCACACCGGGTACGTGACCTAGCGTGACCCCCATGGCGAGTGGCAGCGCAGTCCGCCGCCCGACCCCGTCAGAGCGGCAGGCGATCCGCCGCCGCCGGACGTGGGCGGGTCTGGCCGTCGTGCTGTGCGTGGCCGCCGACCTCTGGGTCATGACGTCAGCCGGCGCCGGCGAGCCGGTCCCCGAGGGTGCGGTCTCACGCGCCGCGCGGGTCTCAATCACGGCCGGGACGGCACCCGCGGTCTCGATCGACCAGGTCGAGCGAGTGCCCGAGGCCGCGACCGACTCGCAGGTCGACGGTTCCGCCTCGACCGGTGCGACCGGTGCGGCAGGCACCACGGGCTCGACGACGTCGGACGACGCGACGGCCGCCGGGAAGAACGACGGCAAGGACGACGGCAAGGACGACAAGGGCGCGGTCATCCAGGCGGGGTCCGGCAGGTTCACGGTCGTGGCCATGCCCGCGGCCGCCCTGCGCCCGGTCCCCACGAGCGGCCGCACGGTGCGCTACACCGTGGAGCTCGAAGGTGGTCTCGACATCAAGGCCGCGGACCTGGCCACGACGGTGGGGAGCGTGCTGACCGATCCGCGAGGCTGGCAGGCGAAGGACGGCGTCCGCTTCGTCAACGTCTCCCCCGCCGCGGCCGCCAAGGGCGGGGCGACCATCGACCTGCGCATCACGCTCGCGAGCCCCGACACGACCGACCGGCTCTGCGCGCCGCTGCAGACCCGGGGCCAGGTCAGCTGCCACAACTCCGGGCGGGTGGTGCTCAACCTGCGCCGGTGGGTCCTCGGCGCGGAGGCCTACGGCAGCGACATCGCCGGCTACCGCACCTACCTCGTCAACCACGAGGTCGGCCACGGCATCGGTCACGCGCACGCCTATTGCGGCGGGCCGGGCAGGGTGGCCCCGGTCATGATGCAGCAGACCTACGGCCTCAAGGGCTGCACGGCGTGGCCCTGGCCGACCCCGAAGCCGGCCTGACCTCCCACGTCGCGGCCGGCATACGCCCACTCACCCTGGTGACGGGCCGCGGCCGGTGATGCCGACCGCGGCCTCGTCACGATGGGTGCCGTCTCAGAGCAGCGAGCTCGCGGAGTGGCCGACCCGGACGACGGAGCCCGTCGGCAGCGAGCCCAGCACGCGGTCGGTGACGACCTCGATCATGACGACCTCGACCGACTTCGCGGTGCGGGTCACCTTGTGCAGGGTGACCCGGCCGAGCCCCGGCACGGTGACGACCGTGTTGGGCTTGACCGTCGAGGTGATGGACGGCAGACCGGTGATGCGCAGCCCGACGAACCGCGAGGCGTCGGTGGTCACCGGGGTGGCGCCCGCGCTCGATTGGACCGCCGAGGTCTCGGCGACGATCGTGTCGGCGCTGATGAGGCCGTTCAGCACGCGAGGCGCACCAACGGTGTTTTTGACCTGGCTGCGACGCGACGTGGCGGTGATGGTGGAGAGCACGTCTGTCGTCGTCGTGCCGGTGGACACCACCCCCGGCACCCCTGCCGTGGCCACCGTCGCGCGTCCCGAGCCTCCGGTGCACGGGGGGTACGCGAGAGCGGTCCGGCTCGAGGACACGGCGCCGTCGGCGAGGTTGGCCGACGTGGCGTAGCCCATACCGGAGACGAGCCCGACCACTGGTCGCGACAAGGAAGTGTTGGCGACCCCGACGTCGATGCGTGACCCGACCGGCAGGCCGAGGGAGTTCTGTGCGGTGATGACGACCCGCAGGGCCGTCGTGCTGACTCGCCAGTCGTTGCCGGAGAACGCCTTGGTCTGCGTGTTGAGGTAGACCGTGGCGAGCGCGGTCCCGGCCGAGGTCCGCAGCGTGATCGCCGAGTTCGGAGCCGGGTTCGCATTGAGGGCACGCCCGCCGATCTTGAGGCCGAGCAGCTCGGCGCGGTTGTCGCCGCTGTAGACGCCTGTCGTGCTCAACGTCGCCGTGCTGGCCCCGGTGACGGCATCGGCTCGGACGAGCCCGCCGAGGAGGTCGACCGCCCCGGTGGTCGCCGTGGCACGGCTGATCTTGTAGGTCGTCGTCGTCGAGGTCGCGGCCGAGGTGCGCGTCGACCCCACCGACCCGGCCGCCGGGACGGTGACTGCCGCCGTGGATCCCGTGGTCGTGTGGCCGAAGGTAGTCGTGCAGCCGATCGAGGCGATGGCCGTGGGCCCGGAACGCACGAGGCCCCCGACCACGACGTAGGTGCCGTAGGCGAGGGCCGAGACTCCGGTCGCCGGTGCTGCTGCGGATGCCGGTGCGGCACCGAGGGGCGCGGCCATCGTGGAGATGGCCGCTGCTGCGAGGATCGCCGTGAGTTTCCTGTTCATGGTCGTGCTCCTGTCATCGATGCCCTGCTCATCGATCCCCTGACCGATGTACCCATGTCAACGACCCGACCTGTCGGCGTGTTATGGGCTGGATGCGTCAATCGCAAGGTTGGTGTGGTACTGGGGCTCTTGCGATTTCAAGCACCCCCGGAGCGGACGCCGGAGAGGCCGGCCCCTCGTCGGGACCGGCCTCTCCGGGTGGGTGCGCTCCAGGTCAGCGCGGGTGCACCACCATGGCCGAGCCACCACCGCGGCGCGTCGTCTCCGCGGCGGCCTCGAACAGGCCCCAGCGCAGGCTGCGGATCGCCGTCACGGCACCGATCTCGTTGGGCGTGCCTGCCGATGCCAGCTTGTGGCCCATCGCCGTCAGCGCCGCACCGGTCGGACCGCTGAGGATCGCCGGCTCGGCGCCCTCGCTCGAGCCGTTGCGCGAGCTGAGGCGCGGCGCCGCGATCGCGTCGACGAGCGACAGGTCGCGGTCGAGGTAGCCGAGGATCGTCTGCGACACCGACGTGATGATCGTGGCACCGCCCGGCGAACCCACCGCGAGGAAGGGCTTGCCGTCGTCGAGCAGGATCGTCGGGCTCATCGACGACCGCGGACGCTTGCCGGGGCCGGGCAGGTTCGGGTCCGGGACGCCCGGGGTCAGCGGCGTGAAGTTGAAGTCGGTGAGCTCGTTGTTGAGCAGGAACCCGTACCCGGGAACCGTGATGCCGGAGCCACCGGTCTGCTCGATGGTCAGGGTGTAGGACGCGACGTTGCCCCAACGGTCGGTGGCCGTCAGGTGCGTCGTCGACTGCCCCTCGTAGGGCTCGCTCTGCGCGACCGTGCCGGGCGCGCAGGAGGTGTAGGCGCCGTCGGGCGAGCCGAACGGGATCTGACGAGCCTGGGCCTTCATCGGGTCGAAGAGGCAGGCGCGCTCTGCGGCGAAGGCAGGATCGGTCAGCTCCTTGACCGGAACGTCCGGGACGTCACCCACCCAGCGGTTGCGGTCGGCGAAGGCCGTCGCCGACGCCTCCGAGAACCGGTGCAGGTAGTCGACGTCCGACAGGTCGGACGTCGAGACGCCCGTGCGGTCCTCGTAGGCCTGGACGAGGTTGAGGATCTCGGCCACCGCGATGCCACCCGAGCTCGGGACCGGCATGCCGTAGACGTCGTAGCCCTTGTACTGCGAGTGGATCGGGGCCTTGGTCAGGGCGCGGTAGGCGCGCAGGTCGGCCCTCGTCAGCTGGCCGCCCATGACCGAGGAACCCGCCTTGGCGTGCGGCGCCCGGGACTCGGCGACGATCGCCCGTCCGAGCGCCCCGGCATACAGCGCCTCGGTGCCCTGGGTGCGCAGCGTCCGGTACGCCCTGGCCATGTCGGGGTTGGTGAAGACGGAGCCCACGGCCGGAGCCTGGCCGCCCCGCAGGAAGACCTTCGCCGTCTCGGGGAACACGGAGAAGCGCGCGGCGTTGGCTGCCGTCTGGTCGGCGAACGTCTGGTCGACGACGAAGCCCGTGGCGGCGAGGCGCTCGGCCGGCTTGAGCGCCGCGTTGAGCGACAGCGTGCCGTGGTCGCGCAACGCCTTGGCCCACAGGGCGGGCGTGCCGGGCACGCCGATCGACAGCCCCGAGTTCACCACGGTGTTGAAGTCCATCGCCTTGCCCGTGGCCGGGTCGGTGAAGGTCTTGTCGGTGAACGTCGCCGGAGCCGTCTCGCGGCCGTCGATGGTCGAGACCTTCCTGCTGCGCACGTCGTAGTAGACGAGGAAGCCACCGCCGCCGATGCCGGCGCTGTAGGGCTCCGTGACGCCGAGCGCCGCTGCGGTCGCGACCGCAGCGTCAGCTGCGTTGCCCCCGCGGGCCAGGACGTCGATGCCGACCTGCGAGGCGTCGCGGTCGACCGAGCTGACGGCACCCCCGGAGCCCGTCATGACGGGGACCTTCGGCAGCGGGGTGGGCTGGCCGTGCCAGCCGCGGTCAGCCGCGGCGGCGGCGGGCGCGACCGCCGGCTGCGCGCCGGCCGTGGCCGGCAACAGGGAGAGAGGGAGCCCGACGACGAGAGCGCCGAGGACCCATCGGGAACGTGTCGTGGTGCATACGCTGTGACGACTCATCTTTCGACCGTACCCGCGCAAACGCCGCAGATCGCCCCGAGAACCCCGCCGATCCGAGGTCTGGGACAGGTGTGACCAGGAGGCCACTCGACGGGGACGGGGCGCTCACTCGAGGGTGAGCGAATGGCGTCGGCGCCGGGAGCGCCCCCAGCCAGGACGGTCGGAGACGCACGAGAGCCCGCCACCCCCAGAGGGGTGACGGGCTCTGCGCTGCGTGGGTCAGGCCGTCAGGCCTGGTCCTCCTCGGCGAGGAGGTTGCGCGTCTTGGAGAAGTCGAGCGGGATGCCCGGGCCCATCGTCGTGGAGACGGTGGCCTTCTCGATGTAGCGGCCCTTGGAGCTGGCCGGCTTCAGACGCAGGATCTCCTCGAGGGCAGCGGCGTAGTTCTCGACGAGCTTCGTCTCGTCGAAGGAGGCCTTGCCGATGATGAAGTGGAGGTTCGCGTGCTTGTCGACGCGGAACTCGATCTTGCCGCCCTTGATGTCGGCGACGGCCTTGGCGACGTCCATCGTCACGGTGCCGGTCTTCGGGTTCGGCATGAGACCACGCGGGCCGAGGACCTTGCCGAGACGACCGACCTTGCCCATGAGGTCAGGCGTGGCGACGACGGCGTCGAAGTCGAGCCAGCCGCCCTGGACCTTCTCGAGCAGGTCGTCGGAGCCGACGTGGTCGGCGCCGGCCTCACGGGCGGCCTCGGCCTTGTCGCCGTTGGCGAAGACGAGGACGCGGGCGGTCTTGCCCGTGCCGTGCGGCAGGTTGACCGTGCCGCGGACGGCCTGGTCGGCCTTGCGGGGGTCGACGCCGAGGCGCATGGCGACCTCGACGGTCTCGTCGTACTTGGCCTTGGCGGTCTGCTTGGCGACGCGGACGGCCTCGAGCGGGGCGTAGACCTTGCCGGGCGTGACGAGCTCGGCGGCTGCGCGGTAGTTCTTGCTGCGCTTCATGACTGCTCCTGCTTTCTTCGTGGAGTCGTGGTGCGACCGTGCGCTGGTCTCCCACGGGGCCTCACGGCCGTATGCCGTGTGGCCCGGTTCGGGGCGTGCCCGCCCTCACGCGGAGGGCGGGCGTCCCGAGGTCTGGTGACCCGAGCTCGTCAGAGCTCGGTGTCGATGCCCATCGAGCGGGCGGTGCCGGCGATGATGCGCGCCGCCATCTCCTCGTCGTGGGCGTTGAGGTCTTCCATCTTCTGACGGGCGATCTCGAGGACCTGGTCGCGCGAGAGCTTGGCGACCTTGGTCTTGTGCGGCTCGCCCGAGCCCTTGGCGACGCCGGCGGCCTTCTTGATGAGCTCGGCGGCCGGCGGGGTCTTCGTCACGAAGGTGAACGAGCGGTCCTCGTAGACCGTGATCTCGACCGGAATGACGTTGCCGCGCTGGGACTCCGTCGCGGCGTTGTACGCCTTGACGAACTCCATGATGTTGACGCCGTGCTGACCGAGGGCGGGGCCGACGGGCGGTGCGGGGGTGGCCTGACCGGCCTGGATCTGCAGCTTGATGAAGCCGGAGACCTTCTTGCTCTTGGGGGGCATGGTTGCCTACCTTCTGCGTTGCTGGGCCGACGCCTTGGGCGATGACCCGGTTGCATGTCCTCGTGCGGTCAGCCGCACGAGGTCGTACGACCCTCGATCAGATCTTGGCGACCTGGGCGAAGGAGAGCTCGACCGGGGTCTCCCGGCCGAAGATGGAGACGAGCACCTTGAGCTTCTGGGTGTCGGGGTTGATCTCGGAGATCGTCGCGGGAAGGGTCTCGAACGGGCCCTCCATGACGGTGACGGACTCGCCGACCTCGAAGTCGACGACCCGCACGTCCTTGCCGGCGCTCGAGCCCGACGACGCGCCGGAGCCGTCGGCGGCCGCAGCGGCCTCGAAGTTCGGGGCGAGCATCGTGAAGACCTCGTCGATCGACAGCGGCACCGGCTGGTGGGCGTTGCCGACGAACCCGGTGACGCCGGGCGTGTGGCGCACGGCGCCCCAGCTCTCGTCGGTGAGGTCCATGCGGACGAGGACGTAGCCGGGCATCCGGACGCGACGGACCTGCTTCTTCTGGCCGTTCTTGATCTCGGTGACCTCCTCCATGGGGACCTCGATCTCGAAGATGAAGTCCTCCATGTTGAGGGTCTGGATGCGCGTCTCGAGGTTGGCCTTCACGCGGTTCTCGTAGCCGGCGTAGGAGTGGATGACGTACCAGTCACCGAAGCGCGTGCGCAGGTCGGCCTTGAAGTCGGCGACGGGGTCGCCGCTGCCCTGGGCCACCGGCTCGTCGTCATCGGAGGTCTCGGAGGTTTCGGAGTCAACGGCGGGGTCGACGTCGTCGTCGGACCCGTCGTCGGTCTCGACATCGGTCTCCGCGGCGACGGTGTCGAGGTCGGAGTCGGTGGCGTCGTCCTCAGCACCCGACTCGACGTCGGAGGCCGAGAGGTCGTCGGTCTCGACCGCGGGGTCGACGACGTCGCTCTCGGTGCTCTCGCCGTTCGGGGCGCCCTCGTGGGCGAACTGCTCGGACACGCTCTGACCTGCTTCCTTGCTCGTGGACCGGCCGTGACGGCCGGCAGTGACATCCCGTGAGGGGGCCGGGGCTCGTGCCTCAGGTGGCCGAGCCGGTGAAGACCCAGGAGACCAGCCGGCTCAGACCGAAGTCGAGCGCTGACACGAGCGCCATCATGATCACGACGAACACGACCACGACGGTCGTGTAGCGCACGAGCTCAGGACCCGTCGGCCGCACGACCTTGCGCAGCTCGTCGAGGATCTGGCGCACGAAGAGGCTGATCGCGCCAAAGAGGCGCGACACGGGGTTGCCGCCGCGAGCCTTGTCGGCACGGCCGGACCCGCGCTTGGCGCTCGTCTCCGTCACGATTCCTTCTTTCTGCCTGGGTGTCGGCCCGCGGGCGCCACACCCCGACCGTGGAGTCCCACGTCAGGGCAGAAGCCGCGTGCCGCCTTGCACGACGACCACATCACTGGGATGCGCAGGGCAAGAGGGACTCGAACCCCCAACCGCTGGTTTTGGAGACCAGTGCTCTACCAATTGAGCTATTGCCCTTCGCCGGGGACGTTGGGTGTCCACGGCGGGACGGCATGCGTCAGCATGGCCAGCGAAGCCGTCCGAGGGACGATCATACGGGACGGATGCGCCCCAACGCGAACCGACCCGAAACCCCCTCCGCGGGCCCTCCCCCGTCACCCGCAGGTGACCCTTCGGACGGCCTCCGGGCACCTGCCGCGCCCGCGGCGGGAACCGCGCGACCCGGCATACGGACTCGGCCGCCCGACCCGGGCGCCGCAGTGGCAGGATCGAGAGGTGACGAACCCGCGCACCTCCCTCGCGTCCCTGTCCGACGACGACCTGGCCGGCTTCCTCGCCGAGCAGCGTGAAGCCTACGCGGCCCTGCAGTCCCGCGGCCTCAGGCTCGACCTGACGCGGGGCAAGCCGTCCGCCGCGCAGCTCGACCTCTCCGACGACCTCCTGCGCCTGCCGACCGCGACGAAGGACCGGGCCGGGGTCGACGTGCGCAACTACGGCGGACTCGAGGGCCTCGCCGAGCTGCGCGAGCTCTTCGCCGACCTGCTCTGGGTCGAGCCGAGCCAGGTCGTCGCCGGGGGCAACTCGAGCCTGACGATGATGTACAGCACGATCGTCGACTTCCTCCTCTTCGGCGGCGTCGACTCGCCGCGGCCCTGGTCGCAGGAGGAGAAGGTCCGCTTCGTCTGCCCCGTCCCCGGCTACGACCGGCACTTCTCGATGCTCGCGTCGTTCGGCATCGAGATGGTCACCGTCGACATGCACGCGGACGGCCCGGACATCGCCGCCGTCGAGGCGCTCGTCAAGGACGACCCGAGCGTCAAGGGCATCTGGATCGTCCCGACCTACGCCAACCCGTCCGGGGCCGTCGTCTCGCAGGAGATCGCCGCCCGCCTCGCGGCCATGCCGACCGCGGCGCCCGACTTCACGATCTTCTGGGACAACGCGTACGCCTTCCACCACCTCACCGAGGACGAGGCAAAGAGCGCCGACATCCTCAGCCTCGCCGCCGCCTCCGGGCACCCGAACCGGCCGATCATGTTCGCGTCGACCTCGAAGATCACCTTCGCGGGCGCCGGAGTCGCCGTCCTCGCCGCGAGCGCGGCCACCGTGAGGTGGTACCTCGGACACCTCGCGATGGGCTCCATCGGTCCCGACAAGGTCAACCACCTGCGTCACGTCGAGTTCTTCCACGACGCCGACGGCGTGCGTGCGCACATGCGCAAGCACCGCGAGATCATCGCGCCGAAGTTCGCGGCGGTCGACGAGGCTCTGACGAACGGCCTCGCGGGGCTCGAGGTCGCCGAGTGGAGCCACCCGACCGGGGGCTACTTCGTCAACCTCGATGTGCTCGACGGGACCGCGTCGCGGGTCGTCGCGCTCGCCAAGGAGGCCGGCATCGCGCTGACGCCGGCGGGCGCGTCCTTCCCGCTGGGCCACGACCCGCGCGACCGCAACATCCGCCTCGCCCCGACCTTTCCCGTGCTCGACGAGGTGCGCACGGCCATGGCCGGCGTCGCGACGTGCGTCGCCCTCGCCGCCGCCGAGAAGCTGACGCAGGACCGCGCCGCGGGGGTAGGGGCAGAGGGCGACGGCGAGACGCCGTCGGCCGGGGACGCCACGAGCCCCTCGCACACCGCCACCGAAGGAGCCTCGCGATGAGCGACCAGGATCCCAACGAGACCATCGACGACGAGCTGACGACCTACAGCGTCGACGACGAGGACCAGCTCCAGCCCGAGGACACCCTCGACGACGGTGACCTCGAGGACGTGCTCGACCGCGGCTACTCGCCCAACGACCGGCCGCAGGGCGTCACCGCCCACGGCACGACCGCCTACGAGGAGTCCGTCGACGAGACCATCGACGAGCGCATCCGCCAGGAGGTGCCGGACCCCGACTCCGCCTACGGCGCGCCCGACAACGAGAGCGGCCTCGACGGCGACCGCGTCGGTGGCGACGACCCCGACGCCATCGACGCCGAGGACGACTGGCTCGGAGACCACGAGGTGGGCGACGCCCGCGCCGGTCGCCTCGTGGCCGACGACGAGGGCGCGCACGACGACGACGAGAAGCAGGCCTGGGCCAGCGACGTCGGCGTCGACGGGGCCGGCGCGTCGGCCGAGGAGGCCGCGATGCACATCGTCGACGAGATCGCTGACGAGCCCGACGAGGACTGAGTCCCGCGCGACCCGCAGAGAGGCCACGGCCCGGCACCAGCCGCGCCGTGGCCTCTCCGCGCCGCCCGGGGACCGGATGACACACTGACCCGCATGACGCGTGCGGTGCAGGACCTGCCCAAGGCGCACCTGCACCTGCACTTCACGGGCTCGATGCGCATCGACACGGTGCGAGACCTCGCCGCCCGGCACGGCATCCGCCTGCCCGACGCCCTCGTGACGGGCTGGCCGCCCCGACTCGCCCGAGCCACCGACGAGCGCGGCTGGTTCCGCTTCCAGCGCCTCTACGACGCCGCCCGGTCCTGTGTGCGCGGGGAGGACGACATGCGCCGGATCGTGCGCGAGGCCGCGGCCGACGACGCGGCCGAGGGGTCACGCTGGCTCGAGATCCAGGTCGACCCGACGTCGTACGCCCCCTTCGTCGGCGGGATCACGCCGGCGCTCGAGATCGTGCTCGACGAGGCACGGGCCGTGTCGGCCGCGGGGGACATCGGGGTCGGCGTCGTCGTCGCGGCGAGCCGCATGCGCCACCCCCTCGAGGCCCGCACGCTCGCTCGCCTCGCCGCCCACCACGCGGGCGAGGAGGCCGGCGACGTCGTCGGCTTCGGCCTGTCCAACGACGAGCGACGCGGGGCCGTAGCCGACTTCGCGCCGGCCTTCGCCATCGCACGGCGGGCCGGTCTGGCTCTCGTGCCGCACGGCGGCGAGCTCCTCGGCGCCCAGTCCGTCATGGAGACGCTCGAGCACCTCGACCCGGACCGCATCGGGCACGGCGTGCGCAGCGTCGAGGACCCACAGGTGCTCGACGCCGTCGCCGAGGCCGGCGTGACCCTCGAGGTGTGCCCGGGCAGCAACGTCGCCCTCGGGGTCTACGCCGACGCGAGCGACGTCCCGTTGCGCCGGATCGTCGAGGCCGGCATCCCCGTGGCGCTCGGCGCGGACGACCCGCTCCTCTTCGGGTCCCGCCTGGCCGCGCAGTACGCCGCGGCCCGAGAGCTCGGCTTCGACGACGACGGCCTCGCCGCGCTCGCCCGCGGCTCCCTCGAGGGCAGCCGGATGCCCGACCGCCTGCGCAAGGCCGCGCTCGCCGACGTGGACGCCTGGCTCGCCGGGCCGGCGTGACACCGACCACACGCAGGACCGGGTCGTAACCGGTCATAACGGGCCGCTCCCCACGGAGCCGGCCTCCTCGCCCATCCCCACCGGGTTTGCTCAGGATCGGTGCGCCCGGTCATGCTGGTCGGGAGATGAAGACTTCTGCCCCCGCCACCACCCGCCCATCGACCGCCTCCGGCGCCCGTCTGCGACGACTCGCCGTGGTCGGTCTCGTCGCCCCCGTCGTCGCGCTCGCGGCGTGCAGCGGGGAGTCGCCCGTGACCGCCGACCCGACGGCCCCGGCCGGCACGACCCCGGCCGCGACGAGCACCTCGACGACGTCCACGACGACCGCAGCGCCCACCACGGCCGCGCCGACGACCGCCGCCCCGGTGAAGTACTCGACGCGCACCGTCAAGGCCGTCATCAAGGACCCCCAGCTCGGCCACACGATCACGGCCATGCGCGTCTCGCGCGGCCTGCCGTTCCCGAAGAACCAGCCCGTCGGGGCCGAGGCCTTCGAGATCGTCGGGGTCAAGGTCGAGTTCGCCGCCGGCTCGCGCTACTCGGCGTCGCTCGACCCGAAGATGCTGACGCTCATCGCGACGAACCCCAAGCAGAACGTCGCGCCCACGGCCGAGTTCGGCAAGGCGTACAAGGCCGACCCGCTGCTCACGACGAAACGCGACGAGCGCGACCGCGGGTGGGTCTTCTTCAAGGTCGACAGGGGAACGACGACCGCCCTGCGCCTGGCCTTCAACCGGCCGGCCTACGCCGTCAGCACGACGGACAAGAACATCCCGGCCAAGACCTTCTCCGTCGTCCTGACGAAGTAGTCACTGCACACGGTCTGACGCGAAAGGCTCCGGTTCCCAAGGGAACCGGAGCCTTTGCCGTGTGATCGAGCGCTCGCCGGAACTGCTCTCAGAGCTGGTCGCCGACGATGACCGGCTCGTTGACGAGCGTCACGCCGAAGGTGTCGCGCACCCCGTCGCGCACCTGCCGGGCGAGGGCGAGGACGTCGGCGGTCGTGGCACCGCCCCGGTTGGTCACGGCCAGGGTGTGCTTCGTGGACAGCGCCGCCGGCGCCGGCAGGCCGAAGCCCTTGGCGAAGCCGGCGTGGTCGATGAGCCACGCGGCGCTCGTCTTGACCCGGCCGTCGGGCTCGGGGAAGCGCGGCGGCGTCGGCCCCTCCCAACCGAGCCGCTCCCCCACGCGCTCGACGAGGTCGTCGAACTCGTGGCGGCTGAAGATCGGGTTGGTGAAGAACGACCCGCACGACCACGTGTCCGGGTCGGCGTCGTCGAGCACCATGCCGCGGGACCGGCGCTGCGCGAGGACGGCCTCACGGGCGTCCTGGAGGGGCACGCGCGTGCCGAGCTCGACCCCGAGACCCTTCGCCAGGGCGGCATACGCCACCGGGCGGCTGAGGTCGGCGACCTCGAACTGGAACACCACGTCGAGCACGACGTAGCGCGAGTGCCCCTTGAAGCGCGAGTGGCGGTAGGTGAAGGCGCAGTCGGCGTTCATGAAGGTGCGCACGGCCTGCTCCTGCCGGTCCCACGTGCGCACCTGCGCGACCGTCTGCGACACGTCCTGACCGTAGGCGCCGACGTTCTGGATGGGCGTGGCCCCCGTGAGACCGGGTATGCCGCTCAGTCCCTCGACGCCCGCCCATCCCTGCGCGACGGCATGGGCCACGACGTCGTCCCACACCTCGCCAGCGGCCACCCGGACCACGGCGCCGCCGCAGTAGTCGGCGGACTCGGGCGTGATGCCCGACGTGGCGACGCGCACGACCGTGCCCTCGAAGCCGTCGTCGGAGACGAGGAGGTTGGAGCCGCCCGAGACGACGAGCAGCGGCTCGTCGGCGTCGTCGACCTCACGGACGGCGTCGACGAGCTCGTCGGTGGTCGTGGCCGTGACGACGCGCGCAGCCGGGCCACCGACCCGCATCGTCGTGAGGGTCGAGAGGGGGACGTCGTGTTGCTCCTGCACGCGGTGGACCGGCCGGCTCAGTCGAGGACCGCGACGGCGAGCGCCCGGCCGAGGACCTTCTCGCCGGCCGCGGTGGCGGTCAGCTCGACGGTGACCCGCTTCGCCTCGGGGTCGACGGACTTGACGACGCCCGAGACCTCGATGTCGGCGCCGCCGTCGTAGGGCACGACGACGGGGCGGGTGAAGCGCACGCCGTACTCGACCACGCGGCCGGCGTCGCCCACCCAGGCGGTGACGAGCGTGACCGCCGAGCCCATCGTGAACATGCCGTGGGCGATGACGTCGGGCAGCCCGACCGCCTTGGCGAAGGGCTCGTCCCAGTGGATGCGGTTGCGGTCGAGGGAGGCGCCGGCGTACTGGACCAGGCGCGCCCGGTCGACGTGGACGGTCGTCGCGGGCAGCGCGTCACCGACGGAGACCTCGGAGAAGGACCGCACGGCCGCCGGCGTCGTGCTCGGAGTGCTCGGAGTGCTCGGAGTGGTGCTCATCACTCGCCCCCTCGGATCACGATGGTCGACGTGGCCGTGCAGACGGCCTCACCCGCCTCGGTGGCGAGCTCGGTGCGGGTCGTCACCATGGCGTGGCCGCCGGCCTCGCGCACGGTGTCGACGTGGAGCGTGCCGACGACGGCGTCGCCGGCCGTCAGGGGGCGGTGGTGGACGAAGCGCTGCTCGCCGTGCACCACGCGGGAGAAGTCGATGCCGGCCTCGGGGTCACGGATCAGCTGGCCGTCGCACTGCTGGGCGATGAGGACCGCAAACGTCGGAGGCGCGATGACGTCGGCGTAGCCGCGAGCCCGGGCGACCTCGGCGTCGACGTGCACCCGGTCGGCCGAGCCGACGGCCTCGGCGAACTCACGGATCTTGGCGGCACTGACCCGATAGGTCTCGGTGGGCGGGTAGACCCGGCCCTGGAAGTCTGAGTTCACCGGCATACGGGCAGCCTATCGACCGCTGCCGACCGGCGCCCGCGCCACCCGGTGGGCGTCCGGGAACGACGACGCTCCCCCGGCCGATGGCCGAGGGAGCGTCGAGGAAAGCGATGGTTCAGCGGGTCTCGCGGTGCTCCGTGTGCTTGCCGCACTTCGGGCAGAACTTGTTCATGGCGAGACGGTCGGGGTTGTTCCGACGGTTCTTCTTGGTGATGTAGTTGCGGTCCTTGCAGTCCACACACGCCATCGTGATCTTCGGACGGACGTCGCTGCTCTTGCTGGCCACGGCAACCTGCTCTTTCGGGAACGTACTTTGGGTGTTCGGTCGTCTTGCGACGGGTGTCGCGCGGCGCGTCACGCGTTCCGGGCGGCATCCCGGGGTGACACGCAGGCGCGACGTCCAAGGCTACGCGACACCCCGATGATTCGAGAAATCGAACCGGGTACGCGCGGAAGTGGTAGCGGGAGCGGGGCTCGATCCCGCGACCTCACGATTATGAGTCGTGCGCTCTAACCAGCTGAGCTACCCCGCCATGGGCTGTCGTCCCCCGGCCCGCCGCAGAAGCGACGAGGCCGGGAACCGACCGACCAGAGCCCCAATAGGGAATCGAACCCTAGACCTTTTCCTTACCATGGAAACGCTCTGCCGACTGAGCTATTGGGGCGCGGCCGACACCGAGAAACGTTGCGAGAACGTCTTCAGGACGACCTGTTGTGCGACGGTGAGACTACACGGTCGGCGGCGCGGATACGAAATCGAGCAGATGACCGACGGCCGGCGTCCCAACTGGGAGGATCAGGGCATGAGCGGTCTCATCGACGGCCAGCACGACCCGGGTCCGGCCACCGAACCGCCGGACCCACCGGTCGGGTCCGGGGGCCCACCGCCCGGCACCGACGTCGGTGACGTGGACACCCGCCTGGTCGACGTGCAGGTGCGCTTCGACCGGCGCAGCGTATGGCGCGCGGGCTGGCTCGCGGTCGCCATCGTCGCGATCGCCGCGCTCGGCAAGTTCGTCATCGACGACGGCGGCTCGGTCATCTTCACCCTCATCATGGCCATGCTCGCCTCGATCGCGATGGAGCCGGCCGTCGCACGGCTCTCGCGCCGGATGCGGCGCGGTATGGCGACCATGATCGTCATGCTCGGCGTGCTCGTCTTCTGCATCGTCTTCATGCTCGCCTTCGGCAACCTGCTGGCCGACCAGCTGGCCACCTTCGTCGCCTCGATCCCGTCGCTCGTGGAGAGTGCGACGACGTGGGCCAACGAGACCTTCGGCGTCGAGCTCAGCCCCGACAAGCTGCTGGCCCAGTTCACGAGCGAGGTCGGCGGCCTGAGCACCCTGGCCGGCAGCGTGGCCGGCGGCCTCATCGGTGCCATCGCCGCCGTGCTCGGCGCCTTCTTCTCGTCGATCACCTTCTTCTTCTTCACCTTCTACTTCTCCGCCGACAGCCTGCGCCTGCGTCGCTGGGTCGCCCAGCTCGCCCCGCCGCGCCAGCAGGCGGTCATCGGGGTGGCCTGGGACCTCGCGGTGATCAAGACCGGCGGCTACGTGTCGGCCCGGCTCGTGCTCGCCGGGATCTGCGGCGGACTGTCGAGCCTGTTCATGCTCATCATCGGCATGGACTACTGGTTGGCCCTCGGCATCTGGACCGGCCTCGTGGCCCAGTTCGTGCCGACCATCGGGACCTACATCGCGATCGCCTTGCCGGTCTTCGTCGGCCTCGTCGGACCGGAGCCGTGGCAGGGGCTGGCGCTGCTCGGCTTCGCCCTCGTCTACCAGCAGATCGAGAACGTGACGATCGAGCCGCGCATCTCGGCCGACGCCGTCGACGTGCATCCCGCGGTGTCCTTCGCAGCCGTGATGTTCGGCGCGGCGCTCTTCGGCGTCTCGGGGGCCTTCGTGGCGGTGCCCGTGGCCGCGCTGATGCTCGCCCTCTTCGACATCTACTCGCGCAAGTACGAGCTGCTCCCCCAGCTCGCCGCGCCGCAGCCCGGTGAGCGCCAGAAGGCCGACCACCAGCACGCGTCCTTCACGGCCCGCCTCCCGGTGCTGCCCGGAGCCCGGGCGAAGGCACCCGAGCCGCCGACGCCCGCGGCGGCGCCGGAGCCGACGGGTCTGCGCGCGACGCTGCGCCACTGGTTCTCCCGGCACGACACGTCCGGCCCGAAGACGTAGCCCGCACCCGATGCCCTGACGGCCGCGTCACTCCCCGTCGTGCGCGTCGTGGGCGTCCAGCGCCTGCTGGGCCGTCGCCTCCTCCTCCTCACGGCGACTGCGTATGCCGCCCGCCTCGTCGAGCTCACCCGTGACCTTCTCGAGCCGGGACCTCGCCGTCGCGAGCCGCCGCTCGAGGTCGGCGATGCCCTCCGTGACCTCCTCCTGGCGGGCCGTGAGGACCGCCACCTGTCGGTCGGCGGACCGCAGGTCGGCCCGTGCGGTCTCGAGTGCCGACTGGAGTCGGGCCCGCTCGGCGGCGCGCCGGCTGCGTCGTCGGTCCTCGAGGTCGACGGCGTCGCCTCCTCCCCCGCCGGGCAGGACCGAGAGCGCCGGTCGGGCGCGGTCGGGCGCGGACGACCCGAGCTCCTCGGGGTCCGTGATGGCGACGACGTCGGCCACGTCGACCGAGCCGAATCCTGAGTAGCTGAGCGCCTTGACGAGCGCGCCCGTGAGGACCGAGGCCTCGGCGTCCTCATCGGCGATGAGCGCGGTCAGCGTCTCGCGCACCTCCTGGGCCGCACCGGCGCCGAGCTTCTGGCCGTCCTCGGCCGCGACCTCGGCGATGCGGTCGGCCATGGCGTCGACGCGGGTGGCGCGCTCCCGGCCGAGCAGCCGCAGCTGGTCGGCGTCGAGGGTGCGCTGGGCCTCACGGAGCAGCTCGGCGAACGACCGGAGCTCCTCGAGCTCGTCCGCGTGCTCGCGCACGAAGTGGTTCACCGCCCACGCGGCGAGGGTCGGCTTGCGCAGGGCACCCACCGAGGCGGCGAGGTCCTTCTCGCCCGCGGACCTCGCCTGGGCCACCAGCTCGGAACGGAGGGGAGTGAAGCGAGCGGGCGGGGCGGCATACAGCTGCTCGACGGCGGCGCGCAGGTGCAGGATCACCTCTGCATCCTCCCGCAAACCCGCTGGTGCGGCCCGCGCGGGACGGGCAGGCTGGGGCCGTGATCTGGATCTGTGCGACGTGCGCCGTCGAGACCGATGACCTGCCCGAGCCTCCGGACGCGTGCGCCGTCTGCGAGGACGAGCGGCAGTGGGTGCCCGAGCAGGGGCAGCGCTGGACGACGGTGGACCGGCTGCGGGAGGCCGGGACGCGCATCCGCGTCGAGGCGGTCGAGGACGACCTCTGGGGGCTGCGCGCCGAGCCCGAGGTCGGCATCGGGCAGCAGACGATGGTCGTGCGCGTGCCCGAGGGGGTGCTCCTCTTCGACTGCGTCGGCTACATCGACGACGCCGCGGTCGAGCTCGTGCGATCGCTCGGGCCCGCGCTCGCGGTGGCCTCGAGCCATCCGCACATGTACGGCTTGCAGACGGAGTGGGCCCGGGCGCTCGGCGACGTCCCGGTGCTCGTGGCCGCGCCCGACGCCGAGTGGGTGCGCCGGCGAGACCCGCTCGTCGAGCTCTACGACGAGCAGCGGCAGGTCGCACCGGGTCTGACGCTGCACCGCGTCGGCGGGCACTTCCGCGGTCAGGCCGTCGTCGAGTGGACGGCGGGCGCCGAAGGACGCGGGGTGCTGCTGGCAGGCGATGCCGTCTTCCCCAACCCAGACCGTCGGTCGATGAGCTTCATGCGCAGCTATCCGAACCGGATCCCCTTGTCGGGCAACGTCGTCCAGCGCGTTGCCGGTCAGCTGGAGGCCCTGCACTTCGACCGCCTCTACAACAACTTCGGCACCGCCGTGCCGTCAGGGGCCAAGGCCATGCTGCGACGGTCCGCCGACCGCCACGCGGCGTGGACGCGGGGGGACTTCGACCACCTGACGTGAGGACGCGGCGCCAGGTCGTGCCCGCGACGCGTCCAGTGGGTAGGTGCACCTCGACGGCGTCGTCCGGCGCCGCGCCACACCCCGTGGAGGAGAAGCCATGAGCGACAACCCGCTGGACCCCGTGAGCGACGACCCGACGACCGARGGCCCCGCTGACGGCGGAGCCGACACGAGCAGCCACGACGGTGGCGCCGACGGTGGCGCCGACACCGAGGGCCCCGCTGACGGCGGAGCCGACACGAGCAGCCACGACGGTGGCGCCGACGGTGGGGCCGGAGCGGACCCGACCAGCTCGATCTGATGACCGCTGGCACGACGAGCCGGGTGCCCACGCACGAACGTGGGCGCTCGGCGCTCGCGCGTCTCGTCCCCTTCGCCGCCGACGAGTTCGCCACGGACCACTGGTCGCACACGCCGGTCGTCACCAGGGCAGCCGATCTGCCGGGCGGACTGCTCGACCTCTTCGACGAGGGCTCCGTCGACGAGCTCGTCTCCCGACGCGGGCTGCGCGCCCCCTTCCTGCGGGTCGCCCAGAACGGCCGCACCCTCGGTGACCGGGAGTTCACCCAGAGCGGAGGCGTCGGTGCATCCGTCGCCGACCAGGTGAGCGACGACAAGCTGCTCGGGCTCTTCGCCGACGGTGCCACCATCGTCCTGCAGGGGCTGCACCGCACGTGGGGGCCCCTCATCGACTTCACCCAGCAGCTCGCGGAGGAGCTGGGGCACCCGGTTCAGGCCAACGCCTACGTCACGCCCAGCCAGAACACCGGCTTCAGCGACCACTACGACGTGCACGACGTCTTCGTGCTCCAGATGGCCGGGGAGAAACGCTGGCGCGTCCGGCCCCCGGTGCACGACTCACCGCTGCGCGACGAGCCGTGGACCGACCACCGTGCCGAGGTCGAGGAGGCGGGACGTCGAGCACCTGACCACGAGTTCACGCTCCGTGCCGGTGACGTCCTCTACCTGCCGCGCGGCTGGGTGCACTCGGCCACCGCGCTCGGCGGGGTCAGCACGCACCTCACTCTGGGCGTCCACGTCTGGACGCGACGTCACGTGGCCGACGAGCTCGTGTCGATAGCGCTGGCCGAGGCCAGCCGCGACGAGAGCGTGCGCGCCTCGCTCGACGTCGCGCCGACGGGCTTCGACCACGAGGCCATCGCCCCCGACGTCGAGCTCGTGCGGGCAGCGCTCGTACGCGCCCTGGGCGAGATCGACGTGGCCACGGTCGTCGACGCCCTCGAGGCGCGCGCTCGCGGGTCGCAGCGTCCAGCACCGATCAGCCCGCTCGCCCAGGTGGCAGCCGCTGAGGCCCTTCGTCCCGAGACGACGCTCCGGCTCCGGCCGCACGTGGCCGCGCGGCTCGTGCCCTCGGGCGACGGCCCGGCCCGGCTGCGCAGCCGCCTCGCCGACTTCCCGGTCGAGTCGCACGACGTCGGCACCTTCGTGGCGCTCGTGGCAGGCGGCGTGCTGCGTGCCGACATGGTCGGGCTGGAGCTGGCTCGTCGGCTGATGCTCTCCGGCCTGCTCGTCGTCGCCGACGACTGAGGCACGACGTGGCCCCTCGACGGTCGAGGAGCGGCAGATGGTGGCCTCTCGACGGTTGAACCGTCGAGAGGCCTCGTCGTGCCGGATGGCGATGGTCGAGGGGTCAGTCGGTGCCGGGACTCAGGCGGTGCCGGCCGCAGTCAGGATCGCCCGGGCACCGACGAGACTCGGGCCGTACCAGGTGAGCAGGCGTCCGCTGACGAGCGCGGTGCGGGCCTGCGTGAAGGCCTCCGGACCGTCGGCCGCCGTGAAGACGTAGGGCTCGTCGGGCAGCAGGACGGTCACGCCCTCACGGTCGAGGGCGGCCACCTCGACGTGCGGATAGCGGTCTGCGTCGTCGGCGAGGACGTTGCGCCAGCCGAGCCGCGACACGAGGTCACCGGTGAAGGTGTCACGCCCGACCGCCATCCACGGGTCGCGCCAGATCGCCACGGCCACGTCGACGACGGGCTCGGGCACGGGCCCACCCCACTCGCCCCGCGCGGCGACGAGCCAGTCAGGCGTGCCGACCTCGAGCACCTCGACGAAGAGTCGCTCGAGGGAGTCCAGCGCCCCCGGCACCGTCTCGATGTCGGTGACCCAGACAGGTAGGCCGTCAGCCCGCAGCCGGCGGACGTCGAGCTCGCGGTTCTCCTCCTTGTTGGCCACGACGAGATCCGGCTCGAGAGCCGAGATGGCCCTGAGGTCGGGGTTCTTGGTGCCCCGAACCCGTTGCACCGCAAGACCTTCCGGATGCGTGCACCAGTCGGTCGCGCCGACGAGCCGCTCCGGGCACGTCGTCGCCAGCGCCTCGGTGATCGACGGCACCAACGACACGACCCGGCGTGGCGGTGTCGGGAACGACACGGCATACGCCAGGTCGTCGGCGAGTGTCACCGGCACGGTTCGTGGCCTTTCGACGGTTGCAGCGGTTCAGACGTTGCGGCGGTACTGGCCACCGACCTCGAAGAAGGCCTCGGTCACCTGCTGGAGCGAGCACACCCGCGCCGCCCGCATGAGGACGTCGAAGACGTTGCCGCCCTCGATGGCGACGGCCTTGAGCTCCTCGAGCGCCGCCGCCGCCTCGACCTCGTGCTCTGCGCGGAACGCCCGGACGCGCGAGAGCTGGCTCTGCTTCTCCTCCTCGGTGCCACGGGCGAGCACGACCGTGCGGGGCACGTCACCCTCGTGCGGGTTGCGGAAGGTGTTGACGCCGACGATCGGCAGGCTGCCGTCGTGCTTGCGGTGCTCGTAGAGCATCGACTCGTCCTGGATGCGGCCACGCTGGTAGCCGGTCTCCATGGCCCCGAGCACGCCGCCGCGCTCGGTGATGCGGTCGAACTCCTTGAGGACGGCCGCCTCGACGAGGTCGGTCAGCTCGTCGATGACGAACGAGCCCTGGAGCGGGTTCTCGTTCATCGCGAGCCCCCACTCGCGGTTGATGATGAGCTGGATGGCGAGGGCGCGACGCACCGACTCCTCCGACGGGGTCGTCACGGCCTCGTCGAACGCGTTGGTGTGCAAGGAGTTCGCGTTGTCGTAGATCGCGATGAGCGCCTGCAGCGTCGTGCGGATGTCGTTGAAGTCCATCTCCTGCGCGTGGAGCGAGCGACCCGACGTCTGGACGTGATACTTCAGCTTCTGCGACCGCTCCCCCGCGTTGTACTTCTCCTTCATCGCCACGGCCCAGATGCGGCGGGCCACGCGGCCGAGCACGGAGTACTCCGGGTCCATGCCGTTGCTGAAGAAGAAGCTGAGGTTGGGCGCGAAGTCGTCGACCGCCATGCCGCGCGCGAGGTAGCTCTCGACGTAGGTGAAGCCGTTGGCGAGGGTGAAGGCGAGCTGGCTGATGGGGTTCGCCCCGGCCTCGGCGATGTGGTAGCCGGAGATCGACACGGAGTAGAAGTTGCGGACCTTCCGCTCGATGAACCACTCCTGGATGTCGGCCATCATCTTGAGGCTGAACTCGGTGCTGAAGATGCAGGTGTTCTGGCCCTGGTCCTCCTTGAGGATGTCGGCCTGCACCGTGCCGCGGACGTTGGCGAGGGCGTATGCCGTGAGCTCCTCGCGCTCGGCGTCGCCGGGCTCCCTGCCCTCCCGCGCCCGGAAGGCATCGACCTGCTGGTCGATGGCGGTGTTGAGGAAGAAGGCGAGGATCGTCGGCGCCGGACCGTTGATCGTCATGGAGACGCTCGTCGTCGGGGACACGAGGTCGAAGCCGTCGTAGAGGGCCTTCATGTCGTCGAGCGTGGCGACGGAGACGCCCGAGGTGCCGACCTTGCCGTAGACGTCGGGGCGGGGGTCGGGGTCGCGGCCGTAGAGCGTCACGGAGTCGAAGGCCGTGGACAGGCGGGTGGCCGGCTGCCCCTCGGAGACGAGCTTGAAGCGGCGGTTGGTGCGGAACGGGTCACCCTCCCCCGCGAACATGCGCGCCGGGTCCTCCCCCTCGCGCTTGAACGGGAAGACCCCGGCGGTGAAGGGGTAGTAGCCGGGGAGGTTCTCGCGGCGCAGGAAGCTGACGAGCTCGCCGTGGTCGCGGTAGCGAGGCAGTGAGACACGGGGGATCTTGTTGCCCGACAACGACTCCCGGGTCAGGGTGTTGCGGATCTCCGTGCCCCGGATCGTCACGACCTGCTCGTCGCCGGAGTAGGACTCGACGACGGAGGGCCAGTCGGCGAGCGCGCTCGCCACATCGGTCGGCACGTCGGTGCGGGCGTGGTCGAGCAGGGCCTCGACGGCGTCGACCGCGCTCTCGGCGCTGTCGACGTCGTCGGCCGCCGCTGCGGCCGCGAGCTCCCCGCGCACCGACTCGAGCCGCTGCACCCGGCTGGCCGCGGCGGCATACCGCTCGGTGGCCTCGTGGTAGCCGCGGACGGTGTCACTGATCTCGGCGAGGTAGCGCACCCGGGACGCGGGCACGATGGTCGCGATGCGGGTGGACTGCCTCGTGGCGACGCGCGGCAGCACGCCCTCGTCGACGGGCATCCCCTTCTCCGAGAGCAGCTCGCGCAGCTGCTGGTAGAGCGCGGTGACGCCGTCGTCGTTGAAGGTGGCCGCCGAGGTGCCGTAGACGGGCATGTCGGCCGGGCTCTTGCCGAAGGCCTCGCGGTTGCGCACCATCTGGCGGCCGACGTCGCGCAGGGCGTCCTCGGCGCCGCGGCGCTCGAACTTGTTGATGGCCACGACGTCGGCGCGGTCGAGCATGTCGATCTTCTCGAGCTGGCTGCTGGCGCCGAACTCCGGCGTCATGACGTAGAGGGAGACGTCGGCGTAGTCGATGACGGCGGCGTCGCCCTGGCCGATGCCCGGCGTCTCGAGGATGACGAGGTCGAAGCCGGCGGCGCGCACGACGTCGAGGACGTCATCGAGGTGGGTCGGCACCTGCGAGCCGCCGCGCGTGGCGAGGCTCCGGAAGAAGACGCGGTCGCCGTCGAGCGAGCTCATCCGGATGCGGTCGCCGAGGAGCGCTCCGCCGCCACGGCTGCGGGTCGGGTCGACGGCGAGCACGGCGACCCGCAGCTTGTCCTGCTGGTCGAGGCGCAGCCGGCGGATCAGCTCGTCGGTGAGGCTCGACTTGCCGGAGCCGCCGGTGCCGGTGATGCCGAGGACCGGCACGCGACGCCGGCCCGCGGCCTCGCGGACGCCCGACAGCATGGCGTCGTCGATGTCACCCTCCTGCGCGCCGGTGATGGCGCGTGCCACGGCGGCCCGCTCGCCGGCGAGCACGGCCTCGAGCGCCGGCGCACCGAGCTCCCACGGGTCGAAGTCGCAGTCGGCGACGACGGTGTTGATCATGCCGGCGAGGCCCAGGCGCTGGCCGTCCTCGGGGCTGAAGATCGTGACGCCGGACTCGCGCAGCCGCGCGATCTCCTCGGGGACGATGACGCCGCCGCCGCCGCCGACGACGCGGATGTGGCCGGCGCCGTTCTCCTCGAGCAGCTTCACGAGGTACTCGAAGTACTCGACGTGCCCGCCCTGGTAGGAGCTGACGGCGACGCCCTGGACGTCCTCCTCGATCGCCGCGTCGACGACCTCCTGGACCGAGCGGTTGTGCCCGAGGTGGATGACCTCGGCCCCCTGCGTCTGCATGATGCGCCGCATGATGTTGATCGACGCGTCGTGCCCGTCGAAGAGGCTGCTCGCCGTGACGAGGCGGACGTGGTGGGACGGCTGGTGGTGATCGCGCTTCGCTGCGTCGGACATGGAAAAATAGTAGGACTTCCTACTAATGGACGTCAACGCGTCGGCGTCCTACGATGGCGCCATGAGTGCGCAGACCAACGCCGCGGGCGGCATGAGCGCCGGAGCGGGTGGCGGCACGAGCGCCGGCGTCGCCGCCGGGTCCGGCCTCGGCTTCGACCCGATCGCCCGGGCGCGGGAGCAGTGGGTCGAGCAGGGCTGGGGCCCGGCCGCCGACGGGATGGCCGCCATCACCTCGCTCATGCGGGCGCATCAGATCGTGCTCGCCCGCGTCGAGGCGACGCTCCGGCCGCTCGGGGTGACCTTCGCGCGCTACGAGGTGCTCATGCTCCTGTGGTTCAGCCGGCGCGGCTCGCTCCCGATGAAGGTCATCGGCAGCCGCCTGCAGGTGCACCCCACGAGCGTGACCAACGCGGTCGACCGCCTCGAGGACGCCGGGCTCGTGACGCGCTCGACGCATCCCGAGGACCGGCGCGCGATGCTCGTCGCCCTCACCCCGACCGGCCGCGAGCTCGCGGAGCGGGCCACCAAGGCCCTCAACGCCGAGGTCTTCGAGCAGCCCGACCTCGGGGCCACCGACGTCCGCTCGCTCGTCGACGTCCTGACGCGGCTGCGACGCGACGCGGGCGACTTCTGACCCCAGTTCGTTACGCGGACCGGCAGCGGCCGGGGCGCGACCTCGGCAGACTGGGGGCATGCCCGACACGCCGCTGCCCCCGGACCACCTCGACCGGCTCGCGCAGCAGCGGCGGTCGTTGCGCGAGCTCGCGCGCGCCGCGCAGCGGCCCGGCGGCGGGTTCGGATGGCTCGGCGACGACGGGAGGCTCGACCCGGCATACGGTGTCGAGCTGTGGATCACGGCACGGATGACCCACGTCGCCGCCCTGGCGGTGCTCGAGGGCGACACGTCGTTCGAGGCGGTCGTCGACCACGGCGTCGCGACCTTCGCCCCCGGCGGCCTGCTCCACGATCCCGAGCACGGTGGCTGGTTCGCGTCGGTCCACGCCGACGGCACGCCCGACGTGTCCGACAAGCGGGCCTACGAGCACGCGTTCGTCGTGCTCGCCGCGACCTCCGCGTCAGCCGCCCGGCGTCCCGGGGCGGACGACCTGCTCGACCGCGCGCTGCAGACCTACGAGCAGCGCTTCTGGCGGGAGTCCGACGGTCTCGCCCTCGACGTGTGGGACCGCACGTGGACCGACCTCGAGGACTACCGCGGCGTCAACGCCAACATGCACTCGCTCGAGGCCCTGCTCGCGGCGTGGGACGTGACGCGCGACCCGCGTTGGCTCGGTCACGCGCTCCGGATCACCGAGCGCGCCGTGCACGGCTTCGCCCGCTCGTGGAACTACCGCCTCCCCGAGCACTTCGACTCGTCCTGGGAGCCGCGCCCCGACTACAACCGCGAGCGCCCGACCGACAAGTTCCGCCCGTTCGGCGTGACGCCCGGCCACCTGCTCGAGTGGTCGAGGCTGTCGCTGCACCTGCGCCACGCCCTCGGGGCCGAGGCGCCGGCATGGCTGCTCGACGAGGCGCGCTCGCTCTTCGACGTCGCGGTGCACGAGGGCTGGGACGTCGACGGGCACGAGGGCTTCGTCTACACGACCGACTTCGAGGGTCGGCCCGTCGTGCGGGACCGGCTGCACTGGGTCGTCACGGAGGCCATCGGCGCCGCCCGCACGCTCCACCTCGCGACCGGCGACCCGACGTATGCCGCCTGGTACGACCGGTGGTGGGAGCACGCCCACGCGTGGTTCGTCGACCCCGAGCAGGGGTCGTGGCGCCACGAGCTCTCACCCGAGCTCGCGCCGTCGAGCGTCGTCTGGCAGGGACGCCCGGACGTCTACCACGCCTACCAGGCGTGCCTCGTCGGCGCGCTCGGCGAGATCACGTCGTTCGCCGGGGCCCTCCGGGACGGGCACCTCCGGTCGGCTCGGACCGCCTAGTCCTGCTGGCGGTCGACCAGGGCCCAGATCTCGCTCTCCGGGTAGCGGCGATGTCCGCCCAGCGTCCGCAGCGCGTGGAGCCGGCCGCTCCGTGCCCACCGGCTGACGGTCTTGGGATCGACGCGGAAGATCGTCGCGACCTCCGCCGGGGTCAACAGCCTCTCGACCGCTGTGTCATTTCCGTCCATGTCAGTCCGCCTCGCGCGATCGCAGCGTCAGTGGAGGTCACGGACTCGGGGCTGGCTGCTCAACCCCGAGTCCGAAGGATCCCGGATCCCGGCTCGCCCTGGGGGCGGTCGTCGCCGGGCTCCCGACACCTGTCACGGTACGGACAGTTCATTCGACAATCAAGCGACCAGACCAACGAGCGAGACGGCCTCAGTAGATTGGGCTCATGAGCCACCGCGCCCAGGCCCGCGACGACGCGACGGTCGCCCTGAGAGAGCTGATCCTCGCCGGCGAGCGCTACCGCATCGCGGTGGCCGCGCGTCTCGACCTCACGGTCAACGAGAGCCGGACCATCAGCTACCTCCTGGCCCGTGGCCCCATGGGCCAGACCGAGCTCTCGACCGCCCTCGGCCTGACGACGAGCTCGACGACGACGCTCCTCGACCGCCTCGAGCAGCGCGAGATGGTGCGACGCGTCCCCGACCCGAACGACCGGCGGCGCAGCTCGGTGGAGATCCCCGAGTCGGGCGTGCTCCGGCTCCGCGAGGTCAGGGACTGGCTGCCCCAGGCCTTCGACGCGTTCGCCGGGGACGACCTGCACGACGTGGCCGCCACGCTGGGGACCCTCGCCGCCTCGCTGCGCGAGGTCACCACCCGGATCGACGCCTCGCACACGTCGAGCCCCGGGCGCCGCAAGCGCCACTGAGCGCGGCGTCGTCCGGACCGGTCGTGACTCAGCCGATGACGCGGTCGAGGAAGGCGTTGCCGAAGACGCGCTCCGGGTCGACCCTCGCCCGCAGCGACCGGAAGTCGGCCATCCGCGGGTAGAGCGGCTCGAGCTCGTCGACGCCCGCGACGAAGCACTTGCCCCAGTGCGGCCGTGCCCCGAGCGGCAGGAGGGCTGCCTCGACCGCCGGCAGGACGGCATACACGCGCTCGACGTCGCGGACCCACGTGAAGTGCACGGCCACGACGTCGTGCCCGTGCGAGCCGCTGAGCCAGAGGCCGTCGGCGGCGACGGTGCGCAGCTCCGAGACCTGGAGCACCGGCGCCATGAGGTCACGGAGGCCGCGGAGGCGCTCGATCGCGGTGAGGGCGTGCTCGCGGGGCACGAGGTACTCGCTCTGGAGCTCCTCGCCGCGGCTCGGGGTGAAGCCCATCCGGAAGTGCGGCAGCCGGTCGAGCCACGGCCCCGGCACGCCGCCCTGGGCCGTCACCGACTCCGGGTCGGCACCGTCGAGCATGTGCATCGTCGTGGTCGCCGGAACCGCGCCCAACGGCTCGCTCGGCGCCTGCTCGCCGCGGCTCTTGAGCCAGACCTGGTCGATGCCCGCCTCGCCCCACCGGGTGAAGAGGCTGACGCTGTAGGCGCTGCTCGTGACCGCGTCGAACGCGGAGGGGAGCGCGTCCCACGACAGGCCGGTGAAGACGTCCTGTCGCACGTCGTAGGTGGACTCGACGTCGAGGGTGACGGAGGTGACGATCCCGAGCGCACCGAGAGCGACGACGCTGCCCTCGAAGCCGGCGTCGCCACGGCTGACGGTGCGCCGCTCACCGTCGGGACCGATGAGATCGAGGGAGGCGACGGCCGTTGCGAGAGAGCCGTTCCCGGTGCCCGAGCCGTGCGTGCCGGTGGCGACGGCACCCGCGACGGAGATGTGCGGGAGCGACGCGAGGTTGCCGAAGGCCCATCCCGCCGCGTGCAGCCGGGTCGCCACCTGGCCGTATGCCGCGTGCCCCGTCACGCGGGCCGTGCGGGTCGTCGGGTCGACGACCACGGCGGTCGGCAGGTCGACGAGCGAGACGAGCACGCCGTGGTCAGCGTCCGTGATGTCGGTCAGGTCGGTGAAGCTGTGCCGCGACCCGAGGGCGCGCACGCGCGGGGCCGCCGCGACGAGCTCCTGCAGGTGCTCGACCGAGCGCACCCGCTCGATCGGGGACCGGTAGGTGTGGCTGCCGGCCCAGTTCGTCTCCGCCATGGCCCCCAGTCTGCCCGCGGCGGCCGAGGCGAGGTCAGCGGTGTCAGGCCTGGTGACGCCGGCGGTGGCTGCGGTCCTCGTGGAGCTCGGGGTGGACGTCCTCGGGCAGCTCCTCGGGCTCGGCACCCTCGCCCGGACGGGCCACGCCCCAGCCGTCGGCGGTGATGGTGTCGACGGGCGGGTTGCCGACGAGGTGGGAGCGCTCGGCTCCCTCCGGGTGGTCGCGACGCGCCTGCTCGGTGTCGTCCCGATGCTTGTTGAGCGACTCGCTGGAGTCGCGCCCGGCTCGACGCGGCCCGACGATGACGAGGCCGATCACGAGGATCACGACGACGGCCAGCATGACGATGAGTCCTACACGATCACCCATGGGCACCTCCAGGGTCCGATGCGTCACTCCCGACGGTACTCCCGTCGGCTCCGCGTGAGGCCCGTTGTGCGCGAACGGATGCCGCGCGGGTCGCGCAGCCCGCAGCGGCCCGGAGCTGCTCGGATCGCCCGGGTCAGTGTGCGTCGCGGGCGGCCCGGGCCGCGGCGACCTTCGCCGCGCGCTCGCGCGCGAGCCGGGCCGTGGGGTCGTTGCCCTCGCCCAGCTGCGCCGGGCCGAAGACGGTCAGGGCGACCAGGCGCAGGCGGTAGCCGATGCGGTACCCGACCGAGAGTCCGTCACGGGGCGTTGATCTCGACACGATGCTGCCTCCAGTTAGTTAGTGCACTAACTGTTAGTGTACACAGATCCCGCCACCCCGACGACGAGGCCTCGATGACCCGCAGCACCACCGCCCGCACCACGCCGCGACCGACCACCCGCTCCGGGGAGACCGCCGGCTCCACCGTCTCCCCCGTCTCCCCCGACGACCTGCTCAAGCTCGACCAGCAGGTCTGCTTCGCCCTCGCCGTGGCGGCCCGCAACGTCATCGGGCTCTACCGCCCGGTGCTCGAGCCCCTCGGGCTCACCCACCCGCAGTACCTCGTCATGCTCGCCCTCTGGGAGCGGTCACCCCTCACCGTCCGCGAGATCGGCCGGCTCCTCAGCCTCGAACCGGCCACGCTCTCGCCCCTGCTGAAGCGGCTCGAGGCCGCAGGTCTCGTGACGCGCGACCGGCACCCCGACGACGAGCGTGCCCTCGCCATCACCCTGACGCCGCGCGGCCGGCGGCTGCGCGAGCAGGCGCTCGACGTGCCGCCGCAGATCGTCGAGCGGCTCGGGGTGCGGGTCGAGGACCTCCAGGCGCTGCACGCCTCGCTGACCCGGGTCATCGCCGCCACGACGGCGAACGACTGAGCGCGACCCGACGGGGCACAACGGCCCGGGTATGCCGCGGGGCCCGGACATCGGTCCGGGCCCAGCGGGTCGTCGGCTCGTGGCGAGCCGGGAGGTCGGACGTGGGGCAGGCGGGTCAGGCCGCGGGTCGGTGGTCAACGAGGGCGCTGAGCGCGTCCTGCAGTCGCCCGAAGACCTGGGGGTCGCCGAGCACGTCGGTGTCGATGGTCGTCTGCGACACGATGACGTCGTCGAGCACGACGGCACCGGCGATGCCTGCCGACCGACGGGCGTCGTCGTGGGCCCACTTGCCGCCGTAGGGGGTCGGGGTCGCGCCGACGACGGCGAAGGGCTTGCCGGTGATGGCGCCCTGACCGTAGGGGCGGGACAGCCAGTCGATGGCGTTGTTGAGCACGGCGGGCATGGTGCCGTTGTACTCCGGCGTCACGGCGAGCACGCGGTCGGCGCCCGCGACGCTCTCGCGCAGCTGGGCAGCCGTGGCAGGCACGTCGTCGCCGTCGATGTCCTCGTTGTAGAACGGCAGGGCGCCGAGGCCGTCGATGATGTCGATCTCGACACCCTCGGGCGCCTGGTCGCGCAGCGACTCGGCGATGCGACGGTTGACGGACTCGGTGCGCAGGCTTCCGACGAGGACGGCGACGCGCGTGCGGGGGGTGGCAGCAGTGGTCATGCGAGACAAAACGGACCGCGGTCCGCTTCTATTCCCGAGGGCGGCAGGTCATCGCGGTCGCCCTGCACGGTCCGTCGTCCGACCTAGGATCACGACCGTGTCCACCGAGTCACCGCTCTTCGACCTGCACCGCCGCCCCGAGCGGCGTGACGCGGCGCGCAACCGCGAGCTCCTCCTCGACGCCGCGCACCGGCTCGTCGACCGCGACGGGGTCGACGCCGTGACGATGGATGCCGTCGCCGCCGAGGCCGGCGTCGGCAAGGGCACGGTGTTCCGTCGCTTCGGCAGCCGCACCGGCCTGATGTCGGCCCTCCTCGACCACGGCGAGGCACGGTGGCAGGGCCGGGTCATCTCCGGTCCACCACCCCTCGGGCCCGGCGCGCCCGCGCTCGACCGGCTCCTCGCCTTCGGCGAGTCCCGGCTCGAGCGCACCCTCGTCAGCGGCGACCTCATGGTCGCCGCAGCGGGTCGCCACGGCCGGTCGCTGCCAGCGGTCGCCTTCCTCGTGGCCCACGTGCGCCACCTGCTCGCCGAGCTCGACGTGACCGGGGACCTGCCGGTCCTGGCCCTGTCCCTCCTCGCCCCGCTCGACGTGACCTTCGTCCTGCCCCAGCTCGAGGCCGGCGTCACCCGCGAGCGCATCCTCGCCACCTGGACCGACCTCGTGCGTCGCGTCGTCGAGGCCGGCTGAGCCTCACCTCCCGGTCGGTCGCTGCGAGGCTGCGGCCGCGCCGAGGTCAGCCGGCTGCAGGCGGTGCCGCGGCTCCGGGTCGACGACGACCCGCTCGGTCACAGACAGGTCGGGGCCGACCCGGACGAGGACGCCGGGGTCGAGCATCCGCCACGCGGGGTCGTCGTCGAGGCGTTCGCTCGCGACGACGACGCACGGTGCGTCGGCCAGCTCGTCGCTGACGACGCGCGTGCCGGCGTCACTGCGGTGGTCCAGGACCTCGACGGGCTTCCGACGGTCGAGCAGCCACAGGGCGTGCGTGTCGGGGTAGCGGCACGCCCACAGCTCGGTGGGCGTCGTCAGGACGACGTTGACGGCATACACGGGCAGGTGCCGGGCCACCCAGCCGAGGGCACGCTCCATCCCCAGGGCCACGTCCCCACCGGCAGCGGCGGTCTCGGCGGTCACGAGTGCGAAGAGGCGCTCGGAGTCGGTGTCGCCGCGCACCGTCGCCATCGCCGCGCCGAGGTGCTCCTCGAGACGGGGCAGCCCCTGGACCACACCGTTGTGTGCAAAGAGCCGGCCGTCGAGCTCGAAGGGGTGGGTGTTCTCGGGGCGCGGCCCGGTGCCGGACGAGTGGCGGACGTGCGCCACGAAGGTCGCACTGCGCCGTTCCTTCGCCTCGCTCGCGAAGTCCGCGTCGTCCCAGGCCGCCAGCGCCTGCTTCTCCACGACCGGGCGGCCGGCCTCGTCGAAGGTGCCGAGGCCCGTGCCGTCGGGGTTGCGGTGCGACTGGCGACTCAGGCTGTCCGGGGCGTCGAGGAGCCAGAACGTCGCGGACACCCGCGCGCGACCGGCACTCATCCCGAAGAGGCGACACACGGCTACCTGCTCTCCACGGCCTCCTTGGCCTTGGCGCTGGCGAAGCCCCAGCCCTGGGCGAGCTTGGGCTTGGGCGGGATCGCGACCTCGTCGGGGTTGGTCACGACGTCGAGCAGCACCGGGCCGTCGGTGGCGAGGGCCCACGTCACGGCGTCGTCGAGCTCGTCGGCCTCGGTGACCCGGCGGCTCGTCAGACCCATGGCCGCCGCGACGGCAGCGAGGTCGGGGTTGTCGAGCTCGGTCCCGAACTCCGGCAGCCCACCCTGCTCCTGCTCGAGCTTGACCATGCCGAGCCGCCCGTTGTCGAAGACCACGACGACGACGGGCAGCCGATAGGTCACCGCGGTGCGCAGGTCGCCGAGCAGCATCATCAGTCCACCGTCGCCGGCGAAGGCCACGACCGGACGAGTGCGGTCGAGCGCCTGCGCTCCGAGCGCCATCGGCATCGCGTTGGCCATCGAACCGAGGTTGTAGGAGCCGACGAGCCGACGCGTGCCACGCATCGTCACGAACCGGGCGAGCCACGCGGTGGACATGCCGGTGTCGCTCGTGAAGATCGTCGTGTCGGGCGCCAGCCGGTCGACGGCGGCCGCCACCGCCTCCGGCCGGATGCGCTCGTCGGGGTTGTCGAGGACGGCTCTGGCCCGCCCGAGGAGCGTGCGGTCGTGGTCCGGGTCGAGCAACGAGCGCTGACGTTCATGCCACGTCTCGTATGCCGTGCGCGCGCTCTCGAGGTGCCCGCGGTCCTCGCGTCGGCGGAGGCGCGGCAGGAGCTGGTCCAGCGTCGACGCGGCGTCGCCGACGAGGGCGTGCTGCACGGGGGTGCGCCGGCCGACGTGCTCCCCGCGCGCGTCGAGCTGGATCACCGCCTTGCCGGTCGGGTACCAGTCGCGGTAGGGGAAGTCGGTGCCGACGAGGACGAGCACGTCGCAGTCGTCCATGGCCTTGGCGGCGGCGGGGTTGCCGATGAGGCCGGACTGGCCGACCTCGAAGGGGTTGTCGTGCTCGAGTCCCTCCTTCGCCTTGAGCGTGAGCACCATCGGGGCGGCGAGCACGTCGGCCAGCTCGAGCACCTGCGAGCGGGCCCCGCGCGCACCGCACCCGACGAGGAGCGTCACGGGGACGTCACCGGCGAGGGCGGCGGCGGCGGCCTCGACCTGCGCGACCGGTGCTGGCGCCGGCACCGCGGTCGGTGCGAACGTCGCGGGACGCACGCCCTTGTCGAGTGCGAGGTCGCCGACGTCGCCCGGCAGCGTCAGCACGGCGACGCCGCGCATCGACTGTGCCGCGTTGACGGCCTGCTCGAGCAGGTAGGGCAGCTGTCCCGCCGAGGTCAGGGTCTGGGACCACACCGAGACGTCGGCGAAGAGGGCGTTGTTGTCGACCTCCTGGAAGAAGTCGGTCCCGATCTCGGGGCTCGGCACCTGGCCGCAGATGGCGAGGACCGGCGCGTGCGACTTCTTCGCGTCGTAGAGCCCGTTGAGCAGGTGGATCGACCCCGGTCCCACCGTGCCCATGCACACCCCGAGCGTGCCGGTCAGCTGCGCCTGGGCGCTGACGGCGAAGGCCGCCACCTCCTCGTGGCGCACCCCGACCCACTCGATGCGGTCCTCCGTGCGGATGGCGTCGGTCAGCGGGTTGAGGGCGTCGCCGACGACGCCCCAGACCTGCGTCACCCCGGCGTCCGCCAACGAGGTGATGATGTGCTCGGCGACGGTGGTCATGACGGGCTCCCGCCGAAGTGGTCGGCGCTCGCTGCGGCCCAGTCGTGGGCCCAGTCCCGCGGGGGCTCGGCCAGCAGCTGCCCCGGCGCGAGCCAGTCGTAGAGCTCGGCGTAGGACTGGTTGCGGGTCGCCGACACGTTGAGCCGCAGGTGGTGCGGCGTCAGGCGCGAGGGGTCCGTGACACCCATGGCCGCCATGATCCGCATCGCCTCGTCGACCGTGGCCTGCTGGTAGCGGTGGACGCGCTCGCTCTTGTCGCCGACGTCGAGCGCTCGTGCGCGGCGCGGGTTCTGGGTGGCGACGCCGCTCGGGCACTTGTCGGTGTGGCAGCGCTGGGCCTGGATGCAGCCGGCGGCCATCATCATGGCGCGGGCCGAGTTGGTGTAGTCCGCCCCCTGGATGACGCGCTTGACGATGTCGTTGCCGGCCGCGACCTTGCCACTCGCGCCGATGCGCACACGGTCACGCAGGCCGACGCCGACGAGCGCGTTGTGCACGGTCATGAGGCCGTGGGTGAGCGGCATCCCGACGTGGTCCTCGAACTCGAGCGGCGCAGCACCCGTGCCACCCTCAGAGCCGTCGACGACGATGAAGTCTGGCGTCGTGCCGACCTCGAGCATCGCCTTGCAGATGGCGAGGACGTCGACCCGGGAGCCGACGCAGAGCTTGAAACCGGCGGGCTTGCCGCCGGCCAGCTCACGCATGCGCCCGATGAACTCGATGAGCTCCACCGGCGTGCGGAAGACGCGGTGGCTCGACGGGCTGACGCACTTCTCCCCCTGCGGCACCTGGCGGATGTCGGCGATCTCCTTCGTCACCTTGGCCCCCGGCAGCACCCCGCCGATGCCGGGCTTGGCGCCCTGGCTCAGCTTGAGGGAGACGCACTTGACCGAGTCGCCGGATGCCTTGTCGGAGAAGGTTGCCGGGTCGAAGTCACCGTCCTTGGTGCGCGCACCGAAGTAGCCGGTGCCGATCTCCCAGACGATGTCGCCCCCGTGCTCGAGGTGGTAGGGCGACAGGCCGCCCTCGCCCGTGTCGTGGGCGAAGCCGCCGAGGGCAGCACCCTGGTTGAGCGCGCGGATCGCATTGGCGGACAGGGCCCCGAAGCTCATCGCCGAGACGTTGAGCAGCGCCATGGAGTAGGGCCTCGAGCAGTCGGGGCCGCCGACCACGACGCGGGCCGGCTCGTCGGGTGGGTCGACCGGCGCAGCGGAGTGCACGAGGTACTCGTAGCCGACCTCGTTGACGTCGAGCTCGGTGCCGAACGGGCGCTCGCCGTGGATGCCCTTGGCCCGCTCGTAGACGACCGACCTGGTGTCGCGGTCGAACGGGCGGCCGTCCCAGTCCCGCTCGATGAAGTACTGCTGCAGCTCGGGGCGGATGTCCTCCAGGAGGTAGCGCAGGTGCCCGACGACGGGATAGCGCCGCAGGATCGTGTGCTTGCGCTGGAGGAGGTCCCAGGCCGCGAGCCCGACCGCACCCGCCCCGGCTCCGCCGACCACCCACCTGCTTCGACCCACGACTGCCTCCTCGCCCGACGTGCCGCCTGCGCGACCCGTGCTCGTTCGCCCCGGGTGCCCGTTCGGGACGAGCACTCCGACGTTCGCGTCCACCCGAGACCTACCCGCGACGGTGGACCGCATACCTGAGAGGTTCCTGAGCCGGTCGGGCCCGTACGACACTGGATGTGGGCTGGGCGCGGCCTGTGGGGCCGTTCGCAGGCAACGCCCAGCGACCGTCCAGCGCGCAGGTGGATCGTCTGCGGCATGGGCACCCGAACCTTGCGGGCGCCGGCCTCGCACCGTCCCGCGCGACTGCTCACCGGCCTGTACGCGCTCGCCACCCTCGTGGCACTGCTGCTGACCCTGCTGGCCCGACGCCGACCGCACCCGTTCCTCGCCGAGGGCATCTTCGGCCTCCTCAACGTGCCGGTGGCCCCGACCTTCGTGTCGGTGGTCGTCCTCGCCCTGGCCACTCGGGCGCTGCTGGGCCGCAAGCGGATCGGGCTGTGGTTCGTCGCCGTCTTCCAGGTCCTGGGCATCTACGTCGGGTTCGTGGCGCTCGTGCCGGCCGCACGGCTCCCCCGGACCGAGATGTGGGTGAGTCGCGGCGAGCTCGGGCGCGGACTCGACATCGTCTCGACCCTCGTCGCAGCCCTGGCCCTGTGGTGGCTCTGGCGGATCCGGCACGAGTTCACCGGCCGGCTCCAGCGTGGCTCGTGGGGCCTCGCATTCGCTGCGCTCGCCGTCGGTTCCGTCGTGACGCTCGGGGTGGCCTGGCTGCTCCTCGGCGCCGTCGGCGCTCCCCGCTCCCAGGTCGACCCCCTCCTCGACACCGTGCTCGCCGTCTTCGGGGGTGTGAGCCGCCGCACCCTCGCGCTCGTCCCACCCTGGGTCGTCGACGTCGTGGCGGTCTGCGCCGGCCTGACGATCCTCGCGGCCGTCACTCTCTTCCTCGCCTCGGCCCGCCCGCGCAGCCGCTGGTCGCCGGACCGCGAGGTGGCGCTGCGCGGCCTCCTCGCCCGCGACGGGGCCGAGGACTCCCTCGGCTACTTCGCGACCCGTCGTGACAAGGCCTCGGTCTTCTCCCCCGACGGTCGGGCCGCCGTCACCTACCGGGTCGTCGCCGGGGTCTCCCTGGCGAGCGCCGACCCGGTCGGGCATCCGGACAGCTGGCAACCGGCGATCGAGGCCTGGCGGGCCGAGGCACGCGAGTTCGGCTGGGTGCCGGCCGTCGTCGGCGCGAGCGAGCGCGGCGCCCGGGCGTACGCCGCCACCGGGGGCATGCGCGTGCTGCTCCTCGGGGACGAGGCGATCCTCGACCCCGCGCGCTTCGACCTCCGGAGGGCCTCGCTCTCGCCGGTCCGGCACGCCGTGGCGCGGGCGGCCCGAGCCGGACTCGAGGTCCGCGTGCGTCGCCAGCGCGAGCTGCGGGCCGACGAGGTCGCCGAGATCACCGACCGCGCCGAGGCGTGGCGCGGGGGCGAGACCGACCGCGGCTTCTCGATGGCCCTCGGCCGCGGCGGCGACGCCGCCGACGGGGACGTCCTCCACGTGACCGCCCACGCCGCCGACGGGTCGCTCGTCGGGGTGCTCTCCCTCGTGCCGTGGGGACGCTCAGGCGTCTCGCTCGACGTCATGCGGCGCTCCCCAGACGCCCCCAACGGCGTCACGGAGCTCATGGTGAGCGAGCTGCTCGCCCACGCCCGCCGGCTCGGCCTGGCACGGGTCTCGCTCAACTTCTGCATGTTCCGCTCCGTGTTCGAGGACGCCGAGCGGCTCGGGTCCCGGTCGCTGACGCGGGTGGGCGCGTCGGTCCTCGGCTTCTTCGACCGCGTCTGGCAGCTCGAGCGCCTCTACCGGGCCAACGAGAAGTACGAGCCGGCGTGGCAGCCGCGCTTCCTCTGCTACGACGACGCCGTGTCCCTCCCTCAGGTCGCGCTCGCCGCCGGGGCGGCCGAGGGCTTCGTGCGACACCCGTCGATCCGCAACGTCCGCACCGGCCGTACCGAGCTCGACGCCGAGCACCTCGCCCAGGTGGCCGAGATCAGCGCGCCGCCCGTCGACGTCGAGGGCCTCGGCCCGCGCCGGTCCGACCAGTTCCGCCACCGCGCCGCCGCGCTGGACCGGATGCGCGCGGCCGGGGTCGACGCCTACCCGGTCGGCGCGGCCTCGGTGACGACGACCCCGATCGCCACCCTCGGCCCGGACGCCTGGCAGGCCCCACGAACGCTGTCCGTCGTGGGACGGGTGAGGGAGGTGCGCGACCACGGCGGCGTCGCCTTCGCGACCCTCGTCGACGGCGAGTCACGCCTGCAGGTGCTCTTCGACGCGGCCCGCCTCGGCCGGGAATGCCTCGACCGGCTCACCTCGTTCGTCGACGTCGGCGACCTCGTCCGCGTCGACGGCACGACCGGCCGGTCCCGCACCGGCACCCCGAGCCTGCTCGCCGACGACTGGCGGATGGAGGCCAAGTGCCTGCACCCCGTCCCGTTCCGCGCCTTCGACGACCCGGCAACCCGGGCGCGCCGGCGCTCGACCGACCTGCTCGTCCACCCGCGCGACGTCGAGCTGCTCCGGAGCCGCTCGGCCGTCGTCGGGTCGATCCGGAGGACGCTCGGCGACGCCGGCTTCCTGGAGGTGGAGACCCCGATGCTGCACACGACCCACGGTGGTGCGAGCGCGCGCCCCTTCCGGACGTTCATCAACGCGTACGGCGTCGACCTGTCGCTGCGCATCGCGCCCGAGCTGCACCTCAAACGGCTCCTCGTCGCCGGACTCGGTCCCGTCTTCGAGCTCGGTCGCAACTTCCGCAACGAGGGGGCGGACGCCACGCACAACCCGGAGTTCACCTCGCTCGAGGTCTACCAGCCGCACGCCGACTACACGACGATGCGCCACCTCACCGAGCGGCTCGTCCGCGCCGCGGCACGCACCGTCCACGGCCGGGAGGTCATCCCGCTGCCCGTCCCGGGTCCGCGTCGCGACGGGCTCGACGCGCTCGACGACGACGGCACGCAGGGGGTCGACCTCGTCGACATCAGCGGGGAGTGGCCGGTGGTGAAGGTCCTCGACGCGGTCTCCGACGCGGTCGGACAGCGGGTCACCGTCGACACCGACATCGACGTGCTGCTCGGCCTGGCCGAGCTCCACGGGATCACGGTGCGCCCCGAGATGGGCGCCGGGGCCGTCATCGAGGCGCTCTACGCCGAGCTCGTCGAGCCGGTCACGATGCTGCCCACCTTCTACACCGACTTCCCCGTCGAGACCTCGCCCCTGACCCGGCCGCACCGGACGGAGGCCGGGCTCGTCGAGCGCTGGGACCTCGTCGCGGCGGGGATGGAGGTCGGCACGGCATACAGCGAGCTGACCGACCCCGTCGACCAGCGGGCGCGGCTCACCGAGCAGTCGCTCAAGGCCGCTGCAGGCGACCCCGAGGCGATGGAGGTCGATGAGGACTTCCTCCACGCCCTCGAGCTGGGGATGCCACCCAGCGGAGGTCTCGGGATCGGTGTCGACCGGCTCGTCATGCTCCTGACCCACACCTCGATCCGCTCGGTGCTGACGTTCCCGTTCGTGCGTCCGATGAGCACGCGTCGGGCCGACCGAGAGACGAGCCCCGCATGGAGCTGACCGATCCCGGCCCCGTCGTCCTGCTCTCCGTGCTCGCGCTCGTCGTCTTCGGACTGGTCGTCGCCGGCCTGCCCCGGTGGGGCTCCGGCATCTCGCGCGCCGTCGTCCGAGGCGTGCAGGTCGTGCTGCTCAACGTCCTCGTCCTCGCCCTCGCAGGCGCCGCGCTCAACGACCAGTACCTCTTCTACTCCAGCTGGGGTGACCTCTTCGGCTCCCGCTCGACGTCCGTCCAGGTGCACCACGGTGGGACGAGCCCCGAGGTCGTCACGGCCGCCGTGGCCGGTCCCGGTCTCCGCGGCGTCACGACACCGGCCGTGCTGCCACCCCTCCCCCAGCCGGGCTCGCGGCTGCAGACGTACACGGTCGTCGACACGCGGTCGAACGCCGAGGGCCAGGTCTACGTCCACCTGCCCGTCGGCTACGACCCGAGGTCCTCGCGCACGTATCCGGTCATCCTCGGCCTGCACGGCTTCCCGAGCGGGCCGAAGGGCTTCCTCAAGCTCGACTTCCTCAGCTCCGTCGACGCCCTGACCGCCGAGCACCGGCTGGCCCCCTCGATCGTCGTCGTCCCGCGCATCGACACCCCGGCGAGCCTCGACACCGAGTGCGTCAACGGCGGAGTCGGAGAGCCGCAGACGGACACGTGGCTCGCCCACGACATCCCCGCGTGGACCGCGCACCACTTCCGGGTCACGCTGGCGCGGACGTCGTGGGCCACGCTCGGCTACTCCTACGGCGCCTGGTGCGCAGCGTCGCTGTCGATGCGCCACCCCGACGTCTTCGGCGCCGCCGTCGTGCTCCTCGGCTACTTCCGTCCGGACTTCAGTGCGGCCTACGACCCCCTGACGACCGCGACCCAGCGCGGCTACGACCTCGTGACGATGGCGCACACCGCGCCGCCGCCGGTGGCGATGTGGGTGCTCACCTCCCGCGAGGACACGTTGTCCTACCCCACGACGTCGAAGTTCCTCAGCGTCGCCCGGAGCCCGCTCGACGTGACGGGCACCGTCCTCGCACACGGTGGCCACCGGGACTCGGTGTTCACCCCCTACGTCCCGGCCGCCCTCGCGTGGCTGGCCCAGACCCTGCCGGGCTTCCGTGCCTGAGAGCGGACGACGTATGCCGTCGGGCCGGGCCCCTGACGGGCCCCCGGGCCGGGGCCGGCGCCGGGGGCGCGGGGTGCGCGGGGTGCGCGGGGTGCGCGGGGTGCGCCCGCGACCTCGCCACCTCGTCGCGGCGCTGCTCGGCCTGGCCGTCCTCGCCGCCCTGGGCCTGAGCGGTGTGGTGCCCGGCCTCGGACCGCCGACCCTCCTGGGAGATCCCGGCGCGGCACCGAACGCGTCTGCCACCACGGTGGGCCCGGCTCCCGCGACGCCGTCCGCTTCCGAGACGACGCCGTCCGGACCGCTGACGCTCGTGGGTCTCGGGGACTCCGTGCCGTCGGCCGAGACGTGCGGCTGCACCGGCTACGTCGAGCAGGTCGGTCAGCGGCTCGGCGCGCTGACCCACCGGGGCTGGGTGGTGCACAACGACGCGAACGGCGGCTGGACCACGTCGGACGTCGAGGACGACCTCGGCTCCTCGTCCACCCGTGGCCACCTCGCGAACGCCGACCTCGTGCTCGTCGAGGTGGGGGCCAACGACTTCGATCTCGACCGGGTCGACGACCAGGGCTGCTTCCCGGCCGCCGGGTCGGACTGCTGGTCCGCCACGATCGCCGGCCTGCGCGACGGCCTGACCCGGATCATCGCGGCGATCCGCCGCGTCGACCACCGTCCCGACCTGCGGATCGCCCTGCTCGGCTACTGGAACGTCACGGTCGACGGCTCGGTCGGCCGGGCTCTCGGCGAGGACTTCGTCCTCGGCAGCGACGAGCTCACCCGCCTGGTCAACGACACGGTCCACCAGGTGGCCGCGTCGACGGGCGCGGTCTACGTGGACGCGTACAGCCCGCTCAAGGGCACCTCGGGCACCCGGGATCCGACGGGTGACCTCCTCGACGACGGTGACCACCCGAACGCGAGCGGCCACACCCTGCTCTCGACCGCCGTCGTGGACGAGCTCGCCACGGCGGGGGCGGTCGCGGCGTGGCGCGGGGCGTCCTGAGGGTCGACCAGCCGCCGAGGGTCAAAGCGTCAGCCCGCGTTCGATGAAGGATAGCCGGCGGTGCCCAGCAGTCGTGCGAGGTGGGCGGCGTTCGCCGCCAGCGTGCGCGTCGTGCTCGCGACCGTGTCGGGGGTGGACTCGAGGTCCTTGTAGTCCGTGCCGTGCATGGCCTCGCCGTTCCAGTAGGTCACGCCACCGGCCGGGATGGTGAACCCGACGTCGTTGAGCGACTGGAACGCGACCGCGCTGATGTGGTGGGCCCCGTCCTCGTTGCCGACGACGACCACGACGGCGACCTTGCCGTAGGTGAGCAACCGGCCCTGCTCGTCCGTCTCGGACAGCTCGGCGTCGAGGCGCTCGAGGACCCGCTGGCACACGCTGCTGTGCTGCCCCAGCCACGTCGGCGTGGCGAGGACGAGGATGTCGCTCGCGATGAGCTGCTCGCGGAGGTTCGGCCACGCGTCCCCGTCGCCCATGTCGAGCTCGACCCCGGGACGAACGTCGTGGTCCACGACGCGGATCATCGAGCCGCTGACGTCGTGCTCGGCGAGGGCGTCGAGGACCTGCTGCGCGAGCAGCTCGGTGCTCGACTCGGCCGGCGACGGACTGAGCGTGCAGTTGAGCGCGAGAGCGGTCAGGGGCACGGGAACCTCCGGGTGTCGGCGAACGCGTCCGGCGATCGGGTTGGACGAACAGGATCTTGCGCCCATACCCATTCGCCCGGGATCCCAACAGCCACAGGCACGCCGGACCCTTGGGCGTTGACGGCGCACCCCTCGGTGCGGTTGCGTGGGGAGGCATGACCGTCATCGGCTTCCACTGCTCGCACGAGCAGATCGACCCCGCCCAGCTCCTCCGGGACGTCCGCGCGGCGCAGGACGCCGGCTTCACGGCCGCCATGTCGTCGGACCACATCTCGCCGTGGAGCAGCCGTCAGGGCGAGTCGGGGTACGCATGGAGCTGGCTCGGCGCGGCCCTGGCGACCACCTCCCTACCGTTCGGCGTCGTCACGGCCCCAGGTCAGCGCTACCACCCGGCCGTCACGGCGCAGGCCATCGCGACGCTCGGGCAGATGTTCCCCGGACGCTTCTGGGCCGCGCTCGGGTCGGGCGAGGCTTCGAACGAACGAGTGACCGGCGGGGTGTGGCCGCGCAAGGAGGTCCGGGACGCCCGCCTGCTCGAGTGCGTCCACGTCATCCGACGGCTGCTTGCGGGTGAGGAGGTCAGCCACGACGGGCTCGTGTCTGTCAACCGGGCTCGCCTTTGGACGCTGGCCGACCCCGTGCCCGATCTTGTCGGGCCGGCGGTGACCGCCGAGACGGCCGCGCACCACGCCGGCTGGGCCGACGGCCTCATCACCGTGAACCAGCCGCCCGAGACCCTGCGTCGTGTGCTCAACGCCTACCGGGACGCCGGCGGACAGGGCGCCGCGCGCCTGCAGGTGCACGTGAGCTGGGCCCCGACGGAGGACGAGGCCCTGCACGTCGCCCACGACCAGTGGCGCAGCAACGTGATCGGGCCGCCCGTCGCGTGGGACACCGAGACGGTCGAGGCCTTCGACCTCATCGGCGAGAAGGTCTCGCCCGAGCAGGTCCGCGACGCGGTGCTCGTCTCGGCCGACCTGGGGCGTCACGCCCAGTGGCTCCAGGACTACATCGACATGGGCTGGGATGAGCTCTACGTCCACTTCGTCGGTCAGCACCAGGCACCCTTCATCGAGGCGTTCGGCACCTCCGTGCTCCCTCAGCTGTCGGTGACCAGCCCTGCGGCGCAGGGCGCCTCACCTCAGGGCGCACGGGAGGAGGACCGATGAGGATGAGCGACACGGGTGACGTGTGGTGGAAGAACGCCGTCCTCTACTGCGCCGACATCGAGACGTTCCAGGACTCCGACGGCGACGGGGTGGGCGACCTGCGCGGGATGACCGACCGCATCGAGTACCTCGCCGACCTCGGCGTGACGTGCCTCTGGCTCATGCCGTTCTACCCGACGGCGCGCAAGGACGACGGCTACGACATCACCGACTTCTTCGGCGTCGACCCACGCCTCGGCACCCTGGGCGACTTCGTCGAGCTCGTGCGCACCGCCCGGGACCACGGCATCCGGGTCATCATCGACTTCGTCATGAACCACACGTCGGACCAGCATCCGTGGTTCAAGTCGGCTCGGCGCAGCCGCGAGGACCCGTACCGCGACTACTACGTGTGGAGCCGCTCGAAGCCGCGGTCGAGCGCCAAGGACGTCGTCTTCCCGGACCAGGAGAACAGCATCTGGGAGCGGGACGAGAAGACGGGCGACTACTACCTTCACCACTTCTACAAGCATCAGCCAGACCTCAACGTCGCGAATCCTGCTGTCCAGGAAGAGATCTCCCGAACCCTCGGCTTCTGGCTGGAGCTCGGGGTGTCCGGGTTCCGGGTGGATGCCGTGCCGTTTCTCTTCGCCCGCGACGGGGTGCCCGGGGTCGACGACGCGGATGCGTTCAATCCCGACCGCTACCTCGGTGACGTCCGGTCGTTCGTCACCCGCCGCGTCGGGGACGCGGTGCTCCTCGGCGAGGTCAACCTGCCCTACCCGGAGCAGCGCCGGTTCTTCGGTGGTGACGACGGCGACGGCCTCAACATGCAGTTCGACTTCATCGGGATGCAGCGCTTCTACCTCTCCCTGGCTCGGGGCGACGCCGGGCCGCTCGCCGCTGCGCTGCGCGAGAGGCCCCCGCTCGACGTCACGAGCCAGTGGGCGAGCTTCGTGCGCAACCACGACGAGCTGACCCTCGACAAGCTCACCAAGACGGAGCGGCGCGAGGTCTTCGACGCCTTCGGGCCCGACCCCGACATGCAGCTGTACGACCGGGGTCTGAGACGCCGCCTCCCGCCCATGGTCAGCGGTGACGAGCGGAGGGTGCGGCTCGCGTACTCCCTGATGTTCTCGCTTCCCGGCACCCCGGTGCTCTTCTACGGCGAGGAGATCGGCATGGGCGAGAACCTCGACGTGCCGGGGCGGCTCGCCGTGCGCACCCCCATGCAGTGGAGGTCCGCACCGAGCGGCGGCTTCTCGACTGCCACCCCGAAGCGCCTCACCCGACCGATGCCCGCCGGGGTCTGGGGCCCGGAGCACGTCAACGTCTCCGACCAGCGACGCGACCCCGGCTCGCTGTGGTGGTTCGTGCGCAGCCTGGCGCGCCGCTACCGGCAGCTGCCCGAGAGCGGCTGGGCGACGGTGGACGTGCTCGACCACCCCGTGAAGTCGGTCCTCGCGCACGTCAGCCGCTGCGACGACTGGGCCATGCTCGCCGTGCACAACCTCGGCGAGGAGGGGGCCGTGGTGCCGCTCACGGTGCCTGGCCTTCCGTCGGATGTCCGGCTCGTCGACGTGCTCGGCGAGCGTCCCGACCTCGACGTCGCGGCATCCGGTCGGGTCGAGGTCGACGTCGAGCCCTACGGCTACCGATGGCTCCTCGTGGTTCGCGAAGGCGACGACCCCCTTCTGTGACCGCCCGCCGCGAGCGCCTCAGTGGTGACGCAGGGCGGAGATGAGCTGCGACTTGTTCATGCTCGACCGGCCCTCGATGCCCACCTCTCTGGCACGCTTCATGAGCTGGTCCTTCGTCATGTCCTCGTAGTCGCCCGCGCTGCCGCCCTTGCGGCTCACGGCCGAGCGCGAGCTCGCGGCAGCCGCGTTGGAGACGCGGGCAGCCTTCTCCTTGCTCGCCCCGTCGTCGCGCAGCGACTCGTAGAGGTGCTTGTCCTTGACGGAGGGTCCGGGTGTCCTGCGTGGCATGGGTGCCTCCTTGGTCGAGACCTATACCGTGCGCCTACCCAGCCCGCTCGCCTTCGACACGTCGGGTCGTCGCTCAGCCCTTGTTGCGTCTGGCGGCTCGGTCGCCGAGCGTCGCGAGCCGGTCGACGAAGGGCGACCCGAGCCGTCTCCGTGCCTTGGCGCCGTCGACGGTGCGCGCCCCGCCGCGTTGCGGCGCGCTCGGCAGGAGCCGGCTCATGAGCCCCATCACCCGGGTCGTGGTCGCCGGCGCGAGACCTCGCACCCGGATCCCTACCCAGGCCAACGGCGTCAGCACGACCATGGGGCGACCGGCCAACACCGCGTCGACGATGCGACGCGCCGCCCGGTCGGCATCGACCGACAGCAGCGGCAGCGATGCGGCGGGCGCGAACCACGCGTACTCGGCCGCCGGGTCCCCGCCGAAACGGGCATGGGTGTGGCCGCCGGTACGCATCAGGCCCGGGACGATCGTCGTGGCCGTGACGCCGGTGCCACTCAGGGCGGCGGCGAGCCCGTCAGAGAAGCCGACCGCCGCGAACTTCGCCGTCGCGTAGGGCAGCAGGTGCGGAGGCGAGACCATGCCGCCGACCGAGGTGACTGTCCCGATGCGGCCGTGGCCGCGCCGACGCATGTGCGGCAGCACCGTCATCGCCGCATGGATCGGCCCCCAGGCCATCGTGTCCATGGCGTCCTCGAACTCGTGCAGGACCAACGACTCGACCGGGGCGGTCTGGATGACGCCCGCCACCGTCACGAGCACCTCGATGGGTCCGACCGAGTGCTCCACCCGGCCGATCAGGTCGCCGACGTCGTGGCGGTCACGCACGTCACAGAGGTCCGCCGTGACCGGACCGTGCGCGGCCAGGGCTCGGGCGGCAGCCGCGACCTCCGCCTCGTCACGGGCCGCCACGACGACCCGGTGACCCCGCGTCAGCAGCTCCCTCGCGACGAGGAAGCCCAGCCCGCGCGAGGCCCCCAGGACGAGGGCCACCGGCTGGTCGCCGACGGTCTCCTCGGTCGGACTCATGGTCGGACTCATGCTCGCCTCCTGACGTCGTGCACACCCTGACCCCATCCGCCGGCCGTTTCCCTGGGCCCACCATGGGTAGGTCCGCCACATGAAGGCTCTGACCTGGCACGGCATCGAGGACGTTCGTGTGAGCGACGTACCCGACCCCGTCATCGCTCACACCACCGACGCCGTCGTGCGCGTCACCTCGACCGCCATCTGCGGCTCCGACCTGCACCTCTACCGGGTGCTCGCGCCGTACCTGGAGCCCGGTGACGTGCTCGGGCACGAGTTCATGGGGATCGTCGAGGAGGTGGGTCCAGGTGTCGCCACGCTCGCCGTCGGCGATCGCGTCGTCGTCCCGTTCAACATCTCCTGCGGTCGCTGCTGGATGTGCCAGCGTGGCCTGTTCGCCCAGTGCGAGACGACGCAGAACACCGACTCCGGCAAGGGCGCCAGCCTCTTCGGGTACACGAGCCTCTACGGTTCCGTGCCCGGCGGTCAGGCAGAGAGGGTCCTGGTGCCGCACGCAGACTTCGGGCCCATCGTCATCCCCGACGAGATGCCCGACGAGCGATTCCTCTACCTCTCCGACATCCTCCCCACGGCGTGGCAGGCCGTCGAGTACGCCGACGTCAACGGGAGCGACACCCTGGCCGTGCTCGGGCTGGGACCAGTGGGTCAGCTCGCCGTCCGGTCGGCGCTGCACCGCGGCGTCGGCCGGGTCATCGGCGTCGACCTCGTGCCCGACCGGATCGAGAAGGCCCGGGCCCGCGGCGCCGACGTCATCGATGCGTCCGACACCGACGTGGCGCAGGCCCTCAAGGACCTGACCGAAGGCCGGGGACCGGATGCGGTCATCGATGCGGTCGGCATGGAAGCCCACGGGAACCCGTTCTCGGAGAAGGTCATTGCCGGCGCCAGCCGTCTGCCCAAGCCCATCGCCCGCGGAGCGATCGAGACCGTCGGGATCGACCGGCTCGCGGCACTGCACACCGCGGTCGCAGCCGTGCGCCGCGGCGGCACCCTGTCCATCAGCGGCGTCTACGGGGGCATGGCCGACCCCATGCCGATGATGGAGCTCTTCGACAAGGGCCTGACCATCCGGATGGGTCAGTGCCACGTCCGCCGCTGGAGCGACGAGCTGCTCGACATCGTCCGCACCGACGACGACGTCCTGGGACTCGAAAGTCTCGCCACCCACCACGGCAGCCTGGAGGACGCGCCCGACTTCTACCGCATCTTCGAGGAGAAGCAGGACGAATGCCTCAAGGTCGTCCTCCGCCCCTGAGCGAGACTGCCCACCGTTCCGTCCCCGGCCCAACCAACCACCAGAAAAGGAGACGTGATCATGAGCGTGACGAGCTTCCAGGACCTTCCCCTCGCCGACCGCGACCGGGAGTGGGACGGCGACGCTGCCGAGAAACGGGTGCGGGCATGGGCCGCAGCGGAGGACGAGCCGAACGAGAAGTACCGCGACGCACACGTCTGGTACGACGCGGAGAGCAAGACGAACTTCACGGCCTACAAACTCCTCGTCGCCGACGTGGTCGACGGCCGCCTCCGGGCCGTCCCGCGCGCGGTCATGGCCGCCGCCGCGGTCATGCAGGGCTCACGAGGCGGGGTCGACCTGCCGGACAAGGACCGCGACCGGGTCCGCAGCCACCTCGCGAAGTACTACGCGAAGATGGGTGAGGAGGCTCCGTGGGAGCGTGACGGCTGACCGTCGTCGGGCTCAGAAGACCGCGCCGCCACCCGTCACTCCGAGGACGGTGCCCGACACGTAGCTGGCCTCCGTCGGGGACGCGAGAAAGACGTATGCCGGAGCGACCTCACCAGGCTGACCGGCGCGCCCCAAGGGCGTATCCGCGCCGAACGTCTCGATCTTCCTGCTGTCACGCGTCGCTGGCTGCAACGGCGTCCAGATCGGACCCGGCGCGACCGCATTGACGCGGATTCCCTTGGGGCCCAATGAGGCCGCCAGGTTGACGGTCAGGTTGTTGAGCGCGGCCTTGGTGGCTGCGTAGTCGAGCAGCGCGGGTGAGGGGTCGTAGGCCTGGATCGAGGTCGTGTTGATGATCGACGAGCCGGGCTGCAGGTGCGGCAGTGCTGCCTGGCAGAGCCAGAGCACCGCGTGGAGGTTGGTGCGCATGACGCGTTCCACGTGCTCAGGCTGGAGGCCCTCGAGACCCTCCGGCCCACGGTCCCAGTGGTAGCCGGCGTTGTTGACGAGGATGTCGAGGCCCCCGAGGCCGCGCACCGCATCGGCGACGGCGCGCATGCAGGTCTGGCGCTCGACGAGGTCTCCGGGCACGAGGACGCCCGTGCGGCCTGCCTTCTCGATCCAAGCGAGGGTGTCCTCGGCGTCGGACTGCTCGGCGGGGAGGTAGCTGATGGCGACGTCGGCCCCTTCGCGGGCGAACGCGATCGCGACCGCTCGTCCGATGCCGGAGTCGCCACCGGTGATGAGCGCTCGTCGGCCCTCGAGCCGGCCGTGCCCGACGTAGGTCTCCTCGCCGTGGTCCGGAACCGGGTGCATCTCACTCGTCAGCCCGGGCGGTTCCTGCTGCTGGGCGGGGAAGCCGCCCTGGTCGTCGTGGCGCACCATGCTCTCTGCGCGGTCGGCGATCTCGGACACGGTCAGTCCCTCCAGTCGACTTCGGTTGGCACTCCTCCTACCCACGGCCGGACGGCTCACGCAGCTCAGTCGGCCGACGTCGTGAGTCATGCGGCATCCCTACCCTCTTGGACTCGGGCGAGCCGCCCTCGCGAGGGTGGATGCGGAGACGGCCATCGACCCGATACGCGAGCAGCAGCCCGAACCGTCTGCCGTCACCAACCAGCCGGAGTCGAACGGCGCCAGGAAGACCGTCTGACCGGTGAGAACGACTGGGCGGACTCGATCGCGACGGTGACGGTCCGGACCTCACCAAGGGGCTCGTGCGTCCTGCCTCGGCAGCCGAGCAGGCAGCAAGGGACATCCCCGTCACGACGGCGACCAGCACGGAGGACGAAGGCACGCCCTCTCGCCATACCCCACCCCGCGGGCAAACGAACACGAGTGGTTTGCCACGCCTGCAAGCACACTCAGCCCAAGCACGTCGGCAGCATCCCGACTGTTGCGAAATCCGCCGCCGCGTGGCACTGTCGAATCGTCTGAGCGGTCCAACTACAGCGCCGACTCCGTCACCGCACCCCGGAGATGAGTCATGTCGCAGCACCCTCAGCATCCACGACTGTCCTTCGCCGAGCGTGACGCCGAGACGTCCGAGCTCTTCCGCCGCCTCGCCCTCGCTCGCACACCGGAGGACTCCGAGCCGATCGTCGAGGAGATCGTCCACCTCTACCTCGATCTCTGTGCCTCCATGGCCGGACGCTACGACGGGCGAGGCGTCGAGCACGACGACCTCGTCCAGGTCGCCCGCCTGGCCCTCGTCAAGGCCGTCCGCCGCTACGAGCCCGGCCACGCCCCGTCCTTCGCCGCCTACGCCGTGCCCACCATCTCCGGCGAGCTCAAGCGATGGTTCCGTGACCGCGGCTGGGTCGTGCGGCCACCGCGACGCCTCCAGGAGCTGCGCGCCAACCTGCAGTCCGTCCGGGGCCGTCTGGAGCAGGAGCTCGGCGCCACACCCTCGGACGAAGAGCTGGCCCAGGCCGTCGGTGCGTCCGTCGAGGAGGTCCGTGAGGTGGCCACCGCCGCCACCGGCTTCCGGCCGTTGTCGCTCGACTGCAGTCCTTCGGACGACGAGCGGCCGGGCCTCAGTGCCTTCCTCGCCGCGGACGACGACGACCTCGCCGGGGCGGACGACCGCGTCTGCCTCGCGGAGGCTCTGACCGAGCTCGATGATGACGAGCGCGAGCTGCTCCTCATGCGCTACGTCGAGGGCATGACCCAGCGCGAGATCGGCGAGGTGCGCGGCGTGAGCCAGATGCAGGTCTCGCGGACCTTGCGACGCATCACGGTCCGGCTCCACGACCAACTGTCCGAGCCCGACGTGGATCCGACCGGGCCTCCGGACGTCGGCGAGGAGATGAGCACCGCCTCGTGAACGGGTGAGCATCCGGCTCAGTCGGCGGCGCTCTCCTTGCGCCGCGGACGCTCACCCGCGATCGACGGCAGGGAACCGGTGTCGGCCACCTCGAGGGCGACATCGTGCAGCTTGCGGTTGGTGTTCTGGCTCGCCATGCGCAGCAGCCCGAACGCCTGGTCGCGGGTGACGCGGTGCCGGGCCATGAGCACGCCCATCGCGACGCCGATCTCGCGATTCGACAGGAGCGCCTTCTGGAGGTTCTCGACCCGCTCCTGGTTCGCCGTGAGCGCCACGGCCAGCGCTCCGTGCGTCGCCAGCATGAGCCCGACGACCTCGGACCGCTCGTCGAAGGCCCCGACCTCGTCGGAGTAGATGTTGAGCCCGTCGACGCGGTCGCCGATCTCGTGGCCGAGGCGGTAGGACAGCATGCTGCGCATGCCGACCTCCCTCGAGACCCGCTCGCCGTACTCAGGCCACCGTTCGTCGTGCCGCAGGTCGCGTGGGCGGTAGAGGGTGTCGTCGACGATGGCATCCAGGCACGGCCCCGACCCGACGGCGTACTGGATGGCATCCGCCTGCCGGGCGATGTCGTCGGTCGCCGCGACCGTGCGGAAGCGGTCGTGCTCGTAGCTCGTGATGCTCGCCCACCTCGCGCCGGGGACGCGCTCGACGGCGGCTTGCGCAAGCGCGTCGAGGGTGTCGTCGGGACTCATCGACCCGAGGTCGACCCCGAGCTTCGCGAACGTCTCCGCCACGTTGCGCAGAGCGTCGTCATCGGGTGCCAGCTCGTCCACGCCCATGGCTCACCATTCCTTCTCCGTCGACCGTAGACCTCGACGCGCGGTGTGGCGAGGTGTCCACGAGCCGGCCTGCTCCGGTTGCAGGAGTCCACCGCCAAGGGTGCAATGGACACAGCGTGCCACGCGTCCCGGGGCGTGTGCTGCGTAGGTCTGCCGGCCAAAAAACGAGCCGGCAGGCCGCATGGGCGCGAAGGCTCGTGGGTCGCCCTCCTCGTTCGGGGCTTGCTGCCCCCCGGTGCAGCACGGTCTCGCCGATCGGCGAGCCGCTGGGGCGGGTAGGTCATCATGAGGCCCACTCTGAGGAGCAACCCGCATGTCGTCATGTCGATCAACCTGATCTACCTCATCGCCGGTCTGGCGATGTTCCTCGCGGCCGTCCTCCCGGCCGTCCTCGACCGGTATGCCGTGTCGGCCGCGATGGTGCTCCTGCTCCTCGGCATGGCCATCGGGCTGCTGCCGCTGCCCGAGGGGATGCGCCTCGACCCGGTCGTCATCCGGCCGCAGGTCGAGCGGGTCACCGAGTTCACGATCCTCGTCGCGCTCATGGGCGTCGGCCTCGCGATCGACCGCTCGTTCGACTGGCGCAGCCGCGCCGCCTGGGCCGCGTGGTCGCCGACGTGGCGGCTGCTCGCCATCGCGATGCCCCTGACGATCGCGTCGGTGGCCCTGCTCGGGTGGGGTCTCGGCGTCGCCCCCGCGGCGGCCCTGCTGCTCGGCGCCGCGCTCGCCCCGACCGACCCGGTGCTCGCGAGCGACGTCCAGGTGGAGGGTCCGCGGGTCGACGGCTCGGGCAACGCGGGCGAGGCCGACGACGACGGCGCCGACGACGGCGAGGCCCTCGGGGAGCCCGTCGACGAGCAGGACGACGTCCGTTTCGCCCTGACGTCCGAGGCCGGCCTCAACGACGGGCTCGCGTTCCCCTTCGTCACGGCCGCGGTGCTCCTCGCGTCGGCCGGAAGCTTCTCGTCGTGGGGTCTGCACTGGCTGGCCTGGGACCTCGTCGGCAAGGTCGTCGTCGGCGTGCTCGTGGGCGTGGCCGTCGGGTGGGGCCTGGCAAAGGTCGCCTTCCGGTCGCCGCGCCGGTCGTTGCGACTCGCCGAGCAGGGCGAGCCACTGCTCGCGCTCGCCGCGCTGGTCATGACCTACGGGCTGAGCCAGCTCGTCGGGGGCTACGGCTTCCTCTCCGTCTTCGCGTGCGGCATGACGCTGCGGGCCGCCGAGCGCAACCACCGTTACCACCGCTCGATGCACGAGGTCGTCCAGCGCCTCGAGCGCCTGCTGACCCTCATCATCCTGCTCATGCTCGGGATGGCGATGACCAAGGGCGTGCTCGGCGAGCTCGACTGGCGCGGCGTCGTCATCGCCGTCTCCCTCGTCTTCGTCGTCCGCCCGCTGTCCGGCTGGGCGAGCCTGCGGCTGCGCGCCCGCCCGGCCGACCTCCCGGGCGGGCTCGGCCGCCGCGAGACGCTCGCGACGGCGTTCTTCGGAGTCCGCGGCATCGGCTCGCTCTACTACCTCGCCTTCGCGGCCGGCGAGCACGCCTTCGCCGACGAGCGGTGGCTGTGGTCGACGGTCGCCTTCACCATCCTGCTGTCGGTCATGGTCCACGGCACCCTCGCCACCCCCGTCATGCGCTACCTCGAGCGCCGGCGGGAGCGCGCCGGCGCGGCGGGGCCGGCCTGACGGCAGACCCCCGCCGGTCCGGCGAAACCACCGCATACCGCGCACGATCCACCGGATCGGTGTGGCCGGGCCGCTACCCGGGTATGGGCCTGCTGGAGGCTCCAGCCCAGCGGCCCCCCGAACCCGCGCCGGCGCCCCCTCTTCCTCCCTCGGTGCGTCGGGCGGCGTGCACCGAGAGGCAACCGGTTGAGTCCCGTCATCGCGTCCGTCCCCGCAGGCCACGTCTACGTCCGTCACCTCGCTCCTCCTGACGGCGACACGACGGTGACGCGGCTGGCGGACCCCCGCCCCCGCGCCGACGTGCCCGACGCGCAGTGGTGGCCGCCGCGGATGCTCGAGCCCGGCTGGGTCGACGCCCATGCCACCGACTTCGACGTCATGCACGTGCACTTCGGCTTCGATGCCGTGTCACCCGACGACCTCGCCCGGGTCGCCTCGAGCCTGCGCCGCCACGGGAAGCCCCTCGTGCTGACCGTTCACGACCTGCGCAACCCGCACCACCACGAGCGCGAGCTGCACGACGCGCAGCTCGGGGTCCTCGTCGAGGCGGCGGACGCCCTCATCACGCTCACTCCCGGCGCCGCGGCGGAGATCGCCGAGCGGTGGGGGCGCGAGGCGCTCGTCGTGCCCCATCCGCACGTCGTCGAGGAGCCGCGCCTGTCCCGGCCCCGAGTGCCGCACCGCGGCTACGTCATCGGGGTCCACGCCAAGAGCCTGCGCGCGGGCATGGACCCGCTACCCGTCATCGAGCAGATCGTCGCCACCCTGCCGGAGATGCCCGGCGCCCGGCTGCGCGTCGACGCCCACACCGACGTCATGACCCCGGGCGGCCCCCGACATGCGAGCGACCTCGAGCCCCGGCTCCGGGAGCTCGCAGCGACCGACGGCGTCGACCTGCGCGTCCACGACTACTTCAGCGACGAGGAGCTGTGGGACTACCTCCAGTCCCTCGACGTCTCGGTGCTGCCCTACCGCTTCGGCACGCACTCGGGCTGGCTCGAGGCGTGCCACGACCTCGGGACGACGGTCGTCGCCCCCGACTGCGGCCACTACGCCGACCAGCGTCCGTGCCTCCTCTACGGCGCGCCGGGATCCGTTGCGGGCGGCGCTGCCCCGACGCTCCGGGACACCCTCCTGAGGGCGTACCACGAGCGGCCCTCGTGGCGGGCCGAGCCGGAGGAACGCCGGCGCGAGCGCCACGACGTCTCGCGCTCCCACGAGCAGGTGTATGCCGCCGTGCTGGCTGCCGCTGCGGAGCGGGGTGTCGCGTGCGCGTCGTGATCCTCGCTGCCGCGAGGCACCCCATCGCGGAGCCGTTCGCCGGTGGCCTGGAGTCGCTGACGTGGCACCTCGTGCGAGGGCTGAGGCGACAGGGTGTCGACGTGTCCTTCTTCGCCGGCCCGGGCAGCGACCCGGCGCTGGGGGCCACCCCGCTCCACGTCGAGCCCCTGCGCCTGAGCCACACCGCCCGGAGCGACGCGTCGATGGTGCCGGAGGCGTGGCTGCGCGAGCACCACGCATACCTGCAGGTCATGCTGGCACTCCAGCAACGTCCCGATGTCGCGGTCGTGCACAACAACAGCCTTCACCACCTGCCCGTCGCCATGGCCGACTCGCTGCCGTCGCCCGTGCTCACGACCCTGCACACTCCGCCGACCCCGTGGCTCGAGCCCGCGATCGAGATCGGCGCTCGGTCACGAAACCCCTTGCGGCACAGCCACTTTGTGGCCGTGAGCGAGCACACCGCGCGGTCGTGGGCGCACGTCACCCCGGCGCACGTCGTGCACAACGGCGTCGACGTCGACCGATGGGTCGAAGGACCCGGCGGCGAGGACCTCGTCTGGGTGGGCCGGCTCGTGCCGGAGAAGGCACCACACCGGGCCATCGCCATGGCACGGGCGGCAGGCCGCCGGCTCCGCCTCGCGGGCCCGGTCGGCGACGCGGACTACTTCACCCGGCACGTCGCGGGCGAGCTCGGCGACGACGTCGAGTACGTCGGCCACCTCGGTACCGACGGCCTCGTCACCCTCGTCGGGGCGAGCGCGGCCATGCTCGTGACGCCGGAGTGGGACGAGCCGTACGGCCTCGTCGCCGCGGAGTCCCTCGCGTGCGGCACGCCGGTCGTGGCCCTCGACCGCGGTGGCCTGCGCGAGTTCGTCGTGCCCGGCGTCGGGCTGCTGCTCCCCCGCGACTGCGACGACGCAGCTGCCGCCGAGGCCGTGGCCGCAGCCGTCGACCTCGACCGCGCTGCGTGCCGGGCCCATGCCGTCGTCGCCTGCTCGGTGGACCGCATGGTCGAGAGCTACCTCGGGATCTACGAGTCCCTCAGCGCGATGTCCGGTGCCGCATGATCGGCTGGTACGTCCACCACCAGGGGCTCGGCCACCTGACCCGCCTGCAGGCCGTCGCCGAGCACCTCAGCTCGCCCGTCACGGGGATCAGCTCCCTTCCGGCCCCCGACGGATGGCCGTCGGAGTGGCTGCAGCTCGACCGCGACGACCGGATGCCCGCCGGCGAGGTCGTCCGCGCCGACCCCACGGCGGGCGACGTGCTGCACTGGGTCCCGCGGCACGACGCCGGACTGGCCCACCGTGCCGCTGCACTGACCGAGTGGGTCGCCCGGACGCGGCCCTCGCTCGTCGTCGTCGACGTGTCGGTGGAGGTGGCGACGCTCGTCCGGCTGTGCGGCGTACCGGTCGTCGTGCTGGCGATGCCCGGAGAGCGCACCGACCGCGCCCACGTCCTCGCCTACGACCTCGCCGATGCCCTGCTCGCCCCGTGGCCGGAGGCGGCCCATGCGACCGACTGGCCCGGGTCGTGGCGAGACAAGCTCTGGGCGGTCGGGGGCATCTCGCGTTTCGACGACCGGGTCCCGTCGCGTCGACGCACGTCCCTCGGCTCGGCCGCGGGCGGCATCGAGGCGTTGGCGGACGGCCCTCGCCCGTCTGGCCCGGAGCCCGACGAGCCGTCGCCGCGACGCGTCCTCGTCCTCTGGGGCGGCGGCGGACGGTCGACGTCCGCAGCGGAGGTGGCCGCCGCCCGGGCCGCGACACCGGGCTGGGAGTGGGTCGAGCGCGGCCCTGGCTCGCCGTCGCCCGACCTGTGGGCCGACCTCGAGTCAGCCGACGTCGTCGTCACGCACGGCGGCCAGAACGCCGTCGCCGAGGTCGCCGCGGCGCGCCGTCCTGCCGTCGTCGTGGCCCAGCCGCGCCCCTTCGACGAGCAGGTGGCGACGGCCGCCGCCGTCGACCGGCTCGGGGCCGCGGTCGGCGTCCGCGCCTGGCCGCTCGCCACGGCCTGGCCCGGCCTGCTCGAGCGGGCCCTCGACCGCGGCGGGGAGGGCTGGCGCCGGTGGTCCACCGGTCAGGGGGCGGCCTCCGCAGCGGCCAGGCTCGACGAGCTCGCCGCCCGCCACGACCGCCACGACCGCCACGACCGCACTCGCGACGACATCCGCACGGCGTCGTGACACCCGCCCTCCCACCGACAGCCGTGACGCCCGCGGGCAGGGCGCCCCGCGTGGCCGTGGTGACGATCGTGCACGGGCGGCACACGCACCTCGCGCGCCAGCTGTGGGGCCTGCGTCGCCAGACCCGGCTGCCGGACCTGCAGGTGGTCGTCGCGATGGACGACCCGGAGGTCGAGCAGCTCGCCCGGTCGCAGGCGGGGCCGTGGGACGTGCGGGTCGAGAGCCTGCCGCGTCGCGAGGGAAGGCTTCCCCTCGCCGCGGCGCGGAACCTCGGGGTCGCCGTCGCCTCCCGCGCCGGCGCCGAGCAGGTCATGCTCCTCGACGTCGACTGCATCCCGTCACCAGGGCTCGTCGAGCGGTATGCCGCCGTCCTGGGCGACGAGCGCCGGCGCAGTCCCGGGCCGGACGTGGCACCGCTGGTCCTCGCCGGAGAGGTGGCCTACCTGCCACCGGCCCCGGCGGGACGCGACTACCGCGACCTCGACCTCGCGGCCCTGGCCTCGCCGCACCCGGCCCGGCCGACCCTGGCCTCGGACGAGGTGCGTCCTGCCGAAGACCTGCGGCTCTTCTGGTCCCTGTCCTTCGCGCTGACGGTGCGCTCGTGGAACGCCGTCGGGGGCTTCGACGAGGCGTATGTCGGCTACGGCGGCGAGGACACCGACTTCGGCCAGCGCCTCGGCGCCTCCGGTGGGCGCCTGCTCTGGGTCGGCGGTGCCGCAGCACACCACCAGCACCATCCGACGAGCTCGCCGCCCGTCCAGCACGTGCACGACGTCGTCGCCAACGCCAACCGCTTCGCCCGCCGGTGGGGCTGGTGGCCGATGGAGGGGTGGCTCGACGCGTTCGCCACCCTGGGGCTCGCCCGGCGCGACCCCGACGGCACGTGGCAGGTCACCGACGACGCGCCCGGCTGAACGTCAGCGGGCGAGGACCACGGTGCTGAGGGCGTGCTCGACGACGGCCCGGCTCGTCGAGCCGAGCGACATGCCGGCGAAGCCACCGCTCCCGGTCGCCCCGAGGACGACGAGATCCGCGACCGCGGACAGGCTGATCAGCTGCTCGGCAGCATGCCCCGAGAGCACCTTCTGCTCGACGACGACGTCCGGGAAGTCGTCGGCCACCTCGTCCACGACCTCCCCGAGGAAGGCGCGAGTGGCCTCCTCCGGGTCGGACGTGAACCACCACGGCGACGCACCGATACGCTCGGGCGGCGCCAGCGGGTAGAGGTGCCACACCGCGACCGCGACGACCACGGCCCCCTTGGCGTCGGCGTCAGCACAGGCCCAGCGCAGCGCGGCCCTGCTCTGCTTCGAGCCGTCAACCCCCACGACGATCCTGCCCCTCGGCCGAGGCGCGTCAGCCCCCCGCACCCCAGCGGGCCGTGTCGCCACACGTGCCGCCCCGGGGCGCGCCGGACCTGGGTCGCGCTGTCTCGTCTCGTCCATGGTGCTCACCTCTGGGTCCAGCGTCTGCCGCGGACCGGACTGCCGACAGATGCATCGGTCCTGTCCGATCCGGGACCTTGGTCCCGGCCCCTGGCGACCTTCGGCCGTGTCATGACCCGCCCACCGGCGCGCACCATCGATGCAGCGCCGTGCCCGGCGCCGCCGACCAGGGAGAGCACCATGTGCACCGTCCTCATCACCTACTCGACCCCACCACCCCCGCCGGAGGCGGCGCCCGAGTCGTACGCCACGGGCGTCCTCCCGACCGGAGTGGCCACGGGCGCGCCGGCCACGCCCCCATCGTCGTCCTCGTTCGCGGCGACGACCGCGGGGATCGACGAGGCCATCGCCGCGTCGATCGCCGATGAGCTCTCGCGCGCCGGGCACCGCGTCACGTGCCGCCCGTGCGTCGCGATCACGTCGACGGAGGGCTTCGACCTCGTCGTCGCCGTCGACCACCTGCACGTCAGCCACTGGAGCGGCCGGCCGTCGGTCCCCGTCCGGCCCACGGAGCCGCCGGGCGCCGGCGCCGAGGCGGGACCGGAGGACGGCCGGTCCACCATCCCGATGACGTGGTGCGCCGACTGGCGTGCCGTCGACGCGTGGGCGCGCAGCGTCGGCGACCACCTCGTGCACTTCCTCGAGGTGCGCACCGAGCTGGCCCGGGTGCGTGCCGAGCTCGACCGGTGCCGAGCGATGCTCCGCGCCGTGACTCCCGAGCCGCGCCCGGTCAGCGCCGTCGAGCTCGGACGGCCCGTGGGACGTGACTCCGGCCGCGCCCACCACCCCCAGCGCCTGGTCTCGGCCGGGCCGACGCCGAGGCCCTGACATGACGACGACCGGCCGGCCGGCCGGCGAGAGTGCGGACCACGCGGACCACGGGCAGCGGTCGAGCCGACGCATCAACTATGCCGACCTGACCCCGACCGAGTGCCAGGCCCTGCTCGAGTCCCGCAACGTCGGGCGCATCGGGTGGAATGCCGGCCACGGCCCCCAGATCTTCCCCGTCAGCTATGCGTGCGCGGCCGACCTCATCGTCTTCCGGACCTCGCCCTTCGGCGTGCTCTCGGAGCTCGTGCGGCCGACCCAGGTGGTCTTCGAGGTCGACGACCTCGACGACACGGCACACACGGGGTGGAGCGTCATCGCACGCGGTCGCGCCCAGGCCGTCGCGTCACCCGCGCTGCTCACGCACCTCTGGACGGTCGAGGGTGCCGAGCCGTGGGCCGGTGGCGTGCGCAACGTCTTCATCGGGATCAGCGTCGAGCGGATCACCGGTCGTTCCTTCGGATCGCAGCGCGTGCCGTCCGCCGCGCGACGCAGTGCCCGCTGACGGCCCGCCCCGTCCTGCGACAACGAGCCACCGGCGCAGCCGCGCGGGCCTAGCCTTGGGTGATGACGGCGACGCGCGCGACCGGCCGACGGGTGCGGACGGCCGCCGTGTCTGGGCGGACGACACGCTGATGGTCGAGCGTGTCCCGTCGCCCCGCCCGGCCGGCGCATCTGGCCCGGGCGCTTCGGCACCCACGGCAGGCGTGGAAGCCTCGACGGGCTCGACCGGCTCGGCGGAGGACCGGCTGCGCGGGCTGCTCGCGGCCAACCGCTCCGTCGTCTCGGAGCTCGCGCTCCCTGCCGTGCTCCGCCGCATCGTCGAGGCAGCACGCGCCGTAGCCGGCGCCCGCTACGCCGCGCTCGGGGTCATCGGGATCGACGGCCGGCTCGAGCAGTTCATCCACTCGGGCATGGACGCCGAGGTGGTCGAGCTGATCGGCCACCTGCCCACCGGGCGCGGCGTGCTCGGAGCCCTCATCGAGGAGCCGGAGCCGATCCGGCTGCACGCCATCTCCGACGACCCGCGGTCCGTCGGATTCCCGGCCGGGCACCCTCCGATGCACGGCTTCCTCGGGGTGCCGGTGCGCTCCCGGGGCGAGGTCTTCGGCAACCTCTACCTGGCCGAGCGCGTCGACGGCTCGGACTTCTCGTCCGACGACGAGGACCTCGTCGTCGCCCTCGCCGCGAGCGCCGGTGTGGCCATCGAGAACGCTCGCCTCTACGAGGAGTCGCGACGACGCCAGGAGTGGCTGCGGGCGTCGGCCGAGATCAGCCGCGACCTGCTCCGGCCCGGCCTCGGCGAGCAGGTCCTCGTCCGCATCGCCGACGCGGTGCTGCGCCTCGCCGACGCCGACGTCGTCACCCTCGACTTCCCCGACCGCGAGACCGACGCCGCCCTCGCCGACGCCGACGAACCCCTGGCGTATGCCGTCCGCCTCGTCGTCGGGGTCGCGCGCGGGGTGGGTGCCGACGGCCTCGTCGGAACGGCATACCGCTCCGGTCCCTCGCTGGCCGGCACGGCGATGCGCGAGCGTCGGGCGGTCCTCGCCGAGGCGTCCGGGCCGGCCGACCCGACCCTCGTCTCGGTCGCCGAGGCAGGGTCGGGCGGGCCGGCCATGGCCTGTCCGCTCGTCGGCGAGGCCGGGGTGCGCGGCGCCGTCGTCGTCGCCCGACGGGCCGGGAGCCGCCCGTTCACCCGTGCCGACGTCGAGATGGCCGAGCAGCTCGCGACCCACGCCGCGCTCGCACTCGAGCTCGCCGACGGCCGCGCCGACGAGGAGCGCATCGCGGTGCTCGAGGACCGCCACCGCATCGCCCGCGACCTGCACGACCACGTCATCCAGCGCATCTTCGCGACAGCCCTGTCACTCGAGGCGGTCACCGAGCGGACCGCCGACACGACGGTCCGCGGCGCCCTGGGCCGAGCGGTCGAGGACCTCGACGAGACGATCCGACGGATCCGCGCTTCGATCTTCGAGCTGCAGGAACCCCCGTCGTCGCTCGACGCCCGCGCCGTGCTGCTCGAGGTGGTCGCCGCCGCGACCCCAGGTCTCGGCGTCGAGCCGACCCTGAGCCTCGACGGGCCGGTCGCGACGGTCATCGACCCCGTGCTGCTCCACGACGTCACGGCCGTCCTCCGCGAGGCGCTGACCAACGTCGTCAAGCACGCGCGGTGCTCCGCCGTCTCCGTCCGCGTCGCCGTCACGGCGGAGGCCGTCACGGTCGAGGTGACCGACGACGGTCCGGCCACGCGGGGCGCGGGGGCCGACGGCGCGCGGCGCGGCAGCTCGGGGACACCGGCTGACCGCGACGCCACCGACGCCGCCGACGCCACCGACGCCGCCGACGCCACCGACGGCGCCGGACGGACCACGCGCCCGCCCGAGCGACGGCACCGCGGCCTCGCCAACCTCACGAAGCGCGCCCACGACCGCGGCGGGGACTGCACGCTGACGACCGACGAGAGGGAGACGGTGCTGAGATGGACCGCCCTGCTGACCCCGTGACGACGCCGATCACGGTCTTCCTGCTCGACGACCACGAGATCGTCCGCCGAGGGCTCATCGACCTGCTCGAGTCGCACGACGGCTTCCGGGTCGTCGGGGAGGCCGGCACCGCCGCCGAGGCCCTGCGACGCATCCCGACGCTCGCCCCCCAGGTGGCGCTGCTCGACGCTCGGCTCCCCGACGGGAGCGGCATCGACGTGTGCCGCGAGGTCCAGGTGAGCAGCCCCGGCACGCGCTGTCTCATCCTCACCTCCTACGACGACGACGACGCCCTCTTCGCCGCGGTCATGGCCGGGGCCTCGGGCTACCTGCTCAAGCAGATCCGCGGCACGTCCCTCACCGAGGCGGTCGCGCACGTCGCCGCCGGCCACTCCCTCATCGACCCGGCCCTCGTCGAGCGCCTGCTCGAGCGGATCCGCCGACCCCAGGGCGCCGACTCCGCGGACGGCGGCGGTGAGCACCCGTCGGGGCGGGTCGGGTCGGCGCGACCGGGCTCGCGCACCGGGACCCTGACCGACCGGGAGCAGGAGATCCTCACCCTCATCGCCGAGGGACTGACCAACCGCCAGATCGGCGACCGCCTGCACCTCGCCGAGAAGACCGTCAAGAACTACGTGTCCGGCCTGCTCGCCAAGCTCGGCTTCGAGCGCCGCACCCAGGCCGCGGTCTACGGCGCCCAGCACGGCACGGAACGCGCGGAGCACCACGAACGCAGGTGACGGCATACGCCGAGCCGAAGGCTGTAACGGATGCACGCGGGCCGCGATGGTGTGGGTGAGGCGGCACCCGATCCCCCGAGCGGGTGCCGTCTCGCTGCACCTCCGGCGCCGGTCCCGCCGGCGACGTCACCGCCGCCCCTGGCTGGTTGAAGAGCGACGATGGCGCCGGGTGACGAGTACCCAGCGAGAGCCGCGTCAGTCGCCCGCCTCGTGTCCCGCCGTACCGGACGAACCGGACGCCCCACCCGCTCGACCCCATCTGTCGGACCGGTCCCCTAGGCTTGACGCGCGCCAATCGCGGTCGAGCAAAGGCCGCCGGCGGGGTACCAGTAGGAGTTTTCGCATGGAGCCACACGTCGTGGCGGGCACCTCGCCCAGACACGGGGTCGACACGGTCTTCGGGGCGTCCGACGACGCCGACGAGCAGCTGACCGCGGTCGAGACCTACCTCCTCGAGGCGCTCGAGCGCCTCGACGCCGCCGAGTCACGCGCCCTCCAGCTCGAGGCCGCCCTCGCCCACAGCCGTGACATCGGCGCCGCCATCGGCATCCTCATGGCGCTGCGTCGCGTGACGCGGGAGCAGGCGTTCGACGAGCTCCGGAGGGCCAGCATGGCGCGCAACGTCAAGCTGCACGTGCTCGCGCTCGAGGTCGTCGAGACGGGGCGCATCGATCAGTCGTGACCCGCGGGGCCGCCGCCCCGCCGGCACCCCGGCACGTCCCCGTCCCATCCCTCGGGATGAGCCTTTCGCCGAGGTGCTTCTGCTGGGCGCCTCCGAGAGGCATGATGTCGATCGGTGACCTGCGCACGTGGCCAGGCCGGGAGGAGCAGGATGCAGCCGGACGGCGCTGCGCACGAGCCGCGGCCGCAGGACGCGCCGGAACCGGCCGCGGCCGGGCCGGGTGAGCCGGGTGAGCGGGGTCGCAGCCAGGTGCGCCGTGAGCTTGGGTCCGGCTTCCGCCGCGCACTCGGTCTCACCGCCCTCGGCACCGTCCTGCCGGGCGCCGGGCTGACGCAGACCCGCAGCCGCTGGGTCGGCTGGACCATCCTCGGCATCACCCTGGCCGCGGTCGCCGGGGCGGCGTACGCCGTGCTGACCCAGGGCGTCACGAGTGCTGCGCTCACGGTCGTCGCCAGGCCCAACCTGCTCCGCGGAGCCGTCGTCGTCATCGCGCTCTGGGGCCTCGTCTGGTGCGCGTCGATCGTCCTCACGGCCGTCCAGGCGCGACCGGGTACGCTCGACCGCGGCCGCACCGGCCTGCTCGCCGCCTTCACGACGCTCATGGTGCTCGTCGTCGGCGGCGGGGCCTTCACCGCCGCGGACTATGCCCTCATCACCCAGGACACCGTCGAGGTCGTCTTCTCGGCGCCGCCGTCGCGACCGGGCGTGGGCGCGAGGGTCGTCGAGGGCGACGACCCGTGGGCCGAGCAGGCCCGGGTCAACCTCCTGCTGCTCGGCTCCGACGCGGGCTCCGACCGCATCGGCACCCGCACGGACTCGATGATCGTCGCGAGCATCGACACGCACTCCGGGCGCACGACGCTCATCTCGATGCCCCGCAACCTGCTCAAGGCTCCGCTCGCCCCCGGCAGCCCCCTCCGCGCCCGCTACCCGTCCGGCCACTTCGGCTCGCCCGAGCGGTCCTGCGCCCAGAACGAGCCCGGCGCGACCGGCCAGTGCATGCTCACCAACCTCTACAGCGAGGCGGAGGGGTATGCCGTCGACCACCCGGGCGCCTACCCCAAGGGTGTCGTGCCGGGCCGGGAGGAGATCCGCGGCACCGTCCAGCAGATCGTCGGGCTGACGATCGACCACGTCGTCGTCATCGACCTCAAGGGCTTCTCGCTGCTCATCGACGCCATGGGCGGGCTCGACATCAACGTCAAGGACGCCGGCACGGGCGGCCCGCTGCCGATCGGTGGGCGCGTGACCGCCGACCAGCGCATCGTCGGCGTCAAGGCGTGGTTCACGCCCGGGCGCCAGCACCTCGACGGGTGGCACTCGCTCTGGTACGCCCGCTCGCGTGCCGCCGACAGCGACACGTTCCGGCAGGCCCGGCAGCGGTGCGTCGTCCAGGCGATCGTCGGGCAGGTGAACCCGGCCGAGATGGTGGCGCAGTACCCCCAGCTGGCCCGCATCGCGCGCGACAACATCTACACCGACATCCCGGCCCGGAGCCTGCCTGCCTTCGTCGACCTCGTCGAGCGGGTGCAGAAGGCCAAGGTCAACAGTGTGACGCTGACCCTCGACGACGGCATCAAGCCGTGGGACCCCGACTACGCCAAGGTCCGCGCCCTCGTCAGGAAGGGGATCGCCGCGCCGAAGCCGGCGAAGACGCCGACGCCGACGTCCACGACGCCCGGTTCCGCGGGCGGCACGGGCGCGGCGACCCGGACGCCGCGCACCCCCGCGACGCCGAGCCCGACGACGACGCCGTACGCGCAGTGCTGAGGCGGACCCGGAGCCCGCGGCTCCGGGTCCGCCCGCACCGGCGACCACCTCCACCGCCTGAGGATCACCCCCGACGGGGGAATCGCCCGACGCGCGTCCCGCCTAGCGTGACGGCCATGAGGACCAGCCCGATCGTCGTCGCCGCGCTCCTGTCGGTCAGCGTCGTCCCGCTCGCTGCGTGCACCTCGCAGCCGGACCCCGTGCAGGCGCGCATCACCAACCCGGCGCGTGGCACGAGCGTCAACGCCGAAGTCGGTTCCCTCCGGCTCCTCGCGACGCGCATCGACGCCCCGGAGGACCGGAAGCTGCTCACCGGCTCGAACACGGGGCTCTTCACCACGCTCGCCAACGACGGAGCCACCGCGGACCGGCTCGTGGCCGTGAGCACCGCCTACGCCAGCCAGGTCATCACGCGCCAGGGCACCGACGGGCCCGAGGGCCCCGTCCAGGTCGACGTCCCCGCCAACGGGGTGGTCTCGCTGCAGTACCCCGGCGGCCTCCACCTCGAGATGGTCGACCTCAAGCTCGACGTGCGGGCCGGTCGGCTCCTGCCCGTGACCTTCCGCTTCGAGAAGGCCGGGAGCGTCACGGTCAACGTCTTCGTCGACGGCTTCGGTCTGCCGACCGTCTCGCCCGTCTCCCCCGTGGCACCGGCGACGAGCTGACCGGGGCCGACCCGCCAGACCCGCGAGCGCCGAGCTCAGTCGAGAGGATCGCGCCATGGACCCCGACCACTCACCGGGTGAGGCCACCCGGGCTGCGTTGACCCGCAGCCAGCTCATCGACCTCACGACGACAGGCCGGCGCACCGGCCGACGACGGCGTATCGAGATCTTTCTGCACCATGACAACGGGCAGCTCTTCATCACCGGGATGCCCCGGGCCGACCGGACGCGCGACTGGATCCACAACATCGAGGCCGACCCCCACGTCGTGGTCCACCTGAAGCAGTCGGTCGTCGTCGACGTGCCCGCCACGGCGCGCGTCGTCACGGACCCTGACGAGCGCCGGCCCTTCATCGAGGCTGCCGCCAGACGTTGGCGGCGCACGGACGTGCCGGAGATGCTCCGGTACAGCCCGCTCATCGTGCTCACGGTCGATGACTCTTCCGACCACTGACCCCACGACCGGTCGACGGCCGCTCGTGATCCGGACCGACGAAGGGGCCGGCGACCGCCGTGGCCACGTGGGCTGAGTTCGCCGACGCCGAACCAGATCTCGCGGCCTTCGCTCGGGAGCGGATGGCGGGTCGGATCGTCTACCTGGCCACGCTGCGGCTCGACGGTGGCCCACGTGTGCACCCGGTGTCCCCGTGGCTCGCGGCCGGGCTGCTGTGTGTGTCGTTCCGCGACACCAGCCCGATGCTCCGCGAGGTGGGACGTGACCCGCGGTACGCGTTCCACACGGCGCAGCCGTGGGACGACCACACCGGCGACCACGGGGAGTTCATGGCACGCGGCTCGCTGGAAGAGCTCGCTCCCTCGCACCCCGCAGTGGTGGCGCGCCCGAGCCAGACGGCATACGGCCTGGTCCACTATGCGTGCTCGGTCGCGGAGGCCGTGGCCACGGAGTACACCGACGAGGAGATGCCCGTCCGCCGACGGTGGACGGCGCCTCCGTCGGCGTGACCGGGTGGCGGCGACGTCACCCACGGGGCCCCAGGCGTGCCTCGCCGGACCCGACTACACCTGGGCCAGGTCGAGCACCTGAGGCGGCTCGCTCCAGATCCGGCGGGAGACCTGCTCGGGATAGCTCGTGACCTCCGGCTCGGCATCGAACAGTCGCGTCGCTCCGGTGTCGTAGGAGGGCCACCCGGGGTCGCCGTTCGTCGCGAACGCCGTCCACGCGCTCCGCATCTGCTCGGACACCGCCTCGGCCTCCGCCGTGGGGCGGCCGATGAGCAGGGCCGGCTGACCGACCGTGAGGGTGCCGAACACGAGCGGCACGTCCAGCCCGTGGCAGGCCCCGAGGACCCCGCCCATGCCGGGTGCCGGCCAGGTCAGCTCGTAGAGGTGGACCCGGCCACCCGCGGCCAGCTGGGCCTCGGCGAGGTGCAGGGACGGCATCCGGAAGAGCCAGTCCGACCGCACCACGTCGTAGAGCTCCTCGGGGTCGGGGAAGCTCTCGCGGTAGCGCCCCGGGTCGGGGCCGAAGATCTCGGCCGCCTCGAAGGCCTGCGCCTCGGTGATCGCGCCCAGCTGCCCGCTCAGCGCCGTGAGCAGCCGCTGCTCGTGGCGCGTGTGGCCGACCATCAGCTCGACCCGCCCGGTCAGCCCGAGCCACGGGGTCGTCGGGAGCACGTCACCGTCGACGACCGGCGCCAGGGGGACGTGTGCGTGGGCCGCGCGCCCCCAGCGGTCCGCGTGCAGCCCCATCGTCGCCGCCACGGCATCGGCGGCTGCGGGCAGGGTCCGGGGGTCGGCCGCCGGCAGCTCGGAGGGGTCCAGTCCGAGCTCGGCCGCGCAGGCCCGGGTGATGTCGGCGGCCAACCGAGGGGTGAAGAACGTGCCGGGCAGGCTCTGCGCGACGGCCCGGTGGAAGAGCCCGGAGGCGCGGGGCATGGCGAGCAGCGCCGCCACCGAACCGCCACCCGCGGACTGGCCGAAGACCGTGACCCGCTCGGGGTCGCCGCCGAAGGCGCCGATGTTGTCGCGGACCCACTCGAGCGCGGCGACCTGGTCCAGCAGCCCACGGTTCGCCGGCGTGCCGTCGACCCAGCCGAAACCGTCCAGGCCGACCCGGTAGTTGAAGGTCACGACGACGACCCCGCCGCGCGCTAGGAGGCCCCCGTCGTACTCAGGCAGGCCGGACGTGCCGAAGAGGTAGGCGCCTCCCTGGATCCAGACCATGACGGGTGACCGGCGCCCCAGCCCCGGCGACCAGACGTTGACGGTCAGCCAGTCGTCGCCCTCGTCGGTCGGGGCGTCCATGCCGAAGGCGGCCGACTGCGGCGGCGGTGGACCGAACGCGCGGGCCGGGCGGGTGCCGGCCCAGGGCCGCACCGGTCCGGGGGCTGCGAAGGGAGCGGGCGGGGCGGCGTACGGGATGCCGCGGAAGACGGCGAGGCCGCCCTCGGTGGCGCCGCGCACGACGCCACCCGTGACCTCGACGTCGATGTCCACCCGACGATTGTCGCCGCGACCCCGGCCGCGGGGCCAGCCCATTTCGCCGGGGTCGGTCCGCGCCGGAGCGGCACGGACGGCGTTCACCTGCCGGGCGTGGCCGGCCTCTCGAACGCGCAGGCGAGCTCGATGAGCAGCCGGCTCCCGAAGCCGGTGGCCCCCTTGTTGCGCCAGCCTCTGGCCTCCGGCAGCTGTGCCGTGCCCGCGATGTCGATGTGGGCCCACGGCTTGTCGCCGACGAACTCCTCGAGGAAGAGGGCCGCCGTGATCTGGCCGGCGTTCGGACCGCCGAGGTTGGTCATGTCGGCGATCGGCGAGTCGAGCTGCGACCGGTAGCGGCGATGCAGCGGCAGCGGCCAGACCGGCTCGTCGACCACCGCCCCCGCTGCCCGGACCTGGTCGACGAGCGCGTCCGAGTTGCCCATGACACCGGCGATGTCGACACCGAGGGCCCGCAGGCACGCACCGGTCAGGGTGGCGATGTCGACGATGGCGTCGACGTCGAGCTCGACGGCGAGAGCGAGCGCGTCCGCCATGACGAGACGTCCCTCGGCATCGGTGTTGAGCACCTCGACGGTCTTGCCGTTGCGCATCCGGAGCACGTCGCCGAGCTTGAGCGCCGAGCCGGAGGGCATGTTGTCGGTGCACATGAGGTAGCCGGTCACCTCGGTCTGGCAGCCGACGGCACGCAGCGCGGTCATGGCGGCGAGCACCGTGGCAGCACCGGTCATGTCGTTCTTCATCTGCGCGTGCGACTCGTCGCTCGGCTTGAGGCTGATGCCGCCGGAGTCGTACATGATGCCCTTGCCCACGAGGGCGAGGTGCCCGCGCGACTCGCCCTCCGGCACGTAGTGCAGACGCACCATGCGCGGCTCCTCGACGCTGCCGAGGTTGACCCCGAGCAGCCCGCCGCACCCCATCTCGACGAGCTCGTCGAGGCCGACGACGTCCACGTCCAGTCCGGCGTCGGGGCCGAGCTCCTGTGCGACCTCACCCATGCGGGTCGCGGTGAGCGCCGCGGCAGGACAGTTGGCGAGGTCGCGGCCGACCGCTGCCGCTCGCGCGAGCACCTCACCACGACGGACGCCCTCGACGACGGCCTCGGAGTGCTCGGCGGGGGCGATGAGGACGAGCCGCTCGAGGACCGGTTCGTCGTCGGTCTCGCTGATCCGGAAGCGCCATCGGGCGAGGAGGACACCCTCGGTGGCGGCGCGGGCGAAGTCGGCCGGCGACACGCCGATCTCCCGGTCGGGCAGCTCGACCGCGAGGCGGGTGTGCAGGGGCACGGCCCGGGCGAAGGTCGCGGCGAGGTCACGCACCGCAGCCTCGTCGATGTCGTCGACCGCCCCGATGCCGACGGCGACGAGGGCTCGGCCACCGCTGGGGATCACGATCGTCTGCCCGCGCTTGCCGGTGAAGCCGGCGGCGCCGAGGGCGGCCGCGTCCTGCCCGAGGTCGGCCGGCGGCTCGGCGCCCTCCGCCACCGGCACCGCGACCGCCCCGACCTCGTCGGCTCCGGGCAGGTCGGTGACGACGTCGACCGTGACGGACGACCGGGTCGACGGGATGGGATCCAGAGTGCGCATGGCAGGAGTGCTCACGCCGACTCCTTCCGGAGACGTTGGTCTTGGTCCTAACGAGCATGGCCGCGCCGCCCCCGCGACCGATTCACCCGTCGTGGGTGACCGCACCACGCCTCCCGGCACGGACGATGGGGCGATGAGCCCCGCGACGACGAGCCTGGTGGTCCTCGCGGCAACCGTCGTCCTCTTCATCTGGAACCGCCTGCCCGTGGGCGGGGTGGCGGTCCTCACCTGCCTCGCGCTCTACGCGACGGGACTCGTCGACGCGGACACGGCCCTGTCCGGGTTAGGCGACCCGGTCGTCGTCTTCATCGCCTCCCTCTTCGTCGTCAGCGAGGCCATCGACTCGGCCGGTGTGACGACGTGGGCGGGCCAGCGGCTCATCGACGTCGTCGGTGACGGAGCGGTGCGCCTCATGGTCGCGGTGCTCGGTCTGTGCGCGGTCCTGACCGCCGTCATCACCCTCAACGGCTCGGTCGCCGCCCTCCTGCCCATGGTTCTCGTGCTCGCCACCCGGATCCGGCGGTCGCCCTCGCTCATGCTCATGCCGATGGCCTTCGCCGGGAGCGCCGGATCCCTCCTCGCCCTGACAGGCAGCCCGGTCAACGTCATCGTCTCCAACGCTGCCGTCGACGCCGGTGTCGAGCCGTTCGGCTTCTTCGACTTCGCCGTCGTCGGCCTCCCCCTCGTCATCGGCACGGTGACGCTGGGGGTCCTGCTCGGGCCACGGGTGCTGCCCCGCCGGTCCTCCTCCCAGCCGGTCCGTGACCTCGGTCGGCACGCGAGCCGGCTCGCCGCCTACTACGAGCTCCACGACGGCTTCTACCGCCTCCGGGTGCGCCCGGGGTCGCCCGTCGTCGGGGTGCCCGCGTCGAGACTCGACCTCGCGGCATACCCGGGGGTGACCCTCATCGGCGTGCAGAGTGCCGGCGGTCACGCCGTGACGGGAGCGACCCCGGTCGGGGACGACGACGTCGTCGTCGTCAGCGGGGCGAGCGATGCCGTGAGCCGCCTCGTGCCCGAGCTGCGCCTCGCCGTCGCGATGCGACCGGTCACGGTCGAGTCGGCCGGCATCATGAACCGCGAGGTGGGCGTGGCCGAGGTCGTCGTCCCGCCACGCTCGCCACTCGTCGGTGAGACGTCCTTCCCCGGCCAGATGCGTGGCAGCGACCTCGTCGTGCTCGGGATCCGCCGGCTCGGGAAGGACCTGGGTGCGACGCCGCACGAGCTGACGGCCGGGGACAGCCTCCTGCTGCACGGCACGTGGACGTCGATCGAGGAGCTCGTGCACGACCGTGACGTGCTCCTGGTCGACTCCCCGGATCTCGTTCGGCGACAAGCAGTTCCGCTCGGTCCACGGTCGGGCCGGGCGATCGCCGTCCTCCTCGTCATGGTCGTCCTGCTCGCACTGGGACTCGTGCCGCCGGCGATCGCGGGCCTCGCCGCGGCCACCGCGATGGTGCTGACGAGGGTCGTCAGCGTCAACCAGGCCTACCGCGCCGTCTCGTGGCAGACCGTCGTGCTCATCGGCGGCCTCATCCCGCTGTCGACCGCGATCGAGACGAGCGGCGCGGCCGACCTCGTGGCCAGGGGGCTCATCGACGTCGTGGGCGAGGGCCGGCCCTACCTCCTCCTCGTCGCGCTCTTCGGCCTCACCGCGGTCGTCGGGCAGGTCGTCAGCAACACCGCGACGGTGCTCATCGTCGTGCCGATCGCGGTCGCAGCGGCCCAGGAGACCGGCGTCTCGGTGCTCCCGGTCCTCATGCTCGTCGCGGCCGCCGGGGCCGCGTCGCTGCTCACCCCGATCGCGACGCCCGCCAACATGATGATCATGGGCCCGGGCGGCTACCGCTTCGGCGACTACTGGCGCCTCGGTCTGCCGGTCCTGCTCCTGTGGCTGGTCGTGGCCGTCATCGTCATTCCCCTCGTGTGGCGCTTCTGACGGCTGCCGCCTCGGCGACGTGGGCGCGCCGCCACCGCGTGACCGTCACGGTTCCGAGTGCGAGCGGAACGAGCATCCAGCACACGCGGAAGACGACGAGCCCGGCGACGGCCTTCGTCTCGAACGGTCCCTGCTCCAGGCCGAGGATGGCGATGACGGCGGCGTCGAGCACCCCGACGCCGCCGAAGGGCAGCGCCGTGAGGGGGTAGCTGACGAGCAGGGCCACGACGATGGTGACGGTGGGGGCCACGAGCGCCGGCACGCCCGCGAAGCGCAGCGACAGCACGAGCAGCAGCGCCTCGCTGAGGACCAGCCCGACCTGGCAGGCCATGGCCCGGCCCCAGCCGCGGCGCAGCACGTCGCCGGCCTGCCGGACGAACTCGGTGGCGCGGGTCGACCACGCCGCGGGATCGACCCGCGGGGTGACGCGCCGCAGCTGGTGGCCGACCCATCCAGCGGCACGCGCGGCGGGCCGCTCACCGCGCGACGCGATGACGAGCCCCGCGACGACGACGAGGCTGACAGCGCCGCTCGAGACAGCAGTCCAGACGTATGCCGGCTCGGCCTGTCCCGCGACCGCGGCCAGTCCCAGCCCGAGGACGGGCGCGCCGAAGCGCGCGACGTAGTAGGTCAGGGTGTTGAGCGAGATGCCGGCGATGGCCTCGGCGGACGGGATCCCCCACGACCGGAGCATCGCGATGCGCAGCACGACGTCGCCCGGTGGGGGTGCGACCGTCGCGACGAGGTTGGCCGACAGGTCGTTCGACACCGCCCGGCGCAGTCCGAGGGACGGCACGAAGACCGCGAGCGGGCCGGCGTTGAGGCACTGACGCAGCGCGACGACGCACAGCAACGCCAGGACCTGGACCGGAGCCAGGCCGGTGACGGCGTCCCACACGGCCGACCAGTTGACGCGTCGCACGACGCGGGAGAACCACCACAGCGCGACGAGCGTCAGGCCGATCCGCAGGGCACCGACGAGCAGCGCCCGCCGACGCAATGACAGCAGCGACTGCTCGGCTCGCGACGGCGGCTCCTGCGGCTGCTCGGACCGCCATGGCTCAGGGGGGCCAACCGCAGAGTCCCCCACGGGCTCCTGGGTCACCGGCGCTAGTCCGGGAGTCGCCGCAGCTCGAGGAGCGTGAAGCCGAGGTCCTGGAAGCGGTCGAGGATGCCGTGCAGGTGCGGCGCGTCGACGACGTCGCCGTACATGACCGAGCCCAGCGCGCCGACCTGGACGGTCGACTCGTCGAGCTCCGGGAAGGCCGCGCGGGCGACCTCGGGGATCTGCTCGGCCAGGATGAACTCGTAGCGCACGCCGCCCCCTTCGCGGGTCGGGCCGGATGCCGAAGGCTCTTGATCCGATCGTGCCGGTCCGGGTGCGTCGTGGCGTCACCCCGGGCGGGTGACCTCGACCTGCCGGCGACCTAGAGGAGCCCGAGGCGGCGCGCTGCGGCCACCGCGTCGCGGCGCGACCCGACACCGAGCTTCTGGAAGAGCGAGCGCATCTGCGTCTTGACGGTGTTGCGGCTCACGGCCCGCGCGTCGGCGATCTCGGCGACGGTGAGCAGCGATGGCAGCTCGCGCAGCAGGCTCAGCTCGCGGGCGCTGAGGGCGACGTCGAGCAGCGGCTCCGGCCGCAGGTCCGGAGCCTGACGGGAGTGCTCGCGCAGCTCGAGGGCGAACGGCTCGAGCTCGCCGAACCGTCCCGCACCGACGGCGAGGACCTCGGCGACCTCGGGCGCGACCTCGAGCACGGTCCGGAGCGCGTGCTGGGGAGCGGCTCGGGTGAGGGCGACGACGAGTCCCTCGTGCGCGACGGTGGCCTGGGCGTTGCGGTGGGCCACCACCGCCTTGACGAGGTGCGCCGTGACCGCCGCGCGCAGGGGAAGCACCGCCGGGTCGACCGCGAGCAGGGGCGCGACCGCCGATCGGGCAGCGGCGTCGTCGCCGTCCCACAGGTGGCGCACCCCCGACATGACGGCGACCTCGACCTCGCACCCGGGCAGCCCGGCGCTCAGCTGCTCGACCTCGAGGGCGAGCCGCGGGAAGCCTGCGAGCAGCACGATCCGATGCGCCCGGGACAGCTCGCCCACGGCGAGGTCCGCGGTCATCGACAGTCGCGACACGTCCCTGGCTCCGGCCATGACCCGGGTGACCACGTCCTGCCGGGCACCGGGCTCGTCCGCGGCCTCCTCGAGATCGAGGTCGGCCTCGAGCATCCGCGCGAGCCGACCCAGCTGCTCGAGGCCGCGTGCCGCGGTCGTGTAGGCGTCGTCACCGGACTCCCCGTCCCCGGGCATGGGCACGGGCGCGGGCGCGGGCGCGGGCATCATCGACGAGACCTCGGCGATCAGCGCGAGGGCGGTCACGTTGCGGTCCCGCGCGGTCGCGATGTCGAGGACCTGATGGGCGCCCCACGCCGCGAAGACATGGGCGGGCAGCAGCCGGGGCGACAGGGCCCACGGCGTGCCTTGCGCCTCGGCGAGCACGCGTTCGGACCATGCCGTCATCTCGACGAGGTCCTCCTTGCCGGCCGCGACCGACGCGAGCCCGACCATGGCCTGAAGGGCGGACAGCAGGTGCCCGGCACGGCGGGCGGTCCCGAGGGCCGCACCGTAGGCCGTCCGGGCGTCGTCGAGACGTCCGGCGCCGAAGAGGACGCCACCGCTCGTCAGCTCGTCGAGCAGGTCGAGGTCTGCCCGCGCATGCTCATGGGGCACGCGACCCATCTGCCGACTTCGCTCCGAAAGCCTCTCTCCCACAAGAGGGCTCGCGACGGGATCGTCGAGGGGAGGCACGACGTGGCCGCGCGTGGACCGGCTGCCCGACCACGTCCGGAAGGTGGAGGACAGCTCGGCGGCCAGCCCGTCGGCGACCCTCTCGTCGCCGCTGGGCTGGGCGCCGAGTCGCGCGGCCGTGTCAGCGACCGAGCGTCGGCCCACGTCGTCACCGACGAAGGAGAGCCAGCGGAGGCCGACCGCCAGCAGACGCTCGAGGGGCAGCGCACCGGGATCGTCCTGCCCGGTGCCGTCGGGCGCCGGCTCGACGTCGGCCTGGGCACCATCTGCCTCGCCCGCGAGCCACGTGTCGGGCTGCGTCGCGAGGGACACGAGCTGGATCCGGGCGGCCTCCGGGTCCGACAGGTCGAGGCTCGCGAGGGCTGCGACCGCGGTCATGACGGGGTCACCGATCGGGACCGTGCGCACGGCGGCATCGATGTCGGCGGCCCGGCCGTCGAGCAGCAGGTGGAGCGCGTGGTGGTGGATCACGTCGCTCATGAGGTCGAGATCCCCCGCCGCCTCGGCGTGACGCAGCGCCCGTCCCGGGACGTCGTGGGCGGCATACCACCGCGCGGCGCGGGCGTGGACCTCCCGGGCACCTCGGAGGCTGCGGGACTCGAGCATCGCGCCGAGGTAGCTGCGCAGCAGCACGTGGTAGCGATAGGTCGGCGGCCCGACCCGGTCGGCGGTGACCATGGCGTTGTCCGACGAGAGCGCCTCGAGCAGCGCACCCGCGTCGTCGCGCCCGGTCACGGCGGCGGCGAGATCGGGCGTGAGGTCCTCGAGGACCGAGGTCGAGACGAGGAAGTCACGCACCTCCTCGTCGAGGCTCGCCAGCACCTCCTCGACGAGGTAGCCCGACATCGCGCGGTGGCTCCGTGCGAACTCGCGGAGGAAGGCGTCGGCGTCGCGGCCTCGCGCCAGCGAGACGGCCGCCAGGGCGACTCCGGCCGCCCACCCCTCCGTGAGCTCCTGCAGGTGGCGCACCTGGCCGTCGTCGAGGGCGACGTCGTGGCGGGACAGCAGCTCACGGGTGTCGTCGACGGAGAAGCGCAGCCGGTGCTCGCGCACTTCGAGGAGCCGCTCCTCGAGGCGCAGGCGGGCCAGGTGCAGTCCCGGGTCGGCACGCGTGCCGACGACGACGTGCAGGTGCGCCGGGGCCCAGCGGACGATCAGCTCGACGAGCTCGAGGCACCGCGGGTCGCGGACGAGGTGCAGGTCGTCGAGGACGAGCCACGTGTCCGCCGGAGCCTCACCCGCGAGCTGGACGAGACGGGCCACGAACGCGTGCCCGACCCGGCTCGGGACCGTCTCCGCGTCGGCTGCAGGGACGTGGGCGCCGACGGCCGCCCGGAGGGCGCCGAGCAGCGTCTCGCCCATGACCTGGGGGTCGTTGTCCTCACGGTCGAGCGAGGCCCAGCCGACGAGGTCGCCGCGCTGCTCCAACGCGCCCGACCAGTCGGCGAGCAACGTCGTCTTGCCCGTGCCGACGGAGCCGGCGACGAGCACGACCGTGCCGCTGGCACGCTCGGTCGCCGAGTCCAGCGGGAGCGGCGCCGGGATCGTGGCACGTCGCACCGTGCGAACCGTGAGGCCGGGCGGTCGGTGCTTGGGCGAGCGCCGGAGGGCGGCGGAGCCGCGCCCGTCGATGTGGCCGTCGGTCGTGCGCGCAGTCCCCGAGTGCACGGCGTCAGCCCTGGCCGGAGGACGCTGGAGGTCGCCCGGAGGTCTCCGGGGGGTCGGCGGCCTGTCGGTGGGAGGGAGGACGTGCTGGGAGGGTCATCACGGTGCACTTTCGTGAGGGGTCACGCCTGCGACACGTTCGGGCCGATCGCTCGACCGCCGGCTACCGCGGTGACCGGCCGCTCGGCCCGGTTTCACCGTACCCCTGCCCACAGCCGTCGTTCAGGATTCAGGCGTTTGGTCGGGGGTGCGTCCACCGGTTGACCACCGGCTGCCGGGCCGTGCGGCCGGGACGCACCCACCGGGCGTAAACTGCCCCCGGGGCCCAGCCGGTGGAGAGTGGAGACCTCGCAGAGGGGTGAGCCGATGTCCATGAGTGCGGAGTGCGAGAACGGCTGGCACAAGAGGTGCCCGGCGAACGGAACGGTGGACCACACGTGCTCGTGCACGTGTCACTGGGACGACGACGACGAGCCGCGCGACTGACGTGCCGTCGTCACGGTCGAGCCGTCGGTCAGGCCGTCACGGCGACACCCGCCGCGACGGCTGAGACCGCAGCCATCAGCCAGAAGAGGGCGGCATACCCTCCGAGCGGTCCGGCGAGGGCGGCTCCGACCCACGGAGCCAGCGCCCCGGCGATGGTGACGGGGGCGGCCAGGGTCGCGGTCAGACGTCCGTAGGCGTGGGTGCCCCAGCGGTCCGTGACGGCGGTCGCCTGCAGGAGGGTGAGGTTGCCGCGGACCATTCCGGCGCCCATCGCCACGATGGTGACGAGCCAGATCGGCCCGGCGAGGGATGCGAGGAGCGCGGTCGTCACGCCCCCGGCGAGGACGAGGACTGCGGTGCGCGTCCGGGCGCTGGTCCGTGCCGCAAGAGTCGTGTAGAGCAGGCGGCCCATGGTCTGGCCGAGGCCTCCGAGACCGAGCGCCCACGCGGCCTGGGACGTGGAGGCGCCGCGTTCGGTGAGCAGCGGGATGAGCCCGAACACGACGGCATACATCGCGAAGCCGGACAGGGTCAGCGCGACGGCCAGCTGCAGGAAGCGCCTGCTCGTCGTGATGGCGCGAGCACCGGGTGCCGCGTCGGCGATCTGCTCCGACGTCTGGTCGGGAGGGTGCGGCGGCCACGGGCCCCGGAGACCCACGGCGTGCAGCGGTGCAGCGATGACCAGGACGACACCGGCAAGCACGAGGGTGGCGTGGCGCCACCCGAGGTGGTCCGCGAGCGTTGCCGTGATCGGCGCGAACACGGTGCTGGCGAGGCCGCCCGCGAGGGTGAGGATGGTCAGGGCCCGGACCCGGTCACGGCCGTACCAGCGTGTGAGGGCGGCGAAGGCAGGCTGGTAGAAGGTCGCTGCCATCGCGACACCGGTCAGCATCCATCCGACCGTGAACACGAGCAGGTTCGGGGCGACGGCGATGGCGGCGAACCCGGCCGCGCCGAGCACGGAGCCTGCCGTCATGAGCCGGCGGGGTCCGGCTGCGTCGATGAGGCGTCCGACGGGGAGGCCGACGAGGGCCGAGACCACGAGCGCGGCGGAGAAGGCTGCCGTCGTGGTCGTGGGGGGCCATCCGGTCTCGCGGGTGAGGGCGGGCAGCATGACGGGGAAGGCGTAGTAGAGCACGCCCCAGCCGATGATCTGGGTGACGCACAGAGCCGGGAGCGCCCAGCGGGGGCGGTGCGGAAGGCCTGATGGCGTGGCGACGTGGACGGTGACGTCGGGGTGGGCCCCCGATGACACCGCGCTCACCGCGTTCACCGCGCTCACCTCGACGCCGTGGCCGGCGAGAGGCTTCAGCATCCGGTGGGTCCGCACGCTCCCGCGCTGCCCGACGGGGCGCCGATCTGGACGAGCTGCGGTACAGCCGGGGCGCAGCAGCCGCCGACTGCTTCCTCGCCGTCGGCGCCTGCCGTGGTGGCGGCCGGCTCGTCGAACAGCCCCGCCCCGCCACACACCCCGGTCTCCGGGAGCGTCAGCTCGACCCGGGAGGCCGCCTCGTGATCACCGGCCAGCGCGGCCGCCACGGATCGGACCTGCTCGTAACCGGTGAGCGCCAGGAACGTCGGCGCACGGCCGTACGCCTTCATCCCGACGACGTAGACCCCCTGCTCGTCATGGGCCAGCTCACCGGCACCGTGCGGGTAGACGGTGCCGCACGAGTGGACGTTGGGGTCGATGAGCGGCGCGAGTCCGAGTGGCGCCTCGAGCCGGTCGTCCAGGCGCAGGCGCAGCTCGGACATGATCGAGTGGTCCGGACGGAACCCGGTGAGTCCGACGACCTCGTCGAGGCCGTCGACGCGGCGCCCGTCCTCGCTGACCAGCGCCAAGGCACCGCCGGCGCCGTGCTCGACCGCCAGCGTCCGGAAGCCGGTGACGACCTCGACGTGCCCGGCCGCGACAGCGTCGCGCGCGCGCAGGCCGAGGGCGCCTCGAGCCGGAAGCTGGTCCGCGTCCCCGCCGCCGTAGGCGCTGCCGACGGCCCCTCGGCGCAGGACCCAGACGGCCGTCGTCCCGGGCGCCTTCTCGGCGAGCGTGGCCAGGGCGACCAGCGCCGTCAGGGCGGAGTGGCCCGACCCGACGACAGCCGTGCGCCGTCCCCCGAAACGCGCCACGTCGTCTGCGGTGCTGACGTCGGGGACACGGTAGGAGACGCGAGCTGCGACGGCGGGCTCGTGCTCCCCGTCTGCCGGGTAGCCATCGCTGCCGAGCGGGTTGGGGCTCGTCCACGTACCGGAGGCATCGACGACGGCGCCGGCCGTGACCCGACCCGTGCGCCCGTCTTCGTGACGCACGTGGACCGTGAACGGCTGGTCCTCGCGACCGGAGTCGACGACCCGGTCCCGACCCTGCCGGGCGACTCCGGTCACCGTGGTCTCGTAGTGGACGCAGTCGCCGACGGCCTCGGCCAGCGGTCGGAGGTACTCCTCGGCCCACTCGGCGCCGGTCGGATAGTGGTTCGCGTCGGGCTCGGCCCAGCCCCGGCCGGACAGCAGTCGCCGGGCGGCGGGGTCGATGAGCTCGGACCAGCGGGAGAAGAGCCGCACGTGACCCCATGACGCCACCGAGGCGCCCGCGCGGTCTCCGCGCTCGAACACGACCGGCTCGAGCGCTCGCTCGAGAAGGTGCGCCGCGGCGGCCAGACCGATCGGGCCGGCGCCGATGACGGCGACCGTCGCGCCGACCGGGGACGACGCGCCGGCGGTGTCGGTGGGTGCCTGGGGGGTGCTGGTCACGGGACGGCCTCCGGTTCGGTCGGTGACGTCCCGGGCTGAGCGGGACCCCACGCTGTTTCGATGGTTGTCGATGTCGACATCGCCCATCTTGCAACCGGCATAGACAGATGTCAACATAGACGCATGTCAAATCCGCTGCCCGTCCTCGACGTCACCGCGACACCCTGCTGCGCGCCGCTGACCCGTTCCCCGATCGGAGAGTCGGATGCGGAGCGCGTGGCTGCGATGTTCAAGGCCCTGGGCGACCCGGTGCGTCTGAGGCTCTTCTCCAACGTCGCCTCGGCCGAGGGCGGCGAGGCCTGCGTCTGCGACATCCAGGATGTCGGCGTCTCCCAGCCGACGGTGTCGCACCACCTCAAGAAGCTGCGCGAGGCGGGCCTGCTCGAGTCAGAACGACGGGGCAGCTGGGTCTACTACCGCCTGGCCCCGTCGGCGCTCAGGGTCATGTCGGACCTGCTCTCACCGGTCAGCACCTGATCCGACCCGGGGCGCACGATGACCCTGCTGTCGCGCTGGGGCACCGCTACCCGTCGATCGTGAGCTGCTTCCGGTGGAAGTCGAAGTGCTGCATGCCGTACGCGTACACGTCGGCCAGCGTCATCGTGTCCCGGAAGAAGGGATCCCATCCGAGCGGGAAGTGCATCCGCCTGCCGAGCGCTTCGGCTGACTCGGCGTCGAGCCGGCGGTGCAGCCGCGCGATGGTGTGGTCGAGCCGGCGGGTCAGCCGTGGGCCGCGGAAGACGAGCGCGCCACCGACGGACCCGAGGTAGTTGACGGAGTGGAACGGTCGGGTCCCCGCGTCGAGCACCGCTGCGAAGGCCCGGCTCAAGCCGTCCGGCAGCCGCCCGAAAAGCCTGACCAGCGGGAGCAGCCTGGACACGATGAGGAACCCGAAGACCATGTGCCACAACAGCTGCCCGTTGGTCCAACGGGTTCCGTTGCTGCGCCGTCGGAGCTCCCGGGCGCCCGCGGCGGCGACGATCTGGTGTAGGTCGGCGCGGACTCCCTCCAGATCATCGTGGAGGCGTTGCCGATCGACGGACGCCACGGTGGCCATGCCCCAGTGTCCCGCGACGATCGCCGCCGGGCGGCGGAATCCCCCCGATGCACGGCACCCCGATCAGTGGGATGCGAGAGGCGTCAGGCGTTGGCGGCGGGGACGTCGAGCGACTCGAGCAGGCCGAGGATGCGCTGCCTGATCTCGTCGCGGATCGGGCGCACCGCCTCGACGCCCTGGCCCGCCGGGTCGGCGAGCTCCCAGTCCTCGTAGCGCTTGCCGGGGAAGATCGGGCACGTGTCGCCGCACCCCATGGTGATGACGACGTCGGACTCCTTGACCGCCTCGGTCGTGAGGATCTTGGGGGTCTCGGCGGTGATGTCGATGCCCTCCTCCGCCATGGCGGCGACGGCGGAGGGGTTGACCTCGTCGGCGGGCGCAGATCCGGCGGAGCGCACCTCGACGGCGCCGCCGGAGAGGTGGGCGAGGTAGGCGGCGGCCATCTGGGAGCGGCCGGCGTTGTGGATGCAGACGAAGAGGACGGAGGGCTTGTCGGTCACGGGTGCTCCTGGGTCGATGGTTGGGGAGGGTCGGCTTCCGAGGTCGCGCAGCAGCCGGGCGACGCGGCCCGAGTGTCAGAACGCATCGACCGAAATGCCTTCCGTGAGGGGACGGGTGAGCTCGGACAGCGCTGCGGCGCCGACGGGTTCGCGGGCGAGCAGCGGCAGGACGGCCACGCGACGGCAGAGCCCCCTCACGCGGGTCAGCGGCTCCGCTTCGGCGTGGGCGCGGGCCCGCAGGAACGGCGAGCTCGGCGCTGCTGCGGTCAGGCTGCCGTTGACGACCCACGCCCACGGCGTGATGCCGGCCCGGGCGAGGTCGCCCTGCAGCTCCTCGGCCTCGAGGACGGGGGTCGTCTCCGGAAGGGTGACGATGACGACCTTGGTCTGCGCCGGGTCCTGCAGCCGCATGAGCGGGGTCACGAAGTGTGCACCCTCGCTCATCTGCCGGGTGATCTCGCGGTGGTAGGAGCCGGTCGCGTCGAGCAGGAGCAGGGTGTGCCCGGTCGGCGCCGTGTCGAGAACGACGAACTGCTTCCGGGCCCGGAAGACGACGTGGGAGAACTGCTGGAAGACGGCGACCTCGTCGGTGCACGGCGACTTGAGGTCCTCGGCGAGGACGGCCCGGCCGGCGTCGTCCAGAGCCTTGCCCTTGCCGGCCATGACCCGCTCGCGGTACCCCTCGATCGCCACCTGGGGGTCGATGCGCTCGACGGTGAGGCGCGGGGCCTCGGCCTGCAGGGTCTCGTTCAGGTGTGCCGCCGGGTCGGTGGTCGTGAGCAGCGTCTCGTGGCCTCGGGAGGCGAGCTCGAGGGCGATGGCCGCAGCGACCGTGGTCTTGCCGACCCCGCCCTTGCCCATGCACATGACGAGCCCGTGCCCGCCGGCCTCCAGCTCGTCGACGAGATCACGCAGATCCGTGAATCCGTCTGGGAGCATGGCGATCTCGGTGGCAGGTTCCGGGAGCGACGGCACCTCCGGCCCGAGCAGCGCCCGGAGGGCGGGCACGCCGACGGTGTTGACGGCCAGCAGGGGCAGGGTGGTCCGGGGCAGGGCGGCCAGGACCCCGGGGACGGCGTCGAGGGCGGCGTCCTCACGCGCGCCGACCGCGTGGGCCAGCTCGTCCCCGGGCGTGCTCGTGACGGCATACGCCGGCAGGACGCCGTTGACGACGAGGTGGGCGTTCGTCATGCCCAGCTCGCGCAGCTCGCCGTACGTCCTCGCGGCCTCACGGAGCGAGGACCCTTGCGGTCGGGTGACGAGGACGAGGCGGGTACGCGTCGGGTCCGTCAGCGCGGCCAGGGCGCCCGCGTAGTCGTGACGCAGCCGGTCAAGGCCCGCCACCGGCCCGAGGCACGACACGTCGCCCTTGCCGTCGGAGAGGTAGGTGGTCCACTCCCCCGGCAGCTGGAGCAGGCGGACGGTGTGGCCCGTCGGCGCGGTGTCGAACAGGACGTGGTCGTAGGCCGCCGTCGTGGTCTCGTCGGCCAGCAGCGACGTGAACTCGTTGAAGGAGGCGATCTCCGTCGTGCACGCCCCGGACAGCTGCTCCGTCATCGCAGAGACCTCCGCCGCCGGCAGGAGGTCGCGGACCGGGTCGATGATCGTGGCACGGTAGGCGTCAGCTGCCTGCTGCGGGTCGATCTCGAGGGCATCGAGGCCGGGGACGGTCGGCACCGGCGTGATGGTGTTGCCGACGCTGACCCCGAAGACCTGCCCGACGTTCGAGGCAGGGTCGGTGCTCGTCAACAGGACCCGGCGGCCCTGCTCCGCGAGGCGTACCGCGGTCGCGCAGGCCAGCGAGGTCTTGCCGACGCCGCCCTTGCCGGTGAAGAAGAGGAACCGCGGCAGGTCGTCGAGGAACGGCACGCGAGGCATCAGCACGGTGCCGGCTCCTGGCCCCGGAGGTCAGGCACGGCGGGACCCGGCAGCCTGCGCCTCGAGCGGCACGGAGGGACCACCGGGTCGAGCGGTGAAGCGCTTGCGCAGCGCCAGGCTCACGTAGACGAGCGCGACGAGGGCCGGCACCTCGATGAGGGGACCGACGACGCCGGCGAGAGCCTGTCCGGAGGCCGCGCCGAAGGTGGCGATGGCCACCGCGATCGCGAGCTCGAAGTTGTTGCCCGCCGCCGTGAAAGCGAGGGTCGCCGTGCGCTCGTAGCCGAGTCCGAGACCCGCTCCGAGCCCGAACCCGCCGCCCCACATGACGGCGAAGTAGACGAGCAGCGGGAGCGCGATGCGCACGACGTCGAGCGGCTGTGAGGTGATGGCCTCACCCTGCAGCGCGAAGAGGATGACGATCGTGAAGAGCAGGCCGTACAGCGCCCAGGGAGCGACCCTCGGGATGAACTTCGTCTCGTACCAGTCCCGCCCGCGACGCTTCTCCCCGATGCGGCGGGACAGGAAACCGGCCAGCAGCGGGATGCCGAGGAAGATGAGCACGGACCGGGCGATGTCCCACGTCGACGCGTCGATGCCGGTCTGCTCGAGGCCGAGCCACCCGGGCAGGACGGAGAGGTAGAACCACCCGAGCCCGGCGAAGGCGACGACCTGGAAGACGGAGTTGATCGCCACGAGCACCGCGGCCGCCTCCCGGTCCCCGCACGCGAGGTCGTTCCAGATGATGACCATGGCGATGCAACGAGCGAGGCCGACGATGATCAGGCCGGTGCGGTAGGCAGGCAGGTCGGGCAGGAAGATCCACGCCAGGGCGAACATCAGGGCCGGCCCGAGGACCCAGTTGAGCAACAGCGAGCTGAGCAGGAGGCGCGTGTCGCCGGTCACCGAGTCGAGCCGGTCGTAGCGGACCTTGGCGAGCACGGGATACATCATCACGAGCAGACCGAGGGCGATGGGCAGCGAGACGCCGTCGACCTCCACGCGCGCCAGGCCGTCGCCGAGCCCGGGCACGAGACGCCCGAGCAGCAGGCCGGCCACCATGGCCAGCCCGATCCACACCGGCAGGAACCGGTCGAGGGTCGAGAGCCGTGCGGCGACCGGATCGTGCGCGGAGGATGCCAGGCGTGCAGAGGGGCTGGTCGGGTCGGTCACCGGTGTCCTTCGAACGCTGGGTTGTGGTCGCTGGCCTGCATCGACCACGGTCGATCCCTCAACGTTGGCAGCCGCATCGGCATGTGTCAATATGGACCATCGTCGATGTCGGTGAACGGAAGGTGAACCCGTGAGCGTGACCACGTTGAGCACGACCCCCCAGGAGGTCTCCGCCTGTGGCACCTCCCCCGTCGACGTCCTCGACCGCGCGGAGGCCGACCGCCGGGCCGCGCTGCTCAAGGCCCTCGCCGACCCCGTGCGCCTCCAGCTGATCAGCATCATCAGCGCCGCCCCCGGCCGCGAGGCCTGCGTGTGCGACATGACCGAGGCCGTGCAGGTCTCCCAGCCGACCGTCAGCCACCACCTCAAGACCCTCGTCGACGCGGGCATCCTCACCCGCGAGCGCCGGGGCAGCTGGGCATGGTTCCGGCTCGACGTCGAGCAGCTCGCTGCCGTGCGCGGCTTCCTGGCCTAGCGCGACGGGTCGAGCGTCACATCTCCTCGTGCATGTCCGGGTCGCCCCCGAAGAGGCGCCCGTCCGCGCGCGCGAGTGCCGAGATCGCGGTGACCTCGGCCTGGGACAGCTCGAAGCCGAAGACGTCGAGGTTGGCGCGCTGCCGCTCGGCGTCCGACGACTTCGGCAGCGGCACGACGCCGAGCTGCACGTGCCAGCGCAGGATCGCCTGGGCCGGGGTGACGCCGTGCGCCTCCGCGGCGGCAGCCACCGGGTCGGCGCCGAAGGGGGCGTTTCGCTTGCCGAGCGGGCTCCACGCCTCGGTGACGATCCCGAGCCGCTCGTGGACCGCCCGCAGACGCTCCTGCGGGAAGAGCGGGTGCAGCTCGACCTGGTTGAGCACCGGCGTGACACCCGTCGCCTCGATGACGTCGGCGAGGTGCTGCTCGGTGAAGTTGCTGACACCGACGGACCGCACGAGGCCGCGCTCGCGGCACTCGACGAGAGCGCGGTACGCGTCGCCGTAGAGCCCGACGCTCGGGTTGGGCCAGTGGATGACGGCGACGTCCACCTGCTCGAGGCCGAGGCGCTCGAGCGACCCCTCGACGGAGGCGATGGCACGGTCGTACGCGTGGTCGCGCCCCGGCACCTTCGTCTGGACGACGATCTCGTCGCGGGGCACCCCCGACCGGCGGATGGCCTCGCCGACCTCCGCCTCGTTGCCGTAGTTGACCGCCGTGTCGAGCAGTCGGTAGCCGGCCTCGAGCGCCGACACGATGGCGCGTATGCCGTCCTCGCCCGTGAGCGGGTACGTGCCGAAGCCGGTGGCGGGGAGGGTCGTGCCGTCGCCGAGGGTGCGTGTCGGAACCTGGGTCATGGGTCCAACCTAGGCACTCGGCGGCCCCGGGGGCGAGGGTCGGCCGACCGGTGGGAGAGGTCCGTCGGGAGTCAGCGGTCGAGCAGGGACGCCATCCTCCTGGCGACGAGCTCCGTGGCGCGCCGGGGGGCGAGTCGGGTCAGCCGGTCGAGCGTCCGCGCGTCCCTGCCGATGACGACGCGGAAGCGCCCCTCCTCGACCCCGCCGACGATGATCCGGCGGGCCGCCTCGACCGGTGACGTCATCGACGTCGGGGCGTCCTCGTCCGCGGAGGCGACGTCCGGCATCGGCACGCCGCTGTGCCCGCTGATGTCAGTGGCGACCCCACCCGGGAAGACGCACGTCACGGCCACCGACGTGCCGCGCTGCTCGGCCCAGAGCCCTTCGGTGAGGAGCATGACGGCGGCCTTGCTCGCGCCGTAGACCGCCTGGCCCGGCACCGGTGCGAAGGCGCCCATGCTCGAGACGTTGACGACGCACGCCTGCGGACGGGTCACGAGGTGCGGGAGGAACGCCTTGACGGTGTGGACGACGCCCCAGAAGTTGACCGCCATGACCTTCTCCATCGCGGCGAGGTCGAGCTCGGAGAAGGGCACGAAAGGCTGGATGATGCCGGCGACGTTGAGCAGCCCGTCGACTCGGTCGTACTCGTCGACGACAGCGTCCGCGAGCGCCTCGACGGCGGCACGGTCGGTCACGTCGACGACGTGGGTGCTCAGCCGGTCACCGGCCCGGGCCGCTTCCACGGTCTCGGCGAGCCCGTCGGCGCGCAGGTCGACGGCCGCGACGCGCGCATCGCGCGCGAGCAGACCCAGCACGACCTCGCGACCGATGCCGCCGCCACCCCCGGTCACGACGAAGACCCTTCCCTCGATCTGCATGACCCTCACCCCTCCGGCCACGCGCCGGTGGCCCACTCACCCGGCCGACCGCCGGCGGCGCCTCGGTCCGGTCCCCTTCGATCCTCCTCCGCGCCCCGCCTCTCGGCGGGCAACTGTGACGCACCTGCCCCCTCCTGGCCTCGGGCGGGACGGGGCGGGAGGCCCCCTGAGCCGGGCGCCGACACCCGAACTCGAGTGCCGCGAGCACGGCGCCGACGAGGAGCATGCCGACCGCCGCGCTCAGCTGGTCGGGCGCGGGCGGCGCTGGGCGAGGTACTCGGGCGGCATACCGGGGCCCGGCGCCACCGTGATCTCGGCGGCGTCGACGGGACCGCACGTCGCGCACACGACGACCTCGGCCACCGCGTCGCCGCACGTGCGGTGGCGGTAGAGGATCGGCGGGCCGCCGGGCGCGGCCCAGCGGTCGCCCCAGCGCGTCAGCGCGACGAGGGCTGGCGCCAGGTCCCGCCCCTTGTCGGTGAGGACGTACTCGAACTGTTCGGGGCGTTCGGAGTAGCGACGGCGCTCCATGATGCCCGCCTCGACGAACGCCTCGAGGCGCGCCCCCAGGACGTTGGTGGCGATGCCGAGGTTGTGCTGGAAGTCCCCGAAGCGGGTCACGCCGGCGAAGAGCGCGTCGCGGACGATGAGCAGGCTCCAGCGCTCACCCACCACCTCGAGGGCGCGGGCGATGGAGCACACCTGCTGGTCATACGTCCGTCCGAGCACGCACCCATCCTACAGAAGTGCTTGCATCATGAAAGCGTCTGGTTCTATCGTCACTTGCATGATGCAAGTGATCGTCATCGCCCGATGACGACGCCGATGGATGGGAGCAGGACCATGAGCACCGACCTCACCTTGTCGTTCACCGTCGACCAGAGTCCCGAGGAGGCCTTCGCTGCGATCACCGACGTCCGCGCCTGGTGGTCGGGCACGATCGAGGGGCCCACTGACCGGCTCGGGGCGGAGTTCTCCTACTCCGTGCCCGACATCCACCGGTCGACCTTCCGGATCACCGAGCTCGAGCCGGCCCGCAGGGTCAGCTGGCTCGTGCTCGACGCGTGGCTCTCGTTCACCGAGGACGCCGAGGAGTGGGCCGGCACGACGGTCACCTTCGACCTCTCCGAGGTCCAGGGCCGGACCCTCGTCCGCTTCACGCACGTCGGCCTCTCGCCCGAGCAGGAGTGCTACGAGGTGTGCCACACGGCCTGGGGCCAGTACGTCCTCGGCAGCCTGCGCTCCCTCATCGAGTCCGGGGCAGGACGGCCGAACTCGTTCGAGGGGCAGGCCGAGCTCGAGGCCGCGCTCGCCGGCACGGTCCCCCTGCCTCGCTGAGCCCTACCCACGACACGCCGGCCCGCTCCCCCACCGGAGCGGGCTCGCGCGTGCCGGCGGAGGCGAGCCGGTCGCCCCTGGAGGATGATCGGGAGCGACCCCCGGCTACCGAGCGGGGTTGTCGACGACGAGGAGGGCGACCCACCCATGCCGCAGGACCGCGGACGCTTCCCACGATCCGTCTTCGAGCACGGCGAGGACCCCGACCCCCGCTTCAGCCTCGCCAACGAGCGCACCTTCCTCGCCTGGATCCGGACCGGACTGGCCTTCGTCGCGGCCGGGCTCGCCGTCGAGGCCCTGCAGGTGCCGCTCACCGAGTGGCTCCGGGTGACCATCTCGCTCCTGCTCGTCCTCGCCGGGATCGCCGCCACGGCGCAGGCGTGGCTCTCGTGGGTGCGCACCGAACGCGCCATGCGCCGCCTCGCCCCGCTGCCGTCGTCGGGCCTCAAGCTGCCCATCGCACTGCTGCTCGGGCTCGTCGCGCTCGCCGTCGTCGTCGGCCTGCTGCTGTGACCTCCCCGGCCGACCCCGGGCTCCAGGCCGAGCGCACCTCGCTCGCGTGGCGTCGCACGGCGCTCTCGGTGGCCGTCGGCTCGCTCGTCGCGCTGCGCGTGCTCCCACCGCAGCTCGGCCCGCTCGGGTATGCCGTCGCGCTCCTCGGCCTGGCGTGGAGCGGCGACCTGGCGCTGACGGCACGACGCCGCTACCGCGACGGCAGCCGACTCGTGCGCACCCGGGACGACCCGGACGGACGCGCGGTCGCCGCGGCGACCCTGGCGAGGACCGCCGTGGTCGCCGGGGTCCTCGCGGTCGCGGCCCTCGTCCTCGTCGTCGTCATCGCGAGCCGCTGACGACCCCGCATGCCGTGTCCCCTCCGACACGCGGCATACGGGGTCGGGCGACGTCAGGGAGCGGTCTGGACCGCCGGTCGCTCGGCACCCTCATGGCCACCGGATCCGCCTGCGGGACGCAGCTTCTCGCCCTCGATGTCGACGTCTGGCATCGCCCGGTCGAGCCACCGCGGCAGCCACCACGCCTTGTCACCGAGGAACGACATGACCGCCGGCACGAGCGACAGGCGCACGACGAAGGCGTCGACCGCGACACCGAAGGCCAGGGCGAAGCCCATCGACTTGATGATCGGGTCCTCGACGAGGACGAAGCCGGCGAACACCGACATCATGATGAGCGCCGCAGCGACGACGACCCGCGCACCGTGGCCCACGCCAGCGACGACCGCCTCGCGCGCGGTCTCGCCGTGCACGAAGTCCTCGCGCATGCGCGAGACGAGGAAGACCTCGTAGTCCATGGCGAGGCCGAAGAGGATGCCGATGAGCAGGATCGGCAGGAAGCTGACGAGCGGGCCCGCGGTGTCGAGCCCCACGAGTGAGGACAGCCAGCCCCACTGGAAGATCGCGACGGTCGCCCCGAACGCGGCGCCGATCGTCAGGAGGAAGCCGAGGGTCGCCTTGAGCGGCACGAGCAGCGACCGGAACATCAGCATGAGCAGGACGAAGCCGAGCCCGACGACGACGAGCAGGTAGACGGGTAGGGCCGCGGAGAGCTTGTCGGACACGTCGACGCCGACCGCCGTGACACCGGTGACCGAGATCTCGGCTCCGGTCGCGCCGGCCGTCACGGCGAGGGCCGAGCGCAGGTCGCGGACGAGGTCGAAGGTCGCCTCAGCCGTGGGGCCGGACTTCGGGATGACGGCGAGGATCGTCGTGCGCCCGTCGGCGCTCGTCTGCCCGGGCGCCACGGCGAGCACGTCGGACAGGCCGGTCGCCGCCTTGGCCGCACCGGCCGTGGCCTGCTGGGCCTGCTGCGGGGTGTCGCCGTGGACGACCATGACGAGCCGGCCGTTGAAGCCCTCGCCGAAGCCCTCGGAGATGAGGTCGTACGCCACGCGCTTGCTGCTCGTGACGGGCGCGGTGCCGTCGTCGGGCAGGGCGAGGCGCATGCTGGCGGCCGGGAGGGCGATCGCGCCGAGGAGCACGACGCCCGCGACGAGCACCGGCACACGGTGGCGGACCGTGAAGCGTCCCCAGGCGAAGCCGCGGTTGCCGGCCCTCTCGTCGAGGTCCGTGCCGGCGGCGTCGGCCCGGCGCTGCCGGCGCGAGAGCACCCGGTCGCCCGCGAAGCCGAGCAGCGCGGGCAGCAGCGTCACGGCCACGAGGACGGCGACGAGCACGGTCCCGGCCGCGGCGAGGCCCATCGCGGTGAGGAACGGGATGCCGACGACCGACAGGCCCGCGAGGGCGATGATGACGGTCAGACCGGCGAAGACGACGGCGGTGCCGGCGGTGCCGACAGCACGCGCGGCCGCCTCCTGGCGCTCGAGGCCGAGGGCGAGGTTGTGCCGGTAGCGCGAGGTGATGAAGAGCGAGTAGTCGATGCCGACCGCGAGACCGAGCATGAGGGCGAGCACCGGGGTCACGCTCGAGAGCTCGACGGCATGTCCGACGATGAGCAGCCCGATCATGCCGACGCCCACCCCGATGAGCGCGTTGACCATCGTCATGCCCGCCGCGACGAGCGAGCCGAAGGTGATGACGAGCACGACGAGCGCGACGAGGACGCCGATGCCCTCGGTCGAGCCGATCTCGGGCGTCGCGAGCAAGGGCTCCCCGCCGGCGGCCACCGCCCAGCCGCTCGGGGCGCCGTCGCCGAGCGCCTCGTAGGCAGAGCGCTGCTCGGCGGTCAGCTCGTCGGCCGTCCGGTCGAACTGGACCGTGACGAGGCCGTAGCGGCCGTCCGGGCTGAGCGCCTTGGTGTCGAAGGGGCTCAGGGCACCGACGACTCCCGGGACCTTCCCGGCCCGCGCGACGACGTCGTCGACGACCGCCTTGCCGGCCGGGGCGACGACGGTCTGGCCATCGGGTGCCCGGACGACGACGGTGCCCGAGGCCCCGCTCGCCTGTGGGAACTCCTTGGCCAGCGCCTCGAGCGCCCGCTGGGACTCCGTGCCGGGGATCGTGACGCTCGAGGTCGGGGCGCTGCCGAGGGTCAGCAGCACACCGGCGAGCACGGCGAGCAGGACGAACCAGGCGGACGTGACGACGCCGCGACGACCGAACGCGAAACGTCCGATCCGGTAGAGCAGGGTGGCCATCGGGGTGACTCCAAAGGGTCTCGAGGTGCTTCGGTGCCGGGCGTCACTGACCAGCGTTGCTCAAGTTAACCGTTCGGCTAACTCGATGACAAGCCGATCGGCTAGCTCCGCTAGGGTGACGCCCACCACGCCACGCCCGTCGACGCGACGCCGACCGCGACCCCGCAGCCGACGGCCTACGACACCCGCGTGGACGACCGACGAGGAGGCGACCATGGCGCGACCCCAGGCCCCGCGGGGCCACGGCCGCCGGCGCGTCATCGAGGCTGCCGTCGAGCTCTTCGCCGAGCACGGCGTCACCGGGACGTCGTTGCAGATGATCGCCGACCACCTCGGGGTCACCAAGGCGGCCGTCTACTACCAGTTCCACGCCAAGGAGGACATCGTCCTGGCCGTCCTCGAGGAGGCGCTCGTCGACATGACGGCCTTCGTCTCGGCCGCGGAGGCGGAGGCGACCCCCGACGCGGCCGCGACCGCAGCGCTGCGGGGACTCGTCGACCTCATGATCGGCCACCGCCAGGTCGTCGCCGCACTGATGCGCGACCCCGAGGTCGAGCGCATCATGGCCGGCCACGACGACCTCAACTCGCTCATCGGACGGCTGACCTCCCTGCTGCTCGGGCCTTCGCCCGACCTGCGCCGGCGGATCGCCGTCTCCGTCGTCGGGGCCGGCGTCGCCCAGGCCGGGATCGACCCGATGCTCGCCGACGTCGACGACGAGACGCTGCGCGCCGAGCTGCTCCGACTCGGCCCGGCGATGCTCCCCCACGACTGAGGCCGGCGGCTCAGAGGTCGCTGAGGTCGACCGCGGTCAGGCCCCAGATGACGAGCACGTCGAGCGCGATGATGACAATGCCCCAGAGCGGGTAGTGCGGCAACCACAGGAAGTTCGCGAGTGCCGACAGCACCGCGAGCGCGACGCCGACCGACCGGGCCAGCAGGTTGCCGGTGAAGATGAAGCCGCCCGCGACGGCCGCCGCCAGGCCGATGACCATGTGGAACCAGCCCCACGCGGTCGCGTTGAAGGTGAAGACGTAGCTCGGCGTGCTGACGTAGAACTCGGGGCCGTTGACGACGGCGACGAGCCCCTCGACGAACTGGAACAGGCCCACGACGAGCATGATCGTCGCGGCGAAGGTGCTCGCGCCGGCGGCCCAGAGCGTGCGGGCACGGCGGGTGGGGGCGGTGGGACTGGCGCCTGCCATGGCGTCCTCCGTTCAGATTGCTTTCTCGCGGTCAGGATCGGGCGGATGCTGCTGGTGCTGAGGGCCGCTCAGGCGAAGACCCCCTCGCGCAGCTCCTCGCGCACACGCACCGCGTCCTGGATGGCCTGCATCTGCTCGTCCGTGCACTCGAGGTCGTAGACGTCGCGGATGAACTCAGGCAGGTCGGCCCGGTAGTCGTGGGCCCAGGCCCTGAAGGAGCCCGGCACCTGCGCGTTCTTCATGTCGATGAGCGTCTGGAAGAAGGTCGTCACGGGACGCCACCGCATCCCCGCGGGTATGCCGCGTGGCGACCGCAGCGGCACGTCCTCGCGGCGCGGTCGGTCGGGTCCCAGCCAGGCGGGTCTGCGGTTGAGCAGGTCGGGGCCGAACTTCGTCACGCCGTCGTTGTCGTGGCTGAGCAGCACGTAGCGCAGCCGGTCCCGGGTCTCCTGTCCGAGGGCGGCGAGCTGCTCGTGGTCGTTGACGACGGTGACGAGGCTCGCGTCGACGTCGGGGCGCGGCGCCCCGGTGACCTCGTGCATCCACTTGCTGCCCCCCGGGGTGCCGATCCACAGGGCCCGGTCGATCCCGAGCGCCTGGGGCCCCAGGGTCCCCCAGCCGAGCAGCACGTCCTGGCTCGTGTGCGCACCGAGCGACTCGCCGAAGAGCACGACCTCGGGCCGCTCGTCCGGGGCCATGGCCCGCACTCGCTGGAGGATGTGCAACCACAGCAACCGGTTCTGCTCGCGCGCGTCGCGGACCTTGCCGAGCGACAGCGGCGACGGGCGCTTGGAGTACTGCATCGTGACGCTCGCGACGTCGCCGCGGGTGAGGTACTGGGCGGCGGCGATCGCGACGTAGTTGACGTAGCCCGTCCCGGTGGGTGACACGAGCATGAGCAGCGAGCGCGACCAGGCGTCGGTGCGGTCCATCTCGGCGATCGCGAGCTCGACGCGCTCGGTCGGGGTCGCCGCACTGTCGAGGCCGACGAAGACCTGCACGGGGTGCGCGCGGGCGGGCTCGCCCATCACCGTCGCGATCGACAGGTCCGGCGGGGTCCTGCCGTCCGGGAGCGCCAGCGGGTGCGCGACGGGTGCGGGGCGCACATAGGTGACGGCGTGCCGGCGGCCCTCCCGCCCCAAGGACTCCCACGACACGAGGCTCGCCGGGTCACCGCTCGTCATCGGGTCGGTCCAGACGCCCGGTGCCGCCTGCATCCAGGGGTCCACCGTCGTCGTCACGGCCTCGATCCGCTGCATGACGCGCGTCCAGAGGGCGCTGACGGCGATGCCGGCGCCGGCCATGAAGGCGGCGTGCGAGACGAGCTGCCAGGCGAGCCCGGCGCCCGGTGTCTGCCCCGGGGCGAGCCGGCGCACCTGCTCGGCGGTCCACCGCTCGACCCAGCCTGCGCCGTAGAGCACCGCAAGGACCCCGCCGCCGGCTGCGAGCCCCCGGAGGGTGGGCACGTCGTCCGCGGTGTCGAGTCCGGCCTCCGAGCCGGACTCGCGCTGGACGCGCTCGATGAGGGCCGACGTGGCCAGACCCACGGGGATCGACAGCGGGAGGGCCGCGAGGCGCCCGTCGGCACCGACGGCGCGGTCGAGCCGACGCACCCCGGCCGTCGCCCCGATGAGCACCGATCCGCACAGGCCCGTGGCGCCCATCCGCCAGGCGCCCTGCCGCAGGAGGCCGTCCCTCGCTGTCGCGACGCCGCGCCGGTCGAGATACGCCGCGAGACCGAGTCCCAGCGGCGCCATGACCAGCTCGCACCCGAGGGCTGCCGCCGACCGGCGGCGTTCGACGGACCAGCTGTCCGGGAAGACGGCCCACGTGGCTGCGGCGCTCGCCACGACGTCGATGACGTCCTGGGAGGAGAGCGCGACGAGGTAGTGGGCGCCCGTCGACAAGCCGGTGATGATCCCCTGGTCCTGCCAGGAGCGCTTCGACAGCGACGGCGCGAGCGTCGACGGGGTGACGAAGGAGGCCATGACGAGGCCGACCTTCTGCCCGGTGTGGACGAAGTCCGACTGCTCCATGAGCCCTCCCCGGCACTGACCGGCTGCAGGTGGACCTGACGTCGCACCCGCCCACCTTCGAGCATGGTCACGTGGGGACTGGTTGCGCTCACCCCTCCAGGGTGATCTTCGGGCGCGTCGGGCGGCCTTCTGCGCCAAGGGGTGCCCAAGGGGCGTCAGGCGTGAGCATCATGGATCCATGACTGCGAACGTCGAGGTCGACCCGCCCACCGCTCCGACCTCCGTGCCTGCGGCGCTGACCCATCTGGAGTCCACGGACGGCCGGTCCTTCGTCGCCCGCGGGCCCGGGAGCGAGCGCCCGCTGCCGGGTGACTACCTCGAGCTCGACGGCGAGGACGGCATCCTCGCGTTCGTCGAGGAGGTCACGGACGAGGCGTCGGGCGCCGGCTTCGCCGCCACCGGCACGCTGGTGCAGGTCGGGAGTGGCTCCGGTTCGGGGCGAACCGCGGACTCCCCGCGGCACGAGGTGCCGGTCCGGCCGACCCGGCCCGACACCGTGCAGCGGCTGCTGTCGGGCGGCGACCCCCGGCTGCACCTCGGCCACCTCGCGGGCCAGGAGTCGGTGGGCGTCGCGCTCGTGCCCAACCGCCTCAACCGACACACGTTCTGGTGCGGGCAGAGCGGCTCCGGCAAGACGTACGCCCTCGGCGTGCTGCTCGAGCGGATCCTCCTGACGACCCGCCTCCCCATGGTCGTCTTCGACCCCAACAGCGACTTCGTGCGCCTCCACGAGCAGGCCGTCCAGGCCGGCGCGGAGGACGAGCACGCCGACGCACTCCATGACCGTGAGGTCGTCATCCTGCGGCCCGACGACGAGCAGAACCCGCTGCGGGTGCGCTTCACCGAGCTCACGTCCCGGGCCAAGGCCGCGGTCCTGCGTCTCGACCCGGTCGTCGACCGGGCCGAGTACAACGCCCTGCTGCGCCTCTTCGGAGGAGACTTCCAGACCGTGGACGCGGGCCAGATCGTCCCGTACCTGCGCTCGCTCGGCGACCCGGACGCCGAAGCCCTGGCGCAGCGCCTCGAGAACCTCGGTCTCACCGAGTGGACGAGGACCTGGGCGTTCGGCGCCACGGCGGTCACGGACGTCATCGAGCGCCGACCGGCCGCGACGGTCGTCGACCTCGGTGGCTACGACCGTCCCGAGGAGCAGCTCACCGTGGCGCTCGCCGTCCTCGACGACCTGTGGGCCCGGCGCACCGAACGCCGCCCCCTCCTCATCGTCGTCGACGAGGCACACAACCTCTGCCCACCGGAGCCCGAGACCCCCCTCGGAGTCGCGGTGCGCGACCGGCTCATCCAGATCGCCGCGGAGGGCCGCAAGTACGGCCTCTGGCTGCTCCTGTCGACCCAGCGTCCCTCGAAGGTGCACCCGGGCGTCGTGTCCCAGTGCGACAACCTCACACTGATGCGGATGAACTCGCGGGACGACCTCGACCAGCTGGCGTCGGTCTTCGGGTTCGTGCCTCGCGGGCTGCTCGCCCAGGCCGCCCGCTTCCGTCAGGGTGAGGCCCTGCTCGCAGGTGGCTTCGTCCCGATGCCGAGCGTGGTGCAGGTCCGTGGACGCATCACTCCGCAGGGCGGCACCGACGTCCCGGTGCCGATGCCCTGAGGGCTGGACTTCGGGCGCTGGTCCGGCACCGACGCGTCAGGCCGGGGGCGGAGGTGCCAGTGCCGGGAAGGCGATGGCCTCGCCCTCGATGCGCAGCCGGAGCTCGGTGCCCTTGGCGGCGATGAACGCGTTGGAGTGGCGGATGCTGATGATCTCGCCCTCTCGCGCGAGCGCCGATGTCTCACAACCGGGTTCGCGGCTCGAGGTCAGCTCCAGACGGACCGTGCTCTCGGGACCGAAGTAGTCGGTGTCGACGACGACGCCGCGGATCGGACCGTGCTCGTCGACGCGGATCTGCTCCGGTCGGAGCATGAGCTGCACCCGGCCGCGGAGGGTCGTCGCCGCGAGCGGGACGGCCCCGAGCGAGCACGTCGCCGTGTCGCCGTCGACCCACGCCTCGAGCATCACGGCGTCGCCGAGGAACTCGGCCGTGGCCCGGTCGACGGGTCGCGTGTAGACCTCGAGGGGGCTGTCGACCTGCGCGAGCAGACCGTCGCGCATCACGGCGACCTGGTCGGCGAAGCTCAGCGCCTCGGCCTGGTCGTGGGTCACGAGGACGGTCGTGATGCCGGCGTCGTGCAGCACCTTGGCCACGGTGCGCCGGGTCGCGACCCGCAGACCCGCATCGAGGGCCGAGAAGGACTCGTCGAGGAGCATGAGCTCGGGTTCGCGGGCGAGGGCCCGCGCGAGCGCCACCCGCTGCTGCTGCCCGCCCGAGATCTCGTGGGGTCGCCGCGCCGCCAGTGCGCTGTCGAGCGAGACCATCTCGAGCAGCTCCGCGACCCGCGCCTGCACGGCCTTGCGCCCCCCGGTGAGGTCGGAGGCGTCGATGCCGAAGGCGATGTTCTGCCCGACGGTGAGGTGCGGGAAGAGGGCGCCGTCCTGGGCGACGTAGCCGACGTCGCGGTGGTGCGCGGGCACCCAGGCATCCTCACCGGCGAGCGCGCGCCCGCTCAGGGTGACCGAGCCCGCGTCGGCGCGCTCGAAGCCGGCGATGAGCCGCAACAGGGTCGTCTTGCCCGAGCCCGACGGACCGACGATGGCCGTCGTGCTGCCCGGGTCGACCGACAGCGTGACGCCGCGCAGCACCTGCTGCGGGCCGAAGCTCTTCGTCAGTCCCGTGACCTCGAGACGGCCCCGGGCCGACGGGTCGTGGTAGTCGACCGCCGCGTGCGGGGAGGTCGACGGGGGTGTCGTGGTCATTGTCCGGCCGCTTTCTTCGACTGCTGGAAGAGCAGGTAGGTCATCGGCGCCGAGAGCACGACCATGAGCAGGGCGTACGGTGCGGCGCCGGCATAGTCGATCTCGCTGCTCTTGGCCCAGAACTCCGTCGCGAGGGTACGCGTGCCGTTCGGGGCGAGCAGGAGGGTCGCCGTCAGCTCGTTGACGATGGCGAGGAAGACGAGGGCCGCTCCCCCGGCCGCGGCCGGCGCCGTGAGCCGCAGCGTGACCCGGACGAAGGCACCGAGGGGACGCACCCCGAGCGCCTGCGCGGCCTCCTCGAGCTCCCGCGGCGCCTGCGCGAGCCCCGAGCGGAGGCTGACGAGGGCACGCGGCAGGAAGAGCAGCACGTAGGCAGCGACCAGGACGACGGCCGTCTGGTAGAACGCCGGCAGGAAGCGGATGCTCACGGTGACGAAGGCGAGGCCGACGACGATGCCGGGCATCGAGCTCGTGATGTAGTTGGACAGCTCGAGGGAGCGGGTGAACCAGCTCGGTCGCCGCACGGCGAGGAAGGCCATCGGGAAGGCGACGAGCGTCGTCGCCGCCGCACCGGCCACGCCGTAGAGCAGCGTCTGGAGCAGGGCCGGGACGAGCTCGTCGGGCGCCCAGATCTCTGATCCGCCGAGCACGACCCACCGGAGGACGAACCACATCGGGACGCCGACGGCGAGCACGACGAGGAGCAGGAGCGCGAGCTGCGCCGGCACGTGGAGCCGGCGGAGCGGCATACGCCCCGGGGCCGCCTGCCCGCCGGAGCCGACGCGGGCGTAGCGCGCGGTGCCGCGGCTGCGGACCTCGGCGACGAGCAGCAGGAGACACAGGACGACGAGGACGCTGGCGAGCATGTTGCCGGCGGCGCCGTTGAAGGTCGACTGGTACTGCACCATGACCGCCGTCGTGAAGGTGTCGAAGCGGATCATCGCGAAGGCGCCGTACTCGGCGAGCAGGTGCAGTCCGACGAGCAGCGCGCCGCCCGTCATCGCGAGCCGCAGCTGGGGCAGCACGACCCGGCGGAAGACCTGCCACGGGCCGAGCCCGAGGGAGGCCGCGGACTCCTCGAGCGACGGGTCGAGGCGGCTCAGGGTCGCCGCGGCCGGGATGTAGACGAGCGGGAAGTACGACAGCACCGAGATGAGCACGCCCGACCACAGGCCGGCGAGCGACGGCACGGCGGACACCCAGCCGTAGCTGTTGACGAACGCGGGGATGGCGAGCGGCGCGGCCAGCGCGAGTGCCCAGAACCTGTTGCCGCGCAAGGCGGTCCGCTCGACGAGCCAGGCGCCACCGACGCCGAGGACGAGGCACAGCGGCACCGAGACGGCCATGAGCAGGATGGTGTTGAGCAGCAGCTCACCGACGCGCGCCCGGAAGATGAGACTGACCGCGGTGTCCCACCCGGTGGCGACCGTCATCGCGATGACGTAGCCGAGGGGCACGAGCGAGAAGAGCGCGATGAGCACGGCGATGACCGCGAGGGCGGGTGGTCGCCGACGCCCGGACGCCGGGCCCGGGCGGGTGCCCGGGCCCGGCGTGGGAGCCGTGCCGGTGCCGGTCGCGCGGTGCGCGCCGGGCGCGGTGAGGTCGGTGGTCACCCGAGAACTACAGCAGACCCGCCTTGGTCATCAGATCGGTGACCGTGGCGGAGTTGAGCTTGGCGGGGTCAACCGTCGGGGCCTGGAGGTCCTTCAGGGGCACGAGCGCCGGGTTGGAGGGCACGTCGGAGCCGATGGCGTACTCGAAGGAGGTGCCCTTCTGCAGCACCTCCTGCCCGGCCTTGCCGGTGACGAACTTCAGGAAGGACTGGGCGGCCGCGGCGTTCTTCGACGCCTTGAGCACGCCACCACCGGAGACGGAGACGAAGGCGCCCGGGTCCTCGTTCTTGAAGTAGTGGGTGCCGACGTTGGCCGAGTTCTCGCCGGTCTTCGCCTGGTCCCCGTAGTAGTAGTAGTGGTAGATCAGCGCGGTCTCGACCTCGCCGGAGTTGACCGCCTTCATCGCGGTGCTGTTGCCCTTGTAGGCCTTGGCGTTGGTCTTCATCGCGGTGAGCCAGTCGTTCGTCACGGTCTCGCCCTTGAGCTCGAGCAGCGCCGAGACGATGGCCTGGAAGTCGGCGCCCGACGGCGAGGCCGCCCAGCGGCCCTTCCACTCGGGCTTGGCGAGGTCGAGCATCGAGGCGGGGAGCTGGTTCTCCTGCAGCGTGCGCTTGTCGTAGACGAGGACCGTCGAGCGGGCCGCGATCCCGGTCCACTTGCCGGTGGACGGGCGGAACCCGGCCGGGACCTGGTCGAGGGTGGCCTTGTCGACATCGGCGAAGAGGCCGGCGTTCTCGACCTGGGTCATGGCGGGGCTGTTCTCGGTGAGGAAGACGTCGGCCGGCGACGCCGCGCCCTCCTGGACGATCTGGTTGGACATCTCCGAGTCGTCGCCGTTGCGGACGGTGACCTTGATGCCGGTCTGCTTCGTGAACGCGTCGACCCATTCCTTCGTCAGGCTCTCGTGCTGCGCGTTGTAGACAGTGATGCTGCCCGTTCCGTCGGTCGAGCCGCTGCCGGACGAGCCGGAGCCGCAGGCCGTCAGGGCGAGGGCGCCGACGGCCGCGAGCGCGACGCCGATGGTGGTGCGGGGGCGGGAGGTCATGTGAGCTGCCTTCGTGGATCCGGAGGGGCGCGCCGGTCCCGTCGGAAGGCGCGCCTGAGTAGGTAAGCCTTACCTTACACACGGTTGGGAGTGCCTCCCTCCACCCCTGGGGCGCCCACTAGGCTCATCCCATGCGCCGGACCATCGTCTCCCTCGTCGACGACCTCGACGGCACCGAGGCCGCCGAGACCGTCACCTTCGGCATCGACGGGGACTCCTTCGAGATCGACCTCTCGGAGGCGAACGCCGACGCCCTCCGCTCGACGCTCGACGACTGGGTGGCCCGGGCTCGGCGGGCCGGGGACGAGCGCCGGACGCACACGGCGCCCGCGCGGTCGACGACGGTGCTGCCCGCGGTGGGCGAGTCCCGCAACGCGCTGATCCGGGCCTGGGCGGCCGAGACGGGACACCAGGCCCCCGCGCGTGGCCGGATCCCCCAGGCCGTGGTCACCGCGTACGACGACGCCCACCGCTAGCCGCTCGTCCGGGCGGCCGGACCCCTGCGCTTCGCCAGCGGGCGGACCGTCGGCCGCTAGGCCTGTGGACGGTCGTGGAACTCCTGCTCGGTCACCCGCTTGCCGTAGAGCCAGTACTGCACGGAGCCGTCCTCGGCCTCGACGGCCGGGCCGTCGAGCCGGTGCAGCCGCGCCGCGATGAAGTAGAGCGTGTCCCCGCGCGCGACGATCACCTTGTCGTAGCCGCCGGTGGGGTGTCGGGTTCCGCTTCTCCAGTCGGGCTGCGACGTCACGGTGCTGGGGTCTCCGGATCTGTGGGGTCGAACGGTCAGGGCGTGGGGTTCAGGTTACTGCGCCCCCTCGTCAGTGACTGTCGCGGCCGGACAGCTGGCGCGTCAGAGCGCCCCGCAGCTCGTCGAGCGGCTGGTCGGCGGCGAGCGCCTCGGTGACGAGCTCTGCCTGCGTCCGCGGCGACAGACCGTCGACCGGCTGGTCACGGTCGAGGTTCGTCGGGAACGCGTACCCCTCCGCGCTCGCGGCGACGACGTTGCCGATCTCCCGCGGCTGCATCCCGGCAGAGCGCGCAGCAACCAACGCCGGGTGGATCGCCTCGACGACCCGCGCCCGGTCGACGGTCTCCATCGCCCGGCCGAAGGCCGAGCTGACCTGCAGCAGGTTGGCCATCCGGCGCACGTCCGTCGTGTGGTTCGTGCCGGCGGCGTGGAGCAGAGCGGGGTTGAAGAAGACGGCGTCGCCGGCCGACAGCGGCAGCTGCACGTGGTGGGCCACGAAGTACGCCTGGAACTCCGGCTGCTGGTAGGCGACGTAGCCGTGCGTGTACTTCTGGCTGTGCGGCAGGTAGAGCGTCGGACCGGACTCGGCGGGCATGTCGACGTGCGCGACCGCGCCCTGCAGGGTCAGCGCCTGCGAGAGGACGTGCACGTGCGACGGGTAGCGGGCGCACGTCTCGGCGGACTGGAAGCCGAGGTGGTAGTCGCGATGCACCGTCTGCCCGGCGCCCCCGGGGTTGACGACGTTGAGCTGTGAGGTGACCTGGTAGCCCGGCCCGAGCCAGGCCTGCGCGGCGAGCGCGACGGCGTCGTTGGCGTAGTAGTCGACGAACGCCCCGGGGTCGGCCACGGCGAGCTTCTCGAGGGCGTTCCAGATGCGGTCGTTGGCGCCCGGCTTGGCGAAGTGGTCACCCGCCGCCGTGCCGCTCGCGCGCTGCTCGGCGATCATCCGCTCGAAGGCTGCGGTCGCCCGGTCGAGGATCTCGGCCTCGAAAGCGCCTGCCAGGACGACGATTCCGGGGCCGTCGGAGAAGGCCCGCGCCAGCTCGGCCTGGACGTCACGCCGTATCACGTCGTCCGCGGCCGTATGCCGCAGCGTGGCCCAGTCGTAGACGAGGACCTCCTGCTCGACGCGGGCTGCGTGCGGGTAGTCGGCGAGGTCGGTCCGCTCGGCGAGCACCTCGAGCAGGTCGGACAGCTGGGCGTCCTCGGGACGGATCCAGCCGGTGCGCGAGCTGGTCGGCGTGATGGTCATGGTGCCCTCCTCGGGCGGATCGACGGTGATCGGGGTCCGACCGTGCGCCGCCCGGAGCGGCGCTGGCCGTGCCTCAAGGATGCGGCCCACGGAGGGGGCGCCGACCCACCGGATGACCTCAGAAACACCTCAGACGCGTCCCCTGGAGACTACGCTCCGGGGATGGCCCAGCACCGCGCGCGGTCGCACCGCGTCCGCGACATCGCCGAGCAGTCGGGACTGTCGGAGGCGACGATCGACCGGGTGCTCCACGGCCGGGCTGGGGCGAGCGCGCGCGCCGTGCGCGCCGTCGAGCAGGCCGTGCTCGACCTCGATCGCCAGCAGACCCAGCTGCGCCTCGCGGCCCGCACGCTCCTGCTCGACGTCGTCGTCCAGGCGCCGACCCGATTCAGCACGGCGGTCCGGTCGGCGCTCGAGGACGAGCTGCCCGCGCTGCGCCCGGCCGCGGTCCGAGCGCGCTTCCACCTGCGTGAGAACGCCGACGTCGCGGCCGCCGTCGAGGTGCTCGACAGCCTCGGCCGGCGCGGGCGCGTCTGCCACGGCGTCGTGCTCAAGGCGCCGGACGACCCGGCCGTGGCCGCGGCCGTGGGCCGCCTCGCCGACCGCGGTATCCCCGTCGTCACGCTCGTCACCGACGTCCGCGACAGCGCTCGGGTGGCGTACGTGGGGCTCGACAACGCCGCGGCCGGCGCCACCGCCGCCTATCTCGTGTCCCAGGTGCTCGGCGACCGGCCCGGTGACGTGCTGCTGAGCCTCAGCCGGTCGTTCTTCTTCGGCGAGCGGGAGCGGGCCGAGGCGTTCACGGTCGCCCTCGGTCGTCTGGCACCCGACCGGCGCGTCCACACGATCACGGACAGCGACGGGCTCGACGCGACGATGTCCGCGCTCGTCTCCGACGTGCTCCGGTCGGAGCCGGAGGTGCGCGCCGCCTACTCGGTCGGCGGCGGCAACCGGGCCATCTCGGCGGCCTTCGTCGCGGCGGGCCGGCCGCCCGGTGTCTTCATCGGCCACGACCTCGACGAGGACAACCTCGACCTGCTGCGCTCCGGGGTGCTCACCGCCGTGCTCCACCACGACCTCCACGCCGACATGCGGGCCGGCGTCCGTCAGGTCATGCGTGCCCACCGCCTCGTGCCCGGGGCACCCACGTCGGTCGCGGCCAACGTCGAGGTCGTGACGGCATACAACATCCCCCCGCGCATCCACGCGCACTGACGCCCGACCCGTTCGGCTGAGGTCTTTTTGACGGGTCCGAACGGTGCCGTGCGGCCGCCCTGTCCCGCACGCTGAGGTCATCAACCGGGACCACGACGTCCTCGGTCGCCTCGGCGGACCGGGTGCCGTCGCACCCACACCCCGCCCCCAGGAGATCCCATGCGTCTCGGCCTCATCGGTCTCGGCAGGATCGGCTCGTTCCACGCCGACACCCTGTCCCAGCTTCCCGATGTCGACTCCCTCGTCGTCACCGACGTCGTGGCGGAGGTGACGAGGGCCGTGGCGGATCGAGTCGGCGCCGACGTCGCGGAGTCACCCGCGAGCCTGCTTGGCGATGGCGTCGACGCGATCGTCATCGCCGCCGCCACCGACGCGCACACGGAGCTGATCCGGGCCGGAGTCGATGCCGGCGTGCCCGTCTTCTGCGAGAAGCCGCTGTCGGCCGACCTCGCCGAGGCGGCGGCGATCGCCCGCTACGTCACGGAGCACGGTGCCGGGGTCCAGGTCGGCTACCCGCGCCGCTTCGACCCGGCCTTCAGCGCTGCCCGCCAGGCCGTCGAGGCCGGGGAGCTCGGGTGGGTCCACACGGTGCGGTCGACGACCTTGGACCCGGCCCCCGCTCCCCGCGCCTACATCGAGACCTCCGGCGGCATCTTCCGCGACTGCAGCGTGCACGACTTCGACACCGTCCGATGGGTCACCGGCCGGGAGGTCGTCGAGGTCTACGCCACCGGGAGCGCCCGGGGCGCGGACGTCTTCGCCGAGCTCGGCGACGTCGCCACCGCGGCGACCCTGCTGACCTTCGACGACGGAGCGACAGCGGTCGTGTCGAACACCCGCTACAACCCCCGCGGCTACGACGTGCGCCTCGAGCTGCACGGGACCGCGGACAGCGTCGCCGCCGGATGGAGCGACACGACTCCCCTGCGCAACCTCGAGCCGGGAGCCACCTGGCCCTCCGGACCGCCGGCCACCTTCTTCATGGACCGGCTCACCGCCGCCTTCCGCGCCGAGCTGCAGGCGTTCACCGACGTCGTCGCCGGGCGACGCACCTCGCCGTGCACCGTCGACGACGCCCTCGCCGTGGCCTACATCGCCGAGGCCGCCACCCTGTCGCTGCATGAGCACCGCCCGGTGCGGATCGACGAGGTCCGGCTCCCATGACCGGCTCGGACGACGAGGGACTCGCGACGGAGCCGCTCCGCGTCGGCGTCCTCGGGGCGGCACGCATCACCGAGCTCGCCCTCGTCAAACCCTCGAGGATCACCGGTGCCCGACTCGTCGCCGTCGCCGCTCGCGATCGCTCCAGGGCCGAAGCGTTCGCCGGCGCCCACGGCGTCGAACGCGTCCACGACTCCTACCTCGACGTCATCGAGGACCCCGAGGTCGAGGTGGTCTACAACCCGCTCGCCAACAGCCTGCACGGCCCGTGGAACATCGCCGCGCTGGCCGCGGGGAAGCACGTCTTCACCGAGAAGCCCTCCGCGAGCAACGTCACCGAGGCCGAGACGGTCGCCGCGGCCGCCCGGCTGAGCGGGCAGCAGTTCTTCGAGGGGTTCCACTACCTCTGGCACCCGCTCGTCTCGCGGCTCCACGAGATCCTGGCGAGCGGCGAGCTCGGCGAGCTGCGTCACGTCGAGACCGTCATGGACATGCCGGCGCCCACCGCCTCCGACCCCCGATGGTCCCTCGAGCTGAGCGGCGGAGCGCTCATGGACCTCGGCTGCTACAGCCTGCACACGATGCGCCTGCTCGCCCCGTATGCGGGCGGCGAGCCCACCCTGGTCGGCGCCACGGGCGGCGAGCGCGCCGGCCACCCCGGCGTCGACGAGTGGCTGACCGCGGAGCTGGCATTTCCCAGCGGCGTCACCGGGACGGCCGGCTGCACCATGGCCAGCGACCACCACGAGATGAGCCACCGGCTCGTGGGGACCGCGGGCGAGGCCGTCATCACCGACTTCGTCAACCCGCACGACGACGACCGCCTCGTCGTCACCACCGCCGCCGGCACCCGCACCGAGCGCCTGGGTCGACGGTCGTCGTACACCTACCAGCTCGAGGCGCTGACGACTGCGATCCGCACGGGCACCCCGGCCCGCACCGACGCCGACGACGCCGTGCTGACGATGCGACTCATCGACCAGTGCTACGACGCCGTCGGTCTCGGCCCCCGGCCCGCGCACGCCGACGTCGCGAAGGACCTCCGATGACGACTGCTCCGGCACCCGACGAGCTGCTCGCCACCTGCTGGAGCAGCGCCGGCGACGCCGCCTCCGACCGCGCCGACCTGCGGAGTCCGCTCTCCCTGCGCGAGCGGGTCGAGGCCGCGTCAGCGGCCGGCTTCCGAGGCTTCGGCCTGCTGTCCGACGACCTCCCGGCGGCCGTGACGGCATACGGCCTCACCGGGATCCGCGACCTGCTCGCCGACAACGGGATCACTCACCTCGAGCTCGAGGGCATCCCCTGGTGGTGGGACGTCGGAGCCCACGAGCAGGAGTCCTTTCGCGTCCGGCACGCCCTGCTCGAGGCGGCGGAGGTGCTGGGCGCCCGGCACCTCAAGGTCACCCCCGACGGGGACGACGGGCCGTGGGACCGCGGACTCTGGGCCGCCCGGTTCGCCGAGCTCGCAGCCCAGGCCCACGACGTGGGCGCGCGGCTCGGGATCGAGTTCTTCCCGTGGTCGAACGTCGCGTCGCTGGCCGAGGGCCTGCAGCTCGTCACGGCGGCCGGCCATCCGGCGGGCGGCGTCATCATCGACACCTGGCACGTCGCACGGGCCGGCACCCCTCCCGCGGACCTCGCAGCGGTGCCGCTCGAGCGCATCATCGGCGTCGAGCTGAACGACGCGGACGAGTGCGTGGTGGGCACGCTCTTCGAGGACACCGTGCACCGCCGGCGCTACTGCGGGGAGGGCGACTTCGACCTCACGGCGATGATCACCGACCTGCGGAGCGCCGGCTGGACCGGACCGTGGGGTGTCGAGATCCTCTCCGACGAGCACCGGACCCAACCGGTGGGTGAGGCGCTTCGACGGGCGGCCACGAGCGCCCGCCACGCGCTCGAGACGGCACCGGCGCTGGCGTCGTGAACCGGCTCACCGGGTGGCACGGGCCACCCGGTGAGCCGGCAGCGGAACGAGCCCTCGGCGCCCACTCACGGTGGCGGAGCGCGCTCCCGGCCACGGTCGACGGGACCGCCGTCCCGCCGCACGGCGCGTTGCGTCGCCACGCGGCGGCCCTCCTCGAGGCGCGTGCGCTCGCGAGGAGCAGCTCCGGGGTGGTCGGGTCGGGAGGACGTGCCGACGGGCGGCCACCCGGCGCTGACGATCGCGTCGAACTCGGCGCGCAGCAGCTCGTCGTCGTCGCAGACGAGGGCCATGAAGACCTCGTCGACGTCGGCGACCGCCTCGGTGCGTGTGTCCATGACCGCCACGTCCCCTCAGGCGGTGATGGTCTTCCGGTCGTCGGCGTCGTGCGAGATCGCGATCCTGCGCGGCTTGGCGCGCTCAGCCACCGGGATCGCGAGCCGCAGCACGCCGGCGTCGTAGCTCGCGCGGATGTGCTCGGTGTCGAGGCTGTCGCCCAGCACGAGCTGGCGGCTGAACACGCCACGCGGCCGCTCGGCGGCGACGAGGTCGGCATCGCTCGCGCGGGTGGGACGCTCGGCCTTGACCGTCACGACGTTGCGCTCGACGTCGAGGTCGATGGACTGCGGGTCGACGCCCGGCAGGTCCAGCTCGACGTGGAAGGTGTCTCCGTCTCGCCAGGCGTCCATCGGCATGGCCGAAGGCCTGGCCAGCGTGCCGCTGGTCCCGAGGGCGAGCTGGGCCACCCGGTCGAGGTCCCGGAAGGTCTCACGGAAGGGGTCAGTGCGCATCAGCATCGTCGTCACCTCCATCATGTCCAGATGCTCCATGGTGGCCACGACCGCATCTCACACGTCGTGGCATGCGCTGTAGGAATGTTGTAGCACCGACGGGTTCGTTTGTGCAAGAGCGTGATTCGCAGAATTCTCTGATTCGTTCCCTTATCGCCGCGACACGGCCCTCGCAGGTCGTCCTGCCCCGGCGGCAGCCTGGTCCGCCCGGGCGGCATCCGCGCGCTGGGCAGCGACTTGGCCTCGGCGCCGAAGCAGGCGACGATGTCGCCATGGCGAAGTCTGGGGGTGGTCCGCGGTTCTTCAAGCGCCGCGGTGACGAGCTCACGGTCAAGGACGGTGAGGGCAACAAGCACCAGGCGACGCTCGAACGCGTCGACGCCGACTCGACGCAGGAGGACGGCTCGTTCGTGCTGGGCTACTGCAAGAGCTGCGACTGGACGGGCCCGGCCCGTCGGGCCCGGGACAAGGCCCGCAAGGACGCGCTCGCGCACTCCGACGAGTGCCCGAGCAAGGGCAAGGTCCGGCTCGGCGTCAGCGAGAACGACCCCCGGTAGGACCTGGCCGGCATCACCCGCGGTGCGTCGACCGTCGCGACCACCTCGTCGGAGCCTTGGCGGCGTGCGGACTGGTGCGCGTCACTCGGGGCCGGCCGGGCTGTGGAGCTCGCCGGTCTCCGCAAGTGTGAGCGCGACCCTGTGAAGCTTTTCGTTCAGCTGGTTCGACGCCTGACGCAATGCGTCGAAGGCGTCCTCGGGAGTGAGCTTGAGCCGCTCCATGAGGATCCCCTTGGCCTGGCCGATGACATCCCGGTTCAGCAGTGCCTTGTGCAGGTTCTCGGCCACATCCGCAAGGCCGTCTCGCTCGCGGACCACCCTTGACGCCATCGAGGCGTGCGCCGCCAGGATCAGCCCGATCTGCTGCGCTTCCTCGCTGAACGCATCCGGCTCGGCGCCATAGGTGTTCAGCGAGGCTCCGCTGCTCCGTGCTGCCTGACTCACCGTTGCCAAGCGATACGACGCGGCCGAGTACGCGCCCAGATCAGCCGGACGCGACGAGAGCGTGGGCCAGCGGTTGTCAGGGAATGACTTCGCGTAGACGATCGGCGCGGCCATGGCATCCAGGCACGGGCCCTCTCGCGCGTCGTACTGCGCCTGGTCGACGGCCGACGCACTCGCGTCCGTCGTCGAGGCGGTGCGATAGGTCCCGCCCTCACCGACCGTGACGCTGGCCATCTGGCACCCTGCGACCGTGCTGACTGCCGTCTCTGCGATGCGCAGGAGGATCGCGTCGTATGAGTCGGCTGCGTAGAGGTTCTCGGCGATGTCGGCGAAAGCTGAGGCCAGGCGCGTCGTGGGGGTGGCCTCCAACCGTCGATCCGTGGCATCCTCGCGCGCTCCAGCCGCGGCATCTCTCTCGGCCCTTGACCCGTCTCGGTCCTGGCGGGCCCGTTCGCGGGCGTCCGCGTCGTCCCGATTCGTCACCGCCCCAGCGGAGTCGCGTGGCACACCCAGCTCGGCCTCTTTGGCGGCCAGCTCCCGTTCCCGCTGGTCCAGCGCTCGTTCTCGCGCGTCGGCCTTCAGGTCTCGCACGTCGCCGGCCACGTCTCGCTCATCAGCGACCTCGTCACGGCGGTCACCGACGAAGTCGCGCTTCTCAGCGGCCCAGCGACGCTCAACATCGACTGACTGGGCATCCATCGGGTCGCTCCTCTTCGTCGCCGAGCCGTGCTCGACACCAGGCCCGACCCGGCAATCCCGGGAGGAGCAAACGGGCCGACTTCTTCGTGCGAAGCGGCCCACGCGACCACACAGCGGGGGTGGCGGCAGTCCCCTGCTGCCAGCAGTCCCGCGATGCCTCAACCCTACGACCACCCGGTCGCATTGGGACCCTCCGCAGTGACCCGACAACCCCACCCATCGCTCTTGAGGGTTGCCCCGCGGATGCGCTCGACCGCCGTCGGGGGCACGGACCACGGAGAGCCCCTCCAGGGATCGTCCCGGGGAGACCCTCCGTGGTTATGTCGCGTCCGAGCGCGGAGGCTACGGGTTCACGGCATTCACGATGACGTTGCCACTACCGACCAGGATGCCGGTGTCGGTGCGGACCTGCACCGTGCCGAGCAGGACCCGACCGGCGGCGGGCGCCGTGTTGGCGGTCACGGTGCCGGGGACGGTCCACGACGACCCCGCGGGTCGGAGGGCGTTCGCGTCCGTGACGGCGACAGAACCGAAAGCCGGGTTGCCGAACACGTCGACGTAGTCGAACGTCGTCGACCCCTGGGGGACGGCGAAGCCGTCGACAAGGGTCACCCAGAGACCAGCCGCCGGGTTGGCGATGGTCACCGACTCCTCACTGTCACCGTCGGCGGACTGACCGGCGAGCACGCAGGTGCCGGTCGTGCAGTTGTAGACGTACAGGTCGAGGTCGGCGCCCGTGTCGCCGGCCGACCCGATGGTGGCCCGCAGGGACGTCGACCCGGGCGTGACGGAGACCCGAACCTGCTGCTGGGCACCTGCCGCGATCGTCGGCCTCAGCATCTTCGCGCTGCCCAGCGTGGTGCCGATGGCCCGGCCGGTGAAGGCGCCGAAGCCGTTGGTCAGGGTGTAGCTGCGAGCCAGCGGGACTCCGAGGGCCGCTGAGGCGATGGTGTCGGGGTTGGGCGACACCGTCGCTCCGAGGATGGACGCCGTGAGGGTGTAGGGGGCGTTCTCGGCGTCGGAGGTGCGCCGCGCCTCGACGGTGACCTCCCAGACCCCGGCCTGCGGGTTGCTCGTCGTGCGGCTGGTGGCCGCACCCGTGGCGCAAGTCCCGGATGTCGGGGTGTAGCAGCTGAGCGACGAGTTGTCGTCGATCGCCACTCCGTAGGGGTGGAACCGGAGGAACCGGATCTGTCCCGCGCCGGGGGTGCTGCCTCCGCCGACGAGATCGACCTTGAGCGCCGGAGTGTTGGCCGGCACCGCGTAGAAGTAGCTGGTCACCTGGTTCCGGCCGATGCTGCCCGGGTGAGCCACCGAGAAGTTGTTCGCTGCGGTGAACGCCTCAGCGGCCACGACGGTGTTGAGGGTCGCCTTCTCGATGCCCGATGTGGATGGGTCGTCGAGCTTGAGGATCGCCGAGTGCGTGCCCGCATGGAGGGGGTTGACGGAGACGGCGACCTGGGTCGGGGTGTTCAGGGGCAGCGTCACCGAGGCAGGCGACGCGAAGGTGCCGTCGTTGCCCACCCAGCTCAGGTTGTAGGTGCGGCTGCCGCCGCTGCCCGAGGTCCGGGTGAAGGTGTAGGTGCGCGTGTAGGAGGCGCCAGGGGCGACTCCCTCACGGTCGAAGATCCCCTCGCCGCGGCCGGGCGTCGCGAGGAAGCCCGACAGGAGCGTGTGAACCGCGACCGACGAGCTGATGTCGACCGGCTTGAGGTTGGTCTTGAGCAGGTCCCAGGCCGCACCGACGGTGATCAGGCCGTTGCCCTGCTCGTAGGCGCCGAATCGCGTGGGGTCCAGGTAGCGGGCAGAGGAGGTCAGGGCCTCGCGCAGCTGCGCCGGCTTGACCTGCACTCCTGACTGCTTCGCGGCACTCACGAGGAGCGCGCCTGCTCCCGCGGCCTGCGGGGACGCCATGGAGGTGCCCTGCAGCATCGAGTAGCCGGCAGGGAGGTCGTAGGTGCCAGCCACCGGGGACGAGGTCTCCCACATCGGGGTCGTCGAGATCGCAGCGCCCGGCGCGACGATCTCAGGCTTGAAGCCGCCGTCCTCGCGGGGTCCGCGTGAGGAGAAGCCGTGCAGGTTGTCGACGTAGGCGGAGTCGGAGCCGTAGTTCTTCCGCCACGTCTCCTTGCTGATGTAGGACCCGACCGCGAGCACCTTGGACGCAGCGGCAGGGTCGCCGATCGTGTTGAGGCCCGAGCCGTTGTTGCCGGCCGAGATGAACATCTGGACGTTGTACTGCTCGATGAGCCGGTTGTAGAGGATCGCACGGGTGTTGTTGCCGTCGTTGAGCGCCGGCAGGCCACCGATCGACATGTTGATGACGTCGACGTTGCCCTGCTTGGCGATGAACGTCATTCCCTCGATGAGGGCGTGCGAGGTGCACCCGGTGATGAACATGCAGACCCGGACGGACTTCAGCTTGGCGCCCGGGGCCGCGCCGGACATCGCGCCGCCGAACATCTGGTTGGCCGCGGTGATACCGGCGACGTGGGTGCCGTGCTCACCGGACACGATGCCGATGTTGACCACCTTGTTCTTGCCGTCGGTCTGGACGACGAACGGCATGGACTCGTGCTCCGGCGTCGCCGGGTTGTCCGTGCCGAAGTGGCCGACGTCGAACTTCTTGGCGTAGTCGGTCAGGACCTGGTCGTTGCCCAGGTTGTGGTCCTGGTTGGTGTCGACACGGACGGTGCCGGCTGCCGCGTCCCACAGGACCGCGAACGTGTCAGTGCTGTCACCGTCGCGGTTGACGTCGCTGCCGACCTCTCCGCCGAGCCGCGGGTCACCCTCGTTGAAGACCGAGACCCGGTAGCTTCCCGGTGGGGCGACGTAGGCCACGCCGCCGTAGGTGAAGCTGGGGCCGGTCATCTGGGTGGACATGTCCAGCCAGGTCGGGTCGTCATCGGTGAAAGGGTCAGTCGCAGTGACCCAGTCGGTGATCTTGCGCTCACCGGTCGTCGTCGTCGCCAGCGCGGGGTGGTCGAGGTCGATGCCGGAGTCGACGATGCCGATCGTGGTGCCGCGGCCGTCCCACGTGGGGTGGGCTGCGGTGAACTGTGCGGCGCCCGTGTCACCGATCGGCATGTACGCGTTGTTCCGAGGGGTGCCCGCGCCAGGAGGGGTCTGCGGGGAAGGCGACTGCGCTCCCTGCGGGCTCGGGTCGTCCAGTGGAATGACCTCGTCCAGGTCCGCGGCCACGATGCCGGTCACGTTGGCTGCTGCCTCAGCCTTGTCGATCGGCACGATGGCGCGGATGTAGCTGACGTCGCTGTCGGCCTTGCTGATCACCGCACCGAGCGATCGCAGGCCGGTCGTGACCGTGTTGTTCTGCCCCGGCACGGCCGCGATGAGCAGCGTCACCGTCCGCGAGCCATTGGCTCGCGCGGTGGCGAGCAGCTCGCGATCATGCTTGCCCAGCTGTGACTGCTTCGCTGATGCGCCGGCGTTCGGCGCGCCGACCGCCTGCGGGGCGTTCAGACCCACTGCCCCCATTGCCCCGACGGCCGACATGATCACCGCAGCGCGACGCGCTCTCGATCCCAGGAACCTGCCCATGAACTCCACCTCTGTTGGTTGTTGAGGTACGGCCCCCGTCCCGGACGCTTGAGGCTATCGACGCGAGCGGCCGGCTGGTGGGGCTTCGGCGACATCTGGATCTCGGGGCTGGTCGAGCCCAGGCCGTTCGCGATCGAGAATGGTTTCTGCGGGCGAGATGTGGGCAGACAGAGAGTGCACCGGGAGTGCACTGCACCGCACTCCCGGCCGCCACGACCATCAGCACGACGAGACGCAGGAGATGGATCCCGAATGAGTACGCCTTTTCCCGAACCGACACAGCCGGCGTCGTCATCGGCCGAGGTCCTGCTTCGCTACCTCGACTACTTTCGCGATCAGGTCGCTGAACGGGTCGAGGGCCTGTCCGAGCACGAGCAGCGAACGAGCCGGCTCCCGTCAGGTTGGACGCCGGTACAGCTCGTGAAGCATCTGACGTACGTGGAGCATCGATGGCTCGACTGGGGATTTGAAGGCGCACACGTTGCTGACCCATGGGCTGACAGCCGTGATGGGCGATGGTTCGTGGACGACGACGAGTCGCTCGCGGATCTGCTGGCCGCCTTCCGCAGCCAGGCCGCACGTAGCAACGCCGTCACCAGGTCCCACGACCTGACCGATGTGGGTCGCCCCGGCCCCAGATGGGACGGCCAGCCACCGGCACGTCTGGACAGGGTGCTGCTCCACCTGCTTCAGGAATACGCGAGGCACGCGGGCCATCTCGACATCGTGGCCGAACTCGCGGGGGGCCCCACCGGGGAATGAGTCGTTCGCCGGTGGGGCCCACAGGCACCGCCGCGCCGGAACCGAACGCGATGACGACTCCTGCTCCCCCGCTGGCGCGGACTGGGGCGGACACCTGGTCCAGTCGTCGAGGCTGCCGCGCGTCTCTGAGATTCCTCCGAGATCTCGTCGTCAGGCTGTGGGTTCGTGCGGCCGCCGCCGCTCCATCCACTCCGAAGGACGTCCGTGACCCACCTGCTCCACCTCAGTGACGCCCTGTTCCTGCGGATCAACGACCTGGCCCGCGCGTCCACGGGTCTGCACGCACCCGCCGTCGCCTACGCGAGGTACGGCCTGGTCGCGTTCGCTGCACTGATACTGCTGGGGGTCTGGCGACGTCGGGGCGCGAGCGACCGGGACCTCGCGGCTGCCGTGTGGGCGGGAGCAGGAACCCTGCTCGCCGTCGCGGTCAACCAGCCGGTGGCCGCCCTCGTGGCCGAGGCCCGGCCGTACGCCGTGCACCCCGCCGCACTGACGCTCGTGGACCGGACCACGGACTGGTCCTTCCCGTCTGACCACTCCGTCATGGCCGGTGCCGTCGCGGTGGGGCTGCTGCTCGTGTCGAGGCGCCTGGGCGCTCTTGCGCTGGCAGCGGCAGTGCTCATGGCGGCCACCCGGGTGTACGTCGGCGCGCACTACCCCCACGACGTCGTCGCGGGCCTGCTCCTCGGCGCAGCGGTGGCCGACCTGGGCTGGCTCCTCGTGCGACTGCCCCTCACGAGGCTGGTCGGCGCTCTGCGTACCCTCCCTGTCATCGAGCGCGTGCTCTCGCCCGTCACGTGAGGACTGCCCCACGGGGATGCACCGGGCCGTGCGAGGAGACGCGCCGCATAGGCTGCTTCGTCGTCTCGGACATCCTGCTGGCGCTCACCACCGAACCGGACGATCTTTCGGAACGGCTGCTGTCGCGCCGACTGGCCAGCCTCGAGGACCTCGTCATCAACCGACGCTGGAGTCCGGTCACCTCCTGAGGGTCACCTCGAGACGGCAGAAGGGCCCCTGACCGGCGTTTCCGCTGGTCAGGGGCCCTTCCGAGCACTGGGTGGCAGGTGAAGGATTCGAACCTTCGTAGCTCTCGCGACGGATTTACAGTCCGTTTCCATTGGCCGCTCGGACAACCTGCCTTGGTGCGTCTGGAAGGATAGCAAGAGATCGGGCGCGGTCCGAAATCGGGGCCGCGGCGACTCTTTTGTCGTGTCCGCAACCCCTCGCACACCCGCCCGGCAGACCAGACAACAGCATCCGGAAGGACCCCACCGATGGCCGACTCCTCGTTCGACATCGTCAGCAAGTTCGACAAGCAGGAGATCGCGAACGCGGTCAACAGCGCCAGCAAGGAGATCGCCACGCGCTACGACTTCAAGAACGTCGGCGCCTCCGTCGACCTCGCCGGCGAGGTCATCAAGATGAAGGCGAACACCGAGGAGCGCTGCCTCGCAGTGCTCGACGTCGTGCAGACGCACCTCGTCAAACGCAAGGTCAGCCTCAAGCACCTCGACGTCCCCGAGGCAGGCCCGCGCCTCTCGGGCAAGGAGTACCACCTCGACGCGCCGCTCAAGGAGGGCATCTCCCAGGAGAACGCGAAGAAGATCAACAAGCTGATCCGCGACGAGGGGCCCAAGGGCGTCAAGAGCCAGATCCAGGGCGACGAGCTGCGCGTCTCGAGCAAGTCCCGCGACGACCTCCAGGCCGTCCAGCGGATGCTCCGCGACGCCGACCTCGACGTCGCACTGAACTTCACCAACCAGCGCTGAGCGCGCGGGTCCGCCTGCGTGACAGGCGAACCCACCACGACAGACCACGTATGCCGTCCACCTCGGTGGGCGGCATACGTGCGTCTCAGAGCGGGCGGGCGAGTCCGCGCAGGTCGGGGAAGACCTCGACCGCGAGGGCCCACCAGAAGAGGTGGCCGCACAGCTCGGCGTACTCCTGCGGCGTGACCCAGCGCGTCTCGTGGATGCCGTCGTCGCCGTCGGTCAGCTCGGGTCGCACGTCGTCGAGCCGGGTGCGGAAGACCTGCAGGAACGGCTTCTCGCGACTGAAGAGGTTGTCCTCGGTCTTCGGCGTGAACCGCTCGTAGCCGCAAGGGAGCACGTCCGGATGGCGCAGCCGCAAGCCGGTCTCCTCGAACGTCTCGCGCACGGCGTTCTCGACCGGTGTCTCGTCGTCCTCGCGCCACCCCCCGGGGGAGCCCCACTCGCCGCGACGGACGCTGTGCACCACGACGAAGTCGCCCCGGCGGTCGCGGACGAAGACCATCGCCGCGAGCACCCGGGCCGGGTCGAGCGGGTCGTCGGAGGCGACGAGGTCGACATCGCTCGCGCCGTTCGGGAAGGACACGTCGAGGATGCGACGCACCCCCCGGTCACGTTTGCGCTTGCGCAGCCGCAGCCCGGACGCGTTGAGCCGGCGCGCGAGGTCGACCCCGGTCGTCGGCGTCGCGCCGGCGTCGACGGCGTCCTGCCAGCGCCCCTGTGGCACGTCGTAGTGGTCGCCGTCGAACGACCGCGGGTGCAGCTGGGCGGCATGTGCGACGGCGTGCAGCTCGTCGTAGGAGGTGTCGCTGACGAGGTGGGCGAAGAGCCGACCGTGGGCGGGCCAGATCGGCTGGTCGATCCACACGGTCATGCCTCGAAGCCTAGGCCAGGCCGCCGACGCGTGCCGTCCGGTGCCCTGTGGACGACGCCGGCCGCCTCTCCCCCGTCCGACCTAGCCTCGGACGAACGCGGCCACCGTCCGGTCGGCCCACGATCGAGGAGAGCACCCATGTCCCGTTCCGTCGTTGACACCGAACGCATCGCCGCCGCGGCCGGCGACATCAACCGGCTCGCCGACACCATCACGTCGAGCACCGCCGAGCTGCGCGGGCGCCTCGCCGGCATGGGCGCGGACTGGCAGGGCCCGGCCAAGGTCGAGTTCGAGCGCGTCATGCACGACTACCAGCGCATCCAGGCCCAGATGACCGAGGCCCTGGCCGACGTCGGCCGCCTCACCCTCAAGGCGTCGACGGCCTACGCCGAGCACGAGAACGCGACCCGCGCCCTCTTCGCCCGCTGACCCCTCCCCGGCACCCGGCATACGCTCTCCCGGCGCCGCCGGGCGTCGGGCCGCGGACGACGAAGGGCGGCTCCCCCGTGAGGAGGAGCCGCCCTTGCGACGTGCTGCGGTGCTGCTCAGACGGATGGGCTCAGAAGCCCATGCCGCCCATGCCGCCCATGTCGTCGCCACCGGGCATGGCCGGCGCGTGCTTCTCGGGCTTGTCGGCGATGACGGCCTCGGTCGTGAGGAAGAGCGCCGCGATCGAGGCTGCGTTCTGCAGCGCCGAGCGCGTCACCTTGACCGGGTCGATGATGCCGGCGGCGAGCAGGTCGACGTACTCACCCGACGCGGCGTTGAGACCGTGACCGGCCTCGAGACCGCGCACCTTCTCCGCGACGACGCCACCCTCGAGGCCGGCGTTGATCGCGATCTGCTTGAGCGGGGCCTCGGTCGCGACGCGCACGATGTTGGCGCCGGTCGCCTCGTCACCCTCGAGCACGAGCTCGTCGAGCGCCTTGGCGGCCTGGATGAGAGCGACGCCACCACCGGCGACGATGCCCTCCTCGACGGCAGCCTTCGCGTTGCGGACGGCGTCCTCGATGCGGTGCTTGCGCTCCTTGAGCTCGACCTCGGTGGCCGCGCCCGCCTTGATGACGGCGACGCCGCCGGCGAGCTTGGCGAGGCGCTCCTGGAGCTTCTCGCGGTCGTAGTCGGAGTCCGACTTCTCGATCTCGGCCTTGATCTGGGCGATGCGGCCCTCGATCTGCGAGCGGTCCTCGGCGTCCTCGACGATGGTCGTCTCGTCCTTGGTGACGACGACCTTGCGAGCGCGGCCGAGCAGGTCGAGGGTGGCGTTCTCGAGCTTGAGACCGACCTCCTCGGAGATGACCTGGCCACCGGTGAGGATGGCGATGTCGGTGAGCATGGCCTTGCGGCGGTCGCCGAAGCCGGGAGCCTTGACGGCGACCGACTTGAACGTGCCCTTGATCTTGTTCACGACGAGCGTCGCGAGGGCCTCACCCTCGATGTCCTCGGCGATGATCAGCAGCGGCTTGCCCGACTGCATGACCTTCTCGAGGAGCGGGATGAGGTCCTTGATGTTGCCGATCTTGGAGTTCGCGACGAGCACGTAGGCGTCGTCGAGGACGGCCTCCATGCGCTCGGTGTCGGTGACGAAGTAGGCGGAGATGTAGCCCTTGTCGAAGCGCATACCCTCCGTCATCTCCAGCTCGAGGCCCATGGTGTTGGAGTCCTCGACGGTGATGACACCTTCCTTGCCGACCTTGTCCATCGCCTCGGCGATGAGAGCACCGATCTCCTCGTCGGCCGCCGAGATGCTGGCGGTCGAGGCGATCTGCTCCTTGGTCTCGATCTCCTTGGCCTGCTCGAGCAGGCGGGCGGTGACGGCCTCGACGGCCTTCTCGATGCCGCGCTTGAGCGCCATCGGGTTGGCGCCGGCGGCCACGTTGCGCAGGCCTTCCTTCACCATCGCCTGGGCGAGCACGGTCGCCGTCGTCGTGCCGTCACCGGCGACGTCGTCGGTCTTCTTGGCAACTTCCTTGACGAGCTCCGCGCCGATCTTCTCGTACGGGTCGTCGAGCTCGATCTCCTTGGCGATCGAGACGCCGTCGTTGGTGATCGTGGGGGCGCCCCACTTCTTCTCCAGGACGACGTTGCGGCCCTTGGGGCCGAGGGTCACGCGGACGGCGTCGGCGAGGATGTTCATTCCCCGCTCGAGCCCGCGACGCGCCTCTTCGTCAAACGCAATGGTCTTGGCCATTCGGGTGGTCCTCCACGCGAATCGTTGGTGGTGGCCCGCATGACGCCCGCGACGGACGGGACCGGTCTCCCCAGCTTCATGTAGCTGCGAACCCAGCCCCTCGGCATACGGCCCATTTCTGTCACTCCCCTAGGGAGAGTGCTAACGCCATTATTGGCACTCTCGGGGTGAGAGTGCAAACGTCTGGCCCCACGGGCTGGGGCGTATGCCGTCCGCTCGGGTCAGGCGTCCACGGCCGGTGCCAGCGCGGCGGCGATCCGGGCGGCATGCTCGGCGGACTCCTGCTCCGAGGCATAGGTCGTCCGCGGCCAGAAGAAGCCGCGCAGCCCGTCGCCCTTGGTGCGCGGGACGACGTGCACGTGCAGGTGCGGCACGGACTGGCTCACGACGTTGTTCATCGCCACGAACGTGCCCTGTGCGCCGAGCGCCCCGACGACGGCCGCGGCGAGGCGCTGGGTGGCCCCGAGCACCGTGGCGTGCAGCTCGGCCGGGAGGTCGAGGAGGGTGTCGACGTGTCGTCGCGGCACGAGCAGGACGTGACCCTTGAAGACCGGGCGGCGGTCGAGGAAGGCGACGAGGTCCGGCTCGTCGAGCACGACGTCGGCCGGCACCTCCCCCGCCACGATCGAACAGAAGACGCAGTCCATGGCGACAGGCTCCCACGCCTGGTCGCGTCGGCCCGGTCGGGCAGGTCAGCAGATGATGAGCAGGAAGCAGCCGCCGTCGCTCGACGTCGGCGAGGGGGTCGGCGTCGGGGTGGGCTTCTTCGTCGAGGTCGGCTTCGGCTTCGGGTTCGGGTTGCCCCTCGTGGGCGTCGACGACGGGCTCGGGGCCACGGTCGAGGACGGCGCGGGCGGCGTCGTGGCCCGGCTCGACGACGGGGCGGGAGCCGAGGTGGTCGGCACCGACGAGGTCGGGTCGGAGGCCGGCTCGACGACGGCGGTCGCCGGGGCGCGCGTGGTCCCGGGGCGGGTGGTCCCGGTCGCGGCGGTGGGCGTGCCGGTCGCCGCCGAGGAGGTGTCGGCCGAGCCCCAGCCGTCGTCGGAGGTCGTGCTCGTCCAGTCACCGCCGGGCAGGCCGGGGAAGCCGCTGGACGACATCGCCTCGTCGCTCCAGCTGTCGCCCGACCAGTAGGCGACGGCGCCGGTCGAGAGCAGCGCGACGGCCGCGAGGACGGCGGCGATGAGGACCTTGCGTCGGGACTTCGAGCCGGGAGTGGTGGTGTGGTTCTCGGTCGACATGGTCCACAAACGTAGAGGAATCGGGCGGGAGACGCCTCCTCAGAGGGCGGCCGCTACGGTGGTCCCATGCTCGGGGAGACGTGGATCACACCGAGGTACGCGGGGTGAGCGCGCCGCCGTCCGGGGACCGTCCCGCGGCGACGACCGGCTTCGTCGAGGTCGCCGACCGGGTCTTCGTCGCGCGCTACCGGCAGTGGGACGTCAACGTCGGCCTGGTGCTCGGTCGTCACGGTGCCGTCGTCATCGACACGCGGGCGAGCGGCATCCAGGGCAGCCAGGTCCTCGACGACATCCGACGCCTCGGCCGTGACATCGAGGTCCGCCACGTCGTCAACACGCACGTCCACTTCGACCACGCCTTCGGCAACACCGCCTTCGAGACCGCCATCGTCCACGCCCACGACAACGTCGGGCGCACCATCGACGCCGATGCCGAGCGGATCAAGGCCGCCTTCCGGGCCGACCCCGGAGACGGCCCGGAGTACGGCTACACCGCGCGCGACGCCGCCGAGGTCATGGCGACCGTGGTCCGCGGGCCCGACCGCACCTTCGGCTCGAACGCGACGATCGACCTCGGTGACCGCGTCGTCACGATGACGTATGCCGGCCGCGGCCACACCGACGGAGACGTGGCCGTGCTCGTGCCCGACACCGACGCGATGTTCCTCGGCGACCTCGTCGAGGAGAGCGCCCACCCGTCGTTCGGCGATGACTGCTGGCCGCTCGAGTGGGCCGACACCCTCACCTCGCACCTCGTCCAGGCCGAGGACCGCACGGTCGTCGTGCCGGGACACGGACACCCCGTGGACGGCGCCTTCGTGGCCCGCCAGCGCGACGAGATCGCTGTCGTCGCCGCCGTGATCCGCGAGCGCCGGCTCGGCGCGGCGTCGCTCACGGAGGCGTTGAACGCGCCGGACCCGCGCCTGCCCTACCCCCTCGACCACCTGGACTCCGCCATCCGCCGCGGCTGGGACCACCTCTCCCCACCCACCCCCTGACGCGACACCCACCCCGACGCCCGCCGCGCCGGAAGCCTTCCGTGGCCGGTTCGTGGAGTTCTTCCGGCATGTGGTGCCGGAAGAACTCCACGAATCGCTCCCACGACACGCAGTTCACGCCGGGCGCCGCTGACCTGGGCCCGCAAGGCAGTCGCGGCCGCATGAGCTGGGCTCTCCGTCCCAGCCGCGGGACCGGAGTAGCCGTCCGACGAGCACGCTCGCCCGGCAGGGCTCGAGGACGTGGGGCCACCTGAGTCGCAGCGTGGACTCGCCGCGGGCGACGGCATCGACATCACGCTCGAGGTCGGCCCACTCGCGCCGCGGTCCCGTGTGGACGAACCGCCCGTCGAGCTCGACGACGACGGCGAAGTCGGAGTACTCCACGTCGCGGTACGTCACGCCCCGCCTCGTGACGACCTTGACCTGCCGCCTCGCGGCCGGCAGGCCGTGCGACCGCTCGACGTCATGCAGGTAACGCCGTTCGAACACCGACATCGTGCCCGCGGCCACGTCGTCGAGGATCGGAAGGAGCAGGCGCCGACGAGGCAATCGACCTCGCGCCGACAGCGCGTCGTGCAGTCGGGCCGCTGTCGTCACCCGCTGCTGGCAGGCGTCGGCCAGGACGGCGACGGCCGTGGCCTCGTCAGCACAGGCGGAGGCGACGTCGAGCAGAGCCTCGTCCAGCCGCAGGCGCGGCGGCGAGAGATGGAGCTGCACCCGGCGCTCGAAGTCATGTCGACGGGTCACGACCACCCCGGCAGGTGGAGCGACCCGCCGGCTTGCGTCGACCACCACCTGGACGGGTTCCAGGGCGACCCGCCCGCGAGTCATCTCGCGGTCGAGCCAGGACGCTGCCACGACCTCGACCGCAGCCGACCTGAGGCCGTGCGCTCGAAGCGCGGAGTCCCCGGCGAGCGCAGCCGGCCAGTGGAAGAGCACGCCGGCCCAGGCTCGCTGCGTCCTGGTCGGCTGCCCGGCGTGGTCGACGTAGACACCGGGATGGATCCGCGCCAGCTCCCGTCGGCGCAACAGCCGTTCCAGGTCGCTGTCGTCGAGGCCGCACTCGAGGGCCTGCGTCCTCGAGATCACGCCGTCCTGCGCGTGAAGCACGTCGCGTGCACTCGCCAGGTCCATTCCTCGAGGGTCGCTGCGGCTCCGGCCACCCACGAGGTAGAGGGCCGCAGCTGTGGGCAACCCCCGGCGTTTCGCGGGGGATGTGGACACCGACGGACACGTCGTGGAGTTCTTCCGGCACCAGGTGCCGGAAGAACTCCACGACCTGCGCAGCTGCAGGCAGTAAAGGGGCGCCGGTCGCGGACCTCAGCCGGAGAGTGCGGAGGGGAAGGCGTCGGACCAGGAGCGCAGCGCGATGCCGCCGTCGGCCGTCCGGTCGACCGACGTCGCCGCGAGCAGCGCGTGCACGATCGCCCGGGCGACGCAGTCCGCACCGGCCTCCATGAGCACGGTCTGCTCGACCGGGTCCGGCGCCGGACGCTCGCCCGTCGCGAGCGTGAAGAGGGTGTCGCCGTCGAAGAGCGTGTGCACCGGCTTGAGCGCCCGCGCGTAGCCGTCATGCCCGATGCCGGACATCTTCTGGCACTGGGCCTTGGACAGGGTGGCGTCCGTCGCGATGACCCCGATGGTCGTGGCCAGTCCCGGCCTGCCGGCGTTCGCGGGCAGGGCCTCGGCCCGGGCCTGCGCAGCCTCGAGCTCGGCGGCACTCGGCCGACCCACGTGGGCCAGCTCGTCGCCGAGACCGAGCCCCACGGCATACGGCACCCCGGTGGCCGGGTCGACCGCCGAGCCGACGGCGTTGACGGCGACGAGCGCGGCAACGATCGTGCCCGACTCGAGCACGACGCTCGCGGAGCCGATCCCGCCCTTGAAGCCCCCGACCTTGGCGCCGGTGCCCGCACCGACGCAGCCCTGGGCGACGGCCGAGGACGTCGCACTGGCGTATGCCGCCCTCCCGTCCTCCGCGCGCGGACGGTGGCCCCACGTGCCAGCGCGTCCCAGGTCGAAGAGGATCGCGGACGGCACGATCGGCACGACGTGTCCCCGGTCGCCCATGGGCCAGCCGATCCCGTCGTCCAGCAGGGCGTCCACGACTCCGTCGGCGGCGGCGAGGCCGAGCGCGGACCCGCCGCCGAGGACGATCGCATCGACGCGGTCGACGAGGTTGCGCGGGGCCAGCAGGTCGGTCTCTCGCGTGCCCGGCCCGCCGCCGCGCACGTCGACGCCGGCGACGGCGCCGCCGCCGGGGGCGAGCACCACGGTCACGCCGGTGAGCCAGCCCGGCTCGTCACGGGTGCAGTGGCCGACCCGGAGGCCCGCGACGTCGACGAGCGAGTTCGTCGGGCCCGGGGCCACGACGAAGGGGGCATCGCTCACTGCGGGTCCCTGAGGTCGAACTCCATGAGGCGCCCCGGCGAGCTGAAGCCGAGCCGCTCGTAGAACTCCTGGGCCCGGTCGTCGGGAGCGTTGAGCCGGATCCACTTGACGTCGGTCGTGCGCGACCACTCGATCATCGCCTCGGTCAGCGCCCGCCCGACGCCGCGGTCACGACAGCCAGGCGCGACGAAGAGGCCGCCGACGTGCAGCCACGAGACGTCCTTGCGCCCGGGCCACGGCAGTGCGCGGATGCGCCGGGTCTCGAGGATGCCGGCATGGTCGCCCCGGCTCTCGGCGATCCACGTCGGCCGGTCGGGCCGCTCGGCCAGCCACGCGTCGACGAAACGGTCGAGGTAGCCGGTCTCGGACGGCATACCCAGCTCGCGGGCGAACTGGAGGTGCAGCGCGGCGACGATGAGGGCGTCGTCGGCCGACGCGCGGCGGATCGTCACCTCGGCCATGAGGGAAGTGAACCACGCGCGTGCCGCGAGGGCTCGCAACCACGGCTCGGCCGGGGTGCGATGCCCAGCCGGTGGGACGCGTCAGGCGAGAGCGGTCAGACGTTGATGCCGAGGCGGCGGCTCGTGCGCGCCCGCTGGCGGCTCGCGCGCATCCGGCGCAGGCGCTTGATGAGCATCGGGTCGGCCTCGAGGGCCTCCGGGCTGTCGAGGAGCGCGTTGAGCACCTGGTAGTAGCGCGTGGAGCTCATGTCGAAGAGCTCCTTGATGGCCTGCTCCTTGGAGCCGGCGTACTTCCACCACTGGCGCTCGAACGCCAGGATCTCGAGGTCGCGCGCGCTGAGGCCGTCCTCGGACTCGTGGCGCTGCGGCTGCGCCGTGGCGTGTTCTGTGCTCATGTCCCCGTCTCGCTGCAGTCGTGCTGCGTGTCGCGTCGTGCGTTGGCTCCGGTCACACCCTAGACCGAAATGACAAGGGTGTCATTCAGCTCAGGCGTGGCGCGGCATGTCGTCGGCGGGGCCGTCGCACCGCCCGGAACATGCGTCCCACGAGCCTCGTGCGCCCCACCCGTGACGCCCCATCGCGTCGTCCGGTGTCGTCCTGTGTCGTCCGGTGTCGTCCTGGCGTCGGTGCCGGGTGGCCGTCCTCGTCGATCCGACGGCCCATCTGGGTCAGGCCATCGTATCGAGGATGGCGTTGACGTCCTCCTTGGTGGTGTGCGGGTTGACGATGGCGAAGCGCGTCAGCGTCTCCCCGCGGAAGGTCGTCGGCACGACGAAGGCGAACTCCTGGGCGAGGAGCCGGTCGGTCCACGCCTGGTAGTCCTCGGGGCCCCAGCCGCGGCGGCGGAAGACGACGACCGACAGGTCGGGCTCGCGCACCGCCTCGAGGTAGTCGCGGCGCCCGATCTCGTCGGCGGCGAAGCGGGTCACCTCGAGGGTGCTCTCGATGGCGTCGACGTAGGCGTCGGTGCCGTGCACGGCGAGGGAGTACCAGAGCGGCAGGCCGCGCGCGCGTCGCGTCAGGCCGATGGAGTAGTCGGTCGGGTTCCACTCGGCCGACTTCGTGATGACGTCGAGGTAGCCCGCCTCCTGCGTGTGCGCGACCCGCGCCAGCTCCGGCTCGCGGTAGATGAGGGCGCAGCAGTCGAACGGCGCGAAGAGCCACTTGTGCGGGTCGACGATGAAGGAGTCCGCGTGCTCGATGCCGTTGAAGAGGTGTCGCACCGACGGTGCAGCGAGGCCGGCGCCACCGTAGGCCCCGTCGACGTGCAGCCACAGGCCGTACTCGCGGCACACCTCGGCGACCGACTCGAGGTCGTCGACGACGCCGAAGTTCGTGGTGCCGCTCGTCGCGACGACTGCGAAGAACGTCTCGGGACCGTTCTCCTCCAAGGTCTTTCGCAGCTCGGATCCGGTCAGGCGCAGTTTGTCGTCGACGTGCACGCCGCAGACTTCGGCGTCCATGACGGCCGCCATCGAGACGACGGACGAGTGGGCGTTGTCCGTGGCGGCGATCCGGTAGGGACGCGCGCCCGTGCCCGCTTCCTTGGCCTTCGCCCGGGCGGTGTGCCGAGCCACGACGAGCGCCGACAGGTTGCCCACCGTGCCGCCCGGGACGAAGACGCCGCCCGCCTCGGCCGGCAGGCCCGCGAGGTCGCTGATCCAGCGCAGCGCCTGGTTCTCGGCGTAGACCGCGCCCGCGCCCTCCATCCACGACCCGCCGTAGATCGACGAGGCGCCGACGACGACGTCGAAGGCCGCGGCCTCCCGCGTCGGGGCGCACGGGATGAAGGAGAGGTAGCGCGGGTGGTCGGTCGAGAGGCAGGCCGGCGCGAGGGTGTGCTCGAAGAGCTCCATCGCCCGCGTCGAGCCGAGGCCGCCGGCGGTGATGGTCTGGCCGGCGGCCGCCCGGAGGTAGGCCTCCGGCTGCGCCCCGTCGAGCGGGATCGGGTCCATGAGCAGGCGCTCGCGGGCGTAGCTGAGGACCTTGTCGACGGCGACGTGGTCGGCATCCTTGTCGAAGCTGTGCACGCACAGATGCTAGGCCCTGCGGCCGGGTGCGACTGACCGCCCGGGGGCCGCGTGACGGGTGGGGCGGGAGGTCAGCCGAGGAGGGCGGTGCGCAGCTCGTCGGCGGACGCGACGACGGCGGTGGGCCGCACGCCGTGGAGTGCGTCGGGCAGGCCTGCACCCCACGTCACCGCCACGGTGTCCATGCCCGCGGCCTTGCCGGCGAGGACGTCGACGACGGCGTCTCCGACGTAGACGGCGTCATTGGACCCCCGGCCCATCCGGTCGAGCGCGAGCAGCAGCGGAGTCGGGTCGGGCTTGTGCCGCTCGGTGTCCTCCATCGCGACGAGGACGTCGACGTGCTCGCTGATGCCGAGGATGTCCATGGCCTGCTGCGCCGACTCGCGTCGCTTCGACGTGGCGACCCCGACGTGGATGCCGGCGGCGCGCAGGTCACCGAGGACGTCGACGACGCCGTCGTAGCCCCGGATGAGCCGCTCGGTGTTGTCGGCGTTCCACTGGAGGTACGTCGCGTAGAGCTCGTCGGCGTGCTCGGGCGAGTGGTCGCGGAAGGCTCCGATGAGCGGGCGCCCGATCCACGAGCGGATCACGTCCGGGTCCTCCTCGTGCCCGAGGACCGTGCGGAACGCGTGCTGGTAGGACTCGACGATGAGGTTGATCGTGTCGGCCAGCGTGCCGTCCAGGTCGAAGACGGCGGTGGACCAGCGGGGAGAAGTCACCGGCCGAGCCTAGGGCAGCGACGGCTCCAGCCACCGCCCTCGTCTCATGACCCGGGTCGGGCGGGCGCCGTCGTCGACGACGACCACGTCGGCCCGGGACCCAACCGCGATCGAGCCCCGGTCGGCCAGCCCGAGCGCGCGGGCGGGCGTGCGCGTGGCGGGCCGGACGGCATACGCCATCGGGACGCCGGAGGCGACGGCGCGGGCGACGATGTCGGCGACGTGGCTCGTGCCACCCGCGATGGAGCCGGGGCTCGTGCCGTCGGGGTCGCGCGCCAGGCGGGCGATGCCGCGGTCGACGACGACCGAGAGGCCACCGAGGACGTACGCGCCGTCCCCCACCCCCGCCGCGGCCATGGCGTCGGAGACGAAGGCGACGTGGTCGGCGCCGACCAGGTCGAGGACGGTGCGCACGGTGTCGTCCGAGAGGTGCGCGCCATCGCCGATGAGCTCGACGGTGACGTGGCCCCGCGCGGCCGAACGCATCAGTGCCGCAACGGCGCCCGGCTTGCGGTGGTGCCACGGGTCCATGCCGTTGAAGAGGTGTGTGGCGAGGTCGGCGCCGGCCGCGACGGCCTGCTCGACCTGCGCGTACGTGGCCGTCGTGTGGCCGATCGCAGCGTGGATGCCGGCCGTCGTGAGCCAGCGGACGAGGTCGAGGCCGTGGGCGCGTTCCGGGGCGAGCGTCACCTGGCGGAGGTGACCGCGGCCGAGCTCGATGAGCCGCTCCACCTCGGCGAGCGACGGGTCGCGGAGCAGCGCCGGGTCGTGCGCGCCGCAGCGGGCTTCGGCCAGCCACGGACCCTCGAGGTGGATGCCGTCGACGACCCCGTCGTCGGCGAGCTCGGCGAGCATCGCGACGCCCCGCTCGAGGTCGCGCGGGCTCATCGTGACGAGGCTCGCGAGCAGGCTCGTCGAGCCGTGCGCGTGGTGGTGCTCGGCCGCCGCGGCCGCGGCGTCGTCGCGCAGGTCGGTGAACGCCGTCCCGCCGCCGCCGTGGCAGTGGATGTCGACGTATGCCGGCACCATCGTCCCGCTCACCCGCTCGGTCGCGCCGTCGCCCGGTGGGGGTCCGTCGCCTGCGGTGACGGGGGTGACCGCCGTGATGCGCTCGCCCTCGACGTGGACGAGGACGTCGGGCAGCACGGTGTCGTCGACGAGGGCGGGTCCGCGCAGTGTGAGGTTCATCGGGGTCGATTCTGTCGCACACCCGGCGGGGGTAGCGTGAGGCCGTGCCAGCCCAGCCCCTCAGCGACCTCGTCCACCCGACGTGGGTCCCGGCGCTCGAGCCGGTGGCCGACACCATCACCGCGATGGGCGCGTTCCTGCGCGCCGAGGTCGCGGCCGGCCGCGGCTACCTGCCTGCCGGCGACCGCGTGCTGCGGGCCTTCTCGCTGCCGCTGCCCGACGTGCGCGTGCTCGTCGTCGGCCAGGACCCATACCCGACCCCGGGCCACCCGGTGGGTCTCAGCTTCAGCGTCGCGCCGGACGTGCGACCGGTCCCCCGGTCGCTGCAGAACATCTACCAGGAGCTCGGCACCGACCTCGGCCTGCCGACGCCGGGCGACGGCGACCTGACGCCGTGGTTCGAGCGCGGCGTCATGCTGCTCAACCGGGTCCTGACGGTCCGCCCCGGGGCGAGCGCCAGCCACCAGGGCAAGGGCTGGGAAACCGTGACGGCACAGGCGATCTCGGCTCTCGCGTCGCGCGGCGGGCCGCTCGTCGCCATCCTCTGGGGACGGCAGGCGCAGTCCCTCGCGCCGATGCTCGGCGACGTGCCGCGCATCGAGTCGGCCCACCCGTCGCCGCTCTCCGCCCGCTCCGGCTTCTTCGGCTCGCGGCCCTTCAGCCGCACCAACGACCTCCTCGCCCAGCAGGGCGCGGCTCCCATCGACTGGAGGCTGACATGACCCAGCCCACCCCCGAGGTCTCCGGGCCGACGGTCTGGACCCGTTTCGTCGCCATCGGCGACTCCTTCACCGAAGGCATGTGCGACGACGACCCGACGTTCGGCCACGACGGCGAGTTCGCCGGCTGGGCCGACCGGCTCGCGTCGCACCTCTCGGAGATCGCCCGTGCCGACGGGCTCGACTTCGGCTACGCCAACCTCGCCGTGCGCGGCCGCAAGCTCGCCGACGTCGTCGGGCCCCAGCTCGAGGACGCCCTGTCTCTGCAGCCCGACCTCGTCAGCATCGTCGGTGGCGGCAACGACATCCTCCGGCCCAAGGCCGACCTCGACGGCCTCGCCGCCCGGCTCGAGGCCGCCGTGGCCCGGATCCGGGCGACCGGCGCCGACGTGCTCATGGCGACCCCCGTCGACCCCGCGGACGCCCCACTCGTCAAGGCCACCCGCGGCCGGGCCGCGATCCACACCGCCAACATCTGGAGCATCGCGCGGCGCAACGGCGCCCACGTCATCGACCAGTGGGGCCTGCACGCGCTGCGCGACTGGCGGATGTGGAGCGAGGACCGCATCCACATGACGACCGAGGGCCACCGCCGCGTCGCCCTCGCGGCTCTCGAGGCCCTCGGCCACACCCCGGCCGAGACCGACTGGGCCACACCGCTCGAGCCCGCTCCCCCGATCGGCCGCCGCGAGGCGCTGCAGGCCAACGCGCAGTGGGCCAAGGAGTACGTCGGCCCGTGGGTGCACCGCCGCCTCACCGGCCGCAGCTCGGGCGACCACCGCCAGGCCAAGCGCCCCGACGTGACCCCGTTCGACTGACGTCCAACCCCTGCCACGTCCAGCAGGCTCCCAGCCATCTCCCAGACGGCTGCAGCCACGTCCTGCACCGGAGGCGACGCGTTACCGCGGGTTCTTCGGAACATGTCCAGAACGCCCTGAGAATCTCCTGAACTTTTCCGCTTTGACCTCTAGTGCGAGGTAGGTCGGAAGTGATTAGGTCTCCCTCGGGTCGCGTGCGGGGGTGCCGGCTCTCCATCCATCACACAACGTGCGGCTCCCGACCGGGGCCGCACGTCATGCGCACCGACGGCCAACGAGCCGTCGAACGAGGAGGATCCGTGCGTAGGACGTCAGTGGGGCTGCTCAGCCTCGCCCTGGCAGCGGGTATGGGGGTGACCGTCGGAGTGCCGATGGTCGGCGCCGTTCCCACCACCAGCCCGAACACCGTGCAGGCGGGCGACACCGCCGCACCCGCGCAGTCCGACGAGCTCTCGAGCCCCCAGCAGGAGAAGGCGCGAGCCCTCAAGAAGCGGGCCGTCACCGAGGTGCTCGACGGCAAGGCCACGACCGTCAAGAAGGGCGCGAGCACGGTCGCCAAGATCTCCGGCGCGAAGAAGCCCGGGGGCGGCACGACCGACGAGTACGTCGAGGTCGGCCGTGAGGGCACCGACAAGATCTTCGTCGTCCTCGCCGAGTTCGGAAACCAGCGCAGTCCCGCCTACCCGGACGTCGACTCCGACCCGGCGACGCCTGGTCCGACGACGTGGGACGGCCCGCTGCACAACGCGATCCCGCAGCCCGACCGCACGCTCGACAACTCGACGAACTGGAACGCGAACTCCAGCCGCGACTACTTCCAGAACCTCTACTTCGGAAACGGCGGCACCATCGGCGCCGGCGGTGCCCAGGAGACCGTCAAGCAGTGGTACGAGCGCCAGAGCTCGGGCCGTTACAGCATCGACGGACAGGTCTCCGACTGGGTCAAGGTGCCCTACAACGAGGCTCGCTACGGTCGCGACTCCTGCGGTTCGCACGTGTGCACCAACACGTGGGCCCTCGTTCGTGACGCCGTCAACCAGTGGGTCGCCGACCAGAAGGCCCAGGGCCAGACGGACGCCCAGATCAAGTCGACCCTGGCGACCTACGACCAGTGGGACCGCTACGACGCAGACGGTGACGGCAACTTCAACGAGCCCGACGGCTACATCGACCACTTCCAGATCGTGCACGCGGGCGGCGACCAGGCCGACGGTGACCCGATCCAGGGCGAGGACGCCATCTGGTCGCACCGCTGGTTCGCCTACTACACCGGGGCGGGCACGACCGGTCCGGCCGGCAACCTCAACGGTGGCACGCAGATCGGCAACACCGGCCTCTGGGTCGGCGACTACACGATCCAGCCCGAGAACGGCGGCATGTCCGTCTTCACGCACGAGTACGGCCACGACCTCGGCCTGCCCGACCTCTACGACACCGCCACCGGCGCCGACAACGGCGTCAACTGGTGGTCGATGATGAGCCAGAGTCGCCAGGCCGGTCCGAACGACCAGTCGATCGGCTCGCGCGGCTCAGACTTCGGCGCGTGGGAGAAGCTGCAGCTCGGCTGGCTCGACTACAAGTACATTCCGTCGGTGACGGCCACCGGCACCTCGGTCGACCTCGGCCCGCACGAGTACAACTCGGCCAAGAAGCAGGCCGTCATCGTGGGTCTGCCGAAGAAGACGGTCGTCACGAAGCTCGCCGCCCCCGTCGAGGGCAGCAAGACGTGGTACGGCGGACGCGTGGACGCGACGAACGCCACGATGACACGTGACGTGACGCTCGCTGCGGGCACCTCGACGCTGACGTTCCAGACGAACTACTTCATCGAGGACTGCACGTGCGACTTCGCCTACGTCGAGGTCAACGACGGCTCCGGCTGGACGACGGTCAAGGGCAACATCACCGGTGACGAGAACAACGGCATCACCGGCACGACCGATGACAAGTGGATCCCGGCAACGTTCGACCTGAGCGCCTGGGCGGGCAAGACGGTGAGCCTGCGCTTCCGTTACGCCACTGACGCGGCCTACACCGAGCGCGGCTTCTTCGTCGACGCAGTCAGGGTCGTCTCGGGCGGCGCCACGATCGTCGACTCAGGCGCCGAGAACGGCACCGAGGGGTGGACCCTCGCCGGCTTCTCGGCCGTGGGTGGGGAGACCTCGAGCCAGTTCAGCAACTACTACATCGCCTCGAACCGGAACTACCTGTCGTTCGACAAGTACCTCCAGAGCGGCCCGTACAACTTCGGCTGGCTCAACACGAACGGCGACAAGGTCGAGCACTTCCCGTACCAGGACGGACTGCTCGTCAGCTACTGGGACCTCTCTCAGGCCGACAACAACACCGGCGCACACCCCGGTGAGGGCGAGATCCTGCCGGTCGACGCCAACGCGGCGCCGCGCCAGCTCTCCGACGGCACGTTGTTGCGGGCTCGTATCGCCGGGTACGACGCGCCGTTCTCGCTGTCCAAGTCGGACACGTTCACGTTCCACAAGAACGGCGTGCCCTTCACGGTCGCCGGCGCTTCCCCGGCCCCGGTGTTCAACGACGGCAAGCAGTTCTGGTACTCGCAGACGCCCTACACCGGCGTCAAGGTCCCGAACAACGGCGTCAACATTGGCGTGCAGAAGGTTGACGGCACCTCGATGACGGTCAAGGTGTGGCTCCGCTGACGCGGATCCCCCTGTGAGACAGTGAGGCCCGCCCCCTTTGTGGGGGGCGGGCCTCATAGCTTCAGGAGGCGTATGCCGCTCGGCTCGGTTGCGCTGGACGGCAACCGGACGGCATACGCCCTCGGCGCAGGATCAGACGGAGGCTGCGAACGCCTTCTCGAAGATGTCGAGACCCTCGGAGAGCAGCTCGTCGCCCGCGGCGAGCGGCGGGAGGAAGCGGAAGACGTTGCCGTAGGTGCCGCACGTCAGAGTCACGAGGCCCTCGGCGTGGCAGGCCTGGTTGACGGCTCCGGTCAGAGCGGCGTTGGGCGTGAGGTCGCCGGCGCCGTTGACGAGCTCGACGGCGAGCATGGCCCCGCGGCCGCGGATGTCGCCGATCTGGGGGTACCTCTCGGCGAGGGCCTGCAGGCGCGGGACGAAGAGGGCCTCGACCTGCTTGGCGCGGCCGCAGAGGTCCTCCTCCTTCATCGTCTCGATGGCGCCGAGGGCAGAGGCACAGGCGACGGGGTTGCCGCCGTAGGTGCCGCCGAGGCCGCCGCCGTGGATGGAGTCCATGACGTCGGCACGGCCGGTGACGCCGGCGAGCGGGAGCCCGCCGGCCATGCCCTTGGCGGTCGTGATGAGGTCGGGCACGACGCCCTCGTACTCGCTCGCGAACCAGTCACCGGTGCGGCAGAAGCCGGTCTGCACCTCGTCGGCGATGAAGAGGATGCCGTTGTCGGCACACCAGTCGGCGACCTGCTTGACGAATCCCGGTGCGGGGACGATGAATCCGCCCTCGCCCTGGATCGGCTCGAGGATGACGGCGGCGAGGTTGTCCTCCCCCACCTGCGCGTGCACCTGCGTGACGAACGCGTCGAAGCTCTCCTTGGCGCAGTCGGCCGCGCCACCGGGCCAGCGGTAGGGGTAGCTCATCGGCGCGCGGTAGACCTCGCCGGCAAAGGGTCCGAACCTGTGCTTGTAGGGCATGTTCTTGGCCGTCAGTGCCATCGTGAGGTTGGTGCGCCCGTGGTAGGCGTGGTCGAACGCGACGACGGCGTTGCGGCCGGTGAAGTGGCGGGCGACCTTGACGGCGTTCTCGACGGCCTCGGCGCCCGAGTTGAAGAGCGCGGTGCGCTTGTCGTGATCGCCGGGCGTCAGGTCGTTGAGGGCCTCGGCGACCTCGAGGTATTCCTCGTAGGGGGTCACCATGAAGCACGTGTGGGTGAAGTCCTGCACCTGCGCGGTGACGCGGTCGACGACGCGCGGCGCGGCGTTGCCGACGGTCGTCACGGCGATGCCGGAGCCGAAGTCGATGAGCTGGTTGCCGTCGACGTCGACGAGGATGCCGCCGCCGGCGCGCTCGACGTAGACCGGCAGACCGGTGGAGACTCCGGCGGACACGGCCGCCGTCTTGCGGGCCTGGAGCGCGGCCGACCTGGGGCCGGGGATCGCGGTCTGCAGGAGCCGCTGCTGGGGGACGTTGCTCATGCCCGTCAGTATGCCGCCCGGACGCCTCAGAGCGGAACCCGGGTCGGCGCGCGCGCACCTGCTCATTCCGTACTCGAACGCCGCGTTCGGTCACGAACTCAGCGGCAGAACGCTGAGTTCACGACCGAACGCGTCGTTCGGCGTCAGTGGACGGGACGGACGACCCGGTACCGCAGGTGGACGGTCTCCGGGGTGCCCACCGCCTCGAGCAGCTCGAGGTCGACGTGGCCGACGTCGAGACCGGCGAACATCGGCGTGCCACGGCCGAAGAGCACCGGGGCGACGTGCAACGAGACCTCGTCGACGAGTCCGGCCGCGAGACACTGGCGGCCGAGGTCCGCCCCGCCCATGACGGTCACGGTGCGACCACCGGCCGCTGCGCGGGCCTGGTCCAGGGCGGACTCGATCCCGCCCGTGACGAACGTGTAGACGCCGCCCTCGGGCACCGAGCTGGGCGCCGGCGCCTCGTGGGTGACGACGAACACCGGGCGCCGGGCATCGCCCGACGGGCCGTCGGCGCCCCAGCCCGCAATCGAATGGTCATAGGTGGTGCGGCCCGCGACCACGGCGCCGAGGTCGGTGACGGCACGCTCGAGGTAGTCCCGGTCGACGAGCCAGCCGTGCAGCTGCTCGCCGCCCGGTCCGAGCGGCTCCTCGGCGGTCTGCGGTGCGGCGGTGACGAACCCGTCGAGGGACAGGCTGATGTCGAAGACGGTCCTGCTCATGGCTCCTCCTCGGTGACGGGTCTGTGTCGTGTCGTGTCGTGTCGTGACGTGTCCTGCGCTGACCGGCGGCACACCCTGTCGTCGTGCCGCCGGCCGGCGGTCAGAGCTCGACGCCCTCGCCGAAACGGCCGCGGGCCTCGTGCGGGATGAGCGGCTTCTCGGCCCGGACCTTGAGCTCCTGGACGGCCCACGAGTTGCCGTCCGGGTCGGAGAAGCCGAAGAACGTACCCCCGTCGCGCGGGTCGATGACCTGGACCTCGGAGCACTCGACGCCCCGGCCGACGAGCTCCGCGTGCGCCGCGGCGGCGTCGGACACGACGAGCTGGATGCCGTGCAGCGACCCCGGCGCCATGGCCTTCTGCGAGGGCAGGTCGCCGATGACGATCGAACACCCCGACCCGCGCGGCGTGAGCTGCGCGACGTGCATGTGCTCGTTCCTCGTGTCGTGGTCGAGGGCGAACCCGACCTGGTCGCGGTAGAAGGCGATCGCGGCCCCGAGGTCGCTGACCGGCACGATGACGACCTCGAGCGTCCAGTCCACGGCGCTCAGCCCTGGGCCGAGGCGGACGCGGATGCGGATGCAGAGGCCGACGCGGCGACGAGCTCCTCGAGCCGCTCGTAGCCCTGGGCCATGCCCTGCTCCATGCCGCTCTCGACCATCATGTCGCGACCCTCGACCGTGCGGCCGATGCTGCGGCCCTCGAGCCGGCAGCGACCGTCGCCCAGGTCGACGAAGTGCATGAACTCGATGGCGACCTCGTCGGGCGCGCCCTCGAACTCGAAGGTCTGGACGGCGAAGTCGTTGTCGCGGACCGTGTGGAACGTGCCGTGGAAGCCGTAGACGTTGTCGCCGTCGCGGTGGGTGTAGCGGTAGCCGCCGCCGGACGTGAAGTCCCAGCGCTCGATCTGCATCTCGTAGCCCCGCGGGCCGAGCCACTGGCGGACGAGCTCGGGGTCGCGGTGGGCGTTGAACACGGCCTCGACGGGGGCGTCGAACTCGCGGGTGAAGTCGATCCACGGCACGCCGGCGGGGATGTCGAGGGTGAGTGAGTTGGTCATGACTGCTGCTCCTTGTCGGTGTTCTGCGTGGTTGCCGCAGGTGCTGCGGGTGGGGTGCTGCGCTCGAGCACGGCGTCGAGCGACCGGAACCGCTGCTCGGCGGCGAGCCGGTAGCGGTCGATCCAGGCCGTCATCGCCTCGAGGCGAGCGGCCTCGAGGTGGACCGGGCGGCGCTGGGCGTCGCGGGTCCGGCTCACCAGGCCGGCCAGCTCGAGCACCTGGATGTGCTTGCTGACGGCCTGCTTGCTGATCTCGAACGGTTCGGCGAGCTCGTTGACGGTCGCCGCGCCCCGGCTGAGGCGGGCGATGATGGCGCGCCGGACGGGATCGGCCAGGGCCGCGAAGGCGCGGTCGAGGTCCGCATCCGAGACGGGCGAGAGAATCATGGTCAACTAACTCCTTGATCAACTAATGCATTGATTAAAACTCACGAACGTCCCCCCGTCAACCCCCTTTCCGACGAGCCTCGCGACCCACCCACCGAGCGGTCGCCGTCGAGTCGCGCACGCGGCATACGCAAGCACTCCATGTCCGCAGGTGCGGGTGTAGGGTCACGGTCATGCCGCATCTGCGTATCACCGAGGCCGCCTCCCTCCTCGGCGTCTCCGACGACACAGTGCGTCGCATGGTCGACTCCGGCCGCCTCGACGGGTCCACCGACGACGCCGGCCGCCGGACCGTGGACGGCGCCCAGCTCGCAGCCGTGGCCCAGGAGCTCGCGCATCCGGCTGCGGTCGGCACCATCGGGGGTGCGTCCGCCCGCAACCGGATGCGCGGCATCGTCACCGCCATCACGAAGGACACCGTCATGGCCAAGGTCGAGCTCCAGTGCGGGCCGTTCCGCATCGTCTCGCTGCTCTCGAGCGAGTCCGTCGACGACCTCGCGCTCGAGGTCGGTTCCGTCGCCGTCGCCAGCGTCAAGTCGACCCACGTCGTCGTGGAGGTCCCCGCATGAGCACGCCGCTCCCCCGAACCCCCCGAACCCCCCGAACCCCCCGAACCCCCCGAACCCCGCGAGCCACCCGAAGCCCCCGCCACACCCTCGCGCCCACCGTCGCCGCCCTCGCCGCTGCCACCGCCCTGCTCCTCGCCGGCTGCGGCAGCTCCACCCCGTCCGCCGACGGCACCGGGCAACCGGGGAAGTCCGGTGCCTCGGCGGCCTCCCTCCAGGGCACCGTGACGGTCCTCGCCGCTGCGTCGCTGACCGAGTCGTTCGACCAGCTGAAGAAGGACTTCGAGGCGGCCCACCCGGGGGTCACCGTCGAGACCTCCTACGGCTCCAGCGCGACCCTCGTGCAGCAGGTCGACAACGGTGCGCCCGCGTCGGTCATCGCCCTCGCCGGCACGGCCGCGGCCAAGCCGCTCGACCAGGGCATGGTCAAGGACACGAAGACCTTTGCGACCAACGTCCTCGAGATCGCCGTCCCCCCGAGCAACCCCGGCGCCGTCGCCTCGATCAACGACCTCGCGAAGCCGAGCGTCAAGGTCGTCCTCTGCGCCGACACCGTGCCGTGCGGCAAGGCCGCGCAGGCCACCTTCGCCAAGGCCCGGATCGTGCCCAACGTCGTGAGCAAGGAGGTCGACGTCAAGGCGACCCTCTCCAAGGTCAAGCTCGCCGAGGCCGACGCTGCCGTGGTCTACCACTCCGACGTCGTCGCGGCGAAGGACGCCGTCACGGGCGTCGAGATCCCCGCGCAGTTCAACACGAGCCTCTCCTACCCCGTCATCACGCTCTCCGACGACACGGCGACCCAGGCCTTCGTCGCCTACCTGCTGAGCGCCGAGGGCCTGGCCACCGTGCAGTCGTTCGGCTTCGGCGCGCCCTGAGCGGCGCCCCGTCCGGCCACCGGCAGGATGACCTGACATGAGGTATGCCGCCCGGTGGCGTTCGCGCGTCGCGCTCGGCGTGCCGGCGGCGCTCGCACTGCTCCTGCTCGTCGTGCCGCTCGTGGCGCTGCTGCTCCGCGCGGACTGGGCCCGCATCCCGTCCGACCTCGCGACCCCGACCGTCCTGCCGGCGCTGCGGCTCTCGCTGACGACGACGTCGGTCACGGCCGTCCTGTGCCTGCTGCTCGGCACTCCCCTGGCCTGGTTCCTCGCCCGCTCCGAGCACCGGGCCACGAGCTGGGTCCGCGCGCTGCTCACCGTGCCCCTGGTCCTGCCGCCCGTCGTCGGTGGCGTCGCCCTGCTCATGACGTGGGGGCGCAACGGCCTCATCGGCCAGTACCTGACGCCCTTCGGCATCCAGATCCCGTTCACGACGGTGGCCGTCGTGCTCGCCGAGACCTTCGTGGCGATGCCCTACTACGTCCTTGCCGTCGAGGGTGCGATGCGCGGACTCGACCCCCGGCTCGAGTCCGTGGCCCGCACGCTCGGGGCGAGCGACGTGCGCTACCTGCGCACCGTGGGGATCCCGCTCGTGCTGCCCGGCATCGCGAGCGGACTCGCCCTCGCGTGGGCGCGGGCGCTCGGCGAGTTCGGCGCCACGATCACCTTCGCCGGCAACTTCCAGGGTCGCACCCAGACCCTGCCGCTGCTCGTCTACGTCGAGCTCGAGCGCGACCCGCAGGTGGCCGTCTCGATCAGCATCATGCTGCTCGCGGTCAGCGTGCTCGTGCTCGGCGTGCTGCGCGGGCGGTGGCTCCGATGAGCGCCGCGAGCCGCGTCGGCGCCGGACTCGATGCGCGGATCCGCCTGTCCCGCGGCGAGATCGAGGTGGACGTGGCCCTGACCGCCGAGCCCGGCCAGGTCATCGGCGTCCTCGGCCCCAACGGCGGCGGCAAGACCACCACGGTCCTCGCACTCGCCGGCGTGCTGCACCTCGCCGAGGGCCACGTCCGGGTCGGCGGCCAGGTGTGGGACGACGGACGGCACCGCCTCGCCCCGGAGCAGCGCGCCGTCGGGCTCATGCTCGCCGACAGCCTGCTCTTCCCCCACCTGCGCGCCCTCGACAACGTCGCCTACGGCCCGCGCAGCCGCGGCGTCGGGCGGCACGAGGCGCGAGACCGCGCCCGCACCGAGCTCGAGCGCGTCGGCCTCTCCGACCGAGCCGCCTCGCGCCCCCGCGAGCTCTCGTCGGGACAGCAGGCGCGCGTGGCCCTCGCCCGCGCCCTGGCCACCGACCCGGCGCTCCTGCTCCTCGACGAGCCGCTCGCGGCCCTCGACCCCGACACGCGCGCACGGACACGGAGCGACCTCGCAGCCCGCCTCACGGCATACGACGGCGTCACGGTGCTCGTCACCCACGACCCGCTCGACGCGCTGACGCTCGCCGACCACCTCGTCTTCGTCGAGGACGGTCGGGTGACGCAGTTCGGCACGCCCGCCGAGGTGCTGAGCGAGCCCCGGAGCGCCTACGTCGGCACCGTCGTCGGGCTCAATCTGTATGCCGCACAAGGCGATTCGCACGGTCACGTGCACACCGCGGACGGTGGGCTGATCGTCACCACGAGCCCGACCGAAGGGGCCGTGTGGGCGACGGTCCCACCGAGCGCCGTGTCGCTGCACCGTCACCACCCGGAAGGGTCGCCGCGCAACGCCTGGCGCCTGCGCATCGCGTCCGTGACCATGCAGGGCCAGTCGGCCCGCATCGGTCTCGTGGGCGAGGTGCCGCTCACCGCCGAGGTGACGCTCGAGTCGGTCACGGCGCTGGGGCTGCAGGTCGGCCACGACGTCTGGGCGGCCGTCAAGGCCACCGAGGTGCGCACCTACCCGCGCTGAGCCTGACCCTCCACCCTCTTCCACTCGAGTGGCCGCTGCGTCACTCTGGCCCCATGTCGGGGGTGGTACGCGTGGGGCCGGGAGGCCACTCGAGTGTGACGGACCGCCCACTCGACGGCGTTGTGGTGCGGCGGACGCGGAGGAAGGCCAGCACGGACGGCAGCTGCACGACCGCCGCCACGAGGAGCGCGACGGGGATCGACGTCCGCGTCGCGAGCGCCCCGAGCGGCGGCCCGCCCGTGACCTGGCCGATCGCGTTGGCCTGGCTGTTCATCGACAGCACCGTCGCCCGCGACGACGACTCGAGGTTGCGGTTGAGCCATGTCGCCTGGATCGGCGCGCTGAAGGCGCTGCTCGCGTTGTGCAGCCACAGCGCCGCGAGGACGAGCCACAGGTTGCCGAGCAGCGCGACCCCGACGACGGCGACGACCTGCGCCGCGGCAGCGAGGGCGACCGGCAGTCCCGGTTCTCCTCGACCACCCGGGCGGGGAGCCAGCGGCTGCTCGCACCCGACGCGAGCAGCGAGATGACCGACCCGATGAGCGCGAACACGGTGAACGCCACGGCGGGATCGCTGCCGAGGAACGACGGCATCGCGAAGGTGTCGAGCACACGCACCTGCCAGAGCCGGTCGAAGACCTCGCTCGACAGGCCGACGAGCACGCTGACGAGGAGGAAGACGCGCACGACCCGCCGCCCGCGAGCGACGGCGAGACCCGCGACGAACTGGTCCTTGAGGTGTCCGAAGGTCTCACGGTCACCGCGGGGCGTCGGGTGGAAGTGGCGCTCGGGCATCGCCACCGCGAGGCCCACGGCGAGGAGCACGAGCGTCACGCCGGCCACGACGATCGGCACCCGGAGGGCGATGAGACCGAGACCGCCCGCGGCCAGCGTGCCGAGGAAGCCGAAGGCGAGGTCGAGCTGGGTCTCGCGCGTGAAGACAGGAGCGACGTGCTCCTCACCCACCTCGTCGGTGATCCACGCCTGCAGCGCACCGGACGTGAAGGTGTAGCCGATGCCCCAGATGACGTTGCCGACGACCGCGGCGGCGAAGGTCGCGAGGACGCCCTCGACGGCGAAGCCGACTCCGACGAGTAAGAAGCCGATGATCACCGAGACGCGGCGGCTGTGCAGGTCGGCGACGATCCCCGTCGGCACCTCGAAGACGAAGCACGTCGCCTCGAGGACCGTGCCGACGAGGACCATCTGGAACGGGTCGAGGCCGACGACGCGGTACTGGAACACGAGGTTGAGGGTGAAGCACGCCGCGAAGGCGAAGGCCGCCACGGCCGTCAGCACGTAGAAGGTGGACGTCGCGTCCGCCTCGCGCAGCGGACGCCGCAGGAGCGCGAGCACCCTTCGACGGTAGGGCCCACGCGGTGCCCGCGTCGCCGGGGTTTCCGGGGCGTGTGCCGCGGGGCCGGCCGGGCGGCATACGTGGGCTCCGTCGGTGGTGGCTCCGCAGACGACCCGGGCCAACCGGGCACGGCGGTGGCCGGGACCTCAGCGGTCCCGGCCACCGGTCGGGCGCTCAGGGGAGCGCGAGGAAGGCGTTGCGCAGCAGGGGCTGGTTGTTGACGAAGCCGTAGCTCGCGCACGCGGCCGCGCTGCACGAGACGCGCGAGTCGACGCCGACCCGCATGTCGATGTGCAGGTGGGAGTCGGTGCAGAGGGCGTGGTACTTCGTGCCGACGTAGCCGATGCGCTGGCCCTTGGTCACCGACTGCCCGACCGAGACCACCGGCGCGGGGCTGTCGTCCATGTGGGCGAAGTACCAGAGTCGGCCGAAGCCGTCCTTGACCGTGACGGTGCTGCCGACACTGTCGCAGCCGGTGCTGCCCGCGCGGATGTTCTTCGTCATGACCGTCCCGTTGACCGGCGAGAGGACCGAGGTGCCGGTCGCGGCGAAGATGTCGGCAGCGTTGTAGTCGTGGTGGCAGTTGACCTTGCTGTCCCAGCACCAGTGCGGCGTGCGGTTCTTGATGTCGGCCTGGTTGACCGAGAGCGGGAAGCGCAGCGACGCGTCGCCGATGATCTGCGAGGCGTTGTTGTTCTTGACGTTGGAGTTGAGGTCGACCTGGGCGCCGTTGGGCACCTCGTCGTAGACGCCGCCGAAGTCGCTGTTGTAGAAGACGAAGACCGACGTCCCGGTGCGGTTCCAGACCGACGCCGTGTTGTTCTTGACGCACTGGCCCTGGCCCGAGCCGCTGCTGACGAACTCGATGCACCCCGAGCCGGTGCCGTAGTCGCGCTGCGAGTTGACGAGGTCGACGCGCGACCCGGCGTTGCCGCTGTTGTAGTAGAGACAGAACTCGCCGGACTCGCACACCCCGTTGCGGGCCGTGGCGTTGGCGTTCGGCGCGGTGCCGACGAGGGCGGCTGCGACGCCGAGCACGGCGACCAGTCCGACTGCGAATCTCCTGAACATCTCGTGTCCTTCCGAGCGATGAGGTGGTGCCCTGTACGAGCCACTGAACCGACGCGGCCTAACAAGCGGCTAACCCCTCGACCACCGGGTCCGTCTCACACTTTGGACGAAATGCTCGGACGTCCTAGTATCGATCCATGCCAGCGACGAGGCTGATGCCGACCGACGAAGCCACCGACCTGATCGAGCTGACGCGAGAGATCTGCCGCAAGGACCTCGCGCCGAAGGTCGACGACGCCGAACGCGCCCGCACCTTTCCCGAGGAGACCTTCCGCACCCTGGGCCGGGCGGGCCTGCTGTCGCTGCCCTACCCCGAGGAGTTCGGTGGGGCCGACCAGCCCTACGAGGTCTATCTCCAGGTCGTCGAGGAGATCGCGTCCGTCTGGATGAGCGTGGCCGTCGGCGTCAGCGTGCACAGCCTCACGGCCTACCCCGTCGCGACCTTCGGCACCCGCGAGCAGCAGGAGGCCCTGCTGCCCGGGATGCTCTCGGGCGAGCAGCTCGGTGCCTACTGCCTCTCCGAGCCCCTGGCCGGCTCCGACATCGCCTCGATGACGACGCGGGCGACCCGCACCGACGACGGCTGGTCGCTCAAGGGCACCAAGGCGTGGATCTCGCACGCCGGGCACGCCGACTACTACACGACCTTCGCCCGCACGTCCGACGACGGCGGCAAGGGCCTGTCGACCTTCATCGTCCCCGGTGACGCCGCAGGCCTGACCTTCGCCGAGCCCGAGCGCAAGATGGGCCTGCACTGCGACCCCGTCGCCCAGGTCATGTTCGACGGCGTCCCCGTCGACGGCGCGCGGCTGGTCGGCCGCGAGGGCGACGGCATGAAGATGGCCCTGTCGGCCCTCGACGCGGGACGCCTCGGCATCGCCGCTGCCGCCACGGGCCTGGCCCAGGCCGCCCTCGACGCCGCCGCCGACTACGCGACCGAGCGCCAGCAGTTCGGCCGACGCATCGCCGACTTCCAGGGACTCGCCTTCCTCATCGCCGACATGGAGGCCGCGGTCACCTCGGCCCGTGCCACCTACCTCCACGCGGCCCGCCTCAAGGACGCCGGCCGCGGCTTCGGCAAGGAGGCCGCCGTCGCCAAGCTCATCGCCACCGACGCGGCCATGAAGGTGACCACCGACGCCGTCCAGGTGCTCGGCGGCGCCGGCTACACCGAGGACTTCCCGCTCGAGCGCTACATGCGCGAGGCGAAGGTGACCCAGATCTTCGAGGGCACCAACCAGATCCAGCGCCTCGTCATCTCGCGCCAGCTCCTCGCCCGTTGACGCCGACCGGCATCTGCTCCCGCTGACCTCCCGACGCCCGAAAGGCCTGTCATGCAGCTGAACTCGTCCACCGTCGCCGTCGTCACCGGTGGTGGCTCCGGCCTCGGCGGTGCCACCGCTCGCCGCCTCGTCGCCGACGGCGCCACCGTCGTCATCATCGACCTCGAGGGCTCCACGGCCCCGGCGCTCGTCGACGAGCTCAACGCGCAGCGCGAAGGCAGCGCCGTCTTCGTCGCGGCCGACGTGCGCGACGAGGCCCAGGTGCAGGCCGCGATCGACCGGGCCACCGCGCTCGGCGAGCTGCGCATCGCCGTCAACTGTGCGGGGGTGGCGACACCGGGCCGCGTCATCGGGCGGGGTGGGCCGCTCTCGCTCGACACGTTCAAGACGGTCATCGACATCAACCTTGTCGGCTCGTTCAACGTGCTCCGTCTCGCGGCAGCGGCGATGCTCGGCAACGAGGCCGTCGACGGCGACCGAGGCGTCATCGTCAACACGGCGAGCATCGCCGCCTTCGACGGCCAGATCGGCCAGGCTGCGTACGCCGCGAGCAAGGGCGGCATCGTCGGCCTCACCCTGTCGGCGGCTCGAGACCTCGCGGACAAGGCGATCCGCGTCATGACCGTCGCTCCCGGCACCTTCGAGACGCCGATGCTCGCCGGCCTGCCGGGCGAGGTCAAGGAGGTCCTCGAGAAGCAGGTGCCGCACCCGTCGCGCCTCGGCCGCCCCGAGGAGTACGCCAACCTCGTGCGCCACATCGTCGACAACCCGATGCTCAACGGTGAGGTCATCCGCCTCGACGGCGCCCTGCGTATGCCGCCGCGCTGAGTCGCCCACGCCGCTCCACCCTCCCAGTCGAGTGAGCGCTCGAACGGGCACGACCTCACACGTGTGGACGCCGAGCCGGCCAGCGCTGGGACACTGGGGGTGTGAACGAGCCCGGCGGTGACCTCGTGATCGCAGCCGGTCCCGGCCTGCGGCGCGGTCTCGTCATCCCCGCCGGCGAGCTCGTCGAGCGCTTCAGCCGGTCCTCCGGCCCCGGCGGTCAGGGCGTCAACACGACGGACAGCCGGGTCGAGCTCGTCTTCGACCCGGAGACCTCGACCGCCCTGACGCCGGCCCAGCGCGAGCGCCTCGTCACCGCCCTCGACGGTCGGCTCGTCGCCGGACGGCTCACGATCGTGGCCTCCGAGCAGCGCTCACAGCTGCGCAACCGGGCCGCGGCCCGCGAGCGTCTCGTCGACCTGCTGCGCGACGGCCTGGCTCCCCCGCCGCCGGCCCGACGGGCCACGAAACCGACGCGCGGCTCGCAGCGGCGGCGGATCGAGGGCAAGAAGCGCCGCTCCGAGGTCAAGTCGGGTCGTGGCCGCATCCGACCCGACTGACGGAGCGCATGACGGGAGCACTCGACGTACGGAACCGACCGGGCGTGGCCTTCTCGACACGTCAGGCGTGCGGAGGCTCGAGCAGCGTCGTGTCGACGACCGCGTCGACGTCGACGGGGCCGTAGACGTGCGGGAACGTCTCACCCGTCGCCGGGTCCCCGACCTCGCGGACCACGCGCGACAACAGCCGCGACTCGTCGATGTGCAGCAGCACGAGGGGTTCCGTGACGTCGGCGTAGAAGCGCGACCGCACGACGGGCCACTGCTCCGCCGACGAGGCATGGACGAAGCCTTCCTCGGCGAGCGAGCGGCCGCGCGTCGAACGCGCATAGGTGCCGTCCCGGAGAGCCTGCTGCCAGTGGGCCTGCTCGGCCAGGTGGTAGATCATGCGCCGCGACGCTACCAAGCAGGCCCGCGAGCGGTGACGTGTATCTCAGGCAGCGCCCACGCCCCCTGAGGAGAGAGAGGCTGGGGGTGTGGATCGCGGTCGACCGCAGTCCCCGGCCGCACGCACCTGCTGGGAGGACGGCGCACCATGACCAGGACGCAGGACCCTCGGGACGAGGCCGAGCTGAGATACCCGCCGAGCGTGGCGAACCTCGGCGGCCACGACCTCTCCTACGTCGACACCGGCCACGGCTCCGCGATCCTCTTCATCCACGGCCTGCTCGGCTCGCACGAGAACTGGACCCACCTCGTCGACCGCCTCGACACCGAGCACCGGGTCGTCATCCCCGACCTCTTCGGGCACGGCGCCTCGGCCAAGCCCGTCGGCGACTACTCGCTCGGGTCGCACGCCGCGATCCTGCGCGACCTCATCGACCGGCTCGGCATCGCGAAGGTCACGCTCGTGGGCCACTCCCTCGGTGGGGGCATCGCCATGCAGTTCTGCTACCTCTTCCCCGAGCGCGTCGAAGCCCTCGTCCTCGTCTCCAGCGGAGGCCTCGGGAGATCTGTCAGCCCACTGCTGCGCTCGGCGACCCTCCCCGGTGCCGAGCTCGTGCTGCCGGTCATCGCCTCGGCCTGGGTGCGCGGCCGCGTCGAGACCGTCGGGCGCGCCGTTCGCGGCCTCGGCTGGCGACCGAGCGCCGACGTCTCGGCCGCGTGGAAGGGCTTCACGTCCCTCTCGGACGCCGAGAGCCGTCGGGCCTTCCTGGCCACGACCCGCGGCGTCATCGACCCCGGCGGCCAGACGGTCAACGCGCACGGGCAGCTGACGACCGCAGACCACATCCGCACCCTCGTCATCTGGGGCACCCGGGACCGGATGATCCCCGTCGGCCACGCGGAGCGCGCCCACGAGGTGTTCCCCGGCGCCGAGGTCGTGCTGTTCGAGGGCGCCGGCCACTTCCCGCACCTCGAGCAGCCGGACCGCTTCGCGAGCGTCCTCGAGCGGTTCATCCACGGCTGACGTCGGTTTGGCCGCGACCCGAGACACCATCGTGTCTCGTGCGGAGGTCAGGCCGGCCCGGGCCCGAGGGCGTGGGTCCCCGACCGGCGCAGGGCCTGCGGGTCGACGACGGTGACGCGGCCACGGTCGAGGACCACGGCCCCGGCCGACTCGAGGCGACGCAGGACGCGGTTGGCCGTCGGCCGGGTGACCCCCGCCAGCTCGGCCAGCTCGGACTGGTTGAGGTGCACCGTCACCGGGGAGCGTGACGGTGCGGCAACGGCATACACCCCACACAAGGACACGAGGCTGCGCACCACACGGAGCTCGGCGGGCGTGTGCAAGGCCTCCATGAGCGCGTCGGTCAGTCGGCTGACCCGGGCTGCGAGGAGGCGCACGAGGAGACGGTTGACCTCAGGGTGGCGGTCGCACAGCCGCTCGAAGTCCGCGAAGGACAGCGACAGGGTCACGGTCCGCTCGACCGCCTCGATCGTCGCCGTCCGCCGGCCGGCGCGCACGATCATCGCGAGCTCGCCGAAGGCCTGGCCCGGGCCCATGACGGCGTAGGCCAGCCGGTCCCCCTGCTCCGACGACCGGCGGGCGACGACCCGGCCCTCGACGACGAAGTGCACGGTGTCGGCGGCGTCCCCCTCGTGGAAGACCACGTCGCCCGCGTCGTACGTGTGGCGGTGCATCGACGCCACGACCTCCCGACGCTCGGCCGGCGCGAGGTCGGACAGCAGCCCGAGGTCGAGGGTCACGGCCGCCCTGCCGTCCGGTCCCGGTGCCGGCGAGCACTGCCGGGGTGTCGCCGCGCGCACAGACAGCGGCCGGCGGCGGCGGGACCGTCGTGGGAGACGACACCAGAACGTGACCGCACCGGGACATCTGCAGCACGAGGGGCAGCGAACCCCTCACCGAGGGAAGGCACTTCCATGACGACGACAACGGCACGACGACGGGTCCACCCGGACCTCGCGCACCACCACCCCCGGGTGACGCGCCTGCCCCGAGGCGGGTGGACGTGGGAGTGCGACTGCGGCGGCGCCTCGGCCCGCTCCGTCGTGGCCCGCCTGACGTGGCACCAGGCGTTCGTGGGTGCCCTCATCCACTCGGCCTCGATCGCTCCCTGAACGGTCACCGCAGACCCTCGCCGAGGCGCCCCCGCAGGGGCACGGGGAGCGGCGCCAGCGACGCACGCGCCTCGGCGAGCAACGCCGACTCCGCCCGGTCGAACACATCCTGGGCGGAGTCTGGCGTGTCCCCGATGGCGGTCATGCCGACGCGGCCGCACTCGGTGATCGAGCTGATCATGTGGAAGACGACGCCCGTCTGGCGCGACTGGTCGAAGTGGAGGCCGGCGCGCGCCACGAGGTCGAAGAGGTCGTCGACACCCATGCCCCGGAGCGTCTCGTCCTCGAGGTGGTCGGTCGCCACGAGGTGGCGTTCGGCGCCGGACGGGGTGACGAAGCGCCCCTCCTCGTGGACATAGGTGCCGTCGGTCAGGAACTGCAGCGTGAGGAACGGGTGCGTCGTACCGCCCCTGCGCAGGTTGATCTCGATGGCGTGGGTCTGCCATTGCTTGCCCTGGCGGACGACGACGAAGTCGAGGGCGAACCGCCCGAGCACCCCTTTGTCCGCGAGGATGCGACCCACCTTCTCCGCCTCCCTCGTGATCGTCGTCGCGTAGGCCGGATCGGCCGGGAACCGCGCACCGAGGTACATCTGGCCCGTCGGGCCACCGAGGACCTGGTCGTGGGTCGAGAGGATCTCCAGCTCCCCCAGGGGCGTCACGCGCAGCTGCACGCTCGGACTGCGCACCTCGTCACCGACGATGCGCTCCTCGACGATGCCACCGCGCTCGTCCAGCCGCCCGAGGTAGGCACCGGTCTCGATGCGTGCGTCCTCGAGCTGCATGCCCAGCACCCGTTCGGTGACGACCGCACGCAGCGCGCCTGTCTCGCCGCCCGGATCCACGGCCGCCGCGGCCGCCGCGGCCGCCTCGGCCGCCGCGTCCACGGCGGTCAGGTCGACGAGGGCGTTGCCGGAGCCCGAGACACCCTCGTCGAGCTTGACCATCGCCCACTGCGCGCCGGGCCGCGACGCGTGCAGCTCGAGCACGGCGTCGACGACCTCGTCGACGGTGTGGACGTCCTCGGCGCCGAAGGGATGGTCGACGCCGGCCTCGGCGAAGATCCGTCGGCAGCCGGTCTTGGTGCCCAGCGGATAGAGGCGCGGGTCCGCGGCATACATGGGGATGCCGAGCATCAGCGCCAGGTCACGCTCGCGCGTCGTGCTCGTGTACGGGACGATGTGCGACCGTGCCGGGTCCGTCACGAGGGAGGTGATGCGGGACAGGACCCGGGGGCGGGCCAGCAGCTTGTCGGTCAGAGGCCGCGGGGAGGAGTCACCCACCGAGACCAGGTCGAGTCGGGCCCGGGCATGGCTCGGGATGACGCCGGGGAGCAGCGACAGGTAGTACTCGATGATGTGCTCGTTGATCGGCATCGACGTCACGTAGACCATCCGGAGGCGCGGCTGACGCAGGAGCAGCAGCATGAAGAGGAAACGCTCCTCCATGGCCTGGTTCATGGCGCCCGCCGACTGCGTGAGGTTGTCGACGCTCATCGACGGCACGACGACCACCGACTCCCGTGGGTCGGCTTGACCGAAGCGGCGCCAGACATCGGGCAGGGCCTGCTGCAGGTCGTCGAACAGTCGGCCGCGCGCCACCTCGTCGAGCGCGTCGAGGCCACCGCCGTCCACCGTCGGGACGATCGGGGCCTGGGTCGTCGCTTTCATGGGTCGTCCTCCCGGTCGGTGGTGCCGATGACCTCGTGGACCTCGAGGGGCCGCGAGATGCCGCGCAGCTCCACCGGCCCGAGCGAGCGCGTCTCGAAGCGCTCGTCGATCCCGGCACGCACGCGGGGGCTGATGAGGATCTGGCGGGCGGCAGCGGCCGCGCAGAGGCGGGCCGCGACGTTGGTGACGGTCCCGATCGCCGCGTAGTCCCAGCGTCCTTCGAAGCCGACCCGACCGAGCGTCGCGTAGCCCTGCGCGATGCCCACCCCGAAGCCGAGCTGGTGCCCCTGCCGGGACCACCCGGACGCGAGGTCGTCGACGCGGTCGCGCATGTCGAGCGCCATGCGCACGGCCCGCTCGGGTGCGTCCGGACACGGCGGGGGGTCGTTGAAGAACACCATGAGCCCGTCGCCGGCGAAGTGCTCCAACGTGCCCTCGTAGGCGAAGACGAGCTCCCCGAGGGCGCCGTGGTACTCGCGCAGCACGGACATCGTCTCCTCCGGCTCGGCGGTCTCCGCGAACGCGGTGAAACCCCGGAGGTCGGTGAAGACGGTGGTGATGTCGCGTCGGTGGCTCTCGAGGAACGACTCGTCGCCGGACTCGACGATGAGGCCCGCGATCTGCGGAGACAGGAACCGGCGCAGGCGGCCCAGCCGGTCGAGGTCGTCCACCTGCTCGGCCACCCGGGTCTCGAGCTCGGCGTTCCAGCGCTCGAGCGCGACGGTCTGCTCGAGCACCGTGTCGTGCAGTCGTTTGACGCGCGCCAGCGACCGGACCCGCGCCACGAGCTCGGCCTGGTCGAACGGCTTGGTGACGAAGTCGTCGGCGCCCACCTCGAGGGCGCGCAGTCGCTGCTGGGTCCCGCTCGCCGTCACCATGACGACCGGCAGCATCGCCGTGCGGGGGTCGGCCTTGATGCGCTCGCACGTCTCGTAGCCGTCCATGACCGGCATGAGCACGTCGAGCAGGACGACGTCGACCTCGCACTCGGCGAGCGCCTCGAGGGCAGCCTGCCCCGACGCCTCCGAGCGCACGACGAAGCCCCGCGGCTCGAGGACGGCGTGCATGAGCTTGCGGTTCTGCTCGAGGTCGTCGACGACGAGGACCCGCACGCCCGTGAGCGGCCGGACCCTGGCATCGCCGTCGAGGGGCGTCACGGCTCCGGGGCCTCCCGTCGGGGCAGGTGACGGCGCACCTGCGCCGGGAACTCACGGACGCTGATCGGCTTCTCGAGGTAGCCCGCGAAGCCCGAGACGAGGGCCCGCTCGCGGTCGCGGTGCATCGCGAACGCCGTGAGCGCGACGATCGGGATGTGCGCGGTCGGCTCGTGGTCCCGGATCAGCTCGAGGGCGGCGAAACCGTCGATGCCGGGCAGCTGGAGATCCATGAGGATGACGTCCGGCAGGCTGGTCCTCGCCTGCTCGACCGCCTCCTCACCGGTGGTGGCCACGAGGACGCAGAAGCCGGCATACTCCAGCACGTCCCGCGCGAGCTTGAGGTTGCGCGGGTTGTCCTCGACGATGAGCACGACAGGCAGCTCGCTCACGGCCCCTCCCCCTCCCGCACGTGCTCGGCGGCGACCGTCGCGAGCCGGCGCGCGAGCCCCGGCAGGTCGATGCCGGCCTTCTCGGCGACGAACGCGATGCGCCCCTCGAGACGCGAGCGGTCTTGTGGTGTCAGGGACTTCGCGGTGAGCACGACGATCGGCGGCCCATCGGAGTCGCGGTGCGGCCGCAGCTCGTCGATGACGGCGAAGCCGTCGACGTGGGGCATGAGCAGGTCGATGACGACGACGGACGGGGCGACCGCACGCACGAGGTCCGCCGCCTGCTGGCCGCCCGCGCACGTGTGCACCTCCCAACCCAGCGGCTCGAGCGTGCTGCGCACGAGCTTGAGGGCGAGGGGGTCGTCGTCGACGACGACGACGCGCAGCCGAGGACTCTGCTCGTCCGCGCGCGGCGGTGGCAGCAGCCGCGTCACGGCGGCGAGGAGGTGCTCACCGCTCACGGGCTTCACGAGGTACTCCGTGGCCCCCAGGGCGAAGCCACGGCCGCGCTCGGGCTCGACGCTGACCACGACCACGGGCACGTCGGCCGTGGCCGGGTCGTTCTTGAGCTCGGTGAGGACCTCCCACCCGTCCATCCCGGGCAGGTGGATGTCGAGGACGACCGCCACCGGGTCCTGGGCCCGGACGAGGTCGAGTCCCTGCTCGCCCGTCGACGCGGCGACGGGGCGGAGACCGGCTGCACGCAGGTGCAGCTCGACGAGCTCGGCCGAGCGCGGGTCGTCCTCGATGACGACCACGGTCGGACCGTCGACGTCCTCGACGTCGATCGTCCACACGTCACCGCCGGCCTCCCGGTCGGCGTCGGGCTGCGGGACCGAGATCCCGAAGGTGCTCCCCTCGCCCGGTGTGCTCGTGAGCCAGAGTCGCCCGCCGTGCAGCTCGACGATGCGGCGGCTCAGGGTGAGACCGAGGCCGGTGCCCTCGCTCGACGACGCCGTCCGCTCGCCCTGCTGGAACGAGTCGAAGATGCGCTCCTGGTCCGCCGGCGCGATGCCGATGCCCGTGTCGGTGACCGTGACGCCGACCTCCTCACCGTCGCGCCAGGCCCGGACGACGATGCTGCCGCCGTCCGGCGTGAACTTCACGGCGTTGCTCAGCAGGTTGAGCAGGACCTGCTTGAGACGCAGCTCGTCCGCCGCGACGAGGCCGAGCCCGTCCGATGCCTCCAGCGTCAGGCGTATGCCGTGCAGCGCCGCGCGCTCGCGCACGAGCGAGAGCGCCTGGACGAGGATGTCGTCGATGGGGAAGGTCGTGAGGTCGAGCTCCATGCGTCCGGCTTCGATCTTGGACAGGTCGAGGATGTCGCCGAGGAGGGCGAGCAGGTGACGCCCGGCCGAGTGGATGTCCTGGAGGTAGTCCTCCTGCCGCTCGTTGAGGTCGCCGAACATCCGCTCGAGGAGCACCTCGGAGAAGCCGATGACGGCGTTGAGCGGTGTCCGCAGCTCGTGCGACATGCTCGCGAGGAACTCCGACTTGTGCTGGCTGGCCTCAGCGAGCGCGACGCTCTGCTGCTCGAGCTGCTGGTAGAGGCGGGCGTTGGTCAGCGCGACGGCCGACTGGCTCGCGAAAGCCGCGAGCAGCTCGCACGTCTCGTCGCTGAACGAGCCCGTCGACTTGCGCCGCACGACGAGCGCCCCCACGACCCGGTCGGGACGCACGAGCGGGATGGCAACGAGCGAGCGCCAGCCCGACCCGTGGAGCACGGCGAGGTGCGGGTCGAGCGGCCCGGGCGCGGCGTCGAGGTCGGGGATCTGGAGCACCCGCCGACCGCGCGCGGCCCGGCCCACCCAGGTGCGGTCGATGTGGATCTCCGCGGCCCGCAGCGCATCGATGACGTACTCGCTCGTGCCGTAGGCCGTGCGCACCCGGAAGAGTCCCGTCGCCTCGTCGAACTCCATGAGCGAGCCGCCGTCGGTGTCCGACAGCTCGACCGCGTGGCTGACGATCGTCGTCAGCACCTCGTCCGCGACGAGCGTCGAGCTGATCGCCTCCCCCACCTCGGCGAGCGCCTCGAGCTGGTCGACCTTGCGGGCGAGCTCGGCCGACCTGCTCTCGAGCGCCGAGAAGAGCTCGACGTGCCGAAGGGCGAGCGCCGCCTGCTCGGCGAACGTCGACAGGAGCTCCTCGGCGGCCTCGTCGAAGGGCGCAACCTGCGTGCGCCACACGTTGAGGGCGCCGACGACCTGGTCGCCGACCACCATCGGTGCGCCCATCATCGTCCGGTAGCCACCGACCCGCTGGAAGTCGGTGCGACGGTAGTCCGGATCGGCGAGGACGTCCTCGATCTGGTGCACCCTCCGGTCGATGGTCACCCGTCCGACCAACGTCGCGCGGTCGCGGACGATCGGGTGCTGCGAGACGAAGGCGACGAACTCCGGCGTCAGTCCGCTCGACCGCGCGAGCACGAACGAGTCATCCTGCACGAGGTAGATCTGCGCGACCTGCGCGCCGAGGAGCCGCCGGGCGCTGTCGACGACCGCGTCGAAGACCTCGTCACGGCTGGCGGCGCCGCCCGTCGTCGAGGCCGTGAGGACCTTGAGGATGTCGCTCGTGGCCCGCAGCTGCTCCTGCGTCGTCGCCAGCCGGTCGGCGAGCTGGTGGGCACCCCCGACCGCCTCGTCGCCCGTCTCTTCGAACCCGCTCATGCGAGTCCCCCATCGACCTGTGAGTCCCTGTGGTCCCCCACCGAGTGTCCTCCCCGAACGGTCGGCGCACCATGGGAATCCGAAGAGCTCGACGCCGGGGTCCAGCCGGCGCCCCGCGAGGCGGCGCGCAGATGACTGCACCCGGCACCGCCTCACCCCTACTCTGAAGACGAGCGCCCCGGGGGAACGGGCCCGCTCGCCCTGCTACGGAAGGACTTTCATGCCTGACTCCAGCACCGTTGCCGGCCCGACTCCTGACCTCACGCGCAAGGCCGTGGCCGAAGCCGTCGGAACGTTCATCCTCGTCTTCTTCGCCGTGGGCGCCGCCGTCGTCGGCCTCGAGACGATGAGCAGGCTCGCCGTCGCCGTGGCCTTCGGCTTCGTGCTGCTCGCACTGGCGTACGCCATCGGCCCCGTCTCGGGCTGCCACGTCAACCCCGCCGTCACCCTCGGCGTGCTCATGCGCAAGGGCATCACGACGACCGAGGCGATCTACTACTGGATCGCCCAGCTCGTCGGTGCGATCCTCGGCGCGGCCCTGCTCAAGCTCATGGTCTCGAGCTTCGGTGGCGTCAAGGACGAGACCGGCGCCCTCGGGACCAACAACTGGGGCGCGACGATCACCGCGGGTGGCACCTTCGTGCTCGAGGTCGTCCTCACCTTCCTCCTCGTCCTCGTCGTCCTGCTCGTGACGAGCCGGGCCGCGGCACCGGGCTTCGCCGGACTCGCGATCGGACTCGTGCTCACCGTGATCCACATCGTCGGCATCCCGCTCGACGGCACCTCCGTCAACCCGGCCCGGTCCATCGGGCCTGCCCTGCTCAACGGCGGCGAGCCGCTGGCTCACGTGTGGATGTTCATCGTCGCGCCGCTCATCGGCGGTGCCATCGCGGCCCTCGCCTCCCCGTACTTCGAGACGGCAGTCTCGAAGACCGACACCGACCCGACGGGCGCCGACGTGCCCGCCTGACCGTGCTTCGCCGACTGTCCAACCTTGTGGCGCGCGCCTGCCCCATGATGAGTCCATGGGCGACGCATCCGGGGGCAGGCACGGGTCGAGCAGGCCGAAGGGCCGTGCCGCGGTCCGGTGGGTGGCCGCCCTGGCGGTGCTGGCCTGGCTCGCCATCGGGGGCGTCGGTGGTCCCCTCGTGGGGCGGCTGTCCGAGGTCGCCACCAACGACAACGCGAACTTCCTTCCCCCGTCGGCGGAGTCGACGTCGGTGAGCAAGCTCGTGGGCCGCACGACCGACACCCAGACACTCCCCTACCTCGTCGTGGTCGAGCGGCAGAGCGGGCTGACCCCGGCGGACCTCGCGGCCGTCCAGCGATACGTCGACGGCATCCCCGGCCTGAAGCTCGCCGACCCCGGACGCACGGTCGGCGAGTTCCTGCAGTCGCCCCCGACCCTCGCGATCCCCAGCCAGGACAAGCAGGCTGCGCTCGTCCCCGTCGCCTTCCTCGCCGACAAGGCCGAGGACACCATCGCCGGGAACACCGCGTTGTATGCCGTCGCGCAGGCCCTGCGCGAGTCCGCTGCGTCGACGTTGGGTGCGTCCGGCCTGACCGTCCACGTCACGGGTGCCGGCGGCTTCTTCGCCGACTTCATCATCGCCTTCGGCGGCATCGACGGCATCCTTCTGCTCGTCGCCCTCGGCGTCGTCTTCCTCATCCTGCTCATCGTCTACCGCAGCCCGATCCTGCCCTTCGCCGTGCTCATCTCGGCCGTGTTCGGCCTGTCCCTCGCGGCGCTCGTCGTCTTCCCCCTCGCCAAGAACGGCACGATCAGCCTGAGCGGCCAGAGCCAGGGCATCCTGTCGATCCTCGTCGTCGGCGCCGCGACCGACTACGCCCTGCTCCTCGTCGCGCGCTTCAAGGAGGAGCTGCACGACGAGGAGTCGACGTGGGCGGCGATGAAGATCGCGTGGCGGGCCTCGCTCGAGCCGATCGCCGCGAGCGCTGCCACCGTCGTCCTCGGCCTGCTCTGCCTGCGCCTGTCGGATCTCGGCAGCACCAAGGGTCTCGGCCCCGTCGGCGCGCTGGGCATCGTCGGCGCCTTCGTCGCGTCCCTGACCTTCCTGCCCGCGCTCCTGCTCCTCATCGGCCGACGCGTCTTCTGGCCGCAGGTGCCCCACGTCGACCACGTGCACAGCGCGGACGCGGTGGGCACCCGCGGCATCTGGGGCCGGGTCGCCGGCATGGTCGGGCGCCACCCCCGGCGCACCTGGGTGGTCACCCTCCTCGCCCTCGCGACCTGCGCGGCGTTCCTGCCGACGCTCAACGCGCGGGGCATCGCCCAGTCCGACCTCTTCCTCACCCAGGTGGACTCCGTCACCGGGCAGGAGGTGCTCGCGCGCCACTTCCCCGCCGGGTCCGGCTCCCCCGTCCAGATCGCCGCCCCCGAGGCCCAGGCCGATGCCGTGGTCGCGGTGCTCGAGTCGACCGACGGGGTCAGCAGCCCACAGGTGGGGCTCGTCCCCGGCCAGCCGCCGAAGGTCGTCGACGGCCAGGTCATCGTGCAGGCCACGCTCGACGCCGCCGCCGACAGCGTCGCGGCCGAGGACACCATCGAGACGCTGCGCGCCTCCCTCGACCGGGTCGGCTCCGACGTGCTCGTGGGAGGGACCACCGCGACGAACCTCGACGTGCGCCTCGCCAGCGAGCGCGACCTCAAGGTCATCATCCCGACGATCCTCGCCGTCATCTTCGTCGTGCTCATGCTGCTGCTGCGCTCGATCGTGGCGCCGCTCGTCCTCGTCGCCGCGAACGTCCTGTCGTTCGCCGCGACGATGGGCGTCTCCGCGATCGCCTTCAACCACGTCTTCGGGTTCCCGGGCTCCGACCCGTCGACGCCGCTCTACGGCTTCGTCTTCCTCGTCGCACTCGGCATCGACTACTCGATCTTCCTCATGACGCGCGTCCGTGAGGAGTCGCGCACCCGTGGCACGCGGCCCGGCATCCTCGTGGGCCTCGCGGTGACGGGCGGTGTCATCACGAGTGCGGGCATCGTGCTCGCGGCGACCTTCTCGGCCCTCGCGGTGCTGCCGATACTCTTCCTCGTCCAGATCGCCTTCATCGTCGCCTTCGGCGTCCTGCTCGACACGCTCATCGTGCGCAGCCTGCTCGTCCCGGCGGTGTCCTACGACCTCGGCGACCGCATCTGGTGGCCCATCGGTCTCCGCCGGACGCCCCGCCCGGCGGCGGGAGCCGGCGCGATCGACAGCGAGGGATCCGGAGCACCGCGGACTAGTGCGGCTTCAGGACGATCTGCAGAGCGATGACCGTGAGCCCGACCAGTCCCCCGGCGAGCGCGCCGGCGACCAGCCACGGTCCCCGCAGGCCGGCCCGGCTGCTCGCGACCGCCGACAGGAAGGCCAGGGTCAGCAGCCCGGTGAGCTCCACGGCGGGAAGGGTGTCGGCGTTCCCCAGCGCTGTCACCCGACCGATGACCAGGACGGCGAGCGGGGGCACGGCGGCCAGCAGGAGGTGCACCTGCCGGCGCGCCACCGCCAGCCATTCCGCGCTTGTGAGCCTCCGCTTCACCGCAGCATGCTCATGGAGGACCTCCGAGAACGCGTGCGCCAGGCACACGGCCACGATCGGTGACACGACGACGACGGCAGCGGATGGGAACGACAGGTCGGACCAGCCGGAGTAGGCGGACAGCACGGCCATCACGACGATGGTCGCGTAGGTCAGCCGCTCCAGGTCCAGGTCGACCCCGGCGACGCGCACCGAATGCGGATCTTGACTCGTCACGCGGACAAGGCTCGCACGGAAATGGCGGCCGCTCAGCGGATCATCGGACGACGTTGCGCCGCAGACCTGCCACGCAGGGGGCTCGTTGGTACTAGCCTGACAAGCGCTGAGGTTGAGGCAGCCCGAGCGGGGGACGGACCCATGAGCGAGAGCGGCACGTCGGCGTCGAGCGCGGACACCGAGACCCCACCCTTCGCGCTGGACGCCGACGAGGTCGTGGCCGCGGCCGGCTCAGACACGGACTCCGGTTTGACCGGGGCGCAGGTCGCGAGTCGCCGGGCAGCCTTCGGCCCCAACGCGATCGCCGCCGAGAGACCGCCGTCCGTCTGGGCCGTCGCCGCGAGCCAGCTGCGCGATCCGATGAACATCATGCTCGTGGCCGTCGTGGTCGTGAGCCTTGCCATCGGCCAGGTGTCGACCGGAGTGATCGTCGGTCTGCTCATCGTCCTCAACCTCGCCCTCGGCACCCGGCAGGAGCTGACGGCCCGCGCCAGCGTCGACGCCCTCGCCAAGATGCAGACACCGCAGGCGCGGGTCGTCCGTGACGGCGCCCTCTCCCTCGTCCCCGCCACCGAGATCGTGCCCGGGGACGTGGTGCAGGTCGAGGCAGGCGACATCGTCCCGGCGGACGGACGCATCGTCCGTTCCGCCACCCTCGAGGCCCAGGAAGCCGCGCTGACCGGGGAGAGCGTGCCGATAGCCAAGGACCACTCCGCGCTGGGATCCGTGGACGTCGCTCTCGGCGACCGGACCAACATGCTCTTCCAGAACACGTCCGTCACACGCGGCACCGGCACCATCGTGGTCACGGCGACCGGGCAGCGGACGCAGATGGGCCAGATCGCGACCATGCTCAGCTCGGTCACGCGAAAGCGTTCACCGCTGCAGAAGGAGCTCGACACCCTCACCAAGGTGCTGGGCGTCATCGCCTGGGGAGCGGTCGCCGTCATCGTCGTCGTCGGTCTCGTCCGCGGGACGCCGGCCAAGGACCTGCTGCTGCTGGGCACGGCGATGGCCGTCTCCGCGATCCCCACGGGAATGCCGGCCTTCGTCTCCGGACTCCTGTCGATGGGCGCCAAGCAGCTGGCTGCGTCCAAGGCCGTGGTCAAGAACCTCACCGACGTCGAGACACTCGGGTCGACGAGCGCGATCAACACCGACAAGACGGGCACGCTGACCCTCAACGAGATGATGGTGTCCACGCTGTACGCGAGCGGGTCGTGGTTCACCGTCGACGGCGAGGGCTACCGCAAGAGCGGGGCGATCCGGGCCGTGGCCGGCACGCCGGTCCCGGACTTCACGCGTCTGGGCCTCGGGTTGTGCCTCGACAGCGACGCAGTGGTCGGCGACGACGGCTCGGTGATCGGAGACCCCACCGAGGCGGCGCTGGTGGTGCTCGCCGCGAAGCTCGGGATCGACGCCGAGGAGACCCGCCGAACCTACCCGCGCCTGGCCGAGGTGCCCTTCGACTCCGAGTACAAGTTCATGGCCACGTTCCACCGGGTGACCCTCGAGGGGGCCGAGCACCTCATCGAGCTCGTCAAGGGCGCCCCCGACGTCGTCATCGCCCGCTGCACCCTGGCGGGTGGTCCGCTGAGTGGCTCGCAGGTCCCCATCGGGCAGGCGCTCGACGGCCTCCTGGAGGCCAACGAGCGGATGGGCGGCAAGGGACTGCGCGTGCTCGCGTTCGCGGCTCGCCTCGTCGCCGACGACGAGGTGGCGACCATGGACGCCGACCCCATGGCTCTGACGCAGGACCTGTCCTTCGTCGGGCTCGCCGGGATCATCGACCCCCTGCGCACCGAGGCGAGGAGCGCTGTCGCGACGGCCCTGACGGCCGGGATCGACGTGCGGATGATCACCGGTGACCACGCCGTCACGGCTCAGGCGATCGGCCAGGAGCTGGGGCTGGGTCCGGGGGCCATCAGCGGCGCCGATCTGCAGGCGCTGAGCGACGAGGAGCTGAAGCAGCAGCTGCCGATGCTGCACGTGTTCGGCCGCGTCACGCCCGAGGACAAGCTCCGGCTGGCTCGGGCGATGCAGGAGGAGGGGATGATCGTCGCGATGACCGGTGACGCCGTCAACGACGCCGCCGCCCTCAAGCAGGCAGACATCGGCGTCGCGATGGGGAGCGGCAGCGAGGTGACCAAGCAGGCCGCACGCATGGTGCTCACGGACGACAACTTCGGGACGCTCGTCCATGCCGTCGAGATCGGGAGGCGCGCGTACGACAAGGTCGTCTCGTACGTGCGCTACCAGATGACCCAGCTGCTCTCGCTGGTGTTCCTCTTCCTCGCGGCAACCGTGTTCGACGTCAACCGCGGTGTCGCGATGACCCCGACCATGGTGCTCTTCCTGCTGTTCTTCGCGACGGCCGTCGGTGTCATCGTCATCGCCGTCGACCCGGGTGACCCCGACGTCATGAGCCGGCCTCCCCGCGACCCCGGCCTCACCATCACGAACCGGTCGGCCGTCGTCATGTGGCTGGCCTACGCGGCGGTCCTGTTCGTGGCCGCCTTCTTGCCGTTGGTGCTCGGGCCGGACGAGCCGAGCCCCACGCGAGCATCCGTGTCGATGACGATGACGTTCGTGGTGATGGGCCTGGGCACCGCGTTCAACGCGGTGGTCAACCGGCGCGACCCCACCAGCGGACTCACGCCCCCGATCCTCAGGGCGCTGGCGATCGCCCTGATTCCGGTCGGCATGCTCCTCCTGGCGACCCAGCTGCCGACGTTGCAGCAGGCACTGCTGACCTCCGAGCTCACGCCGGGCCAGTGGCTCGTCTGCGCAGCCCTGGCAGCCGCGCTCCCCGCCGTCGTCGAGCTCGGCAAGCTGGTCAGGCGGCGCCGGCACGCGCCGGCGGACGCCCTCGACCCGCAGTCGGCGGTCGCGCCTGCCCGCGCCCTGACGACGCCGCGCGCCTGAGCGCCGACCCGAGAGCTTTCAGGTCGCCCCGCCCACCGGCGAAACCTCGACGTCGTCCTTCCTCGTCAGCTCACCGGCGATGTCGCGTTGCATCATGTCGGCGACGACGCCGGTGTCGAGGCCCTGGCCGAGCAGGACCGCGAGCTTGGTGAGCGCGGCCTCGCACGTCATGTCGTAGCCCGGCACGGCGCCGGCCCGCATCAGTGCCGACCCGGTCGCGTACGCCCCCGGCTGCACCGATCCGCGGACGCACTGGGTGACGACGACCACGACGATGTCCTCGGCCGTGGCGGCCTCGACGACGGCCATGAACTCCCGGTCGTTCGAGGGTCCGTTGCCCGCCCCGTAGGCCTCGATGACGAGTCCCTGCAGCGGGGGTCGGCACAGGTTCGCGAGGATCGAGGCCGAGAACCCGGGAAAGAGCCGCACCGCTGCCACCTCCCCCAGCCGTCCGGCCCGGAGCTCGGGTTCGCCCTCGGCGGGGCGCACCAGGGTGTGCCGGACGTCGATGTCGATGCCGATCGCGGCGAGCGGTGGGAAGCGTGGCGAGTCGAAGGCGTCGAGGCCCGAGGCGTCGACCTTCGTCGCCCGGTTGCCTCGCAGCAGCACCTCGCCGAAGAGCAGCGTGCTCTCCGGGACGTCGGACCGCGCCGCGACCTGGAGCGCCCCGATGAGGTTCTGCCGCCCGTCGCTTCGGGTGCGGGCGACGGGGATCTGCGAGCCGGTGACGATGACCGGCTTGCCGAACGACGGAAGCAGGAACGAGAGCGCGGACGCCGTGTAGGCCATCGTGTCCGTCCCGTGCAGGACGACGAACCCCCGGTGACGGCTGCGGCGCTCGTGGAGGACTCGCGCGATGGCGCACCAGTCGTCGGGCGTCGCGTTGGCGGAGTCGATGGGTGGGTCGAGCTCCTCGAAGACGATCGGGGGCAGCTCCCCTCTCGAGTTCTCCACGATCCAGTCGACATAGGGGGCGAGCGCACCCGCCACGGGCGCGTAGCCGTCCGGGGTGTCGACCATCCCGATGGTCCCACCGGTGTGAAGCACGAACACGCTGTCGCTCACGTGTCTCCCTTGGTCGGATCCCGGACTCTCGCGAGTCGACGCCCCAGGCCGCCGGTCCCGGCGGCCTGTGCCGCTCACCGTGGCACCGGACGCTCCGCCGTGTCCAGAGCCTCGCCAGGACGCGCTCGGCGGACGGCCACCACTCCCGTGAGCGGGCCACCGTACGCGGTGCACTCACCCCGTCCGGATGATCCGCAGCAGCCTGCCCGGTGTCACGCTCGGGGGGTGTCGATCATGAGGCGGAGGTCCGGGGATGGCTGCCCCTCGGCCGTCGACGGTGGGTGACGGTGGCCCCGGCTCCTGACGGGCGGACAGCTGCCGCGGCGCCCCTGACGGCCTCGCGGTCCTTCCACGTCATGTCCAAGCCCACCGGCGCCGTCTGCAACCTCGACTGCGAGTACTGCTTCTTCCTGTCCAAGGACGAGCTCTACCCGGGCAGCACCTTCCGGATGGACCCGCAGGTCCACGAGGCGTACATCGGCCAGCTCCTCGCGGCCCAGCGCGGCGCCGACGAGGTGGTGGTGGCGTTCCAGGGCGGCGAGCCGACCCTCATGGGTCTCGACTTCTTCCGACGAACGCTCGAGCTGGAGGAACGTCTCGCCGCGCCGGGTCAGCGCATCCTCAACACCCTGCAGACCAACGCCACGCTCCTCGACGACGAGTGGTGCGCCTTCCTGCGCGACCACCACTTCCTCGTCGGCGTCTCGATCGACGGACCACGCGAGATGCATGACGCCTACCGCGTCGACAAGGGCGGCAAGCCCACCTTCGACCGGGTCATCCGCGGTCTCGAGGCGCTCAAGCGCAACGGGGTCGAGTGGAACGCCCTCACCACGGTGAACGCGGCCAACGGCGACCACGGCCGGGAGGTCTACGGCTTCCTGCGCGACGAGCTCGGGGCCACGTTCGTGCAGCTCATCCCCATCGTGGAGCGGGTGACGGCCGAGCTGCTCCCGCTTGCCGAGTCGGGGTGGGGCGCCCGGTCCGGTGACCGGCCGCTCTACGTGCAGGACGGCAGCCTCGTCACCCACCGCACGGTCAGTGCACACCAGTACGGCCGCTTCCTCGTCGACGTCTTCGAGGAGTGGGCCCGCCACGACGTCGGCGACGTCTTCGTCTCGATGTTCGACACCGCCCTCGCCCACTGGATGGGCATGGACCAGGCCGGCCTGTGCGTCCATGCCCGCACGTGTGGGGACGCCGTCGCGCTCGAGCACAACGGCGACCTCTACTCCTGCGACCACTACGTGGAGCCGGGCTACCTCCTCGGCAACATCAGGCAGGGACGAACGCTGCTCCAGCTCGTCGACTCGCCCCAGCAGCGCGCCTTCGGACAGGCCAAGCTCGACACGCTGCCGGCCTACTGCCGCTCGTGCGACGTCCGGTTCGCCTGCAACGGCGGCTGCCCCAAGGACCGCTTCCTCACCGCCCCCGACGGCGAGGCCGGCCTGCACTACCTCTGTGAGGGCTACCAGCTCTTCTTCCGACACGTCGACGCACCCATGCGCGTCATGGCGTCCTTGTTGCGTCGAGGCCGGGACGCCACGGGGCTGAGGGAGTGGTATGCCGTCCGCGACGCCGAGCGCCGCCCGGGTGACCCATGCTCATGCCTCGGTGGCGCCGTGTGGGCGGACTGCCATGGGGCCGGCACGAGCGATGACGCGCGCCCCTGACCACGGCTCGCGTGAGCGCCGACCTTCTCATCCGCCGAGGGTGAGGCACAGGGCACCGTCCCCGTCACATGCTGGGCGGAGCCCCGCCTGAGGAGCACCCGTACCTTCGTCGGATCCGCGAGCGCCGACGATCGTGAGCAGTCGCGAGCAAGGAGTCATGACATGGCGCAACCGTTTCGTGGTGTGGTCAACGTCGACATCAGGGACTCGGTGGAGGACTGGGCCCCGTTCGCCCCGCCGAAGGCACCCGAAGGGTCGCCCAACGTCGTGTACATCGTGCTCGACGATGTCGGGTTCTCCGCCATGAGCTGCTACGGCGGCCCCATCGAGACCCCGAACATCGACAAGATCGCCGGTGACGGGGTGCGCTACACCCAGTGGCACACGACGGCCCTGTGCTCGCCCACCCGGTCGTGCCTGCTCACCGGACGCAACCACACCCGGAACTCCATGGCGTGCATCACGGAAGGGGCCAGTGGCTTCGCCAACGCCAGCGGCACCATCCCGCCCGAGAACGGGATGCTTCCGGAGATCCTCGGCGAGCGGGGCTGGAACACCTACATGGTCGGCAAGTGGCACCTGTGCCCCACGGTCGAGATGAACCTCGCCTCGACGCGTCGCAACTGGCCGACCGGGCGCGGCTTCGAGCGCTGGTACGGGTTCCTCGGGGCCGAGACCAGCCAGTGGTACCCGGAGATCACCTACGACAACCACCCGGTCGACCAGCCGAGATCGCCCGAGGAGGGATACCACTTCGGTGAGGACATCACCGACAAGGCCATCGAGTTCATCATGGACGCCAAGGCCGTCGCGCCGGACAAGCCCTTCTTCCTCTACTACGCACCGGGTGCCGCGCACGCGCCGCACCACGCGCCCAAGGCGTGGATCGAGAAGTACGCCGGGCGCTTCGACGCGGGCTACGAGGCGATGCGTGAGGCCACCCTGGCCCGTCAGGTCGAGATGGGCATCGTCCCGGCGAACACCGAGCTCCCACCGATGAACCCGATCGGCACGCCGGAGACGCGCACCGGCCCGGACGGCCAGCCGTTCTCGGCCGTCGACACCACGCGGCCGTGGGACTCGCTGTCCGAGCAGGAGCGGCGCCTCTTCGCCCGGATGGCGGAGGTGTACGCCGGTTTCCTGTCCCATGCCGACGCCCAGATCGGTCGGTTGCTCGACTACCTCGAGGAGACGGGCCAGCGGGAGAACACCATGGTCATCCTCGTCTCGGACAACGGTGCGAGTGGTGAGGGCGGCCCGGACGGGTCGGTCAACGAGATGTTGTTCATGAACGGCATCCCCGACGACATCGACGTCAACCTCGCCATGCTCGACGAGCTGGGCGGGCCCAAGACGTACAACCACTACCCGAACGGGTGGGCGATGGCGTTCAACACGCCCTTCAAGATGTGGAAGCGCTACGAGTTCAACGGAGGCACCTCCGACCCGTGCGTCATCTCGTGGCCGGCCGGCATGACCTCCAAGGGTGAGATCCGGGAGCAGTACCACCACGCCATCGACCTGGTGCCCACCGTCCTCGACGCCCTCGGCATCGAGGCCCCGGAGACCATCAAGGGCCACACGCAGAGCCACTTCGACGGCGTCAGCATGCGCTACAGCTTCGACGACCCCGAGGCCCCCGGGCGGCGGCAGACGCAGTTCTACTCGATGCTGGGCTCGCGGGGCATCTGGCACGACGGCTGGAAGGCCATCACCACGCACCCGACGATCAGCGGTTGGTCGCACTTCAACGACGACGAGTGGGAGCTCTACCACGTCGAGGTCGACCGCTCCGAGCTGCACAACCTGGCGGCGGAGCAGCCCGACAAGCTCCGTGAGATGGTCAACCTCTGGTACGCCCAGGCCGGCGCCAACGAGGGGTTCCCCCTCGATGACCGTTCGGCGCTGGAGATCCTCGTGTCCCCCCGGCCCCAGCTGTCGGCCCCGCGCGACCGGTACGTCTACTACCCCAACCACGCCGAGGTGCCCGAGGCCCAGGCCGTCGTGGTGCGCGGCCGGTCATTCGTCATCGGCGCGCTGGTCGACATCCCCGAGCCGGGCGCCCAGGGCGTGCTCTTCGCCCAGGGGTCGCGGTTCGGCGGACACAGCCTCTACGTCAAGGACAACCGGCTGCACTACGTCAACAGCTTCGTGGGCCTGTTCGAGCAGAAGGTCGTCGCGACCGAGGACCTGCCCACCGGCGAGAACCTCATCCTGTCGGCGTCGTTCGTCAAGGACGGCACGGAGCAGACCCCCGTCGCCACCGGCACCCTGTCGCTCTACCACGGCGACACCCTGGTCGGAGAAGGCCAGATCAAGCTCCAGCCCGGCAGCTACATGATCGCCGGGGAGGGACTGGCGGTGGGCCGCGACATGGGCGACCCGGTCACGCAGGACTACCCCGGCGAGCGCCCGTACCGGTTCACGGGAGGCACCATCAGGCGCGTCGCCGTCGACGTGAGCGGCGAGCCCTACGTCGACCTGGAACGTGAAGCGCAGGGCATGTTGATGCGTGAGTGAACCGCCACCGACCCCCGCAGGGTCGTCACACGATCGGTCCCGACGAAGGCCGCACGGGCCCACGGCTGGAGCATGAGCATGCATGAGGACGACCGTGGTCGGGCCGAGTCACCGGCCGACCTCGCACCACGGGGGCGGGTGCTCGACGAGATCCGCACACCGCGGGCGGCGGCCATCGCCGGGATCGCCTTCGCCGTGCTCCTGGGGGCGGTCGTCATCCTCATGTACCTGGCGCTCCCGGGCACCGGCGGCCGCTCGACGTGGATCACCGATGCGGAGCGCCGCGGCAGGGTCACGCTGGCGATGCAGCTCACCCCGTACGCGGGCATCGCCTTCCTGTGGTTCATCGGGGTGATCCGTTCCCGTCTCGGGCACCGCGAGGACAAGCTGTTCGCGACAGCCTTCCTCGGGTCGGGGCTGCTCTTCGTCGCCATGCTCTTCGCCGCATCTGCAGACGTCGGAGCCCTGCTCGCCCTCTACGACGGGCCCGACAGCGTCTCGCCGGAGTACGTCCGGCAGGTGGGGGCGGTCAGCACGGCCCTCCTGACGACGTTCGGCATCCGCATGGCAGCGGTCTTCACGATGGTCGTCACGAACCTCGGCCGTCGCACCGGGATCGTGCCTCGCTGGCTCGTGGCCGTGGGGTTCGTCGTCGCGCTGGTCCTGCTCCTTGCACCACCGCGGACGGTCTGGGCCGTCCTGCTCTTCCCGTTGTGGGTCCTGCTCCTCAGCCTGCACCTGCTGGTCACGTCGTTCCGACCGGAGCCGGCGACGGCGTAGGGCAGCGCAAGGAGCCGTGGAGCCCTGAGCGGGCCCCACGGCCCGAGTCACGCGTCAGCGGCGATCGCGGCGATCGTCGCGCCGGTCCTCACGGCGTTCACCGCGCCGGTGAATCCCGTGCGCGACGACGACGGCGCCGCCGACGGCGGCCACTGTCCTTCTCCTGCGCCTGGCTGCGAGTGGCATGTCAGGCTCCTTCCTCTTCGTCGGACTCGATGGCGGCGATGACGGCCTGGATCGGGATGCGCCCGCTGGCCACGAGCTGGCCGCCGGCGTGACGCACCGCCGCGCCGAAGGGAGCCGCCCACAGGTTCTCCCAGACCAGGACGGCCGCTGAGCTGCCGGGCTCGATGGTGTCGGCCAGGTCGGCGACGTCCTGCTCGCTGAGCAGCATGGCCAGCTCGGTCTCGTACGCACGGAGCTCGCCGATCTCCGAGTCCTCCAGGTCGGTCGCCTCGAAGGCCTCGAAGCTGCCGTCCTCCGCCTTCTTGAAGAACAGCAGGTCCAGGACCCGGATGAGCTCGCGATCCACGTAGTCCTTGAGGATCGGGGCGATCTTGCCGTTGAGGGTGCTGCCCTCGAACTCCACGACGATCCAGTCCACCGGACCGAGCTCGTCGACGTTGAGAGTCATGTCATCTTCTCCTTGAGGTGCGTCCGATGGATCGGTGCGTCCGATGGGGGACCGATCCCAACGCTAGGAGCCGCTCGTCCGTCCCGCGTCATCCGCCGGGGATGAGCCTCTCGCCGTGGGCACGCAGATGCGGGCCCGTCAGCCGGACTCGCACGTCACGGTGGAGCTGGCGAGGGGACTCGAACCCCTAACCGCCTGTTTACAAGACAGGTGCGCTACCAATTGCGCCACGCCAGCACGTCTCGGCGCGAGCGCCGCGGACGGGCGAAAGCGTAACCGAGCGGGACGGCATACGCCCAAACACCGGGCGCGAGCCGACGCCGGACATGAGAAGGACGGCCCCGCGCAAACCCAGGGGTTGGTCGCGCGAGGCCGTCCGGCTCAGTTGTATCAGGAACTCACGGGAGTCGCAGAGTCTGACCCACGAAGATGAGGTTCGGGTTGGTGACCCGGGCGCCGTTGGCCTTCCAGAGGGCCTTCCAGCCGCCGGCCACGTGGTAGCGCGCGGCGATCTTGCCGAGGGTGTCGCCGCTGTGCACGGTGACCTTCGCGCCCTTGGCGGTGTTCTTGACCGTGGGCTTCGTCGCGTACGTCTTCTTCTTGACGACCTTCTTCGTCGTCACGGGCTTGCGGACGGTCGACCGCGAGACCGGGTTCGTCGTCGCGCCACCGTTGGCCCGCGTCAGGCCGGCCCGCTGCGAGCACACCGGCCAGGCGCCGGGGCCCTGGGAGGCGAGGACGCGCTGCGCGATGGCGATCTGCTCGGCCCGCGTGGCGAGGTCGGCGCGCGACGCGAAGGCCGTGCCGCCGTAGCCACGCCACGTGCTCTGCACGAACTGGAGGCCGCCGTAGTAGCCGTTGCCGGTGTTGATGTGCCAGTTGCCGCTCGACTCGCACTGGGCGACGCGATCCCAGACCGAGGCGGCCTTGGCCGACCCGCCCGTGGCGATCCCACCGACGATGGTGGCGGCTCCAGCGATTCCGACTCCCGCGATGCGCTGCTTGGCCGAGATCTTCTTGGCCGCAGCATGCTTGGACATGTACTGCATGGGTGATCCTTCCTGACGCGCGCCTGCGGGGTTAGCTGTCGGGTTGGGGCGTCAGGTGCCCCGTCGCGGATGCGACTTCACCCCGAGACCAGATCTCGTCCTCTTGACATGCGCTTCGACACACATGCACTCACTGGCCACACTGGGTCCCCCGTCCTCGCCCGGCCCACGGGTGTGGGCTACATCCCTGGCTGGCGAGGCTCGGCGCGCTCAGGGAACGGATAAATGGGTGTCCATGTGAAGTTGTGGGAGCGTTCGTGTGGAGCCGGACGCGACGAAGCGACCCGGGAGCCGAGTGGTGCTGCTCCCGTTCGACCCGAAAGTCGAGGCCGCCGAGCACTGACGGTACGGGAGGTTTCCGCAGCGCACAAGGCACGTCGAGACACTTCCGTGATCTTTTTTTCAGCCCCAGATGCAGGTCGATGCGCTATGCACACAGGCCCCGCACAGAGGCCGCCCGGACGCCCCACAGGCCCCGCCCCGCACGCTCACCGTCTCGTGCGCCGAGCCGTCACTTCCCGAAAGGGTTCGTCGTGAACGGGTCCCACGTGAGGCTCGACCCGTGCTGCAGGGCCACGAGCGCAGCCGCGACGCCGAAGACGGCGAGCAGCCCGGAGACGATCTGCGCGGCCAGGCCGGCCGGCACGAGGAGCCGCGCCATCGAGCGCGAACCGCGTCGCAGCGAGGCGCCGCCGGGGCCCCACCACAGCATGAGCAGGCCGAGGACACCGCCGATCGCGAGCGTGATCGGTGTGCCCGGGCCGAGGTCGGTCCCCTGCGTGCCGGCGAGGAGCAGGGCGGCCGCGAAGACGCCGGCGAGCGCCACCGCCACGGGCAGGAGCAGCCCGACCCCCGTTGCGATGATGCCGACGACGAGGTGCCACGGGCTCGACACGACGGCGAAGGGCACGTCGCTGCGCCGGCGGCCGAAGTCGTAGCGGCGCAGCACGAGCGCCGTCACCGAGCGATCGGTGGCCCGGGCGAGCGCCGACAGGACGACGAGCACGACGAGGGCGATGCCCGGCCACGCCATGAGGGCACCGACCCAGGCGATCGCGACGGCGGCGAGCAGGCCGGTGCGCATCGGCAGTCCGATGCGCGGGTCGCCCTCGCGCTGGGCGGGCTCGTCGTCCTCGTCCCACTCGTCGTCGGGCCAGTAGCCGTCCTGCGGAGCCGGTTCGACGTCCTGGCCGCCGCGCCCGTGTCGGGCATCGTAGGCCTGGGCGCCACCCCAGTCGTCCGGCGACGTGGGCTCGTCGTCCCAGCCGTGGTCGTATGCCGCCGGGCCGGGATCGGGCGACCGTGGACCGGTCGGGGGCGGGGCCCACCGCACCGGGTTCCCCGCGGCCGCACCAGCGCCCACGGCGCCTGCCGTGCCTGCCGTGCCTGCTGTGCCTGCTGTGCCGACGGGCGGCATGACGGCGGTGCTGCCGTGCTGCACGACCTGGGTGTCTCCGGGGGTCGCGCTGACGCGGCCGTCGTCCCACGGGTTGCCGCTCGGCGTCGGCACGGTCGCCGCGCGGCCGGCGGCGTAGAGCTCGAGCGCCGCGATGACCTCGTCGGCGTGGGGGCGAAGCCGCGGGTCGGGAGAGAGGGACGCGCGCAGCAGCGGCACGAGGCGCGGGTCGACGCCCTCGAGGTCGACGTCACCGGCACGGACGCGGGTGAGCACGGCGTCCATGCGGGCGCGGCCGAACGGCGGACGGCCCGACGCGGCATACGTGATCGTGGCGGCCCAGCCCCACCAGTCGGTGGCGTCCGTGATGGCGGCACCCTCGACGAGCTCGGGCGAGAGGTAGCCGGGCGTGCCCATGACCAGCCCGCCGACGGTGTGGCGCACGTCGTCCTGCAGGTGCGCGATGCCGAAGTCGATGAGGACCGGGTCGCCGTCCTCGATGAGGACGTTGCCCGGCTTGATGTCGCGGTGGACGACCCCGCACGCGTGGATGGCGCGGATCGCCTCGGCGATCCCGCGGGCCAGGCGGAGCAGGTCCGCCGGGGCCAGCGGGCCGTGGTCCTCGACGACCTCGTCGAGGGCCGGGCCGGGCACGTAGCGGGTCACGATGTACGGGCGGGGCGCCATGACGTCGGCGTCGATGACGCTCGCGACCCGCGCGTCGCGGATGCGCGAGAGGGTGTCGACCTCACGGGACAGGCGCTGCCGGGCGTCGGCGTCGTGCGCGACGTGGGCGCGCAGGACCTTGATCGCGACGGCACGGCCGCGCGGGTCGAGGGCGAGGTGGACCACGCCCATGCCGCCCTCGCCGATCTCCTCGATGAGGCGGTACGGGCCGATCCGCTGCGGGGACCCCGGCCCGCCGGGGCGCGCTGCCACGGGCACGCCACCGGTGCGCGCGCCGGGCCGCGGGTTGGGCACCCGCTCGGTCCGGTCGTACGCAGTCATACCCCTACGGTATGCGACGGGGGCGCCACGGCAGGAACCCTGCGGCAGCGAGCCTCGGAGTGTCCTCGTTCGTCGGTTCTGTCCGGTTTCTCCGGAGCGTCAGCTGCTGATGTAGTCGCGCAGCTGGTCGCGCTCGGACTGGAGCTCGGAGAGCCGGTGCTTGACGATGTCGCCGATGCTGACGATGGCGGCGAGCCTGCCGTCGGCGTCGACGATCGGCACGTGGCGCACCCGCATCTCCGTCATCGTCCCCGCGAGGTCGGCGATGTTATCGTCGGCCGAACCGGTGGTGACCTCGCTCGTCATGATCTGCGACACCGGCGCCTCGAGCACGCTCGTGCCGGTGCTGTGGAGGTGCCGGACGATGTCGCGCTCGCTGACGATCCCGTCGACGCTCGAGCCGTCCGTGCTCACCACGACCGCGCCGATGCGGTGCTCGGCCAGCAGGCCGAGCAGGCCTGCGACCGTCTCGTCGGGCTTGATGGTGATGACCTCGCTGCCCTTCTTGCGCAGCACGTCAGAAATCTTCACGGCGACTCCTTCACCTCGGCGCGATGCCCTCAGGCGGCCACCCGCTCCACCAGAGATGCCCTGTCTCGACCCTAGAGCGGGACCGCACCGGGCGCCACCGTTCGCTCGTTAGAGTGAGACCGATCGCGCCCCGCGGCGCCCCTCCCCCCGGGTCTGGGTACGTCGAGGGCCGTGCCCTCCCCTCGAGCAGCAGGAGCTGATTGCGTGTCGACCCCTCGGCCGACCTACGACCTCGTCATCGCCGCGAACCGCCTGCCCGTCGACAAGGTCATCACCGACGACGGCGAGGTCGAGTGGCGACGCAGCCCCGGCGGCCTCGTCACCGCGATGGAGTCGGTGATGCGCACGCAGCCCGGCGCCTGGGTCGGCTGGGCCGGAGACGCCGGTGAGGCACCCGAGCCGTTCGACGAGGACGGCATCCACCTGCACCCCGTGCCGCTGTCGACCGACGAGGTCCGGGACTACTACGAGGGCTTCTCCAACGACACCCTGTGGCCGATCTACCACGATGTCATCGTGCCCGCGACCTTCCACCGCGAGTGGTGGTCGAGCTACCAGACGGTCAACCGACGCTTCGCCGAGGCCGTTGCCGAGGTCGCGGCCGAGGGAGCCACCGTGTGGGTGCAGGACTACCAGCTCCAGCTCGTCCCGGCCCTCGTGCGCCAGCTGCGACCCGACGTGCGCATCGGGTGGTTCAACCACATCCCCTTCCCGCCCGTCGAGCTCTTCGCCCAGCTGCCGTGGCGGGCCCAGCTGCTCGAGGGCCTGCTCGGGGCCGACTTCCTCGGCTTCCAGCGCCAGGCCGACGCCCGCAACTTCGTGCGCGCCTGCCGCCAGCTGCTCGGCGCCCAGACCAAGCGCGACCGCGTCACCGTCGAGGGCGCCCACCGCCAGGTCCGGGCGGCGGCCATCCCGATCTCCGTCGACTTCCAGGGACTCGAGGAGCTGGCGAAGCGCCCCGACGTCATGGAGCGCGCCCGCGAGATCCGCGAGAGCCTCGGCAACCCCAAGGTCCTCATGCTCGGCGTCGACCGGCTCGACTACACCAAGGGCATCCGGCACCGGCTCAAGGCCTACGAGGAGCTGCTGAGCGAGCGTCGCATCGGGCCGCCCGACGTCACGCTCGTGCAGGTCGCGACCCCGAGCCGCGAGCGCGTCGACGCCTACCGCAACCTCAAGAACGAGATCGAGCAGACCGTCGGCCGCATCAACGGCGAGCTCGGCAAGATCGGCGCCCCGGCCGTCCACTACCTGCACCACTCCTACCCGCGCGAGGAGATGGCGGCCCTCTTCCAGGCCGCCGACGTCATGCTCGTCACCCCGCTCCGAGACGGCATGAACCTCGTCGCCAAGGAGTACGTCACGTGCCGCCATGACCTCGGGGGCGCCCTCGTGCTGTCGGAGTTCACCGGCGCGTGGCACGAGCTGCACCAGGCCTTCGCGTGCAACCCGCACGACATCGAGGGGCTCAAGCAGACGATCCTGCGCGCCATCAACACCCCGGCCAAGGACAAGCAGCGGATCATGAAGGCGCTGCGCCGCCGCGTGTCCGACCACGACGTCCAGCGCTGGGCGGCTCGCTACCTCGCCGCGCTCGCCGCGGCGCCCGAGATGCCGGGGGCCGAGTCGCGCCCGCGGCCCACACCGCACGCTGAGGAGACACCGCTCATGCCGGCGCCCAGCGAGTCGTCCGGCACGTCGTCCGACAGTTCGGGCAGCGACTCCCGCGACGAATCCCACAGCGCGACGGACGGGACGCGGTCGTGAGCACCGGCGCACCGCCCACCGAGGCCCTCGAGGCCGCGGCCTCCGCGGACGTCCTGCTCGTCGCGACCGACTTCGACGGGGTGCTCGCGCCGTTCGACGCCGACCCGATGCAGGCCTCTCCCGTCGAGGGCACCGTCGAGACGCTCCGGTCGCTCGCGAGCCTGCCCGGCGTGCACGTCGCCGTCGTCTCGGGCCGCGACCTCGGCACGCTGCGTGAGCTCACCGGCATCACCGAGGACGAGCCGATCGTCCTCATCGGCAGCCACGGCGCCGAGTCGTCGAGCCCGGCCGTGCGCGAGGCCATGGAGGCGGCCGCGGTCACCCCCGACGACGAGGTGACGCTCGCCGAGCTGCGCACCGACATCGAGGCCCTCGTCAAGGAGCACCACCCCGAGGCCGGCATCGAGTACAAGTCGGCCGCCGTCGTCGTCCACGTCCGGGGCATCCCGCGCGAGACCGGCGACGCCGCGATCGCCGACGCCCGGCGGGTCGCCCTCGACCACCCCGGTGTCAAGGTGCTCAAGGGCAAGTCGGTGCTCGAGCTGTCGGTCTCCCACGCGGACAAGGGATCCGCGGTCACTGCCCTCGGCCGCCACGTCGGCGCCGTCGCACGCGTCTACCTCGGCGACGACGTCACTGATGAGGACGCGTTCATGCGGATGCGTCGACCCGAGGACATCACGGTCAAGGTCGGCACCGGCTCCACGGCCGCCCGCTATCGCGTCGACGACGAGCAGGCGGTGGCCGCACTGCTGACGCGTCTCGAGCAGCTCAGCTCCGCCGCCCACACCCCGACCTGACCGACGCGACCGGGCCACCCGGCATACGCCCGCCACCGCAACCCCACCCGGGCGGACGTGTGGCGGCCCTCGCCGCTGATCTACCGTCACAACTCCGCCGGGGCGGGGTTCGTCGGGTGGCCGGCGGTCAGGGCAGGTATGCCGTCCGCTGGCGTCGGGTGACGCCCCTCAGTGGCGTCGGACGGCGCCGGTCGACCCGCGGACCACGAGCTCGGGGCGGAAAACGTACTCCGCTCGGGGAGAAGGCTGCCCGGCGATCTCGTCGAGCAGGGCGCGCACGGTCGCAGCACTCATCGCGTTGACGCTCTGGCGAACCGTCGTCAGGGGCGGGTCGGTGAAGGCGATGAGCGTCGAGTCGTCGTAGCCGACGACCGAGAAGTCGCGCGGCACGTTGAGACCGCGCTTGCGAGCCTCGCGGATCGCACCGAGCGCCATGAGGTCCGAGCCGCACACGACGGCCGTGGCGCCGCGGTCGAGGAGGCGGCCGGCCGCGGTCGCGCCGCCCTCGACGCTGAACAGCGAGCGCTCGATGAGGTCGTCGACGTCGGAGCGACCCGTCAGCTCCTGCATCGAGTGGCGGAACCCGGCGATCTTGCGGATGACCGGCACGTAGCGGTCGGGTCCGACCGCGAGGCCGATCTCGCGGTGCCCGAGGCTCACGAGGTGCTCGAGCGCGAGCCCCATCGAGGCGACGTCGTCGTTGCTGATGAAGGGCGCGTCGACCCCCTCGATGTAGCCGTTGACGAGCACGAGCGGCAGGTTGCGGTCACGCAGCGCGACGTAGCGGGCCGAGTCGGTCGTCGTGTCGGCGTGCAGGCCGGAGATGAAGATGATGCCGGCGACGCCGCGCTCGAGGAGCATCTGGACGTAGTCGTCCTCGTGGACTCCCCCGGCGACCTGGGTGCACAGCACCGGGGTGTAGCCGTTCTGCGCGAGGGAGTTCTCGATGATCTGCGCGAACGCGGGGAAGATCGGGTTGGTCAGCTCGGGGACGATGAGCCCCACCAGCCCGGCGCTCTTGCGCCGCAGGCGACTCGGCCGGTCGTAGCCGAGGACGTCGAGCGCCGTCAGCACGGCCTGGCGGGTCGACTCGGCCACCCCGGGCTTGCCGTTGAGCACCCGTGACACGGTGGCCTCCGACACGCTCGCCTGATCGGCGATGTCACGCAGTCTTGCCTTCATCTCACCTCCCCCTTCGTCGCACGTGTCGTGGACCGTCGTCGGTCGGGCGCCACGTCCAGATGCTGACCCCGGGCCCGCTGGCGCTCAGTGTGACAGCACGCTTGCCGACCTTCGGAGCGAGTCCGTATGCCGGTGTGCCGGACTCGATGCCCGCGAGGTGTCGCGGGTCGAGGACGACGGGCTCGTGCGCCGCTCGCGCCACGTGCACGAGGGCCACCTCGTCGAGCGTCTCGCGGAGGTAGACCATGGCATCCCCCTCGGCGTGCACCCAGCGCAGGCCTCCGCGTCGCAACGCGACCGAGCGCTGGCGTGCTTGGATCAGGCCCCGATAGACCGCGAGCACGTCTGCGTCCCAAGCGTTCTCGTCCCACGGCATCGGACGGCGACCGTCCTCGCCGAAGGTTCCCTCCATGCCGATCTCGTCGCCGTAGGTCATCATCGGCATCGACGGGAAGGTCATGAGCAGGCCGACCGCCGTCTCGACGGAGTCGGGGCCGACGAGGGTGCGGATCCGCGGCACGTCGTGGGACCCGACGAGGTTGAAAGAATGGACGAGCGACTGCCAGGCGATCCGTGACGTGAAGTCACGCATCGTCTCGACGACCGCACCGGCTTCGAGGAGCGGCAGCGGCACGGGGGCACCGAGGAAGCGCGGGTCCTTCGGCTCCTCTCGCAGCCACGTCCACGTCGGCTTGCAGAAGCCGGCGTAGTTCATGACGCCGTGCCAGCCGTCGCCGGGCATGTCGGGCGTGTAGTCGTGGAAGTGCTCCCCGACGAGCAGGGCGTCCGGCGCGACCCGGCCCATGACGTCACGCATCTGTCGGGCGACGTCGTGGTTGACGTCGGTGGCACGCCAGCGACCGGTCATGTTCGCGACGTCGACGCGCCATCCGTCGAGCCCGCCCGAGCGGCCCAGCCACTTGCGTACGACCCCCTGGGGGTCCTCGAAGATGCGGTGGCGCAGGGCGGCGTTCAGGTGGTTGAGCTTCGGCAGGGACGGGACGCCGAGCCAGGCGACGTAGGTCCCGTCCTCCCAGATGTAGTAGTCCCGCTCAGGCGTGTTCTTCCCGCCCGGACCGGCCGCCTTGAGGAACCACTCGTGGGCGTTGCCCGTGTGGTTCGTCGTGAAGTCGCCCATCACCTTCATGCCGCGATCGTGGGCTGCCTTGGTGAGCCGGCGCAGGGCAGGGGCCCCACCGAGGAGCGAGTCGATCTGCTCGAACGACGACGCGTCGTAGCGGTGGTTGGAGCGCGCCGGGAAGAAGGGCGTCATGTAGACGACGTCGACGCCGAGCGACTCGAGGTGGTCGAGGTGCTCGGTGATGCCGTCGAGGTCGCCGCCGTAGAGCTGGTGGCCGACGCCCTTCGGGCTGAGGTCGACCGGGTCGGACCAGGCCGCGGCGACGGCCCAGTCGGGCGTCTCGTGCTTGTCGGCACCCTTCGAGCGCGCGAAGCGGTCGGGGAAGATCTGGTAGACGACCGACCCCAGTGCCCACTCGGGCGGCGGGGTGGCGTGCGCCACGAGCCGGAAGTCGCTCGCGTCGGGGACGTCCCGCTCGTGGACGCCGGTCCCGTTGAGCCACGCGTACTTCGTCGGGCCGGCCGTGAGCAGGAAGCGGTAGTTCGTGACCGGGTTGTGGCAGGTCAGGGTGGCACGCCACCAGTCGTCGGCGCCCGTGGTGCGCACCTTGCGCGCCACCGTGAACGTCGCCTCGCCGTCGGGCGAGGTGCGCACGTGGACGGCCTCGACCCCGGCCTCGAGCGGGACGCGCACGAGCACGTCGACGCGGTCGCCGAGGCGGGGCGCCTGGTTGGAGACGTACCGCCCCGACCCGTCGTGGTGCGGCTGGCTCAGCCACGTCAGCTGGCGGGTCGGGGCAGGCGTCACTTCACGGATCCCGTGGTCAGGCCACCGACCAGCTGGCGCTGGAAGGCGAGGTAGAGCAGCATGACGGGGATCGAGCCGAGCAGGGCACCGGCCGTGAACCGCCCGAAGAGGGTGTTCGCGTCGTTGCCGAGCGTCATGCCGTAGAGGCCGACACCGAGCGTCTGGTTGTCGACGTCGGTGAGGAACACGCTCGCCAGCATGAACTCGCCGTAGAGGCCGACGAAGACGAGCATGAAGACCGTCACGAGGATCGGCATGACCAGGCGCAGCGTCATCGTGAAGAAGATGCGAACGTGGCTTGCGCCGTCGACGATCGCCGCCTCGTCGAGCTCGCGCGGCACGGTGTCGAAGTAGCCCTTGAGGAGCCACACGTTGGCCCCGAGCGCCCCACCGAGGTAGGCAAGGGTGAGGCCGGCCACCGTGTTGAGGCCGAGGGCCGGCAGCACGTCACCGATGCCCGCGAAGATGATGTACAGCGCGACGATGGCGAGCAGCGCCGGGAAGAACGTCGTCAGCAGCAGGAACATCATGCCGCCCCGGCGGCCCTTGAACCGCAGGCGCGAGAAGGCGAAGGCCGCGCACGCGCCGATGAAGACCGCGCCCAGCGCCCCCGAGAGCGAGATGATCATCGAGTTCTTGTACCAGGTCCAGAACGGGCGCGAGCTGTCGGTGAAGAGATCGGCGAAGTTCTTCGTCGAGAAGCCCGAGGGCCACAGGCTCGCCGTGTTGAGCGTGCCGCTGGGGTTCGTCGCGGCCGAGTAGATGAAGAGGATCGGGAAGAGCGCCCACATCAGGGCGAGGATGCCCAGGGCGTGGCGCCACCACACCGAGCCGCCGAGACCGCCACGCTTGGGCGAGGCCGGCGTGCTGGCACCGGTCTCCTCCGCGATGCGGGTGTCCATGCGCGGGTCGGCAGGGACGGGAGCGTTGACGGTCGCCATCAGTTGACCTCCTCGAGGGCCTTGGTGCGACGGAAGCCCGGGATGCTCATCAGCGCCACGAGCAGGAAGATGATCACGGACACCGCGGCCGCGAAGCCGTAGTTGGGCGCGCTGCCCGAGAAGGCCAGGCGGTACGCGTACGTGATGAGCAGGTCGCTCGAGCCGATGCTCGTGTCGGCGCCGTTGAACGGGCCACCCTTGGTGAGCAGGTAGATGAGCCCGAAGTTGTTGAAGTTGAACGCGAACGACGCGAGCAGCAGCGGGCCGACGGCCACGAGCAGCAACGGCATGATGATCGAGCGGAGTGTCCGGAAGGCGTTGGCGCCGTCGATGGTCGCCGCCTCACGCACGTCCTGCGGGATCGACTGGAGCGCGCCCGTGCACACGATGAACATGTACGGGAAGCCCAGCCAGAGGTTCGTGATGAGGATTGCGGCACGGGCTCCGCCCGTCGTTCCGAGCCAGTCGACGTCCAGTCCCAGCGTCTGGTTGATGATGCCGTAGTCCTGGTTGAACATGCCCTTCCAGACCAGCGCCGTCACGAAGAACGGCAGGGCGTAGGGAAGGATCAGCAGCGACCGGTAGATGGACTTGCCGCGCAGGCGCGGGTCGTTGAAGAGCAGTGCGATGAGCATGCCCAGCAGGAAGGTCGTGAGCACCGACAGGACTGCGAAGGCGATGTTCCAGATGAAGATGCCGAGGAAGCCGCTGCGGATCGTGCTGTCGGTGAAGATGCGCGAGTAGTTCGCGAGGCCGACGCCCTCCTTCCAACCCTGCGGGAAGGACTGGCTGGGGTCGGCGACGTTGACCCAGCGGGCATCCTTGGGCTCGTACACCGTGGCCGGAGTCGTGGACGTGTCGGTCAGTTTGTCGGCGGCCGGGTCGTAGGTGACCGTGGCCTTGCCCTCGAAGGCCTCGGAGAGACCCACCGGTTTGATGCCACCCCCGTCGCTCGTCGGCACCGCGATGGCCGACAGGTCCTTGCTCCTGGCGTTCGCCTGCTTGGCGGTGAGGACGGTGTAGCCGGGCGCCTTGGTGATCTTGCCGATGGGGGTCTTCTCGACACCGGTCGCGGGTAGCGGCTTGAGACCGGTCTTGTCGCCGACGTACGTGCTGCCGTCGGGCTTGGTGAGGAGCAGGACGAGGTCTGCGGTGGTGGGGTCTCCGCCCTCGGCGGTCGCGACCGACATCTTGTAGCGGGGCGTGTCAGGGACCTCACGCACCGACTGGGCGATGATGTCGGTGACCGACTCCTGCTTGCTGTAGAGGTGTCCGTCGCCGTAGTTCGTCGTCGACAGGCTCGCGGTGTAGATGACCGGCCAGAGCTGGAAGAGGGTCATGAAGATCAGACCCGGGACGAGGTACTTGAGCGGGACCGAACGTCTCGTCGCATAGACCACGAGGATGCCCATCCCCACGAGTCCCGCGATGACGACGGCCGTCGTGTTGCCTGCCTGCGCGAGCTTGGTGGCGATCCACAGGATGCCGGCCAACGTCGCGACGATGAGAACCCACTTGATCGCGAGAGCGATGGGCTTGGTCATGTGACACATCCTTTTGCGCCGACCCGGCGCCGTTGCCGTAGGTGCACGAAGGGGAGCCCTCGCGGAGCTCCCCGATGGCCCGTGCCCGGGCCGGGATCCCGGGGTCCGCCCTCAGGACGGACCCCGGAAACCCTTGTCAGACTAAGGAGCTCAGCCCTTGGCGATGTTCGCCGTGATCTCCTTGGCAGCAGCGTCGAGACGCTCCTTGGCGCCGGCCTTGCCGGCGATGATGTCGGCGGTCGCCTGGCCGAAGGGGCCCCAGACCGAGTTCATCGCGGGGATGTTCGGCATCGGCGAGCCGTCGATGCCGGCCTCGTACCACGCCTTGACGTCGGGGTCGCTCGCGGCGACCTCGGCGTAGGCCTCCTTGAGGGCCGGCGGACGCTTGCCGACCTCGAAGAGGGCCAGCTGGACGTCCTTGCGCGGGATGTAGTTCGTGACGAACTCCTGCGCGAGAGCGGCGTTCTTGGCCTTGCTCGAGACGTAGAACATCTGGACACCGAGGAACGGACGCATGGCGCCGCCACCGGTAAGGCTCGGCAGCGGGGCGATGCCGTAGTTGATGCCGGCTTCCTTCGCCTTGGCGACGCTCCACGGACCGGAGATCATGAACGGCGCGGCCTTCGTGTCGAAGAGCGCGTCCTGGTTCGTGTCGTCGACGTTGGTCGAGAGGACCTTCTTCTTGCCGAGCGCGGCGAGGGCGTCGCCACCCTTGATCGAGTCAGGGGTGTTGACGATGACCTTGTTCGGGTCGTAGTCGCCGTTGGGCTTGATCGCGAAGATGCCGCCCTCGGGGAAGGCCGAGAGGTACGGGTAGGCGAAGTACGCGTTGCCGACCTTGGAGACGAACTGGCTGAGGACCTGCTTGGCCTTGCCCTCCTTGACGAGCTTCTCGCCGGTGGCGACGAGCTCGTCCATGGTCTTGGGCGGGTTCGGGACGAGGTCCTTGTTGTACATGAGGCCGATGTTCTCGACGGCGTAGGGCACGCCGTAGGACTGACCGTTGAACTTCGTCGCCTCGATCGCCTTCGGCAGGAACTTCGCCGCGACGTCGGAGCTGAGGTTGACCGGCGCGACCGTCGAGTTCTGGACGAGCTCGCCGAGCCAGTCGTGGGCGCCGACGATGACGTCGGGGCCCTTGCCGACCTTGGTCGCGTCCTTGAACTGGGCGCGGGTGTCGGTCGAGATCTGGACCTTGACGGTCACACCGTTCTCGGCGGCGAACTGGTCGGCATACTTCTGCACGGCCTTCGAGCGGTCGGCGTCGGTCCAGATGACGAGGTCGACGTTGGCGTCACGGACGGGAGCAGCGGTGCCGCTCGGCGTCTCCGGGACACCGGTGGTCGTCGCCGCCTTGCTCGTGCCGGCGGCGCCGGTGTCGGACGGGGTGGTGGGGCTGGACCCACCGCAGGCGCTGAGGGCCAGGGCGGCAACACCCGTGACGGCAGCAGCGCCGAGCGCACGCTTGTGCATGGATTCTCCTTTGAAGCCAGGTGGCACACGCCGCCACCGGTGCCCCGGAATCTAGCAAGAAGTTGCAGACAGCGGGAACCCGCTTGCTGCAATTTTTTGCAACGTTCTGGACACGACACGAATCCGCAGGTCAGAGGGGTGCAGATGGACCAGGGGTGGCCTTCGGGGCGGGCATGGGTCATGATGACGAGGCCTGCTCACCCGGGCAGGCACACCTTTACAACGGATCGTCCGGCACGTTCCTGCCGGTGAAGGAAGGCAAAGAAGCCATGGCAACAGTGACGTTCGACAACGCGACGAGGCAGTACCCCGGGAACCCGATTCCCTCCGTCGACAAGCTCAACATCGAGATCGCGGACGGGGAGTTCCTCGTCCTGGTCGGCCCCTCCGGGTGTGGCAAGTCCACCTCCCTGCGCATGCTCGCCGGCCTCGAGGAGGTCAACGGCGGACGCATCCTCATCGGTGACCGCGACGTGACGAACCTGTCCCCCAAGGACCGCGACGTCGCGATGGTCTTCCAGAACTACGCGCTCTACCCGCACATGACGGTCGCCGACAACATGGGCTTCGCGCTCAAGATCGCCGGCGTCGACAAGGCGGAGATCCGCAAGCGCGTCGAGGAGGCCGCCAAGATCCTCGACCTGACGCCGTACCTCGACCGCAAGCCGAAGGCCCTCTCCGGTGGCCAGCGCCAGCGCGTCGCGATGGGTCGTGCGATCGTGCGCTCCCCCCAGGTGTTCCTCATGGACGAGCCGCTGTCCAACCTCGACGCCAAGCTCCGCGTCCAGACCCGCACGCAGATCGCCTCGCTCCAGCGCCGCCTCGGCGTCACGACGGTCTACGTCACGCACGACCAGGTCGAGGCCATGACGATGGGTGACCGCGTCGCGGTGCTCAAGGACGGCATCCTCCAGCAGTGCGACAGCCCGCGCCGCATGTACGACCACCCGGCCAACGTCTTCGTCGCCGGCTTCATCGGCTCGCCCGCCATGAACCTCATGGAGGTACCGGTCACCGACGGCGGCGTCGACCTGCACGGCCACACGGTCCCGGTGGCGCGTGAGGACCTCGCCAACGTCGGCAAGAACGTCACGCTCGGTGTCCGTCCCGAGGACCTCGAGCTGTCGTCCGACCAGTCGGGCATCCCCGTCACGGTCGACGTCGTCGAGGAGCTCGGCGCCGACGCCTACATCTACGGCTCCACCGAGCAGAAGCTGCTCGAGGCCACCGGCGAGAACGCCGGCGCCGTGCCGTTCATCGCCCGCGTCGACGGTCGCCGCCCCCCGGAGAAGGGCGACAAGATCTACCTCAAGCCCAAGTCCGGCCACGTGCACGTCTTCAACGCCGAGTCGGGGCTGCGCGTCGGCGACTGAGCCACTCGCGTACCACCACATCACGCCGCTGGGCCGGCACCCTTCCTGGGTGCCGGCCCGGCGCCGTTGTGGCGCAACGCTGGACAACATCCGGCACCGGCACCTCGGCAAGCCCTAGGCTCCGCGTGTGACCAAGTCGACGATCGGGCGGTACTGGCACGTCGCGACGCTCGTCGTCGCGGTCTTCGCGCTCGCCTTCCAGCTCTACCTCGTGGCGACGGGCGACAACATCCTCGACTCGAGCGCGGTGACGACCACCCGGCCCGAGCAGGTGCGGCGCTTCTTCTCCTACTTCACGATCCAGGCGAACTTCCTCGTCGCGGTCTCGACGTTCCTCATCGTGCGCGGACGCATCGAGTCGCAGGTCTTCCGGGTCGTCCGCCTCGCGTCGCTGGTCGGGATCACGGTGACCGGGATCGTCGCGGCCATCGCACTCCCCCCGTCGCCGAACTACACGACGGGCTCTCTCGTCTGCGACCGGCTCCTCCACATCGTCGTGCCGGTCCTCACCTTCGTCGGGTGGGCCGTCTTCGGCCCGCGCGGCAAGGTCACGCGCGAGGACCTGCTGCCCTCGCTCATCTGGCCGGTCCTCTGGCTCGTGGCCACCCTCGCCCTCGGACCGCTGGTCGACTGGTACCCCTACCCCTTCCTCAACGTCGGCTCCATCGGCCTGGGCCGAACCCTGCTCAACTGCGCCCTCATCGCCGCCCTCTTCCTGGCGCTGGCCGCCCTTGCGCTCTGGGCTGATCGACGCCTGTCGCGCGACCGTGCCACGATGAACGCGTGACGCTCGAGATCACCACCGCCAGGCCCGAGTCCGCCCTGCTCGACCTGCCGTGGTCGACACCGCTGGAGGAGTGGCCCGAGAGCCACCTCGCCGCGCTGCCCCGTGGCATCTCGCGACACGTCGTGCGCTTCGTCAAGCTCGGGCCGCGCGTCCTCGCCGTCAAGGAGATCAAGGACGACATCGCCGACCGCGAGTACGCCATGCTGCGCAACCTGCGTCGCCTCGACGTGCCGTCGGTCGAGCCGTTCGGTGTCGTCCACGGTCGCACGACGGCCGACGGGGAGCCTCTCGACGCCTGCCTCATCACGCGCCACCTGCAGTTCTCCCTGCCCTACCGCGCGCTCTACAGCCAGAACCTCCGGCCCGACACGGCAGTGCGTCTCATGGACGCGCTGGCGGTCCTGCTCGTGCGCCTGCACCTCGAAGGCTTCTGGTGGGGCGACGTCTCGCTCTCCAACACGCTCTTCCGTCGTGACGCGGGCGCCTTCGCCGCCTACCTCGTCGACGCCGAGACCGGTGAGCTGCACGCACGGCTGTCCAACGGCCAGCGCGAGCACGACCTCGACATCGCCCGGGTCAACATCGCCGGCGAGCTCATGGACCTCGCGGCCGGGGGCTTCCTCGAGGAGCACGCCGACCCCTTCGAGGTGTCTGCATCGGTCATCGAGCGCTACCACACGCTCTGGGACGCCCTCACCGGCACGGAGCGCTTCGAGGTCGGTGACCGCTGGCGGGTCGACGAGCGCATCCGGCGCCTCAACGAGCTCGGCTTCGACGTCGACGAGCTGTCGATGACGACCGACATCGGCGGCACCGAGATCGTCATCACCCCGAAGGTCGTCGACGCGGGCCACCACTCCCGCCGCCTGTTGCGCCTGACCGGCCTCGACGTCGGCGAGAACCAGGCCCGCCGCCTGCTCAACGACCTCGACGCGTACGCCGCCGCGACCGACCGCCAGGGTGACGACGAGGAGATCGTCGCGCACGACTGGCTCGCCAAGATCTACGAGCCGGTGACGCGTGCCGTGCCTCGAGAGCTGACCGGCCGCCTCGAGCCGGCCGAGATCTTCCACGAGGTGCTCGAGCACCGCTGGTACATGAGCGAGCGCGCCGGGCACGACACCCCCATCGAGGACGCGCTGCGCGACTACGTCGCGACGGTCCTGCCGGCCAAGCCGGAGGAGAAGGCGGTGCTCGGCGTCGACACCGAGGAGATGCCCGTCATCAGCCGCTTCGACTGAGGACGTATGCCGTCCGGCTGGATCGAGGTGGTTCGTCGCCGCCCGGCCCGGCGGGACACCTCAACCCGCCACAGCGTCCTCGTCGGTGCCCATCGCGAGGTCGTCAGCCGGTCCCGAGAGGATCTGGCCGAAGAGGACGACGATCCAGAGCAGGAACGTCACGACGTGGACGGCCGTGCACCACAGGCAGATCGCGTGGATCCGGTAGAGCTCGGCCCACACGAGGTAGAGCGCCATGCCGAGGCCGATCGTGAGCCAGGCGAGGCGGACGGCGTCGAGCCAGGGCTCCGGCCGCCGCCAGACCGACGGGAGGCAGAGGCCCAGGGCGACGACGAAGAAGACGAGGCCGAGCAGCGCGACGGGCACGCCCATGAAGGTGCTCCACGCGCTCGTCGTCACCTTCGCGCAGTCGACGACGCCGCCGATGCTGCAGGCGAGGGTCGCGTTGGCGGTGAAGTGCTCGAACGTCAGGTAGACCGAGACGATCAGCCCGACGACGACGAGGCCGACGGACACCGGGGCGAGCCACCCGGGTCGGACTCGCCCGGCACCGACCGGGATGTCGTCGGCCGTCGTCACGTCGTCACGCTGCGGGCTCACGCCGACGTCACCGCTTGAGCAGCACGGACGCGGCCGCCACGCCCTGGCTCGTGCAGACGTCGGCGGGCTTGCCCTTGGTCTGGTCGCAGATCTGGGCGGTGATCATGTTGATGGCCGGCGTCACGGTCTTGCCGATGTCGGACGTCGGGTCCTGGATGCCGGCGATGATCTGGTCGTAGGTCTTGCCCTCGAAGGCGTTGGCGTCGACCGTCGCGCCGTCGGTGGCGTGGGTGCCGCCGTAGGTGATCCACGGGATGCCGCCACCGGGGTTGAACTTCTGGAAGAGCGCGAGGTTCTCGCCGTCCAGGGTCTGCAGCGGCTGCTTGTTGCGATCCTGGGTCTCGACGGCCTCGAACGCGACGACGTCGCTGGTGTACTTCGCGTCCTTGAAGGAGAACGTCGGGGTGTTCGGGTGGACGTCGTCGCTCGAGCTCGTCGTCTCGGTGACACCGGTGAACGTGCCGAAACGGGACAGCGCCCCGATGAGCGCCCAGCGCTCCATCGCGCAGAACGGGCAGTACTCGGCGCCGATGTAGAGCACCTTCGGCTTGCCGTCCTGGGTCAGCGCCGTGCCGCCCTGGAGCTTGGCGGGGGCCTGCTCCGGCGTCGGCGCCGGAGCCTGGTCGAAGAGGGAGGCGGGCAGCTTCTCGAGGGTGGCGAGCGCGGCCGCCCCGCCGCTGGCCGCGGGGGCATCCTTGGGCCGGTTGGAGATGACGATCCCCAGGACGACGGCGATCACGATGACGACCACCGCGACCGACGCGGCAATGACCTGCGTGCGCTGACGGTCCTTGCGGGCGGCCTCGGCGCGCAGCTGCGCTGCCCTGGCGGCCGTCTCGGCACGGTTGCTCTTCGCCACGAATCTTGTCCTTCGGTCGGTCCCGCTGCGGTGCCGCAGCGCTCGGTTGCGCGCCCTCAGCGGCACGTCACGGCGTACTACAGGGCGTAGTGGAGGTCGACAGCACTCTATCGAGCACCACCTGACCAGCGTCGGGCGGGCCGTCGGAGTTCCCTGAGCGTATGCCGGACGGTCGCCAGTGGCCGGATCGTGACCTGGGCCGCTGACCCCGCCGGCCACCGGCCGGCCGGCCGGGGTCAGCGGCGAGAGTCAGCGGCGGCGCTGGCGGGCGATCTCGTAGAGCGTGACGCCCGTGGCGAGGCCGGCGTTGAGCGACTCGACGGCAGAGCTCATCGGGATCGACACGATCTGGTCGCACGTCTCGCGGACGAGGCGCGAGAGGCCCTTGCCCTCCGACCCGGTCACGATGACGAGCGGCTCCGTCGCGAGGGAGAGGTCGGGCAGCTCGACATCGCCGTCCATGTCGAGGCCGAGGATGAAGAAGCCGGCCTTCTTGAACTCCTCGAGGGCGCGGGTCAGGTTGCTCGCGCGCGCCACGGGGATGCGGGCCGCAGCACCGGCCGAGGTCTTCCACGCCGACGCGGTCATCCCGACCGAGCGACGCTCGGGCACGACGACGCCGTGGCCGCCGAAGGCCGCCACGGAGCGCACGATGGCGCCGAGGTTGCGCGGGTCGGTGATGCCGTCGAGCGCCACGACGAGCGGGATGCCGGGCATCTCGGGGTCGATGAGGTCGTTCGGGTGGGCGTACTCGTAGGGCGGCACCTGCAGCGCCATGCCCTGGTGCACGCCGCCGTCGGTGAGGCGGTCGAGCTCGCCGCGCGGCGTCTCGAGGATCGCGAGGCCACGCTCGGTCGCGATCTTGAGCGCCTCGCGCACGCGGTCGTCGGTGTCGATGCGGGTGGCGATGTACATCGTCGCCACCGGCACGTCGGCTCGCAGCGCCTCGACGACGGAGTTGCGGCCGTAGACCATCTCGCTCGAGGCCTTGCTGCGGCTCTTCGAGCGGGCCTGGCCGCGTCCGCCCGGTCCGGGGGCACCGGAGCCGGACCGCTTCGCCGCCGCCTTGGCGCGCTTGTGGGCGGGGTGGTACTCGCGCTCGGAGGCCTTGGGCGTGGGGCCCTTGCCCTCGAGTCCGCGGCGGCGCTGGCCGCCGGAGCCCACGGTCGCGCCCTTGCTGTTCTTGCGGATGGCGCCGCGCCGCTGGGAGTTGCCTGGCATGTCAGCCCTGTGCCTTCTCGGCCCGGGGGGCCGCGGTGGGGTGGTCGGTGGTGGTGTCGGTGGCGGTCTCGGCGTCGCCGCGCGCCGGGCGGGCGAGCGACCACTGGGCGCCGGACGGGGTGTCGGTGATCTCGATGCCGACCGCCGTGAGCGTGTCGCGGATCTCGTCGGCCCGCTCGAAGTCGCGCTCCTGGCGGGCGACCTGGCGGGCGTCGAGCTGGGCCCGCACGAGGGCGTCGAGGGCCAGCTCCGAGGCGGCGTCCTCGCGGCTGCCGCCGGAGCCCCAGTGCGCAGCGAGCGGGTTGATGCCGAGCACCTCGGTCATGGCGACGACGGCGGCCGCCGCCTCGAGGGCCGCCTCGTCGTCGTCCTCGTCGAGGGCGCTGTTGCCGGCGCGCACCGTGTCGTGCACGACGGCGAGCGCCCCGCTGACGCCGAGGTCGTCGTCCATCGAGGCGACGAAGGCGGCCGGGAGCGCGGCGGCCACCAGGGGCACGATCGTGCCGCGTCGTGCCGCGCGTTCGAGGAAGCCCTCGATGCGCTCGACGGCGGCCGCGGCCTCCTCGAGGGAGCCGGGGTGGTACTCGATCATCGAGCGGTAGTGCGCGGCCGTGAGGTAGTAGCGCAGCACGATCGGCCGCGTCTGCTCGAGCAGGTGACGCACCTCGAGGGCGTTGCCGAGGGACTTGCCCATCTTCTGGCCCTTGACCGTGACCCACGCGTTGTGGAGCCAGTAGCGGGCGAAGCCGAGCCCGGCCGCGCGCGACTGCGCCTGCTCGTTCTCGTGGTGCGGGAAGCGCAGGTCGATGCCACCGCCGTGGATGTCGAACTCGTCGCCGAGCCAGCGTCGGGCCATGGCCGAGCACTCGAGGTGCCAGCCCGGACGACCGGCGCCGAAGGGCGTCGGCCACGACGCGCTCTCGGGCTCGTCGGACTTGTGGCCCTTCCAGAGCGCGAAGTCCCGCGGGTCGCGCTTGCCGCGGGGGTCGGCGTCGTCGGCGCCCACCATGTCGTCGAGCGACTGGCCCGTCAGCGAGCCGTACTCGGGCCACGAGCGCACGTCGAAGTACACGTCGCCGCTGCCGTCGGGGGCGGCATACGCGTGGCCCTTCTGGATGAGCGTCTCCATGAGGGTCACCATGTCGGGGACGTGACCGGTCGCCCGCGGCTCGTAGGTGGCCGGCTCGACGCCGAGCGCGTCGAGCGCCTGCGAGGTGAGGCGCTCGTTGCGGTAGGTCAGGGCGAACCAGTCCTCACCGGCGTCGGCGGCCCTGCGCAGGACCTTGTCGTCGATGTCGGTGACGTTGCGCACGAGCGTGACGTCGTAGCCGTGACCGACCTCGAGCCAGCGGCGCAGCACGTCGAACGCGACGGCGAACCGGATGTGCCCGATGTGCGGCGCACCCTGCGTCGTGAGGCCACAGATGTACATGCCGACCTTGCCCGCCTCGCGCGGCGTGAAGTCGCGCAGCTCCCGGGTCGCGGTGTCGAACAGTCGTAGGCTCACCCGCCGAAGTCTATCGGCGCGTCGCCGCGCACCCGACCACGCACGTACGAGCACGTATGCCGTCCGGCCGGCCCGGCCGGCCCACGATCGCGACCTCGCCGGCGCCCCGCGGCTACGCTCGGGCCATGGCGCAACCGCGGCTCACGAGCTACGAGCGGCTCGACGGTTCCGAGGTGCGCGCCGTCATCAGCTACCTCGGCGAACGCATCGACACCTACCTGCCCCGCCACCCCGGGCTGCGTGCCGCGACCGAGGAGCTCGGCAAGGTCGTCGACGCCCTCCTCGACCGCCGCCGCCGCGCCCCCGCCCAGCGGGCCGGCCTCCTGTGGACCTCGCGGGCCCTCATCGTCGTCGTACTCGCCGTGTCGCTCGTCGCGGTCGGCATCGCGGTGCGTGACGCCGTCGCCCGGGCCGGGTCCGTCGCCGCCTTCGAGTGGCTGCCCGTCGTCGAGAGCCTCATCAACGACCTCGTCTTCGCCGGCATCGCGATCTGGTTCCTCCTGTCGCTCGCCGACCGGGTCGTGCGCAACGACCTCATCCGCCGGCTGCACCGCCTCCGCTCGCTCGCCCACATCATCGACATGCACCAGATGAGCAAGGACCCGGCGGCGCTGCTGCCCGACACCCGGCTCGGCACGGTGGCGGGCGACGAGGTCGTCAGCCCGCGCACGATGTCGGTGCGCGACTACGCCCTCTACCTCGAGTACTGCTCCGAGCTGCTGTCGCTGACGTCCAAGGCCGCCGCCCTGTGCGCCGAGGAGTCGACGGACGCCCTCGTCCTCGACACCGTGAGCGAGATCGAGAACCTCACGACCGGTATGGGCCGCAAGATCTGGCAGAAGATCAGCCTGCTGCGCGACGCGCCCCGCGCCTGAGCGAGCGGGGACCGCCGACCCGGGCACCCGGCATACGCCCGCTTGCGTATGCCGGGTGGCTCGGCAGGTGGGTCAGTGACCCCGGCGGATCCACTCCTCGACGTCCGGCTTCTCGTCGCCGATGGTCGTCGCTCGGCCGTGACCGGTGAGGACGACCGTCTCGGGTGGGAGGGAGAGCAGCTGGTCCTTGATCGACTCGACGATGGTCGGGAAGTCGGAGTAGGACCGACCGGTCGCGCCGGGGCCGCCCTGGAAGAGCGTGTCACCGGTGAAGACGACCCCGAGGTCGCGGGCGTGGAAGCAGCAGGCTCCCGGCGCGTGGCCGGGGGTGTGCAGCACGAAGAGCTCGACGTCGCCGACCTGCACGACGTCGCCGCCGGCGAGGTCCAGCGACGGGGCGAGGTCGGGGTGGCTCTGGTCCCACAGGACGCGGTCGTCGGGGTGGAGCGCGACCTTCGCCCCGGGATGGGCGGCGAGCAGCTCGGGCACGACCGTGACGTGGTCGTCGTGCGCGTGCGTCAGCAGGACGTGGGTCAGGCGGCGGTCACCGACGAGCTCGAGGATCGGGCCGGCGTCGTGCGGGGCGTCGATGACGACGCACTCCGTGTCGTCGCCGATCACCCAGACATTGTTCTCGACCTCCCACGTGCCGCCGTCGAGGCTGAAGGTGCCCGCGGTCGTCGTGTGGTCGATGCGGACGCCGCCCTGCGAGGGCGTGACCCGGTCGCCCGCCGCGTCGGCGCTCACAGCTCGACCACCGATCGCAGGACCTCACCGGCGTGCATCTTGTCGAACGCCGCCTCGATGTCCGCGAGGCCGATCCGCTCGGAGACGAAGGCGTCGAGGTCGAAACGGCCCTGCTTGTAGAGGTCGACGAGCATCGGGAAGTCACGGCTCGGGAGGCAGTCGCCGTACCAGCTGGACTTGAGGCAGCCCCCACGGCCGAAGATCTCGATCATCGGCAGGGTGACCTGCTGGTCCGGCGTGGGCACGCCGACGAGGACGACGGTGCCGGCGAGGTCTCGCGCGTAGAAGGCCTGCTCGTAGGTCTCGGGGCGTCCGACCGCCTCGACGACGACGTCGGCGCCGTTGCCGTCGGTGAGGCTGCGGATCGCCTCGACGGCGTCGGTGTCCGTGCTGTTGACGGTGTGCGTCGCGCCGAAGTGCTTGGCCTGCTCGAGCTTCGCGTCGCTGACGTCGACGGCGATGATCGTCGTCGCGCCGGCCACCTTGGCACCGGCGATCGCCGCGTTGCCGACGCCTCCGCAGCCGATGACGGCGATCGAGTCGCCGCGTCCCACGCCGCCCGTGTTGACGGCGGCACCGAAGCCGGCCATGACGCCGCAGCCGAGCAGACCGACGGCAGCGGCGTCGGCCTCGGGCACCTTGGTGCACTGGCCGGCGGCGACGAGCGTCTTCTCGATGAAGGCTCCGATGCCCAGGGCGGGGGTCAGCTCGGTCCCGTCGGTCAGCGTCATCTTCTGCGTGGCGTTGTGCGTGTTGAAGCAGTACCAGGGCTTGCCCTTGGCGCAGGCCCGGCACTGGCCGCACACGGCGCGCCAGTTGAGGATGACGAAGTCGCCCGGGGCGACGTCGGTGACGCCCTCGCCCACGGCCTCGACGTAGCCGGCGGCCTCGTGGCCGAGCAGGAAGGGGTAGTCGTCGTTGATGCCGCCCTCGCGGTAGTGGAGGTCGGTGTGGCACACCCCGCAGGTCTCGATCTTGACGACCGCCTCACCCGGGCCCGGGTCCGGCACGACGACGTCGACGACCTCGACGTCGGCCCCCTTGCTGCGGCTGATGACACCCTTGACGGTCTGCGGCATGTTGGCTCCCTCGGCGTGCGTCCCTGCGGTCCCCTCGATCCTGACAGACCCTCCCCCCGCTCGATGCGGGCGGCCTCCCCGTCACCCTCGAGTGAGCGCCCAGCCACACACGAGTGAGCGCCCGGTCACGTCCGGTGCGTCCGCGCGTGCCCCGCCTGGGACGGCGCGCTCACTCGACTGGTGCGGAGCGCTCACTCGACGGGGAGGTGGGGACGACCAGAGCCGTCGCGACGGCGGCGACGCCCTCGCCGCGGCCGGTCAGGCCCAGCCCGTCGGTCGTCGTGCCGCTCACCGACACGGGCGCTCCTGCGGCGGAGGTGAGCACCGCCTCGGCCTCTGCGCGGCGGGTGCCGACCTTGGGCCGGTTGCCGACGACCTGGACCGCGATGTTGCCGATCTCGAAGCCGGCCTCGCGCACGAGCCGTGCCGCCTCGGTGAGCAGCGTGACGCCGGAGGCTCCGGCGAGCTCGGGGCGCGACGTGCCGAAGTGCGCGCCCAGGTCACCGATCCCGGCCGCCGAGAAGATCGCGTCGCACGCCGCGTGGGCCGCGACGTCCGCGTCGGAGTGGCCGTCGAGACCCCGCTCCCCCGGCCAGTGCAGCCCGGCGACCCACAGCTCGCGGTCGGTCCCCTCGGGGGCGTACGCGTGGACGTCGACGCCCACCCCGACGCGCGGGAGCGACGTCATCAGGCGTCCTTCCAGTCGATCGGGCCGCGGTGGATCTTGTGGGGAGCGGCCTGCGCCACCGGCTTGATGACCATCGTGTCGATGTTGACGTGCTGCGGCAGCCCGACGACGAAACCGACGCACTCCGCGACGTCGTCGGCCACGAGCGGACGGTCGACCCCGTCGTAGACCTTGTCGGCCGCGGCGCGGTCCCCGTGGAGCCGGGTCAGGGAGAACTCCTCGGTGTGGACCATGCCGGGCCGGATGTCGACGACGCGGATGTTCTCGCCGTTGAGCTCGAGCCGGAGGGTCTCGGACACGACGGACGTGCCGTGCTTGGCCGCGACGTAGCCGGCGCCACCCTCGTAGACGCGCTCACCGGCGATCGAGCTGATGTCGACGATCGTGGCCCGGGAGGAGCGTCGCAGCAGCGGCAGCACGGCCTGGGTGACGCGCAGGGTCCCCACGACGTTCGAGGCGAACATCCGCTCCCACTCCTCGGGGTCACCGTCCTCGACGCGAGTCACCCCGAGCGCGCCGCCGGCGTTGTTGACGACGACGTCGCACCGACCGAGCGACGCGACGCCCTCGGTCACCGACGCCGGGTCGGTGACGTCCATGACGAGCGCACGGGCCGAGCCGCCGGCGCCCTCGATGTCGGCCACGACCTCGTCGAGCTTCTCGCGGCGACGGCCGGCGACGACGACGTCGAAGCCGTCGCGCGACAGCCGCCGCGCGATGGCCGCACCGATGCCGGTGCCACCACCGGTGATGAGAGCCGTCGGTCGGGACAGGGCGGTGCTGGGGTCGGTCGTCACGCTGCCGAGGATAGGCAACTCCCGGGTTCGATGTCTGCTGCGGTCACCCGTGACCGCGGAACACCTCGAACGACGGTGGGGCCCGAGCTCGGGTCCGCGGTCGGGTCCGAGGTCAGGAGGCGCCGAGCAGGCGGGCCGCGGCCTCGAGGTCGCTCGGCGTCGTGACCTTGAGGGCCCGTGGGTCACCCTCGACGACGAGGACCCGCTCCCCCAGCCGCTCGACGAGCCCGGCGTCGTCGGTGGCGTCGCTCGACCCGGCGTGGGCGCGCTCGAGGACGTCACGGCGGAAGCCCTGGGGCGTCTGCACCGCGCGCAGGCCCGAGCGGTCGGGGGTGGCGACGACGAACCCGTCGCCGTCGACCTGCTTGATCGTGTCGACGACCGCGGTGCCGGGCACGACCGCCACGGCGCCTGCCGCGACGGCGGCGACCACCCGGTCGAAGACGTCGACCGGCGTCAGGCACCGGGCGGCGTCGTGGACGAGGACGATGTCGACGTCCCCGCCGAGCACCCGCAGACCGGCCGCGACGGAGTCGCCCCGCTCGGCCCCGCCCGGCACGACGGTCACCGGCGTCGCGGACCCGAGCTCACGGCATACGCCCTCGGCGAGCTCGTCGGCCTGCGCCCGGTGGGTGTCGGGGACGACGAGGACGACCTGGGCCACCGCGGCGCACGACAGGACCCCCCGCAGGGCGTGCCCGAGCAGGGGCAGCCCGGCGAGGGGCACGAACGCCTTGGGCACACGTGCCCCCAGACGCGAGCCGGAGCCGGCCGCGACGACGATGACGCCGACGCGACCGGCTCCGGTCTCGTTGTTCAGTGTGCTGCCCTGATCAGGAAGCGAGGACCTCGTCGAGGATGGTCTCTGCCTTCTCCTCGTTCGTCTTCTCCGCGAGCGCGAGCTCGGAGACGAGGATCTGGCGGGCCTTGGCGAGCATGCGCTTCTCGCCGGCCGACAGACCACGGTCCTGGTCACGACGCCACAGGTCGCGCACGACCTCGGCGACCTTGATGACGTCACCCGACGCAAGCTTCTCGAGGTTCGCCTTGTAGCGACGCGACCAGTTGGTCGGCTCCTCGGTGTGCGGCGTGCGGAGCACCTCGAAAACGCGGTCGAGGCCTTCCTTGCCGACGACGTCGCGGACACCCACGAGGTCGCAGTTCTCGGCGGGGACCTCGATCGTCAGGTCACCTTGGGCGACCTTGAGCTTGAGGTAGAGCTTGTCCTCTCCCTTGATCGTGCGTGTGTTGATCTCTTCGATGAGTGCAGCCCCGTGGTGGGGGTACACGACCGTCTCGCCGACCTTGAAAACCATCTGCTGTTTTCCCCTTTCGCGACCTCCAGATTATCACGAAGCTGTGCACATCGCGATCTCAGGATCCGGCATCTGTGCAGGTCAGAGCCACAGTCGAGGCCCGGGACGCGATATGTGACGTCTTGACAGAACGCCGTTCGGCATGCTTCGCGCCAGCCTCTGGGGGACGGATCAGGGCGGCCGAGGCGCCCGTCGGCGGCCGGTGGACATCGCGTCGGAGCCGCGGCCGACGTCGGCTCGGCGCGCCCGCCGGGCCGTGACGGCGGGTGCACGGGTCCGACGAGTCGTACGCCGGTAGGCTGTCGCCCGTGAAGCGTCGATACCCCGCCCTGACCCCCGCGCGTCGCTCGTCCACCCGCCGGGTGTCGACGGTGCTCGCCGGTGTCGCCCTCGCCGTCGTGACGACCGGGTGCCAGGTCAACTCGCCCGTCCAGACCAACACGCCCTACGTCCCGGCGGACGGCGTCCCCGCCGACGTGGGAGAGCTCGCCGTGCGCGACCTCGCGCTCGTCGGTGACGGCAGCGGGACGGTCGTGATCTCCGGCTCGGCCATCAACCTCGGCGAGCAGGACATGACCGTCCAGATCGCGCCCCAGGCCGACCCCAACGCCACGAGCGCGCCCAGCGGCTCGGAGGTGCAGCTCGGCCCGCGCGAGCAGGTGAACCTCGCCGGCAAGGGTCTGCAGCTGACCGACGTCAAGACCAAGCCGGGCGGCCTCGTTCCCGTCACCATCACGTCGAGCGCCGGCGGCACGACCGTCGTCAAGGTGCCCGTGCTCACGGCGAGCGGCTACTACGCCACGGTGACGCCCGCGCCCACCGGCAGCTGAGCCCCACCGTCGGGGGACTGCTCCCGATCGTCAGACCGCAGCAGGTGTGCGGGGCACGGCCGCCGGCACACCGCTCGGCTCAGCCGGCCTCGAACTTGTAGCCGAGCCCGCGCACGGTGACGATGTGCACCGGGTTGGCCGGGTCGGGCTCGATCTTCGCGCGGAGGCGCTTCACGTGGACGTCGAGCGTCTTCGTGTCGCCGACGTAGTCGCTGCCCCAGACGCGGTCGATGAGCTGCATGCGGGTCAGGACGCGACCGGAGTTGCGCAGCAGCATCTCGAGCAGCTCGAACTCCTTGAGCGGCAGCGACGCCGACCGCCCCTGGACGCTCACGGTGTGGCGCTCGACGTCCATCCGGACCGGTCCCGACTCGAGCGTCGAGGGCAGCAGGTCCTCCGGCTCGGCGAGGCGACGCAGCACGGCCTTGACGCGCGCGAGCAGCTCACGGCTCGAGTAGGGCTTCGTGACGTAGTCGTCGGCACCGATCTCTAGGCCGACGACCTTGTCGATCTCGCTGTCCTTGGCGGTCAGCATGATGACCGGCACCGAGGAGCGCTGGCGCAGCGCGCGGCACACGTCGACCCCCGAGAGGCCGGGCAGCATGAGGTCGAGCAGGACGAGGTCGGCGCCGTTCTTGTCGAACTCGGCCAGGCCGTCGGGCCCGGTCTCGGCCACGGCGACGTCGTAGCCCTCCTTCTTCAACAGGTAGGACAAGGGGTCGGAGAACGACACCTCGTCCTCGACGATGAGAATGCGACTCACTACGGGCCTCTCGGGGTCGGGCAGCGTGGGGCTGGTGGGCTGCTCAGGCAGTGGGGACGTGACTAGGCGTTGACGGACGGGGTCGGGCCGGTGCCGCGGGACGGCTCGGCCTCAGGCGCGCCGCCGCGCCCGGCGTCGACCTCGGCCTCGGTCTGGGTCTCGGTCTGGGTCTCGGTCTGGGTCTCGGAGGGGACGTCGGGCTCGGACGGCGGGAGGGCGGCATACGTCGTCGGATCGGCGGGCGCGATCGCGGCGGAGGCGTTGGCGGCGGGCAGCTCGATGGTGAACGTCGACCCCCGGCCCGGCTCGGACCACACCGACACGTTGCCGCCGTGGTTGTCGGCGACGTGCTTGACGATGGCCAGGCCCAGCCCGGTGCCGCCGGTGGCCCGCGACCGGGCCGTGTCGACGCGGTAGAAGCGCTCGAAGATGCGCTGCTGCTCGTCGGGCGCGATGCCGAGTCCCTGGTCGGTGACGGAGACGTCGATGACACCCGGGCGACCTCGACGCACCATGACGCCGACACGGGTGCCGCCGTCGGAGTAGGCGATGGCGTTGCCGACGAGGTTGCTGATGGCCGTGGTCACGAGCTCGGCGTCACCCCACACCTCACAGCCCTCATCGATGGCCGTCACGATCTCGATGCGGTGCTCGTCGGCGATGAGTCGGCTGCGGTCGGCGGCGTCTCGCGCGCACGCACCGACGTCGATGACCGTCGGGTCCTTGATGACGTCGGCGCCCTGGAGGCGCGAGAGCTCGACGATCTCCTTGACGAGTCGCGTCAGCCGCTCGGACTCGACGCTGATCCGCTTCGCGAAGCGCGCGACCGCCTCGGGGTCGTCGTGCGCGTCGAGCACGGCCTCGGCGAGCAGCGAGATGCCGCCGACCGGGGTCTTGAGCTCGTGGCTGACGTTGGCGAGGAAGTCGCGGCGGATCTCCTCGACGCGGGCCGCCTTGGAGCGGTCCTCGACGAGGAGGAGCACGTGGTCGGCGCCGAGGGGCGCGACCCGGGCGGCGACGACGAGACGGCCGTCGCCGATGCCCTTCTGCAGGGTCAGCTCGGCCTCGCGGATGACACCGTCGCGGCGCACGGCGCGGGCGAGGTGGAGCAGCTCCGGGTGGACGAGCTCCTGGCCGCGCACCAGGCCCTGGGCGACGGCGGCGGGTGAGTTGTTGACGACCCGGTCGGACGAGTCGACGAGGATGCCGCTCGAGCGGAGCACGGCGATGACCTCACCGACGCCGGGGGGCAGCGGCGGAGCGGGCGGCGGGGGCGTCTCGGCCGCCGTCGAGCGGTCCGACAGGCGCACGGCGACCATCGCCACGCCGCCCAGGGCGAGGCCGGCGATGCCACCGAGCGTTGCCGCTGTCGTCGGGTCCACGACACTCAGCGTACGCATCACGCCGACAGACTCGGACCACGCGGGACACGCGCGTGCGGAGCGCGAACCCACTGTTCACCTTGGCGTCCCCACCCATTCACGAAGCCCTGCCAACCTCTGCACCAGCGGGGGACGTGACACCGCGAACGTATGCCGTCCCGCGCGCGTCGCGAGTGGCAGGCTGGCTCCCGACACGGCGCCGCCGCACGTCACACCGGTGCAGACGGCAACGCACGACCACGCACGACCGGCAACTGACAGGAAGACCATGCGCGACCAGTTCCACGAGGACCTCGACACGATCTCGGACCAGCTCGTCGAGCTGACCCGGCTCGCGGGGTCGGCCATCTCCCGCGCCACGACCGCGCTCCTCGACGCCGACGTCCACCTCGCGGAGTCGGTCATCGAGGCCGACCGCAAGCTCGACGACATCCGCATCGAGCTCGACGAGCTGTCGATCGACCTGCTGGCCCGCCAGCAGCCCGTCGCCACCGACCTGCGCATCGTCGTGACGGCGATGCACATGAGCTCGGACCTCGAGCGGATGGGCGACCTCGCCCGTCACGTCGCCAAGGTCGCCCGCCTGCGCACACCCGACTCGGCCGTGCCGCCGGAGCTGCGCTCGCACATCCTGCAGATGGGCCAGGTCGCCGAGTCGATCGTCGCCAAGTGCGGGTCGATCATCGCGAGCAAGGACGTAGCTGCGGCCATCGCGCTCGAGAAGGACGACGACGCGATGGACGACCTCCACCGCGAGCTCTTCGCCGCCCTGCTCGACGAGAACACGTCGTGGTCGCGCAGCTCGATCCTCGACCTGACGCTCGTCGGCCGGTACTACGAGCGCTTCGCCGACCACGCCGTGTCGGTCGCTCGCCGCGTCATCTACCTCGTCACGGGTGAGTACGACTCCGAGGTCAGCTACGACCACGAGGACGCCGAGGACGCCGACGTGCTCGAGGCCATCGAGCACGACGCCTGACCCTGCTACAAGGCAAGCGGGTGGAGGGTTGACGTCGCGCCGGCGACGTCAACCCTCCACCCGCGTCTGCGTGCGCCGGACGCTGGGGACAACCACGGCCAGCGGGCCCCGCCTACGGCGAGCATGTGCGTCATGCAGCGCACCATTGCCGCCCACGCTGCGGCGCAGCTGGGCCTCGTCACACGCACCCAGGCCCTCGGGGCGGGCCTGACCGAGGCAGCGGTCAGATGGCGTGTCGAGTCCGGACGCTGGGTCGCCGTGCAGCGCGGCGTCTACTCCACGACGCCGGGCCGTGACGACTGGGAGTCGCGGGCCCTGGCCGCCCTGCTGAGGATCGGCATCCCCGCAGCCCTGTGCGGACCGAGCGCCGGTTTCCTCTGGGGACTCATCCCGCACCCGGGACCGGACATCCACGTCGCCGTCCCGGTCGACCGAAGGCCGGAGGCAACCGAAGGGATCGTCGTGACCCGGAGCCAGTACGCCTACCAACGTACCGACGAGCGTGCGTGGCCCCACCGCATCAGCCTCGACCACACGGTGTTCGACCTGGCCGCCGGCCGGCCTGTGGACCGCGCCGTCGGCCTCATCGCCAAGGCCGTCCAAACGCGCCGCACGACCCTGCGCAACCTCCGAAACGCGCTGGAGCAACGGCCCGGCCAGGCGCACAGGACCCTCTTGCTCGAGGTCTTGGGCGATGTCGAGGACGGGGCCGAGAGCCCCGCCGAACGTCGCTACACCCGCGACGTGGAGCAGGCGCACGGGCTCCCGTCAGCGCACCGACAGGCCGCCGGTCGCGGAGACACACGGTGGGACAACGACTACGAGCCGTTTCGCGTCAAGGTCGAGGTCGACGGCAGACTCGGTCACGCCGGCTGGGCGAACCAGCAGCGTGACGGCCGCCGGGACCGACGCAACGCCGCCGACGACTGGCTGACGGCTCGGGTCTACTGGACCGACGTCGCGGTGACGCCGTGCGAGACGGCACTCGAGCTCGAGGCGATCTTCCGCAGCCGCGGATGGTCCGGACGAGCGCGTCCGTGCCGCCGTCGGGACTGCGCGGTCCGCCGGCGCATGGAGGGTTGACGTTGCCGGAGCAGCGCCAACCCTCCAGGCAGGCAGAGGCTTGGGCGGGTCAGCGGCCCTGGTTGGCGACGGCCTCCGCGGCGGCGCGAGCGGCCTCGGGGTCGAGGTAGCGCCCACCCGGCGTGACGGGGCGGAACGACTCGTCGAGCTCGTAGACGAGCGGCATGCCGGTCGGGATGTTGAGGCCGGCGATGTCGTCGTCGGAGATGCCGTCGAGCGTCTTGACGAGGGCGCGCAGCGAGTTGCCGTGGGCGGCGACCATGACGGTCAGGCCGTCGGCGAGGTCGGTCTGGATCTCGTTCTCCCAGTAGGGCATCAGACGGGTCACGACGTCCTTGAGGCACTCGGTCGCGGGCATCGCGGCACCGAGGCCGGCGTAGCGCGCGTCACCATGCTGCGAGAACTCGTCGTCCTGCTCGATGGGCGGCGGCGGCACGTCGTAGGAGCGGCGCCACAGCATGAACTGCTCCTCGCCGTACTGCTCGAGGGTCTGCTTCTTGTCCTTGCCCTGGAGCGCGCCGTAGTGGCGCTCGTTGAGGCGCCAGTCACGCTTGACGGGGATCCAGTGACGGTCCGCGGCGTCGAGCGAGAGGTTCGCGGTCGTGATGGCCCGGCGCAGGAGCGAGGTGTGCACGATGTCGGGCAGGATGCCGGCGGCCTTGAGCTGCTCGCCGGCGCGCACGCCCTCGGCACGGCCCTTGTCGGTGAGGTCGACGTCGACCCACCCCGTGAAGAGGTTCTTGGCGTTCCAGTCGCTTTCGCCGTGGCGGACGAGGACGAGCGTGTAGGTCATGGCGCCAGCCTAGCGACGGCCGATCACGCGTCCGAGCCGTCGTCCAGCAGGTGACGGAAGGCGTCGAGGTTGCGCGTCGACTCGCCGCGTGAGACCCGCCAGGCCCACTCCTTGCGCATCGAGCCGAGGAAGCCGAGCGCGAGCAGCTCGTTGAAGACGTCGTCGCTCGCCGACAGGACGATCCCGAAGAGCTGGTCGAGGTGCTCGGGCTCCACCGCGACCGTCGGCACCTCGCCGCGCAGGTAGACGTCGCCGTCGGTGTCGACGGCGTAGGCGACGCCCTGCAACCGGAGGTTCTTGCGCAGGAGGGTGCGGTAGAACGCCTCGTGGTTCTCGTCCGGGTTGCGGATGACGAAGGCGCTGACGCTCGTCGTCCGGTCGCGCACGAGCACCGACACGACGGTCTTGAGCTTCTTCTCGCCGGGCAGGGTGACGACGTACTCCCCCGGGCGCCCGCCGAGCTCCCACTCGAGCCCGACGGAGTCGAGGTATGCCGTGAGGCGGGCCTCGGCGGCCGCGCCCGGTGAGTCATCAGCGGGGGCGGTCTCCTGCGGCTCGGCGCTCACGGGATCACCGCCGTCGGGACCCCGACGAGGCTCTGGCCCTCGTCGATGGGCGACTCGTTGCCGCCGTCGGCCCGTTCACGGATCGCCTGCCGGTAGACCTCGAGGAGCCGGTCGGTGGTCGCTCCCCAGCCGAACTGCGCCGCGTGCGCGACCGCCGCGGAGCCCAGCGCGAGACGGCGGTCGTCGTCGCGCAGCAGGGACTCGACGGCGTCGGTCCAGTCGGGGGTCGCGTGACCGTCGACGAGGACGCCGGCGTCTCCGACGGCGGTCGGGAGGCCGCCGACGTGCGCCGCGACGACGGGGGTGCCACAGGCCTGCGCCTCGATGGCGACGAGACCGAAGGACTCCGAGTGGCTCGGCACGAGGACGAGGTCGGCGGCGCGATACCACTGCGCGAGCACCTGGCGGTCGACCGGTGACACGAAGCGGACGACGTCGTCGATGTCGAGCGAGCGGGCCAGCTCCTCGAGCTCGTGGGGCCGGGTGAGGCCGCTGCCGCTGGGGCCGCCGAGGACGGCGACCGTGAGGCGCTCGCGGCGGGAGGGGTCGCGGCGGAGCAGCTCGCCGGCGACCCGGAGCAGCACGTCGGGTGCCTTGAGCGGCTGGATGCGCCCCACGAACAGGAGCAGCTGACCCTCGACGGGCAGGCCCAGGGCGCGCCGGGCCTCGCTGCGGTCCCCGGGGGTGAAGGTCGTCAGGTCGACGCCCGGGGGGACGACGGACACCTTGGCCGGCGAGGCGGCATACAGCTCGATGAGCTCGCGGGCCTCGTCCTGGGTGTTGGCGATGAGGCGGTCGGCCGCCTCGACGACCTGGACCTCACCGATCTCGCGGCCGCGGGGCTCCGGCGGGTCGCCCTCGGCGAGGTGGAGGTTCTTGACGCGCGCCATCGTGTGCATCGTGTGGACGAGCGCGACGCGCCAGCGGTCGGCCGCGAGCCAGCCGACCTGACCCGAGAGCCAGTAGTGCGAGTGGACGAGGTCGTAGTGGTCCTCGGGGACCGAGAGCCCGGCCTGCATGATGCCGGCCGAGAAGGCGCAGAGCTGGCCCGGCAGGTCCTCCTTGGCGAGGCCCTCGTAGGGGCCCGCGGTCACGTGGCGCACGCGCACGCCCGGCACGAGGTCGGACTCGATCGGCGTCGCGCCGGTGGTGCGGCGGGTGAAGATGTCGACCTCGATCCCGCGCGCGGCGAGCTCCTTCGCGGTCTCGGCGACGTAGACGTTGAGGCCCCCGGCGTCACCCGTACCGGGCTGCTCGAGGGGCGAGGTGTGCACGCTGATCATCGCCACCCGTCTCGGATCGGCCGCCATCGGCATCCCTTCGTCCTGCGCGTCGTTCGTCGTCATGCTCTTCCTCGACTCAACCACACGCGCGATTCGATGTATTCCGCGGTCGCCGGCGACCCCGGAACACCTCCGACCGGCGCTGGCTAGGCTGCGGAGGTGCCCCCATGCCAGCGCCCCGTCGGCACCGTGACCCGTGGGACGACGAACCCGAACCGGCTGAGGCGGTGCGACCGGTGGATCGCCGGACCGCAGGCGTGGCGCCTCCGGCGCAGCCCGACACCCCCGGTCGTCGTCGACCTCGGCTACGGCGCCTCGCCCATCACGGCGGTCGAGCTGCACGACCGGCTGCGGCAGGTGCGCGCCGACGTCAGGGTCGTCGGCATCGAGATCGAGCCGGCTCGGGTGGCCGCCGGCAAGCCGCTCGAGCGGGACGGCCTGACCTTCCGGCTCGGCGGCTTCGAGGTGCCGCTCGACGACGGCGAGCGTCCCACGGTGGTGCGCGCCTTCAACGTGCTGCGGCAGTACGCCGAGGACGAGGTGCCGGCCGCCTGGGCCCTCGTCCAGGAGCGCCTGGCGCCGGACGGGCTCCTCGTCGACGGCACCTGCGACGAGATCGGCCGCCGCGCATCGTGGGTCGCGGTCGACAAGGCCGGTCCCGTCAGCCTGACGATCTCGCTGCGCATGGGCGGCCTCGGGCGCCCGTCCGACGTCGCCGAGCGGCTGCCCAAGTCGCTCATCCACCGCAACGTGCCGGGCGAGCCCGTCCACGCCTTCCTCGCCGACCTCGACCGGGCGTGGGCCCGTAGCGCGCCGCAGTCGTCGTGGGGCGCACGTCAGCGCTTCCTCGCCGCTGCGACGGAGGTCCGCGAGCGCTGGCCGCTGCTCGACGGCCCCTCGCGCTGGCGGCTCGGCGAGCTCACCGTCGACTGGACAGCGGTGGCCCCGCTCGGCCGCTGAGGCGGTTCGGGAGGTTTGCGCCCGTTTGGCCGTGGCGCCGCCCCCCGCGGGGGACTCACAGGAAACGCAAGCCACCGACGGCCGTGCCGTCGGCGTACGCTCGGCACCATGTCGCACGGCGGCATGACCGCGTGGGGGCGAGGTCATGCAGTGAGTTTCTACACGCTCGACAGTGAGGGTTTCGGCGCCGTCGCGCGATTCGTCGCGGACGGGTGGGACCGGGACGAGTGCGTCGTCGTCGTCGCCACCGCTCCGCACCGCGTCGCCGTCGAGGCGCTCCTCGTGGGGATGGGCCACGACCCCGCCGCGCGGGAGACCGCCGGCCGCTACCTCACGCTCGACGCCGAGGAGACCCTGGCCGAGCTGGTCGTCGACGGCCACCTGGACGCGGACCACTTCATGCGACGTGTCGGCGAGGTCGTCACCGAGGCCTCCGTCGCGGGGCGGCCGATCCGCGCCTTCGGCGAGATGGTCGCACTGCTCTGGCAGCGCGGACAGGTCGAGGTGGCCATCGACCTCGAGCTGCTGTGGAACCAGCTGCTCCGCGAGTACGACTTCTCGCTGCTGTGCGCCTACCCCACCGGGGTCTTCGAGCACGCGGAGCTCGTCGACGTGCGCCGGGTCTGCGACCTGCACACCGACCTCATGCCCGTCGGCGGTGCGTCCTCGACCGATGGCGCCCAGCTCGCGGCCGGCCACGCGTGCTCGCGCGTCTACCTGCCGACGGCCGAGTCGGTGCCGGCGGCCCGTCACTTCGTCGTCGACGTGCTGCGGGCCTGGGGCCACGACAGCCTCACGGCCGACGCCGCGCTCATCGTCTCGGAGCTCGCGACCAACGCCCTGACGCACGCAGCCTCTCCGTTCCGAGCGGTCGTCGACCGGCGTCGGGGCGGCCTGCGGATCGGTGTCGAGGACGCGGCCCTCACCCCGCTCCAGCGACGCGCCGCCGAGGCCGACGACGTCAGCGGACGCGGCGTCGACATCGTGGCGGCGCTGTCCGAGCGGTGGGGCTACAGCCCCGTGCCCGGCGGCAAGGTCGTGTGGGCCGAGCTGCTGCTCGACCCGAGCCGGTCACGCGCCGGCTGAGCCCGCCGGAAAGCGGCGTCCGTCACTGCCGACCGTCCGCGGACAGCGGTATGCCGCCGGGCCGGGCCCGGCGGCATACGTTCGTCCGTGTGTCGTGCTGCGTGCGTCCTCAGCGGACGTAGTCGTCCTCGAGCCGCTCGATGTCCGACTCGTCGAAGTGGCCGAAGCCGACCTCGAGGAGGCGGCCCGGGTGCTCGCCGGAGTTGCCCATGCGGTGGATCGAGTTGCGCGGGACCCAGACCGTCTCGCCCGGCTTGGCGCTCCACGTCCGGTCACCCACGGTGACGTCGATCGGCACGTCGAGGACCTGCCACATCTCACCGCGGTGGTCGTGCCGCTGGAGGGAGAGCCGGTGACCGGGCTGCACCGTGATGATCTTGACGGTGACCTGCTCGTTGGAGACGAACTGCTGGAACTCGCCCCACGGCCGCTCGGCGACGAAGATGTCCTCGGTCGGGTTGCGGTTGCCCAGGTCGTACTCGTCCGCGGTGTGACGCGGCGACGAGACGTTCTGGTGCTGGTGGGCGTCGAGCTCGTGGTCGACGACGGCAGCAGCAGGCTGCTGGTCGGACATGGTTCTCCTATCGGTTGTGAGTGCACCAGTGTGCCGTACGCGCAAGGCCCGGTGTCCCGAGCGGGCGCGTGAGGGTCACCACCCGGTGTTGGAGCGCCCCCCGATGCCCCTGACCTGCCGCAGCGCGGGGCGCACGTCGGCGAGGTAGACGGCGGCACCCACGAAGGCGAGCAGACCGAAGAGGCTGAGCGGGTTGAAGAGCGTGACGAAGCCGATGGCGAGGGCGACCCCGAGCAGCACGAGCCAGAAGGTCCGTGTGCGCTTGCCGGCGGCGACGTAGGCCTTCTCGGGGTGGCGCAGCGCGTCGACGAACGCGAAGACCTCGCACCCGAGCGCAACGACTCCGAGCACGAGGAGGACGACGTTCTGGAACCCCGAGTACAGCTGCATGGTGGAAGCGTAACCCGGCGACGGTCGCGCGACCCCTCCCAGCCGATTCCCAGACTCCCGCGAGGTCGGCTGCTGCGGTGCGCCGGTCAGGCGTCGACGACGAGGGTGAAAGGGCCGTCGTTGACGAGCGACACCTGCATCATCGCGCCGAAACGACCCGTCTCGACCTCGAGGCCCCTCCCCCGGAGCGCCGCCACGAGGTCGGCCACGAGCGGCTCGGCCACGGTCCCCGATGCGGCCGCGCTCCACGAGGGACGGCGACCCTTGCGGGTGTCTGCGTGCAGCGTGAACTGGCTGACGACGAGGACGGGCGCCCCGGCGTCGGTGAGGCTCGCCTCGTCGCGCAGGATGCGCAGCTCGGCGATCTTGCGGGCCATCCGCTCGACCTGCTCGGGCCCGTCGTCGTGGGTGACACCGACGAGGGCCAGCAGGCCGGGGCGGTCGATGGCGCCGACGACCTCGCCGTCGACCTCGACCCGCGCGCTCGTGACGCGCTGGAGCACCGCCCTCATCTCGACCTCACGGGCCCGTCTCGATCCGGCTCAGACGCCGACGGCGACGACGGACCCGACGGGCTGGCCGTGGCCGAGCACCGGCTGGTGCTCGAGCACGGCGAGGACGTCGTCGCTGCCGACGCCGATGCGCCGCATCACCGCGGCGAGCAGCACGCTGCGGGCGCGCGACGAGCCGTCGGCGACCTTGACGGCGATGCCGCGGCCGTCGGGCAGGCCCACGGCGTAGACGGCCTCGGCGCCGTCCTTGGCGATGAGGCCGTCGACGCCGCGGATCAGGGCGGTGACGTCGCGGTGGGTGCCGCCGAGGTACTCCGGGAAGTCCCGGATGGCCGACGCGATCCGGGCCTCCGGCCCCTCGGTGGCAGTGGCGAGCCGGCCGAACGACAGCGCGAGGGCGCGGAGCGGGACGGCATGGATCGGTGCGCCGCACCCGTCGACGGCGACGGCGCTCGGCTCGGCGCCGGTCAGCTCACGCACCGTCTCGGTGACAGCCACCTGGAGCGGGTGCTCGGGATCGCGGTAGGTCGCGAGGTCCCACCCGTTGACGACGCACGTCGCGAGCATCGAGGCGTGCTTGCCCGAGCAGTTCTGCGCGATCGACTGTCGCGGGCGGCCGCTCGAGATCCAGCCGATGCGGGCGGACTCGTCGTAGGGGTAGTCAAGGGTGTTCTGCAGGTCGGCCTCGGCCAGGCCGGCGCCGGCGAGGATCTCGCGGGCCGCCTCGACGTGGAAGTCCTCGCCGGAGTGGCTGGCGCACGCGAGCGACAGGAGGCGGCCGTCGTTCGCGAGCCCGTTGCGGACCATCGCGAGCGCCTGCAGGGGCTTGCTCGAGCTGCGCGGGAAGACCGCACCGCTCGCGTCGCCGACCTCGAGCTCGACCGTGCCGTCGGGAGCCGTGACGACGGCCGTGCCGTGGTGCACCGACTCGACGAAACCGGCCCGCACGACGTGCGCGACGACCGGGGCGTCGGCGAGCGCCGCGCTGACATGGGTGGAGGACGGGGCCAGGAGATGGGACACGCCCCGCAGTATGCCGGAGCGACGCAGCAGGGCCGCCACCCCGGGTGCGGGGTGGCGGCCCTGTCGTGCCTGTGGCGCCGGGGGGACCCGGCTGGAGGCGCGGCCGGTCAGGCGCTCGGAGCCGTGGTCGACGTCGTGCTCGGGGCGGTCGACGCCTTCCGGGCCGTCTTCTTGGCCGGCGTGGTCTTCTTGGCGGCGGTCTTCGTCGCGCTCTTGGTCGCCGCAGCCGTCTTGGTGGCCGTCTTGGTGGCCGTCTTCCTGGCCGCCTTCTTGGCCGGGGCGACCTTGCGGGCCACCGTGGCCTGCGGGTCGTCGGTCGTGGCCGAGCTGCGGGCAGCGACCTTGCGGGTCGTCGTGGCCTCGACCTCGTTGGCCTTGCGCGTCGCGGCGGACTTCTGGGCCGCCGACTTGCGGATCGCCGTCTGGTGGGCGGCGGTGCGCTTGGCCGGGACCGGCGCGGCGGCCGACTCGACGGCGTCGACCGAGGCCGAGACCTGCGAGCCGAGCTTCGAGGCGTCCTTGACGACGGCGCCCTTGAGGGTCTTCGCGACCTTCTCGCCCTCGCTCACGGCGGTCTCGGCGACGCGGCGACCACGGGTCACCGTGGCGGTGCCACGCTCGGCGAGGCCGAAGGCCGTGCGCTCACCCTGGGCGCGCAGGTCGGTGACGACCTTCTCGCCACGAGCCGCGGCGGCGTCGTACTGGTCCTTGGCGTTGCTCGCGATGACGAGGCCCTCGTTGAGGACGCGCGCCGGGAGGTCCTGGGCCCGCGTGACGAAGCGCTCGGCATACGTCGTCGCGAGCTTCTGGAGCTCGGTCGTGCGGCCCTGGAGGTCGATGATGCGCTTCTGGAGGTCCTTATGCATCTGGTCGGCCTCCTTCTTGGCACCCTTGCGCAGGTCGACGGACTTGGCCTGCTTGCGTGCGACCTCGAGCTGCTCGCCCGCCGTGCGGACGGTGTCGATCGCGATGTTCGCGGCGCCGACGACGGCGTAGAACGGCGTCGGGTCGACCTGGACATCGGGCATCCGGTCCTCGACCTGGACGAGCTGGCCGCGCACGTCGGCGACGGCGGCCTCGGCCTGCTTCTGGGCGTCCTTGACGGCCTTGGTGATCTTCTTGCTGAGTGCCATCTCAGTTCTCCTTCTCGTTGAGCTCGGGGGTCGCGGCAGCGGTCGTGCTGCGCGACGGGCGCCGGCGAGGTGCTGCAGCCGGCGTAGGCGGTGGGCTGGGTGGGCGTCGCGTAGGACGCGTGGTCTCGGGCGTCGTCTCGTCATCGCCGACGAACGACAGGTAGATGTCGACGAGCACCGCGCGCTGCCGGTCGGTCAGGACCGGGTCGACCGCGATGGCGGAGAGGACGTCGGGCACGGCGGCAGGGTCGTCGGCGACCCGCTCGTCGAGGATGCCGGCCCGGACGTAGAGCGACTCGGCCGAGACCTGCAGCCCCTTGGCGATCTGCTGCAGGATCTCGGCGCTCGGGCGTTTGAGCCCGCGCTCGATCTGCGACAGGTAGGGGTTGGAGACGCCGGCCATCTCGGCAAGCTGCCGCAGCGACAGCTGGGCGCTCTCGCGCTGCTCGCGCAAGTAGGCCCCGAGGTCGGGTAGCGGAAGCTTGCTCATGCCTCCATTGTGCTAACTACAGCAAGCAGAATGCAAACTCTGGGCAGCGTGAGACGTCCCACACCGGTTCGCGCGCTCCGACCAGAAGCGCGAGACCAGAGGACCGGGCGCGGGAAGGAGTGCGCGCTGGAGGGACATGTCGCGCGCTCGGATCAGGAGCGCGCGAAACGAGGCCGCCCGCGCGTCGCGGCGTCAGCGGGTGCGACGATCCTTGATCGACAGGGCCTCACGCGCCTCGGTGGTCGACATCGGGGGGCGCTGCATGACCGTGGCGATCTCGGCGGCTCGGGACACGAGCTCGCTGTTGTGCGCGACCGGGCGACCCTTGGCATACATGAGGTTGTCCTCCATGCCGACGCGGAGGTGACCGCCGGCCGACAACGCGGCCGCGACGATCGGCAGGTGCGCGCGCCCGATGCCGGTGGCCGACCAGCTCGTCACCTCGGGCGGGAGCATCGCGACGCCCGCGAGCAGCGCCTGCGGCGTGCCGGGCATCGAGCCCGGCACCCCCGTGACGAAGTCGACGTGGACCTTGCCGCCGAAGGGCAGGCCGCACTCGTCGATGAGGCGGCGCAGCGCGTGCACGTGGCCGAGCTCGAAGAGCTCGAACTCCGGCACGACCTCTCGCTCCTGGGCCTGGCGGTAGAGGTCGACCATGAAGCCCCACGGGTTGAGGAAGACGCCGTCGCCGAAGTTCGTCGTGCCGCACGTGAGCGAGCACGAGTCGGGGTCGGCGTCGAGGACGGTGAGGCGCTTCTCGAGCGGGTCGGTGATGGAGCCGCCGGTCGAGAGCTGGACGATGAGGTCGGTGGCCTCACGGACACCGTCGACGGCCTCCTTGAGGAAGGCCGGCTCGAGCGTCGGCTGGTGCTCGCGGTCGCGCACGTGGATGTGGATGAGGGCCGCGCCCGCACGCTCGCACGCGACGGCGGTCTCGACGAGCTCTTCCGGTGTCGTCGGCAGCGCGGCGACGTCCGACTTGGCGGTCTCGGCGCCCGTGGGCGCGACGGTGATCAGGGTGCTCGCGGCGGTGCGTGCGGTGCTCATGCCGCACATCCTGCCAGCGCCCGGAGCGCCGTCGGTCAGGGGGCGACGATCGTCGTCTGCGCGGCCGAGAGGTCGTCGACGAGCAGCTCGAGGGTCGGGTCGGTGTTGCGCTTGATGACGGCGAGGGCGATGGGCCCGTCGACGTGGTGGCGCCCGACGGAGGTGACACGTCCGACGACGCGGTCGCCCGCCCGGACCTCGCTCCCCTGCGCCGGCAGGACGTGGCCAGAGCCGTCGAGGTGGAGGAAGACGATGCGGCGCGGCGGTCGCCCGAGGTTGTGCACGCGCGCCACGGTCTCCTGGCCGCGGTAGCACCCCTTCTGCAGGTGCACCGCGGTGCGCAGCCAGTCGAGCTCGTGGACGATCGTGCGGTGGTCGGTCTCGAGACCGAGCCGGGGACGCCAGGCGGCGATGCGGAGCGCCTCGGCGGCCCACAGTCCGGCCAGCGGCCGATCCCCCACGGCCGCAACGAGATCGGCGCGCGGGACGAGGACCTCGCGCCAGGCGCGGTCGGTGCCGGGGTGCCCGTCGACCGGGCCGTATGCCGTCGTGTCGCCGACGAGGTCGGGCCACGGGTCGCGCCAGGCGAGGGGCTCGCCGTCGACGGACTCGCTGGAGTGCGGCTCACCGAGCACGGCCCAGTCGTCGGTGACGAGGGCGACCTCGACGCGCAGCATGAAGCGCATCTTGTCGAGCCACTCGACGAGGGCCGGACCGGCGCCGGGCTCGGTCGTGATCCACGTCGTCGTGCCGTCGTCGACGAGGTGCAGCGAGTGCTCGACGTGGCCCTTGGGGCTGAGGATGAGGGCCTCGCGCGACTGGCGCGGCTCGAGGCCGAGGAGGTGCTGGGTCGTCAGGGAGTGGAGCCAGCTGAGCCGGTCGGGTCCGGTGACGGTGACGACGTCGCGGTGCGAGAGATCGACGACCGCGAGGCCCTCCTCGAGGAGGCGCTGCTCGCGCATGGGGTCACCGTGGTGCAGGGCCACCCCCGCCTCGAGACCCTCGCCGGCCACGGCACCCGGGCGCGACAGGAGCGGGCTCCTCGTCGTCGGGCGGGTCGGCAGCTCCAGGTCGCTCATGCCCGGTGGAACGCTCACGGCGTCCACCTCATTCCACGCGCTTGAGGGTGGCCGACACGTGGCTCTGGAGCTCCTGGCCCACGGCGGCCATGTCCATGACCCAGAGGAGGTTGGACTCGACGAGGCCGTACATGCGGGTCGCGGCGTTGTACTCCTTGGCTCCCGGGGCGCGCAGGACGCCGTCGGTCTTGAGCTGGATCTTGGCCGGCTCGATCTTGCCGTAGTAGAGCTCGAGGATGCCGGTGGGGTGCGCGAGGAGCAGCTCGACCTCGCCGTTCTCGAGCGGGCGCCAGAAGCCGGACTCGACCGCCGCCGGTCGCACCTTGGCGCCGTTCTCGGAGTCGAGGATCCACGCCCGGCTCTCCCACTTGAGGAAGCCACGCCCGTCGTGCGTCACCTCGACCTCCTGGCCGAAGTGCGCGGACTCGATCGTCGGGTAGCCGACGACGCCCGCGCCCTCCCAGCGTCCGATGAGCCAGGCGAGGGGTCGCAGCGGCTCCGGGATGTCCTGGTCGAGGTTGAACATGCGCCCGATCGTAGCCTGATCCCATGGACACCCCCGCGCGCTCGCTCGTCGTCAAGGTCACCGCCGGCACCGAGGCTCCCGAGCGCCTCTCGCAGGCCTTCACCGTCGCCGCGACGGCCGTCGCGAGCGGCGTCGACGTCTCGCTGTGGCTCACGGGCGAGTCCACGTGGATGGCCGTCCCCGGACGCGCCGAGGAGTTCGAGCTGGCGTATGCCGCCCCGCTCGTCGACCTGCGCGACGCCGTGCTCGCGGGTGGCCGGCTCACCGTCTGCACGCAGTGCGCGGCCCGGCGCGACCTGACGCAGGACCAGCTGGTCGACGGTGCGGTGATCAAGGGCGCGGCCGTCTTCGTCGAGGAGGTCATGGCCCCGGGGGTGCAGGCCCTCGTCTACTGACCCGCAGAACGTGGCCTCCCGACGGGTGAGGGGCGGGGAAGGGTCAGGTGAGGACGGAGAAGAGGTGGACGACGGCGCCGACGGCGAGCACCGACCCCGCTCCGGCGCCGACCTGGCCCCGGACCGTCAGCATCGCCGGTTGCAGCGCGAGCACCCGGCGGAACGACCACGACACGGTGCCGACGGCGGCACCGATCCCCAGCGCCTCGAGGGTGCCGACCTCGGAGCCGCGTGAGGCGACGACGGCCGCCAGCACCGCGGCCGCGAGCGCCACGAACCCGAGGAACGGCGTCGCGCCACGCACCCCGACGAGCAGGTCGGTGACGACGGCCGCCCCGACAGCCGCCATGGCCACGACCGCGACCGCCTGGCCCCGGTCGCTGTTGGCGGCGACGACCGCCGTGGTGCCGGACGCGACGACGACGAGGCCGCCGAACGACGAGAGCAGCGTCAGGACGAGCCCTTCACGGCCCGTCCGACGGACGAGCTGACCGGAGAAGGCGAGCAGGATGCCGAACGCGACCGCGGCCGGGACCCAGAGCAGGTCCTGGCGCAGCGCGCTGAGCACGATCGCGACGGAGGCCACCGCGAGCACGACGGTCGTCGCCGTCGGGGTCCACGACCCGGTGAGGAGCGGCCAGCCCCAGGCCACCGCGAGAGCGAGCGCGAGCGTCACACCGAGCGTGGCGGCATACCCCGTGCCCTGGGCGACGAGGAGGGCCACGGCGGCCACGAGCGTCGCGACGACGCTGACCCAGCGGATCCGGTCGGCGCCGGCGGGCGACAGCGGGAGGCGGAGCGACCCGGCGGCCACCGAGGAGTCGGAGGCGTCGGGACCGGGCTCGCGGAGGGCCGCGTTGTCCTCAGGCACGGGGGCCATTGTGCATCACCCGCCGGCGAAGGGCGGCAGCACCTCGACGGTGCCGCCGTCGGTCATCCGCGCATCGCGACCCACCTTCCGCCCGTCGAGCAGGAAGCTCGCGACGCGCGCCACCCGGGCGAGGTCGGGGTGGTCGGCGACGGCCGCGTCGACGACCTCGCCCACCGTCGCGCCGGTGCGCGCCTCGCTGTCGACGCCGGCCGCCGCACGGGCCGCGGCCCAGTAGCGCACGGTGACGGTCGCGAGAGCCGGCCCGGTCGTCCCGACCGTGCGCGACTCGGGTCCACTCGGGGCCATCTCACTCCGTCTCATCGTTGGTGCGGTCTCATCCGCTGGTGACCAGTCTCGCCTATCCTGCATGAGATGGCCCGACTGCTGCTGCTCACCAACGCGCTGGCCCCCAGCGCCGAGGTGCTGCCTGCCCTCGGGCTGCTGAGCCACACGGTGCGCATCCTGCCCGCCGAGGCCACCGCCCTCGTCGACTCGCCCGACTGCGACGTCGTGATCATCGATGCGCGACGGGAGCTGGCGAGCGCACGCTCCCTGTGCCGGGTGCTGCGTACGACGGGGATCGGCACCCCCCTGCTGGCCGTCCTCACCGAGGGCGGCCTCGCTGGTCTGACGGCCGAGTGGGGCCTTGACGACGTGCTGCTCGACACGGCCGGGCCCGCGGAGGTCGACGCCCGCCTGCGCCTCGCCATGACGAAGGGTCAGGACGACGACGCCGACCTCGACCTGCCCATCACCTCGGGCGAGCTCGTCATCGACGAGGCCTCCTACTCCGCGAAGTTCCGCGGCAGCCCGCTCGACCTGACCTACAAGGAGTTCGAGCTCATCAAGTACCTCGCGCAGCACCCGGGACGCGTCTTCACCCGCGCCCAGCTGCTCCAGGAGGTCTGGGGCTACGACTACTACGGCGGCACCCGCACCGTGGACGTGCACGTGCGGCGCCTCCGCGCCAAGCTCGGGCCCGACCACGAGGCGCTCATCGGGACGGTCCGCAACGTCGGCTACCGCCTCGTGCCCGACCGCGCCGAGGCCCCGGCCACGCAGCCCGCCGACGCCTGAGTCGACCCGCCCCACGGGACGCACCACCCGGCATACGCCCAGGGGAACGGAGAGACGGCCCGGCTCCACCAGGAGCCGGGCCGTCTCTCCGTTCACGGACGCGTCAGACGGTCACGGGGTGTAGGTGACCCGGTCCAGCGGCGGCGGGGTGTAGGGCGACTTGGCCGTCAGGTAGTTCGCGAAGGCGTCGATGTCGAGCCCACCGAAGTACTTGCCGGTCCCGTCCCGGAACGCCGGGAACCCGTCTCCGCCGTCGGCGAGGAAGTTGTTGGTCACGACCCGGTAGGTGGCGGCCGGGTCGACCGGGACGCCGTTGATCTTGACGTTGCTGACCGACACGCGATTGTGCGTGTAGGTCAGACCGGCGCTCGTCGCGAGGACGTACGGACGGGTCGGTGCACCCGCGGAGTTGACGAACTGCTGGTTCAGCACGGCGACGAGCTGCTGGCCGGTCAGGCTCAGCGACACGAGGTAGTTGTTGAACGGCTGCACCGTGAAGGCGGCCTCGTAGGTCACGTCGCCCGCGGAGTTCTCCTGCAGGTCGGCGCGGATGCCGCCCGCGTTCATGAACGACACCACCGGCGCGACGCCACCCGGGGGGATCGTCGAAGGGTCCGCCAGCTGGGCGTCCGCGATGAGGTCACCGAGAGGGGACTCGCCCGCGTCGTTGGCCGTGCGGCTGACCGAGGAGCCTGCCACTTGACCGATGACCTTGTTGGCGATGGTGGCCACCAGCGTCTTGTACTTGGCGATGAGCGCTGTCTCTCCGGCGTCCTTCGCCACGTCCCGCGAGACGATCCGGTTGACCGAGTCTGCCATCGTCGGGCGGATGATGTCGGACGTGCGGCGGTCGTACTTGACGTTGGTCTCGGTGTAGAGGCGACCGAACGACGAGGCCGAGGTGACGAGGCGCGGCTTGTTGGCCTTGTCGGGGAGTGCACAGACGTAGGGCTGGTGTGTGTGGCCGGAGACGATCATGTCGATGGCCGGGTCGAGTCGACTGTTGATGTCGAGGAGCGGGCCCGAGAGCGTGCCCCCGCGACCGCACACGTAGTCATAGTCGGCGCTGACCTGCGACGTGACACCGGTCGCCGGGTCGGTCCACGGCATCCGGCTGAGGTTGCCGCCCTCGTGCAGGAGCACGACGATCGCGTTGACGCCCTGCGCCTTGAGGACCGGCACGAGCGCGTTGGCCGTGTCGGCCTCGTCCTTGAAGGAGAGCCCGGCGACGCCGGCGGCCGTGACGATGCTCGGGGTGCCCTCGAGCGTCATGCCGATGAAGGCGACCTTGGCACCGTTGAACTTCTTGATCGTGTAGGCCGGCAGGATCGGCTTGCCCGTGGCGGTCTCGATGACGTTGGCAGCGAGGTAGGGGAAGGACGCGCCGGCAAAGGAGCCGTCGGGGCACGAGTTCTGGTTGTTGAGGCCGTCACCGTCGTCGATGCAGCCGCCCGCGTCGAGGCGCTGGAGCTCGCGGTAGCCCTCGTCGAACTCGTGGTTGCCCACGGCCGCGACGTCGAGGCCGAGCTCGTTCATCGCCTCGATCGACGGTTCATCGTGGAAGGCCGCCGACAGCAGCGGCGTGGCACCCACGAGGTCACCCGCGGCGACGGTCACGGTGTTCTCGTGCCCGACACGAGCCGCCTTGAGGTGGGTCGCGAGGTACTCCACACCTCCGGCATTCGGCCCGGACTCGAGGATCTCGGTCACGTTGCCGTCTTTGTCGGTGTCGGCCGAGTCGACGAAGTGACCGGTGACGACACGAGCACTGGAGCCGCTCGGCGTCTCGAGGTTCCCGTGGAAATCGTTGAACGACAGGATCTGGATGTCGATCTGCGTCTTGCCCGGTGCGTTGCTCGCGTCCGGTGCGGCGGCGAGGGCCGGTGCCGCGAGGGCCGCGGCGCAGATCCCTGCGACGGCGACGCCCATGGTGCGGCGGGTGGTACGGGACATGTCTTCCCCTTGATCAGCGGTGTGGATCGCGTGCCCATCGGCACCCACGGGAGGCTAGTGCCAGGAGAGTGCCGGGAGGGGCTTGCTGCGTGACGGTGTTGTGAACTGCTGGCACGGCCAGGTGCCCCGGTGCCGACTCGAGTGCCGACTCGAGTGCAGAACCGGTGCCGTGAGCTGCGTGCAGGGCCCCCGAGCCCTGACCGGACCCTAGCCGGAGCGGGCGACGGGCGGGAGTCCCCCGCCGGGTCGTTGTGGTGGAATCGCCGTATGCCGCGCCCCACCGTCGCCCTGCGCGACACGACGACCCCGCTCACCCCGGACGAGTCCGCCGCCGTCCTCGCGCTGGCCGCGGAGGCCGCCGACGCGGACGGGTCGGAGCCGCTCTCGGAGCAGTTCCGCCTGTCCGCGCGGTCCCGGGAGCACGACGGGGTCGGTCACCTCCTCGCGCTCGGGCCCGACGGGACGCTCGTCGGCTACGCCCAGTCACGCTCGGGCGAGGGACCACCGTCGGGCGAGCTCGTCGTGGCGCCGGGGTCGCGCCGGTCCGGGGTGGGCACGGCGCTGCTCGCGCGCCTGCCGGACGGCATACGCCTGTGGAGCCACGCGACGGGAGCGGCGGCCGACGCCGCCACGGCGTTCGCCCGCGCCACCGGGCTCGTGCCGGTGCGATCGCTCCACGTCATGGGCCGCTCGCTCCGCGACGGGACCCCTTGGCCGGCCGCGTCGCTCGACCCGAGGTATGCCGTCCGCTCCTTCGAGCCCGGACGTGACGAGGACGCGTGGCTGGCCCTCAACGCGGCGGCGTTCGCGCACCACCCGGAGCAGGGCTCGCTGCGTCGGGCCGACCTCGACCAGCGGATGGCCGAGCCGTGGTGGGACCCGGCCGGGCTCGTCCTCGTCGTCGAGGCCGCCGACCCCGACGTGCTCGCCGCCTCCCACTGGACCAAGGTCGACCCGCCGGACGGTGACGTCGGCGAGGTCTACGTCGTGGCCGTCTCACCCGACCGGCAGGGCCAGGGGCTGGGGCGCGCGGTCACGGTGCTGGGCCTGGACCACCTGCGCTCGCTCGGCCTGGCGCGCGTCGTGCTCTACGTCGACGAGGACAACGTCGCGGCCGTGCGCACCTACGCCGCCCTCGGCTTCGAGGACGTCGAGGTGCACCGGCAGTTCGCTCGGGCGAGCGAGGCGGGCGACGCGGCGGACCAGGTGGGTGGGGTCTCCTCGCCCGCCGTCGGCTGAGACGAGTTCACCCCCACGTCGCCTTTCGGTGCCACGATGGTCGCATGAGCACCGGCAGCCTCACCTCCACCGACCTGGACGAGCAGGACGTCGCCACGGCGGACGCCCGCGACGCGAGACCGGACGAGGCCTCCACCGAGGGCGTCACCGAGGGTGCGACCGAGTCGGCCGGCGAGTCGGCCAGCGAGTCGGCCGAGGTCAGCTCGTTCACGAGCACCGTCCCCAACCGGCGCATCCCGGCCCGCGCCCCGAACGGACGGTTCGTCGGCGCCGGAACGCAGGGCGACGACGAGGACGACCTGCCGGCAGACCGCTACCTCGAGCGCGAGCTGTCCTGGCTGCAGTTCAACGAGCGGGTGCTCCAGCTCGCCATGGACCCCGCCGTGCCGCTCCTCGAGCGCACCCGCTTCCTCGCGATCTTCGCCAACAACCTCGACGAGTACTTCATGGTCCGCGTCGCGGGCCTCAAGCGCCGCATCGCCACGGGGCTGGCCGTGCGCACCGCCGCCGGCCTCGAGCCGCGCGAGCTCATCGAGCGCATCGCCCGGCTCGCGCACGAGCTGATGCAGCAGCACGCCGGCGTCTTCCAGCACGACGTGCGGCCGTCGCTCGAGGAGCAGGGCATCACCGTCGTGCGCTGGGACGACCTCGACGAGGACGACCGCGAGCCCCTCCACTACTTCTTCGCCGAGCGCGTCTTCCCCGTGCTCACGCCGCTCGCCGTCGACCCGGCGCACCCGTTCCCCTACATCTCCGGACTGTCGCTCAACCTCGCGGTGCTGCTCCAGAACCCCAAGACGGGCACCGAGCACTTCGCCCGCGTCAAGGTGCCGCCGAGCCTGCCGCGCTTCATCCTCGTCGAGGAGGACCTCGACGCCGACGTGGTGCGCAAGCGCTTCGTGCCGCTCGAGGACGTCATCGCGAGCCACCTCGACCAACTCTTCCCCGGGATGCTCGTGCAGGAGCACTTCAGCTTCCGCGTCACGCGCAACGAGGACCTCGAGGTGGAGGAGGACGACGCCGAGAACCTCCTCACCGCCCTCGAGAAGGAGCTGACCCGGCGCCGCTTCGGTCCGCCCATCCGGCTCGAGGTCGAGGACGACATCGACCCCAAGGTCCTCGACATGCTCGCCCGCGAGCTCCAGATCAGCGACCGCGAGATCTACCGCCTGCCGACGCCGCTCGACCTGCGCGGCCTCTTCACCATCGCCGACGTCGACCGCAGCGACCTCGAGTTCCCGAAGTTCTTCCCGCGCACCCACCCGGACTTCGCACCGACCGAGAGTGCCAAGGCGATCGACCTGCTCACCGCCGTGCGCCAGAAGGACGTGCTCGTCCAGCACCCCTACAACTCGTTCTCGACATCGGTGCAGGCCTTCATCGAGCAGGCCGCGAACGACCCGAAGGTCCTCGCGATCAAGCAGACGCTCTACCGCACCTCGGGTGACTCCCCGATCATCGACGCCCTCATCGACGCCGCCGAGGCCGGCAAGCAGGTCCTCGCCGTCGTCGAGATCAAGGCCCGCTTCGACGAGGTCAACAACATCTCGTGGGCCCGTCAGCTCGAGCAGGCTGGTGTCCACGTCGTCTACGGCGTCGTCGGCCTCAAGACCCACGCGAAGCTGTGCCTCGTCGTGCGCCAGGAGTCCGAGGGGCTCGTGCGCTACTGCCACATCGGCACCGGCAACTACAACCCGAAGACGGCCCGCGTCTACGAGGACTTCGGCCTCTTCACCACCGACCCCCAGGTCGGCGAGGACCTCTCGCGCCTCTTCAACCTCCTCTCGGGCTTCGCGCCCCGGAGCAAGTTCAAGCGACTCCTCGTCGCGCCGCGGTCGGTGCGCTCGGGCCTCATCGACCTCGTCGACGAGGAGATCGAGCTGCACCAGTCGCGCCGCGACGGCGCGCCGGACGGCCGGATCGTCATCAAGGCCAACTCGATCGTCGACGAGGCACTCATCGACGCGCTCTACCGGGCGAGCATCGCCGGGGTCAGGGTCGACATCTGGGTGCGCGGCATCTGCGCGCTGCGTCCCGGCGTCGAGGGCCTGTCCGAGAACATCCGGGTGCGCTCCATCCTCGGCCGCTTCCTCGAGCACTCGCGCGTCTTCTGGTTCGACCACGGGGGCGACCCGCAGGTCTACATCGGCAGCGCCGACATGATGCACCGCAACCTCGACCGCCGCGTCGAGGCACTCGTGCGCATCGTCGAGCCGAGCCACGTCGTCGAGCTCGCCGACCTCATCGACCTCGCCTTCGCCGAGACCACCTCGCGCTGGGACCTCGGCTCCGACGGCCGCTGGGTGCGCCACCACCTGTCCGAGTCCGGCGAGCCGCTCGACGACCTCCAGGAGAGGCTCATCGAGCGCCACGACAAGCGCCGCCGCAAGGCCCGCCGCCGCTGAGCACCACTGGCTCGACGGCTCGACGGCGCGACGGCGCGACGGCGCGACGGCGCGACGGCTCGAGAGTCAGCCCGCGTGGCTGTGCAGATCCGGCGCGCCGCTCAGCCGGTCACGGTGTCACCGTGGCGATGGGCGACGCGCCACTGGCCGTCCTCGAGTCGGTACACCTGTGTCGCTCGCAGGGTGTATGTCCGCGGCTGCCCGTCGACGGAGGCCGACGTGTGCTCGAAGCCTGCGGTGTAGGCCATGTCGCCCGTCACGTCGTGTGCGACGAGCTCGAACGCGTACGAGGTGCACTCGGAGAACGACCTGCCGAGCGAGGCGAACAGCTCGTCGAGCTCTTGCTGCCCCCGTGCATTCCCCCAGGCACCGAGCACGCTCACCGGCTCTCGGCGCGACCACAGCGCCCGTCTGGGCGTGGGGTCGCCGTGGTGCAGGGCCACCTCGGCGTCGTACAGCTCGGTCTTCACCCACGTCAGAAAGTCGTCGTCGTCGCTCATCCATCCATGATGCGCCGGCCGCGCGCCAAGGCGCCGCGCCTTGTCCGCCTCAAGGACCTGCTGGGCCGACGCGCGTACGGGCGGGTTGTGGCGCTCGGGGCGCCCAGCGCCCCGGCATCAGGCAGACTGGCGCGCGTGGCCTCAGTGATCCCCGCCGCCGGCACGCTGCCCTGGCGGCGTCGCGACGGACGTCTCGAGGTCGCCCTCGTGCATCGCCCGAAGTACGACGACTGGTCCTGGGCCAAGGGCAAGCTCGACCCCGGCGAGCATCCCTGCGTCGCGGCGGCCCGCGAGACCCTCGAGGAGACCGGACTCGTCGTGCGCCTCGGCGTCCCGCTGCCCTCGGCCGAGTACCCCGTCCTCGACCCGACCGGCGGCCCGGCCACGAAGCAGGTGCACTACTGGTCGGCCCGCGTCACCGGCGGCACCGGCGCGCTCGAGCACGAGATCGACGAGGTCGCCTGGGTCGACGTGCGCACGGCACACGACCGGCTCGACTACGCCCGCGACCGTGAGCAGCTGCTCGCCCTCGTGCGCGCCGAGCGTGCCGACGAGCTGCGCACGTGGCCGCTCGTGTTCGTCCGGCACGCCAAGGCGACACCGCGGGGCAAATGGCAGGGTGACGACCGGCGACGGCCGCTCGACGCCGTGGGGCGCGCCCAGGCGGACACCGTCGCCGCCGTGCTCGGGGCCTACGGCGTCACCCGTGTCGTCTCGTCGTCGTCCGCGCGCTGCGTCTCGACCGTCGAGCCGTATGCCGCCGGGCGGGGACTGCGCCTGCGCACCCGTGACGTGCTGTCCGAGGAGGGCTTCGCGGAGAGCCAGGTCGGGGCCGTCGGCCAGGTGCAGCGTCTGCTCGAGCGCGGTGACCCGGCCGCGCTCTGCAGCCACGGGCCCGTGCTGCCGACCCTCCTGGGCCTGCTCCACACCCGAGTCGCGCACTCCCTGGAGCGCGTCGGCGTCGCGGAGCTGCTGCACGCCGCGGCGGAGGAGGCCATGCACAAGGGCGAGGTGCTCGTCTGCCACCTGGTCGGGCGAGGAGAGGACGCGCGCGTCGTCGACGTCGAGCGCATCGACACCTGACGCGCCGGCCGGAGCTTCGAGGACCCCTCTCGGCCACTTTCGGGCCTGCCGAATCCTTCATCGTCGGGCGGCCGGGGCCGCCCCGCATCTCGAGCCGGCACCCCACCCCAAGACGTCGCCCCGCGTTCACCCTGCGTTAACCGCACGTGGACGACTCGTCATCCGGCCCACCTATGTTCGCGGTGGATCAACGTCCAGCAACGTCGCTCGGATCTGACCGAACGACCACCAGGTACACCCCATCGAGAGGGATCACACTCGTGTCTGTTTCGCGTATCAGCGCTCTCGGCGCCATCGCCCTGTCCGGCGCTCTTGCGCTCTCGGCCTGCGCGTCCGAGAACAACGGCGCCACCCCCGGTGCCGGCTCGACCGCTGCTGGCTCGACCGCCGCCGGCGACTGCTTCAGCGGCGACCTCAAGGCCGAGGGCTCCTCGGCCCAGAAGAACGCCATCGACGAGGCCATCAAGGCGTACCAGACGGCCTGCGCCGACGCCAACATCGACTACCAGCCCACCGGCTCCGGTGCCGGCATCAAGCAGTTCATCGCCAAGCAGGTCGACTTCGCCGGGTCCGACTCGGCGCTCAAGACCGAGCCCAAGGACGGCAAGATCGAGGCCGACGACGCCAAGGCGTCCTGCGGCACCGAGGCCTGGAACCTGCCCATGGTCACCGGCCCCATCGCGATCGCCTACAACGTCAAGGGCGTCGACAAGCTCGTGCTCAACGCCGAGGTGGCCGCGAAGATCTTCGACGGCAAGATCACGACCTGGAACGACCCGGCCATCGCCGCGCTCAACAAGGGCGTCACGCTTCCCGCGACGCCGATCAAGGTCTTCTTCCGCTCCGACGAGTCGGGCACGACCGAGAACTTCACGAAGTACCTCAAGGCCGCCGCTCCCGACGCCTGGTCCTACGAGACCGGCAAGAAGTGGACCGGCAAGGGCGAGGGCAAGGAGAAGTCGGCCGGCGTCGCCACCGCGACGAAGGGCCAGGACGGCGGCATCACCTACGTCGAGCTCTCCTACGCCCAGCAGAACCAGCTCCCCATGGCCCAGATCGACACGGGTTCCGGTCCCGTCGAGCTGACCGCCGAGTCGGCCGGCAAGACGATCGCCACGGCCAAGCAGACGGGCATGGGCAACAACCTCGCACTCAAGATCGACTACGCCACGAAGGAGGCCGGGGCCTACCCGATCGTCCTCGTGACCTACGAGATCGTCTGCTCGAAGTACGCCGACGCCGAGACGGGCAAGAAGGTCAAGAGCTTCCTCAAGACCTTCGCCTCGGACGAGGTCCAGAAGGGCCTCGAGGCCAAGGGCTACGCCCCGCTGCCGACCGAGGTCGCGACCAAGGTCCAGGCCGCGGTCGACGCGATCTCCTGAACCGCCTGACCCGGCCGGAGCGATCCGGCAGGGTCGTCCACGCAGGGGTGGGCGCCACACTCGGCGCCCGCCCCTGTGCCAGTGCCCCGCAACCGAAGGAAGAGGCCTCCACGTGTCGACAGTGACGGGTGTGTCCGCCGCGGACCAGACTCCCGGGCCCGACGGGCGCCGACCCATGCAGGCGGACCAGGCCTCCACCGGTCGCGTCGGCGACCGGCTCTTCGGCGGAGCCGCCACCGTCTCCGGCGTCCTCGTCATCGTCCTCGTGTCCCTCATCGCGATCTTCCTCATCGTCCAGGCCGTGCCTGCGCTGATGGACAACTCGGCGAACTTCTTCACGAGCCGCGTCTGGGCGCCGGGTGGTGAGCAGCCCGCGTTCGGCATCCTCGAGTTCCTCTGGACGACGGTGACCGCGTCGACGATCGCCATGGCGCTGTCGGTCCCCGTCGGCGTCGCGGTCGCGCTCTTCCTCACGCAGTACGCCCCGTCGTGGATGCGGAGGCCCGCAGCGGGCCTCGTCGACCTGCTCGCCGCCGTGCCCTCGATCGTCTACGGCCTCTGGGGCCTCATCGCCTTCGCGCCCGTGTTCAAGCCGGTGCAGTCGTTCATCCAGGACAAGCTCGGCTGGTTCCCGCTCTTCGCGCCGACCGGCATCAGCGGCGGGACCATCTGCTTCATCGGCGTCGTCCTCGCCATCATGGTCCTGCCCATCGTCACGGCGCTCTCGCGCGAGGTCTTCGACCAGACGCCGACGGCCCACAAGGAGGGCGCTCTCGCGCTGGGCGCGACCCAGTGGGAGATGATCCGCACAGCCGTGCTGCCCTTCGGCCGACCCGGCGTCATCTCCGCGTCGATGCTGGCCCTGGGCCGAGCCCTCGGCGAGACGATCGCCGTCACGTTCCTCGTGTCGGCCCTCGCCGACGGCAACCCGTGGTCGTGGTCGCTCTTCAACGGCGGCGAGACCTTCGCGTCGAAGATCGCGAACAACGCCTCTGAGTTCAGCAACCCGAACAAGACCGGTGCCTACATCGCCGCCGGGCTCGTCCTCTTCGTGCTGACCTTCGTCGTCAACAGCATCGCCCGCGTGGTCATCGAGCGCAGGAAGGCCTTCACCGAATGAGCACCGCCACCGACCGCCGCGTCCCCGACGACCAGGTCGTCCCCGGGGAGACGTCGACGCCACCCGGCGGCCGTTCGGGCCGGGAGGCCCTGTCCGAGATGAGCAACCCCCACCGGGCTCGCGCCGTCAAGGACGTCGTCGCCAAGGTCGTCATGTGGGCCGCCTTCTTCCTCGCCATGGTCCCGCTCGTGTGGATCCTCGGCACGGTCGTCGCCAAGGGCTTCCACATGCTCACGACGGCGACGTGGTGGACCGGCAACCAGCGCAACATCAACTCCGACGACTTCGGTGGCGGAGCGCGGCACGCGATCGAGGGCACCCTCCAGATGGTCGGCTTCACCGCCCTCATCGCCGTGCCCATCGGCATCCTCACCGCCGTCTACCTCGTCGAGTACGGCCGCGGGCGCCTCGCCAAGGCGATCAGCTTCACGGTCGACATCCTCTCGGGCGTCCCGTCCATCGTCGCGGCGCTGTTCATCTACGCCGTGTGGGTGACCGCCTTCGGCTTCAGCCGCTCGGGGTTCGCCGCCGCGCTCGCGCTCGTGCTGCTCATGATCCCGGTCATCGTGCGGTCCACCGAGGAGATGCTCAAGCTCGTGCCCAACGAGCTGCGGGAGGCGGCGTACGCCCTCGGCGTGCCCAAGTGGGCCACGGTCGTCAAGATCGTGCTGCGCACGGCGTTCTCCGGCATCGTCACCGGAGTGCTCCTCGGCATCGCCCGCGTCATGGGCGAGACGGCGCCACTGCTGATCCTCGCCCCGTACACGAAGAACTTCCAGCGCGACCTGTTCAACGGCAACTTCCCGACGCTGCCGATGATGATCAACCAGGACCGTGGCGACTTCGCGCTCGCGACCGCAGCCGAGCGGATGTGGGGCGCGGCCCTCACGCTCATCCTGCTCGTCCTGCTCCTCAACGTCATCGGCCGTGTCATTGCGCACTTCGGCGCCGTCAAGAAGTAAGAGAAAGCGATATCTGAACGATGGCTAAGCGAATCGACGTCACCGATCTCAACGTCTACTACGGCTCCTTCAAGGCCGTCGAGGGCGTCTCGATGACGGTCGAGCCCCGTTCCGTCACGGCCTTCATCGGGCCGTCCGGCTGCGGCAAGTCGACCTTCCTGCGCACCCTCAACCGGATGCACGAGGTGATCCCCGGCGGTCGCGTCGAGGGCAAGGTCATGCTCGACGACCAGGACCTCTACGCCAGCTCGATGGACCCCGTGACCGTGCGGCGCACGGTCGGCATGGTCTTCCAGCGGCCGAACCCCTTCCCGACGATGTCGATCTACGACAACGTCGCGGCGGGCCTGCGGCTCAACGGTGTCAAGAACAAGAAGACCCTCGACGGCATCGTCGAGCAGTCGCTCAAGGGAGCGAACCTCTGGACCGAGGTCAAGGACCGCCTGAGCAAGCCGGGTGCCGGCCTCTCCGGTGGCCAGCAGCAGCGCCTGTGCATCGCCCGGGCGATCGCCGTGCAGCCGCAGGTGCTCCTCATGGACGAGCCGTGCTCGGCCCTCGACCCGATCTCGACGCTCGCCATCGAGGACCTCGTCAACGAGCTGAAGAACGACTACACGATCGTCATCGTCACGCACAACATGCAGCAGGCGGCGCGCGTGTCCGACCGCACGGCCTTCTTCAACCTCAAGGCCACCGGGGAGCCGGGTCGGCTCGTCGAGATCGACGACACGACGCGGATCTTCAACAACCCGACCGAGCAGGCCACCGAGGACTACATCTCCGGCCGCTTCGGCTGAGCCGCGGGACCACCGGCCCGTTTGGCGGACCGCTCCACGCACGACAGTGCCCACCTGACCGTCGAGGTCAGGTGGGCACTGTCGTATGCCGTGGGCGCGGTCGCGCGCGGCGGTCAGCGGAAGATCGAGCTGGCGTACCAGGCGAGGACGGCGACGAGACCGGCGCCCGGGAAGGTGAGCACCCACGCGCCGACGATGTTGCCGGCCACGCTCCACCGCACGGCCGAGAGCCGCTTGGTCGCTCCGACGCCCATGATCGCCGAGGTGATCGTGTGCGTCGTCGAGATCGGGGCACCGAGTGCGAGACCCGCGACGTAGAGGATCGAGGCCGCCGTCGTCTCGGCCGCGAACCCCTGGGGCGGCGTGAGGTCGATGATGCGCCGCCCCAGCGTGCGCATGATGCGCCAGCCACCGGCATACGTGCCCGCGGAGATCACGAGGGCCGACAGCACGAGGACCCAGATCGGGACGGTGGTGCTGTTGTGGTAGCCGGAGATGTTGAGGGCGAGCAGCACGACACCGGCGGTCTTGGCGGCGTCCTGGAGGCCGTGGCCGAAGGCCATCGCGGCAGCGGACGCGGTCTGCGCCAGGCGGAAGCCGCGCGTGACCCGGCCCGGGTTGGCGTTGCGGAAGATCCAGAAGATGGCCGTCATGAAGAGGTAGCCGACGACGAGCCCGATGAGTGGTGAGGCGATCATCGGGATGATGACCTTCTCCCAGATGACGGCCCACTTCACGGCGACGCCGGCCACGAGCGCGGCGCCGGCGAGACCGCCGATGAGGGCGTGCGACGAGGACGAGGGTAGGCCGAACCACCAGGTCAGCAGGTTCCAGCCGATGGCGCCGATGAGGGCTGCGGCGACGAGCCAGAGCCCGTCGACGCCCTCGGGCTGCTCGATGATGCCCGAGCCGATGGTTGCCGCCACCTTGGAGCCGAAGAAGGCCCCGAAGAGGTTGGCGATGGCGGCCATGGCAAGCGCCACGCGAGGCGTCAGGGCCCGGGTCGAGACCGAGGTCGCGATCGCGTTGGCGGCGTCGTGGAAGCCGTTGGTGTAATTGAAGCCCATGGCCAGTGCGATGACCGCAGCGACCCCGAGGACGGGGATGGTGGTGTCCATCAGCGGGTCAGGACTCCTTGACCGCGATGCCCTCGACCACGTGGGCGACCTTCTCGAACGCGTCGGCGGCGTTCTCGAAGCCGTCGACGATGGCCTTGACCTTGATCACGTTGACCGGGTCGGGCGAGTTGTTGAAGAGGGCGGCCACCATCTTGCGGTGGAGGGAGTCGGCCTGGTTCTCGAGACGGTTGATCTCGATCCAGTAGCTCTTGAGGTCCTTCATCGAGCGCAGGCGCGGCATCGCCTCGGCGGTCACCTCGGCCATGCGGGCCAGGATCTCGAACTGCTCGGCAAGACCCTCGGGGATCTCACCCATGCGGTAGAGCACGATGAGGTCGGCGGTCTCCTCGATGTAGTCCATGCAGTCGTCGAGCGACGCGGCGAGGTTGTGGATGTCCTCGCGGTCGAAGGGCGTGATGAACGAGCTGTTGACCTTGTTGATGAGCTCGTGCGTCGCGTCGTCGGCTGCGTGCTCGAGGTCCTTGAGTCGGTCAGCCACCGCCTGCCGCTTGGCGGGCTCCACCTCGAGGAAGCGGGTCAGCTCCCGGGTCGCCTCGACGAGGAGTTGGGCGGAAGAGGTGAAGAGGGAGAAAAAGCTCGTGTCCTGGGGTGTGAGGCGAAAACCCACGGGGGCGCTCCGGTCGATCGAGGTCTGGTCCGGGGAAGATGCTACGGCGTAGAAGTCACTCCGGCGCAACCCGGCGTCGATCCGGTGTTCATCCGGACCTGCCTGGCTGCGGCCGGGGCGACGAGCCGGGAGCATGCCGCAGCATCCGGTCGTGCGTGCGGACGGGAACGGGTCACTCCCCCGGCGGCGTCGGCGGGACGTCCGACGGGGTGCCGGAGACGTCACCCGGGATGCCGAGGAGCTCGTCGACCTCGTCGAGAGTGAAGTGACGCGGGCTGGAGGATGCAGCCACCACGAGGTCGCTCACGAGCTCGATCTCGTCGGCGAGTGCGACATCGAGCAGGTCACCGGACCGCTCCTCCTCGGGCGTCATGGGTCCAATCTAGGCGTCTGCCTGGTGGTCGGTGGGGCGAAGGCCCAAACGAGATGGGGGCGTGACCCCTTGCGGTGGACCGACGCCGAGCGTGCTCGGGCGAGGAGGTTGCGTCGGGTCGGGAGCGCCTCTCGGCACAGGGCCGCTCGTAGCGGCTGAATTTGGGACCCGGGGCTACCGCGACCCGACGCGCGTCAAGGATAAAGCCGCCCGAACGGATCACCAAAGAGGTGCGGGCGCAAGACCCGTCGGTCGCCGGCTCAGTCGAGCGCGTCGGCGCGCCACAGGCGAGCGCAGACGGTGAGGTCCTCGGCCATGACGAGGACGTTGGCCGCCTGCTCGGCGGACTCGTCGCCCGACGAGATGTCGGCGCGACCGGCGGAGACGACGCGGCAGAACGCCGAGGCCCGCTCGAGTGCGACGGCGAGGTCGCCCTCGAAGACGCCGCGCAGCACCTCGTCGATGACGCGACCCATCTCCTGGGGTCCGGGGGGCTCGGCGGCACCGGCCACGGCGTGGTTGGGGCCGGTGAAACGGATGCCGGCGGCGTACTCCCGGCTCGCCTCGTCGGGCGCCCGCTGCACCCATTCACGGAGCACGTAGAGGCGCCACAGCGCGCCCGGGAGGGAGCGGGCCGGGCGCTGGGACCACAGCTCGGCGAGCGTCGACAGGCCGATGTCGTCGACGAGTGCGACGAGCTTCTGCGTCACGGCGGGGTCGGACGCCGCGCGTCCGGCGTGGACGAGCGCGAGGGCCGTCTCGTGGGCGACGTGGATCTGCTCGGTGGGGTCGTAGGCAGGACCGTGCGCCTCGAGGGCCGCCTCGCTGAAGAAGGCGGGCCGCCTGGGGGCGCGGTGGTCGCTCTCACTCATCCCAGCAGGCTAACCCCCGGCACCCACGGCGCCGGTCTGGCACGCTGCGCTCGTGAGCTCCCTCATGCCGCGCCTCGACCGCGTCACCCGCACGTTCTGGCGCACGACGGGTCGGCCCGTCGAGCTAGCGGGCGCGCAGGCCTGGCTGGACGCGCCGGTCCACGACGGTGCCGTCGTCGGCGACGCGTGGCTGGCGAGCGCCGCGGCACGGTGGGGCGGCGAGGTGCGCGAGGACGTCGACGGCGCCGGCCTGCTCCCCGACCTGGGCGTGCTCGACGGGCCGGGCTTCCGCGCCGCAGCCCTGCATCCCGACGTCCGCGACTTCTACGAGCACACGTCGCGCTGGCGGATGGAGGTGTGGACGCAGTGGACCGCGGCCTTCCAGCCCGGCGGCGAGCTCGTGTCGCGCTTCTTCGGTCGACGCGTCCAGCAGCTGGCGCTGCCCATGCGCCCCCTCGACGTCGCCCACGGGATGGACAGCCGGGTCGCCGTCATCTCCGACGACAGCGGTCGGCAGCGGGCCGCCGGCTGGATCCGCTCGTTGCGCTCGACCGGCGAGTACGTCTACAGCGGGTGCTACGCGAGCCGGGTGCTGCCGGGCGCCGACCGCCCGAGCGTCCACGTGACCTTCCCGCTCGAGGCCGGCAACGTGCAGGTGTTCCTGCGCCCCACGGCCCTCCCGGACGGGTCGCTGCAGCTCGACTCGCCCCCGGGGCCGTTCGGCAGCGACGGCGCGTACGTCGTGGTCACCGACGACCGCCGCGCCCACGCCTCGCGGGCGCCCGTCCACGAGCGCTTCCGCGTCTACGTCGACGGCGAGGGCGTTCTCCGCACCGACCACGAGCTGAGGATGTGGTCGGCCACCGCGGTTCGCCTGCACTACAAGCTGACCCGCGTCAGCTGACACCGTCAGCCGGGAGCATGCCGTCCGCCCCGCTGACGAGGACGACGTGGAGGGTGCGCGGGCCATGGACGCCCTCGACGCGGCTCAGCTCGATGTCGCTCGTCGCCGAGGGCCCGCTGATCCACGTCGTCGGGCGTGACGGGTCGAGTCGCCTGAAGGCGGCCGGGACGTCGTCGACGACCTGGTCGGCGCGGACGACACAGACGTGGAGGTCGGGCACCAGCGTCAGCACCCGCCGCCCCTCCCCCGGCCCGTGCGAGAGGACGATCGTCCCCGTCGTCGCGATCGCGACGGTCGCCGTGGTGACCACGGCCGTCGTCGCGTCGAGGTCCGCCGCGCTGAGGGCCGCGTCCGGGACCGCGCCGGGGACGGCATACGGCATCCCGTCGGGGACGACGACGGTGGCGCCCTCGGGAAGGGCTGCCTCGATGGCGGCGTCGACACCGTCCGGGCCGCACCGCACGACGGTGGCGCGATAGTCGGCCACCCGCTCGGCGAAGAGGTCGACGTCACCGTCGCGCTCGGGCCGGTCGAGCGCCGGGACGTCGACGGGACGCCGCGCCGACGCGATGGCGTCGCGGACCGCACCGAGGATCTCGTCGCGGGCGCTCACCGCGTGCCGCCGTCGGTGCGCTTCCACCAGGCGCGGAACGACTCCGCGGGCGGCGCGGGCAGGTCGCGCGCGTCGGTCCATGCGGCGCCGGGGCCGGGCAGGCGACCGAGGAGCCGTCGGCCACCGGCGCGCCTGTCACGACGAGCGATCCGCGAGATCGCGTCGTGGGCTCGACCGGCCAGGCCCGAGGCACGCTCGGCTGCGGCGAGACGCTCCCCGGACCCGAAGGTTGCGGCGGCCGCGCGCATGGCAAGGGCTTCGGGCTTGGGGACCCCCGACCGGTGGGCGTCGACGACCTGGGCGCGCAGGTCGACGAGGACGCTGGGGATGTCGATCCGCACGGGGCACGCCTCGAAGCACGCACCGCAGAGCGACGAGGCATACGGCAGGGAGTCGGTCTGGTCGTCGTGGCCGACACCCTTGAGGAGCGGGTTGAGGATGGCGCCGATGGGGCCGGGGTAGACGGAGCCGTAGGCATGGCCGCCGGTGCGCTCGTAGACAGGGCACACGTTGAGGCAGGCGGAGCACCGGATGCAGCGCAGCGCCTGGCGGCCGACCTCGTCGGCGAGCGCGCGCGTGCGGCCGTTGTCGAGGAGGACGACGTGGACCTCCTGCGGCCCGTCGCCGGGCGTCACCCCGGACCACGTCGAGGTGTAGGGGTTCATCCGCTCCCCCGTCGACGAGCGCGGCAGCAGGGTGAGGAAGACGTCGAGGTCGGTCCACGTGGGGACGACCTTCTCGATGCCGACGACCGACACGAGCACCTCGGGGAGGGTCAGGCACATGCGGCCGTTGCCCTCGGACTCGACGACGACGAGGGTGCCCGAGTCGGCGACGGCGAAGTTGGCGCCGCTGACGCCGACCTTCGCGCGGAGGAACCTCTCGCGCAGGTGCAGGCGGGCCGCCTCGGCCAGGCGGGCCGGGTCGTCGGTGAGGTCAGCAGGGGCGGCCCGGCCGACGCGGCCCATCTCGCGCTCGAAGACGGCGCGGATCTCGGCTCGGTTGCGGTGGATGGCGGGCACGAGGATGTGGCTCGGGAGGTCGTCGCCCAGCTGGACGATGAGCTCGGCGAGGTCGGTCTCCCACGCCGAGATCCCTTGTGCCGCAAGGTACTCGTTGAGCTCGACCTCCTGCGTCGCCATCGACTTGACCTTGACGACCTCGTCGACCCCGTGGGCCCGGGCGACCTGCGCCACGACCTCGGACGCCTCCTCGGCGGTGCGTGCCCAGTGCACGATGGCGCCTCGTGCGGTGAGGGACTCCTCGAGCCGGACGAGGTGCTCGTCGAGGTGGAGCAGGACGTCGTCCTTGATCGCGGCGGCCCGGAGGCGCAGCGCCTCCCAGTCGTCGACCTCGGCGACGACGGCCGCGCGCTTGGCCCGGATCGTCGTCGTCGCATGGGCGAGGTTGGCCCGCAGCTGCGTGTTGGCGAGGGCGGCGCGAGCGGCGGTCGGGAACGGCGGCATACCGACGAAGGTGCGGCTCATCGGGCGCCCCCGTGCGTCGCGCCCTCCGTCGAGGCGAGCACCTCGGCGAGGTGCATGACGCGGACCCCGGCTCGTTGCCGCGTCAGCAGGCCACCGATGTGCATGAGGCACGAGCTGTCGCCGGCGACGAGGACCTCGGCTCCCGACTCACGCACGTGCCGAGCCTTGTCGGCGCCCATGGCGACGGAGGTGTCGGCGTTCTTGAGCGCGAAGGTGCCTCCGAAGCCGCAGCACTCCTCGGCCCGCGGGAGGTCGAGGAGTCGGAGGCCGCGCACCGCGCGCAGCAACCGCTCGGGGCGGTCACCGACGCCGAGCATCCGCAGCGAGTGGCACGTCGGGTGGTACGTGACGGAGTGCGGGAAGGAGGCGCCGACGTCGTCCACCCCGAGGTCGTCGACGAGGAACTCGGACAGCTCACGCACCCGCGGCGAGATCTCGGCGACGGCGGCCACGAGGCCCTCGTCGCCCGAACGGCGCGCGACGATGGAGTGCTGGTGGCGGGCAGAACCGGCGCAGGACCCGGACGGCGTGACGATCGCGTCGTAGCCCTCGAACGCCCGTACGAAGGTGCGCACGACCGGGACGGCCTCGTCGAGGTAGCCCGTGTTGACCATCGGCTGGCCGCAACAGGTCTGGGCCGCGGGGAACTCGACGTCGACGCCCAGCCGGCGCAGCAGCGTGACGACGGCCTTGCCGGCGTCCGGGAACATCGCGTCGTTGAGGCAGGTCACCATCAACGCCACACGCATACCCACACCCTCGCACAGCGCAGGTGGACGATGAGGTGAGTCGTCCGCGCCACCTGGGCGCGGACCCGGACGGTGGAGGTCGTCATGAGCGTCAAGGTGGAGCTGTCGGAGCTGGGCGAGGCAATGGGGCACCACGACTACGCGTTCCTCGTGTGTCTCGGCGAGGAGCGGCCGCACGTGCTCGGGGTGCGGCCACGTCTCGACGGCGACCGTCTGCTCGTCGACCGCATCGGCTCGACGGCCACGCGCCTCGTCGGCGAGCACCGCGGCGTCACGTTCGTCTTCCCGCCGCGGGAGGCCGGCGACCGGTCGCTCCTCGTCGACGGCACGGTCGCCGAGATCGGGGACGGAGAGCTCGTCGTGACGCCCGAGGGAGCCGTGCTCCACCGCCCCGCCTGAGGGTCTGCCCCGCCCGGTCCGGCCGGGCTGATCTGTTCAGCCCTTGTGCAATGTTGAGACTTTGTCTAAGGTTCCTCACGTCGGTCAAGCAAGCGCCGCCACCCACATCCCTGGATGGAGCAGACATGACCGACCCTTCGCGCGGTCCCCGCAAGGACGCCCGCACCCGTGACCTCATCACCACCGTCCGCACCTCGCACTCCGAGACCGAGAAGGCGCAGGCCCTCGAGACGGTGACCCGGCTGCACATGCCACTGGCCCGGTCCCTCGCCCACCGCTACGCCGGGAAGGGCCTCGACCGGGATGATCTCGAACAGGTCGCATTCCTCGCTCTGCTCAAGGCGATCCAGCGTTTCGACCTCTCCCAGGCGACCGAGTTCGGCGCCTACGCGACGCCCACCATCACCGGTGAGCTGCGCCGCCACTTCCGCGACCACGGCTGGCTCGTCCGGCCCCCGCGCGGCCTGCAGGAGCGGCGCCAGCTCGTCACCGACGCCCGCACGCGCCTCGAGCAGACGCTCGGCCACGAGCCCACCCAGGACGACCTCGCCACGGCTCTCGAGCTGACCCTCGAGCAGGTCAAGGAGGCGCAGGTCGCCTCGACAAACCTTCGGCCGGCCTCGCTCGACGCCACCACGACCGAGGGCGGCCGTCCGGTTCTCGACCTCGTCGACGCCCGCGCGGAGCACCACTCGGACCCGAGCCTTGACGACGGGATCGTCGTTCGGACAGCGCTCAAGCGGCTGCCCCCGCGCGACCAGGAGATCGTCGAGCTGCGCTTCGCCCACGACATGACGCAGGCCGAGATCGCCCAGACCATGGGCCTCAGCGCCATGCAGGTGAGCCGGCTGCTGCGTCGGGTCCTCGCCGAGCTGCGCGGCCACCTCGAGTCGGCAGAGCTCATGAGCGCCTGACGGGCGGACCTCCCGGTCCGGGAGTACGCAGCACGCAGCCCGCACCGCAGACGACGGCGGTGCGGGCTGCGCCGTCGTCCGGCGCCGCTGGGCGTCAGTGCTGGTAGGTGCCGTGGATGACGGCTCGGGCGAGCGTCTTGAAGGCGAGGTTGAACGAGACGACGGCCGGTGACGCCGAGTCGTCGACGCCGAGCGTGGGCTCCGAGACGGCGTGGACGACGAAGAAGTAGCGGTGCGGCATGTCTCCCTCGGGCGGGGCTGCGCCCATGAAGGCCGCCTCACCACCGTCGTTGCGCACGTGGAATGCCTTGCCCGGCAAGGCTGCCGACGCCGCACCCGTGTCGAGCGAGGTGACGTCGGCGGGCACGTCGACCAGCACCCAGTGCCAGAAGCCCGACGGGGTGGGGGCATCGGGGTCGAAGCACGTCACGACGTAGCTCTGCGTCCCTTCCGGCGCACCGCTCCACGACAGCTGCGGGGACGTGTTGCCCTCGGCGGCCACCTGCTCATCCTCGAGGGGCTGCCCGTCGGCGACGTCGGTGCTCGTCACCGTGAAGGAGGGCACCTGCGGCAGCAGGTCGTACGGGTTCGGGGCGACCGGTCGGTCCAGGCTCATGCGGTCCTCCTGCTCAGTCGTTGACGTCTGCACCATACCCACCGAGTCCGTATGCCGTCCCGTTCGGAGCGCGCACCCGTGACCGCCGCGGGCTGGCGCCATCTCACCCCGCGCGGGTGACGCCCGCGCCATAGGTCGTGCGCGGACAATCGGCCATGAGACGCATTCCTGCCCTGGTCAGCGCGTTGGCCACCCTCGTCGTGATCGCGGTTCTCGCCGCGTGCTCCGGCAGCGGGTCGGTGACCCTGCCGACGACGCTGCCGAGCATCAGCCGCTCGGCGCTGCCCTCCGCGAGCGAGCCGGCGGCCAGCGCGCCGGCAGAAGCGCCGACCTCCAGCGCGCCGGCCGTCACGCTCCCGGAGCTGCCGACCCGGACCGTCCCGGCCGAGACCCAGACCGTGACCCAGACGCAGACTCAGACCCAGACCCAGACCCAGACGCAGACGGAGACGAGGACCCAGACGGCCACGGTGACCCGGACCGAGACGGCCACGGTGACCGAGACACCGTCGGAGAGCGAGTCCCCCACGCCGACCCCGACCGAGGCCGCGCCGGCGGCGCCCACCTCGGAGCAGGGGACGACCTGGTGGCCGTGGCTGCTGCTGCTCCTCCTGCTCGGCGCCCTCGCCTGGTTCCTGATCCGGCGGCGCCAGGCACAGGCGGAGCTCCAGGCCTGGGACGACCGACTGGCTGCCGCGGAGAAGGAGGCGTCCTGGGTCGAGGACTCGCTCACCACCCAGGTCCTCGAGCGGCGGAGTGCCGCCGAGGCGCTGCCGATCTGGACGGCCGCCCAGCCCCGACTGCTGGAGATCGACGAAGCCTTCCACACCCTGGCCACGGAGGCGCCGGACGGAGCCCGCGCCGAACGAGCCACCGACATCCGGGGGCTCCTGCGGGGCCTCGTGGAGGCCGTCGGCGCCGACCTCGCGACCGCCCCCACCGCCGACCCCGACCAGTTCCGGGCCCGTCGCGCCAACATCGACTCCGCCAGACGCGAGCTGCGGGCAACCCTCGGCCCCGTCGAGAGTCCGGCCGCCGCAGCGGGACCGGACCGGCCCGACACCGGCGCCTGACGCGCTCCGACGGCGCTGGCGCCACGGAGTCGCGGAGCCGGCCCGGCGTGGAGGTCCCACGTCCGACGCGATCCCTCGTTACGCTGAAGGTCACGAATCGTGACAAAGCAGACAGGGGTCCGATGCGCGAGCAACGAGAAGCGCACAGCACCGACGCGGTGCGACGTGGGCCCACGCACCGGATGACGGGGCCGACGACTCCGCCGTCCGCGGGCGAGGCGGCGCCGCAGGCCGCGTCCGGCTTCCCGGTCTTCGCCGTGCGCGAGTGGGCCTCGCGGTACTACGAGCAGGAGCGGCTCGAGCGGGACGCGGCCTGGGGGCGCCTCGCCTGGCCCTTCGCGGTCGCGCTCGGGCTCGCGGCCGGGGCCGCCGTCGTGGCGTGGCGCTGGCCGGTCGGCGAGTCCGACCTCGGGCTGGGTCTGGCGGTCGTTCTGGCCGCCGCCGCCGTCGGCGTGACGATCGGCGGCCTGCTCCGGGTGAGGGCGATCCGCGCGCGACGCGCCGTGGCCGCGGCCCGACCGGCCACCGTCGAGAGCCTCCCCGAGAGCGCCCGCGCGGTGGTGCTCGACTCCCCGCGCCTGCGCTTCCGTCGGCCTGCCGACGGTCCCGGCTTCGCGGCCCTGCGTGACGACGTCGCCGCCGCCGCGCCCGTCGGGGAGTTCGCGGCCTCCGTGCTCGTGTGGTCCCTCGTGATGCGCGACCACGTCGACGGGACCCTCGAGGACTGGGTGCGCGGCCGCCACACCTGACTCCCGCGCCCGACCACCCGGGCCGGACGATCGCGCCTCGGCGGGTCGCGGGTTCGGCTGGGGTCGGGCGGTCGGGCATACTGACGGCGGGTTCGGAACGGTGCGGACGCGCCGAGTCGGACCACGGGCCTCTAGCTCAGTCGGTAGAGCATCGGACTTTTAATCCGCCGGTCGTCGGTTCGAGCCCGACGGGGCCCACGAGCGTGACGCCACGGCATACGACAGGCGTGCGCCCCCTGTGTGCCGTCCGCTCCGACAGGAAGTCACGACCGTGAACGACGCGTTCGTCTACGACGCCGTACGCACCCCGTTCGGCCGCTTCGGTGGCGCCCTCGCGGCGACCCGCCCCGACGACCTCGGGGCGCTCGTCGTGCGCGCGGTCGTCGACCGGTCCCCCGGCCTCACCGCCGACGCCGGTCTCGTCGACGAGGTCGTCTTCGGCAACGCGAACGGCGCCGGCGAGGAGAACCGCAACGTCGCGCGCATGGCGACCCTGCTCGCCGGCCTGCCGACGAGCGTCCCGGGCACGACGGTCAACCGCCTCTGCGGCTCGAGCCTCGACGCGGCGATCATCGCATCGCGGCAGATCGAGACGGGTGACGCCGACGTCGTGCTCGTCGGCGGCGTCGAGTCCATGACGCGAGCACCGTGGGTCATGCCGAAGACCGAGAAGCCCTATCCCGTGGGCAATCTCGAGCTCTCGTCGACGACGCTCGGCTGGCGCCTCGTCAACCCGAGGATGCCGTCGGAGTGGACGGTGTCGCTCGGTGAGGCCACCGAGCAGCTGCGCGAGCGGCACGGCGTGACCCGTGAGCGCCAGGACGCGTTCGCCGCGCGGTCGCACCGACTCGCGGACGGAGCGTGGACCGAGGGCTTCTACGACGACCTCGTCGTGCCGGTCCCCGGTGTCGAGCTCGCCCGCGACGAGTCGATCCGCGCCGACACGACGGCCGAGCGCCTCGCCGGGCTGCGCACCTCGTTCCGCACCGAGGGTGGCACCGTCACCGCCGGCAACGCCTCGCCGCTCAACGACGGCGCCTCCGCGGTGCTGCTCGGTAGTGCCGGCGCCCAGGAGCGCCTCGGGCTCGCCCCGATCGCACGCATCGCCGGTCGCGGCGCGAGCGCCCTCGACCCGCAGTACTTCGGCTTCGCGCCCGTCGAGGCCGCCGAGCGAGCCCTCTCCCGTGCCGGCATCACGTGGGCCGACGTGTCGGCCGTCGAGCTCAACGAGGCCTTCGCCGCGCAGTCGCTCGCCTGCGTCGACGCCTGGGACATCGACCCCGACATCGTCAACCGGCACGGCGGGGCCATCGCCATCGGCCACCCCCTGGGAGCCTCGGGCGGCCGCATCCTCGGCACACTGGCGCGCGACCTGCAGCGCTCCGGGGGTCGCTGGGGCGTCGCGTGCATCTGCATCGGCGTCGGTCAGGGACTCGCCGTCGTCCTCGAGAACGTCACCGCCTGAGCTCTCGCAGCCCCGGCCGGACCCACCAGCCGGACCCAGCCACGCGGCATATGCCCGGGGCGCGCGATCTGCGGACGCGCGGCGAGTGCGGCCTCTCCCCAGGAGTGCGCCCTCACCTCGGTGGTGCGGGTTGCAGCGCGCACCCCTGCGGGGAACGTGCACGCGTGCGCGACCCGCGGACGTCCGCCCCACGCGCCGGCGCGGCTCACGGCAGGGACGCGCCCCCGCACATGACGATGGTCTGACCCGTCACCATCGCGCCGGTCGGCTCGAGCAGGAAGCGGGTCAGGGCCGCGACCTCCGACGGCTCGACGAGCCGGCCGAGGGGCGGCACGACGGGTGGCACCGACGCCCGGTTGGGGTCGCCGAGCATCGCCGTCCGCGTCGGCCCCGGCGCGACGACGTTGACGGTGATCCGTCGCGGGGCGAGCTCCGACGCCCAGGCACGCGCCATGGCCGCGAGGGCGGCCTTCGTCGCGGCGTACTGGCTCTTGCCGGGGACCCCTGTCATGGTGCGGCTGCCGACGAGGACGACCCGGCCCCCGTCGCCGAGGACGCCGATGAGCCCGCCCACGACGAGCTCGGCGCCGCGCACGTGCACGGCCCACATGCGCTCTCCCTGCTCGGGCCGCAGGTCGCCGACGCCGGCGGAGTACTGCAGACCGGCGGCGTGGACGATGGCGTCCACGCCGCCGATCGCGGTCCCACGCACCGCGCGCACGGCCTCGTCGGCCGAGATCACGTCGGCCAGGTCGCACGGCACCCACGTGGCGGCGTCCGACAGCGCACCGCGCGAGCGGCTGAGCCCGAGGACGTGCCACCCGGCACCGACGAGGTCGTGGGCGATGGCGAGACCGATGCCCGAGCTGGCCCCCGTGACGACCGCGGTGCGTGTCGCGCACCCGTCGGGTGGGGTGGCGGCCGGCTCGGGCCGCGTCGGCGCTGTCACCGGGATGGGCCCCGGCGGAGGCGGTCGACGACGTCGGCGGGCAGGTGCACGTGCTTGATGGCACGCCGGTGGTAGGTGTAGGCCACGTGCAGGTCACCGTCCGGGCCCGGCAGCACCGAGGGATAGGACAGCTCGCGGTTGAGCCCGTCACGTGAGTTGTTGGACATGCAGTAGCCGTCGCCGGTCTCGAGGTCCACCTGCACGGGCCAGCTGCGCCCGTCGTCGGGACTGAGGCCCAGCGTCATGGGCGCCCTCGGTGCCCCCCAGAACGCCGTCCGTCGACCTGCGGCCTCGGCCGCCTCGGGCGCCGGCTCCGCGACGACCGGACCGTCGAGTCCGTCGACGACACCCTCGTCGTCGATCTCGTCATAGAGGGACACCCGGCGTTCGGTGGCGTCGAGCGCCGAGCTCCGGTTGAAGACGAGCGCGACCTCGCCGCCACCGACGGCGACGGCCTGGATCGAGGAGTTGTTGTTGGGCAGCGCGGTCGGGGTCGGCTCGGCCCACGTCAGACCTGCGTCGGTCGACGTCGTCTCCCACACATGGTCGGCCCAGCGGCTCCGGAAGCAGGCCCAGAGCGAACCATCTTGTCGCTGAACGATGTTCATGTGCACGCAGCCGAGCGAGCCGGGCACCGGAGCCTCGGACCAGCTCGCGCCACCGTCGTCGCTCCACCACACGGTCGCCGTGTCCTCGTTGCCGACCCACTTCTCGCCGGGCACGGTGACGCAGTTGAAGACGGGCAGCAGGATGCGGCCGCCGGAGATCACGACGGGCGGTTGGCGCACGAAGACCCCACCGGCCTCGGTCGCCGGGAGCAGCACCGTCGGCTCCTCCCACGTGTCCCCGCCGTCGCGCGACACGCGGCGGCGCACCTCCGACGTGTCCTGGTTCCCGGCGAGCTGCGCAGTGTAGAGCAGCCAGACGTCCCCGTCGGGCGCCGTGAACAGGACCGGGTTCTGCTCCGACCGCGTCGGGTCGTCGCTCAGCGGCACCGGCGGGAGCCAGGTGTCCGCGCCGGATGGCATACGACTGAGGTAGGCGGTGATGTCGCTGACGCCCTCCTGGGTGCCGCCGAACCACACGCACGCGAGGTCGCCGTTCGGCAGCCACGCGAGGTTGGCGGCGTGGCACTGCACCGTCGGGGTGGGGAGGTATGCCGTGTGGCCGCCTCCGTCGCGCGGGCGCAGCACGCCGTCGGTCGGGAGCACCTCGGCGGACGCACTGGAGACGCTCACGACTCTCCCCGCGCCGCCTTGAGGTGGGCCGTCGCGGCCTGCTCGAGGTGGATGAGGTCGGACGAGACGGTGGCGAGGGTGAAGCCCTGGCCGAGGCGCTTGGCGGCGACCTCACCGCTCGGCGTGTGGAAGCCGGCGGCGATGCCGGCAGCCTTGGCAGCGCTTAGGATCCGGTCGACAGCGGCCTCGAAGGCCTCGTCGACGGCGGGGTCGGTCGACGTCGCCCCACCCACGGCGATGCGCAGGTCGGAGGGCCCGATGTAGAGCCCGTCGATCCCCGGTGTCGCCGCGATGGCCTCGACGTTCTCGAGGCCCTGGGGCGTCTCGATCATGGCGAGCACGACGGTCGCCGCGTTGGAGTCTGCGGGGTTCGGGCCGATCCGCAGCTGCGACCGCATCGGGCCGTAGGAGCGGATGCCCAGCGGCGGGTACTTCGCGAACGACACCGCGCGGGCCGCGTCCTCGGCCGTGTTGACGAGGGGCACGATGATGCCGGCTGCGCCTGAGTCGAGGGCCTGCCCGATGAGGAAGGGGTCGTTGGCGCCGACCCGGACCATGCCGACGGACTCGCCGCCCGCATCGATCGCCGTCATGCCGGCGAGGATGCCCTTGTAGTCGAGCAGACCGTGCTGGGCGTCGAAGCAGACGTAGTCGTAGCCGAGACGGGCGAGCCGCTCCGTCGACGCCGGGGAGTCGATGATGACCCAGTAGCCGAGGATCGTCTCGCGGGCCCGGACCCGCCGGGCGTAGTCGAGCACCCGCTCGCGGCTGCGTTCCATCGCGGTGCCCCCGCCGCTCATCGGTTGTACCCCGGCATGGACCCGGCGATCGCCAGGCCCGCCTCGTCGCACGCGGTGATGACGTCGTCGGGGAGCGGACCGGCTTGTGCAGCAGTGATGTTGGCCTCCAACTGGTGTGGTTTGGATCCCCCGAGCAGCACCGACGTCACGACCGGCTTGCTCAGCAGCCAGCGCAGCGACAGCTCGGGGAGGGTGATGCCGGCCTCCGACGCGATGGCGCCGAGGGCCTCGATGACCGCGAACGTCTCGGCGTTCCAGTAGCGGTCCTTGTACATCGCCGCGAGTGCCGACGAGCCGAAGCGCCCCTCGCCCGGCGACTCGGTGAAGGAGTGGCGACCGGTGAGCAGGCCGCCGCCGAGCGGGTTGTAGACGATGGTCGCCAGGCCCTTGCTCGTCGCGAACTCGGAGTACTCCGCCTCGATGCGACGGGCGACGAGGTTGTAGAGCTGCTGGGCCAGGATCGGTCGTGGCGTGCCGAGGGCGTCGCACGCCGCGAAGACGTCGCCGATCTGCCAGGCCGAGAAGTTCGAGACACCGATCGCGCGGACCGTGCCCTCCTTGACGAACTCGCCCAGGGCAGCGACGGTCTCGTCGATCGGCACCGAGCGGTCGGGCTGGTGGAGGTAGTAGACGTCGACGTGGTCGGTGCGCAGCCGGCGCAGGCTGGCCTCGAGCGAGGCCCGCAGGCCTGCGGCCGAGAGGAGCGGGGCGTCACCCGCGTCGCCGGGGTAGATGCCGGCCTTGGTCGCGATCGTCGCGGCGTCACGCCGGCCGACGAGGATCTCGGCGAGCATCTCCTCACTGCGCCCGGCGGCATACCCGTTGGCGGTGTCGATCGAGGTGATGCCGGCGTCGAGCGCGGTGTCGACCATGGTGCGGGCCGTGTCGACGTCGACGGTGTCGCCGAACGTCATGGTCCCGAGGACGAGTCGCGACAGCGGTCGGTCGAGACCCGGCAGGTCGGTGGTCGGGAGGGCTGCGGTCGTCATGAGGCCTTCTCGGTCTCGGCCGTGCGGGAGGCGGCGATGTGGCGGATGAGGTGACGCGGCTTGATGCCGGTCATGAGCCCCGGCTCGAGCGCGGAGCGGCGCAGGCGCTGGGTGTACTCCTCCTGCGGCCGCGAGAGGAGGTCGTCGGTGCGCCCGCTCTCGACGATCCGGCCGGCGCGCATGACGACCGTGTCCTGCGAGATGGCACGGACGACGCCGAGGTTGTGCGAGATGAAGAGGTAGGTCAGGCCCGTCTCGGCCTGGATGTCGGCGAGCAGCTCGAGGACCTGTGCCTGGACGGAGACGTCGAGCGCACTCGTCGCCTCGTCGCAGACGAGCAGCTCCGGACCGGACGCGAGCGCCCGGGCGATGCCGATGCGCTGGCGCTGCCCGCCGGAGAACTCGGGGGGCTTGCGTTCGAGGGCCGTGCGCGGCAGTCCGACCCGCTCGATGAGGGCGGCCGCCTTGTCGCGCTGGGCCTTGCGCGACTTCTCCCCGCGCACCCGGATCGGCTCGGCGACGATCTCCTGCGCCGTCAGGTGGGGGTCGAGCGAGCCGTACGGGTCCTGGAAGACCATCTGCACCCGGTGGCGGATCGGGCGCAGCTGCTTCTCGGAGAGCCGGGCGAGGTCGGTGCCGTCGAGGTCGATGACACCGGAGGTCGGCGTCAGCAGCCGGACGAGCGCCTTGGCGATCGTCGACTTGCCGCAGCCGGACTCCCCCACGATGGCGAGGGTGCCGCCGCGCGGGACGCTGAAGGACACGTCGTCGACGGCGCGGAAGACGTCCTTGCCGGTGCCGTACTCGACGACGAGGTTGCTGACGGTGAGCAGGTCCTCAGCCATGGCTGGCCTCCTTGACGAGCGGCTCGCTGGCGCCCGGGTCCTCCCAGGGGCCGAGCTCGGGGATCGCTCCGAGCAGCTTCTGGGTGTAGGGGTGCTGGGGGTGGTCGACGACGTCGGTCACCGGGCCGCCCTCGACGAAGGCGCCTGCCTTCATGACGTGGACGCGGTCGCTCATGAGCCTCGCCACGCCGAGGTCGTGGGTGATGAGCAGCAGCGCGATGCCCGTCTGCTCCTGCAGCTCGAGGAGCAGGTCGAGGATGCCCGCCTGCACCGTGACGTCGAGCGCGCTCGTCGGCTCGTCGGCGACGATGAGGTCGGCGTCGGTCGAGACCGCCATCGCGATGAGGACGCGCTGGAGCATGCCGCCCGAGAGCTGGTGCGGGTAGGCGTCGAACTGCTTGGCGGGGTTGCGGATGTGCACCTGCTCCATGAGCGACAGGGCCCGCGCCTTCGCCTCCGCCCGGCCGAGGTCGGGATACTTGATCCGGACGGCTTCGGTCATCTGCCGGCCGATGGTGCGGATCGGGTTGAGGGCCGTCATGGGGTCCTGCGGGATGAGCGCCACGGCCCGGCCACGGAGCTTGTCGATGACCTTCCGGCTGCCCGTGACGTCCTGGCCGCCGATGCGGGCCTCGCCCGAGATGACCGCGAGGTCGTCGGGCAGCAGGCGCAGGATCGCCATCGCCGTCGTCGACTTGCCCGAGCCGGACTCGCCGATGATCGTCACCGTCTCGCCCTGGTCGATGTAGAAAGTGACGCCGTCGACGGCGCGCACGACGCTCGTCCCGGTCAGCAGCTCGACCTGCAGGTCCGTGACCTCGAGGACTCTCATGTCTGGTCTCCCTTCGCGCGGCGCACCCGGTCGCGCAGGCCGTCTCCGACGAGGTTGACGCCGACGACGAGGAGCGCGATGGCCACGCCGGGCACGGTGACGAGCCAGGGCTTGCCGGTGACGAAGAGCTCGCGTCCGTCGGAGATGATGCCGCCCCACGTGGGGTACGGCCGCTGGACGCCCGCTCCGAGGAACGACAGGGCGCTCTCGAGCAGCACGGCCTGGGCGAGCAGCAGGAGCACGACGACGAGCACCTGCTGGAGGATGTTGGGGACGACGTGCCGGCTGAGGATCGAGAGCTTCGGCAGCCCGAGCACCCGCGCGGCCGCGACGTACGGCTTCTCCCGCTCGACGAGCACGAGGGCGCGGGTGATGCGCGCCGGCTCGGGCCACTGGGCGAAGGCGATGACGAGCGTGATGACGGGGATCGACGGGCCGAAGAGCGCGACGACGAGGAGCAGCATGAGCAGCAGCGGCAGTGCCATCTGCGCCTCGAGCAGTCGCGAGATGATCGTGTCGACCCAGCCGCCGAAGTAGCCGGCCGCGGCGCCGGCGACGATGCCGAAGAGCCCCGAGACGAAGATCGCGAGGAAGCCGATGACGAGGGAGGTCTGGCCGCCGTGGAGGATGCGCGAGAGGAGGTCGCGTCCGTTGGGGTCGGTGCCGAGCAGGTGGCCCGCGCTGAACGGTGGCAGCGACGACTCGCTCAGCCGACCGACGATCGGGTCGGGCAGCGGGAGGACGTTGGCCAGGACCACGGGGATGACGACGACACCGGCGCAGATCGCCCCGACCCAGATCTTCACGGTGCTGTAGCGGGCCCGGCGGGCCGCCGCCGACCGGCGCAGCAGCACCTTCGTCACGGCCGACTCGCGGCCGAGGATGGAGCCGGGGACCTCGGCGAGGTTCGGCACCTGCGGGTGGCCGGGCAGGTTCGTCGAGGTGGTCATGAGCTGGCCTCTCCGAGTCGGACCCGCGGGTCCATGAGCGGGTAGAGCAGGTCCACAAGCAGCTGCACGGCGAGCGCCAGCAGCACGGTGACGAGGACGGTCGCCTGGATCAGCGGGAAGTCGCGCTGCTTGAGCGCGTTGACGACGAGCTCGCCGACGCCCGGCCAGTTGAAGACGACCTCCACGATGACGACGCCGTTGAGCATCGCCGCGAAGCGGGTGCCCAGCGCGGTCACGACCGGCAGGGCGGCGTTGGCGAAGGCGTAGCGCCAGGTCAGCGCACGCTCGGACACGCCGCGGGACCGGGCGACGGTCAGGTAGGGCGACGCGAGGTTGACGACCATCTCCCGGCGCACGAGCCGGGAGATGAGCGCGATCTGGAGGATCGCGATCGTGAGGGTCGGCAGGATGATCGAGGCGGCCGAGTCGAACCCCGACGGTGCGAACCAGTGGAGGTTCACGGCGAAGAGGATGAGCAGCACGAAACCGATCCAGAAGTCCGGCATCGACTGACCGGCGATGGTGCCGATGTTGGCCCCCAGCTCGGGAGCCGTGTTGTTGCGGCGCGCCATCCACACCCCCAACGGGATCGCGACGACCGACGTGACGACGATCGCCGCGACCGCGAGGGTGATCGTGTAGGGCAGGCGTTCCAGGACGACGTCGAGCGCGGGGCGCTTGAAGAAGAACGACGTGCCGACGTCGCCCTGGAACAGGTGTTGCAGGAACGTCCAGAACTGCACGGGGATCGGCTGGTCGAGCCCGAACTGCTGGCGGATCGCCTCGAGCTGTTCCGAGCTGGGGTTCGGCGGCGCATAGTTGGCCGCGGGGTCGCCCGGGGCCATGCGGAGCAGGACGAACACGGTCGCCACGGCCAGGAAGGCCGTCAGGACCGTCTGGCCGACTCGTTTGAGGACGTACGTGAGCATGGGATCACCTTGGTCTGGTCGGCTGGGATCAGCCGGAGACGGTCACGGCGGCGAGGTCGTAGGAGTTCGTCGCCCGGAGGTTGAGGTTCTGGACGCGCTTGCGCTTGGCGAGGACGTTGTTCGGCGTCCAGGCCCACACGGCGGGCCACTGCGCCCAGATCTTCTCCTGGGCCTGCTTGAGCAGGTCGTTGCGCTTGGCCTCGTCGCTCTCGGCGGCGGCCTGGTCGAGCAGGGCGGTGATCTCGGGGACGACGAAGCCGTGGTAGGTGTCGCGCGTCTTCTCCTTCTCCGCCGTGCCGCCGTACTGGCCCTGCAGGTTGGTCAGCGCGAGCCCGGTCTGGTTGCCGTAGCCGTTGGCGAGGATGTCCCAGTCACCGGCCTCGCCGCGACGCCAGGCGTTGATCTCGCCGCCCTTGGGGATCATCTTCAGCTCGGCGGTGACGCCGACGGCCGCGAACATCTGCGAGATGGCCTCGAGCACGCGCGAGGCACCGGCGAACTCGGAGTCCTCCCAGATGATCCGCACCTTGAGCCCGGACGCGCCGTTGTCGGCGAGCATCTGCTTGGCCTTGGCAGGGTCGTACGTGTATTCACCGGTCTTCGCGAAGCCCGCGAGGGTCGTCGGGACGACACCCTCGGCCGAGTTGACCTGGCCGTTCATGAGCGCCTTGATGAGCGACTCGTGGTCGACGGCGTAGGTGAGCGCCTCGCGCACCTTGGGGTTGGCGAGCGGGCTGCCGGCCGGCTTGCGGAAGTTGTAGAAGAGGTGGATCAGGCGCGTGCCCGGGGTCTCGATGACGTCGATGTCGGCGTTCGTCTTGAGCGACGTCGCGGACTCGGGCGTGATGGTGTCGATGACGTCGGTCTGGCCGGAGGTGATGGCGATGACGCGCGCGCCCTCCTCCTCCTGGTAGCCGACGTTGACCGTCTCGAGCTTGGCCGGCGTGCCCCAGTAGTTGTCGTTGCGCACGAGGCGGTAGGTGCCGGTGCCGGAGTCGGCACTCGCGATGGTGAACGGTCCGGTGCCGAGGCCGGTGCCGAGCTCCTCGGCCTTGTTGTCCTTGGCCGGCGTGATGAGGATGTTGGACATCAGCGAGTTGAGCGAGACGACGGGGCTCTTGGTCGTCAGGGTGAAGGTCGTGTCGTCGACCTTGGTGAAGGTCGGCTGCTCGGGGAACTGCGAGGCGACGTAGCCGGCCTTGACCTCGAAGTAGAGCCTGAGCGCGGTCTCGACGTCCTCGACCGTGACCTTCGACTTGTCGGAGTAGTGGATGTCGTTGCGCAGCTTGACCGTCCACTCGGTGGGCTTGGTCTGCTCGAACGACTCGGCGAGGACGAGCTCGGGGGTCAGCTTGTCGCCGATCTTCGTCAGGGCCTCACGCACGGCGCGCTGCACGGTGACGGCCGCGTCGTACTGGTTCAGCTTGTTGTCGAGGCTGACCAGGTTGCGGTTGAGCACGATGCTCAGTGTGCCCCCCGCAGCCCCTGCCCCGGCAGTGCTCGCGGTGGTGGCGGACTTGGGCCCGGCGCAGGCGGCGAGCGCGGGAGCGAAGAGCGCTCCGGCGCCGGCCAGCGAGGCGAGCTTGAGGATCGAGCGACGCGAGACCTCCCGCGTCGGCTGGTCAGACGTGGGAAGCAGAGCGGGCTGCTGGGGCATCGGGACTCCTCGTTGAGCGGTGGCCTCCCCGTCGGCGGCGCACGCTGCGCCCCTCGGGTTGGACCACCTTCGCACCATTGCGCGATTCGCGCAATACCTGTAGCGTTTTTTGTGAAGGGACGGTTGTTCGTATGCCGTCCGGTGCGCTCCCGGAGCACGCCGCGGCACCCTTCATCCCCATCGGCAGGGTCGCCAATCTCCTTGTCGCACAGCACGAAACGCACAGGAAACACCGTGAGGAGGAGAACGTGAAGGCACTCGCCCTGGGCATCGTCGCCGATGATCTGAGCGGCGCCGCAGAGTGCGCATCCCACGCTCTCATGCGCGTTTCGCGCAGTACAGTCGTTCTCTCGGCCTCGTCGTCGCCCATCGCACCCGCCTCCGGTCTCCGACCCGACGTGCGCACCCCGGGCGGAGCAGACGACCCACTCGCCGTCCTCACCGTCGACACCGACTCGCGCCGTCTCCCCCACGCGGAGGCCGTGCGCGCGGTTCGCGCAGCCGCAGCCCTCGTCACGACGGCACCGGTCGTCGTCAAGAAGGTCGACTCGCTGCTCCGGGGACACGTCGCCGCGGAGGTCGCCGCCCTCGCCGAGGAGCTGCAGCGCACACCGGTCGTGGCCGTCGCCAACCCCGCGCTCGAGCGCGTCGTCGTCGACGGCGTGCTCCACGTCGGCGGCACGCCGCTGCACCACACCGACCTCTGGGCCGTCGAGCCGACCCCGGCGCCGGACCGGGTGGCCGCGGCCCTGCACCCGCTGGCCACCGTGCTCGTCCCGCACACCACCGTGCTGCGCGGCGTCGAGGCGGTCACGGCGGCCCTCGACGAGGCCACCCGCACCGGCTTCGTCGCGGTCTGCGACGCCGTGACGGACGCCGACCTCGATGTCGTCCACGCCGCCGCCGTCAGGGCGAGCGCGGCCCTCGGCTCCGACACGCTGCTCGTCGGCTCCGGAGCCCTGGCCGACGCGGCCGTGCGGGCCCTGCCCCGGGAACCGCGCCATGGCGCACTTCCAGCGACCGACAGCCCCGACTCCGCCCTGGAACTGCGCCAGGGCGAACGTCCAGCCCTGGGCGACGGTGCGGCGGTGCTCTTCGTGCTCGGCTCGCGCGCGCCGGGACTCCCGGCCCAGCTCGAGCGGCTCTCGGCTGCGCGCTCCGCGCACACGGTGCTGCTGCAGCCCGACCGCCTCCTGGCCGACCCGGGGGCCGTATGCGTCCAGCTCGCCGAGCGCGCCCGTGAGGGCGTCGTCGTGGTGGCGCTCGACCCCGCTGCCCCCGCCGACCCGAGCCGGTCGCGTGCCCTGACCGAGTCCCTCGCCGCCGCGGTCTCGCCCGTGCTCGACCACTTCGACGCGGCGTTCCTCTCCGGCGGTGAGACCGCCCGCGCCGTCCTCGACCGCCTCGACGTGCCCGCTCTCGACGTCGTCGCCGAGGTCGAGACCGGCACCGTCGTGAGCCGGCGCCCCGGTGGGCGGCTCGTCGTCACGCGCCCGGGCAGCTTCGGCGACCCGACCTCGCTCGTCCGCGTCGTCGAGCACCTGCTGGGGCCCACCACCGTGCCGCCGCAGGCCCCGCACCACCGCACCTCATCGACCACCACCGCACCCCGCGCCACCCCCGGCGCGACCACCGAGGAGAACTCATGAGCGTCGCCCTTCCCCGCATCGCCGTGACCATGGGAGACGGCGCCGGCATCGGCCCCGAGATCATCGTCAAGGCCTTGGCCGACCCGCACGTGGCGACGATGGCGCGCGTCGTCGTCGTCGGTGACGCGCTGCGTCTCAAGCAGGCCGCCGACATCGCCGGCGTCCCCGTCGACATCGTCACCATCGACGACGTCGAGGAGGCGAGCGAGATCCCCGGGCGCATCAACGTCATCGACCTCGCGCTGCTGCCGGCGGACCTCCCCTTCGGGCAGCTGTCGGCCGTCGCCGGCGACGCCGCCTACCACTACATCCGCGTCGCGTCCGAGCTCGCGATGGCCGGCAAGGTCCAGGCCATCTGCACCGCGCCGCTCAACAAGGAGGCGCTGCACGCCGGCGGCCACGTCTTCCCCGGCCACACCGAGCTGCTCGCCCACCTCACCGGCACGCCCGAGGTCTCGATGATGCTCTCGACCGAGAGGGTCAAGGTCATCCACGTGACGACCCACATCGGCCTCATCGATGCCGTCAACCGCATCGAGCCCGGTCTCGTCGAGCGCGTCATCCGTCGGGGCCACCAGGCCCTCGTCGACGCCGGCAACCCGACCCCGAAGATCGGCGTCTGCGGCATCAATCCGCACGCCGGCGAGAACGGCCTCTTCGGCTACGGCGAGGAGGCCGAGAAGATCGACCCCGCCGTGGAGGTCTGCCGCGCCGACGGCATCGACGTGCACGGCGCCCTACCGGCCGACACGCTCTTCTTCCTCGCCGGTCGCGGCGACTACGACCTCGTCGTCGCGATGTACCACGACCAGGGCCACGGGCCGGTCAAGGTGCTCGGCCTCGAGGCGGGCGTCAACGTGACGATCGGTCTGCCCGTCATCCGCACGTCGGTCGACCACGGCACGGCCTTCGACATCGCCGGCACCGGCATCGCCGACCACCGCTCGATGATCGAGGCGCTGCGCCTCGGCGCGGAGATGGCGCCACGGCCCGTGGACGCCTAAGGTGCCCAGCGTGGCGAAGCACACCGCACAGACGCGTCGGGGCGAGATCGTCCGCCTCGCCACCACCAGTGGGCTCGCGAGCGTGGAGGAGCTCTCCGACCAGCTCGGCGTCACCGCGTCGACGATCCGGCGCGACCTCGCCAAGCTGACCGCCCAGGGCAAGCTGGCCCGCACCTACGGCGGTGTGATGAGCCTGGCCCACCATCCCGAGGCCTCGCTGCGCCAGCGTCTCGGGGAGGCGCACGCGGCGAAGCGCGACATCGCCCGCTGGGCCGCCGACCAGATCGAGCCCGGCGAGACGGTGCTCCTCGACGCCGGGTCGACGATGGGCGCGCTCGCCGACGCCATCACCAAGACGCCCGAGCTGACCGAGCTGACCGTCGTCACGGCCGGCATCAGCGCCATGGGTACGCTCGCCGACAGCGTCGGCATCGACGTCATCGCCCTCGGCGGCCGGCTGCGCCCGCTCAGCCAGGCCTTCGTCGGACCGCTCGCCGAGGCCGCCGTGCAGCGACTGTCCTTCGACCGCGCGTTCATGGGCGCCGACAGCGTGCACGCCGAGCGCGGCATCTGCGAGGCCGACCTCGAGCAGACCCGGCTCAAGGAGCTCATGATGGGTCGCGCCGAGCACACCTACGTCCTCGCGCACGCCGACAAGCTCGGCCAGTCACCGTTCCACGCGTGGGCCGTCATGCCCCGCACGTGGACCCTCGTCACCGATCAGTCCGCCGATCCCGTGGCGTTGCGAGCCTTCCGCGACAACGGCATCGAGGTCGTCATCGCACCCCGACGCGACTGACGAGGCCACGTATGCCGCCCAGCCGGGTGGGCGGCATACGCCCTCTGGGGTCGTGGCGGGCGGTCAGTCCTCGACGACCGTCGTCATGACCCAGTCACGCACCTCTGGCATGTCCTCGAGGTGCTCGACGATGTACTCGTGGTGCCTGTCGAGCTCGGCCTGGCACCAGGCCTTGACCTCGCTCGACCCACGCACCTGGCGACCGGCGTTGTTGATGGCATCCATGACGAGGGAGTAGCGGTCGACGCCGTTGCGCACCACCATGTCGAACGGCGTCGTCGTCGTGCCCTCCTCGCTGAAGCCGCGCACGTGGAAGCGGTCGGCGTCGGGCCGCCCGTGGACGAGCTGGTGGATGGCGCCGTGGTAGCCGTGGAAGGCGAACACGACGTCGACGTGGTCGGTGAAGAGCTCACCGAAGCGCACGTCGTCCATGCCGTGCGGGTGGCTGCGCACGCGCGGCAGGGTCATGAGGTCGACGACGTTGACGACGCGCACGCGCAGCTGGGGCAGCTTCTCCTTGAGGATCTGGGCCGCGGCGACGACCTCCATCGTCACGACGTCGCCCGCGCAGGCGAGCACGACGTCGGGGTCGCGGTCGCCGTCGTCGGTGCCGGCCCAGTCCCAGATGCCCGCCCCGGCCGCGCAGTGGGCGACGGCCTCGTCCATCGTCAGCCACTGCGGCTGCGGCTGCTTGTCGATGACGACGAGGTTGACGTAGTTCTTCGACCGGAAGCAGTGATCGGCCACCGAGAGAAGGCAGTTCGCGTCCGGCGGGAGGTAGATCCGCGACACCTCGCCGCGCGCGTTGAGCACCGTCTGGATGAGGCCGGGGCCCTGGTGCGAGAAGCCGTTGTGGTCGTTGCGCCACGCCGTGGACGTCAGGAGGATGTTGAGGCTCGGCACCTTGGCCCGCCAGTCGAGCTTGTTGGCCTCCTGCAGCCACTTGCTGTGCTGCACCGTCATCGAGGCGCTCACCATCGCGAAGGCCTCGTACGTCGCGAAGAGCCCGTGCCGGCCGGTCAGCGTGTAGCCCTCGAGCCAACCGTGGCACGAGTGCTCCGAGAGCACCTCCATGACCCGCCCGTCGTGCGAGAGCTTCTCGTCCTGCTCGAGCACCCGCTCGGCCGTCATCCGGTCGGACACGTCGAAGACGGCGCCCACCCGGTTGCTGTTCGTCTCGTCGGGGCTGAAGAGCCGGAACGTCGTCGGGTTGCGCACGTAGAGCTCGCGCATCAGCTCGCCGAGGGCCCGCGTCGACTCCTCCCGGGCCGCCGCCGGCGAGGGCACGTCCCGTGCGAAGTCGCGGAAGTCGGGGATGTCGAGCTCGGTGGTGAGGACCCCGCCGTTCGCGTGCGGGGAGGCGCTCATCCGCAGGTCGCCCTCCGGGTTGGTCTGCAGCACAACGTCGGTCGGCCTGCCCGACTCGTCGAAGAGCTCCTCGGGCCGATAGGAGCGCAGCCACGTCTCGAGGACCGCGAGGTGCTCGGGGTTGTCCTTGACACCCGAGAGCGGCACCTGGTGCGAGCGCCACGAGCCCGTGACCGGGATGCCGTCGACCTCCTCCGGCCCGGTCCACCCCTTCGGCGTGCGCAGCACGATGAGTGGCCACCGAGGCCGCTCCCCCATCGTCCAGCCGTCCGCCCGTGCGTCCTGCTGGATGGCGCGGATCCGGCCGTACGCCGTCGCCAGCGTCTCCGCGAAGCGCTCGTGCATGCCCGGCACGTCGTCACCCTCGACCTCGAGCACGTCGTAGCCGTGCCCCTCGAGGAGGCTGCGCACCTCGGCCGGGTCCTTGCGGCCGAGCACCGTCGGCCCGGCGATCTTGTAGCCGTTGAGGTGCAGGACCGGCAGCACCGCACCGTCGCGCCGCGGGTTGAGGAACGAGATGCCCTTCCAGGAGCCCTCGAGCGGGCCCGTCTCGGCCTCCCCGTCACCGACGACGGCGAGCGCCAGCAGGTCGGGGTTGTCCATGACGGCACCGAAGGCGTGGACGAGGACGTAGCCGAGCTCACCACCCTCGTGGATCGAGCCCGGCGTCGTGACGGAGACGTGGCTCGGGATGCCGCCGGGCGCCGAGAACTGGCGGAAGAGGCGGCGCACGCCGTCCTCGTCGCACGTCACCTTGGGGTAGATCTCGGAGTACGTGCCCTCGAGGTAGCCGGCCGCGACGAGCGCGGGACCACCGTGGCCGGGGCCGGTGAGGTAGATCGCCTGCTGACCCGTGTGCCGGATGATGCGCGAGAGGTGCGCGTAGACGAAGGACAGCCCGGGGCTCGTGCCCCAGTGTCCGAGCAGGCGTGGCTTGATGTCGTCCGGCACGAGCGGCCGACGCAGGAGCGCGTTGTCCTGGAGGTAGATCTGCCCGATCGTCAGGTAGTTGTTGGCCCGCCACCACGCGTCCATCGACGCGATCTCGTCGACGGTCGGGGCCGGCACGGTGGCGGTCGTGGGGGTCTGGCTCGTCGTCACGGCAGGGCCTCTCGAGGGGTCGGCGATCGTGCGTCCCCACGAGCCTCACCGACGGGCGCCCTGCTGACAAGGGGTCGAAGGTCCCGCGACCGCGCGACCGGGCGGGACGGCATACGCCCTCGTCGACCGGCGCGGCCGGACAGAGCAGTGGGCCGGCCCCCGTCGGGACCGGCCCACCCCGCTCCGGAAGGTCAGCGGTTGAAGGCGTCCTTGACGTCTTCGCCCGCGTCCTTGAGCTGCTCGCCCCGCTGCTTGAGGTCCGCCGAGGCCTGATCAGTCTTGCCTTCGGCCTCGAGTCGCTCGTTGTCGGTGACCTTTCCGGTGGCTTCCTTGGCCTTGCCCTTCAGGTCTTCACCCATGTTCTTGGCCTTGTCTTCGGTACCCATGTCAGGGCTCCTTTCGCCGTAGATCAGATACCTCTCCCCCTACCCGGTCGCCGTCGATCGCCACCAGATCCGGACCACCGACGTCCAGCGGGGCGTCGCACGTCACAGGGCGTCGGCACCTTTTGCGACACTGGGGTGGTGTCAGCGAACCCGAGTCCCGCGGCGGACCAGCCCGAAGCGTCCACGCCGTCCGGTCGCGCGCCCCAGACCCGCGACCTGAGCCGGTTCGCCTACCTCTCCATCGCGGCCGCGATCGTCACCATCACGCTCAAGGTGATCGCGTGGCGGATCACCGGCTCGGTGGGCCTGCTGTCCGACGCGGCCGAGTCGGTCGTCAACCTCGTCGCCGCCATCGCCGTGCTCATCGCGCTCAAGGTCGCCGCGATGCCGGCCGACAAGAACCACCACTTCGGCCACACCAAGGCCGAGTACTTCTCGGCGGCGGTCGAGGGGATGATGATCTTCGTCGCCGCGCTCGTCATCATGTACACCGCGGTCGAGCGCTTCCTGCACCCGCAGCCGATCGAGAACGTCGGCATCGGCCTCGCCATCTCGGTCGTCGCCTCGGCGGTCAACGGCGCGGTGGCCGTCGTGCTGCTGCGCGCCGGGCGCCGCTACCGCTCGCTGACGCTGACGGCCGACGGCAAGCACCTCATGACCGACGTGTGGACGTCCGCCGGGGTCGTCATCGGTGTCGTGCTCGTCGCCCTCACGGGGATCGCACGTCTCGACCCGGTCATCGCGTTCCTCGTCGGCATCAACATCATCTGGACCGGCTGGAAGCTCATCCGTGAGTCCACCGAGGGCCTCATGGACATCTCGATGCCCAAGGAGGACAACAGCGCGATCGCCGAGATCCTCGCCCGGTTCGTCACGCGCGAGGTCCACTTCCACGCGCTGCGCACCCGCGTCTCGGGCCACCACCGCTTCGCCGAGGTGCACGTGCTCGTGCCCGGCGCGTGGACGGTGCAGCAGGGGCACGACCTCATGGAGGAGGTCGAGGAGGCCGTCCACCGCGAGTTCGGCGAGATCGCCCTGACCTGCCACCTCGAGCCCTCTGAGGACCCGCGTGCCTACGGCGACTACGCGGCCGAGTTCCCCATCCCGACCCACGACGACATCGTCGCGTCCCACGGGGCGGCGACGCGAGGCGACGAGCAGGCATGAGCCGTGCGCACGTCGTCCTCCCCTCGCCCATCGGCGAGCTGACCGTCGTCGCCGAGGACGGCGCCATCACGCACCTGCTCATGAACGCCGAGAAGTACCGCCCTGACGACCCCGATGTCCTCGGCGAGGCCGGTGACCCGGCCGACGAGCCCTTCGCGGCGGCCGCGGTGCAGCTCGCCGCGTACTTCACCGGTGCCCTGACCGAGTTCGACCTGCCGCTCGCCCCGCGCGGCGACGTCTTCCACCAGAAGGTGTGGGCGCTGCTGCGCGAGATCCCCTACGGCGAGACGCGCAGCTACGGCGACCTCGCGCGGGCGCTCGGCGACCGCAACCTCGCCCAGGCCGTCGGCACGGCCAACGGACGCAACCCGATCGCCGTCGTCGTGCCGTGCCACCGCGTCATCGGCGCCGACGGCTCCCTCGTGGGGTATGCCGGCGGGCTGGGTCGCAAGCGCTTCCTCCTCGCGCTCGAGGAACCCCCCGCCGCCGACTCCGGCCGCCTCTTCTGACCCCTCCCCCACTCGAGTGAGCGCCCCGCCCCACTCGAGTGAGCGGGCCGCCCCGTCCGTCACACTGGGACCTCACACTTCCGCGGGCCGGAGCGTCTACAGGGCATGAAGCGACCGTTCGAGCAGGCCGTCACCGAGCACGGGGCCGTCGTGCTGCGCGTCTGCCGCGCCGTGCTCGGCCCGATCGAGGCCGACGACGCGTGGTCCGAGACCTTCCTCTCGGCCCTGCGCGCGTGGCCCGACCTCCCCGACGACGCGAACGTCCGGGCGTGGCTCGTCACCATCGCGCACCGCAAGGCCGTCGACGTCGCCCGAGCGGGCGCCCGTCACGCGGTCCCGGTCGCGGCGGTGCCCGACACCACGGCCCCACGCGTCGACCAGCCGGAGGAGGCCATGCCCGACGGGGACCTCTGGACGGCGGTCGCCGCACTCCCCGAGAAGCAGCGCCTCTGCGTGGCCTACCACCACGTCGCGGGCCTGCCCCACCCCGAGGTCGCCCGCATCGTCGGTGGCACGCCCGCGGCAGCGCGCCGCGCGGCAGCCGACGGCATCGCGCGGCTCCGGTCCACCTACGCCACCGACGGAAGGGTGAGCACCCATGTCTGACAACCCGATCCAGCTCCTCACGGAGGCCGCCTCCGGGGAGGCCGAGCGCCTCACCGTCCTCCACGCAGCCCTCGTCGACCGCGCCTCTGCGGAGTCCGCCGTCGACGTGACCTACCGCCTCGTCGACTCGCCCGTCGGATCGCTCCTGCTCGCCGCGACAGAGCTCGGGGTCGTACGCGTGGCCTTCGAGATCGAGGACCACGACCGGGTCCTCGAGTCGCTCGGGTCGTCGGTCGGCTCGCGGATCCTCCGCGGCGGCGACCGACTCGATCCGCTGGCGCGCGAGCTCGACGACTACTTCACGGGACGACGGCAGGGCTTCGACGTCCCGCTCGACCTGCGGCTGGCACGCGGCTTCCGGCTCACCGTGCTCCGGCACCTGAGCGAGATCCCGTACGGCTCGACCGAGAGCTACGGCGAGGTCGCCGTGGCGTCCGGCAGCCCACGGGCCGTGCGGGCCGTGGGGTCGGCGTGCGCGACGAACCCGTTGCCCATCGTGGTTCCGTGTCACCGCGTCCTCCGGTCGGACGGGTCCCTCGGCGGCTACCTGGGCGGTCTCCAGACGAAGGAGCGCCTCCTCGCCCTCGAGCACGCCGCCTGACCTGCGTCTGCCGTGACCGGGCGCTCACTCGAGTGGGACGGGGCGCTCACTCGAGTGGGTTGGGGGCGGGTTCGGCGATCGGCCTCGGAGTCGGCGTCCGCGGTGTCATGCTGAGGCCGTGACCGACCCGACGAAGCCCGCGGTCGAGGAGGCCCTGGCCCCCGCCGCGATGGTCAAGATCGTCAACCCGGTGCTGCGTGGGCTCCTGTCGTCTCCGCTGCACGGCATCGCGAGCAAGGGCCTGCTCGTGCTGCACGTGACCGGACGGCGTTCTGGCCGCGTCTACGACGTCCCCGTCGGCCGCCACGAGCTCGACGGGCAGCTGATGACCTACGGGGGCGGCGCCTGGCGCGCCAACCTGCGCGGCGGGGCCGACCTCGAGGTGACGATCGACGGGCGTCGACGCCGTGCGCACGCGGTCCTCGAGGAGGACCCCGACCGTGTGGCGGAGATCTTCGACCGGCTCCTCAAGGAGCTCGGACCCAAGCGTGCCAACCGCGTCGCCCTCAAGGTCAACGTCGACCGGCCCCCGACGCTCGACGAGGTGCGCGCGGGCACGGCGGGCCGCGCCATCGTGCTCATCACGCTCCTCGACTGAGGCTCGACCCCACCCGCCGGGACGGGGCGCTCACTCGAGTGGGACGGGGCGCTCACTCGAGGGGAACGGGTGGCACGATCGGGGCATGCGCCTCGGAGACCCGTCGTGAGCTGGCCCGTGCGAGCGACGACGGTCGTCTACGAGAACCCGTGGATCCGGGTCCGGGAGGACGCCGTGACCCGGCCCGACGGCACCGACGGCATCTACGGGGTCGTCGAGCTGCAACGCCCCGCCGTCTTCGTCGTCGCCCTCACCGAGGCCGACGAGGTCGTCCTCGTCACGGTCGACCGGCACACCGTCGGCACCTCCGTCGAGGTGCCCGCCGGCGGCACCGACGGTGAGGACCCGCTCGTGGCCGCCCGGCGGGAGCTCGCCGAGGAGACCGGGCTCGCGGCCCGAGACTGGAGGGAGATCGGCACGATGAACGCCCTCAACGGCGTGTGCCGCGCGCCCGAGGTCGTCTACCTCGCCACCGGGCTCGCGCGGGTCCCCGGCGCCCCCGCCAGCGCGGCCCGCGCCGAGGAGGGCATCCGCGACGTCCGGCGCGTCCCGGTCCGCGAGGTCATCGGTCTCGTCCGGGACGGCGCGATCACCGACGGCGAGACGATCGCCGCGCTCATGCTCGCGCTCGTCGCCCTCGGGCGGGTCTCCTGAACCCTCCCGCGAGCCCGCGACGCCCCGACGACCGGGCCACCCGGCATACGCCATCGCGGTGGATCGAGACCCGAGTGCAACGGTTCGCCGTGCCCCTGTGTCTAGGGGGTGTACGACACTGACAGCCAGACGATCGGCACCACCCATGACGACCGGGACCGGCGGGAGCACATGAGACGGAGGGACGAGGCGGCGTTCCGCAGCTTCGTGGAGGAGCGGCAGACGATGCTGCGCCGACGCGCCTACCTGCTCTGCGGCAACTGGGCCGACGGCGACGAGCTCGTCCAGGAGGCCCTGGCGCGGGTCTACGTCGCCTGGCCTCGCATCGCCACGGGGGCCGAGACCGCCTACACGAGACGCACGATGATGAACCTCTACCTCAACGACCAGCGCAAACGGCGGCGCGAGGTCCTCACCGACGAGGCGCCCGAGCCGGAGACGACCGACCACGACCGCGAGCTCGCGATGACCCTCACCGACCTGCTGCGCGACCTCCCCGAGAAGCAGCGTGCCGTCCTCGTCCTCCGCTTCTGGGAGGACCTCACGGTGCCCCAGATCGCCGAGTGCACGGGCGTGGCCGAGGGCACCATCAAGAGCCAGATCTCGCGCGGGCTCGCCGCCCTGCGCGACCGGCTCGCCGAACCACCACTGACCGGGGCGGGAGCGTTTCCATGAGCGACGACACCACGAGCGGACCCCGCGCTGCGCCGGAGGAAGGCGAGCTGCAGCTGCGAAAGGCGCTGTCCACGATGAACGACCTCGAACCACCCCGCGACGACCTCTTCGCCCAGCGCGCCCTGATGCGCGGACGGGCGCGCACCTCACGCCGGCGCTCGACGCTCCTCGGCGCCGCTGCCGCACTCGTCGTCGTCGGTGCCGTCGGCGGCTCGTGGATGGCACTCAGCCAGGGCGGCGGGTCGGCGAGCACCGCGAGCGCGGGCTCGGCGCCCGAGGTCATGAAGGACGCGACCGGGAGCGCCGGTGCCGACAACGGCGCTCGCGGACCCGGGACCCTCAGCGGCAGCCTGCCTCCGACGGCCGTCGACCTCGTGCCGTCGGCGCCGCCCGCCCGCGACACCACGCGCTGGTTCGGCACCCTCTCGACGCGGCAGACGAACGCCTTCACCGCCGTCGAACCCACCGTGGCCGCGCGCTGGCCCGACGTCTTCTCGGGGGCGTATGCCGCCGACGCCGCCGGTGCCCGCGTGGCCGTCGTCGTCACCCGGCACGACGCGGAGCTCGAGGCCTTCGTAACCGCCGCGATGCCGTCACCGACCGATGTGGAGTTCGTCGTCATGAAGCACACCCTGGCCGAGAAGGAGAAGGTCGCCAAGGAGATCGTCGACCAGCGAATGCTCTGGCGTTCCAAGGGGATCGAGATCATCGCCGTCACCCAGGACGCCCGCACCGACCGGGTGCTCGTGATGGCCGACGAGGGCTCCTCGGCCGGCCTCATCGCGCAGCAGTATGGCGACATCGTCCGGGTCGTCCCGGCGACCCAGACGCCCCCGGGCAAGTCCCCCGACGGGAGCACGCTGCCGCCCCTGCAGCAGTAGCAGGCGCGGCGTCGGCCGCCGCGGTTAGGCTGCTCGACATGGAGCAGCCGACCCCTCCGCAGGCCCCGATCAGCCCGCTCGACGCGCTGCGACGCATCTGCTTCCTCCTCGAGCGCGGCCGCGAGAGCAGCTACCGCGTCGACGCGTTCCGCAAGACCATCGAGGCGATCACGCTCATCAGCGACGATGAGCTGAAGGAGCGCGTCGAGGCCGGAACCCTCAAGCAGATCAAGGGAATCGGCGACTCGAGCGCCGCGATCATCGGCCAGGCGGTGCGCGGCGTCCTGCCGGCCTACCTCGTCTCCGCCGAGGAGAAGCACGGCGCACCGCTGACGACCGGGGGCGCCGAGCTCTACACCGCGCTCCGCGGAGACCTCCACGCGCACTCCAACTGGAGTGATGGCGGCAGCCCGATCGAGGAGATGGTGCTCGCCGCCGTCGAGCTCGGGCAGGAGTGGATGGCGCTGACCGACCACTCGCCGCGCCTCACCGTCGCCAACGGCCTGAGCCGGGCCCGCCTCACCGACCAGCTGAAGCGTGTCGACGCCATCAACGCGAGCCTCGGCGACGCGTTCACGCTCCTTCGGGGCATCGAGGTCGACATCCACCTCGACGGCACGCTCGACCAGGACGACGACATGCTCGACCAGCTCGACGTCGTCACCGCCTCGATCCACTCCAAGCTGCGGCAGCCCTCGTTCGAGATGACGCCCCGCATGGTGGCCGCCGTGCGCAACCCGCACACCAACGTCCTCGCCCACTGCACCGGCCAGCTCGTGACGGGCAACCGCGGCAAGCGCCCGCCGTCGCAGTTCGACGCCGAGAAGGTCTTCCGCGCCTGCCTCGAGCACGACGTGGCCGTCGAGATCAACTCGCGTCCCGAGCGGTGCGACCCGCCCGACGAGCTCATCGAGCTGGCCCGCGACCTCGGCTGCCTCTTCACCATCGATTCCGACGCGCACGCCCCGGGGCAGCTCGACATGAAGTCGCTCGGCTGCGAGCGCGCCGAGCGCCTCGGCATCCCGGCCGAGCGCATCGTCACGACGTGGCCCGTCGACGAGGTCCGGGCGTGGGCCAAGGGCTGATCGGAGAGACTGTCCCGGAGGCGATCCGGCCGCCCCCGGACGGGGGTTCGGAGCCGATTTGGACGGTGCCAGAATCTCCCATATAGTTTCGACGTCCCAACGGATAGGTCGGGCAGGTCCCCATCGTCTAGCGGCCTAGGACTCCGCCCTTTCACGGCGGCAGCACGGGTTCGAATCCCGTTGGGGATACGCAGTACAGTTCGACACGCACCACCCAGTAAGGCCCCGTAGCGCAGTTGGTTAGCGCGCCGCCCTGTCACGGCGGAGGTCGCCGGTTCGAGCCCGGTCGGGGTCGCAAGACACCAGAAGCGCCGCTCTCATCAGAGAGCGGCGCTTCTCGCATGTCCGGCGCCTCGTACGCTGGGGTCCGTGCGGATCGCGGTGCTCGACGACTACCAGGGCGTCGCCCTGTCCAGCGCCGACTGGTCTCCGGTCACGGACCACCCCAGCTCTCCGTGCACCGTCGACGTCTTCCGCGACCACGTCAGCGAGGTCGGCGCCCTCGTCGAGCGACTGGCCGGCTACGACGCCGTCGTCGTCATGCGCGAGCGCACCCCGCTCCCGGCCGCCGTGCTCGCCTCGCTCCCCCGCCTGCGGCTCGTGGTGACGACCGGCCGTCGCAACCCGAGCATCGACGTCGCCGCGGCCACCGCCGCCGGCATCACCGTCTGCGGCACCGAGAGCCTCGCCACCGCCCCTGCCGAGCTGACGTGGGCCCTCGTCCTCGGGCTGGCACGACAGCTCGTCCCCGAGGCCACCGCCGTGCGCGAGGGCGGCTGGCAGACGACGGTCGGCCGCGACCTCGCGGGGCACACGCTCGGTCTGCTCGGGCTCGGCCGCATCGGCACGCAGGTCGCCTCCGTGGGCCGCGCCTTCGGGATGGACGTCGTCGCCTGGAGCCGGAGCCTCACGGCTGAGCGCGCCGAGCAGGCGGGAGTCCGGGCGGCCTCCCTCGACGCCGTGCTCTCCGGGTCCGACGTGGTCTCGATCCACCTCGTCCTCGCCGAGGGCACCCGCGGCCTCGTCGGCGAGCGCGAGCTGGCGCTCCTGCGCCCGGGCGCACTGCTCGTCAACACCTCCCGTGGCCCGATCGTCGACGAGCGAGCCCTGCTCGCGGCCCTCCGGCGCGGTCACCTCGGGGGCGTCGGCCTCGACGTCTTCGACGAGGAGCCTCTCCCCGTCGGCCACCCGCTGCGCACCGCACCGCGCACGCTCCTGACGCCCCACCTCGGCTACGTGACGCGTGACGTCTACGCGACGTTCTGGGCCGGCGTCGTCGAGGACGTGACGGCATACCTCGACGGCTCCCCGATTCGCACGCTCTGACCGCTCGTCGGGCGCGAGGTCGCGCGGCGGCTGCGCCCCGGCGACCCGAGCCGCGCGATCGCGCGCACGACCTGCCCGACGGCGTATGCCGTCCGGCCGGCCCGACCGCGCCCGTGACCTCAGCGGTGGCCGGCGCGCAGCACGAGCTCGAGCTCGAAGCGGACCTCGGGGTCGTCGAGCGCCTCGCCGAAGAGCTCCTTGAGCTGCGCCACGCGGTAGCCGACGGTCTGCTGGTGGACGAACAGCTCGGCCGCGATCGGGGCACGCTGGCCCTGGTGGCGCAGCCAGGACAGGAGCGTCTCGGTGAGGCGCTCGCGCACGGCCGGTCGCAGGCCGTCCAAGGGCGCGAGGCGGGTGCGGGCGAGATCGTCCGTGGCGAGCGGCTCGGCGAGGACGACGAGCTCGGCGAGGTGGTCCTCGACCCACACGGGGGCGCCGTCGGCGTCCGGCCGGTCCGGTCCGGGCGCGACGCCGTGGGCCCCCGCCGCCGTCGCGAGGTGCAGCGACTCACCCGCCTGCTGCCACGGGCGCGCCGGCCCGACGATGGCGCGCCGGCCCCGAAGCGCGCGCTCGAGGTCGCGACGACGCGCCTTGCGGCTGAGGAACGGGAAGACGATGAGGACGTCCGTGCCTCGCTCGGTGACGAGGCCGTCGGGACCGAGCGCACCGCGCAGCCCGTCGACGTGCGGGAAGGGCACGAGGGCGACGACGACGACCTCCGGGAGGGTCCAGCCGACGGCCGCCGCGAGACGTGCCACGCCCCCGTCGCTCGAGTCGCCGCGCAGGATCATCTCGAGCAGCTCGCCGCGCAGCCGCAGCTGCTCACCGGCGCGCTCGGACTGCTCCTGGGCGTAGCCCTGCGCGCTGGCCGCGGACAGCTCGTCGATGTAGGCGAAGAGGGACTCGCCGAGCGAGAGGAGCACGTCGGGCGGCAGCTGCGACACGTCGACGGTGCGCGAGATCGCGCGGAAGGTGACCCGCGCGCCGTAGCGGTAGGCCGCGAGGAGGGACTCGAGGCTCCGCCCGGAGCGCACCTCCCCGCGGCCGAGGTTCTCGTAGACCCACTTGCCGTCCTCGGACAGCGCCTGCAGGCGGGTGCCCGGCAGGTCGAGGAAGCGGTTGAGGGCGACCGTGACACCGCGCCGGACGCCCTGCCCGAAACGGCCCTCCATCGGCATCGCGTAGACCGGGACGTCGCGCGGGATGCCCTCGATGATCGCCTCGACGATGTCGGTCACGACGGGACGTAGCACGGTCGTCACTTCGGCGGGGAGAGACAACCACGGCGGGTCGGACGTGGCGTACGCCACTTCGGTCTCCTGCCTTTTGTCGTCACGCAACAGTTTCCTACCCCAAAGAGTACGCGCCACCCCAAGATCCGGAAGCCTCTCGTCGAGGACCATAGGAGGATGACCCAGATCAGAGCTCTCCGGCGTGTGGCGTCGCTCCTGACGACCCCGCTCGCGCCCGAGGACATCATCAATCTGGTCAACCCGCTGGCCTCGGCCCGGCAGCTGCGCGGGGTCGTCACGAAGGTGGTCCGCGAGACCCCCGACTCGACGACGATCCACTTCCGTCCCGGCCGCGGCTGGAACCCCCACGCCGCCGGCCAGTGGGCCCGCATCGGCGTCGAGATCGACGGCGTGCGCCAGTGGCGCAGCTACTCCCTGTCGGCCGCCGTCGGCCACGACCCCGCCATCACCGTCACCGCGATCGGCTTCGTCTCGACGGCCCTGGCCCGCAGCACCAAGGTCGGCGACATCCTCTTCCTCGACACCCCGCAGGGCGACTTCGTGCTCCCCGAGCACCCGCGCCCGCTCCTCATGCTGACGGCCGGCAGCGGTCTGACGCCCGTCATGTCGATGATCCGCACGCTCGTGCCCCGCCGACCCGACGCCGACGTCGTCCTCGTCCACTCGGCGCGCACCCGCGACGACGCGCTCTTCCACGACGAGCTGCTCGAGCTCGCCGACCAGTTCCCCGGCCTCACGGTCCGCCACTGGTTCACGCGCGAGGAGGGCGGGCGCCGCCTCGACCTGTCGGACGTCACCGACCTCGAGACGCTCTGTCCCGACTGGCGCGAGCGGGCGGCATACGCCTGCGGACCCACGGACTTCCTCGACGCGGCCACCGAGCTGTGGGAGCGCGACGGCGACGACGCGACGCACGCGGGCCTCACGATCGAGCGCTTCGCGCCCGTCCTGCTCGAGGGCTCCGGCGGCGAGGGCGGGCTGCTGACGTTCGAGAAGTCCGACAAGGAAGTGGAGGCGGCCGGCGACGTCCCCCTCCTCGACGCCGGCGAGGACTGCGGCGTCGTCATGCCGAGCGGATGCCGCATGGGCATCTGCCGCAGCTGCCTCGTCCCGCTCGTCGCGGGCAAGGTCCGCGACCTGCGCACCGGCGAGGTCCACGGTGACGAGGGCGAGCTCATCCAGACCTGTGTCAACGCGGCCGCCGGACCCGTCCACCTGGACATCTGAGAAGGGAACCACCATGACAGCCACCACGAACCGACCGACGACGACGCCCCTCGAGGCCGCCGCCACCGGCGTCGCCGAGGGCACCGCCCCGACGACCCGGAACCGGAAGCCGGTCCTCGCGGCGTCCGGCGGACCCGCCAAGCGGCCGAGCGCCGCCGCGCACCTCAGCGACGCCGACGTCGAGCAGCTCGGCAAGGAGCTCGACGCCCTGCGCGACCGCGTCATCGCGACGCGTGGTGCTGCCGACGCCGCCTACATCCGCCGCGTCATCCGCGTCCAGCGCACCCTCGAGGTCGCCGGCCGCGCCACGCTGCTCTTCTCGAAGAAGCGCACGGCGTTCGTCGCCGGCACCGCGATGCTCAGCGTCGCGAAGATCCTCGAGAACATGGAGATCGGCCACAACGTCCTGCACGGCCAGTGGGACTGGATGCGCGACCCCGACATCCACTCCACGACGTGGGAGTGGGACTTCGTCACCCCGGCGGCCGCCTGGAAGCACACGCACAACGACCTGCACCACACGTGGACCAACGTGCTGGGCAAGGACAAGGACGTCGGCTACTCGATCCTGCGCATGGACGAGGACCAGCCGTGGCACCCCGGCAACCTGGGCAACCCGCTCTACAACATGATCCTCGCGCCGTTCTTCGAGTGGGGCATCGCCATCTACGACCTCGAGCTCGAAGCGGTCAAGGACGGCGAGAAGTCCAAGGACGACCTCAAGAAGGACCTCAAGGCCATGGGCCGCAAGGTCGTTCGCCAGTTCACGAAGGACTACGCCGCGACCCCGCTCGCCGCCGTCCCCTTCGGCTCGGGCAAGCAGGCGCTCATCGGCACCTTCACGGCCAACGCCATCCGCAACGTCTGGGCACACTCGGTCATCTTCTGCGGCCACTTCCCCGACGGCGTCGACACGTTCACCGAGGAGGAGATCGAGGGCGAGACCCGCGGCGACTGGTACATCCGCCAGATGCTCGGCTCGGCCAACATCTCGGGCAGCAAGCTCATGCACCTCATGACCGGCAACCTCAGCCACCAGATCGAGCACCACTGCTTCCCCGACCTGCCGAGCAACCGCTACCACGAGGTCGCGGTCGAGGTGCGTGAGATCTGCGAGCGCTACGGCCTGCCGTACACGACCGGCCCGCTGCCCAAGCAGGTCTACCAGGCGTGGGCCAAGGTCTTCCGCCTCGCCCTGCCGAACCGGCCGCGACCGCTGCCGAAGAACGCCGCCCGCGCCGTCAACGCCCCGGTCCCGCCGCGGCGTCCCGCCCTGCCGATGGTGGCCCGTGTCGGCTGAGGCTGCCGTGTCGTCGGCACGACCGGTGCCGACGGCCGCCTTCTTCGACCTCGACCGCACCCTGATCAGAGGTTCTGCCAACTACCCGCTCGCGATCGCCGCCTTCCGCGGCGGTCACGTGCCGTGGAAGGACCTCGTCAAGGACACCCTCAACGCGATCTCCTTCCACCGCAAGGGATCCACCGACGAGGGCTCGGAGGCCCTGCGCGAGCGCATCCTCCGGGCGGTGGCCGGCATCCCGCAGTCCGACATCATCCACCTGACCGACGCGATCACGCCGGGCATCGTGCGCAAGGCGATCCCGGCCTCGATGGGCCTGCTCGCCGAGGCGCGCGCCACCGGCCACGACCGCATCGTCGTGTCAGCCTCCCCCATCGAGCTCGTCAGCCGCATCGCGGCCGCGCTAGGGCTCGAGGGCGCCGTCGCCACGCGCAGCGAGCTCGACGAGGAGGGCCGCTACACCGGGCACCTCACCGGCGAGTTCTGTTACGGCGCAGGCAAGGTCATCGAGATCGAGAAGCTGGCTGCCGAGCGCGGCTACGACCTCGCGCGGTGCGTCGCCTACAGCGACTCGGTCAGCGACCTGCCGATGATGGAGCGCGTCGGCGAGGCCGTCGCGGTCAACCCCGATCGTGAGCTGCGAGAGCTCGCGCGCGAGCGTGGCTGGCGCATCGTCGAGGTCGGCCGCAAGCGCCACTGATCGTGTATGCCGTCGCCTCCCGAGCGGTGACCGCGTGAAGGTCCGCGCTTAAGTGGGGTGATCACCACACCGGACGGCGGATCATCCGGCAGGTCTCGCGCCGATCGTCCGCCGCCGTCGGGCGCCGCCGTCGGGCGCCGGAGTCACCAGGAGGTGTGGAGCGGGCGCCCCTCGGCGAAGCCGGCCGTGCTCTGGAGCCCGACGACGGCCCGCTCGTGGAACTCCTCGAGCGTGCGCGCACCGGCATACGTGCAGCTGCTGCGCAGCCCGGCGACGATCTCGTCGATGACGTCCTCGACGGAGGGGCGCGCGGGGTCGATGTACATCCGCGCCGTGCTGATGCCCTCCTCGAAGAGGGACTTGCGGGCGCGGTCGTAGTCCGTGTCGGTCGCGGTGCGGTTGCGCACGGCCCGGCTGCTCGCCATGCCGAACGACTCCTTGTACTGGCGCCCGTCGTTGTCGGTGTAGAGGTCCCCGGGCGACTCGAGCGTGCCTGCGAACCACGAACCGATCATGACGTTGGACGCGCCTGCCGCGAGCGCGAGGGCGACGTCGCGCGGGTGCCGCACTCCACCGTCAGCCCAGACGTGCTTGCCGAGCTCCCTTGCGGCCGCGGCGCATTCGAGCACGGCCGAGAACTGTGGCCGACCGACCGCGGTCATCATCCGGGTCGTGCACATAGCCCCCGGGCCCACCCCGACCTTGACGACGTCGGCACCCGCCTCGATCAGCTCACGTGTGCCGGCAGCAGACACGACGTTGCCGGCGACGACCGGCACCTGCGGGTCGAGCGCGCGCACCGCACGCAACGCGTCGATCATCTTGTCCTGGTGCCCGTGGGCGGTGTCGATGACGAGGACGTCGGCGCCGGTGTCGAGCACCTCGGCCGCCTTGGCCGCGACGTCACCGTTGATGCCGACCGCGGCGGCCACGCGCAGGCGCTGCCTGTCGTCGACGGCCGGCTGGTAGAGACCGGCTCGGATCGCACCACCCCGGGTCAGGATGCCGACGAGCTCGCCGTGCTCGGAGACGACGGGGGCGACCTTGCGCCGCGCAGCCGAGAGCCGCTCGAAGGCCTCCTGCGGGTCGATGGAGTCGGGCAGCACGACCATGTCCTCGTGCATGACGTCGTGCACCTGCGTGTAGCGGTCGACGCCGGTCAGGTCCTTCTCGGTGACGATGCCCACGGGCTTCGGACCGTCGACGACGACTGCGGCACCGTGGGCCCGCTTGCCGATGAGGACGAGTGCCTCGCCGGCGGTCATGTGCCGCTCGAGGGTGATCGCCGTGTCGTGGACGAGGTGGCGCTGCTTGACCCAGCCGACGACGTCGCGGACCACCTCGACGGGGATGTCCTGCGGGATGACGGCGATGCCGCCACGTCGGGCGACGGTCTCGGCCATGCGCCGACCGGCGATGGCGGTCATGTTGGCGACGACGAGCGGGATCGTCGTGCCCGAGCCGTCGACCGACGACAGGTCGACGTCGAGGCGGCTCGTGACCGACGAGCGGCTGGGCACCATGAAGACGTCGTCGTAGGTGAGGTCGAGCTGGGGCTGGAGACCGTTGAGGAACTGCACGGGAACCCATGGTAGGCGGTTCCGGGGGCGAGCAGCGGTCGGCACCCGGCCCTGACGGGGCCCCGGGGTCAGGGTCCTCCCCCACCTGACCCTGAAGTGGACCCCCAACCAGGCCCCAACCCCTGTTCGCGCGGCTGTCGGCGGCCCTAGCGTTGATGGCGCCGCGACTGCGCGGCAGACTCCGGTAGGGGGCAAATGCCATGAATGACAACAGGATCGGCGATGTCGGGCGGCTTGCGCGAATCCCGTCCTCCCGGGTGACGAAGTGGCTCGTCGTGGGCTTCTGGATCGTCGTGGTCGGCTTCCTCGCCGGCCCGTCGTCGAAGCTGCAGTCGGTCCTCAACAACGAGGCCGCGTCCTGGCTTCCCGCGGACGCCCAGTCGACCCAGGTCGTCGACCAGATCTCGGCATTCCAGAGCACCAACGAGTTCCCCGCCGTCATCGTCTACGAGCGGCCGAGCGGCGTCACGCCGGCCGACCTCGCTGCCGTGACCGCGCAGGTCGTGCGCTTCAACGCCCTCGAGCCGGTCAAGCGCGACTCGGTCGGCCCGATCCCGTCCGCCGACGGCCAGGCGCTCCAGGTCATCGTCCCGGTCGACGCCGGGGAAGCCGGCTGGGACTCCCTCAGCACCACGGCGACGCAGATGCGCGACATCGCCGCCAACGGGCCCGCCGGTCTCTCGATGCACGTCACCGGGCCGGTCGGCTACGGCGCGGACTCGTCGGAGGCGTTCTCCGGCATCGACGGCAAGCTGCTCTACAGCGCGATGGCCGTCGTGATCCTCATCCTGCTCATCACCTACCGAAGCCCGATCCTCTGGCTCCTTCCCGTCGTCTCGGCGGGCACCGCCCTGTTCGTCGCGCAGGGCGTCATCTACTTCCTCGCCGATGGCGACACCCTCACGGTCAACGCACAGAGCTCCGGCATCCTCACGGTCATCGTCTTCGGCGCCGGTACCGACTACGCGCTGCTCCTCGTGGCGCGCTACCGCGAGGAGCTGCGCCGTCACGCCGACCGGCACGAGGCCATGGCGGTTGCCCTGCACCGCGCCGGCCCGGCGATCCTCGCCTCGGGTGCCACGGTCGTCGCCGGCATGCTCTGCCTCCTCTTCGCGTCGATGAGCTCGACGAAGGGACTGGGCCCCGTCGCCGCGATCGGCATCGCCGTCGCCCTGCTCGTCATGCTGACGCTGCTGCCAGCCCTGCTCGTCGTCCTGGGCCGGTGGGTCTTCTGGCCCGTCCGCCCGACCCTGGGCTCCGTCGACGGCACCCGCGACGGGGTCTGGGCCCGCGTCGGCGCCCGGATCGCCCGGGCACCGCGACGCACCTGGGTGGTGACGTCGCTCCTGCTCGCGATCGCGTCGCTCGGGGTGCTCCAGCTCAACGCGGTCGGGCTGCAGAACAAGGACTCCTACTACACGACGCCGCCGTCGGTGATCGGCGAGCAGATCGTCGCGAAGCACTTCCCCGCCGGCGGGGGGTCCCCGGTCCTCGTCCTCGCGAACGAGGCCGCGGCCGCCCAGGTGCGGTCGTCGCTCGAGGCGGTCGACGGCGTCGACACGGTCACCGACCCGGTGACTCGGGACGGCCGCTCGCTCATCCAGGCCACCCTCACCTCGGCCCCGGACTCCGACGCGGCGACCGCGGCGCTCGACCGGATCAGGACGGCCATCGCGGCCGTGCCGGGTGCGAACGCCATCGCGGGAGGTGACACGGCGACCCGCGTCGACACGCTCCGGGCCAGCTCCGACGACAACGAGCGGATCATCCCCGTCATCCTCGGCGTCGTCCTGCTCATCCTCGTGCTCCTGCTACGCGCCCTCACCGCACCACTCGTCCTCATCGGGACGGTCCTGCTCTCCTTCGGAGCGGCAATCGGCCTGTCCGCGTTGGTCTTCCGGCACGTGCTGGGGTTCGCCGGCGCCGACTCCTCGTTCCCGCTCTTCGTCTTCGTCTTCCTCGTCGCCCTCGGCATCGACTACAACATCTTCCTCATGACCCGAGTCCACGAGGAGGCGAAGAAGGTCGGGACGTGGCGCGGGTCGCTCGTGGGGCTCGCTGCGACGGGCGGGGTCATCACGTCGGCGGGGCTCGTGCTGGCCGGCACCTTCGCGGTGCTCGCGACGATGCCGATCGTCGCGTTCGCCGAGATCGGCTTCGCCGTGGCACTCGGCGTCCTGCTCGACACGTTGATCGTCCGCTCGGTCCTCATCACCGCCCTCAACCTCGACATCGGGGCACGGATGTGGTGGCCGAGCCGGCTCGCCCGCACCGATGCCGCGACCACCGCAGCAGCAGAGCGTCCCGAGCCCGCCGCCGAACCGGCTCTTCAGGGTTGAGCGGTCGTCGCCAGCTGGATGTCGGCTGGCGCGTCGGGCACGGGGCAGCGACGCGCAGGCGCAGCCGGAGGCCCGATCCGGTGTCACCCGCTCGGATCGGTCAACGGCGCACCCGGTAGCGCAGGTGCAGCACCCGGTCACCCTGGATCACCACGTCGGGATCCTCCAGCAGGTGCTGGGCGTGGACCGAGCCGAAGTAGCGCTTGCCGGACCCGAGCACGACGGGTACGACGTCCATGCGCACCTCGTCGACGAGGCCCGCGGCGAGCATCTGGCCCCCGACGTCACCAGCGGCGACCTCGACGATGCGGTCACCCGCAAGCTCCTGCGCCTGGGCCATGGCTGCCTCGACGCCGTCGACGAAGTGAAACGGCGCCTCGGGGTCCCAGCCGTCGGGCGGCGGCCGGTGCGTCACGACGACCACGTGGTCGATGCCGCTCGGAGGCTTCCCGTCCCAGCCGTCCGTCAGGTCGAATACGTGGCGGCCGACGAGTGTCACCCCGATCTGGTCCCAGTACGGCCGGATGTAGTCGTAGGACGTCTGCGACACCTGCAGCTCGCCACTCTCGTCCAACGGGACGTCACCGTCGGACAACCAGTCGAACAGCGGTCCGGGCTGGTCGTCCTCGTCCGCGACGAAGCCGTCCGCCGACACCGAGCCGTACATGACCACCGTGCCCACGGCGCTCTCCTCTGCTCTGGGGTGCCCCAAATCATCCATCGTGGGCTGTCGCTCGTGCAGGAGTCAACCGGCCCGCAGCGGCCCACGAGAGCAACCACACGGCATACGCCCGTTCTGCTGTGCGCGAGCGCGCGCGGGAGGACCATGGACGGTGGACGCGACTGCGCCCCGGACCGATTGGGGGAACGCCATGACGGATGCACCGCACGTGTGCTTCGACCGGATCCTTCCCAAGGACCTGATGCGCCCTCACCGGCGCGAGCGTGGCCCGGACGGCGCGGACCGCGCGATCTCACCCATCGGCAAGGCGTGGATGAACGGCACGACGCTCACGGTCCGCTTCCTCGAGGGCACGCCCGCGCAGCAGACCAAGGCCCGTGAGCAGGCCGCGTGGTGGCAGGCCGCCTGCAACATCTCCTTCGACTTCGGCAACCACCCGAACGCCGATCTTCGCGTCTCCTTCGACCCGACCGACGGCGCGTGGTCCTACGTCGGCACCGACAACAAGGGCATCCCGAGCAACGAGGCGACGATGAACCTCGGCTTCCTCGACGGTGGCACCGCGGGGCACGAGTTCGGCCACGCCATCGGGCTCGCCCACGAGCACTCGAACCCGGAGGGTGGCATCCAGTGGAACGAGCCGGTCGTCATCGCGGCCCTCGCGGGCCCCCCGAACCGCTGGGACGAGGCGAAGGTGCGCCACAACGTCTTCATGAAGTACGCCGTCGACCAGATCAAGGGGACGCAGTTCGACCCCGACTCGATCATGCTCTACGCGTTCCCGGCGACGTGGACCCTCAACGGCGTCGCGACGCACGCCAACGACGACCTGTCGTCGCTCGACAAGGCGTTCGTCGCGGGAGCAGCCATGTACCCCAAGGGTGCTCCCGTCGTCACCGACGCTGCGACCCTGACGGTCGACGGCCCGAAGGTCGAGGGCTCGATCGGCGCCGCGGGCGAGGAAGACCTCTACGCCTTCGACGTCGCGAGCGACGGGCTCTACGAGGTGACGACCCGCGGCTCTACCGACGTCTACCTCTCGCTCTTCGGACCGAACAGCGACACCGACCTCGTCGGCGAGGACGACGACAGCGGCTACGGCGTCAACGCGCGCGTGCGCGCCGGGCTGACCCCGGGCCGCTACGTCGCCCAGGTGCGCCACTACCGGCCGAGCGGGACCGGCGCCTACTCGATCCGGGTCCGCCGGCGCTGAGCCGGTTCGCGCCACGGAGCCCGACGGCCCCTTCGGGCCACGCCACGCCCTCCACCGAGGACGTATGCCGTCTGCACGCCACCCGACGGCATACGTCCTCGCGCTCTGCCTCCGGCGTAAGGCGTTGACGATCGCTCGTAATGGAGTAATCCTGATTACATGATTACGAATGAAGCACTGGAGCGGGTGCGCGGCTGGTTCGTCGGCCGCCTGCCCGAGGAGTGGCGCAGCACGCCGCCCGAGATCACTGTCGACCGCGAGGAGATCACCGTCGTCCTCACCGTCACCGACGTCGACCTGCCCGACGGGTCGAGCGACGCCGAGCGTGACGAGGCCCGCGCCGGGCGCGCCAAGGCGTTCCGCGAGGACACCCGCGGTCGTCGCATCGAGATCGCCCGCGAGGCCGAGCACCGCTTCGAGCGCAAGGTGTCGTGGGCCGTCCGCGTCGGCGACCGCACGGAGCTGTTCACCCACGTCGCCGCGCCGGCGATGACCCGGCTGCGTCAGCCGGAGCGACTCGTCCTCGACACGCTCGTCGATGCCGGCGTCGCCAGGTCCCGCGCCGAGGCGCTGGCCTGGTGCGTCAAGCTCGTCGGGCAGCACGAGAGCGACTGGCTCGGCGAGCTGCGCGAGGCGATGTCGCACGTCGCCGACGTGCGCACGAAGGGTCCGGGGGCCTGATCAGCCCTGCTGATCAGCCCTGCTGATCAGGCCTGCTGATCAGGCCTGCTGGTCGGTGCCGCGCTTGACGGCGGAGATCTCGAACTCGAGCGAGATCTTCTCGGAGACGAGGACGCCGCCGGCGTCGAGCGGCATGTTCCACTCGAGGCCGAAGTCGCGACGGTTGATCCGGCGCGAGCCCTCGAAGCCGGCCCGCAGGGCACCCATGGCGTCGGTCTGCACGCCGATGAGCTCGATCGGGATCGTGACGGGCTTGGTGACGTCGCGGATCGTCAGGTTGCCGGAGACCATGTAGGCGTTCTCCTCGACCTCCTCGATCTGCGTGCTCTCGAAGCGGATGTCGGGCCACTTCTCGACGTCGAAGAAGTCGGCGCTGCGCAGGTGGTCGTCACGCTGCTGGTTGCGGGTGTCGACGCTCGAGGCCTTGAGGACGACCTCGGCGTAGGACTTGGCCATGTCGTCGAGGTCGGCGTAGAGGCGGCCGGTCACGTCGTTGAAGGAGCCGCGCACCGTCGTCACCATGGCGTGCCGGGCCGAGAAGCCGATACGGGTGTGGGCCGGGTCGAAGTCCCAGTCCCCGCTCAACGCGGATCCGTGGTCGGTCATGGTCTCTCCCCTGCAGGTCGATGGATGAGTCGCGGCATCCTCTCACGACCCAGGGTGCTTGAATCTTTCACTATCGCCTCGTTCGTTGGCAAGTGCGGAGCACGGAGTCCCGGCCCTGAGCCCCCGCCGGCCGTCCTTCCCATACCCCCCGACGATCCCGCACACGCACGCGATGCGCCAGCCGCGGGCGGTTTGCCTGATGCCCCGAGGGGTCGGCTATAGTTCCACTCGTTGTCGCGGCCAGGTAGCTCAGTTGGTACGAGCGTCCGACTGAAAATCGGAAGGTCGGCGGTTCGACCCCGCCCCTGGCCACCACCCCCGAAACCGCAGGTCACCATCGTGTGACCTGCGGTTTCGTCGTTCCCGGGATGGGCGGAGGCTGGTACCAGACTTCTGGGCACCAGCCGACGATGAGGAGCGCACGCGATGAGGCTCAACGAGGAGACGGCTCGGTCACGCCTGCGCGAGCAGGTCCACGGCGTGCTGTGCACGCTGCACCCCGACCGCGGCCCCGACCCGGTCCCGGTCGTGTATGCCGTGAGCGACGACGGGCACGTCGGCATCCCGATCGACACGGTCAAGCCCAAGACGTTCTCCCGGCTTCAGCGCGAGGCCAACCTGGCGGCCGACCCGCGGGGTTCCCTGCTCATCGAGCGCTGGGAGGACGACGACTGGTCGAGGCTCTGGTGGGTGCGCGCCGAGCTCCGGCACGTCAGCGACCCGCCGTCCTCGCTGACCGACGACCTCGCCGACCGGCTGGCCAGCACCGTGCCGCATTACGCCGACAAGCCCTTCCACCGGCTGCTCGTGTGTCGCATCGTCCGGGTCGCCGGCTGGGCCGCCGGCGAGGCGTGACCACTGCGACCGGCACCCGGACCCGTGTCCGGACCGCGGTTTCGTCGCTCCCGGCTCACAGGGGAGGGATGATCCTTCGCTGTCGCAGCGACTCGAAGAGGTCGAGGAAAGAGTCCGCCGAGTCCTGGTAGTCGAGGAAGCCCAGCTTGCGACTCTTGCCCATGTCGGCGAACGTCTCGACCGTGCGCCCCAGATCAGCATCTGTGTGCCACCACGACGCCAGCTCCGCCACCGGGTGCGGGGCAAGACCATGGCGCGCGACCAGGTCGGCCCACACCTCGTCGGCGTGGGTCATGCGCCCCTCGAGGGGCTGCGGCTGACCGGGGTACTCGGCGGGTTCGACACCGAGGCCCTCCGCGACCCGGCTCCACATCTGGCGCCACCGGAAGACCTCACCGTTGACGGTGTTGAACGCCTGGTCACGCCCGGCGGGGTCGGTCGCCGACCATGCGACGTGCCTGCCCAGTAGGCGAGCGTCGGTGATGTCGGTGACGCCTGCCCACTGCTGTGGACTCCCGGGGAACACGAAGGGCTGCCCCGTCTGGCGACAGATGCTGCCGTAGACGGCAAGCGTGACCCCCATGTTCATCGCGTTGCCGAGCGCGTAGCCGATCATCGTGTGCGGTCGGTGCACCGACCACGTGAAGCCCTGCTGAGCCGCTGCCTCGAAGAGCGCGTCCTCCTGGACGTAGTAGAAGTTCTCGAACGGCAGTCGCCCTTGGCTCTCGCGGAAGGGCGTTTCGGCCGGAGCCTTGGCGTAGGCCTCGAAGGGACCGAGGTAGTGCTTGAGGCCGGTCACGAGGACGGCGTGCTCGAGCGTGGTGGTGCGACCGAGGACCTCGAGAGTGTTGCGCAGCATCGCACCGTTGACTCGGCAGTTCTCGGCCTCCGTCGCCTGCCGTTGCCAGGTGGTGAACACCAGGTGCGAGATCGACCTGCCCGCGACCGCACGCTCGACGGACTCGGGGTCGAGGACGTCAGCGAGGACGTGGTCGACGCCGGGAACGGGCTCGCGCACGGAGCGGGACAGGCCCACCACGTCGAAACCCTTGTCCAGCAGGGCGTGCGCGCAGTTCTGTCCACCGATGCCGGTGATTCCTACGACGAGGGCAGTGGGTGCCATGCGCGCTCCTTCGGGCGATGCTGACGGTGCGGCTGGTGACGTCCGAGCGTCCATGTCCGCGACAGGCCGATGGTGCCGCGATCTGGACAGGGCGTCAAGTGATGATTAACGTTACCTCGAAACAGCTCGCCTGCGTCTGCCCTCGACCGTTCCACCCCGACCACATCCCGGCTCCCGAGGAGGACCCCCATGGCTGGACGCATCCTCACCCGGACCAACGCCGCGCCCACCCTCTCGCGCCACGTCAGGCCCGGCACGTGCCGCCGCGGCGAGCCGGTCCCGAGTCGTGACGCGACGGTGCCCGAGTGAGCGCCCGGCGGATCGGGCAGGACGGGTCGCCTCGCGCTACTGTCGGGGAAAACCGACGCCAGCACAGAGGTGAGCCGAGAGTGGTCGAGCAGGTCGAGAACCTCGGTGGCCGCCTCCGCAAGGTGCGGCTCGCCACCGGGATGTCCCTTCGCGAGGTGTCCCGACAGCTGGGGGTCTCGCCCTCCTTCGTGTCCCAGCTCGAGAACGGCAAGTCGCAGCCGTCGGTGGCCACCCTCTACTCCTTGGCCCAGCTGCTGGGCGTGTCGATCGACGAGCTCTTCGCCGTGGACGGCGGCGCTGCGATCCCACCCTCGGGCACGGGTGACGACGCCGACGGCACCGAGACCCTGGCCGCCGCCTCGCGTCCGGCGAACGCGGAGGGCCTCCCGAGCAGGTCGGAGATCAGCTCCCCTGTCGACGCCGTTCCCCGCACCGGTCGTGCCGAGCGCGTCTCCGTCACCAGGTCCGGCGGCCGATCCCGCCTCGAGATGGACACCGGCGTCGTGTGGGAACGCTTGGCCGACAACACCGGCGGGGACCTCGACTTCATCGAGATCGTGTATCCCCCGCACAGCAACTCGACCAACGACGGCCGGATGCTGCAGCACGCCGGCGCCGAGTTCGGATACCTCCTCGAGGGCGAGCTCGAGATCACGGTGGGCTTCGACGTCTTCACCCTGCATGCGGGGGAGGCCCTCGGCTTCGACTCCTCCCAGCCCCACCTCTTCCGCAACCTGCATTCACAGCCGGCCCGCGGGATCTGGTTCGTGGTCCACCCCACGTCCTGACCGCCGTACTGCTTGACAGGTCGTCGCCGAGCGTTCACTCTGACTGAACTCCCGTCGTTCCACCTGTTCAGCGGTTTGCACCGCTCCGAGCCATCTGCCGAGGACGTCATATGCGCGCGCTGCAGTTCACCGGGCCCGACCAGTTCCACCTCAACGAGGTCCCCGTCCCCGAGCCGGGCCCGGACGAGGTGCTCGTCGCCAGTCGGAGCATCGGGATCTGCCACTCCGACATCGAGCTGCTCGCCGGCCGCTACATCATCCCCTTCGCCTACCCGGTGATCCCCGGCCACGAGTGGTCCGGCGAAGTCGTCCGCGTGGGCCGGGATGTCAAGGGTCTCGGCGTCGGCGACCGGGTCGTCGGCGAGTGCGTCATCGGTGACGACCACTTCGGCTTCAGCATCAGCGGTGCCGCCGCCGAGTTCTTCCTGGCCAAGGAGGCCTGGCTCCACCGCCTGCCCGACAACCTGTCGTGGACCCAGGGCGCCCTGGTCGAGCCGTTCAGCTGCGGCTACTACGCGACGGTCCGCGCCGACAACCTCGACGCGAGCGACACGGTTCTCGTGCTCGGGACCGGACCGATCGGGCTCGGCGTCGTGGCTGCCTCGGTGGGCCGAGGTGCGAAGGTCGTCGTGGCCGAGCCCTCAGCGGACCGGGGGGAGCTCGCGATGCGCCTCGGTGCCGACGAGGTGCTCGACCCCACTGCCGAGGGCTTCGTCGGCGCGGTGCAGGAGGCCACCGACGGCGACGGGGCCTCCGTCGTCTTCGAGGCGAGCGGCAAGCCGGCGGCGATGGCGACGGCCCTCGAGGTCGCTGCGTTCCGCGCCCGGATCGTCTACATCGGGATCGACGTGGGCGGCTCCGCCCCTGCGAAGCTCGGGCTGTTCCAGTCCAAGGAGCTTCAGGCCCGCGGCATCATCGGCTCCCCCGGCGTCTGGCCGCAGACCCTGCGCTTCCTGTCCCGCAGCGGGGTGGACCTCAGCCCACTCGTCACCTCCAGCCACGAGCTGGCGGAATCCGAGAAGGCGATCACCGCCGTTCTGGAGGACCGGTCCCAGGTCAAGGTCCACATCACCTCGTCCGCCCGGCTCTGACGGGTAGGGGACCGATGATGCGCGCAGGAGTGCTCCACGGTCGCTTGGACCTTCGGGTCGAGGACCGACCAGAGCCACGACCCCGCGAGGGTGAGGTCCTCATCCAGGTCGCTCTCAACGGCCTGTGCGGTACCGACGCCACCGAGTACGCGAAGGGACCGATGATGGTCCCGCTCACGGACCGACACACCGGCAGCGGCCACGTGGGGCCCACCGTGCTCGGCCACGAGTTCATCGGGACCGTCGTCGCCGCCGGCCCGGACGCAGGGGACGGGGGCGGCAGACGCTGGACCGGCCGACGGGTGGCCTGCGGCGCGGGAGTCTCGTGCGGCTCCTGTCGGTGGTGCGCGGCCGGTCGCACCAACCTGTGCGAGCGCTACTACACGCTCGGACTGTCGACCCACGGTGGACTCGCCGAGCTCGTCGTCGCTCCCGTCAGCACCCTGGTCACCATCCCGGACGGGTGCGACGATACCGAAGCGGCGCTCGCACAACCCTTCGCGGTCGGCCTGCACGCCATCGACCGCGCCGGGATCGCTGACGGGGACGACGTCGTCGTGCTCGGCGCCGGCGCGATCGGCTCCTTCGTCCTGGCCGGGCTGCGTGGCCACCGGGGCACGGTCACCGTGGTGGACGTCGACCCCGACCGCCTCGACGTGGCGCGACGACTCGGTGCGACGAGCACCGTCGCGGTGAGCCGCGAGACGACGCTCGAGGAGCTACGGGACCTCGTTCCCCGACAGCCCCACGTCGTCATCGAGAGCTCGGGCGCGCCCGGCGCCGCGGCCCGCGCGCTGTCGCTCTGCGCGCGAGGAGGGCGGACGCTGCTGGTGGGCCTCGTCAAGGCCCCGCAGGAGCTCGGCCTCGCGGACATCGTGCTGCGTGAGGTCGACATCGCGACCACCGTCGCCCACATCTGCGCCACGGACATCCCCCGTGCCCTCGCGCTGCTCGAGAGCAGTCCGCTGGCGGGCGTCATCGGCACCACGACGGTGCCCCTCGACCATGTCGTCGCTCGTGGTCTCGACCCGATCGTGGCCGGCTCCGCGGGCGGCAAGATCCTGGTGGACCCTCGCCGTGGCTGACGTCGCGATCCTGGGCACCGGCCGCATGGGGTCGGCGATGGCGCGACGCGTGGCCGCCGCAGGGCACCGGGTGCGGGTGTGGAACCGCACGCTGTCATCCGCCCAGGCCCTGGTGGACTCGCAGACACACGGCGAGCTCGTCCTGGCCACGACCCCCTCGGCGGCCGTGACGGACGCGGACGTCGTGCTGACGATGCTCGCGGACGGCGACGTGACCACGTCGCTGCTGCTCTCGGAGGCCGTGCTGAGCGCCCTGCCCACCCACTGCCTCGTCATCGACCTGGGGACGAGCGGAGTGGCGGCGGCAACGCGTCTGGGTCGCCGGCTCACCGAGGCAGGACATCGCTTCGTCGACGCTCCCGTGTCGGGGAGCGTGCCCGCCGTCACCGCCGGCACCTTGCTGGTCATGGCGTCCGGGCGGCCCGACGACGTCATCGCCGCCCGGGGGATCCTCGAGTCCTTCGCGGCCGAGGTGCTCCGGGTGGGTGACGTCGGCGCAGGCCAGGCGATGAAGCTCGCGGTCAACCTCGTGGTCCACGACCTCAACGCGGCCCTCGCGGAGGCCCTCGTCCTCGCGGAGCGGTCCGGAGTCACTCGGACCGAGGCCTACGACGTGCTCGAACGCAGTGTCGTCGGGGCTCCCTTCGTCCACTACAAGCGCCCGGCTTTCCTCGACCCGCAGACGCCGATCGCGATGAGCCTGGAGCTCGTCGCCAAGGACCTGCGCCTGATCACCGAGCAGGGCAGGACGACCGGCGCGGCGCTGCCGGTGACAGAGGAGACGCTGCAGCGCGTGCAGGGCGCCGTCGACGCCGGGTGGGGCTCGCGAGACATGGCCGACCTGAGTCGTATCCAGTCCGCAGGGGACCCACGCGAGTAGGCGTTTCGCCCGCTTCGGGGTGTCCGTCCCGAGGCGCGCATCACGGTCTTGTCTCGTTGACCAAGACCCGAGCGTGAACCTCTTGTTAACGCCAAATGCTCTATGTACAGTCTCACCCAACACCTTGGTTGCCCGTGATCCGGACGGTCAGCATCGAAACCCTCAGTGTCGAGGAGTGGGTCATGGATCCGAAGAACGAGACGGTCAGCCCGTCGCGCCGCACCCCCCGGGGCCTCTCGCGTGGACTGCTGACCGTGGTCGCGGCGTTGGCCCTTCTCGTCATCGCCGGCTTCATCTTCGCCCCGAGCAGTGTCAGCTCCGGTGCGGTCCAGAGCATGCTGCCGTTCGCAGCCGTGCTCGCCATCGTCGCCCTCGGGCAGACCCTCGTCGTCATGCAGGGCGGCATCGACCTGTCGGTCGCAGGCTCGGTGTCACTCGTCATCGTCATCGTGACCCACCAGGCCTATGGCGACGACTCCAAGGTGCTCCCGGCGGCCCTGCTCGCGCTGGGGGTCTCGCTCCTCACCGGGCTCGGCAACGGCCTGCTCATCGGACGCCTCGGCCTCAACCCCATCGTCGCCACCCTGGGCACCAACGCGCTGCTCTACGCCGCGGTGCTGGCCGTGTCCGGGGGGACCCCCCGCCAGACCACCGACCTGCTCGCCCGGCTCGCCGGTGACAGCACTCTCGGGATCCCACACGCGGTCCTCGTCGCCGTGCTCGCGACCGCCGTCGTCACGGTGGTCGTCAAGAAGACGGCGTCGGGACGTCGCTTCGAGGCGGTCGGGGCCAACGGCTCGGCGGCGTGGGCTGCTGGTCTGCGCGTGCAGGGCTTCAAGGCCGGCGGCTACGTCTTCGCGCAGGTCTTCTACTGGCTGGGCGCCCTGCTCCTGGCCGGCATCCTCAACAAGCCCACGGCATACCAGGGCGACAGCTACCTGCTGGCCTCGGTGGCAGCGGTCGTCCTCGGAGGCACCTCCCTGCTCGGCGGTCGGGGCAACCTCGTCGCCACAGCCGTCGCGGCGCTCTTCCTGATCCAGCTGGACCAGTTCGTGCTGGCCCTCGGCTTCGACTTCGCGGGCAAGACGCTCGTGCAGTCGGCCGCGTTCGCGATCGGTGTCGCGCTCTACACCATCAACTGGTCGCGGCTGCGACGGCGATCCCAACGTCCAGCCAGCACCGTCCCGGCCTGACCCCTCTTGCTTCATCCCTCACCCGGCTCATGACCATCAGAAAGGTCGATCCGCAATGTCCCGACCCAACACAGCCATCCGCGTCCTCGCAGTGTCGAGCGTCGCCGCCCTGGCACTCGCAGCCTGTGGCAGCTCGTCCGACGGCGCCTCTCCCGCCGCCAGCGGAGGCAGCACCGTCTCGGGTGCGCCATCCTGGTGCGGCTCCAAGCAGATCACCCTGGGCCTGACCGACGGGTTCGGCGGCAACAGCTGGCGTCTCGTCACGACGGCCTCCGCCAAGGACGAGATCGCCAAGTGCCCGAGCGTCACGAGCTTCACCTACGCCGACGGTCAGGGCGACACCCAGAAGGCCATCTCCGACATCCAGGGCCTGGTCGCCAAGGGAGTCAACGCGCTCGTCGTGTTCCCGGACGCCGGCAACGCCATGCTCCCTGCTCTGCAGAGCGCCAAGGAGGCCGGCGTCACCACGGTGCCCTACCGGGTCAACCCGGGCGGCGCCGACGGCAAGGACTACGACGTCTGGGTGGGAGCCGACTTCGTCACCGACGGCAAGAACTGGGCCGACTGGCTCACCAAGACCCTGCCGAGCGGGGGCAACATCCTCTTCCTGTCCGGCCCCGCAGGCAACAGCCAGGGCCTCGACGAGCTCAAGGGCATGAAGGAGGTCCTCGACCCGGGGAAGTACACCTTCATCGGGCAGGCGCCGTTCGAGGTCACCAACTGGGATCCCGCCAAGACCCAGCAGGTCCTGAGTGCCGCCATCGCGAAGTACCCGAAGATCGACGCGATCGTGTCCGACTTCGGACCGTCCCTCGTCGGTGCTCTGCCGGAGTTCGAGAAGAGCGGGCGCTCCATCCCTGCCCTGGCGACGTCGGACGGCAACGTCCTCTCGTGCTTCTACGAGGCGCACAAGGCACAGAACCCGGACTTCAAGCTCTTCACCGTGGCCACGGGCAACGACAACGCCCGACTGGCGGTCCAGTGGGCCGTCGCCCTCGCGACCGGTGGCACCCCCCCCGCGTCGAAGCAGTTCAAGGCTCCCGCCTTCGAGGACTCGGTCGGCGGCAAGCCCAGCCCGGTGACGTGCAAGAAGGACCTTCCCGGTGACATCTACCTGTCCGCCCAGATGGCCGGACAGGACCAGGCGAAGCTGCTCAAGTGACTCCGCACGGGGCGGCCGGTGCCGTCACGACCGACGGCCCGGCCGACCCCGTGCCCGTCGATGTCGCCACCGAGACCAAGACCAAGACGCTGAGCGAGACGCCGACCGAAACGCCGACCGAAGGACTGGACGTGACCAGAGACACCGCGGTGATCGCCGAGTCGGCGATGGTCCTCTCCGGCATCAGCAAGAACTACGACGGGGTCGCAGCGCTCACCGACGTCTCCCTGGAGATCCGTCGGGGCGAGGTCCACGCCCTGCTGGGAGAGAACGGCGCGGGCAAGTCGACCCTCATGGGGGTCGCCTCCGGTGAGGTGAGCCCGGACGCCGGCACCATCACCGGCGCGGGCCGGCTCATCGAGCGACTGACACCCGCCCTGGCCACCGAGCTCGGCATCGCGATCGTCCACCAGCACCCAGCGGTGCTGCCCGACCTCACCGTTGCCGAGAACCTCGTGGTCGCCGTGCCCGGTGCCGTCCTCGGAACCGGGGCGGAGCAGATCCGCACGATGCAGCAGATGCTGGCCGATGTCGGCTCGAGCGCCCACCTCGAGGACCGGGTCGGCAACCTCAGCGTCGCCCAGCGCCACCTCCTCGAGCTGGCCAAGGCGCTCGCGGTGGAGCCCAAGCTGCTCATCCTCGACGAGCCCACGGCCCCGCTGGGCGCCGACTCCGTCGACATGCTCTTCGAACGCGTGCGGCGGGCCGCAGCCACCGGCACCGCCGTCGTCTACATCACGCACCGCCTCGCCGAGGTCCGCGAGCTGGCGGACCGCGTCACCGTGCTGCGCGACGGCAAGGTACGCGGCACTGCCGAGGTGGAGGCCATCAGCGACGATGAGCTTCTGTCGCTCATCGTCGGGCGCCAGCTCGAGTCGACCTTCCCGGTCAAGCCACCGCAGGACGAGCTGGGTGACGAGGTCCTCTCCGTGGACGGGATCACGGGTGGCGGCTTCTCCGACGTCTCCTTCACGGCGCGCGCCGGTGAGATCATCGGCGTCTCGGGGATCGTGGGCAACGGCCAGAGCGAGGTGCTGCGGGCGCTCGCCGGGCTCACGGCCTTCTCCGGCTCGGTCACGGTCGGCGGCACGTCGCGGACATCGCGCGACCTGCGCAAGCGCTCGGCCTACCTCCCGGCCGACCGACACGACGAGGGCCTCATGATGACGCTCTCGGTCCGCGAGAACGCAGCCCTGTCCGCCCTGGACCGTCTCCGGGGTCGTGTCCTGCTGAGCCGCGGCCGGGAGGACGCCCTCGTCGGGGCGGAGCTCACCGCTCTCGACGTCAGGACCGCCTCAGCCGAGACCGTCGTCTCGGCCCTGTCCGGAGGGAACCAGCAGAAGGTCGTGCTCGCCCGGGCCCTGCTCTCCCGCCCCGCCATCGTCCTGGCCGACGAGCCGACACAGGGCGTCGACGTCGGCGCGCGCGCGGAGATCTACCGGATCCTGCGCGAGGTCTCCGCCGCGGGCGTGCCGGTCGTCGTCGCGTCCTCCGACGCCAAGGAGCTCGAAGGACTCTGCGACCGCGTCCTGGTCATGTCACGTGGAGCAGTGCTCGACGTCGTCGAGGGCGCTCAGGTCACCGAGGAACGACTCATCCACTCGGCAGTCAGTGCGACGGTGCACCAGGGCGGCGCCAGCCGGACGGTCAGCTCCGTCTCGACCCGGCGGAGCCGCTTCCTCACCGGGGACTATGCCCCGGTCGTCATCCTCGCGCTCGTCATGCTCCTTCTCGGCGCCTTCGTGCTGTCGCAGAACTCGCGATACCTCGCACCCTTCAACCTGACATCGGTCATGACCTCGTGCGCGGCCCTCGGCTTCATCGCCCTCGGGCAGACGATCGTTCTCATGACCGGGGGAATCGACCTCTCCGTCGGACCGCTCGCCGGTTTCCTGGTCGTCGTCGGCTCGTTCTTCCTGACCGCCGAGAAATCGGCCGCGGTCATGGCGCTGGGACTGGTCGTCATGCTGGCGGTCGCCGCCGCCACCGGCGCCGCCAACGGCAGCCTGATCCGCTTCGCCAAGTTCACCCCGGTGGCGGCCACCCTGGCGAGCTACATCGGCATCCAGGGCCTCAGCTACCTCCTCCGGGACTCGCCCGGAGGGAACATCGCGATCTCGGTCACCCGTCTCGTCAAGACCAAGATCGGCCCCGTACCGGTCGTCTTCCTGCTGCTCGTCGTCACGGCCGTGGTGCTCGAGTACGCCCTGCGCAGGCGGGGCCCCGGCCTGCGGCTGCGCGCCATCGGATCCGACGAGGACGCCGCCCGCCGGGTCGGGATCAACGTCAGCCGCACTGCGGTCCTGGCCTACGTCGCCGCCTCCTGCTTCGTCTTCCTCGGCTCCATCGTGCTGCTCGGCCAGCTCGGCATCGGTGACCCGGCTCAGGGCGTGGGCTACACCCTGAGCAGCATCACCGCGGTGGTCCTCGGTGGCACCAGCCTCCTGGGCGGTCGTGGCACGTTCATCGGCACGCTGCTCGGCGCCGGGCTCATCGTCCAGGTCTTCAACGCCATGGTCTTCCTCGACCTGTCGCAGACGTGGCAGTACTTCTTCCAGGGCGCCCTCATCGTGGCTGCCGCCGTCATCTACAGCCAAGTGCGCCGAGTCAGGGCCTGACAGCGCTCGACGCCATCACCAGACCTTCGAATCACCCTGCGGGCCAGGGCGGTCCGTCATCCAACGACAACCACCGAGGAGACTCAAGTGCGCGCAGCACGCTTCCACGGACAGTCCGACATCCGCATCGAGGACGTCGGATCCCCCGAGATCAAGGCGCCCGACGAGGTCCTCGTCGAGGTCCTCTGGTGCGGCATCTGCGGCACCGACCTGCACGAGTACCTCGTGGGCCCCATCGTCACCCCGACCACGCCGCACCCCCTGACCGGGGTGACCCTCCCCCAGACGCTCGGGCACGAGTTCTCCGCGCGGGTCGTGGAGGTTGGCGCGCAGGTCACCGACGTGGCCGTGGGCGACCGGGTGAGCATCATGCCTGCGATCGTCTGCGGCCGATGCACCTTCTGCCGGCAGGGACTCGGTCACCTGTGCGTCCGGTTCGCCTGCACCGGGCTCTCCGCCGAGACCGGGGGCCTCGCCCAGTACGCCGTGCTCAAGGAGTACCAGGTCTCGACCCTCCCCGACGAGGTGTCGGACGTGGAGGGTGCCGTCGTCGAGCCGGCCAGCGTGGCGGCATACGGCATCGACAGGGTCGGGATCCGTGGTGGCGACATCGTGCTCGTCACCGGCGCCGGCCCCATCGGCGTGCTGTCGGCCCTCTACGCCGATGCCCTCGGCGCTGCGACCGTCGTGATCGCCGAACCCAATCCCAACCGCGCAGCGCTCGCGGCCTCCCTCGACGTCGGTCCGGTCCTCGACCCGACCTCGGACGGGTTCGCCGAGTCGATCGCACAGCTCACCCGAGGCGCCGGCGTCGACGTGGTCGCCGAGTGCTCGGGCAGCACCCCGGGCCTGACCACGGCGATGAACAGTGTGCGCACGCGTGGCTCGATCGTGCAGACCGGCCTGCACACCAAGCCGGCCACCATCGACGCGATGCGGCTGTCGGAGAAGGACATCAGCTACGTCGGCAGCTGGTGCTACCTCATCACCGACTGGCCCCGCATCATCCGGCTCATCGCCTCGGGGAAGTACCCCGTCGCCAAGGCCGTCACGGCCCAGATCGAGCTGGAGCGGGTCGTCCCGGACGGCTTCGACGTCCTCGTGAACCCGTCGGGCGACCAGCTCAAGATCCTCGTGTCACCGACCGGCGCGACGCCGGCCTGACCGGGGCCACGACCCTGCGCCACCGGCCGCGACCGACCAGCTGCCGATCCATCCACGTTCTCGAGGAGTAGTCATGGTGTCACCGACGTACGGCACGAACGCGGTCGACTGGGAGAGTCGCCTGGACCTGGACCGGCTGCGCCGCGAGCGCCTGGCCCGGCTCAAGGCGGAGCTCGACCGGTCGGACCTCGGCGCCCTGCTGACCTTCGACTTCCACAACATCCGCTACATGACCGCGACCCACATCGGGACATGGGCGATGGACAAGATGATCCGTTTCGCCATTCTCCCCCGCGGGGGGGACCCCGTCCTGTGGGACTTCGGGTCGGCCGCCCGTCACCACCAGCTGCAGTCGACCTGGCTCGACGAGCCGCACGCGGCTGCGGGTCGGGGAGACCACTACGGCGCCCGCGCGGGCATCTCCACGCTGCGCGGCGCGATCTCCCCCGGGGCAGGGCGCGCCGCGGACGTGGCCGCCAAGGTCGCCCAGGTGATGCGCGACTTCGGGCTCGACGGCCAGGCCATCGGCGTCGACATCGTCGAGCCGCCGGTCCTCTTCGCGCTCGAGGCGGCGGGTTTCCACGTCGTCGACGGACAGCAGGTCTTCCTCGAGGCGAGGCGGATCAAGACCGGGGACGAGATCGGCCTGCTCACGCAGGCAGCGTCGATGGTGGACGCTGCCTACGAGAACCTCTACGAGTTCCTCCGTCCGGGCGTCCGTGAGAACGAGTGCGTCGGCCTGGTGAGCAAGACGCTCTACGACCTCGGTTCGGAGCATGTCGAGGGGGTCAATGCCATCTCGGGAGAACGGTGCTCACCGCACCCACACGTCTTCACCGACCGGCTGATCCGGCCCGGCGACCCGGCCTTCTTCGACATCCTGCACAGCCACATGGGCTACCGGACCTGCTACTACCGGACCTTCGCCGTGGGCAGCGCATCACGGGCTCAGCGCGACGCGTACACCATCTGTCGCGAGCTGATGGACCGGGCGATCGACATCGTCAAGCCCGGCGTGACGACGGCTGACGTCGTCGCCCTGTGGCCCACCGCGCAGGAGTTCGGCTTCGCCGACGAGGAGGCGGCCTTCGCGCTCCAGTACGGCCACGGCGTGGGCCTGTCGATCTGGGAGCGGCCGATCTTCAGTCGCCTCACCTCCTTCGACAGCCCGGAGACGCTGGAGGAGGGCATGGTCTTCGCCCTCGAGACCTACTGGCCAGCGGCCGACGGCTGGGGGGCGGCCCGGATCGAGGAGGAGGTCGTCGTGACCGCCACGGGCTGCGAGGTCATCACGAAGTTCCCTGCCGAGGAGCTGCTCGTGGCCGGCAAGCGCTACTTCACGACCGGCGGACACCTGCCGACGATGCGCGACAGCCAGTCCCACCTCAACCGCGCGCCGCGCGCCACCGACGCCGACTCCGACGCCGACTCCGACGCCGACTCCGACGCCGACGCCGACGCCAGCACGAGGAACAGCTCCACCCCGGCGGAGGTCGGCGCATGAGACTGCCCCTGGCGGAGCACCGTTACGGCGAGCACGGCGTCGTGCTCCCACCGGAGCGCAGCGACAGCAACGACGCCCTCGATGTCGACCTGGACACGCGGCGACAGCTCTACCGCTCGATGCGAGAGATGCGGACCTTCGAGAAGCGCGCCTACGACCTCTTCATGAAACAGCTGGTCAAGGGCACGAGCCACCTGTCGCTCGGCATGGAGGCGATCGCGGCGGGTTTCGGAGCCGCCATGCAGGAGGACGACTACACCTTCGCCACGTACCGCGGCCACGCACACACCCTCGCGAGGGGTGTGCCGATGACACCGGTGCTCGCCGAGCTGCTCGGACGGGCCAACGGCCTGATGGGAGGCAAGGGCGGTTCGATGCACCTCACGAGCGTCGAGCACGGGATGATGGGCTCCTACGCCATCATCGGGGCCCACCTGACGATCGCCAACGGAGCTGCGTGGTCCGCGCAGTACCGCGGGTCGGGCCAGGTGGCCGTCTGCTTCTTCGGCGACGGGACCACCAACATCGGCGCCTTCCACGAGGCCCTCAACTACGCCGCGGTGTACCGCCTGCCGGTCGTCTTCGTGTGCGAGAACAACCTCTACATGGAGTACACGTCCATCCGCGACATCACCGCCGTCGCGCACCCGGCGGCCGACCGGGCCGCGGCGTACGGACTCGAGTCGATCGTCGTCGACGGCAACGACGCCGACGCCGTCCACCTCGCCGCGCTCGAAGCCCTCGACCGGGCGCGCTCGGGCCGGGGCCCCTCGCTCGTCGAGGCCCTGACCTACCGCCACGGAGGGCACTCGCGCGCCGACCCCGGGAAGTACCGTCCCACCGGTGAGGTCGACGCCTGGAAGGCGTACGACCCACTCACGATCTACCGCGAGCGACTGGGGCGGCTCGGCGTGTCGGAAGCCGAGCTCGACGCCATGGACGCGACGGCTCTCGCGCTCGTCGATGCGGCCACCGAGGGAGCCATCGCCGGCGAGCTCCCCTCTCCCGAGAGCGCGTTCACCGATGTCTGGGCTGATGGAGGATGGTCATGGCGCAACTGAGCTACCGAGATGCCGTCGCGCGCGGCATCGCACAGGAGATGCGCCGCGACGAGCGGGTCGTCGTCGTCGGCGAGGACATCGCCGGGGCCGGCGGCGTCTTCAAGACGACGGTCGGCCTGCTCGACGAGTTCGGCCCGAAGCGGGTCATCGACACACCCATCAGTGAGCAGGCCATCCTCGGCGCGGCCATGGGCGCGGCGATGACCGGGCTACGACCGGTCGCGGAGATCATGTTCTCGGACTTCTTCGCCGTGTGCTGGGACATCGTGGTGAACCAGATCGCCAAGACGCGCTACATGACGGCGGGTCAGGTGACCATGCCGCTCGTCATCAAGACAGGCAACGGCGGAGGCCTGCGCTTCGGGGCCCAGCACTCGCAGTCGATCGAGAACTGGGCCATGGCCATCCCGGGGCTCAAGGTCGTGACGCCGTCGACCGCCGAGGACGTCGTCGGCCTGATGGCCGCGGCCATCCGGGACGACGACCCGGTGATCTTCTGCGAGCACAAGGGTCTGTATGCCGCCAAGGGCGAGGTGCCCGACGGCGAGATCATCGACACGCTCGGCACCGCCAAGGTGCGCCGCCCCGGTCGCGACGCGACCATCCTGGCGCTCGGCATGATGGTGCCGAGGGCGCTGGCCGCTGCGGAGGACCTGGCCACCCGCGGCATCGATGCCGAGGTCATCGACGTGCGCTCCCTCGTACCACTCGACACCCGGACGATCCTCGACTCGGTCGCCAGGACCGGCAGGCTCTTCACCGTCGAGGAGAACCCCCAGCTGCTCGGCTGGGGTGCCGAGATCGCGTCGCTCGTCGCCGACGAGGCGTTCTGGGACCTCGACGGACCGGTGCAGAGGATCACGACCCCGCACATCCCGCTGCCGTCCGCCGACTCCCTGGAGGACCTCGTCATGCCGTCCGCCGAGAGCGTCGCGAGGACCGTCGAGAAGGCGCTGCAGTCGTGAGCGTGCCGCCGTCGCTGGCGCCCTTCCTCCCCGGGGGTCGGCCGGCCCCTCGCGCTTCAGGTGGCCACCGCCCCCGGCAGGTGCACTCTCCCCGGGTGCGCCGTCTGGCGCACGACCGGGGCGTCCACGTCGGGGGACTCACCGGCACCGGTCCGCGCGGCCGGGTCACGACGGACGACGTGAACCGGGCGGCCTCGATGGCGGAGCTCCCGCTCGCCTCTCCGGTCGCCGCTTCCGGCACGGTGCGCGCTTGCTACACCGCGGTCACCGAGGCGGAGGTCACCCGTCTGACGACCTCACCTGACCTGCTCGCCTGCCTCGTCGAGTCGTCGGTCCGGACGGTCCGGTCCGTCCGCGCGGCGACGGCCGAGGTCGTCCGTACGACGGTGTCGGTGCACGGGCCGCCCGGGGGCGCGCCACGGACGGTCGTCAACGCCCACGACCTGGGAGTGCAGGGGATCCAGCGGGTCCTCGGAGCCGCAGACACACCCCTGAACGGCTCTGAGGGGCAGGCCTCCCGGCCCGAGCTGTCGGTCCACGACCTCCGGGGCACCGGCGTCCTGTTCGACGTCCCCGTGCTCGAGGACGGCGTGGTCGTCGCGCTCTCGTGCGGAGACGTCGTCGACCGGCCCACCGTCGTCGAGCTCCCCGACGGTGGACGCGGGATCGGGATCGGCTCCTTCGTGCACCTCGCTCTCACCGTCGACGAGCATCTGGCCGGTGCCAGCGCAGCCCGGCTGCTCGCCCAGGTGCGTCAGCGCCTCGAGGCCCACGAGAGCGGGAGGTCGTCGTGAACGCCCGCACCGAGCACCTCGCGTACTCCACCCTCGTGCACCCGGGCGACACCTGGCCGGAGATGCGCGACAGCCTCATGACCTACGCGCCGGCCGTGAAGCGGAGGGTGTCGCCCGACACGTCGTATGCCGTCTCGCTCCGTCTGTCCGCCTCGTCGGCGCAGACGCTGACCGACAACCCGGGCGAGCTGGAACGTCTGCGGGTCTGGCTGGGCGAGAACGACATGTACGTCTACACCGTCAATGCCTTCCCCTACGGCCCTTTCAAGGGTCGTGTCGTGATGGAGGAGGTGTACGAGCCCGACTGGTCGGATCCTGACCGGGTCCGCTACACCTGCCAGGTCGCCGACATCCTCGCCGAGGTCTGCCCGTCCCACGTGTCACCGTCCATCCAGACGTCGCCGCTCGCCTTCCGACCCAAGGTGCTGAAGACCGCGGACCGCGCCACGCTGACCGAGAACGTCCTCACCGTGGTGGCACACCTCGTCGACCTCGAGCGCAGGACGGGGCGGCGAGTCAAGCTCGCGCTGGAGCCGGAGCCTGCCTGCTTCCTCGAGACGACCCCGGAGACGGTGGACTGGTTCCGCGAGGACGTCTGGTCCTCGACCGGGACGGAAACCCTGTGCCGGCTCACGGGACTCCCCGTCAGCGAGGTCGCGGGGCTGGTCCGTCGCCACCTCGGCGTCGTCTTCGACATCTGCCACCAGTCCGTGCAGTTCGAGGACATCGCCCAGTCGCTGGAGCTGCTCTCCGAGGCCGGGGTCCCGGTCTTCAAGCTGCAGGCCGCAGCCGCGCTCCGCGTGCCGGACGTCACCGACTCCACCGTGGACGCCCTCGAGGCGTTCACGGACACGATCTACCTCAGCCAGACGACGGAGCGACGAGACGGGCGCCTCACGCGGTTTCTCCACCTCGCCGACGCCATCAGGGCCTGGCGCGCCGACCCCGCAGGGGGTCCTCGCGAGTGGCGGACGCACTTCCACGTACCGATCTTCCTCGAGGACCTGGACGGACTCAGCACGACGCGGGCCGGCATCGTGGCCGCGCTCGAGGTGCACGCCCGGACCCCGCTCTCGGACCACCTCGAGATCGAGACCTACACGTGGGACGTGCTGCCCGCGCACCTCAAGAACGGCGACATCGTCGACTACGTCTCGCGCGAGCTGGAGTGGATCCGCGCCGAGCTGGATCGGTTGGACGCGGGGCGATGATCGACCATGCCTCCCTGCGGGACCGGGCCGAGGCCGCCCTCCCGCGAGACGTGTTCGCCTACTTCGCCGCGGGCGCAGGGGACGAGACCACCCTCGCGCGGCAGGAGCGGGCCTGGGACGAGGTGCTGCTGCGGCCGAGGGTGCTGCGGGACGTGTCGGCGACCTCGGCGGCGTCTCAGGTGCTCGGACATCCGATCACCTCGCCCGTCCTCGTCGCCCCCACTGCCATGCACCGGCTGGCCCACCCCGAGGGTGAGGTCGGGGTCGCCCGGGCGGCCCGGGCGGCGGGCAGTCTCCTCGTGCTGTCGATGAGGTCGAGCACCCGGGTGGAGGCTGTCGCCGCCGCTGCCGGTCCCTTCTGGCAGCAGCTCTACGTGCTGCAGGACCGCGGCGTCACCGACGAGGTCGGCCGCCGTGCCGCCGCCGCCGGTGCGTTGGCTCTCGTGGTCACCGTCGACACCCCCCGCGTGGCTCGCAAGCGCGCCGGCCTCCCTGTCTCCCGTCCGAGCACCGGGATCATCGAGTCGCTCGACCACCGCCACGTCGCCGATCCACGGCTCATGCAGGCCGAGGACGTCGGCCCCCGCGATCTCGAACGACTCGCCGAGAACAGTGGGCTGCCCGTCGTGGCGAAGGGCGTGCTGACCGCGGAAGCCGCCCGGGACTGCGTGGCCGCCGGCGCTTCTGCGGTGGTCGTGTCGACGCACGGAGGGCGGCAGCTCGACGGGGTCGTCCCGGCGCCCCTGGCCCTTCCGGAGGTCGTCGAGGCCGTCGGCGACCAGGTGGAGGTCTACGTCGACGGGGGTGTCCGCACGGGATCGCACGTCCTCAAGGCGCTCGCCCTCGGAGCGCGAGCCGTGCTCATCGGACGACCGGTCATCTGGGCCCTCGCCACCGGCGGGTCCGACAGGGTGCGAGACCTTCTCGTCGACATGGCCTCGGAGGTCGAGGAGGCGCTTGCGCTCGCCGGCTGCCCGTCGTGCACCGACGTCGGGCCCGACCTCGTGCGCCGGTAGGACGAGCGGCGCTCCCGCACGGGCGTATGCCGTGCTGCGCTGCGCGAGCCGCCCTCCCTCTCCCCCACCTAGGAAGTGACGACATGACGACGACAGCGGTCACGGACCAGACCGAACGCGCTCTCTTGGCTCGGATCCCCACCGGGCTCTACATCGACGGCCGGTGGACCGAGGCTGCCGACGGTGGCCGGTTCGAGGTCGTCGACCCCTCCACCGAGACCGTCCTCGCCACCGTCGCCGACGCGCGACCCGACGACGGCGACCGCGCGCTCGCTGCGGCGCACGCCGCCCAGCCGTCATGGGGGCGCACTCCACCGCGCGACAGGGCCGAGATCCTCCGCCAGGCCTTCGAGCTCGTGACCATCCGCGCCGAGGACTTCGCGCTGACGATGACCCTCGAGATGGGCAAACCCCTCGCCGAGGCGCACGCCGAGGTCGGCTACGGGGCCGAGTTCCTCCGCTGGTTCAGCGAGGAGGCAACGCGGATCTCCGGCCGGTACTCCACGGCTCCCGACGGAGCCAACCGCCTCTTGGTCACGAGGCGACCGGTCGGGCCGTGCCTGTTCATCACACCGTGGAACTTCCCGCTCGCCATGGCGACCCGCAAGATCGCTCCGGCCATCGCCGCAGGCTGCACCATGGTCCTCAAGCCTGCCGAGCTGACCCCACTGAGCGCCCTGCTCCTCGCCGAGGTCCTCGAGGACGCCGGCCTGCCGCCGGGTGTCCTCAACGTCATCCCCACGACCGACCCGGGGTCGGTGAGCAGCCCGCTGCTGTCGGACGCGCGGCTGCGCAAGCTGTCGTTCACCGGCTCGACACCGGTGGGCCGGCGGCTCATCGCCGCCTCGGCCGACCAGGTGCTCCGGGTCTCGATGGAGCTCGGAGGCAATGCCCCCTTCATCGTCTTCGAGGACGCCGACCTCGACGCCGCCGTCGAGGGAGCGCTCGCCGCCAAGCTGCGCAACGGCGGTGAGGCCTGCGTCGCCGCCAACCGCTTCCTCGTGCACCGGAGTCTCGCCGACGAGTTCGGACAGGCCCTCGCAGCACGGATGTCCTCCGTCACGGTCGGTCGTGGCACCGACCCGGCCACACGCCTGGGTCCCCTCATCAACGCCGCGGCCGTCGCCAGGGTGGGCCGTCTCGTGGACGGAGCCGTCGCCGCGGGCGCCCGTCTCGCCCTCGGTGGCCGGGCACTCGACGGACCCGGCCACTTCTTCCCGCCCACTGTCCTCACCGACGTGCCAGCCGGCGCGGACATCCTCGACGAGGAGATCTTCGGGCCGGTCGCCTCGATCGTTCCCTTCGACACCGAGGACGAGGCCGTCCGCCTCGCGAACGCCACGCCGTTCGGACTCGTCTGCTACGTCTACACCCGCGACCTCGACCGAGGGCTCCGGATGGGCGAACGTCTGGAGACCGGGATGCTCGGCCTCAACACGGGCGTGGTGTCCAACCCGGCAGCTCCGTTCGGCGGCGTGAAGCAGTCCGGCCTCGGCCGCGAGGGAGGACGTGAAGGTATCGAGGAGTACCTCGAGACCTGCTACATCGGCGTGGCCGACCCGTTCGCTGCATTCGGATGAGGGTCGGTCCGCCGCCGCGCCCTCATTCCCCGGCGCGCGAGATGACCTCGGCCACGAGCCAGCCGGGTTCGTGGTCAACCTCCCAGCGGGCAGGTGCGCCGAGCCATGGGCGGATGCCGCCCACCTCCTGGGAGGGGACGGCATCCGCCATGTCGAGAAATCTGGCGCTTCGTCAGCGCACCGCGTAGGCCGACTTGACGACCTGCGTCACCGAAGCACCCTTGCTGTCGGTCACCTCGACTCGCGTGGTGACCGTCTTCCCGCTGGCACCCGTGTGGTCGACGACCGCGCTCCACGCCCCGGCGTTGCTGGACACCGCGGCGTCCGTCCACGTCGTGCCACCGTCGTAGGAGAAGGCGAACGTCGCCGAGACGATGTCACCAGGGGCGTAGCCGCCGTGACCGGTGACCCGGATCGGCAGCACCTGCCCCGCCGAGGCGCCGAGGGTCTTGCTGCCTTCCTCGGGCAGGCCGACCCGCGGGAAGAGCAGCGGGAGACCGACCGAGAACGTGTCGGGGTCGAGCGCGGAGCGGAAGCGCCACGTCGTCTTGACCTCGGTCGATCGGGCCCACTGACGCGCCGGGCTCCCGAACTTGCCGGTGTTCATCTCCAGCTCGTAGGCCGAGTCCTCGGCCGGCACCTCGAAGACGCCGTTGGGGGTGTAGCTGTAGCCGATCTCCTCGCCGTTGCGGCGCAGCGTGAGGTTGCCCTCGTCCCCGAAGCTGCCGGGGTTGGCCACGTGCCCGAAGTCGTCGCCCCACATCTGGGGGGCGAAGCCCATCAGGCCACCCTGCCGCTCGGCCGTCAGCTGCTCGAGGCCCTGGTCGTTCTTGATCGCAGCCGGGGCGACGATGCCGCCGTACCAGCTGTCGGTGCGGACGCTGCCGGACGGGTAGGTGCGCCAGGCCTCGGTCATCGCCTCTCCGAAGGGGAAGCTCGAGGTGAGGTAGTGCAGCCACTTCGTGCCGCCGTCGGTGTAGAACTCGGTGCGCTTGGTCGCGACGTGGACCGCCTCATAGGCGGAGACACCGAAGGTGACGCCGTTGTCACGACCGGCATAGACGTAGTCCAGGAGCGGCGTGTCGACACCCATGCCCTTGTAGTCCGCCTCCGTGCGGCCGAGCTTCTTGTCCTGGGCGACGAACGTCTTGTCGTCGGTCAGCGGGGTCGACTGGGTGAAGCCGAGGTTGTAGACGTACGGGCTGCTGGCCGTCGCCTTCCAGGAGAGCGTCAGCTGACCAACGGGGGCGGTGGCAAGGAGCGCCTGGAGCTGGTCGCCCTCGGCCATCGGAAGGGAGTAGGTCGCCACGCTGAGCGGCGTGAACCCGGCCACCGGCAGCCACTTGCCGGGAGCCGGAGCGTACGCGAGCAGGGCCCTGACACTGGCCGCGCGAGCCCGGTTGACCATCGACGGAGAGACGCCGGCGGTGCTGACCTTGACGAGCACGACCTTGCCCCCCACGCGGGCGGGGTCGAAGATCGAGCCGGTACCGCCGTCGACGAGACCCGCAGTGCCGACACCGTCGAGGCCCGGCGCCGCGTTCGGCGCCGCGATCGGGTGCAGCACCGGTCCTGCGACGACCGACAGGGACTCGACGGCAGGCGCGTAGCGGCGCGACCAGTCACCGAACTCCCAGGTGCCCTGCTGGGGGTTGCCCTGCACGTCGGCGTACACGGCGGTCGTCGTCGAGCCACTGCTGAGGGAGCCGGCGTGGATCCACGTGTCGTCCCACGTGCGGGAGAACGAGAGGACCGAGGCCTTGGGCTCACTGGGCCGGTCCGTCTTGACCGACAGCAGGTGCGCCTTCGTCGCGTCGAAGTCGACGGTCGTGTCGCCGGTGATCTTGATCTCCGGTCGGCCGAAGTAGGCGATGGAGCCGACGGTGTTCGGGGTCAGGTAGGTCGGGTCGGGGCTCCTGACGAAGCTCGACAGGAAGTAGGTGCCGGGACGCACCTGGAACGTCTGCTCCGCGGCGCCGTTGTTGAAGGCGCGCTGTGCCTTGATGGAGTCGATGTTGACCACGTCGACGCTCGAACCCAGGTTGGCGGGCTGACCGAGGCGGTCCTTCATCCGGACGGTGAGCCGCACCGTCTGGGGAGTGACGTACAGCGAGAAGGGCGTCGACACGTCGGCGCCGCCGGTGGCCAGGATGCGGCCCGTGACGTCGCCGTACTGCGCAGCCGCGAGCTTCGCGGTCGGGTCGACCTTCAGCGGGACCTTGACGGTGCCACCAGCGGGGATGGTCACCGACGACGCTCCGAGGACGGCCGGCGTCGACGTGACGGCGGAACCGTCGTCACCCGTGACACCGGCGACGGACAGCTTGAGAGTGACCGGCTGGTCGGTGACGTTGGTGTAGGGAAGGTCGATGGTCGTGACCTGGGCGCTCGTGTGCGGCCACGCGAACGTCCCGGCCTGCACCGGCATGGTGATCACCGGGGCCTTCGCCGCGGCGATCACATCCAGTCGACCCGCGCCCTGCGCGCGGACGTCACCGGGAACATCGGACTTCGCCGACGACACGAGGGCCGCCTTGAGCTGCTGCCCGGTCCAGGTCGGGTGCGTCTGCTTGACGATGGCGGCGGCACCGGCGACGTGCGGCGTCGCCATCGACGTGCCCGACATCGCGACGTACGCGTTGTCGCCCCGCCCGCCTGAGCGGGCGGCGGTGATGCCGACGCCCGGCGCCGAGATCTCCGGCTTGAGGGTGTGGTCGACCGCTGTGGGCCCGCGGCTGGAGAACCATGCCGGCACGTCCTGACGGTCCACGGCGCCCACCGTCAGCACGGCGGGAGCACAGCCGGGAGCCGAGACCGTGTTGTTCGCCGAGCCCGTGTTGCCCGCCGCAATGACGAAGAGGGTGGAGCTCGTGGTGGCGAGCTCCTGCGCAGCGGACGACATCGGGTCGTTGCAGGCGGCAGGTGCCCCATTACTCCCGAGGCTCATGGACACGACGTCGGCGCCCTGCGAGACCGCCCACTCCATGCCGCCGATGATCATCGAGTCGGAACCACCACCGTTGTCACCGAGCACCTTGCCGATGAGCAGCTGGGTCTCGGGCGCGACGCCCTTCTCGACGCCATCGCTCGCCGCGCCGGACCCGCCGACGGTGGAGGCGGTGTGCGTGCCGTGACCGTGCACGTCCGACAGCGCTCCACCCGCTGAGCCGGTGAAGTCCTTGGACGCCACGATCCGACCCTGCAGGTCAGGGTGCTCGGCGTCGGCGCCCGTGTCGAGGACGGCGACCTTGGTGCCGGCCCCCTTGAGGCCCTCTGCCCAGGCCTGGTCGGCGTTGACCTGCTTGGTCGACTGGTCGAGGGTGGCGTACGCCTTGGCGTCGAGCCAGATCTTCTCGATCTTGGCACCCGCCGCGGTGGACGGGTCCGTCGCGTCGGCGAAGAAGTGAGCGGCCTGCGCCTTGCCGGCCTTGAGCGCGATGCCGTCGATCGAGTGCAGCGTCTGGCCCTTCGCCGCGCCCTTCGGGGTGACCGGTGCCGAGCGGGCCCGGCTGAGGTCAGTGGTGTAGCGCGCGATGACCGGCACGCTGTCGGTGCTGGCGTCGTCGTAGCCCATGGCGACGAGCCCGGTCACGTTGAAGAGCTCCTCGTCCACCTTGCCCGAGGCCAGGGCGTCCACGGCATCGGCGGGATAGACGTAGACGTCCTTGCCGACCCGGCGCGTCTCGACAGAAGGCACGGTGCCGTCCTCGCGCGGCAGCACGGTGACGATCGGCGCGTTGGTGCCTGCCCCGGTGACGAGGACCTTGTCGCCCGTGATCAGGGTGACGGTCTTGGGGGCGTCGCTCGCCGCGTGGGAAGCGGACGATCCGACGATCGGGCGGGGTGTGGCACCTGAGTCCTGGCCGAAGGCCGAGGTGGGGGCGGCCGCGGTGGCGGCAACGATGGCAACCGTTGCCACCCCTAGGGTGTGACGCCAGATGGGGCGCATGCTGGTCCTCCGGGGAGTGTGGCGCGAGCCCGCTGTTCGGGTCACGCTGCGTGAGGGTGGCGCCCGGGGTGGGACTCCGGCGCCGCGAGCCACAGTGCCCGAGGAGCGAATCGTCGGGAAGAATGTGCGTGCGGCGGTTATGCGTCATGGCGCAGGTGCGCCACCCGCCCGAACGACGTAGGACGTACCGGAAGGAGCCGGCGTGGAAGCGCTTGCCGCGCTGGGCCTCGGCCCGGCGGAGTCCACGCTCTACCGCACGCTGGTCGGGCTGGGTGGCACGACCGTCGACGACCTCACCCATCGCTGCCAGCTCTCGAGCGCGGAGGTCGAGGAGAGTCTCGTCGGGCTGGAGCGCATGGGACTGGTGGCACAGTCGGCCGCCACGCCGGGCCGCTGGGTAGCGGCGCCACCGGGGATCGCGCTGCGCGCCCTCCTCAACGACCGCCGTCACGAGCTCGATCAGGCTGAGCTCGTGGCCGCACGGCTGGCGGAGGCGCACCGCACCGATGCTGCGGGGAGCGTTCACGATCTCGTCGAGGTGGTCGTCGGGGCCGGCGCGGTCGGACAGCGGTTCCACCAGCTGCAGCTGGGCGCCGTCGAGGAGGTCTGCGTCCTCGTCACCGACAACCCAACGGCCGTGACGGCGGCGGAGAACCAGGCCGAGGACATCGCGGCGGCCCGCGGCGTCCGGTACCGGGTCGTGCTCGAGCGCGACGTGCTGGAGCAGACGTCGCAGACCGAGCTGGTGGCGGTGATACGCCGCGACGAGGAGGTGCGGATCAGCGACCGTGTCCCGACCAAGCTCGTCATCGCCGACCGTCGCACCGCGATGGTGCCCCTTGACGCCGACTCCCCGGAGCCGGCGGCCCTCGTCATCCACTCGACCGGGCTCGTCCAGTCCCTCCTGTCGCTCTTCGACTTCGTCTGGCGCGAAGCCTGGCCGCTCAACTTCGTGTCTCCGGAGAGCGACGAGCTCGTGGAGACGGCCCCGGGTCCGGACGAGACCGACCTCCAGGTGCTCTCGCTCCTCATCGCCGGCGCCTCCGACGTCCTGGTCGCGCGGCAGCTCGACGTCGGGCTACGCACCGTCCAGCGCCGGGTCCGGTCGCTCATGGATGCCACCGGTGCCAACAGCCGCATCCAGCTGGGTTGGGCGGCACACGAGAAGGGCTGGCTCCGCCGACCGTAGCTCGACGGTCTCCGCCCCCGACCGCTGAGGCGGGTGCCGGTGCCGCCTGCTCGCCTGCTCGGCCAACGTTGGACAAGGGTTGTACATCTTTGCGATCGGACGCTTAAGGTCGGAGCCATGGACCCCCGCTCCGCGCTCGAGGCGGTCCGGACCGCTCCCACCCTCCTCGAAGCCATGCGGGCAGCGTCGACGCTCACCGATGTCACGGCGCAGGCGGACGGTGACGCCGTCCGTGACCTGATCTCGGCCACGCTCTCCGACGATCCCCTGACCGCCCTCGCCGCCGTCCACGCGCTCGGCGTCTGTGACGACCCCACCGCGGCACCAGCACTCGCACGCCTGGTGGCTGACGGGCGGCGCCACGTGGCGGAGCACGCGCTCGACGCGCTGCGGCACACGGCTCCCGTCGACGAGGCGCTGCCCCACCTCGTCAGCGCGAGCCGCGACGGCGGCTTCACTGGGATGCTGGCCCAGCGCACCCTCGAGAGCTGGGCGGTGCGGCAGCCGGACCGGGTGCGTGGTGCCGTGCTGACCCGCCTGGCGGCAACGGCCGACGACGACGGCCGCGCCAGACTGGCCGAGACACTGGGGCTGGTGCCCGGCGCAGCGACCACGACGGCGCTCGTGGCTCTCGCGGCAGACGACACCGAGGCGCTCCCGGTGCGCGCGGCCGCGACGGCCGCCCTCGGCGACGGACCCGCGGCCGACCACAGCGCCGAGGCGCTCCTCGTGTCGTTGGCCCGCACGGTCGGCCCTCTGGCCCAGACCGCCCGGCTCGCCCTCTTCGACCTGCGTCCGACCCCCGCACCGCCCGTGCCCGACGGGTTGACCGTCGTGCAGCTCTTCCTCCACTCCGACATCGACGGGCAGCTGCACCATTCCGGCCGGGGCGACACGGGCGGCATCGCCACGCTGCTCGTGCACCTCGGGGACGCCCTGCTGCGCGGCGAGCCCGCGATGGCTCGGGTCATCACCGTGTCGGGCGGCAGCCCCGAGCCGACCCAGTTCCCCTCAGGACGTCCGTCCGCCGCGCCCGGTGGCCACCTCGGCTCCTCGCTGCTCGCGAGGGGCCACCACTACGCCAAGGTGCCGCTGTCGGGTCCTGTGGGGGTGAGCCGTGCGTGGCCTGCGCGGGTCGCGGCGCGCCGCGGGATCCGGCGGGTCCTCCGGACCGCCGGTCGCGTCGACGCGATCCACCTGCGGATGGCCGACGTCGGGTCCATGGCCGCCGCAGAAGTGGCGGACGAGCTCGGCATCCCCGTCGTGCTGACCGTCGCGCCCGACCCCCAGGCCCTCATCGACGCGCGGGACCACGCCGGGACGTTGACCCGTGCCGGGTTCGACGAAGCCGATCTCGTGGAGCACCTGTGGTTCCGCGACCAGCTGCTGCGCGACCTCGCCGCGCGCGCCTCCCACCTCGTGCTCTTCCCGCGCCCACGGGTCGGCGACGACCTGCGGCGCTACCTCGGGATCGACATCGACGTGCAGCGAGACCGCCTCACCGTCGTCGGCGAGGGCATCGACGTGGCAGGTGTCGACCGCATCGTCGGCGAGACCCTCGATGGGTCGGGACGTCGCCGCGGGTCCGGCGTCGCATCCGCACTCGACGAGCTCGACACCCTCCTCGACACCCTCCCCGACGACCGCCGAGCCCTGCCGACCGTCGTGTCGGTCGGTCGGCTCAATCCCGTCAAAGGGATGGCGACCCTCGTGCGGGCCTGGCGCGACGACGCCCGGCTGCGCGAGCGCTGCAACCTGCTCGTCGTGGGCGGCGACCTCGACCACCCGAGCGACGAGGAGGCAGCCGAGCTGGCCCGGATCGACGCCGTCGTGCCTGCCGCCGAGGCGGCCGACCTGGGGCTGCTCGTGGCCGGGCACCGTCCCAACGCGACGACCATCGCGTGGCTCGCGCGGCTGCGCGGACGTCCGGGCGACACGGCGCCGCCCGGGGTCTACGTGAGCGCGAGCCTCAAGGAGGAGTTCGGCATCGCGATCCTCGAGGCGATGGCCGTCGGGCTCGTCGTCGTCGCACCAGACGGCGGGGGCCCGGCGACCTACGTCGCCCACGGGAAGACGGGCATCCTCGCCGACACGTCCAGTGCCGCCGGCCTCGCGGGCGCGACCCACGCCGCCCTCGACCTCGCAGCCGCACCGGCCGCCGACACCCGGAAGGCGCAGGCCCGGGACATGGTGCGCACGCGGTTCGGCATCGACACGATGGCCGCGTCGCTCGCCGGGGTCTACCGTGAGGTGGCGCCGCAGCGAGCGGGCGAGCCGCGCCTTTCCGACGCCGTGGAGGGAGCCTCGTGACGCTGCTCGTCATCAGCCCTGACTACGCCTCCCACCTCTACCCTCTCGCCACCCTCGCCACGGCCTGGCGTGATGCGGGTGAGCGCGTCGTCGTCGCCACCGGCACGGCCACCGATACCCTCGTCACCGCCTTCGGCTACGAGCGCGAGCACCTGCAGCTGGGACGCGGCTCGAACCCGGGCGTCATCCGGGCCGAGGAGCAACCGGCGGGCGAGGACGACTCGCTCCGTGGGTTCTTCGAGGCGACGCGGCTCGGCGCCGTCGAGACGCTGGCCTACCAGGCCCGGGCGCGCGGTGACGACCTCCTCTGGAACGCCGTGGGCGTGGCCCGGGCCGTGCACGACGTCGTCGACCGGGTGCGCCCGGACACGGTCGTCGTCGACCACCTCGCCTTCGGTGCGCGACTGGGTCTCGCCAGCAGGGGCACCAGCCACGCCGACGTCGTGCTGGGTCACCCGTCCGCTCTCACCGTCGGCGACGAGGTCTACGGCTACCCGCCTGCCTGGCCGCGTGCCTTCACGCCCGGGCCGGACGCGCTCGCCGAGCTGCGGCGCCTCTCGGAGCAGGTGCGCGACGACTTCACCGCGCAGTGGAACACCGCACTGGCGCAGCTGTCGCCGGGGGCCACGCCGAGCGTCGACGCCTTCGCCGAGACCGGCGACGTCCTCATGCTCAACTACCCCGCGGAACTGCACGACCACGACCGCACCGCCCTGCTCCCGCGCCACACCTTCCTCGGCTCCGCGGTGCGGGCCGAGGCCCCGGACGAGGAGGTCGAGGCGTGGCTCGGCCGCAGCGACCAGCCGGTCGTCTACGTCAGCCTCGGCAGCTTCCTCTCCGCCCGCTCCGACCTGCTCGCGACGATCGTCGAGGCGCTGCGCCCGCTGGACGTCCGCGTCGCCCTGGCCCACGGGTCGACGCCGCGTCCCCTGCTGGGTGCTCTCCCGGAGTCGTGGCTCGTACGCGAGATGCTCCCGCAGGTGACCCTGCTCGGTCACGCTTCCGTGGCCGTCTCGCACGGCGGCAACAACAGCGTCACCGAGTCACTGACAGCCGGCGTCCCCCTGCTCCTCCTCCCCCTCTCCACCGACCAGTTCGCCGGCGCCGCCGCCGTCGAGGTGCAGCGGCTGGGCGAGGTGCTCGACCCCAACCGCGCCGACGCCGCTGCGATCCGCTCGGCCGCCGAGCGCCTGATGGGTCCCGCGGACTCCGTGGACCGCGCGGGGCTACACCGGCTGGGTGCGTCGATGCGCGAGCATCCGGGCCCCCTTCGGGCCCGCGACGCACTGACGCGGCAGACCACGCCCGCAGGCGGGAGCGGTCCCGCAACGCTCTGAGCCTCACCCCGGCGCGTGGGGACGTCCACCCCGGCAGGTGGGGCGGCGGCATACACCCTCGGTCGGGCGGGGGCACGTCAGCGTGGGCGTGGGCTCCGCCACCGGCCGGCGGCGATCTGCTCGCCCCCGACCCACACGCCGCCGACGTCGGAGGTCGTCCCCAGCGCGAAGACCTTGGAGAGCGCGTCGTCGGGGGACGATGCGTTGTCGAGGCCCACGGCGAGCGGGTCGCCGGACTCGGGCAGCACCCAGACGGCGTCGAACTGCTTGCCGACCGAGAGGTCACCCACGTCGTCACCGAGCCCGAGCGCGTCGGCGCCCGCCCCGGTGCTGAGCCAGAGCAGGTGGGCCGAGGTCAGCAGCATCCCGTCCTGGCCGAGGAGCTGCTGGACGAAGTAGGCCTGCAGTCCCTCCTTGAACAGCGAGAAGCCGGTGCCGGCGCCGACGTCCGAGCCGAGGGCGACGCGAACCCCGGCCTCGACGTGACGACGGAGCGGGAAGAGCCCGCTGCCGAGCGCCGCGTTGCTCGTGGGACAGTGCGCCACGGCGGCGCCGCGCCCGGCGAGCGTGCTCAGCTCGCCATCGGTCGGGTGGACGTCGTGAGCGAGCACCGACCTCGGCGTGACGAGGCCGAAGCGGTCGTAGGTGTCCACGTAGGAGGCCCCGCCGAAGAGGGTGGCGACCTCGCTGATCTCGTGGAGGTTCTCGTTGAGGTGCGAGGTGAAGAGCGACCCCGGCACCTCGGCGAAGGTGGCGGCACAGGCCTCGAGCACCCCCTCGCTCGCCGAGAGGGAGAAGCGTGGTGTGACGGCGTAGCGCAGCCGGCCCTTGCCGTGCCAGCGGGCCGCGAGCTCGCGCGACTCGGCGTAGGCGCGCTCGGGGGTCGTGAGCAGCGGCTCGGGCAGCAGCCGGTCCGAGGTCACGAGGCCGGTCGCGACCCGCAGGCCCCAGTGGTCGGCCGCCTCGAACATCACGTCGACGGCCGGGGCCTGGTGGGCCCCGAAGACGAGTGCGGTCGTCGTCCCGGCGTCGACGAGCCCCGCCACGAAGTCACGGGCCACGCCCCGGGCGTGGTCGACGTCGGCGAGCCGCATCTCCTCCGGCAGGGCATAGCGGTCCAGCCAGTCGAGCAGCGGCAGGCCGAGCCCGCCGATGACGCGCACCTGGGGGAAGTGCACGTGCGTGTCGACGAGCCCCGGCAGGAGCAGACCCTCGCGCAGGTCGAGGACCGGCTCGTCGGGATGCTCCGCGCGCACCACGTCGAAGGGGCCGCGGGCCGTGATGACGCCGTCCCCGACGAGCAGCCCGCAGTCGTCGTCGGACCGGAGCATGCCTCCGGCGAAGGGGCTCGTCGGCGTGTCGAGGACGCGCACCCTGAAGATCGTCACGGACGGGTGCCCGGCGTCGGGCGCTCGAGCTGCCGCTCCCGCTCGAAGGCCGCGAGCAGGTCGACCGCGACCGCCACGGCGATGGTCGCCGGGCTCTTGCCGGCGAGCCCGGGCGCCCCGATCGGCGTCGTGATCCTGCCCAGGTCCTGCGCCGAATGGCCCTCTGCCGCAAGGCGTTGCTCGAAACGGCGCCACTTCACCGACGACCCGATGAGCCCGATCGAGCCCAGGTGCGAGCACCTCAGGGCGGCGTCGCACAGCGCGACGTCCTCGGCGTGGTCATGGGTCATGACGAGCACGTGCGTGCCGCGCGGGACCTGCCCGAGCACGAGCTCCGGCACGGGCGCGTGGTGGACGTGCACGCCGGCCACGGCGTCGGCGAGCCCCGCGAGTCGTCCCGCGGCCACGCGGTCGGCCCGGCCGTCGACGAGGTGCAGCTCGAGGTCGTGTCGGCTGAGGATGCGCGCCAGCTCGGCGCCGACGTGCCCCATCCCGAAGATCGCCACGGAGGGCACGACGGGCAGCGGCTCGAGCAGCAGCGACACCTCGCCACCGCAGCACTGCTGGCCGTGCTCGACCGGGGCGCGCTCGTTGAGCGCCAGGTCGAGCTGCTCGGGAGCGACCTCGCCCCGGGCGAGCATCGCGCGCGCCCGCTCGACGGCCGTCGCCTCGAGGTTGCCACCGCCGATGCTGCCCCACGCGTCGTCGGGCGAGACGACCATCTTGGCGCCAGGCTCGCGCGGGGCGTGGCCGCGGACGGCCGCGACCGTCACGAGCACGCCGGGGATCCGGTCCGCACGCAGCCGCTGGGCTGCCGAGAGCCAGTGCACGTCAGTCACCCCTCCCGGCGGCGACCTGCTCCGAGTGCGGGCGCAGCGGGTGCCCGTCGGGGTCCGCACGCTCGGGCGCGACGCCGACGCCCTGGCGCCCGCCCCGTACGACCGCCACCGTGTGCGGCGGCTGGCCGGCGCCTCGTGCCTGCTGGACGGCCCAGAAGACTGCCTCGGGTGTGGCCGGCGACGCGAGGTCGACCTGCGTGCCGGCGGGCCCGAACGCGGCGGCCGCCTGGCGCAGGGCCTCGCGGACGGAGATGGCGAGCATGAGCGGCGGCTCCCCGACGGCCTTGGACCCGTAGACGACGCCGTCCTCGGTGGCGCGCTCGAGCAGTGCGACGTTGAAGACCTCGGGCATCTCCGAGAAGCTCGGCAGCTTGTAGGTGCTCGCCGATGCCGTGGCGAGCCGGCCGCGTGTCGGGCCGGAGGACTCGTCCCACCGGAGGTCCTCGAGGGTGAGCCAGCCCGCACCCTGCACGAAGCCACCCTCGATCTGGCCGAGGTCGACGAGCGGAGAGAGCGAGTCACCCACGTCGTGCACGATGTCGACCCGGCGCAGCCGGTAGGCGCCGGTGAAGCCGTCGACCTCGACCTCGGCTGCCGCGGCGCCGTAGGAGAAGTACTTGAACGGCGAGCCCTGCATCCGGCTCGAGTCCCAGTGGAGTCCCTCGGTGCGGTAGAAGCCGGCCGCCCAGAGCTGGACCCGTTGGTAGTAGGCCTCACTCACGAGATCGGTCCAGGCCACCTCTGCTGCGCCTGTCGCCGCTCCCGACGCCGCTCGCGCGCACCCGTCCTCGAACCGCACGTCCTCGGCGGGGACGCCCAGCCGGGCGGCGGCCACGGCGCGGAGCCGCTCGAGGATCTGCTCACAGGCGTCCTTGACCGCTGCGCCGTTGAGGTCGGCCCCCGAGCTCGCCGCCGTCGCAGACGTGTTGGGCACCTTGTCGGTGCGCGTCGGCGCCAGCCGGACGAGCGACAGGGGGACGGCGAGCGACGTCGCGGCGACCTGCAGCATCTTCGTGTGCAGGCCCTGGCCCATCTCGGTCCCACCGTGCGTGATGAGGACCGAGCCGTCCTTGTAGACGTGCACGAGCGCCCCGGCCTGGTTGAAGGCGGTGAAGTTGAAGGAGATCCCGAACTTCACCGGCGTGACGGCCAGGGCCCGCTTCGTGTGCTCGTGGGACGCGTTGTACGCGGCGACTGCCGCCGAGCGCTCCGCGAGCTCGCCGGTCGTCAGCACCTGCTCCCAGCACGCGACGGCCCGCTCGGGGTGACGGACGACCTGACCGTACGGCGTGGCCTGGCCCTCCGCGTAGAAGTTGCGCCGCCGCAGCTCGACGGGATCGATCCCGAGCAGCGGGGCGCAGCGGCCGAGGACGTCCTCGATGACGAGCATCCCCTGGGGGCCGCCGAACCCGCGGAACGCCGTCTGGGACGTCTTGTGGGTCCGGGCGATCCGCCCGTCGACCCGGAGGTGGGGGATCCAGTACGCGTTGTCGACGTGACAGAGCGCCCGCGCCAGCACGGGCTCGGAGAGGTCGAGGCTCCAGCCGCCGTCGGAGGTCAGGGTGGCATCGAGCGCCTGGATGCGACCGTCAGCGTCGAACGCGGCGCGCCACTGCGCGTGGAAGCCGTGCCGCTTGCCCGTCATCGTCAGGTCCTGGGTCCGGGTGAGGCGCAGGCGCACCGGGCGCCCGGTCAGGACGGCTCCCAGCGCGGCGACGGCTGCGTAGCCGTGCGGCTGCATCTCCTTGCCGCCGAAGCCTCCTCCCATCCGCAGGCACTGGACCGTGACGGCGTGACTCGCCAGGCCCAGCACGTGCGCCACGATCTGCTGGGTCTCCGTCGGGTGCTGGGTGCTGCTCTGGACGAAGACCTGTCCGCCCTCGTCGACGTGGGCGAGCGAGCAGTGCGTCTCGAGGTAGAAGTGCTCCTGCCCGGCGAGGTCGAGCTCGCCGCTGAACACGTGCTCGGCCGCGACGAAGGCCTCGTCGACCTGCCCGCGCTCGAGCCGCGGCTGGCCGCCCTGGAAGCTGCCGGCCTCGATCGCCTCGCGGACGGTGACGACCGAGGGCAGCGGCTCGTAGTCCACCTCGACGGCCAGGGCCCCGAGCCGGGCCGCCTCGAGGGTGTCGGCCAGGACCCAGCACACGGCGTGACCGAAGAACATCACCTCGGACGGGAAGAGCGGCTCGTCGTGCTTGACGCCGGCGTCGTTGACGCCGGGCACGTCGGCAGCGGTGAGGACGCGGACGACGCCCGGAACCGTGAGTGCTGGGTCGGGGTCCAGCCGCGTCACGCGGGCGTGGGCGTGCGGTGCCTGGACGGGGTGGGCGTGCAGGACCCCAAGGGTCCGCACGCTGAGGTCATCGGTGTAGAGCGCGTCGCCGGTGACGTGAAGGGCGGCCGACTCGTGCGGGATCGGCTGTCCGACGACGGAATCCGCGGCCCGGCGCGACAGGGACGTCATGCGCCCACCCCGTCGGCAGACTGCTCGTTCGCATGGAGGCGAAGGAGTGAGGTCCCGAGCACCGCGATGCGGTAGGCCGCGCTGGCCCGGTGGTCGTCGAGCGGGGTGCCCTCCCCCCGCATCACCTCGGCGGCCGCCTGCACCGTCGCCGCGGTCCAGGCCCGGCCCTCCAGGGCTGCCTCGGTGGCGAGCGCCCTGACGGGGGTGGCCGCCACGCCGCCGAGACCGATGCGCGCCCGCCGGACGGAGCCGTCGACGACATCGAGGGCCACGGCGACGGCGACGCTGGAGATGTCGTCGTAGCGGCGCTTGGCGACCTTGTGGAAGGCCGTGGTCGGGCTGAGCGGCAGGGGGATCCGCACCGCACGGATCAGCTCGTCGGGGCGGCGCACGCTCTGCCGGTAACCGGTCCAGTAGTCGGCGAGCGGCACCTGCCGGTCCCCGTCCGGACTCGCCAGCACCATGACGGCCTCGAGCGCGAGCAGGGCGGGCGGCAGGTCACCGATCGGCGAGCCCGTGCCGAGGTTGCCGCCGAGGGTCGCCCCGTTGCGGATGAGCCGGGAGGCGAACTGGGGGAACACCTGGTCGAGCAGCGGGATCCGCCCGGCCAGCTCGCGCTCGACCTCGGTGAGGGTCAAAGCGGCGCCGATCTCGACGGCCTCGTCATCGACCTCGAGGCGGCGCAGCTCGGGCAGACGGTCGATGCCGATGACGAACGGCGCCCTGGTGCCACGGAGGTTGACGTCGACGCCCCAGTCGGTCGAGCCGGCGACGACCGCCGCGCCCGGATGTGCCGCGAGCAGCTCGAGCGCCTCGTCGAGGTCGGCTGCCCTGGCATAGGTGCCGGTCGCCCCCGAGAGTCGGGTCCCGACCGGAGGTGGCGGCGCGTCCGAGCGCCGCGAGGCGAGCGCGTCGTCGGCCGCCGGGGAGTCGAGCGCGAAGGCTGCGTCCCGGATCGGCCGGTAGCCGGTGCACCGGCACAGGTTGCCGGAGAGCGCCCCGAGCCGGAAGCCGTTGGGCCCCGACTCGTGCGCGTCCGCGTCGCTGCCCACACGGGCCGCGTCGTCCTGCCGGTCGGCCCGGTAGTACTCGGCAGCCATGGAGCAGACGAAACCGGGCGTGCAGTAGCCGCACTGCGACCCGCCTCGCACCGCCATCTCGTGCTGCACGGGGTGCAGGTGCTGGGGCGTCCCCAGTCCCTCGGCGGTGACGACCTCCTGGCCGTCCAACGAGGCGGCCGGCAGGAGGCAGGCGTTGACGGCCGTCCACTCGGTGCCCGACCCACCGTCGGGGCGGGCCACGAGCACCGCGCAGGCGCCACACTCCCCCTCGGCGCACCCCTCCTTGGCCCCGGTGAGCCCCTGCCCCCGCAGCCAGTCGAGGGCATTGGTCGCGGGGTCGGTGCCCGCCAGACCGCGCTCGGTGCCATTGACCGTCACCGAGAGGCGCTGCCCCGGCGTCATCCGAAAGTCCCGTCGTCCACGGACCCATGATGCACCGCCGGGTGCTGCGGTCAATCAGGGCTGGACGTTCAGGTCGAGGGTGTGCGCGCCACGCACGACCTTCGTCGCGAGGTAGTGGGCGTTCGCGTCAGACAGGTGGACGCCGGTCGGGACGCGACGGGCCACGGTGACCCCGAGCGCCCGCAGCTGATCCGCCTTGTCGGGGTTGTTGCTGAGCAGCTCGACGCGGCTCACGCCCAGCGCACCGAGCATCTGCGCCGCCACGGTGTAGTCCCGCTCGTCCTCGCCGTAGCCGAGCGCGACGTTCGCCTCGTAGGTGTCGAGGCCCGCGTCCTGGAGCACGTAGGCGTCGAGCTTCGGGTAGAGCCCGATGCCGCGGCCCTCCTGCCGCAGGTAGAGCAGGAACCCGCCGCTCGCGTCGAGGCGCTCGACCGACTCGCGCAGCTGGGCGCCGCAGTCGCACCGCCCGCTGCCGAAGACGTCACCGGTCAGGCACTCGCTGTGCAGCCGGGTCGGCGTCGGGTCACGGTCACAGGCCCCTGGACCGGGGGCGTCCGCACGGTTCCCGAGACCCAGCGCGACGTGCTCGCGCCCGTCGGCGAGACCGTCGAAGGTGAAGACGCGCGCCGTCGTCGCGAAACCGTCGGCGAAGGTGACCGGTACGAGCACGTGGGTGCGGATGCGGGCCGGTGGGGGTCCCGGAGCAGCCGCCGGTGCGCGACTCGGCGCCCCGGGGATCACGCGCTCTCCCGGAAACGCGGCGACAACGCATACCTCAGCAGGACCACGTCGCCGATCTGGCGCACCTCGGCGAGCGTCGCCCGACGGCCGGCGTTCCAGGGGTAGCGCCCGTCACCGACGAACCGGCACGCCGCCGAGTCCCCGACGAAGAAGGGCGCCACGACGAGCTGGAGCTCGTCGGCGAGGTCGTCGGTGAGCAGCTGCGTGTGCACGGTGCCGCCGCCCTCGACCATGAGCCGCCGCACCCCCCGGTCGCCGAGGTCCTCGCAGACGCGGCGCATCGTCGCGGGACGACCGGCATCGACGACGGCCGCAGCCGCACCGAGCCGTCCGCGCGCCTCGGGCACGACGTCGCTGGGGCAGTAGACGATCTTGTCCGCACCGTCGGCCGCGAAGAAGCTTGCGGCGCAGTCGAGCTCGGCCCGTCTCGTGACCGTCACCTTCGTCGGCGACGGGGTGAGACCGCGGGCCACCCGTGCAGCCCGCCGCTCGGGCGAGCGGACGAGCAGGCGCGGGTTGTCGTGACGGATCGTGCTGGCACCGACGAGGATCGCGTCGCTCGCGGCTCGCTCTCCGTCGACACGGTCGAAGTCGGCGTCGTTGGACAGCATGAGCCGGGCCGAGGTGCCGGCACTGAGATAGCCGTCGATCGACATGCCACAGCTGAGCAGGGTGTAGGGGCGGTCAGCCACGGACGGCTCCTTCCGGTGGGAGCGCGGTCGGGGTGCGGGGGCCTCCGCGCCGTGACACGACGAGCAGCGCCGCACCCGGCAGGGCAGCGACGAACGACATCACGCCGTAGACGACGGCGGTCGCGACTCCCCCGGCGACGCCGAGCCCGGCCACGCCGAACACCCAGGCCGCCACCCCTTCACGCGGTCCCCAGCCGGCGACGTTGAGCGGCAGCGCCATCGCCACGAGGACGACGAGCGCGAGCGGCACGAGGTCGGCCACGGGCGCCTCCACCCCGGCACTGCGGGCGGCCAGCACGAAGGTCGCGACGTGCCCGACGACGACGAGCGCCGAGACCACGACGACGCCCGGCCACGTATGCCGTCCCAGGAGTCCGTGACGCACGTCGGCGATCGCGACCCGAAGGACCCGCGAGACCTGCGCGAGGGGCCCGGGTGGCACGGCCGGGGTGCGACCCCAGGGACGCCGCCGGGTCGCCACGACGCCGACCAGAGCGGCGGTCCCGGCGACGAGAACCATGGTGGCCACGGGGGATCCGCCCGGCTGCAGGCGCGACGGCAGCAGCAGCACGGCGCCCAGCGTCAGCCCGAGGAGGACGACCTGACCGGCCGAGCGCTCCCACACGACCGACCGCACGCCGCGGCTGACGTCGCCGCCGTCACGCCCGTGTCGGACGCCTCGGTGCACGTCGCCGAGCACACCCCCGGGCAGGGTCACGTTGAGGAACTGCGACCGGTAGCACGCGGCGACCGCCGAGCGCAGGGACAGCTCGGACCCGAGGCCCCGGGCCACGAGGACCCACCGCCACGCGCCGCAGACGGTCGTGACCACGGCGATGGCGGCCGCCGCCGCGACCGAACGGGCGTCGACGTGGCGCAGTCCGTCGACGAAGGCGCCACCACCGATGCGCCACACGAGGACGCCGAGGATCACGAGCCCCGCGAGGGGGCGCAGCCAGGACCGGTCGCGCTGCATCTCCTCCGCCCTTTCTGCCCAGGATCTGCCGAGTATCCGCCCGGGACCCCTGATGGTGACGACGTCCGGCTCCACGATCGGGTTCAGCGACCCCCTACCCGCTCGAGCACGGCCGACACGTGTCCTGCGGTCTCCGACCACGATGACAGGGTGTCGCGTCGCGCCAGGGCATTCCGGCGCAGCCGTTCCCGCAGGGCCCCGTCGGTGAGCCACGACCGGAGCGCAACCGCCAGCGCCTCGGGGCTGCCTGCAGGGACGAGCAGCCCGGGCCGCCCGTCACCCGCCTGCCCGACCGCCTCGCGGACGCCACCGACGTCGGTCGCGAGCACCGGGACGCCGCGCGCGAGTGCCTCGGTCACGACCATCCCGTACGTCTCGAGGTGGGAGGGCAGGACGAGGAGGTCGGCAGCGGCATACGTCCGCTCGAGGTCCGCACCGACGCGCGGTCCCACGAGGTGCACGCGGTCGCCGAGGCCCGCCGACGCGACCCGCCGACGCAGCCCGTCGACGACGTCCGGCTCGCGCGTCAGGGCGCCGACGAGGACGCACGACCACGGGAGGTCGTCCACGAGCGCGAGCGCCGCGAGGAGGTCGGCCTGCCCCTTGAGCGCGGTCACCGCGCCGACGCAGATCAGGCGCCCGCCGTCGGGACCGCCGGCCGCCACGCGCGCCCGGTCGACCCCGGGCCGGGCGACGTGCACGCCAGCGGGGGCGAGGGCGTACGCGTCGAGCAGGACGTCCCGCGTCCACCCGCTCGTCGTCACGACGGCCGCGGCCGCGGCCAGCACCCGGCCCTCAGCCGCGGCCGCGCTCGGGTCAGACACCCCGAGCGGCAGGTGGACGACGACGACGAGATGGACGCGGTCCGCCGCGGGCACGAGGACGGCGTCCGCGGCCGACGCGACGAGGCCGTCGACGAGCAGCACCGACCCCGTGGGGACGGCCGCGACGACATCGGCCAGGCAGGCCGTCGCTGCCGCGTCCGGGTGTGGCCACCGCCCGGGCACGGGGTGCTCGCTCGCCTGCCACCCGAGGGCACGCAGGCCGTCGAGCACCCTGCGGTCGTAGGTGTTCCCCCCGCTCGGGAGCAGGGGGTCGTCGATCCCGGCCGGGACGACGGCGTGGAACTCCCTCAGAGCTCGCACTCGTAGCTCGCCCAGGCGACGTGTGACTCGTGGAGGGTCACGGCGAGCGCGGTGACCCGGTCGGTGGCGCCGCCGAGGTCACCGGCGCGTATGCGAACCGCGACCCGCTCCGCGATGGTGCGGGCCAGCACCTCGGTCGAGGTGTTGACCCCCGCGAAGTCCGGCTCGTCGTCGAGGTTGCGGTAGCCGAAGGCACCGACGACCTCGCGGACGTGCTGGGTCGCGAGACCGATGTCGACGAGGATGTCGTCGTCGTCGAGCTCGGGACCGCGGAAGGTCACGTCGACGACGAACGTCGCCCCGTGCAACCGCTGCGCCGGACCGAACACCTCCCCCCGGAAGCTGTGCGCGATCATCATGTGGTCCCGGACGGTCACGCTGAACATCGGCTCCCCGCTCAGTGGGTGGGTCGGTAGGAGATCGTGTGGCAGATGGCCGGCAGGGAGCCGTCCGCGAGGCGCGGCATCAGCGCGGGCAGCTCCTCGAAGGGCGAGTCGCCGGTCAGCAGGGCGTCGAAGGCCGGGTCGCGCAGGAGGTCGAGCGCGAGCGCCAGCCGCTCGGCATACGTGTATCTCGAGCGCCTCGCTGCCGCAACGGAACCCACCTGACTGGCTCGGATCCGCAGCCGCGACGAGTGGAACGCTCCGCCGAGCGACAGCTCGACCCGCGCGTCGCCGTACCAGCTGAGGTCGAGCACCGTCGCCTCCGGTGCGAGGAGGTCGAGCGAGAGCTGGAGCCCGGCACCCGTGGCGCTCGTGTGGACGACGAGGTCGTGGTCCCCGCGCACGTCGACGAGGTCGGCCGGCCGTGCGAAGCCGACCCCGAGCGACCCCGCCACCGCCTCCCGCGACGGGTCCACGTCGACGAGGGTCACCCGGCACCCGGGGACCCCGGCGAGCAGGCGCGCGACGCAGCACCCGACCATCCCCGCACCGACGACGGCGACGCGGTCACCGAGCCGCGGAGCGGCGTCCCACAGCGCGTTGACGGCGGTCTCGACGGTGCCGGCGAGCACGGCCCGCCGAGCGGGCACGTCGTCGGGGACGACGACGACCGCCCCGACGGGGACGACGTAGGACGTCTGGTGCGGGTGCAGGCAGAAGACCGTCCTCCCGACGAGACCCGTCGGGCCCTCCTCGACGACGCCGACACCGAGGTAGCCGTACTTCACGGGACCGGGGAAGTCCCCCTCCTGGTGCGGGGCGCGCATGACGGCGTACTGGTCCTCGGGGACCTTCCCACGGAAGACGATCGTCTCGGTGCCGCGGCTCACGCCCGAGTGCAGCGCCCGCACGAGCACCTCGCCCGACCCGGGAGCGGGCACGGTGACCGGCCGGATCTCGCCCCTGCCGGGCTCGACCACCCAGAAAGCCCGCGCATCGGTGGACACGCGACCAGACTAGGGCTGTCCGTGAACTCCGGCGGTGACGACGGCGTCCTTGGATGAAACCTCTCAAGCCCGGTGGAGGCGCAGTGCGTCACGTGACCCCTCACGGCCCGGTCGTCGGGCTCGTCGGCGTGCTGACCCTGCTCGCCGTCCTGGGCCGGGCGACCGGCCTCGGCGCTGCCGGCTGGATCGTCGGCCTGGCCTCGGGGGTGGCCCTCTGCGCCCTGCTCACGGCCGGGCTCGTCCGGGCCTCGCGCCGGCGCCTCCTGCCCGCCGACCGTGTCACCCTGTCGAGGGCGGTGCTCGTGTGCGGCGTCGCGGCCCTCGTCGCCGACAGCGTGGCGGCGACCGTGGCGGGGACCGGGGCCACCGACGAGCCGACCGGCGTCCTCGTGGCCCTCGCCTCGGTGGCACTCGTCCTCGATGCGGTGGACGGCCGGGTCGCGCGCCGCACCGGGACCGTGCACCCGCTCGGCGCGCGCTTCGACATGGAGACCGACGCCTTCCTCATCCTCGTCCTCAGCGTGGCCGTCACCCGTGACCTCGGGTGGTGGGTGCTCGGCGTCGGGGTCGCCCGCTACCTCCTGCTGCTCGTCGCGCTCGCGGCCCGATGGGCACCGTGGCTGCGCGGACAGGTCCCGGCACGTCTGTGGCGCAAGGTGATCGCGGCCTACCAGGGCATCGTCCTCACGGTGGCCGCCGCCGGCATCCTGCCCGCTGTGGCCGCATCGGTCGCCGTGGCAGCCGGGCTCGGGCTGCTCGTCCTCTCGTTCGGCACCGAGGTCCTCACGCTGCGGCGGATGTCGGTGTCCCGACGCCACGAGGTCGAGGGCCTCGCTCCGCGGCCGGTCGTCGGGCAGATGGCCGTCGACGCGCGCGTGCTGCCGTGACGTCGCCACCCCGGGCCCGGACCGGCCGCCGCGTCGCCGGCCACGTCCTCACCACCCTCGCCGTCCTGCTCGTCTGGGTCGCGCTCGTCGCGCCGAACCCGGCGGTCGGCTGGTCGCCGACGCCGCTGGCGCTGCTCCGGATCCCCGTCGAGGGCCTGGTCCTCGTGGCCGGGCTCCTGCTCCTGCGCGGCGTGGCCGCGCGGTCCTTCACGATCGCGGTCGGGCTGGGCCTCGGGGTCCTCCTCGTCGTCCGGGTCCTCGACGCGGCCTTCCTCGCGACGCTCTACCGGACGTTCAACCCGCTCACCGACTGGCGCTACGCCGGGTCGGCCACCGACCTCCTCGGCGACTCGACGGGTCCGGTGACGGCGGTGGTGGCCGTCGTCGCGGCGGGGCTGCTCCTGCTCGGCATCGTCGTGCTGACGCCCCTGGCCGTGCGACGGGTCGGGCGGGTCGTCGATAGCCACCGGACCGGCGCGACGCGCGCCCTCGTGGCCGGGGCGGTCGCCTGGGGCGTCTGCGCCTCGCTCGGGCTCGGCGTCACGGCAGACCTGCCCGCCGCGTCGTCGAGCACGGCGGCCCTCGCCGGCCGCGAGTTCACGTCGGTGCGCGACGGCCTCCACGACCAGGACGTCTTCGCCGCGCAGATCACCGTCGACCCGTACCGCGACACCGCGCCGGGCGGTCTGCTGACCGCGTTGCGCGGCAAGGACGTCGTCGTCGTCTTCGTCGAGAGCTACGGCAAGGTCGCCGTCGACGAGAGCCCCGACGTGGCAAGGGCGCTCACGGCCGGGACGAACGGGCTGAGGGCCTCCGGCTACACGACGCGCAGCGCGTGGCTCACGTCCCCCACCTTCGGCGGGATCAGCTGGCTCGCCCACTCCACCCTCCAGTCCGGACTCTGGGTGAGCAGTCAGCAGCGCTACGACCAGCTCCTCGACACCGCGACGTCGCCCGACCGCCGCCTCACCCTCGCCGGTGCCTTCGCCCGCGCCGGGTGGCGCACCGTCGACGTCATCCCGGCCAACCGTCACGACTGGCCCGAGGGCAAGGCCTTCTACGGCTACGACACCGTCTACGACGCACGCACCCTGGGCTATGCCGGGCCCGGTTTCGGCTACGCACCGATGCCCGACCAGTACACGCTGTCAGCCTTCGACCGGCTCGAGCTGCAGCGCCGCCCACCCGGTCGACGGCCGCCGGTCATGGCCGAGATCGACCTCGTGACGAGCCACGTCCCCTGGGCGCCGCTGCCGCGGCTGCTCGACTGGGCAGCGATCGGCGACGGCTCCCCCTACCTCGCCCAGGCGGGGCTCGCGACGCCACGCGACGTGGTGTGGAGCAGTCCCGAGAGGGTGCGGGCGGCATACGGCCAGACGGTCGCGTACTCCCTCGAGAGCGTCGTGTCGTTCCTGCGCGCGACCCACGACGACGACCTCGTCGTCCTCGTGCTCGGCGACCACCAGCCGGTCAGCATCGTCTCGGGCGACCACGCCGGGCACGACGTGCCCGTCAGCATCGTCGCCCGCGACCCGGCCGTGCTCGCGCGCATCTCCTCGTGGGGCTGGCAGGACGGGCTGCGACCCGGACCCGCCGCCCCGGTCTGGCCGATGGACCGCTTCCGCGACCGCTTCCTCGCCGCCTACGGGCCGACCGCCGGCGGCTGAACCGGCGCCCACGACGGAGCGTCTTCAGGGGAAGGGAGTCCAACACCGCGACGCCAACGGGACGCCGCGGCGCGACCCGGACGACAGGAGCGCATCATGAGACTCCGAGGCGTGGGAGCGGTGGCGTTGCTCGTCTCCGCCGGCGTGCACCTCTACCTGTGGTTCGACGGGGTGCGCAACCAGAGCGTGGGGCCGATGTTCCTCATCAACGTCGTGGCCGGCGTCGTCATCGCGATCCTGCTGCTCCGCTGGGAGCACTGGGTCCCGGCGTTCCTGACCGCCGGTTTCGGAGCCGCCACGCTCGGGGCGTTCATCATCGCGTCCACCGTCGGACTGCTCGGCGTGCACACCGTGTGGGCGGGCGGCTCGGTCTGGACGGCCGCGATCGCCGAGGTGGTCTGCATCGTCGTCGGCGGCCTCCTGCTGCTGCGCGGGCGGTCGATGGCGCCCCAGCTGGCGCAACCCGCCAAGCGGCACGCCGCCTGAGCCTCACCCGCATCGGGGGATGCGGGTGGCCCCGGCGCCACGGGAGGCTCGGAGGACAGGTCGGAGGCCTGTCCCGTGACACCCGGAGGTCGAGATGCCCGCACGACTTCGCTCGGTGCTGGCAGCCGTGCTCCTCGTCATCGGCGTCGTGCTCGTGCCGGTCGGGGCGACCGCGACGTGGCTGCGCACGACGGTGACCGACACGGACACGTATGTCGCGACGATCACCCCGCTCGCCACCGACCCGGCCGTCACGTCCTTCGTCGAGGACCGCGCCACCGCACGCGTCGTGGCTGCCATCAGCGACCAGCACCTCGTCGACCGTGCGCTCGCCGCGCTGGAGAACCGCGGGCTCCCCGCCGCAGCCACCCGGGCGCTCGGACTGCTCGCGGCACCGCTCGCGGCCCAGGTCGAGCAGGTCGTGCGCCGGGTCGTCGCCGCGGTCGTCGAGAGCGACCAGTTCGCCACGGCCTGGGTCGCGGCGAACCGGGTCGCGCACGCCCAGCTCGTCGCCGTGCTGTCACGGTCGCCCGACGGCGCCATCGTCGACAACGGGTCGACCGTGAGCATCGACATCGGCAACCTCGTCGAGCCCGTCGAGCAGCGCCTCGTCGCCGCAGGGGTCCCGCTCGTCGACAAGCTGCCGCCGATCACCGTGTCGGTGCCCCTGCTCCCCAGCAGCGACCTCGACACCGCACGCACCGCCTACAACGCCCTGCGCATCGGCGGCGTGGCCCTGCCGCTGCTGGCTCTCGCGTTCATCGCCGGAGGGGTCGCCATGGCGCGCGACCGCCGGCGAGCACTGGTACGCGTGGGGCTCGGTGCCGCTGTCGCCTGCGTCGTGCTCGTGCTGGGGCTGTCGTTCGCCCGGTCGCACGTGGCGAGCAGCCTGCCGCCCGGCGCCTCCGCTGCCGCGGTCTCCGTCATCGACACGGTCACCGAGGGCCTGCGCCAGCTCGTGCGCGTCGTCGTCGTGGTCGCTCTCGCCGTGGTGCTCGTCGCCCTCGTCGTCGGCCCGTCGCGCGGGGCCCGCCGGGTGCGGTCCCTGGCCGTCACCGGGTGGAACGGTGCCCGCGGCGGGATGGACCGCGCCGCCGGCACGCCGCTCGCGATCCCGGTCGCCATCGGTGTCGCCGTCGTCTGCGTGCTCGTCGTCGTCTTCGCCGGCGACCTCGGAACGGGCTGGACGATCGTGCTCGCCGCCGTGGCCGCGCTCGCGCTCGTCGTCGCCCTGCTCGCCGGTCGGGCCCCCGCGCCCGAGGTCAGAGAGCCGGCAGCAGGAGCGTGATGCTCGTCCCCCGGCCGAGCTCGGACTCGACGTCGATGCGCCCGCCGTGCCTCGTCACCACGCGCTGCGCGATGCTGAGGCCGAGACCCGTGCCCGGCACCTGGAGGGTCTCCGGGTTCGTGCCGCGGAAGAACTCCGTGAAGAGGCTCTCCTGGTCCTCGGGTGAGATGCCGAGTCCGTCGTCGATGCACTCGAGCACGACCCGGTCGCGTCGGCTCGCGACGGAGACCGCCACCTTCCCGCCGGCCGGGGTGAACTTCACCGCGTTGCTCACGAGGTTCTGCACGACCCGCTCGAGGTCGCCAGCACTGCCCCGGACGAGCGGCAGCCGCTCCTCGAGGTCGAAGGTCAGACTGACCTGCTGGGTGTCCGCGCGCGGACGGAACATGTCGACGACGTCACGCGACACCTCGCCGAGGTCGACGTCGGCCTCGGGCATGGGCCGGTCGGGGTCGCTGACCCGCGACAGCGTCAGCAGGTCGTCGACGAGGCTCTGCAGCCGCTCGGTGTTGCGCTCGATGACCCCGAGCGACCAGTCGCCGTTGCCGTCCGGCTCCTGCCGGAGCAGCTCGACGTGCCCGACGATCGAGGCGAGGGGGTTCTTCAGCTCGTGCGACACGGTCGAGAAGAGCTGCGTCTTGCTGCGGTCGGCCTCACGCAGCTCGGCCGCGACCCGCCGCTCGACGGCATACAGCCGGGCGTTCCGGATGGCCCGCCCGAGGTCACGGCCCATCTCGAGCGCGGCCTGCGCCTCGGCGTCGGTCCAGTCGGGGTCACCGGGCCCGCGCGTGCAGGCGATGTAGCCGAAGCAGCTCGACCCCGAACCCATCGGCGCGATGAGCAGCGAGCGCGCGGCGGCGTCGGACAGGAAGACGCGCACCTGCGCGATGTCGTCGTCGCTCCAGAGGCGCGCCGGCTCGACGTGGCCGTCGGCGCCGACGACCGCGACGACACCGGCACGCCAGCAGCGGGCGGCCATCCGACGGGCGATCGCGACGAGCGAGACGGGCGTGTGCACGCGCTCGCCGCTGCGCGCCGAGACGCTCTCACGCTCGTCGTCGTCCTCGCCCGCGAAGGCCCGCAGCCACAGGCCCGCCGACGCGAGGCCGGCTGAGATCGGCATCGCCGCGACGTCGACGACCCGGGCGGGGTCGAGGTCCTCCTGCGCGATGCGCGCCACCGTCTGCACGGCCTCACCGAGACGGACCCGCTCGGACAGGGCGTGGCGCTGGCGGGCGGCCGAGATGGCGATGCCGGTCTGGTTGGCGAAGAGCTCGAGCACGGCCCGTTGCGTCACGTCGGGGCGACGCCCGCTGAGCGGCAGGTCGACCGAGAGGATGCCGAGCAGCTCCCCGACGGCGTCGAAGAACGGTGCGATGAGGGTGTCCTCGGGGTTCCACGCATCGGGGTCACCGGCAGGGGTCGGCGCGGTCCAGTCGGCCGACACCCAGCCCTCGGCCGACCCGTCGGGCAGCTCGCCGGCGGGGACGAAGCGCAGGCTCCCCCACCTCTCGGCCACGGCGAACTCGGCCTCGAGGACCGGACGCGGCGTCCGCCTGCCGAGCAGCTCGACGCGCGCGTCGTCGTCGCCGGCCACGGCCACGACCTCGATGTCGCCCGAGGGCACGACGAGACTGATCGCCGCCACCTTGAAGCCGACCACGTCGGCGGCGCCGTCGACGACCATGTCGAAGAGGATCGACAGGTCGTCCTGTGCGCTGACCCGGTTCATCAGCTCAGTGAGCCGACTGAGCGCCAGCACCTCCCACACCACGCCGTCGCGCACCCTGTCCCCTGTCTGCGTCATACCCCTGGATCGTGGCCGCCGCCACTAGGAATCATCCCGATGGTCACGATATGTCCGAGAGGCCGCTTTCGTGGGCGGACCGGCAGAACCCGCAACGGGAAGACACACCGTGAACGTCGATCCCTCGTCGGGGGCCGAGGCGACCGACACCGACCCGCCGTGCCCCTCGGCGATGGCGCGCACGATCGACAGCCCGAGACCGGAGCCCTGGATGGCCCGCTCGTTGGCCGCACTCGAGCGGAAGAACCGCGCGAAGACGCGCTCGTGGTCGGACTCCGGGATGCCCATCCCGGAGTCGGAGACGACGAGGCGGACCGTGTCCGGACGGCGGTCGTCGGGGTGCGCGGCGAGCGCGACCCGGCCGCCGTCCGGGGTGAACTTCACGGCGTTGGAGAGCAGGTTGGTGACCATCCGCTCGAGCGCGGCCGGGTCGCCCTCGATCCACAGCGGTCGCGGCGACACCTCGACCTCGCGCACGAGGTCGCGCTGCGCCGTCACCGTCTCGACCGACGTCCACGCGCTGGCGACGACGTCGGACAGGTCGCACCGGCGCGGGGCGAGCTCGAGACGTCCGGCCTCGATGCGGGAGTTGAGCAGGAGGTCCTCGATGAGCGAGAGCAGGCGACGGCCGTTGCGGTCGACGCGGGCCACGAGCTCGAGCTGGCGGTCGGTGAGAGCGCCGGCGGCGCCGTCCTCGAGCATCTCGGTGTAGCCGAGCACGCTGGCGAGCGGAGTGCGCAGCTCGTGGCTGACCGCCGACACGAAGTCGGACTTCGTCCGGTCGAGCTGGGTCAGCTCCTCGACCGCCTCACGCTCCCGGTCGAGCGCGACCTGCAGGGTGACCTCGACCTGCCGGCGTCTCGTGACGTCCTCGGCGACGCCGAGGTAGCCCGTGAGCTGTCCGCCCTCGTCGCGGATGCCGCTCATCGTCAGGGACACCGTGCGACGGGTGCCGTCCTTGCGGACATAGGTCCAGTCACGGGTCTCGGTCGCGGCGCCGCCCCGGACGCGGTGCACGAGCACGTCGAATCCGGGCTCGACGCCGAGCTCCTCGGCCCGGCGGTCGATCTCGGCGGGGTCGTGCAGCAGCGACCAGTCCTTGCGGCTCACGACCTCCGACGCGCGCCAGCCGAGCACGGTCTCGGCACCGCGGTTGAAGAGGGTGATGACGCCGTCGAGGTCGGTGCCGATGATCGCGGTGGCGGTGGCGGCCTCGAGCACGGCCTCGACGAAGGTCCGGGCCGCACGCTCGTCGGTGACGTCGACGCCGGTCTTGACGAGGTGGGTGCGGTGCCCGGTGTCGTCGGTGAGGTACGCGTTGGTCCACACGATGTGACGCACCCCGAGTCCCGTGACGCGCCAGTCCTGCTCCTCGTGGAGCGGCACGGCACCCTCGCCGATGCCGGCCATCTGCGCGGAGACGCGCTCGTGGTCGTCGACGGGGAAGACCTCCGCGGCCGGACGTCCGACGAGCTCGGCCTCGGGTGCACCGAGCAGCCGCGCCGCCGTCGCGTTGAGGCGGGCGATGGCCCCGGCGCGGTCGACGACGATGATCGCGCTGGCGGCGGTGTCGAGCACGACGCTGCTGAGCTCGACCTCGCTGCGCAGGTCGGCGAGGGCAGCGCGGCGCTGCGTCGAGGCGACGGCGAGCGAGAGGGCGGTGACGGCGGCCGTCACGAGGAACGCCTGGGTGAGCGCGCCGACCGTCTCGGGCCGGAGTCCGCCGACCCGCGCCGCCGCAGCGAAGGGTCCGCCGCCGATGCTCGTCAGCGTGACGGCCAGGACACCGACGACGAGCAGCTGGATCGCGACCGTGCGCAGCCCGAGGCGCAGGGCGCCCCAGACGAGGACGGGGATGGGCAGGAACGCGAGCGGCAGCGCCTGGTCGGGATTGAAGACCCAGGCCGTGAGCCCGACGACGACGACCCACTGGACGAGGTCCTCGAAGCCCGGGCGGCGGGTGCGGCGCGTGCCCACGGCGATGCCGAGGGGAGCGAAGACGAGCACGGCGGCGGCGTGCGAGGCGGTGACGGCGGACGCGGTCGCGAGGAACGGGCCGCCGACACCGATGCTCACGGTGAGCCCGGCGAACAGGCCGAAGACGAGGGCTCCGGCGAGCGTCGCCGCGAGGAGGTTCCAGAGATCCTCCATCGACGCGAGCGCGGGTCGCCGGCCGCCGCGGGTCAGCAGCCCGTAGACGACCGCCACCTCGGCGGCATTGGCCACGCCGAAGCACAGGGCCACGAGGGGCGAGCGCCCTCCGTAGGCGTTGGCGGCCGCACTGGAGACGAGGACGCCCACGACGAAGAGCCAGGCCCGTGCGCCCCGTGCCGTCGCGACCAGGAACGACACCGCGAGACCGGCGGCCGGCCACCAGACGGCCACGGTCGACCCGGGCGGGGCGAAGCGCACCGCGGTCGCCCCGAGGACGAAGACGCCGACGAGCGCCAGGGCCGCCGCCACCCACCAGCGCGCGCGGCCGAGGGTCGGGCGGGTCACGAGGGTGCCCTGTTCGGGGCCAGCGTCCCGGAGCTCGTCGGTCGACGCGCGGCGTCACGTGCAGCCTTTTCCGCTGACCTCATTGACTCATGATGTCGCAGAGACGGCGACAATCCGGCAAAAGGGACTTTTCGTACCCCGTGTCGTCGGCCGGAGTGGCCGGTCGTCACCAGCCGGACTGCATCGCCGAGTGCTCGGGGGCCGGGGTCCGGGTCAGCTGGAGGAAGCCGCCGGGCATGTCGCGGCGGTCGATCGCCCGCCGGGTCATGCCCTTCGCCGCGGCGAGGGCGACGGCCTTGTCGACGAATGTCGGCTCGGTGCAGGTGAACTCGCGGCCCTTCCAGCGGATCGTGCAGCCGCCGGCCGCGCGGACGTTGCGGACCCAGTCGGTGCCTCGTCCCCACGGGAGGGCGATGATGAAGGTCGACGGCGTGGGGATGACGGCGATGGGGGTCGCGTAGTCCTTGCCGCTCGAGCGGCCTTGGTGGCGCAGCACCGCCCAGAGCGGGAAGAAGCGGTGCCCGGCGAGCCGGACGGCGACCTTGTTGAACTGCTTCGCGCTTGCGGGTGGGCCTGCCATCCCCACAGCATCCTCCCCACCGGCCCCGACGGGGCTCGTTTGGTCGAGGGCGTATGCCGCCGGGTCGGGTGCGGCCGCGCGTCAGCCCAGGTGCCCACGCACCGACACGTGCCCCTTGAGCAGGTTGCGCGCGATGGTGCGGCGCTGGATCTCGTCGGTGCCCTCGTAGATGCGCAGCAGGCGCAGCTCGCGGTACCACCGCTCGACGGGTAGCTCGCGGGTGTAGCCCATGCCGCCGTGCATCTGGAGCACGCGGTCGACGATCTCGTTGGCCTTGACGCCGCCGTAGAGCTTGGCCATCGACTGGGACTGGCGCGAGTCGAGGCCGCGGTCGACCTGCCAGGCGGCGGCGAGCACGAGCCAGCGCAGCGCCTCGATCTCGACGGCGGAGTCGGCGACCATCCACTGGATGGCCTGCCGCTCGGCGATGGGCTGGCCGAAGGTGACCCGGTTGCGGGCCCACTCCATCCCCATCTCGACGAGCCGCTCGCACGAGCCGAGCGCGCGCGCGGGCAGCATGTAGCGCCCCTTGCCGATCCAGCGCATCGCGAGGTCGAAGCCCTTGCCCTCCTCGCCGAGGATCGCGGAGTGCGGCACGCGGACGTCGTCGAAGACGAGCGCGGCCGGGCCCCACTCGCCCATCGTGTCGATGGGGGTGCTCGTCCACCCGCGGTCGCGGTCGACGAGGAAGCACGTGACGCCGCCGTCGGCGCCCTTCTCCTTGTCCGTCACGGCGAAGACCATGACGAAGTCGGCCTCGTTGCCGCCGGTGATGAAGGTCTTCTCGCCGTTGATGACCCACTCGTCGCCCTCGCGTCGGGCACTCGTGCGGATGGCGCGGGCGTCGGACCCGGCCCCGGGCTCGGTGATCGCGAAGCACGACCTCCGGGTGCCCTCGATCGTCGGGCGGAGGTAGGTGTCCTGCTGCTCCTCGGTGGCCGAGAAGAGGATGTTGTCGGCCTCGCCGGCGAAGCGGAACGGCACGAACGACCGGCCGAGCTCGATCTCGATGAGCGCGGCGACGACGGCACCCTGGCCCATCCCGCCGTGACTCTCGGGTGTCTGGATGCCGAAGAAGCCGGACGAGCGGGCCTTGTCCTGAAGGGCTTTCAGCTCCTCGGCCGTGAGCCCGCGCTCGCCCCGCCGCTCCCGCTCGAGCACCTGCGGCTCCAGCGGCACGATCTCCTTGCGCACGAAGGTGCGCACCCAGTCGCGGATCTCGCGCTCCTCGGCGCTGAGGTCGAAGTCCATCGTCGGTCCCTTCGTCGTGCGGTCGGGTGGGTCGTGCCGTGGGGCGCCCGGCGGGCGTATGCCGTCCGGCGGGGGTCAGCGGGCGGCATACCTCCGCAGCTCGGCCTTGGCGAGGGCGTTCTTGTGCACCTCGTCGGGGCCGTCGGCGAAGCGCAGCGTGCGGATGCCGGCGAAGGCGGCCGCGAGCTCGGTGTCCTGGCTCAGCCCGGCGGCGCCGTGGGTCTGGATGGCCTTGTCGAGGATCCACTCGACGGTCTTGGGCGTCGCGATCTTGATCGCCTGGATCTCGGTGTGGGCGCCCTTGTTGCCGACGGTGTCCATGAGCCACGCGGTCTTGAGCACGAGCAGGCGCAGCTGCTCGATGCGCACGCGGGACTCGGCGATCCAGTCGCGGACGACACCCTGCTCGGCGATGGGCCGCCCGAAGGCGACGCGCTCGGAGGCGCGGCGGCACATGGCCTCGATGGCGACCTCGGCGAGGCCGATCGAGCGCATGCAGTGGTGGATCCGGCCGGGGCCGAGGCGGGCCTGGGCGATGGCGAAACCGGTGCCCTCCTCGCCGATGAGGTTGCTCGCGGGCACGCGGACGTCCGTGAAGCGCAGCTCGGCATGGCCGCCGTGGTCGTGGTCGTCGTAGCCGAAGACCTCCATGCCGCGGACGACCTCCACGCCGGGGGTGTCGCGCGGGACGAGGACCATCGACTGCTGGCGGTGCCGGTCGGCGTCGGGATCGGTCTTGCCCATGACGATGAGGACCTCGCACTCGGGGTTCATCGCGCCGGTGATCCACCACTTGCGGCCGTTGATGACGTAGTCGTCGCCGTCGCGCCGGATGCTCGTGGCGATGTTGGTCGCGTCGCTGCTCGCGACGTCGGGCTCGGTCATCGCGAACGCCGAGCGGATCTCGCCGCGCAGCAAGGGTTTCAGCCACCGCTCCTGCTGCTCGGCGTTGCCGAACTGGGCGAGCACCTCCATGTTGCCGGTGTCGGGGGCGGCGCAGTTGAGGACCGCGGGCGCGAGGCGGATGGAGCGGCCGGTGATCTCGGCGAGCGGGGCGTACTGGAGGTTCGTCAGGCCGGCGCCGTGCTCGCCGGGGAGGAAGACGTTCCACAGCCCGAGGTCGCGGGCCTCCTGCCGGAGGTCCTGGAGCACGGGCGCGGTACTCCACGCCCAGCGGTCGGGCATTGCCGATACCTGCTCGTCGAAGACGGGCAGCGACGGCACGATGCGCTCGTCCATGAAGCCGAGCAGCTCCTGGCGCAGCTCCTCGGTGCGGGAGTCGAATCCGAAGTCCATGGTCAGCTCTCCTTGACGGCGGCGAGGCCGGCGGTGACGAGGGGGACGGTGGCCTCACCGATGCGGGCGAAGCCGCTCCCGACCGTCTGGCCCTGGGTGTAGCGGTAGTGGATGCCCTCGAGGATCACCGCGAGCTTGAAGTAGGCGAGCCCGAGGTGGAACGAGAGGTGCCCGAGGTCGCGACCGCTCGCGGCGGCATACCGCTGGCGCAGCTCGGGACCGCTGATGAAGCCCGGCGTCCGCGAGACGTCGGAGACGGCGACGCTGTCCATCATGAGCGGGAGGGTCTGGTAGGCCTCGAGCAGGGCGACGTCGGTGAGGGGGTCACCCAGCGTTGCCATCTCCCAGTCGAGCACCGCCGAGACCTCGTCGTCGCTCGTGACGAGGAGGTTGTCGAGGCGGAAGTCGCCGTGGACGATCGTCGGGTCACCCTGTGCCGGAACGGATCCCGCGAGCCTCTCGTGCAGCTCGTCGATGCCCGGGAGGTCCCGGCTGCGGGAGGCGTCGAGCTGCTGCTTCCAGCGCCGCACCTGCCGCTCGAGGAAGCCGTCGGGGCGACCGAAGTCGCCGAGACCGACCGACCCGGGGTCGACGGCGTGCAGGGCGACGAGGGTGTCGACCATCCGCTCGCTGACCGCCCGCACCCGTGCGGCGCCGAGGGGCTGGAGCTGTGCCTCGAAGCGGTAGGGCGTGCCCTCGACGCGCTCCATGACGTAGAAGGGCGCCCCGACGACGTCGGGGTCGTCGCACACGGCATACGTCGTGGGGACGGGGACGGCGGTGTCGCGCAGGGCGGTGATGACGCGGTGCTCGCGCACCATGTCGTGCGCGGTGGCGAGCACGTGGCCGAGCGGCGGCCGGCGCACGATGACCGTGCGGGTGCCGTCACCGACCTCGTAGGTGAGGTTGGACTTGCCGCCCGCGACGACCCTCCCGCTGAGCGGGCCCGACAGCAGGTCGGGCGCCGTGTCGTCGAGGAATCGCCGGAGCCGGTCGAGCGGCAGGCCGGGCGGGTCCCCGTCGGGGGCGGCGTCGCGGGCGTCGGTCACGTCAGTCCTTCGGTCCGCCGGCGACGTAGATGACCTGGCCGGAGACGAAGCCGGCCTCGTCGCGCACGAGGAAGGAGGTCGTGGCGGCGATGTCCTCGGGCTGGCCGACGCGGGCCACCGGGATCTCCTTGGCGGCGCCCTCGAGGAACTGCTCGAAGGTGATGCCCATCCGCTCGGCCGTCTGGCGCGTCATGTCGGTGGCGATGAAGCCGGGGGCGATGGCGTTGGCCGTGACGCCGAACTTGCCGAGCTCGATGGCGAGGGTCTTCGTGAAGCCCTGGAGGCCCGCCTTGGCGGCGGAGTAGTTGGCCTGCCCGCGGTTGCCGAGCGCGGAGGTCGAGCTGAGGTTGACGATCCGGCCGAACTTCGCGTCGATCATGTGCTTCTGCGTCGCCCGCGTCATGAGGAAGGAGCCGCGGAGGTGGACGTTCATGACGGCGTCCCAGTCGTCGGCGCTCATCTTGAAGAGCATGTTGTCGCGGATGATGCCGGCGTTGTTGACGAGCACCGTCGGGGCACCGAGCTCGGACGCGACGCGGTCGACGGCCGCCTGCACGGCCGCCTCGTCGGACACGTCGACACCCACGGCGAGACCCGTGCCACCCGCGGACTCGATCTCGGACACCACTGCAGCGCAGGCGGACTCGTCGAGGTCGAGGACGGCGACGGCATACCCGTCGGAGGCGAGGCGCTTGGCCACGGCGGCGCCGATGCCGCGCGCGGCCCCGGTGACGATGGCGGTGCGCTGGGAGGTGTTCGGCTGGTCGGTCATGCGTTCTCCTGCTGGTCGGCGGTCTGGTGGTCGAGCTTCTGCTGGAGCCGGTTCATGCCGGCGAGCCAGGCGTCGGGGTGGGCGGCGCGCTGCGCGTAGTAGCCGCTCACCTCGGGGTGCGGGAGGACGTAGAACTCATCGCCCGCGAGCGCCCGGAACGCGGCGTCGGCGACCTCGTCGGCGGTCAGCGTCGCGTCGAGGGTGAGCAGGTCCTTGAGCGGGCCGGAGCCGTCGAGCATCCGGGTCTGCACGCCCTGGGGGCAGATCGCCTGGACGACGATCCCGCGGTGGCGGTAGGTCGCGCTCAGCCACTCGGCGAAGGCGACGGCGCCGTGCTTGCTCACGGAGTAGGGCGCGTCGCCGAGCATCGTCAGCAGCCCGGCGGCCGAGGCGGTGACGACGAGGCGCCCGCCACCGGTGTCGAGCCAGCGCGGCACGAGGTGCCGGGCGGCACGCACGTGGGCGAGGACGTTCGTCTCGAGGGTGCGCGTCCACTCGTCGTCCGAGGCGTCAAGACCCTTGAGGGTGCCGATCCCCGCGTTGGCGAAGAAGACGTCGACGTGCGCCAGGCGGTCGTATGCCGTGTCGACGAGGTGCTGCACGCCGGCGTCGGTCGACGTGTCGCCCGGGACCGCGAGGGCGCCCAGCTCGTCCGCGACCGCCTGGAGCTCGGCGGCGTCGAGGTCGGCGACGACGACCTGCCAGCCCTCGCGGGCCAGGCGGGTGGCGATGGCGCGGCCGATCCCCCGGGCTGCTCCGGTGACGACGGCGGTGTCGGGCATGGTGCTCCTCGCGATGGACTAAGCGCTTGCTTACCTTGACGACAAGAGCCCCTCCACGTCAAGTGCCGCCCCGCCCCACCCCTCGACCGTCGAGGGGCCAGAGTTCGCGCGGTCCTCAGCCGGCGACGCGCTCGATGAAGGCGACCGCCCGGTCCAGTGCCTCGCGCCCGTCCGCGGTGTCGAGGTCGAACTGGAACTCGTGCCCGAGCCGCGGCTCGTGGCCGTCGTCGAAGAGCAGGGCGTCGTGGTCGACGCCGTGCCGGTCGAGTGCCTCGACGAGCGCGACCGTGTGCGGGAGGAGAGGGTCACCGTTCCCGGCCGAGACGAAGGCCGGGGGGAACGACGACGTGACGTGCACCGGAACCGAGCCCTGACGGGTCGTCCGTTCGTCGTGGCGCCGGGTCGAGCCGAGGTAGGACCAGATGGCCGTGTCGATGAGCCAGCTGCCCAGCCGGGTCGAACCCTGCGCGAGGCTGAAGTCGTAGGCGCCGCAGAAGAGCACGAGACCCTTGAGGGACGCCGGCGGCACGTCCACCTCGATGCCGACGTCCTTCGCGTAGGCAGCGTCGCTGGCGAGCAGCGCGACCTGCGCAGCGATCTGGGCGCCGGCCGAGTCGCCGGCGAGGACGATGCGCGCCGGGTCGACGCCGAGCCGGTCGGCGTGGTCGACGAGGTGGTCGAGCGCGGCGGCGACCTGCTTGACGGGCGTGGGATAGCGCGAGCCGGGGGCGATCGAGTAGTCGACCCCGACCGTCGTGAACCCGCGGCCGGCGAGCACCCGGAGGTAGTTGGCGACGTCGCCCTTCGACCCGGACACGAACGCACCGCCGTGCACCCAGACCACCGTGGGCAGCGGCTCGGTCCGAGGTGGCCGGAAGACGTCGAGCCGCCCGTCGGGGGAGGAGATGTCATACGCCTCGTCGACGACCTCGACGAGGTCGCCCGGGACGTGCTTCTCCAGGGCGGCGCTCGCGTGCGCGGCCCCACGGTCGAAGACCGCCCGGATGAGCAGCGCCGACGGCCAGGGCGTGGTCCGGGCGGTCACGAGCAGCGCGCCGACCGCGGTTGCCGTGCCGAGCGCGACCCTGCGCACGAGACCGCGAGTCCGGTCGACGATGCCACTCATCCTGCGAATCTAGTCCGGGCACCCGCAGACCTTGGCCCCTCGACACCTGGCCACCCACAAACTGTGGCCTCTCGACGGTGGGGATGTGGGTGGGAGCGGGCAGGATCGGGGCATGCAGCTCTCCGACGTCGTCGCCACCTCGCACACCGTCGCCGCCACGTCGTCGCGCACCGCGAAGGTCGAGGCGCTGGCGGCCTGCCTGCGGCGTGCGGCGCAGGACGGTCCCGACGTCGTCGAGGTCGTCACCGCCCACCTGTCGGGCGCGCTCCCCCAGCGGCGCATCGGCGTCAGCTGGCGCGGCCTGCAGGGCCTGCCCGAGCCGGCCGACACCTCGACCCTGACCGTCGAGGAGGTCGACGCCGCCGCCACCGCGATCGCCGCCATCGGCGGGTCCGGGTCCGGCGCCGCCCGCTCCTCCGCCGTGCGCGAGCTATTCCGACGCGCCACCGCCGACGAGCAGGCCTGGCTCCGCGGACTCATCACCGGAGAGACCCGGCAGGGCGCCGGCGACGGCGTCATGCTCCAGGCCGTCGCCAGGGCCGCCGACGTCCCCGACGCCGCGGTGCGCCGGGCCGTCATGCTCGCCGGCTTCGCGGGGCCGGTCGCCCGGGCCGCCCTCACCGGGGGCACCGAGGCCCTCGAGGCGCTCACCCTCGAGGTCGGCCGCCCGCTGCGCCCGATGCTCGCCGGCTCGGCCCCCGACGTCGCCGCAGCGCTCGCCACGCTGGGAGGCGAGGTCGTCGTCGAGACCAAGCTCGACGGCATACGCCTCCAGGCCCACGTCGACAACCGCACGAGCCCGGGCACCGTGCGCCTCTTCACCCGCACGCTCGACGAGGTCACCGACCGGATGCCCGAGATCACCGAGGCGCTCGCAGCCCTCGACGTCGAGACCCTCGTCCTCGACGGCGAGGTCATCGCCCTGGCCGACGGCGGCCGGCCCCAGCCCTTCCAGGTGACGGGCGCCCGCACGGCGAGCAGCGCCGACGTCGACCGGCTGCGCGAGGAGGTGCCGCTCACGCCCTACTTCTTCGACGTGCTCCACCTCGACGGCGAGGACCTGCTCGACGAGCCCGCGCACGTGCGCTGGGAGCGCCTCGCCGCGACGGTGCCGCCGGCGTGGCGGGTGCCGCGCGAGCGCACCGCCGACCCCCAGCGCGCCCAGCAGTTCTTCGCCGACCTCGTCGCGGCCGGGCACGAGGGCGTCGTCGTCAAGGACCCCGCGCTGCCGTATCTCGCCGGCCGCCGCGGTCCCGGATGGGTCAAGGTCAAGCCGCGGCACACCCTCGACCTCGTCGTGCTCGCGGTCGAGTGGGGTAGCGGTCGGCGCCGGGGGTGGCTGTCCAACATCCATCTCGGCGCCCGCGACGCCGACACCGGTGAGCTCGTCATGCTCGGCAAGACCTTCAAGGGGATGACCGACGAGATGCTCGCCTGGCAGACCGAGCGGTTCAGCGGCCTGGCGCTCGACCCGACGGACGTCGAGGCGGGGCGCTCGGACCAGCAGTGGGGTGTCGTGCCACTGCGCCCCGAGCAGGTCGTCGAGATCGCCTTCGACGGCGTGCAGAAGTCGTCGCGCTACCCCGGCGGCATGGCCCTGCGCTTCGCCCGGGTGCTGCGCTACCGCGACGACAAGCCGGTCTCCGAGGTCGACACCGTGCAGACCGTGAGGTCCCTCGCCGGCTGGTGAGCGAGGCCGGCGGGTGGGGCCGGTGGGCCGGTCCCCGCCCGGCGCGTCGTGAGATGGCACGCCGCTATCTGTTGCCTACGCCACGGTACGTAGGTAAGTTCCGGCGCGACGGCAGATTGCGTGAATTCTTCACATTCCTGGAGGCACCATGTCCATGTCCGAACTCTCACGTCGCTCCGTGATCGCGGGCGGCCTCGCCGCAGCAGCGGCCGGTGCGGCAGCCGGAAGCGCCCGCGCCGCCGCGGGCTCCTCGCCTGCAGCGACCGCCGGCGAGACGGGCTGGGTGACCGCGACGATCGCCCGGATGTCCTTGGAGGAGAAGGTCGGTCAGCTCTTCATCCAGAACGTCTACGGCAAGGACGCCACGACCCCCGACAGCCGCAACGTCCCGCTCTACGGCGTCGCGAGCCCGGCGGAGGTCGTGCAGAAGTACCACCTCGGTGGTGTCATCTACTTCGCCTGGACCGACAGCGTGCAGAACCCCGACCAGATCGTCGGCCTCTCCAACGGCCTGCAGAAGGCGGCCCTGACGCAGTCGAGCAAGGTCCGGATCCCCCTCCAGATCGCGACCGACCAGGAGCAGGGCGTGGTGACACGCATCGGGCCGCCCGCCACGCAGTTCCCCGGCTCGATGGCCCTTGGGGCGGGCCGGAGCGCCGCCGACGCCCGCACGGCCGCCGCGATCACCGGCCGCGAGCTGCTCGCCATGGGCGTCAACACGAACTTCGCCCCCGACTGCGACGTCAACGTCAACCCGCTCAACCCCGTCATCGGCACGCGGTCCTTCTCGTCCCGGGCCGCCCTCGCCGCCGAGCTGGCGGCCGCGCAGGTCGCCGGCTACCAGCGCGACGGTGGCGTGGCGTCGTCGGCCAAGCACTTCCCCGGCCACGGTGACACCGCAACCGACAGCCACGTCGCGTTCCCGATCATCACCCACACGCGCGAGCAGTGGGAGTCGATCGACGCGCCGCCCTTCAAGGCCGCCATCAACGAGCAGATCGACATGATCATGACGGCGCACCTGTCGTTCCCGGCGCTCGACGACTCGGGCAACCCGGCCACGCTGAGCAAGCCGATCATGACGGGCGTGCTGCGCGGGGAGCTCGGCTACGAGGGCGTGATCGTCACCGACTCGCTCGCCATGCAGGGCGTCCGCGACCTCTACGGCGACGCCGAGGTGGCCGTCCGGGCCCTCCTCGCCGGCGTCGACCAGCTGCTCATGACCCCCGCGATGGACGACGCCTACGCCGCCGTCATCGCCGCGGTCCGCGGCGGCCGCATCCCGCGCAGCGAGCTCGACGCGAAGGTACGCCGCGTGCTGGGCCTCAAGTACCGCCGCGGCATCGTGGCCCGACCGTACGCCGACCCCGCCGCGCTCTCGTCGGTCGTCGGCACGCCTGCGCACCTCGCGTCGGCGAGCTCGGTCACCGACCGCACGACGACGCTCGTCAAGAACGACGCCAAGGCCCTCCCGATCGCCCCGGCCGGCAAGAAGGTCCTCGTCACCGGCTACGGCGTCTCGACGACGGCGACCCTCGCGGCAGCGATGACGGCCAAGGGCGCGACGGTCCAGACCGTCCAGACCGGCACGTCGCCCACCGACACGGTGGTGGCCTCCGCCGTCGCGGCGGCCGCCGACAAGGACGTCGTCGTCGTCACGACGATGAAGGCCTGGGACACGAGCGTCACGGACACCCGTGGCGGGCAGCAGAAGCTCGTCAAGGCGCTCCTCGCCACCGGGAAGACCGTCGTCGTCGTCGCCGTGCGCGACCCCTACGACATCGCCTACTTCACGAGCGCCCCGACCTACCTCGCGACGTACTCCTACAGCCCCGTCGCGATCGAGGCGGTGGCGCGTGTCATCACGGGCGACGTCGCGCCGACGGCCTCGCTGCCCGTCGACATCCCCGTGGCGGGCGACCCGGCCACGGTGCTCTACCCGTTCGGCCACGGCCTCACCTACTGACACCCGCCACGACAGGGAGCGACCAGATGACCAACCTCAACCGCAGGCAGCTGCTCACCGCCGGCGCCCTCGGCGCCGTCGCCATCCCCGCCACAGCAGCGGGTTCCGTTGCTGCGCAGGCCGGCCCGACGGCATACGCCAGCAACTACCCCAACAACCCCGTCACGACGGGCGCGCAGAGCGCCGCCGCCTCGAGCTGGTCGGCGCTCTCGGGCCAGAAGGTCGGGATCATCACCAACCCGACCGGCATCCTCACCAACCTGCGCACCATCGTCGACGAGATGCACGAGTCCGGCGCCGTCGACATCGTCGGCGTCTTCGGGCCCGAGCACGGCTTCCGCGGCACCGCGCAGGCCGGCGACTCCGAGGGCAACCACACCGACCCGCGCACCGGGCTCATGGTCTACGACGCCTACGGCGCCAACGCCGCCAAGATGACGACGCTCTTCCGCACGGCCGGCGTCGAGACCGTCGTCTTCGACATCCAGGACGTCGGCTCGCGCTTCTACACCTACATCTGGACGATGTACACGGCGATGCGCGCGGCCGTCGCCGTCGGCGCCCGCTTCGTCGTGCTCGACCGCCCGAACCCCATCGGCGGCACGGCGATCGGGCCGATGATGACCACGCCGTGGACCTCCGGCGTCGGCGCCAAGGAGATCGTCCAGGCGCACGGCATGACGGTCGGCGAGCTGGCCCGCTACTTCGACGGCGAGTTCCTCACGGCTGACGCGGGCGGCCGCCTGCGCGAGCTGTCCGTCATCGAGGTCAAGGGCTGGCGCAGGGACGTGCCGTATGCCGTCACCGGGCTCCCGTGGGTCATGCCGAGTCCCAACATGCCGACTCCCGACACCGCGCTCGTCTACCCCGGCACGGGGATGTTCGAGGGGACCAACCTCTCCGAGGGCCGCGGCACGACCCGGCCGTTCGAGCTCATCGGCGCGCCCTACGTCGACTTCCGGTGGGCCGAACGCCTCGCCGCCCTGGACCTTCCGGGCGTGGGCTTCCGCGAGGCCTACTTCTCCCCGACGTTCAGCAAGCACACCGGACTCGTCTGCGGCGGCGTCCAGCTGCACGTCACCGACCCGTCCGCCTTCGACCCGATCCGCTCGAGCGTCGAGATGCTCGTCGCGGCCAAGGCGCTCTACAGCGATTTCGCCTGGCGCTACGACTCCTACGACCCGGCGCGACCCTACTGGATCGACAAGCTGACCGGCTCCCAGCGGCTCCGCACCCAGATCTCGGCCGGCGCCCCCGCCGCCGAGGTCGTCGGCGCGTGGCGCGACGAGCTCGCGGCCTTCGACGCGCGGCGCCAGCAGTACCTCCTCTACCGCGGCCCCTCGAACTGACCTGTCCACCGGCTCACCACCCGCTGCACGACCTGTTGCACGATCTAGGAGTGACATGCGCCTGCGCACCCTCGTCCCCGCTGCCCTCGGCAGTCTCGCCCTCGCGGGCAGTCTCGTGACCGCGGGACCCGTCGGCTCCGCGACGGCCGACGACTTCAGCAAGCCCGACCGCGGTTTCGCGCCGCCCAACACCGTGCTGTCCGACGCGAGCCCCGCGTCACTGGGGCTCGACCCGGCCCCGATCGCCGAGGCCGTCGACCGGATCCACGCCCACGAGCAGGTCGACGCGAGCGGACACCCGCTCTTCGCCGGCGCCGTCGGGATCATGGGCCACGAGGGACGCATCGTCGAACGCGACGCGAGCGGCTGGGCGCTCCGCTACGCCGACGCAAGCACCGAGCTGCCCCGCGACCAGTGGGAGCCGATGCGCACCGACACGATCTTCGACCTCGCCTCGGTGTCCAAGCTCTTCACCTCGATCGCCGTCGTCCAGCTCATCGAGGAGGGGCGCGTCTCCCTGGAGAGCCCGGTGGCGGCATACCTCCCGGAGTTCGCCGCGGGCGGCAAGGGGGCCGTGACGGTGCGCCAGCTGCTGACGCACACGTCCGGCTTCACCTCGTGGCTGCCGCTGTGGAGCAAGTGGCCCGACAAGGCCTCGCGCATCAAGGCCGTCATGGACCAGCCGCTGACCAACGCGCCGGGCACGACCTACCTCTACAGCGACCTCAACCTCATCACCCTCGGCGTCATGGTCGAGAAGCTGCGGGGCGAGCCGCTCGACACCGTCGTCCACGACCGGATCACGGCGCCGCTCGGGATGAAGGACACCGGCTACAACCCGACCGACAAGGCCCGGACGGCGGCGACCGAGTACCAGACGGCGCCGCCGCGCGGCATGGTCCGCGGCGAGGTCCACGACGAGAACGCCTGGTCGCTGGGCGGGGTCGCCGGCCACGCCGGGGTCTTTTCCACCGTCGACGACCTCGCGATCCTCTCGCAGGCGCTGCTCAACGGCGGCTCCTACCGCGGCGAGCGCATCCTCAGCCGCAAGAGCGTCGAGGCGCTCATCACGAACTTCAACGGCGCCTTCCCCGGCGACTCGCACGGCCTCGGCTTCGAGCTCGACCAGCGTTGGTACATGGACGCGTTGTCGGGCCCCCGCACCGCGGGCCACACCGGCTACACGGGCACGTCGATCGTCATCGACTTCACGTCGCGGTCGTTCGCGATCCTGCTCACCAACCGCGTGCACCCCTCTCGCAACTGGGGATCGATCAACCTCGCCCGTCGCGAGTGGGCCCATGGGCTCGCCGCGTCGATGGGCATCCGCCCGCGCCACGGCGACACGGCCTGGTTCACGGGGTCCGACAACGCGACGACCACCACCCTGACGACACCCGCCCTCCCCGTCGGTCCGGGAGGTGCGCGCCTCGGCTTCGACCTCTTCCTCGACACCGAGGAGACCGACCTGCTACACCTCGAGCGCTCCACCGACGGAGGCGCGACGTGGACGGCCCTGCCGTTCGACGTCGTCGACCGCGGGCAGACCGAGACGGCCGACGGCGTCATCTCCGGCGCCGGCACGCGGCGCTGGGTGCAGGTGCGGGCCGACCTGCCGGCCGGGTCGCAGCTGCTGCGCTGGCGGCACACGACCGACGGGGGCTACCTCGGTCGGGGCGTCGCCGTCGACGACGTCGTCGTCCGGGGACCGGGCGGCGTCCTGCTCGACGGCGAGAAGACACCAGGCGCCTTCACGGCGGACGGTTGGCGGCTCGCCGGCCGCGACGCCGTAGCGTAGGCCCATGCCCAGGACCGAGGACGGGGCCTCGTCCCCCGCAGGTGCCGCGAGCGCGTCGCTGCTCATCCGCCTGCGGGGGATCAAGCCCTCGCTGTCGCCCGCCGAGGACCGTGTCGCCGACATCGTCCTCGCCGACGCGCGCCGCGCCGCCGGCCTGACCATCAGCGAGCTGGCCACGGCAGCACGCACGTCCGAGACGACGGTGCTGCGCTTCTGCCGTCGGCTCGGGCTGCCCGGCTACCCGCAGCTGCGGCTCGCGCTCGCCGAGGAGTCGGCCCACCCGCGCACCATGAACCGCGGCGGCACCGACATCAGCGCGAGCGACACCATCGACGACATCATCGCCAAGGTGGCCTTCAGCGACGCGAGCGCCGTCGAGGAGACCGCCCAGCAGCTCGACCGCGACGCCCTCGCCTCGGCGGCGGCAGCCATCGCCCGGGCCGGTCGCGTCGACATCTACGGCATCGGCGCGAGCTCGATCGTCGGCACCGACCTCCAGCAGAAGCTGCACCGCATCGGCATCGTCGCCTTCGCGTGGAACGACCCCCACATCGCCCTGACGAGCGCGACGCTGCTCGGCCCGGGCGACATCGCGGTCGGCATCTCGCACTCCGGCACGACGACCGAGACCATCGAGGCGCTGGCGGCGGCGCGCTCGACGGGTGCGCGGACGCTCGCGATCACGAACTTCCCGCTGTCCCGGCTGGCCTCCGGCGTCGACATCCTCCTGACGACGGCGGCACGCGAGACGAGCCTGCGCTCCGGCGCCACGGCGAGCCGCATCGCCGCCCTGACCGTCGTCGACTGCCTCTACATCGCCGTCGCGCAGCGCAACCTGCGCAAGGCCCGCAAGGCCGTCGCCGACACCCGCGAGGCCGTCGCCGGCCACCACGTCACCGACTGACACCGAGGCCCTTGACCAACTCGAGTGAGCGCCCAGTCACAGTCGAGTGAGCGCCGAGCCACAGGCATACGTCCCGGAGTCGGCGACGCGTGGGACGCGGCGCTCAGTCGAGTGGGACGAAGCGCTCACTCGAGGACTGGGGACCGTGACGCGAATGTTACTCATTTACGGCATTGACGCTGGCGACGTAGGAAACTAACCTCGCACGGGTGAGCAGCGAGGTGACCGTGGACGCCCCCACCGAGGAGCGCCATCCGGGGACGACGTCCATCGACACGCACACCTCCCTCGACATCCTCCGGGCCCTCAACGCCGAGGACGCGACGGTGGCCGGTGCCGTCGGTGAGGTCCTCCCCGAGCTGGCCCTCCTCGTCGACCGCGCGGTCGAGTCGCTCCGCGCCGGCGGGGCCGTCCACTACTTCGGCGCCGGCACGTCCGGACGCCTCGCCGTGCTCGACGCCGCCGAGCTGCGCCCCACCTTCAACGCCCCGGCCGGGCTCGTCGTGGCCCACCACGCGGGTGGCCCCGGCGCCCTGCTCGAGGCCGTCGAGAACGTCGAGGACGACGTCGACCTCGGTCGCGAGGAGGCCGAGGCCCTGCGTCCCGGCGACATCGCCATCGGCCTCACGGCCTCCGGGCGTACGCCGTTCGTGGCCGGCGCTCTCGCGCGGGCTCGCGAGCTCGGCGCCGTCACGGCCCTCGTCACCGCCAACCCGGACGCCGAGGTCGCCGTCCACGCCGACCTGCTGCTCGCCGTGCGCACTGGACCCGAGGCGCTGACCGGCTCGACCCGCCTCAAGGCCGGCACCGCCCAGAAGCTCGTCCTCAACTCGTTCTCGACCGCCGTGATGATCCGCCTCGGCCGCACGTGGAGCAACCTCATGGTCGACGTCGTCGCGACGAACGCCAAGCTCCGCGGCCGCGTCGTCCGGATCCTCCAGGAGGCCACCGGCGCCGACGCCGAGCAGGCCCGGCGGGCGCTCGACGACGCCGACGGCGAGCTCAAGCCCGCACTGCTCTCGATGCTCGCGGGCATCGACGCCGCCACGGCCCGCAACGCGATCGCGGCCCACGACGGCTCCGTGGCCCACGCGCTGACGTCCCTCGGCGGCCAGGTGGCCGCACCGGCCGCCCCGACCCCCGAACGCTGAACCCACCACCCTCCCACCCACCCGTGCCGACCCCCAGGCACCCAGCAGAACCCGACAGGAGCACCACCATGACGTTCGCCTCACGCCTCCCCGGCTCGTCGCGGCGCGCACGCCGCACGGTCCTCACGATCGCCGCGCTCTCCGGAGCGCTCGTCGTGACCGCCTGCTCGCCCTCCTCCTCGGGCTCCTCGAGCGGCGGTGACGACGGCAAGGTCACCCTGACGGTGTGGTCGTGGCGCGTGGAGGACGAGGCGGCGTACACCAAGATCTTCGACGCGTACGAGAAGGCCCACCCCGGCGTCACCATCGACTTCAAGGCGTTCAAGGCGACGGAGTACAACAAGATCCTCGCGACCGGCCTCGCCGGCTCGAGCGGCCCCGACGTGCCCCAGGTGCGCTCCTACGGCCAGCTCCAGGGCACCGTCGCGAGCAAGTCGCTGCTGCCGCTCGACGGCAAGGTCGACCTCGCGGGCTGGGACGAGAACGTCGTCGCGAGCGCCAAGGGCAAGGAGGACGGCAAGACGTACTCGGTGCCACTCGCGCGCCAGACCGTCCAGATGTTCTACAACCAGGGCCTCTTCGAGAAGAACGGCATCAAGGCCCCCACCACGTGGGCCGAGTTCATCGCCGCCAACGACAAGCTCATGGCGGCCGGCGTCACGCCGATCGCCATCGGCGCCAAGGACGACTGGACGCTCCCGATCGTCCACGAGGTGCTCGCTGCCCCGCGCTTCGGCGGCAAGGCCTTCCAGGGCGAGGTCCTCTCGGGCCAGAAGACCTTCACCGACCCTGACTGGGTCGGGTCGGTGCAGGTCGTGGGCGACCTCGAGAAGTACATGCCCAAGAACGCCACCGGCGTGGCCCAGACCGACGCGCAGACGCTCTTCTCGGCCGAGAAGGCCGCGATGATCCCCGGTGGCAGCTTCGACCTGTCCGTCTTCCAGAAGGCCAACCCGGCCATGAAGATCGGCATCTTCCAGGTGCCGCCGGCCCCGGGCTCGCCGAGCGGGTCCGAGGCGACGACGGCAGGATGGGCCGATGGCAACTTCGCCGTCTCCGCCAAGTCGAAGCACCCGACCGAGGCCACGGAGCTCGTGAAGTGGATGACCACGAAGGAGTTCGGCCAGATGGTCAACGACGACATCAAGCAGATCTCGGCCGTGCCGGGTGTCGAGCCGACCGACCCGCTGCTCAAGCAGATGAGCGAGAACTACACGAAGTCCGGCTCGCCGTACCTGCTGCTCACCGACTTCCGCTACGGCGCACCCACGGGCACCGACCTGCTCGGCAAGGGCCTGCAGGAGATGCTGCTCGGCTCCAAGGACGCCACCGCGGTGAGCCAGGACCTCGAGACCGGCGTCAAGACCTGGTTCAAGCCGAGCGCGTGACGGTTCCTGCATGAGGCGCCGCACCGGCCTGGTCTTCGTCGCTCCGGCGCTCGCGCTCTTCGCGGTGTTCGTGCTCTACCCGATGGTGACGGCGTTCTCCTACGCCTTCTTCCAGTGGCAGGGCACGACCCGCGGAGCGTTCGCGGGCCTCGAGAACTTCGTGACGCTCTTCACCAGGGCCCCGTTCACGACAGACCTCCCGCGGGCGCTGCTGCACAACGTGCTCTTCTTCATCGGCACGATGCTCATCCAGAACACCTTCGGGCTCACGATCGCCTACCTGCTCTACACGCGTCCGCGCAGTCGCCGGATGCTGCAGACGCTCTACGCGATGCCCTACCTCGTCAGCCCGATCGTCATCGGCTACCTCTGGACGCTGCTCCTGTCGCCGACGTTCGGGCCGGTCAACACGCTGCTGACGAAGGTCGGCCTCGAGTCATGGGCCCTCCCGTGGCTCGGTGACCCGAAGACGGCCATCTGGGTCGTCATCCTCGTCAGCGTGTGGCAGTGGATCGGCTTCCCCGTGCTGCTCTACGGCGCCGCACTGGGTGGCGTCCCGGAGGAGCTGACCGAGGCGGCCCGCGTCGACGGCGCGAGCAACCGGCAGGCGTTCTTCAAGATCACGCTGCCGCTGCTCGTGCCCGCCATCGGCACGGTGTCGGTCCTGACGTTCATCTTCGCCATGGAGGCCTTCGCGCTCCCCTACGCCTTCGGTGGTTCGACCGGAAACCCCGCGGGCGCAACGGACTTCGTGTCGCTGCTCTTCTACCGCACGGCGTTCGACTCGGGAGCGACCGACGCCATCGGCAGCTCCTCGGCCCTCGCCACGCTGCTCTTCCTCATCATCTTCGGTGGCGCCTACGCCGCCACGGCCGTGCTGCGCCGTCACGAGCGGAGGATCACCGCATGACCACGGCCGTCGTCACCACCGAGGCGCCGCAGGAGCAGGTCGCGGCCCGTCCGGCCCAGGGCAGCCGCCGGCGCCCACCGCGGGTCAACCGTCCCGTGGGCGGCGCGGGTGCCAGCGTGCTCCTCTGGGGGTATGCCGCCCTGGCGCTCGTGCCGCTGCTGCTCATGGTGAGCAACAGCTTCCGCACCAACGCCGACCTCATCACCGACCCGCTCGGCCTCCCCGCTCCCCCGACGACGGCCAGCTACGTCGAGGCGTGGACCACCGGCAACTTCGCGACGTACTTCGGGAACTCGCTCCTCGTCACGGTCGGCGCGGTCGCGATCTCGACCGCCGTCGCGACGATGGCCGCCTACGCGCTGGCCCGCGGGCGGTCGCGGATCTTCCGCTGGCTGGAGGCGCTCTTCCTCTCCGGCCTGATGCTGCCGATCCACCTCGCGATCCTGCCGATCTTCTACCTCTTCGACGGGCTCGGGCTCATCGACTCGCGGCTCGGTCTCATGCTCATGTACGCCGCATCGGGCATCCCGTTCTCGATCTTCGTCCTCACGACGTTCTTCCGGCAGCTGCCCGAGGAGCTCGAGGAGGCGGCGGCGCTCGACGGCGCGAGCAGCTGGCAGACCTTCTGGCGGATCATGGTCCCGCTCGTGCGCCCGGCCCTCGCGACCGTGGCCGTCTTCCGGTTCGTGCCGATCTGGAACGACTTCCTCTTCCCGCTCGTGCTGCTGCGCAGCGAGGACAAGTACACCCTCCCGGTCGGGCTGACGAGCTTCTTCGGCGAGAACGCGACGAACTACTCGGCCGTCTTCGCCGGGCTCGTCATCACGACGGTCCCGCTCATCGTGCTCTTCCTCGTCGCCACGAAGCAGATCGTCGCGGGCTTGACCGCCGGCATGGCGAAGTGATCGGCTCGCTCGCGTGAGCGGGCAGCGGGTCGTGGCCGTCGACGTCGGCGGGTCGGGCCTCCGACTGCAGACGTGTGCCGTGTCGCCCGGCCCCGTGCTCACGGCACCGGGCGTGCGGGTCGGGGCGGGCGGCATCGACGTCGCAGCGCTCGTGTCCGACGCCCGCGCCCTGCTGGGAGCGCGCCCAGACGACGAGGCCCGTCGTGGCACAGCGGCTCCCGCGGTCGTCGTCTGGTCGATGCGCGGCCTGCTCTTCCTCGCCGACCGGTCGGAGGTGCTGCGCACCGTGGCGCAGGGCCTGGGCGCCGAGCGCACCGTCGTCGTCAGCGACGCCGTCGCCAACCTCGTCGGCGCGACGGGCCGGATCGGTCCCGGCGCGGTCGTCGCGGCGGGCACCGGGGCGGTCGCGTTCGGCACCGACTTCGAGCAGCAGTGGCGCCGGGTCGACGGGTGGGGGCACGTGCTCGGCGACGCCGGGTCGGCGGCGACCCTCGGCATGGCCGGACTCCGCGCCGCACTGCGCGCCCACGACGGGCTCCCCGACGGGTCGCCGCTCCTGCTGGCAGCGGCCAGCGACCTGCTCGGCCCTCCGGAGGGCTGGCCGCGGCTCGTCATGACGAGCCCCGACGCCCCCGAGCGCCTCGCCGCCGTCGCCCCGCTCGTCACGGCGGCCGCCGCCGACGACGACGTCTCCCACGCCCTCTGCGCCCGCTCCGGCGCCGACCTCGCCGACTCGCTGCTGCGCGCGGCGGAGGGCCTGACCGACCCGGTCCTCACGGCGACCGGCGGCCTCCTCAGCGCCCGACCGGTCGCGGACGCTCTCGACGACCGGCTCGCCCGGGTCGGCGCGGGCGCCCGGCGCTCAGCGGCCCGCGGTGGTGCCCTCGACGGCGCCCTCCACCTGGCCCGGCACCTGCGCGACACGGGAGCGGTCCCCGAGCACCCGGCATACCTCCTCACGACGTGATCGGCGGGCCGGCACCCCGCCCGGGCAGCTGACGAGCCCGGAAGGGCCCCAGCGGTGCGGCGAGCCGGTACCCTCCGACGGGGGTGGTCCGATTCACCCGAATTGTGCCGTGCCTCCGCCGGGATCCACGTGCCGTCCGGACCACCGCCGTGACGCTCGAGAGGTTCTGACATGCCCGGTTCACCCCGCCGACTCACGGCACTCGTCGGTGCTGCCGCACTGGCGTTCGGTGCAGTCTCCAGCGCGAGCGCCGCTGCCCTGACGGCGGCTCCAGCACCGGCGACTCCCGCGACAGCGACTCCCGCGACAGCGACCCCCGCGCCGGCCTCGGCCGTGACACCCACGGGCACGCGATCCGTGGACTACCGCGGCGTCCACCTCTCCGTTCCGTCCGACTGGGCCGTCGTCGACCTCGACGCCGACCCCACCCGCTGCGTCCGCCTCGACGTGCGGGCCGTCTACCTCGGCCGACCGGGCTCCCAGCAGGACTGCCCCGCGCACCTCGTCGGGCGCGCCGAGACGATCTGGCTGCACCCGGGCTCCGACCGCGCCAGCACGGCGACGACCTCGAGGACGACCGCCCTCGGCACGCTCCGGGCCCACACCGGCACCGACCGCGTCGCCGGCACCAAGGTGGCGAGGTTCACGGCACAGGACGTGCAGGTCGACGCCACGTGGGGCGCGAGCGAGTCGAGGGTCGACGACGTCCTCGCCACCGCGACCGCGAGCTCGGCGGTCACGCGCACGGCCCCGGTCGCAGCCGCCGGCACGACGGCAGCCACCCCGTCCGCCTCGTCCTCGTCGGTTACTGCCTCCACGGCCACCGCCTCCCCGGGCACGACCTCGACCGCCGCGACCTCGGGGCCACACCCCTTCTCCGGGATGGCGTTCGACGCGTGCGCCGCCCCGAGCGTCGCGACGATGCAGTCCTGGCTGGCCTCCCCCTACCGTGCCGTGGGCATCTACATCGGCGGCTCGATGCGGGCCTGCGGCGACGGCAACCTCTCCTCGACGTGGGTGAGCCAGGTCAGCTCGATGGGCTGGGGACTCATCCCGATCTACGTCGGGCCACAGGCACCCTGCGTCGACCAGACCGGCCTCAGCACCATCGACCCGACGCAGGCTGCCGCGCAGGGCAGGGCCGCCGCTGCCGATGCGGCCGGGCGCGCGGCCTTCTTCGGTCTCGGCGCCGGCACGCCCGTCTACTACGACATGGAGGCGTACGACCCCACCGTCTCCGGCTGCACGGCCACGGTCCTGTCGTTCCTGACGGCGTGGACGCAGGAGCTGCACGCCCGCGGCTACACGTCCGGTGCGTACGGCAGCAGCGCCTCGCTCATGGTCGACCTGTCCACGGCGATGGGCACGACGGGATTCACCGCACCCGACAACGTGTGGTTCGCCAGCTGGAACGGGCTGCAGACCCTGTCCGACTCGACGAGTCACCCCGAGTTCCGGGACAGCTACTGGGCCGGCGGCCAGCGGCTCCACCAGTACGCCACCGGCAGCGAGACGTGGGGCGGGGTGAGGATCGACATCGACGCCGACTGGGTCGGCGGCCGCGTCACGGGCGCGCCGGTCCCGATCAGCTACGGCTCCGACACGACGGGCCCAGGCAGCCCGTCGTTCGTCTTCACCGGCAACATGTCCTACTGGAAGCCCAACCAGGGCCAGGGTGTGCAGGGACGCGCCTACTCCACCTACGCCAACGGCAGCACGGAGGAGAACGGCGCCACGTGGTCCCCGGCCCTCTCCGCCGGCCTGTACAGCGTGAGCGCCTACGTCCCGACCACCCGCGCCGACGCCAAGGTCACGTATGCCGTCACCGACGCCCGCGGGTCCGCGACCACCGTCGTCGACCAGTCCACGGCGGCGGGCACGTGGTCCCCGCTCGGCACCTACCTCGCCCGCTCCGGGACCTCGGTGCGGGTCCACGCCGGCGACAACGGACCCAGCCCCACGACCGCCCAGGTCGGCGTCGACGCCATGCGGTTCTCCCTCGTGGCCACCGCGCCGTCGGCCCCGACGTCGGTGTCGGCGGTCCCCGACAACGGCCGCGCGACCGTCCGCTGGACCGCGGCCACGTCGAACGGCAGCCCGGTGACGGGCTACACCGTGACGTCCTCGCCCGCGGGGGCGAGCGCGACGGTGTCCGGCTCCGCCACGTCGGCCACCCTCACCGGGCTGCGCAACGAGACGGCCTACACCTTCACGGTGACGGCGACGAACGTCATCGGTGCCGGCCCAGCCTCGACCCCGTCGGCGGCCGTGCGGCCCTCGTCCTTCTCGCACCTCGTCCCAGTGACGCCCACTCGCCTGCTCGACACCCGCGTCGGCACGACRKCCAACCCCGTSCGCACCGCGATCGCCGCCGGCGCCTCGCTCACCATCAAGGTCGCCGGCGTCACCGGGTCACCCGTGCCCGCCGGAGCGACCGCCGCCGCGATCAACCTCACCGCCACCTCACCCCGGGCGGCCGGCTTCCTCAGCGCCGACTCGACCGCCACCACCGGCAGCTCCACCGCCAACTTCGCCGCCGGCCAGACCGTCGCCAACCTCCTCGTCGGCCGCCTCACCACCTCCGGCACGCTGACGATCGTCAACCACTCCGCCGGCACCGTGCAGGTCATCGCCGACGTCACCGGCTACCTGCGCTGACGCGGCGAGTCGACCGAGCGAGCCGAGCCGAGCGAGCCGAGCGAGCCGGGCTGAGCGAGCCGGGCAGGCCGATCGGGTACGTCACGGGTCGGCTCGAGCAGCCAGGTCTACGCTCGGGCTGCCCCCCTCACGACCCGACTGGAGCCCGCATGTCCGAGCACGACGCCCATCGCCCCGGACTCGGGTCGATGCCCCACGAGGGCGGGACCGCCTTCCGTGTCTGGGCCCCGAACGCCGACGCCGTCGCAGTGACGGGCAGCTTCACCGACTGGTCGGGTGACGGCCACGCGATGGTCTCCGAGGACAACGGTCACTGGTACGCCGACGTGGAGGGCGCCGGGCCCGGCGACGAGTACCAGTTCGTCATCACGAACGGCGACCAGCGCCTCATGCGGATCGACCCGCGCGCTCGCGTCGTCACGAACTCGTCGGGCAACGCCGTCGTCTACGACCGCGACGCCTTCGACTGGGGCGGTGACACGTTCGGCTGCCCGCCGCACGACGAGCTCGTCATCTACGAGACCCACATCGGATCGTTCGTCGCCACCCAGGGTGACGTCGGTGACCTCGGTGGCCTGGCGGGCAAGCTCGGCTACCTCGCCGAGCTCGGCATCAACGCCATCGAGCTGATGCCGGTCGCCGAGTTCGCCGGTGACTACTCCTGGGGCTACAACCCGTCCAACCCCTTCGCCGTCGAGAGCGGCTACGGCGGCGCCGACGCGCTCAAGGCCTTCGTCAAGGAGTCCCACCGGCACGGCATCGCCGTCATCCTCGACGTCGTCATCAACCACTACGGCCCGAGCGACCTGTCCCTCTGGCAGTTCGACGGCTGGAGCGAGGACGGCAAGGGCGGCATCTACTTCTACAACGACGAGCGCTCGTCGACCCCATGGGGTGACACCCGCCCCGACTACGGCCGCGAGGAGGTGCGCGCCTACCTCCACGACAACGCCCTCATGTGGCTCGAGGAGTTCCACCTCGACGGGCTCCGTTTCGACGCGACCCTCTACGTGCGCACCATCGACGGTCTCGGCAGCGGCGACCTCCCCGAGGGCTGGGACCTCATGCGCTCGATCACGACGACGATCCGTGAGCGGCATCCCGACAAGATCCTCATCGCCGAGGACCTCCAGTCCGACCCGGCGATCACCTCCTCCGACGAGGGCGGCGCGGGCTTCCACGCCCAGTGGGACACGAGCTTCGTGCACCCGGTGAGGGGGCTGCTGACGGCCGTCGACGACGCGGAGCGCTCGATGACCCAGCTCGCGGACGCCCTGCGTGGCAACGACGAGCCGTTCCGGCGCATCGTCTACACCGAGAGCCACGACGAGGTGGCCAACGGCAAGCTCCGGGTCCCCCACGAGGTCGACGGGGATGACCCGAGCGGCTGGGCGGCGCAGAAACGCGCGACCCTCGGCTTCGCCATCGCCCTGACGACGCCCGGCATCCCGATGCTCTTCCAGGGCCAGGAGTTCCTCGAGGACGAGTGGTTCCGCGACGACGTGCCGCTCGACTGGGAGCGGGCCGAGCAGTTCCGCGACATCGTGCGGCTCGGCCGTGACCTCATCCACCTGCGCCGCGACGTCGACGGCGTCTCTCGCGGCCTGCGTGGCGAGGGCTTCGAGGTGCTCCACCTCGACGACGAGGCCAAGGCCCTCGCCTGGGCACGGCGCTCCGGCGACGACGTCGCCGTGGTCGTCGTCAACGCGAGCGCCGAGGCGCGCGACATCACGACGGGTATGCCGTCCGCCGGGCCGTGGGTGGTCCGCTTCAACTCCGACGCGGCGACCTACAGCGCCCTCTTCGCGGGCCACGAGACCCACGACGTGGACGCGGTGGACGAGCCCCTCGACGACCAGCCGGCGAGCGGCACCGTCTCGGTAGGCGCCTACACCCTCGTCGTGCTCACCCCCGCCTGACGCACGCGTCCCGGGGCGTGGCCCGTAGGGACGTCAGCACCTCGTAAGGCTCTCGTCATGGTCCGGCCACGCCGGAGCCGGTGCACTGGAGCCATGACACGACGCCCTTGGATCGCCGCCGCCGTCACCGTCGCCACGGTCGGGCTCGTCACCGGCCTCGTCCTCTTCCAGCCGTGGCGGCTGCTCACCCGCAGCGTCGTCGACGAGCCGGTCCCCGTGGCCGTCGCGACCGCCACGACGGCCGGCGGGGGCACGGGGCCGACCACACGGCATACGCCCCCGGCCGCACCAGCGGCTCCGCACGTCGTCGGCCAAGGGCGCTTCGTCGACGGGGAGCACGCCACCTCCGGCACGGCCCGGGTGCTCGAGCTGGCCGACGGCACGACGATCCTGCGGCTCGAGGGCTTCTCGACGAGCGACGGGCCGGACGTCGTCGTGTGGCTGACCGACCAGCCTGCGGGAGGGGACGACTGGCATCGCTACGACGACGGCCGGTTCGTCCCGCTCGGCGACCTCAAGGCCACGGACGGCAACCAGAACTACGCCGTCCCGGCAGGCACGGACCTGTCGGGCCTGACCTCGGTCGTCATCTGGTGCGACCGGTTCGACGTCGCCTTCGGATCGGCACCAATCCGGTCCGCATGACGTCTCCGAACCACGGTTGACGGCTGCCGCCGCACTGAGGGGTCCGGTGGCAGCCGTCTCCGGCGGGCGCTGACGCGCCGCCGATGCGCGGGGGGACGCGCACGGAGGCCCACCTGACGAGTGTCGTCAGGTGGGCCTTGTCCGTGTCTCCCGGTGCTGCCGGGGGCGCTCAGCGGAGCGGGTTGAAGGGCGCGAGCTGCTCGGGCGCGCGGCCGGTGACCATCTGCTCGGCGAGCAGGCGGCCGGTGACCGGGCCGAGGGTGATGCCCCACATGCCGTGGCCGCCGGCGACGAAGACCTTGGGGTTCTTCGAGGCGCCGATGAGCGGGAGCCCGTCGATGGTGCAGGGACGCGAGCCCACCCACTCGTCCTGGCGGTGGTCGAGGTCGGCTCCCTGGAGCAGCGGGCGCGCCGACTCGACGATGGCCTTGATGCGGCGGGGGTCGAGCGCGGCCTCCGGCTGGCGGAACTCCATCATGCCGGCGACGCGGAGGCGGTCACCGACGGGCGTGCAGGCGACGCGCGCAGCCGGGAAGTAGACGGGGCCGTTGGGCAGGTCGTCGACGGCGACGCTGAAGGAGTAGCCGCGGCCGGCCTGGACCACACGCGTGACGCCGAACTCCCGCGCGAGCTTGCCGAGCCACGCGCCGGTCGCGACGACGACCGCGTCGTAGTGCTCGGCCTGGCCGAAGTCGTTCGTCACGCGCACGCCGGCCGGGGTGTCGGTGATGCGCGAGACGGCACTGCCGGTGACGATCTTGCCGCCGCGGGCGGTGACCGAGTCGGCGAGCGCGGCGACGTAGGCGCCCGGGTTGATGAAGCGCTGACCGTGCAGCACGATCGCGGCGCCGATCTCGTCGGACAGGGCCGGCTCGATGGCACGGGCCTCGTCGCCGCTCAGGACGTCGAAGGTGATGTCGCCGCCGGAGGCGTGGATGTGCTCGATCTCCTCGAGCAGGGTCTGGCGCTCCTCGGCCGTGCGGTAGGCGGCGGTGAAGGACTTCGCCTCGTAGGTGTCGGCGTCGACCCCGCCGGCCTTGAGGAGGTCGAAGCTCTGGAGCGACAGGTCGTTGACGGGCACGAGGGCCCCCATGGCCTTCTTCCACGCCGTCATGGTGCTGTGGCGCGTGAAGCCGGTGACGAAGCGGAGGAAGTCCGGGCGCGCGCTCGGCGGCACGTAGACGGGCGAGCTCGGGCTGAGGACGGCGCGCAGGCCGTACTTGAGCACGGCGGGTTCGGGCAGCGGCGTCGCGATGCCGGGCGTCAGCCAGCCCGCGTTGCCCCAGGACGCGCCGGCGGCCACGCCGTCGCGGTCGATGACGGTGACCTCGACGCCACGCTCCTGGAGGAACCAGGCGGTGGCGAGACCGACCATGCCGGCGCCGACGACGGCGACGCGCTCGGGGACGGGGGTACCGGCGGGGGTCACAGCGGCCATGCGATCGACTCCTGGGTCTGGTGCTCGGGTGGTGCCTTGCCTCCATGGTGGGGCCGCGCGTGAAGGGGCCCATGGTGCTGCGCTGCCACTGTTTGCGAACCTTGTTGTGCTGGGAGCACCACACCGGGCCACAATGGTCGTATGCCGTCCGCCCCGTCCCGCGCGACCCGACGGTCCGCGACCCGCACCTCGTCGACGACCCCGGTCGGCCTGCCCATCGCTCAGCTCGTCGGCACCCTCGGCGGCGGCCTGCTCACGGTGGTCGTCGACGTCGGAGGTCCGACGGTCGACGACGTCACGCTCGCCGAGCCCGGCTCGGGCGTCTTCGGCCAGGCCGGTGACCTGCTCCTCGGCGTCGGGGTCGAGCGGCCGGCCGAGGCGGCCGCCCTGCTCGAGGGCGCGGCGGCCGTCGACTGCGGCGCCGTCGTGCTGCGGCGGGCCGCGGCCCGCAACCAGCAGGTGCGCGCCGCGGCGGCCCGCTTCCGCGTCAGCCTCGTGGAGCTCGCCGACCACGCGTCGTGGGCGCACGTCGTGTGGCTGCTGCGCGGTGTCCTCGACCGCGCGGCGAGCGGACCGGCGGTGCGCGCGGAGGGCCCGGTGCTCGACGAGCTCTTCGCCCTTGCCGACGCGTGCGCGGCTCTCGTCGCGGCTCCCATCACCATCGAGGACACCCAGTCGCGGGTGCTCGCCTACTCCTCGACCCAGGACGTCGCCGACCCGGCGCGCGTCTCGACCATCGTCGGCCGGCGGGTGCCCGACGAGGTCATCGCCAACCTCCGCGGGCGCGGGGTGTTCCGCCGGCTCGCGCGCTCCGACGAGCCCTTCTTCGTCCCGGCCGGGCGCGGCCTGCGGGCCCGCGTCGTCGTACCGGTGCGGGCCGGCACCGAGTGGCTGGGCTCGATCTGGGCCGTCGTCGACGAGGAGCCACCCGAGCAGGTCATGGGCTCGCTCGCCCAGACGGCGTCGGTCGTGGCCCTGCACCTGCTGCGCCTGCGGTCGCAGGCCGACCTCGCCCGACGGGTCTCGGCCGACCGGCTCCGGGCCGTGCTGAGCGGCGACACGCTCGAGGCCGAGGGCTGGCTGCCGGCGCCGCCGTGGCGGGTCGTCGTCCTCGCCGGTGCGCACCGGCCGCGCACCGACCCGACCGGTGAGGGCGCGCCCCGTGACACCGAGCACGAGCTCGACGTGTGGGAGTCCGCTGCTCGGCGCCGCTCGTGGCGCCAGCCGCTCCTCGCGATCTTCGACGGCGTCGCCCTGACCCTCGTGCGAGACGTGCCCGGCGACGCGTCCCCCGGCACGTGGGAGTGGCTGCTCGGCGTCGTCGAGGAGGTCGCGGGTGTCACGCCGACGGCCACGGCGAGCGCCGGCGGCCGGGTCTCGCGCACCGTCGACCTCGACCGCTCGCGACGCGAGGCCACCGAGGTGCAGCGCCTGCGCGACGTCGGCCGCGTCTCGGGCACGACCACGACGGTCGAGGACGCCTGGGCGGCCGTCACCAACGCCCGCGCCCTCGGAGGCATCTGGACCGAGGAGCTGCTCGGTCCGGTCGCCGCCCTGCGCGAGCACGACGAGGCCCACCACACGGCCTACCTCGAGACGGTCGCGGCGTGGCTCGACCACCCGGGCGACCCGCGGGCGGCCGCGGCGCGGGTCCACGTGCACCCCAACACGCTCCGCTACCGGATGCAGCGCCTGTCCGGCGTCGTCGAGCTCGACCTGCACGACCCCGAGACGCGTCTCGCCCTGCGCCTCCAGTTGCGCGCACTCGGCCACTGAGGCGAGCCGCCGGCGCTAGCGTGGCGTCGTGGGCGAGCAGGAGGCGGACGAGCAGGACGAGGTGACGACCGGCGGGCAGCAGTGGCTCGCACCGGACGAGTTCCAGCGGATCTACGGTCCGCAGCACCCGTGGACCCCCGCCGAGGTCCGGGACCTCCTCGCCGGGCTCGACGTGCCCTGGTGGGTGGCCGGCGGCTGGGCCCTCGAGGCCTTCACCGGCGTGGCCCGCGACCACGAGGACATCGACGTCTCGGTGCTCCGCCGCGACGTCGGCGCGATCCGAGCCCACCTCGAGCCGCACTGGCACCTGTGGTCCGCCGGCGACTCAGGCCTGCTGCACCTGCGGCCCGGACGGGAGGTGCCCGAAGACTCCGGCCAGATCTGGGTCCGCGAGCACGCGCTCGCCCCGTGGCGCGGGGAGATCCTGCTCAACCCGGACGTCGACGGACGGTGGCAGTTCAAGCGCGACCCCTCGCTCGTGGTGTCACTGGACGATGCCACGTGGGAGCGCGACGGTGTGCGCTACCTGCGCCCCGAGCTCGTCCTCGCCCACAAGGCCGCCTCGCCACGCCCCAAGGACGACGCCGACCTCGAGGCCGCGCTCCCCCTGCTCGGTGCCGCCCAGGTGGCGGTGCTCCGGCGAGTCGTCGACGCCCAGCCGGCCGGCCATCCGTGGCGGGCTCGCCTGGACGGGGTTCGAGGCGGCGCCTAGGCAGGCGCCTCGCCCAGGTGGACCGTGCCGTCGGCGTCGACCCGGAAGTTCGGGTTGTGCACGAGATCCCAGCGGAAGCCGTCCGGGTCGGCCACGCACGCACTGACCCCACCCCACTCGCGCTCGGTCGGGGCGGAGACGGAGGTCGCGCCGGCAGCCAGCGCGGCGGCATACAACGCCTCGACCTGGCCGACCTCGGTGACGTTGTGGCCCAGCGACACGGGTGGCGCCGAGGAGCCGTGCGCGACGTCGCCGTACTCGCTCGGCATCTGCGCGACGTCCCACAGGGCGAGGAGCACGCCGGGGGCACCCTGGACGAAGGTGATCTCCGGCAGGTGGAGGACGGAGCGGAAGCCGAGCCCGTCGACGTAGAACGCGCGGGAGCGCTCGACGTCGCGGACGCCGAGGGTGATGGCGGTGATCTCGGGTGGGTTCGTCATCCCGCCACGATAGGACCGGCCACCGACGTCGCCGAGCCGTAAGGACCGGATAACCACCTCGTCATGGAGTGCACGACCGGGACGGGATTGACTCGGTGGTGAGCCGGTCAGGGTGACCGGACGAAAGGTGGAAAGCCATGTCTCACAAGCTGACTCGCAGGACCATCCGGTCTCTCTGTGTCGCCGCGGTCGCCCTCCCCGCCCTCGCCGCGGGCACCTCCGCCCAGGCGGGCGGCGTGTCGGGGCCGGCGTTCTACGTCGACCACGAGCTCTACCGTACGGTCGCGACGCCGACCGACCTCAGCGGCACCGGCGCACCCGCGCAGTCGTGGGACACGATCTACAGCTTCGGCGCCGTGCAGCGCAGCGTCGCCACCGCGGCCCCCGGCGACCCCGGCTACAACGGCGGACGCTGGCAGGTGCACGCCGTCTCGCTGACGAGCACGTATGCCGCGGTGCTGGCGGCCGGCGACCGCGACGGCAACGGCGTGCTCGACGCCGCGGACGAGGTGCAGGCGGCCATCGGCGCCGGAGCCCTCGTCGACGGCGGCGTCGTGAAGTACTTCGTGTGCACGGTCAACCCCGTCCCCCACGGCCGGGCCTGACCACCACGTCCAACCACCGGGTAGCAGTCGGGGGAGGAACACCGTGTGGTGCGCCTCCCCCGACGATCTGACCGGTTTACCCCCAACTTTCCGTCGAGATCAGTGCCCGCCACCCAGAAGGTCGCGCACCTCTGACTCGCGATACCTCCGGTGCCCACCAAGGGTCCGGATCGAAGTCAGCTTTCCTGCCTTGGCCCACCGCGTGACCGTCTTCGGGTCCACACGGAACAGGGCCGCAACCTCGGCAGGAGTCAGTAGCTTCTCGGTCTCGTGTCGATCCTGAGTCGTCATTGTCATATCCCCACCACCCTGTCGCTAGGTGCAGCGACACGCATGCGCCCCAATCGGGGCTCAGTAAAGCAAGGGTAAAGTCTCGGCCAGTCTAATGGCGGTTAAACACTGAAAAGAGTCAAATCGTCCCGCTTCCGAGACACAAGGTGTATACGCCCGACCGGCCGCCCGGAAGCGTACCCCCCGACCCCTGACGGTCCCTGGCGGACCCCCGAGCAACCCCCGAGCAACCCCCGAGCGACCTCCGGCCGGTCGGCCCGCTTCGAGCAGGTGCGACGCGCCGCCGATCAGGGGGTGGGGCGGGCGCAGGATTTGCCTCACTCATGTAGCGTTAGCACCACGAGAACACACACATTCCCGGGGCCGCTACGCGGACATCGAAGAACCACCCGGTTCTCCGAGGAGCGATGCCGTCCCGGCACGACGCACGAGGGGGTCACGCCATGGGGCGCGGCCGAGCCAAAGCCAAGCAGACCAAGGTCGCACGGCAGCTCAAGTACTACACACCTGACACGGACTTGAGCGCGCTGGAGCGTGAGCTGCACGGGCCGTCGCAACGCGACGTGTCCAACCAGCCACGATCCGTCGACGACGACGAGTACGACGAATACGGGAAGTGGGCCTCGGGCGGGCGCTGAGCCTGCCTTCCTCTTCCGTCTGCACCTCGTGCGTCGGGTGTTCACACCCGGCGCGCGATCGGTGCTGCCCTCGAGGCGCCTGAGGCTCCCGCCCACGCGGCGAGAGCGTCGGGGTGACGCATCGATGCCCGCACACCCTCCGGGTGCTGCGGGCTTCGTCATGCCCGCGTCCGTGGGGCGTATGCCGTGTGCCGCGGTACTCCCGTCGGGTCGGGTGTGCCGCCCGGCCGGGTAACCGCGTGCCGGCCCGGGCTCAGGCGGTCGGGTGCTGCCCGACGACCTGCACGGCGCCGCCGTCGACGCCCTTGGCGCCGCGCACGATCTCGGCGTCACCGGCGACGAGGCCGTCGGCGTGCGCCCGCTCCTCGGTGGCGACCTCACCGAGACGCCACGCACGGATGCCGCGGGCCTCGCTCAGCTCGATGGCGCGCTCCGCCTGGGCCTCGGGGAGCACGGCGACGAAGCCGATGCCCTGGTTGAGGGTGCGCTCGATGTCGGCCTGCGGCACGCGGCCGAGGTCCTGCACGGTGCGGAAGACGGCAGGCGGGGTCCACGTCGAGCGGTCGACCCGGGCGAAGGTGCCGGTCGGGAGGACACGGGCGAGGTTCGCGGCCAGGCCGCCGCCCGTGACGTGGCTCAGGGCGTGCACGTCGACACCCTCGGCGGCGATGAGCTCGAGCAGCGGCTTGGTGTAGATGCGGGTCGGCTCGAGCAGCTCCTCGCCGAGGGTGCGGCCGAAGTCGTCGACGTGGCGGTCGAGCTGCCAGCCAGCGCTCGCGATGACGCGACGCACGAGGCTGTAGCCGTTGCTGTGCAGGCCACTGCTCGCGAGGGCGACCACGACGTCTCCGTCGGCGACGCGCTGGGGACCCAGCACGGCGGCATACTCCACGACGCCGGTGGCGGCGCCGGCGACGTCGTACTCGTCGGGTTCGAGCAGGCCCGGGTGCTCGGCGGTCTCGCCGCCGACGAGGGCGACCCCCGCCTCCTCGCACGCGCGGGCGATGCCGCCGACGATGGCGGCGATGCGCTCCGGGACGACCTTGCCCGTCGCGATGTAGTCGGTCATGAAGAGCGGCTCGGCGCCGCACACGACGATGTCGTCGACGACCATGCCGACGAGGTCGAAGCCGATGGTGTCGTGCACGTCGAGGGCCTGGGCGATGGCGACCTTGGTGCCGACGCCGTCGGTGCTCGTGGCGAGGATCGGGCGGGTCATCCGGGCGATCGCGCTCGCGTCGAACATGCCGGCGAACCCGCCGAGGCCACCGACGACCTCTGGTCTGGTGGCGCGCCGCACCGATGCCTTCATCAGCTCGACGGCCTTGTCACCTGCCTCGACGTCGACTCCGGCCGAGGCATACGTGATGGGGGCATCGCTCACGGGCCCCAGCCTACCGGCGCCAGAGGGACGCCCGGTCCGGCGTCCAGCCGACCGCCCGCCGGAGGGCGGTCAGGGGTGCTGGAGGGCGTTCTCGCCGCCGAGGCCGACCCCGAGGGTCACCCCGTCGACGTCGACCGAGCGGTCGTGGCCGGTGCGCACCGTCAGCGGCAGCGTCTCGAGGACGTGCTTGCCGATGCGACCGTCCTCGGGCAGCTCGATGGGGTACTTCCCGGTGAAGCACGCGGAGCAGAGCTCGTCGGCGGGCTGGTTCGTCGCGCCGATCATGCCCTCCTCGGAGATGTAGCCGAGGGAGTCGGCGCCGATCGAGGCCCTGATCTCCTCGACCTTGAGGCCGGTCGCGATGAGCTCGGCCCGCGTCGCGAAGTCGATGCCGTAGAAGCACGGCCACTGCACGGGCGGCGAGCTGATGCGCACGTGCACCTCGGCCGCGCCGGCCTCGCGGAGCATGCGGATCTGCGCCCGCTGGGTGTTGCCGCGCACGATCGAGTCGTCGACGACGACGAGGCGCTTGCCGCGGATCGTGTGCTCGAGCGGGTTGAGCTTGAGCCGGATGCCGAGCTGGCGCAGGGTCTGCGACGGCTGGATGAAGGTGCGGCCGACGTAGGCGTTCTTGACGAAGCCCTGGCCGAACGGGATCCCCGACTCCTGCGAGTAGCCAACAGCCGCAGGCACGCCCGACTCCGGGACACCGATGACGAGGTCGGCGTCGACGGGGTGCTCGCGCGCCAGCACGCGCCCCATCTCGACGCGGGCCTCGTGCACGACCCGGCCGCGGATGACGGCGTCGGGGCGGGCGAGGTAGACGTACTCGAACACGCAGCCCTTGGGCTGGGGCTCGGCGAACGTGTGCGAGCGCAGGCCGTCCTCGTCGATGACGATGAGCTCACCGGGCTCGACCTCGCGGATGACGGCGGCGCCGATCGTCTGCAGGGCCGCGGTCTCGGACGCGACGACCCAGCCCCGCTCGAGGCGGCCGAGCGCGAGGGGACGCACGCCCCACGGGTCGCGGGCGGCATACAACGTCGTCTCGTCCATGAAGACGAAGGAGAACGCGCCCTTGAGCTTGGGCAGCAGCTCGAGGGCGGCCTGCTCGGGGGTGCGGTCCTCGTCGGCCGCGAGCAGCGTCGTGACGAGGGCGGTGTCGGAGGTGTTGCCGCGGGCGAGCTCGCCGGTGATGCGGGTGCCGCCGAAGTGCTCGTCGACGAGGGCCTTGAGCTCGACCGTGTTGATGAGGTTGCCGTTGTGGGCGAGGGCCAGGGTGCTGTGGCCGGTGCCGCCGAGCGTCGGCTGGGCGTTCTCCCACGTCGAGCCGCCGGTCGTGGAGTAGCGCGTGTGGCCGATGGCGATGTGGCCGCGGAGCGAGCTGAGCGCGGTCTCGTCGAAGACCTGCGACACGAGGCCCATGTCCTTGTAGACGAGGATCTTCTCGCCGTCACCGGTCGCGATGCCGGCCGACTCCTGACCGCGGTGCTGCAACGCATAGAGCCCGAAGTACGTCAGCTTCGCGACGTCCTCTCCGGGAGCCCAGACGCCGAAGACCCCGCAGGCGTCCTGCGGGCCTTTCTCGCCGGGGATGAGGTCATGGTTCAAACGACCGTCGCCACGTGCCACAGCGCCAGTGTCGCACACGCCGGTGGGCGACTCGTCCGCGGTTCACGACCGCAGCGGCAGCTCGGCGAGCACCTCGTAGCGCGGCCGCCGCCCCCGCCCCTCACCGAGGTGGGACTCGACGAGCGCGAGGTGGTCGACCCGCCAGGCCGGCCCCTCCCAGGCGTCGAGCGCGCGGATCCAACGGGTCGCCTCGGTGGGGCGGTGGAAGCGGCCGAGCGTCAGGTGCGGGTGGAAGCGCGTCCCGTCGGGCGTCGCCCCCGCCGCCGTCGACGCACGGCGTATGCCGCCCGCCACCGCTCCGAGGTCACCGCGGACCTGCTCCACGCCCGCCCAGAGCACGCGGGCGGCGTACAGGTTCGGGAAGGCGCCGGCCCCCGCGAGCTGCAGGACGAGGGGATTGCGCCGTGCTGCGGAGCGCCCGAGCGCCTCGGAGAGGTCGTCGAGGCGGGCCTCCGGGACGGCGCCGAGGAAGGCGAGGGTGACGTGCCACTGGTGGCGGTCGGTCCAGCGGATCTCCGGACCCGCCTCGCGCCGTGGCTCGACGTGCGCCTCGAGGTCGTCGAGCACGTCGTCGGGAGGGACGACGGCGACGAAGAGCCTCACGGCGTGGAGGCAGCGCCCGAGGCGATGAGGGCGTCGACGTCGTCGATGCCCCACGCGGCGAGGGCGGCGCGGGTGTCGGCGCCGGGTGTGGACGGTGGGGTGCCGAGTGCGGCCGGGGTGCGCGAGAAGCGGGGCGCCGGGGCCGGCTGGACGAGGCCGTGGTGCTCGACGTAGGTGCCGCGCGCGGCGAGGTGCGGGTGGCCGGGTGCCTCGGCGTAGCTGAGGACCGGCTCGACGCACGCGTCGGTGCCCTCGAGGGCAGCCGTCCACTCGTCGCGGGTGCGGCTGCGGAAGGTGTCGGCGAGCAGGGCGCGCAGGGCGGGCCACGTGCGCGGGTCGAGGCGGTCGGGCGCGGTGTCGGTGAGGCCGGTCAGGCGCAGCAGCTCGGCATAGAACGCGGGCTCGAGTGGACCGACCGCGAGCCAGCCACCGTCGCTCGTCTCGTAGACGTCGTAGAAGGGGGCGCCGGTGTCGAGGAGGTTGGTGCCGCGGCGGTCGGACCACAGCCCGGCGCCCACGAGGCTCATGACGAGCGAGGAGAGGTGGGCGGTGCCGTCGACGATCGCGGCGTCGACGACCTGTCCGCGGCCGCTCGCGCGGGCCTCGAGGAGGGCGGCAAGGACGCCGACGACGAGGTAGAGGGCTCCTCCCCCGAAGTCGCCGACGAGGTTGACGGGGACCTGCGGAGGTCCGCCGGCGCGGCCGATGGCGTGCAGCGCGCCGGTGATGGCGACGTAGCCGATGTCGTGCCCGGCGGCGTGGGCGAGCGGGCCGTCCTGCCCCCACCCGGTCATCCGGCCGTAGACGAGGCGTGGGTTGCGACCGAGGCAGTCGGTGGGCCCGAGCCCGAGCCGCTCGGCGACACCGGGCCGGTAGCCCTCGAGGAGCACGTCGGCCTGCTCGACGAGCGCGAGGGTCGTCGCGAGACCGTCGGGATGCTTGAGGTCGAGGGCGACGGAGGGGCGGCCGCGGCGCAGCAGGTCGGCCTCGGGCGACAGCGGGACGGGCAGCGAGCCCTCACCGGGCCTGTCGATTCGGATGACGTCGGCGCCGAGGTCGGCGAGCAGCATCGCCGCGAAGGGCGCGGGGCCGATGCCGGCGAGCTCGACGACGCGGATGCCGGCAAGGGGTCCCGTGCGGGCGGCAGGTGCGCCCTGGGCGTCCGGCACGCCCTCGGCGTGGCCGAGCGGCGGGGTCACGACTGGTCGCGACCCGACCGGTCGAGGAGGATGCCGAGGACGCCGGCCAGGCCGGTGCCGATGAAGGCGCCGAGGGCGCCGATGTAGAGCGCGCCCGTGGTCGTCGTGTAGCCCTGCACCTCGTCACCCACGATCGAGATGGCGGCACCCACGATGAAACCCAGCACGGCGCCCGTGATGAGGAAGCGCTTGAAGTTGGGGATGCGGGGACGCTCGGGGCGGGTGGTCGGCGAGGGCTGGGTCACGAGTCCAGCCTAAGCGAGGTGAGCGGAAGCAGGCCGTCGAGGTGGGCCCGCTGACCGCTGGCCCGGACCCGCGCCCCGTCGAGGGCCGCCTCCCAGGCCAGGTCACCGACGGCGAGGCGCAGCCACGTCGCCGCGTCGGTCTCGATGACGTTGGGCGGCGTGCCGCGGGTGTGGACCGGGCCCTCGATGCACTGCACCGCGCCGTGCGGGGGGACGCGCACCTCGACGGTGCGGCCTGGGGCGATGGTCGCGAGCTCCTCGAGCGTGTAGCGGACCGCCGTCGCCGTGGTGCGGCGGTCGGCCTCCCAGCCCGCCTCACGGCAGGCGACGAGGGCGGCATGTCCCTCGGCGACGGGCGTACGGCGGCGTGGCGGCATACCTCGCAGGCTATCGGCGTGCGCCGACGGCCGACCGACGCCCTCAGCGCAGGCGGGGGATGACGTCGGCGACGACCTCGTCGAGGACCTCGCGGGTGGTGTGGAAGGGCTCCGTCGTGCGCGGCCAGTGGGTGATGACGTCGGTGAAGCCGAGGGCCGCGGCGCGGCCCACGGCGTCCTCGAACGCGGCAGCGCTCGACAGCGAGAAGGTCGGAGCCGAGTCGAGGTTGAGGTAGCGGCCGAAGCCCGCGGCGTCGCGGCCGGCGACCTCGAGGGCGGCGTCGACCCTCCGGCTGTGACCGGCCACGAGCTCCCACCACTCGTCGTCGGTGTCGGCGGTGCCGCCGTAGGTCATCCAGCCGTCGCCGCGGTCGACCGCCAGGCCCATCGACTTGGGGCCGTTGGCCGCGATGACGAGCGGCACCCGGTTGCCGGTGTCGCCGCCGCGAACCGGGCCGGGGAGGGTGCGCACGTCGCGGGCGGCATAGAAGCGGCCGTCGACGGTGACGTGGTCGTCACGCAGGAGGCGGTCGAGCAGGTCGGTGAACTCGGTGAAACGGGCGACGCGGTCACGGAGCGTGAGGTCCTCGCCCATGATCCGTGAGTCGAGGTCGCCGCCCGTCCCGATGCCGAGGAGGAACCGTCCGCGCGAGATGTCGTCGAGGGCCAGCACCTCGCGCATGAACTGCACCGGGTGGTGGTTGTTGGGCGACGACACGAACGTGCCGAGACCGATGCGCTCGGTGACGGCAGCGGCCGCGGCGAGCGTCGGCACCGCGGCGAACCACGGCGACTCGGGCAGGCCGCCCCACGTCACGTGGTCGAAGGTCCAGGCGTGGTCGAAGCCCATCTGCTCGGCCGCGCGCCACATCGGCTCGGCCTCGGACCAGGGGTGCTCGGGCAGGATCGCCAGACCGAATCGCATCCCCTGACGGTAGTCCAGAACCGTTGTCGCCGACGGTGCCGGGCCGTAGCGTCGGAAAGGACAACCCACGCCCGCCGAAGGAGCAGCCATGTCCAATCTCGTCGTCCACTTCGAGATCCACGGCTCGGACCCCGCGCGCCTCGCCGACTTCTACGAGCGGCTGCTCGGCTGGTCCTTCCAGCAGTTCGGCGACATGCCCTACTGGGCCATCGACACCGGCGACGAGGCGGCGAGTCAGGGAGGCGTCGGCCACGGCATCAACGGCGGCCTGACGCAGCGCCAGGGCCCCGCACCCGAGATCGGCGGGGCCGTCAACGGGGCCAACCTCGTCATCGCCGTCGACGACGTCGACGGCCTCTTCGCCCAGGGCCTCGAGCTGGGCGGGTCCGAGGCCCTCGCGCCGGCCGACATGCCAGGCGTCGGGCGCCTGGCCTACCTCCACGACCCCGACGGCAACGTCTTCGGCCTCATCTCCCCGGTCCTGTCCGACGGCACCACCGCGATGGGGTCGTGACGCCACTGCCACCTACGCTGGTCGCGTGACGCCAGCCCGAGGATCCGACCCCGCTGCACCGTCGTGGGCCGCCCCACCGACTGCTGCCCGCACTCTCGCCCTGGATCTCACGTGAGCGCGGGATCGACTGCGGCACAGCACGTCTGGCTCGAGTGGGACGAGCGCGGCGGCGTCACGGTCCACATGGACGGATCGCCGCAGTCGCACGTCCAGCCCGACGACCCGACCCTGCTCGTCTTCGAGTACATCCAGCACCTGGCGCTCGCCATCGACACCATGCCGCCGGGCCCGCTCGGCGTCACGCACGTCGGCGGCGCCGGACTGACGTTGCCGCGCTGGGTGGAGGCGACCCGTCCGGGCTCGCCCCAGATCGTCCTCGAGCCGGACGAGGCCCTGACCGAGCTCGTCCGTCGCGAGGTCCCCCTCCCCCGGCGCCACCGCATCCGCGTCCGCCCGGTCGACGGCCTGACGGGCGTGCGCGCGCTCAGGGACGACTCCGCCGACGTCGTCGTGACGGACGCCTACGCGGGAGGGCGCGTGCCTGCGGAGCTCGTCGGGACGGCATACGCCCACGAGGTGGCGCGCGTGCTCAAGCCGACGGGCATCGCCCTCTGGAACCTCGCCGACGAGCCCGGGATGCGCTGGGTCGCAAGGGTGGTCGCGACGGTGGCCACGTCGCTGCCGCACGTCGCGGTGATCGCGACGCACGAGGTGCTCAAGGGCCGACGGTTCGGCAACTCGGTGCTCGTCGCCAGCGCGTCGCCGTTGCCGGCGGAGGCGCTGAGGCGTGACGTCGCCAGGGCCAACCTGCCGACCGGACTGCGTGAAGGCGCGGCACTGACGCGGCTGGTCGCGGGCGCAAAACCCTTTGACGACAGGGGAATGCAGAGCCCGCCACCTCCCGAGGCCGGGAAGTGGCGGGCGCGTTGACGAGCTGAGGCCGGGAGCTCAGGAGCCGAAGACCGCCGGGAGCGTGAACTCGTGCGCCGACGTGAGCTCGGCGACCGAGACGGAGAAGTGGCCGACGACCTCGAGGTCGCGCCCACCGGTCACGCCGATGCGCGCGTGCGGCACGTCACGGAGCATCGACTCGAACTCGGCCGCGTGACCGGCCGGCACCGCGACGAGCGCGCGGGCGCTCGACTCGGAGAAGAGCGCCGTGAAGGCGTCGAGGGGGTTGCCCTCGGCGTCCGCACCGATCGCGTCGAGTCCGTCGACGGTGACACCGACGCCGTGACGCATGCACGCCTCGGCGAGGGCGATGGCGAGACCACCCTCGGAGAGGTCGTGCGCGGCCTCGACGATGCCGGTGCGCGCCGCCTCGACGAGGACCCGACCGAGGGCCTGCTCGGCCGCGAGGTCGACCTTTGGCGGGAGCCCGCCGAGGTGCTTGTGGACGACGTGCGCCCACTCGGACCCGTCGAGCTCGTCACGCGTCGTGCCGAGGAGGTAGACGTGCGCGTCGTCGCTGCGGAAGCCCGAGCCGGAGCGCTTGGAGACGTCGTCCATGACCCCGAGCACGCCGATGACGGGCGTCGGGTGGATCGCGACGTCGCCGGTCTGGTTGTAGAACGACACGTTGCCGCCGGTGACGGGGATGCCGAGGAAGCGGCACCCCTCGGCGATCCCGCGGATGGACTCACGGAACTGCCACATGACGCCGGGGTCCTCCGGCGAGCCGAAGTTGAGGCAGTCGGTGACGGCGAGCGGGGCGGCGCCGGCGGTCGCGACGTTGCGGTAGGCCTCGGCGAGCGCGAGCTGCGCACCGGCATACGGGTCGAGCTTGGCGAAGCGGCCGTTGCAGTCGGTCGACACGGCGACGCCGCGGCCCGTCTCCTCGTCGACGCGCACGACGCCCGAGTCATCGGGCTGCGCGAGAGCGGTGTTGCCGAGCACGTAGCGGTCGTACTGGTCGGTGATCCACGACTTGTCGCAGAGGTTGGGCGAGCCGAGCAGCGTCAGCAGCTGCGCCCGGATCTCCTCGCCCGTCTGCGGCTTGGCCAGCTCGGCCGTGCCCGCGGCGTTGAGACCGTCGAGGTATGCCGGCCGGGCCAGCGGGCGGTTGTACGTCGGGCCCTCGTGGGCGACCGAGCGCGGCGGCACGTCGACGATGACCTCGCCGTGCCAGGTGATGACGAGGTGGTCGCCGTCGGTGACCTCGCCGATGACGGTGGCCTCGACGTCCCACTTCTCGGTGATGGCCATGAACTCGTCGAGGTGCTTCGGCTCGACGACGGCCATCATGCGCTCCTGCGACTCCGACATGAGGATCTCCTGCGGCTGCAGGCTCGCGTCGCGCAGCGGGACGAGGGAGAGCTCGACCTGCATGCCGCCGTCACCGTTGGAGGCGAGCTCGCTGGTGGCACAGGAGAGCCCGGCACCGCCGAGGTCCTGGATGCCGTCGACGACGCCGGCCGCGTAGAGGTCGAGACAGCACTCGATGAGCACCTTCTCGGCGAACGGGTCGCCGACCTGGACGGCGGGGCGCTTGGTCGGGCCGCCCTCGTCGAAGGTCTCGGACGCGAGCACCGAGACGCCGCCGATGCCGTCGCCGCCGGTCTTGGCGCCGAAGAGGATGACCTTGTTGCCGGGACCCGACGCCTTGGCGAGGTGGATGTCCTCGATGCGCATCGCGCCGACGCAGAGGGCGTTGACGAGCGGGTTGCCCTGGTAGCAGTCGTCGAAGACGACCTCGCCGCCGATGTTGGGCAGGCCGATGCAGTTGCCGTAGCCGCCGACGCCCGCGACGACGCCCGGCAGGACGCGCTGGGTGTCGGGGTGGTGCAGGTTGCCGAAGCGGAGCGGGTCCATGACGGCGATGGGGCGCGCACCCATCGACATGATGTCGCGGATGATGCCGCCGACGCCCGTCGCGGCGCCCTGGTAGGGCTCGACGTAGGACGGATGGTTGTGCGACTCGACCTTGAAGGTCACGGCCCAGCCGTCACCGATGTCGACGACGCCGGCGTTCTCACCGATGCCGACGAGGAGCTTCTCGCGCATCTCGTCGGTGGTGTTCTCGCCCCAGAGGGAGAAGTGGATCTTGCTCGACTTGTAGGAGCAGTGCTCGCTCCACATGACGGAGTACATCGCGAGCTCCGCGATGGTCGGACGGCGCCCGATGATCTCGCGGATGTTGGCGTACTCGTCGACCTTGAGGCCGAGCTCGGCCCACGGCTGCTCGACGTCGGGCGTGGCCGCGGCGTGCTCGACGGTGTCGAGGAGGGGCGCGGTCTGGGTGTCGCTCATGCGGTGGCTGCGCTCTCGAGGGTCTGCTTGATGATCGAGGTGAAGAAGCCGCGACCGTCGAGGCTCGGGCCGTAGCCCTCCTCGACGGCGTGCTCCGGGTGCGGCATCAGGCCGACGACGTTGCCGCGCTCGTTCGTGATGCCGGCGATGTCGCGGTAGGAGCCGTTGGGGTTGCGCCCCTCGGCGTCGGGGACGTAGCGGAAGACGACCCGGCCCTCGCCCTCGAGCGTGTCGAGCGTCTTCTCGTCGGCGACGAACCCGCCCTCGCCGTTCTTGAGGACGATCGTGATCTCCTGGCCGGCCTCGAAGTCGGACGTCCATGCGGTGGAGGCGTTCTCGACGACGAGCCGCTGGTCGACGCAGTTGAACTTGCGGTGGTCGTTGCGGATCAGCGCGCCGGGGAGCAGGTGGCTCTCGGTGAGCACCTGGAAGCCGTTGCAGATGCCGAGGACGGGCAGGCCGCCCCGGGCCGCGGGCACGAGGGCGTCCATGACCGGCGCGAAGCGTGCGATGGCGCCGCACCGGAGGTAGTCGCCGTAGGAGAAGCCACCGGGCAGGATGACCGCGTCGACGCCCTTGAGGTCTGCGTCGCCGTGCCAGAGCGGGACGGCCTCGCCGCCGCACTCCCGGACGGCACGCGCCGCGTCACGGTCGTCGAGCGAGCCGGGGAACGTGACGACGCCGATCCTCACTGCTCGCCATCCTCCGCCTCGTCGGGCTCGCCGTCGGCGTCCTCTGCGGGAGCGTCGGCCTCGTCGGCAGCGCTCTCGTCCGCCGCGCTCTCGTCGAGCACGTGCACGGAGACGACGTCCTCGATGACCGGGTTGGACAGCAGGGTCTCGGCGGCCTCACGGGCCGCGGCGAGGTGCTCGTCCGTGACGTCACCGTCGACGGTGAGCACGAAGCGCTTGCCCTGACGGACGTCGGTGAATCCGTTGAACCCGAGCCGCGGCAGGGCGCCACCGACGGCCTGCCCCTGGGGGTCGAGGATCTCGGGCTTGAGCATGACGTCGACGACGATGCTTCCCATCAGTGGTGCTTCTCCCTGCGCTGGATGGGGGATGGAGGCGTCCCGAGGGACGGCCAGAGTCTATCGGGCGCCGTGCGGGCCCCCGGACAGCGTCTCAGCGCGACTGCAGGGCGTCGAGCGCGACGGCCATCGCCATGCCGACGCGCCAGTCGATGGGCTTGCCGTCGGCGAGCGCCGGGAGGGTCACGTGGTAGACGTCCTTGACGCCGGCCTTCTTCGTCGAGCTGAGCGCGACCGACCCGTCCTGGGCGGCGAAGTCGAAGTGGAAGAGGAAGGGCACGGGGATGTCGCCGACGACGGGGACGATGTCCCAGAGCCGGCGCACGACTGCGACCTTGGCGTTGCGCTCCTTGCCGACGAACTCGCGTCCGTCGGGGAGGCCGAGCGTCCACGTCGAGTTCACGAGCGAGGCCTTGAACTGCTTCTTGAACCAGCCGATCGGCTGGCCCTGGCTGTCGGTGACGTCGTATCCGGAGCTCAGGTCGATGCGCTTGCGGGCCTTGAACCCGAAGAGCGGGTGGGTCTTGGCCGAGTCGGTGTAGAAGGTCACCTGCTCCTTGGCGGCCATCCGCTTCTGCTCGGCGAAGCACAGCAGACCGAGCTCCTTGCCGAACTCGTCCTGACGGACGATCTCGTAGCGGTTGACCATCATGGTCAGCTTCTGGCGGAGGAGGTAGCGCTCGGCAGGGGCGTCGGACGTGGCGTCGGCGACGGGCTCGGTCATGAGCCCAGCGTCCCACAGCGGCACCGCGCGACAGCGTGCGTATGCCGTCGGGCTCGGGAGGTGCCGACGCTCGCCGGGTGCCGGAAACGCATACGACAGCGGCCCTCTGGGCTGGGTGGGACGGACGGCTCAGACGGGTGCGAGCCGGGCGTGGAGGTGCATGTCGTGCCATCCGTCGGGGTGGAGCAGGGCTGACCGGCGGGTGCCCTCGAGATCGAAGCCGTTCCTGACCGCCACACGACACGACGGCTCGTTGAGGACCGAGTGCATGAGCTCGATGCGGTGGAGCCCGAGCTCGAAGAGCCAGTCGGTCATGGCGGTGAGCGCACGTCCGGCCACGCTGCGACCGCGACCCTCGGGCAGCACCCAGTAGCCGACCTCGGCGACACCTTCGTCCAGGTGCAGGACCGGGAGACCGACCCTGCCGACGACGACACCTGCTTCGACGACGGCCCACTCGGCCCCGGTCTCAGCCTGCCAGCGGTGCCACGCCCGCCCGCGGACCCACTCGAGGGCCTCCTCACGCGTCAAGGTGCGACGGTGCCAGCGCTCGATGGCCGGGTCGGCATACGCCCGGACGAGCACCTCGGCGTCGGCCTCGACGAACGGTCGCAGGCTGAGCCCCGCGCCTGCGTCGATGACCGGCTGGGGCTGACCACTGACCGCGCCGGCAGGGACGGCCACAGGAAGCGACGACATGCGCCCATCCTCGCAGGCGGCACCGACAGAGGCACCGAGGCGGGAGAAGCATTGGAGCACAAGTCAATTCGATGTGGACAAGCATTGTCGGTCGCACGATCTCCATCTAGAATGGAACACATGTTCGGACGTGCGACGGATGCAGACGTGTGGAGAGCCGACCCGCTCGGCGACTCCGTCGACACGTCCGCCGCCACGTCCGCCCTGCTGCGAGAGGTGGCAGGCCTCGACGGTCGTGACCTCGACGACGCCGACCTCATCTCGGCCATCGACGCCCTCGAGCGGGCCAAGGCCGCGTGCGCGGCGGCCCAGGCACGGTTGACGACGCGCTTCGTCGAGTCGCAGGCACGCACCGCGACGCGTCTCCGGGCGGACGCGCAGGCGTGCTCCGACGCCGGCGACTTCGACGGCTGGGTGGCGGCACGCGACCGGGCGCGCACCCTCGAGCTCGAGCCGGTGCCGTTCGAGACGCCGGGCCGTCGCCGTGGTCCGTCGCGGTCCGATCGCCGGATGACGCTGTCGCGCACCGGGGTGTCGGCGCAGGTCGGACTCGCGCGACGGGAGTCACCGTCCCGGGGCGCTCGACTGGCGAACGCGTCGGTCGCCCTCGTGAGGCACCTGCACCACACGCTGGAGGCGCTGGGCGCCGGCGTCCTCAACGAGCGTCGCGCCGAGATCGTCGTGCGCTGCACGAGCCACCTCGACCCCGAGCTCAGGACGAAGGTCGACAGCGAGGTCATCGGGGCGCACCTCGACCTGTCCGACCCCACTGCGCCGGGCGGGGTCGGCTCCTGGGGTGACCGCGAGCTCGAGCGTCGCCTCCGCGCGTGCGCCGACCGCGTCGACGCGGCGGCCGCGGTCGAGCGGTGCCGCATCGCCGAGGGCGAGCGGCGGGTCACGATCCGACCGGTCCCCGACGCCATGGCTCTGGTCACTGCCCTGCTCCCCGTGACCCAGGCCGTCGCGGTGCATGCCGCCCTGACGCGGGCCGCCCTGTCCGGCAAAGCAGCAGGCGACGAGCGCGGCAAGGGCCAGCTGATGGCCGACGCGCTCGTCGAGCTCGTCACCGGACAGTCCGTGGCCGACGACGTCCCGGTCGAGGTGCAGGTCGTCATCACCGACCGGGCGATGCTCGCCGGAGACGAGACCCCCGCCCATGTGCCCGGCTACGGCCCGGTCCCGGCCGGCTGGGTCCGCGAGCTCCTCACCCGGCATTCCGAGACGGAGACGGACGACCGTGCGCACCCCGCCACGACCGCGCTTCGCGCCGGACAGTCGCGCCCCGGACAGTCGCGCCCCGGGCAGGCCGACGCCCCGTCGGGGGTCCCGCCTGACTGCCGCGGCTCCAACGGCTCGGAACCACGCCATTCCCCGAACGAGCACACCGCCAAGATCTGGGTGCGTCGACTCTTCACCCACCCGTCCAGCGGGACCCTCGTGGCGATGGACAGCGCCCGGAGACTCTTCCCGGCAGCCCTCCGCCGTTTCGTCCTCGCGCGTGACGGCACGTGCCGCACGCCCTGGTGCGACGCGCCCATCGCGCACGCCGACCACGTCGAGTCGCACGCCGACGGCGGTCCGACGAGCGCGGCCAATGGCCAGGGCCTCTGTGTGCGCTGCAACCTCGTCAAGGAGGAGCCGGACTGGTTCTCGGAGGTGCTGCACGACGGACTCGGTCTCACCGACGCTCGCCCGCACACCCTGCGCACCACGACGCCGACCGGGCACCGCTACGGCTCGACTGCTCCCCCGCTGCTCCCGATGCCGCCACCTGCCGCTACACGGCCACGAGCGGACCGGCGGGCGCGCGACGGGCAGGCCGAGGTCATCCGGCTCGAGCTCTACCGGCGCGCCGACCTCGCGGTCGAGCTCACCGGTTGACACGTCAGAGCACGAGCTTCATCCTCGGCGCACTCGTCAGGACAAAGCCGAGCCGTTCGTAGAGCCGTCGCCCGTCGGGAGTCGCGCTGAGATCCACGCGGTCCGCATCGATCGATCGGGCCCACTCGACCACGTCGCCGACGAGGAGGGTGCCGATCCCGTGCCCGCGCTGCTCCGGCACGGTGATGACGTTGGCGAGCCGCGCCGTGCGGCCGCGAGCGCAGTGCGGGTTGGGAACCCCGAGCTCGAGCGTGCCGATCGCCGTCGCGACGATGACGCCGTCCACCTCTACGACCGGGAACCGAGCCGTGGCACCGTCATCGACGACGCGGACGAACCACTCCCGCGCCGATTGCGCCCAGCCCTCACCCAAACCGCCCTCGTCGACGACCTCGTCGCCGTACACGAGCGCCCACAGCGAGAGCAGGCGCGCGAGATCGGACTCGGTGGCCGGACGGAGACGTCCCACCGACGCGCCGGCCCGGTCGCCGGTCAGAAGGTCTCTCCGGTCAGGCGCTCGTAGGCCTCGACGTACTTCGCCCGCGTCTGGTCGACGACGTGCTGGGGCAGCTCGGGCGGAGGCCCACCCGCCTTGCGGTCCCAGCCCGACTCGGGCGAGGTCAGCCAGTCGCGGACGAACTGCTTGTCGTAGGACGGCTGCGGGTGTCCGGGCTCCCACCGCTCCGCCGGCCAGAAGCGCGACGAGTCCGGGGTCAGCACCTCGTCGGCGAGCACGAGCCCGCCCGTGCCGTCGGACGACAGGCCGAACTCGACCTTCGTGTCGGCGATGAGGATGCCGCGCTCGGCGGCGATCTCGTTGCCCCGCGCGAGGATCGCGCGCGTCAGGCGCGACACCTCGGCCGCGACCTCGGCACCGAGCTCCGCCTCGACCTCGTCGGGCGCCATCGGCAGGTCGTGCTCTCCCACGGGCGCCTTGGTCGTGGGCGTGAAGACCGGGTCGGGCAGCCGCGAGCCGTCGACGAGCCCGTCGGGCAGCACGACCCCGGAGACGGATCCCTTCTCGCGGTACTCCTCGAGCCCCCCGCCGGTCAGGTAGGCCCGCGCGATGGCCTCCACCTTGAGCATGTCGAGCCGGCGCACGAGCACCGCACGTCCTGCGACGGCGTCGGGGACCTCGGTCGAGATGACATGGTTGGGCACGAGGTCGGCGAGCTGGTCGAACCACCACAGCGACAGCCGGGTCAGCACGGCGCCCTTGTCGGGGATCTCCGGGGACATCATCCAGTCGTAGGCCGAGAGCCGGTTCGAGGCGACGAGCAGCAGCTGGTCCTCGACCACCTGGCCGTCGTCACCGACCGGCGCGTAGAGGTCACGCACCTTGCCGGAGTAGATGTGCTCGTAGCCAGGCAGGTCGATCGGTAGGTCGGTCACGCGCACAGCCTGCCACCTGCCCAACTGATCGGGCAGGGTGCGCTCGGGGGGAACGGGCAGGTTCACGACAGTGCCTCCTTGAGGGCATGGATCTCGATCACGGTGGACAGGCTCTGACGGGCCCGGTGGAGACGGGACTTCACGGTCCCCTCGGAGACACCGAGCGCGCCGGCCGCCTCGGCGATGGAGCAGTGCGACCAGACGACCAGCTCGATCGCCTCGCGCTGGACCTGCGGGATGAGCCTCAGGGCTCGGCGCACCTCGCTCATCTGCAGCTCGTCGTCGACCCGCTCCGCCGTCGATCCGGCGTGGTCGGGCGAGACGGCACCACCGGATTCGGCCTCGATGCGCCCGTGCAGCAACCGCTGCCGCCGCGCCGTACGTGCGACGTTGGCGCACTCCTGCCCCGCCATGACGAGCAGCACGGCCCGCGCCGTCTCGGACCGCAGCGCGTCCACGGTGCCGGCACGAGCCCGTCGCCAGACGGCGGTGAAGGTCGCCTGCACCACGTCCTCGGCGGCCGCCCAGGACGCCGTGCGCCGGAACGCGAAGTTGTAGACGGCGTCGCAGTGTCGCCGGTACAGCTCGGTCAGCGCCGCATCGTCGGCTCCCGCCAGCCGCGACCACAGCACGCGGTCGTCCGCCGCCATGGCGGCAGCGGACCTCGGCTCTCCTCGGCTCGTGGTCGTGGTGCTCATGCCAAGGAGAGTCCGGCTCGGCCGGAACGGTTCGCCTCAGCCGACCGTGATCTCGCCGCGCTCGGCGCGGAGCGCGATGTCGGAGCGGTGGTGCGACCCCTCGAGCTCGATGACCGCGACGGCGTCGTATGCCGCCTGGCGCGCCTTCGACAGGGACGGCGCCACCGCGACGACGTCGAGCACACGCCCGCCTGCCGAGACGAGCGCACCCGACCCGTCGAGCGCCGTGCCTGCGTGGAGGACGACGGTGCCGGGCACCTCGGCCGCGGCGTCGAGCCCGGTGATGAGGTCGCCGGTGCGGGGTGACGCGGGGTAGTCCGAGGCGGCGATGACGACGACGACCGCGTGGTCCGACGACCAGCGCAGCCGGCCGAACTCCCCGAGCCCACCCGTGGCCGCGGCGAGGAGCAGCTGCGCGAAGGGCGTCTCGAGGCGGGCGAGCGAGGCCTGCCCGTCGGGGTCGCCGAAGCGCGCGTTGAACTCGATGACCCGCGGTCCCCGCGACGTCAGGGCCAGGCCGACGTAGAGCACCCCGACGAAGGGCGTGCCACGGCGGCGCATCTCGTCGATGGTCGGCTGGGCCACGCGCCGCACGATGTCGTCGGCGAGACCGTCGGGCGCCCAGTCGAGGGGCGAGTAGGCGCCCATGCCACCGGTGTTGGGCCCGGCGTCGTCGTCGCCGACGCGCTTGAAGTCCTGGGCGGGCGCGAGCGCGACGACGGTCTCGCCGTCGCTGATGCAGAAGACCGACACCTCGGGCCCGTCGAGGAACTCCTCGACGACGAGCCGACCGTCGGGCTTGGCGAGGCAGGCTCGCGCGTGCTCGACGGCCACCTCACGCGAGTCGGTGACGACGACGCCCTTGCCGGCGGCGAGACCGTCGTCCTTGACGACGTGCGGTGCGCCGAGCGCGTCGAGGGCGGCCTCGACCTCGTCCATCGTCGTGCAGACGTGGGCCAGGGCGGTCGGCACGTCGGCCGCGGCCATGACCTCCTTGGCGAAGGACTTGCTGCCCTCGAGACGGGCGGCCTCCGCAGAGGGCCCGAAGACGGCGAACCCGGCCGCACGGCATACGTCGGCGACGCCCGCGACGAGCGGGGCCTCGGGTCCAACGACGACGAGGTCGACGTCGTGCTCACGGGCCAGCGCGGCGACGGCAGCGCCGTCGAGGATGTCGACGGGGACGCACAGCGCGGTCGCGTCGATGCCCGGGTTCCCCGGCGCGGCGATGACCGCGTCGACCTCGGGGTCGGCAGCGACAGCCTTGACGAGAGCGTGTTCACGGGCGCCGGAGCCGAGGACGAGAACCTTCACGGCGCCCACCCTATTGGCTCACCGGGCCGGCCCTGCCACGCTATCTCGATGCCCGACACCCATCCGGCACCGGACCTCCTCGGACTCGTCCAGCACCTCGCCCACGTCGAGTTCGGATACCGACCTCTACCGCGCGGCCTGGCGGCACGGCGAGGGCACCATCGCCCTCGGTCTCGACACCAAGGGTCGCGTGCCGCACTGGCCGGAGGAGCGCGCCCATGTCGACGTCCGCTTCGTGCTCGGTCACCTCGTCGCCGAGACCGCACGGCACGCGGGGCACGCCGACATCCTGCGTGAGCAGCTCGACGGGGCGGTCGGACGCTTCCGCGACCGCGACAACATGCCCGGGGTCGACGCCGCCTGGTGGGCCGCCTACCTCACGCGCGTCCAGGCCGCCGCAGACGCGCACCGCTGAGGCCGCCCCTCAGCCGAGCCGCTCGAGCAGTCCGGCCCGCACCCGGGGCCACTCGTCGACGAGGATCGAGTGGACCGCCGAGTCGCGCCACGAGCCGTCGGCCCGCCTCACGTCGCGCCGCGTGATCCCCTCGAACGTCGCGCCGAGCTTGAGAATGGCGGCCCGCGAGCGCGCGTTGACGACGTCGGTCTGGATCTTGACCCGCCCGAAGCCGCACGTCTCGAACGCGTGCGCGAGCAGCAGGAACTTCGCCTCCGGGTTGACCTGCGTGCCCCACCAGCGCGAGCCGTACATCGTCCAGCCGAGGTGCACGTGCTCGCGGTCGGTGTCGACGTCGCCGAGCGAGCTCGACCCGACGACGGTGCCCGCCGGGCCGAGGTCGCCGTCGGCGACGAGCCTGATCGTGTATGCCGTCCGGCCCGTCCCGTGGGCACCGCGCGCCGCGACGGCGGCCGCCACGAGGGCCTCGGTCTCGGCCACCGACGTGTGCGGTCGCATCATCACGAAGCCCTGCTCGTAGCACCGCGGGTCGGAGTAGACGGCGAACAGTCCGGGGGCGTCGTCGGGGGTCGTGACGTCGAGGCGGACGAAGCGGCCGACGAGCGGCGCGCCGGTGGGCGGGACACAGACCTCGATGGGCATGAACTGACAGTAGACTTGATGGTTCCCGCGCCACCCGGCGCGTCCCTCAGAGTCCTTGGATGTCAGTGAGCACTTCGAACGCATCGTCCCAGCGGACCAGCGCGCCCGGATCGCGGGGCGCCTCGCCGGTGTCGACCAAGAGCATCCCCGACGAGCTCGCGCGCGAGATCGCGGTCGAGCAGGCCCACGTCGACCGCGTCCACGAGGAGCTGGAGAAGGCCGGCGTGCGCGCCGACAGCGTCCAGGCCGAGGGCCTGGCTCGCAGCCACTTCGGCCGTCAGGTCGAGGTCGGCGACGCGGAGGGCGCGGCCCTTTTCGAGCGCGACGCGCTGATGTTCCACGCCGCCAAGCGACGCACCGCCCTCGACACGCAGTACGAAGGCCTCGTCTTCGGGCGCCTCGACATCGACCACGCGATGCTTCGTGCCGCAGCAGTCGAGTCCAACGGCAACGGCCACCGCCCCGCCGACGGCAGCTCGGGCGGGGACCGCGAGATCCGCTACATCGGCCGCCTCGGCGTCCGCGACGACGACTACGAGCCGCTCGTCATCGACTGGCGCGCCCCGGCCGCCTCTGCCTTCTACCGCGCGACCCCGACGCAGCCGATGGGCGTCCTGCGCCGCCGCGTCCTACGCAGCCGCGGCACCGTCGTCATCGGCATCGAGGACGACCTCATGGTCCCCGAGGCTCCCGACGACCTCGTCATCGTCGGTGACGGTGCACTCATGGCCGCCCTGACCCGCAGCCGCGGCGAGCGGATGCGCGACATCGTCGCCACGATCCAGGCCCACCAGGACGAGGCGATCCGGGCCAGCGCCCGCGGCATCACCGAGATCACGGGTGGCCCGGGCACCGGCAAGACCGTCGTCGCGCTGCACCGCGCGGCCTACCTGCTCTACTCCGACCGCCGCCGCTTCGAGTCCGGCGGCATCCTCGTCGTCGGCCCGTCCGGCGCCTACACCGCCTACATCGAGCGTGTGCTCCCCTCGCTCGGCGAGGACAGCGTCATCCTGCGCGCCCTCGGCGACGTCCTCGACGTCGTGCACACCGAGCGGTTCGACGCGCCGGCCGTCGCGCGCACCAAGGGCTCGACCCGCATCCGGCCCCTGCTCGGCGCCGCCGCCCGTGGCCGCGTGCCGGGCACGCCGACCGAGTTCCGCGCCATGGTCGCGGGCCGCCCGGTCCGCCTCGAGATGCGCGAGCTCGACCGCGTGCGCGCCCAGGTGCTGCGCCAGCACCAGCGCAACACGGGCACGGCCGCCGCCCAGGACGCCCTCGGCGAGGCCGCCTGGACCTCCCTCGGCATCACGGGCGACCGGGAGGCCAAGGAGGAGTTCCTCGACAAGTGGGAGGACCACCTCGACGTCGAGGCGTTCATGCAGGTCTGGTGGCCGCAGGTCGACCCCCGCGAGGTTCTCCTGTGGCTCGGCGACCCCGAGCTCGTGCGCCGGCACGCCCGCGGCACCCTGCGCGACGACGAGATCGAGCCCCTGGCCGCCTCGTTCCGGCTCGCGCTCGAGACCGGCACGTGGTCGGTGGCCGACGTCGCGCTCGTCGACGACATCGCCGCCCGCGTCGGCCCGGTCCAGGAGGCCCCCAAGGAGGAGCGCGGCTTCTACGAGATCGAGGAGCTCGAGGACCTCAGCCAGTACGGCGTCACCGAGGTGCAGCCCGTCGTCAGCGCGGCGCGCGACGCCGGTGCCCCGCGTGTGCTCACCGACCCGCGCGACAAGCTCCTCGCCGGCCGCATCGGCAAGCCCGACGAGTACGCCCACGTCCTCGTCGACGAGGCCCAGGACCTCTCGCCCATGCAGTGGCGGATGATCGGCCGTCGCGGTCGGTATGCGTCGTGGACCGTCGTCGGAGACGCCGCCCAGGCGTCGTGGCCCGACGCCGCCGAGGCCGCCGCCGCGCGCGAGGAGGCCTTCGGGTCGCAGGTGCGCCAGCAGTTCCACATGGACACCAACTACCGCAACGCGCGCGAGATCTTCGACTACGCCGCCGAGGTCGTGCGCCGCGAGGTGCCGGACGCAGACATCCCCCAGGCCGTCCGCGAGACGGGCATCGACCCCGTGGAGGGCGTCCTCGGACCGGACGCCCTGGCCTCGGTCCGTGCCGCCGTCGAGTCGCTGCTCGAGCAGGTCGAGGGGGCCATCGCCGTCATCACCCCGGCCGTGCACGCCACCCTTCTCGAGCCGGTGGCCCAGCTCGGTGAGGGACGCGTCCAGGTCATCGACCCGATGTCGACGAAGGGCCTCGAGTACGACGCCACCGTCGTCGTCGACCCCGACGAGATCACCCGCGAGTCGCCCGGCGGGATCCGGGTGCTCTACGTCGCCCTGACCCGTGCGGCGCACCGGATGACGATCCTGGCCTGACCCGCGCGGAGCGGTGGCGGTCCTCGCCCTCCGGCCTCCCGGACGAACCGACGTGATCGGTTCGTCCTGATGTCGGGGCCGTTCGGCGCAGACTTCGCCGTCTCGACGTTGCCCTGTCGTCCAATGTGGACCGGCAGCCTCGCCCGGGCGCAGGAAGGCTCGTTCCGGCCAGTTTTCTTTAGGTAAAGACTTGTTCAAGGATTCTGCGAACCGTCGACTGTGCCTCCACCCGGGGGGATGATTGCTTCAACGTCAAGGCGCGCGAACCTACCCTCCCCGCCGCCTCCTCCCCCCTGAGGCCCTTGGCGTTCGGCGAAGTCCCGCCCCCAATGTGGACGACGCACCGGGCGAGGGACGAGATGCAACCCCCCTGCATCTCGCCCCTCGCCCGCTTCCATGCCCGGGCCGTCCCACCCGCTTCCTGAGAGAAGTCTGGGAACAGCCATCGGTCCGGTTCATTTCTTGTTCAAGCACCGGCAAACATTGACCCTGCCCTCTGGCGTCGCGCCCTCAAACCGACAAATGTGGCGGAACGGTCATCCGACCGCCCTCGGGGGCACCTCGGTAGCCAGGAGTACGCCTTGAAGAAGAGCTTCATCACGACGTCGGTCGCCACCGCAGCGATCGCCGCCACCGCCCTTGCGACGATCGCCACGAGCGGCGCACAGGCAGCCACCCGGTCCGCCTCGGGAGCCGGCCTCGACCGGGCCGTCGCCGCGGCCAGGGCCCACGGTTCGGCCTTCGGCCTCGACCGGGACCAGGGCCTCACGTCCCGCAGCGTGGCCACCGACAAGGACGGCACCACGCACGTCCGCTTCGACCGCACGTTCAAGGGCCTGCCCGTCGTCGGTGGCGACCTCGTCGTCCACACCGACGAGGCGGGCGCCTGGAAGGGGGTCAACGCCGCGTCCACGTCGGTCCGGGTCGCGTCCACGACCCCCACCGTCGCCCCGGCCACGGCGGCCGCCACGGCTGCTCGCACCGTCGACTACACCGTGAGCGCATCGAAGCCGACCCTGGCCGTCTACGCGATGAGCGGCCCCGCCCGCCTCGTGTGGAAGACCCAGGTCGACGGTGTCGGCGCCCACGGTGAGCCGGCCGGCACGGTCGTCTTCGTCGACGCGCGCTCCGGCGCCGTCGTCGACCACTGGGCGACGGAGGTCAACGACGCCGGCACGGGCAACAGCCTCTACCTCGGCACCGTGACACTCCAGACCACCGCGTCGGGCGGCCAGTGGCAGATGATCGACGCGACCCGCGGCGGGGCCCGCACCGAGGACGGCAACAACGGGTCGACGACCTCGACGACGGGCACCCTCTTCACCGACGCCGACAACGTCTGGGGCACCGCCGGCTCCACCACGAACCGGCAGACCGCCGCCGTCGACGCGGACTTCGGCGTCGGCGCGACGTGGGACTTCTACAAGAACACGTTCGGCCGCAACGGCATCAAGAACGACGGCAAGGGCGCCCGCAGCCTCGTCCACGTCGGCACGAACTGGGTCAACGCATCGTGGAGCGACACGTGCTTCTGCTTGCGCTACGGCGACGGTGACGGCGCCAGCTACGGCCCGCTCGTCTCGCTCGACGTGGCCGGCCACGAGATGACGCACGGCGTCACCTCGGCGACGGCGGGGCTGACCTACGCTCGCGAGTCCGGCGGCCTCAACGAGTCGACCTCGGACGTCATGGGCACCATGGTCGAGTTCACCGCGAACACGAGCGGCGACCCGGGCGACTACCTCATCGGTGAGCGCTTCGCGAAGAACGGCGCGGGCCCGCTGCGCTACATGGACAAGCCGAGCAAGGACGGCGCGTCCGCGGACTGCTGGAGCAAGCGGGTCGGCACTCTCGACGTGCACTACTCGTCGGGCGTCGGCAACCACCTGTTCTACCTGCTCTCCGAGGGCAGCGGCGCCAAGACGATCAACGGCGTCAGCTACAACAGCCCGACCTGCAACGGCGGCGCGGTGACCGGCATCGGTCACGACGCAGCGGCTGCGATCTGGTACCGCGCCCTGACGACGTACTGGACCTCGTCGACGAACTACGCCAGTGCCCGCGCCGGCATGCTCTCGGCCGCCACCGACCTCTACGGCGCCGGCAGCGCCCAGTACGCCGCCACCGCCACCGCCTGGTCGGCCGTCGGCGTCAACTGACGCGCACGCCTCTCTGAGTCGAAAGAGCAGCTCGCCCAGCTCGGGCGAGCTGCTCTTTCGCTGCCTCAGTGGCCGACGAGGCTGCGGACCCGGTCGGCGCCCACGGCCAGCAGCAGCGTCGGCAGGCGGGGGCCGGTGTCCTTCGACACGAGCAGCCGGTAGACGAGCACGAAGAAGGCGCGCTGGGCGGCCGACAGCTCGGGGTCCTTGACCTTGGCCTCCGGGTCGATGCCGCGCTGGATCTTCGGCACGCCGTAGACGAGGTGGGTCAGGCCGTCGAGCGACCAGTGCCCGTCCAGACCCTCGGCGAGCAGGCGCAGCGACTCCTGCTGCTGCTCGTCGAGGCTGCCGAGCAGCTCGGCGTCCGGCTCGGTGCGCACGATGGTGCGGTCCTCGGCGGGCACGTAGCCGAGCATCCAGCGCTCGGCGCAGTCGAGCCGGGGCCGCAGGTCGTCGGTGGAGGCCACGGGGTTGTCGGGCTCGAGCTCGCTGAGGATGCGGACGGCCTGCTCCTCGTCACCCTGCGTCACGTCGATGACCGACGCGATGGTGCGGAAGGACATCGGTCGCGGCGTCGAGGGCAGCGGACCCGCGGCCGTCGACGTGGCGCGCAGGTGCGCGGCGAGGTCGCCTGCCTGGGCCGAGCCGTCGGCGACCTTGCGGCCCAAGGCATCCCACTCGTCGTAGAGGCGCTGGAGCTCCGGACCGAAGGCGACGTCGAAGCTCTGGTTGGGCCGGCGCCGAGCGTAGAGCCAGCGCAGCACGGGCGCCTCCATGACCTCGAGCGCGTCGGTGGGGATCGGCACGCCGCCCTTGCTCGAGCTCATCTTGGCCATCCCGGCGATGCCGACGAAGGCGTACATCGGCCCGACGGGCCGCTCCCAGCCGAAGATCGGCGCGAGGTCCTTGCCGACGACGAAGCTGCTGCCCGGGCTCTGGTGGTCGACCCCCGACGGCTCGAACATCACGTGCTCGTGCCCCCAGCGCATCGGCCAGTCGACCTTCCACACGAGCTTGCCGTTCGTGAAGGTGTCGAGGTCGACGGTCTCGGTGTGCCCGCACTTCGTGCAGTCGTAGGTCAGCTCGTGGCTGTCGTCGTCGTAGGCCGTGACGGTCGTGAAGTCGGTGCCGCACGAGGAGCAGAAGGGCTTGAACGGGTAGTAGCCGGCCTTGCCCTCGCTGCCGTCGTCCTCGGACGCCGCGCCGGAGCCGCGCTCGGCCTCGGTCGCCGCGGCGGCCTGCTCCTCGGTGAGCTTCGCCGCCTTGCTGCCGCCACCACCGCCGCCGCCCTTGCCCTTGCCAGTGGACTTCTGGCGCGCCGCCTCGACGGCCTCGAGCGTGCGGTACTGGTCGAGCACCTTGTCGATGGCGAAGCGCTCACGCATCGCGAGCAGCACCTGGTCGCGGTAGACGCCCGCGCGGTACTGCTCGGTCTGGCAGATCTGGCGCACCTCGATGCCCGTGGCCACCATGGCCTCGAGGAGTGGCGCCTTGAAGTGGTCGGCCCAGCTCGCGTGAGCGGAGCCCGCGGGCGCCGGGACCGAGGTCAGCGGCATACCGAGGTACTGCTCCCACGAGTCGTCCACTCCCGCAAGGTTCTTCGGCACGCGGCGGAAGCGGTCGAAGTCGTCCCAGCTGAGGATGTGCTCGCAGTCGATCCCCCGCCGCTTGATCTCGTCGGCGACGAGGTGCGGCGTGATGAGCTCGCGGAAGTTGCCGAGGTGGATCGGTCCGGACGGGCTGATGCCCGACGCGCAGACGATCGTCTCGCCGGGGTGGCGCTCCTGCGCCTCGGCGATCACGTCGTCGGCCAGACGCGTGACCCAGTCGAGCGGGGTGACCTCTTCAGTCATGGGTTTCCTTCAGTTACAGAGGCTTTCGTATGCCGTGTGCGTGCGACCGCGCGACCGCGTCAGTTCGCGACGGCCGGCTTGAGCGGGAAGCGCTCGATGATCTCGTCGCGGCCCGGGCCGACACCGATCGCCGAGACGCGGGCGCCGATGAGCTCCTCGACGCGCAGCACGTAGGCCTGGGCGTTGGCGGGCAGGTCCTCGAAGCTGCGGCAGCCGGTGATGTCCTCCCACCAGCCGTCGAGCTCCTCGTAGACCGGCGTCGCGTGGTGGAAGTCGGTCTGGTTGACCGGCATCTCGTCATGGCGCACGCCGCCGACGTCGTAGGCGACGCAGACCGGGACCTTCTCGAGGCCGGTGAGGACGTCGAGCTTGGTGATGACGAAGTCGGTGACGCCGTTGATGCGGGTCGCGTAGCGGCCGACCACGGTGTCCATCCAGCCGCAGCGGCGCGGGCGTCCGGTCGTCGTGCCGTACTCGGCGCCCGTCTTGCGGAGGAACTCGCCGCTGTCGTCGTGCAGCTCGGTCGGGAAGGGACCCTCGCCGACGCGGGTCGTGTAGGCCTTGAGGATCGCGATGACCGAGTCGATCCGGGTCGGAGGCACGCCGGAGCCGGTGCACGCGCCGGCCGACACGGCGTTGCTCGACGTGACGTAGGGGTAGGTGCCGTGGTCGACGTCGAGCAGGGTCGCCTGCCCCGCCTCGAAGAGCACCGTGTCGCCGCGGTCGAGCGCCTGGGTCAGCACGAGGCTCGTGTCGGCGACCATGGGAGCGAGGCGGGCGGCATACGACAGCAGCTCCTCGACGACGTCGTCGACGGCGGAGGCGCGGGTGTTGTAGATCTTCGCGAGCACCTGGTTCTTCAGCTCGAGGGCGGCCTCGACCTTCTGGCGCAGGATGCCCTCGTCGTAGAGGTCCTGGATGCGGATGCCGACGCGGTTCATCTTGTCGGCGTAGGTCGGGCCGATGCCGCGGCCGGTGGTGCCGATGCGGCGCTTGCCGAGGAAGCGCTCGGTCACCTTGTCGATGGTGCGGTTGTAGCTCGGGATGACGTGCGCGTTGGCGCTGACGAGCAGCTTGCTCGTGTCGACGCCGCGCGCCTCGAGACCGTCGAGCTCCTCGAAGAGGACGCCGAGGTCGATGACGACGCCGTTGCCGATGACCGGCACGCAGTTGGGGCTGAGGATGCCGGAGGGCAGCAGGTGCAGCGCGTACTTCTCGCGCTTGCCGTCCTTCTCGATGACGACGGTGTGGCCGGCGTTGTTGCCGCCGTTGAACTTGACGACGTAGTCGACGCTGCTGCCCAGCAGGTCGGTCGCCTTGCCCTTGCCCTCGTCACCCCACTGCGCTCCGACGAGCACGATTGCCGGCATCGGTCTGCCTTCCGGTTGTGGTCCAAGCCAACCGCAAGGTTATCGGTTCGAGACCCGTGCCCCGGACGCGGCTTCTCCGCCCCGGCCGAGTTGGGGTGGCGGATCGGGCCACCCGACCCCGATTCCTCCGCCCCGGCGGAGAAAGGTGAGGCGGATCGGGCCACCCGGCCCCGATTGCTCCGCCCCGGCGGAGTTGTGGCGACGATCGCCTCGCCACCCAGCGTGCAGCGCGCAAGCGACGGGCCGATCCGGTCCAGCTGCGCACCGGTCAGTGCGAGGCGAGCCAGTCCTCGAGGTAGGCGGCGACGCCGTCCTCGCGGTGGTGGCCCGTGACGACCGTGGCCGCGTCGAGGGCCGGGTCGACGGCGTTGGCGACGGCGACCGCGGTGCCCGCCACGGCGAAGGCCGAGACGTCGTTGTGGTTGTCGCCGAAGAAGACCGTGTCGGAGACGTCGACGCCGAGCTCGTCGGCGAGGGCGCGGAGCCCGTCACCCTTGGAGCAGGCGGCGTTGGCGATCTCGAGGTAGGTCGCCTTGGAGCGGTAGGTCACGAGGCCGGCTCGACCCGTGAGCGCCGCCTCCAGCTCGTCGACGAGCGCCGGGACGCCCATCGCCATGACCTTGTGCGGCGGCTGCACGTCGACGCGACCGCTCGACACGTAGTCGTGCGCCGACTCCGGGCTCGGGTCGACGGCGGTGATCGTCGCCTCGCGCTCGGTCCACTCGTCGGGACCCCAGGCGTACCAGTCGTCCCCGGCGAAGAAGCTCGCGTGGAGCGCGAGCCGCTCGCACACGGCATACGTGGCCCTCGCGTCGGCGGGCGTGATCGCGACGTCGGTGACGACCGAGCGGTCGGCACGCAGCACGAGCCCGCCGTTGTACGCGATGAGCGGGGTGGGCTCGACGCCGCAGAGACGCTCGAGACCCTCGAGGGACGCGGGCATGCGCGAGCTGCAGAGCACGAACGTGTGGCCGGCCTCCCGCACCGCCCGGATGGCGGCCACGGTGCGGGAGGACAGCGTGCGTCGGTGGTCGAGCAGCGTGCCGTCGACGTCGGAGCAGAAGAGCGTCATGCGGTGCAGTGGCCGAGCAGGCCGGTCAGAGACCGAGCTCGCGCGCCGCCTCGGCCGAGCTGTCGCGCAGGAACTGCGTGCAGCGGGCCTCCTCGTCGCTCTCGCCGATGGCGCGCGCCGCCCGGGCGAGGGCCGCGAGGGCACGCAGGAACCCGCGGTTGGGCTCGTGCGACCACGGCACCGGACCCTGGCCGCGCCAGCCGGACTTGCGCAGCGAGTCGAGCGCCCGGTGGTAGCCGGTGCGGGCGTACGCGTACGCCTCGACGTCGCGGTCACCGTCGGCGAGCGCGTCCTCGGCGAGGACGGCCCACGCGAGCGAGCTCGCGGGGTATGTCGCCGCCACCTGCACCGGGTCGACCCCGGCGTCGAGCTTCTCGGCGGCCGGGTCGACGGCGAGCCGGGTCTCGGGGATGCCGAGCAGGTTGTCGCTCACTGGTGCGTGCCCGCCGAGCGCAGCGCGTCACAGGCCTCGACGACGCGCTTGGCCATGGCCTCCTCGGCCGACTTGCCCCAGGCGCGGGGGTCGTACTGCTTCTTGTTGCCGACCTCGCCGTCGATCTTGAGCACGCCGGCGTAGTTGCCGATCATCCAGCCGGCGATGTCGCGCGTGAAGGCGTACTGCGTGTCGGTGTCGACGTTCATCTTGATGACGCCGTTGTCGACGGCGGCCGAGATCTCCTCGGGCAGCGAGCCCGAGCCGCCGTGGAAGACGAGGTCGAAGGGGCGTGCATCGCCCGTCAGGCCGAGCTCCGTGGCGGCGGCGTGCTGGGCCTGCAGGAGGATCTCGGGACGCAGCTTGACGTTGCCCGGCTTGTAGACGCCGTGGACGTTGCCGAAGGTGAGGGCCGTCAGGTAGCGGCCGTTCTCGCCGGAGCCGAGGGCCTTGATCGTCGCGATGGCGTCCTCGGGGGTCGAGTAGAGCTTGTCGTCGATGGCCCCCTCGACGCCGTCCTCCTCGCCGCCGACGACGCCGACCTCGATCTCGAGGATGACGTTGGCGGCCTTGGCGAGGGCGAGCAGCTCCTGGGCGATCTGGAGGTTCTCGTCGAGCGGCACGGCCGAGCCGTCCCACATGTGCGACTGGAACCACGGCGTGCCGCCGGCCTGGACGCGCTCGGTGCTCGCCGCGAGGAGCGGGCGCACGAAGGTGTCGAGCTTGTCCTTGGGGCAGTGGTCGGTGTGCAGCGCGATGTTGACGGGGTAGTTCTTGGCCACCTCGTGCGCGTAGGCCGCGAAGGCCAGCGAGCCGCTCACCATGTTCTTGATGCTCGGGCCGGAGAGGTAGTCGGCCCCACCCGTCGAGACCTGGATGATGCCGTCGGAGCCGGCGTCGGCGAAGCCCTTGAGCGCGGCGTTCAGCGTCTGTGAGCTCGAGACGTTGATGGCGGGGTACGCGAAGGAGCCGGCCTTCGCGCGGTCGAGCATGTCGGCATACACCTCGGGGGTGGCGATGGGCATTGCTACTCCTGCTGTCTGGTGAGCGGGTTCACGATCCGCCGTGAATCCTGCCACGTATGCCGCCGCGTGCCCACGGGTGCCCACCCACCGGTGAGCGCCCGCTCAGAGAAGGCGCGCGACGAGCACTGCGAGGGCCCTCTGCTGCTCCCCCGGCTGCCACCCGCTGCCGTCGAGCGTGGCCCACACGAGGTGGGCTCCGCGGCGCAGCAGGACCACCTCGGCGGACCCGGCGCCGTACTCCGAGGGGACCGTCCCGATGCGGGCGCCGACCCCGGCCACCCGGCTCGGCGACGCCTTCGCGCAGGTCGTGAACGCGGCGTCGAGATAGGCGACGAGGCCTCCCGGGTCGCCTGCGGCGAGGTCGACGAGGCTGAAGGTGACGACCTTCGTGCCGGCCGAGCTCTCGGGCGGGGCCTGGTTGCCGGCCTGCTTGGGCATCGTCAGGAGGTAGCCCTCGACGACGCGTCGCGCCCGGCTCGCCGGGATGAACGCATCGTTGAGCAGGCCGGTCCACGGCACGAGGCCGTCGCACTGCGGTCGGGAGGGCAGCTCGCCGGGACACTGCGCCCGGTCGGCGGCGTCGGGACCCGGCACCGCCTCCTTGGGGGCGGAGAACGCGCTCGTCTCGGCGCCGGGGAAGACGGCGTCGAGGGGCACACGGCCCGTGCCGGTGAGCGGCCGCGTCGTGGTGCACCGCGGGGCGGCCTCGATGAAGGTCATCCCGGGATCGGGCTGGGCCGTCCCCGTCGTCGACGTGGCGCTGCGGACGGCGGGGTCGGCGCTCTCCGTGGTGCACGCGCCGAGGAGCGTGGTGGCCAGCGCCCCGACGGCCAGGGCGGCCAGGGCGGCCCGAGCGGCCGTGGCTGCGCGCCGCCGTGGCGCCCGCGTCACCACCGTCGCCCCGTCAGGCCCTGGGATCGAAGACGTACGGGGTCGTCGTCGCGACGCGGTGCAGGCCGAGGCGACGGAGGATCGGCTCGGAGTCGGGCGAGGCGTCGACGCGGACGTACTCCTTGCCGCGGTCGAGGCCGAGGCGGGCCCGGTGGAGCAGCGTGGCCCGGTAGAGCCCACGGCCCCGCCACTCCGGCAGCGTCGAGCCACCCCAGAGGCCGGTGAACCCGCTCGCGTCGTACTCACCACGGGCCGCGCAGAGGACCGGCCCCTCGCGGGACTCCTCGACGACGACGACGTCCATCGAGTCGGGCCGGGCGACCCACTCGGGATAGAGCGACTCGGTCACCCAGGCGTGGTCGTCGCCCCACACCGTCTCGGACATCGTGCGCATCCGGGCGAAGTCCTCGAAGCCGTCGGCAGCACGCACGACGACGCCCTCGGGCAGCGCGAGGTCCTGCGCCGCGAGTGGGCCGGCCTCGCCGAGGATCAGCGCCTCGTCGTCCTCGCGGACGAAGCCTGCAGCCTCGAGGCGCGCGCCGAGGTCGCTCGGCTCGTCGTAGTCGTAGGTCTTCCACTCGACCTTCTGGCCGCGCTGGGCGAAGAAGTCACGCACCCGGAGGACGAGACCGTCGGGGTCGTCACCGAGACCGTCCGGGCTCTCGACCATCGCGAAGTGGCCGGCCGGGTCGAGGTCGTAGTGCTTGCGCACCGGGCCGTCGAGCTCGAGCGGGCGCTCGGCCGTCCCGAGCGGGACGGGGGCGCGCGTCTGGTCGTGGAAGACCCGGAGCAGCTGCTCGGGCAGGGGCGCCGACGCCGGCGCGGCATCGCTCTGGAACGAACGGGGGTTCACAGGCACCAGCCAAGCATGGTCTGATCCGTCTCGTCATGCCTGTTTCCCCGCTCTCGCCCCGCGCCGCCACGGCTCTCGCCGACGCGCGCCCCGTCCCCTTCTGGACCGACCGTCCCGAGCGGCCCGACCCGCGGGCGCCCCTGACGGGCGCAGCGCCCCGCACCGACCTGCTCGTCGTGGGCGGCGGGTTCACCGGGCTGTGGGCCGCGATCCAGGCCAAGGAGGCCGACCCGTCGCGCGACGTCGTCGTCGTCGAGGCCGGCCGGCTGGCCGACGGCGCGTCCGGGCGCAACGGCGGCTTCATGGCGCCCTCGCTGACCCACGGCCTCGCCCAGGGCGTCGGCTGCTGGCCCGACGAGATGGAGACCCTCGACCGGCTCGCGGCCGAGAACGTCGCGGGCATCGAGAGGACACTGACGGCCTACGGCATCGACGCCGACCACCACGTGCCCGGCGAGCTGACGCTGGCCCTCACCGAGCACCAGGTCCCTTCCGTCCGCGAGTCCTTCGAGCTGCACCGCGCCCACGGCGTCCCGGTCGAGCTGCTCGACGCCGCGCAGGCGCGGGCCCGCGTCGACTCACCGCGCTACCTCGCCGGGATGTACGACCCCGAGGTCGCGCTCGTCGACCCCGCGCGCCTCGTCTGGGGGCTGGCCCGCGCGGCCGAGTCGCTCGGCGTGCGGCTCCACGAGCACACGCGTGCAACGGGATTCGAGACCGAGGGCGACGGCGTGAGGGTGACGCTCGACGACGGCTCGATCCACGCGCGACGCGTCGTCATCGGCACGAACGCGTCGCAGGGCGTGCTCAAGCGCTTCAGCGCGTGGGTGCTTCCGGTCTACGACCACGTCCTCATGACCGAGCCCCTGACGCCGGCCCACCTCGACGCCATCGGCTGGAAGGGGCGCGAGGGACTGACCGACGCGGGCAACCAGTTCCACTACTACCGAAGGACGCTCGACGACCGGGTGCTCTTCGGCGGCTACGACGCGAACTACCACTTCCCCGGACGCATCGACCCGGCGCTCGAGCAGTCGGATGCCTCGCACGGGCTGCTCGCCGACCACTTCCTCGACCTCTTCCCGCAGCTCGAGGGCATCCGTTTCACGCACCGCTGGGCCGGCGTCATCGACACGACGTCCCGTTTCACGCCGGTCTTCGGCACGGCGCTCGGCGGGCGGATGGCGTATGCCGTCGGCTACACCGGGCTGGGCGTCGCCTCGACCCGCTTCGGCGCGGCTGTCGCCCTCGATCTCGTCGACGGCAAGGACACCGAGCTGACCCGCCTCGGGATGGTGCGGCGCAAGCCGATCCCCTTCCCGCCCGAGCCGATCCGGTATGCCGCCGTGCGGGCCACGCGGTCCTCGCTCGCCGCCGAGGACCGCACCGGCCGGCGCAACCTGTGGCTCCGCGCGCTCGACCGGATCGGCGTGGGCTTCGACTCCTGACCTGCTCCGGGCTCGTCAGAGGACGACGAGGTCGGTGGGTCTCGTGTTGAAGCGCTCGACACCGTGGTCGGTCACCGCGACGATGTCCTCGATGCGCGCGCCCCAGCGGCCCGCGAGGTAGACGCCCGGCTCGATGCTGAAGGTCATGCCCGGCTCGACCGGGAGGTCGTTGCCGGCGACGATGTAGGGCTCCTCGTGGCCGTCGAGCCCGATGCCGTGGCCGGTGCGGTGGATGAAGTGCTCCGCGAGACCGGCCGCCGCGAGCACCTCGCGGGCGGCGCGGTCGATGGCCTCGCACGTCACGCCGGGACGCACGGACTCGACGGACGCCTGCTGCGCCGCCTGCAGCGCGGCATACGCCTCGGCCACGTCGGGCTCGCGGGGCGACCCGACGGCATACGTGCGCGTGCTGTCGGAGCCGTAGCCCGAGGGCAGCGGGCCGCCGATGTCGACGACGACGACGTCACCGTCCTCGATGACGCGGTCGCTGACGGAGTGGTGCGGGCTCGCGCCATTGGGTCCCGACCCGACGATGACGAATTCAGCTGTGGCGTGGCCCTCCTCGACGATCGCAGCGGCGATGTCGGCCGCCACGTCGGCCTCGGTGCGGCCCGCGCGCAGCCACTCCCCGACCCGGGCGTGCACGCGGTCGATGGCGGCGCCGGCCGCGCGCAGCTCCGCGAGCTCGGCCGCGTCCTTGCGCATCCGCAGCTCGCGGAGGACCGGGCCGGCGAGCTGCTGGTCCGCCGCCCCGGCGTCACGCAGCCGCAGCAGGTGCAGGGCCGGTGTCATGTCGGACACCGCGACGCGACCGGTCGGCACTCCGCCGAGCGCCAGGGCGTAGGGGTCCTCGCCGTCGACCCACGTGCGCACCTCGACGCCGAGCTCGCCGAGCGGCACGTGACCGAGACCGGCGTACTCGAGCGCAGGAGAGACGAAGACGGGGGCGACCGCGGCGTCGCTCGGCACGACGAGCGCCGTGAGCCGCTCGAACGACGAGCCCGCGATGCCGGTGAGGTAGCGCAGGTCGGAGCCGGGTGACACGACGGTCGCCGCGACGCCTGCATCTGCCGCGTGGTGTCGCAGCCGGTCGAGCCGGGAGCGCATCGTCGGGACGTCGAGGACGGAGGAGGTGACACCCATGCGCCCGAACCTACCGCCGCCAGGCCCTCCACCTCGAGGGGGAACCGGCACGGGCACCGGTCTGCCTAGGCTGGCCCCCATGGACGGCCGGTGGACTGCCCTCGTGGCGCGGGTGAGGGCCTACTTCGGTGTCGACACCGACTGGGAGCGGGTCCCCGACGACTCGCCGCGCCAGCGGCGTGCCGACCTCTGGGTCGCCCTCGGCTTCCTCGTCGCGGGGTCGCTCGGCGTCGAGCTGCTGCGCAGCATCGACTCACTCGGCGCGCAGCAGGACTCGTGGGTCTGGCCGCACGTCGCCGTGGCCCTCGGCACGCTCCCGCTCATCTGGCGTCACCGGTGGCCCCTGCTCGTCGCGGCCGGGCTGTCGCTGCACCTCTTCGTCTTCGGCCTGCTCATGCCGGCGGTCGCGGTGTCGATGCCGATGCAGGTCGTCTACTTCCTCGCCCTCTTCACCGGCGTCGCCTGGGCACGTGACCGGCAGGCGATGCTCGGGGTCGTCGCGGGTGTCGTGCTGCTGATGTTCGGCTGGCTCGCCTGGCAGCTCGCGGTGGGCAGCGGCGTCGAGGAGGCGATGAGCCGCGGCGACGAGCCCCTCGTCCACCAGGGCCTCTTCAGCCCGGCCGGCGCCTACGTCGTCTACACCCTGCTCATCAACGTCTTCTACTTCGGCGGCGCCATCATCGGCGGTCAGGCCGCCTGGCGCGCCGCGCTCCAGCGCGACCGGCTCGCCGCCCAGGCCCGCACCATCGACGCCCAGGCCACGAGCCTCCAGCGGCAGGCCGTGGTCGAGGAACGGCTGCGGATCGCCCGCGAGCTGCACGACGTCGTCGCCCACCACGTCTCCGTCATCGGGATCCAGGCCGCCGCCGCCCGTCGCGTGCTGCGACGCGACCCCGACGCCGCCGAGGGCGCCCTGCGGTCGGTCGAGACGTCGTCGCGGGACGCCGTGGCACAGATGCGGGGGCTGCTCGGCACGCTGCGCGCCGACGACCACGAGGGGACGTCGGACGGGTCTGGACCGGGGGGCCGCACCCGGGCGCCCGAGCCCGGGCTCGCGGACGTGACGACCCTGGCCCGTGAGGCCTCGACCCACGGCCTCGAGGTCGAGTGCCACGTCGTCGAGGACGTGCCCGGCGCGGCCGCCTCCGTCCCGGCACCACTCGGGCTCTCGCTCTACCGCACCGCGCAGGAGGCGCTCGCCAACGTGCGGCGGCACTCGACGGCCTCGTCCGCGACGGTCTTCGTCCGCGTCGACCGGCGACCCGAGCACGGCTTCGCGCACGGCTACGCCGAGGTCGAGGTGCTCGACGGCGGGCGACCGCGGTCGGGCACGTCGGGGACCGGCCTGGGTCTCCTCGGCGTCCGCGAGCGCCTGTCGACGCACGGCGGCGTGAGCGAGATCGGGCCCCGGGTCACCGGCGGCTACCGGGTCCGCGTGCGCATGCCGCTGCCCGAGGAGGCCTCGTGAGGGCACCCGTCCGCGTGCTGCTCGTCGACGACCAGCTGCTCGTCCGGTCCGGCTTCTCGCTCATCCTCTCGGTGGAGGACGACATCGAGGTCATCGGGCAGGCGAGCGACGGAGAGGAGGCCGTGCGGCTCACCCGCGAGCTGCGACCCGACGTCGTGCTCATGGACGTGCAGATGCCGGTCATGGACGGCATCGAGGCGACCCGGCGCATCGTCGCCGACGACCTGGCCAGGGTCGTCATCCTCACGACCTTCGACCGGGACGACTACGTCTTCGCCGGCCTCGCCGCCGGGGCGAGCGGCTTCCTGCTGAAGAACGCCGACGCCGACCACCTCATCGAGGCGGTGCGGGCCGTCTCGGGGGGCCACGCCCTGCTCGCCCCCGAGGTGACGCGGCGCGTCATCGAGCAGATGACGAACGGGCCGGTCGTCGACGCCCAGGCCGCCCCCCGGCGGGACGACCGCGACCCGCGGCTCGACGACCTGACGCCGCGCGAGCTCGAGGTGCTCGGTCTCGTCGGTCGAGGCCTCTCCAACGCCGAGATCGCCGCCCGGCTCTTCGTCGGTGAGGCGACGGTCAAGACGCACCTGTCCAACGTCTTCGCCAAGCTGCACCTGCGCGACCGCGTGCAGGCGGTCGTGCTGGCCTACGAGGCAGGTCTCATCCTCCGGGGGGACCCCGAGGATCAGCCGAACGGCTGATCCTGTGCACCCCCGCGCGGCCTAGCGTGGGTGGCATGAGCGAACACGGGGACCGCCTGACCAGACCACGCGCCACGGCCGACATCGAGCTGCGGCACCTGACCCGCGCCTTCGGCGAGATCCGGGCCGTCGACGACATCAGCTTCACGGTCGGGGCCGGCCGGCTGACCGGCTTCGTCGGCGGCAACGGCGCCGGCAAGACCACGACGATGCGCATGGTCATGGGGGTCCTGTCGCCCAGCGGCGGCGAGGTGCTCTGGGACGGTCGCCCGATCACCGCCCTCGACCGGCGGCAGTTCGGCTACATGCCCGAGGAGCGCGGGCTCTATCCCAAGCAGGCGGTGCTCGACCAGCTCGTCTACCTCGGACGGCTCCGCGGCCTGAGCGCCTCGGCGGCCAAGGCCTCGGTGACGACCCACCTCGAGCGCCTCGGTCTCGCCGAGCGCGCCAAGGACCACGTCGAGAAGCTCTCGCTCGGCAACCAGCAGCGGGTCCAGATCATCGCCGCGCTCATGGGCCGGCCCCGGGCGCTCGTGCTCGACGAGCCGTTCAGCGGCCTCGACCCCGCCGCCGTCGACAACATGGCCGACCTCTTGCGCGAGCACACCGCACGCGGCGTGCCGGTCCTCTTCTCCTCCCACCAGCTCGACCTCGTCGAGCGGCTCTGCGAGCGCCTCGTCGTGCTCGCCAAGGGTCGGGTCGTCGCGTCGGGCAGCCCGGACGAGCTGCGCGCGACCTCCATCTCGCGGCACCGGCTCGTCCTCTCGGTCGATGCCGGGTGGGTGCGCGGTGTCGGTGGCGTGCACGCCGTCGACGTCGAGGGACACACGGCCCTGCTCGAGATCGTCGAGCACGGCGCCGAACGGGCTCTCCTCGAGGAGGCCCTGAGACGCGGCGAGGTGCACGAGTTCTCGCCGCAGCGACCCACCCTGGCCCAGATCTACCGTGAGGTGACGGCATGACCACCCTCCAGCACCGACCGGACCCCGACACCGCCGGCGCCGGCGAGGCCTCCGGGCCCGCCGACGAGCAGACGTCCGGGGGCGGGCGTCCGTGGCTCATCGTGGCCGTGCGCGAGGTCGTCGTCCGCGTCACGAACCGCACGTTCCTCTTCTCCACGCTCTTCACCCTCGTCTTCATCGCCGGTTTCGCGGCCTTCTCGGCGTGGCAGGCGGGAAAGACGACCACCTACACCATCGCCGTGTCGTCGGCCGAGGGCACACGCCTCGTCGAGCAAGCCGCGTCGACCGCGCGCTCGACGAGCGACACCGTCGTCATCACCCCGAGCACGGTCCCGGGCGAGGACGCGGCGCGCGCCGCCGTCGACCGGGGCGACGTCGACGCGTGGCTGCACGAGACGTCGGCCGGCTGGACGCTGACGTCCGGCGACGACGTGGAGGTGTCGCTGCGGACACCCCTCGAGGGAGCCGTGCGCGACGCCGCGCTCGACCGCAACGCGGCTGCGGCCGGCACGACGGTCGAGGCCCTCGAGCGCGGGGCGACCCTGGGCGCCGACCGCTTCGACGGGCAGACGACGAACCGCGGCTTCGTGCAGGCCGCCACCTTCGCCTTCGCGCTGCTCTTCTTCATGGGCGCCTTGATGTTCGGCCAGCAGATCGCCGCGAGCGTCGTCGAGGAGAAGCAGTCGCGGCTCGTCGAGATCATCGCGACGGCGATCCCGCTGCGCGCCCTGCTCGCGGGCAAGGTCGTCGGGAACTCCGTCATCGCGATGGGCCAGGTGGTGCTCTTCGCCGGGGTCGGGCTCGTGGCGGTGTCGTTCACCGAGTGGTCGTCGCTGCTGCCCGCGCTCTCGACCGCGGTCGTGTGGTTCATCCTCTTCTTCGCGGTCGGCTTCTTCGCCCTGGCCTGTCTCTTCGCCGTCGCGGGCGCGCTGGCCTCGCGCACCGAGGACCTCCAGTCGACGACCTCGCCCCTGACGACCCTGCTCATGCTCGTCTACTTCGCAAGCTTCGCCCTGAGCGGCACGGCCCTCAAGGTCGCCTCTTTCGTGCCGATCGTGTCCGTCGTGGCGATGCCGGGGCGGATCATCGCGGGCGACGCCGCCTGGTGGGAGCCCGTCGTGTCCCTCCTGCTCATGGCGGCCTTCTCCGCGGTGGCCGTCGTCATCGGCGAGAAGGTCTACCGACGGTCGCTCATGCAGACCCGGGGCCGGATGTCGTGGAAGCAGGCCCTGCGCACGGCGGACTGACCTCAGGCGCGGCCCTGCGCCCGGCGCTGCACCGGGCGCTCACCTGGCGCCGTCACGTGGCGGTACGGCGAGCTCCAGAGCAGCAGGGCTGCGACCGCGAGCCCGACCACCCCGATGGCGATGGCGACCCGGTTGCCCCACGTCGCGGCGACGAGGCCCCCGAGGGGAGCCGCGACGGCGATCGAGCCCCAGTTGAGCGACCGGATCGTCGCGTTCATCCGTCCGCGCAGCCGGTCGGGTGTCACGAGGTTGCGGTAGCTCATGTCGAGCGGGTCGCGCAGCCCCATCGCCAGGCCGAAGAGCGCGTTCGCGACGAGCGGCCACACGATGGCATACGGCCCGGCCTGCGCGAGCAGCAGGAGGGCGTATGCCGCCGGGCTCAGCCACTCCGTCGTCGTGATCACCCGGCCGGTGCCGAAGCGCACGCCGAGTCGCGGGGACAGGCCCGCTCCGAGGACGCCGGTCACGCCGGTCGCCGCGAGGACGAGCCCGACCGCGAGCGGGTCGAGGTGCAGCTCGGTCGTGGCGAAGTAGACGAGGACCGTCGTGACCATGGCGTTGGCGAAGAACCAGAGGTGCAGCGAGATGGCGTACGGGCGCAGCACCCTGTGCCGGTAGACCCAGGCCGCGCCCTCGCGCAGCTCGCGCCACACGTGCCGCTCGGGGGTGCGCTCGGGAGCCCGCTCCTCGACGCGGACCGTCATGAGCACGACGGCCGACACGGCATACGACACGGCGTCGACGAGCACCGCGACGGGCGCGGACAGCAGCCGCACCAGCGCACCGCCGACGAGCGGACCGAGCGACTGCGTCGCGGCGTAGGTCTGGGCGAGCCGGGCGTTCGCCGAGGCGAGGCGCGTCTCCGGCACGACCGTCGGCAGGAACGACAGGTGGGCGGCGCTGAAGAACATCGAGGCGGAGCCGGCACAGAAGACGAGGACGGCGACGAGCGGCACCGTCAGGTGGCCGGTCAGGGCGAGCACCCCGATCGTGCCGACGAGCAGGGCGCACAGCAGGTCGGCCGCGACGAGCAGCGGCCGGCGCCGCACCCGGTCGACGACGACGCCGGCGAGCATGCCGAAGAGGAGGTAGGGCAGCCACGTCGCCGCCCGGACGATCCCCAGCTCGGTCTGGTCGGCGTGGAGGGTCTCGATGAGGAGCAGCTGGAGGGCGAGCGCCGATACGAACGTGCCGAGGTTGGAGACGGCGTCGGCGACCCAGAACCGGACGAATGCCGCATTACCGGGCGATTCGACCGACGTTCGTGACACCCCGAGCCCCCTCCTTACGCGATGCCTACCCTTCCTTGACACCACCTTGTCGAGTCCTGACCTGAACGTCGACCCGAGACTCCGATTCTGTCCTACCGTGGACGTGACGTTCGGAGGGCTCCGGGCGACCACCAGCGACCGGATGCTCCCCCGGTCGCGCCGAGCAGGCCCCGGCAACCGGATGCGTCGGGGCCTGCTCGATGCCCTCCCCCGGTCAGGCCGGTTGCGGGGCGCGCGTGCCGGTGGGCACCGGCTGGGGCGGCGGCGGCCCGACGTAGCGTGCGGCCGGCCGGATGATCTTCGGGTCGCGGCTCTGCTCGAGAACGTTGGACGTCCAGCCGACGACGCGCGCGACGCAGAAGGTCGGCGTGAACATCGACGGGTCGAGCCCCACGAGCTTCATGACGACGCCGGCGTAGAACTCGACGTTGGCGTGCAGCTCGCGCCCCGGCTTCAGCTCGGCCAGCGCACGCTCGATGGCGTCCTCGACCCCGACCGCGAGGTCGACGAGCGGGTCGTCCCAGCCGCGGGCGATCTGTTTGAGCATCTCCGAGCGCGGGTCGCGCGTGCGGTAGACGGCGTGGCCGAAACCCATGATCCGGTCGCCGGACCCGATGCGGTCGCGCACCCAGCCGTCGGCCCGGTCCAGGGTGCCGATCTCGTCGAGGGCCTCGAGCGCCCGGCTCGGCGCGCCGCCGTGCTTCGGGCCCGAGAACGAGCCGATGGCCCCGACGAGGCAGGCCGCGAGGTCGGCGCCGGTGCTCGCGATGACCCGCGCGGTGAAGGTCGAGGCGTTGAAGCCGTGGTCCATCGTCGCGACGAGGTACTGCTCGACGGCGCGGGCGTCTCGCGCCGAGGGCAGCCGCCCCGTCACCATCCGCAGGTAGTCCTCGGCGTGGCCGAGGGTCGGGTCTGCCGGCACCGGCTCGAGCCCGTGGTGGAGACGGTGCGCGGCCGCGAGGATCGTCGGCGTGACGGCGACGGCCGCCAGGGCGGCCGCGGCCTTCTCGTCCTCGTCGCAGTCGTAGAGCGGACGCAGGCCGGCGATGCCGCCCCACGCCGACAGCGTCGTGCGCAGCACCTGGAGCGAGTCGGTGGTCGTCGCGCAGATGGCGGGGAGCAGGTCGCCGAGGCCGGGCGGCAGGACGCGTAGTCGCCCCACCTCTGCGGTGAAGGCCGCCAGCTCCGCGTCGTCGGGCAGGTGGCCGCGCTCGAGCAGGTGCCAGGCCTGCTCGAAACCGACCTGCTCGGCGAGCTCGACGGCGGAGTACTGCCGGTAGTGGAAGAAGCCCTCGTCGCCGCGGACGTCGCCGAGCTCGGTGTCGGTGACGACGACCTTGGCGAGACCCTTCGGGACCGTGATGAATCCGGTGGGAGTGGTGGACATGGGGTCCTCCTTTCAGGTTCACTCGTCACTCTCAGCGATGTTGATCAACATCGTCAATGTTGATCTCGTCAACGGTTGACCCGATCAACCCCATCGACCAGACCCGCCCGGAGGCGACGTGACGACCGCACGAGGCACGGGGATCACGACGACGGAGGCCGCCCAGCGACTCGGCGTCAAACGGGCGACCCTCTACGCGTACGTCAGCCGCGGGCTGCTGCGGAGCGAGCGCCGGCCGGGCCAGCAGGAGAGCCTCTTCGACCGGGCGCAGATCGACGCCATGGCCTCGGCGACCCGTCCCCCGGGCGGACCGCAGCCCGTCCTGCGCTTCCGGAGCATCGCCACCGCCGTGAGCCGACAGGCAGAAGGGGAGCTCTTCTACCGCGGCCGCGCGTTGAGCGACGTCGTCGCCCTGCGGTCGCTCGAGGAGGCAGCGGGGGTCGTGCTGGGGACGACGGTGCCGCAAGGCTTCTCGGGGTTGCCGGAGACGGCCGTCATCGACCTGACGAGTCTGCCGCTCGAGCGGCGGATGCCCGTGGCCGTGCAGCTGCTCGCGGCGGCCGACCCCTTCTCCTCGGACACGGACCCCGAGCGGGTCCGGCACGCGGCGCTGCCCGCGGTCCGGGCCGCGGTCGCCCTGGCGGGGGCCTCGTCGCTCGGTCAGGCGGCCCGCGCCCGGTCCGGCGACCTCACGGCCCTGACGCTGACCGCCCTCGGCGGCGACCCGACGGCCGGCGGCGACGTCGCCGTGCTCCGGGTGCTGCTCGTGGCCCTCCTCGACCACGGCCTCACCGCCTCGACCGTCGCCGCGCGCGTCGCGGCCTCGACACGCGCCGGGCTCCACGACTGCCTGTCGGCCGCGTACGCCGCGATGGCCGGCCCGCTCCACGGCGCGGCCCCGGTGGCCGCCCACGCGCTGCTCGCCGAGGGCGTCGACCCCGCCGTGCTCGTGGCGCGGTCGCTGCGCGAGCGGAGCGTGGTGGCCGGCTTCGGACACTTCCTCTACCCCGAAGGCGACCCGCGCGCCGACGTCGTGCTCGAGGCCCTGTGGCGTCGGCGCGGCACCACCCGGCTGCGGCGGCGCGTCGACGCGCTCGCGGCGCTCGTCGCAGAGCGCACGGGAGCGCTGCCCAACATCGACCTCGCGAGCGCCGCCGTGCTCCACGCCCTCGGCCTGCCCGCCGAGTCGGGCGAGGTGGTCTTCCAGGTCGCGAGGTCGGTCGGCGTCGCCGCCCACGTCATCGAGGAGTATGCCGAGGAGCCCTTGCGCTGGCGCGGTCGCGACCCGCAGGGCTGAGCTACACCCGCTGGTCGAAGACGTGCCGGCGCACCCAGGCGTGCATCGCGATGGCCGCGGCCGCGCCGGCGTTGATCGAGCGGGTCGAGCCGAACTGCTCGATGTGGAGCACGGCCGTGCACTCGGCCCGCATCGGCTCGGACAGCCCGGGGCCCTCCTGGCCGAAGACGAGGACGCACCGGCGCGGCAGGTCGAACGTCTCGATGGGCACCGAGCCGGGCAGGTTGTCGACACCGACGAGGGCAAGCCCCTCGCCCCGCGCCCACGCGGCGAGCGCGGCGGCGTCCGGGTGGTGGTGCTCGTGCTGGTAGCGGTCGGTGACCATGGCCCCGCGTCGGTTCCACCGCCGCTTGCCGACGATGTGGAACGCGCGGGCGCCCATGGCGTTCGCCGTGCGGATGACCGACCCGATGTTGAAGTCGTGGCCCCAGTTCTCGACGGCGACGTGGAAGTCGTGGCGTCGGGCGTCGAGGTCGGCGACGATCGCGTCGTGGCGCCAGTACCGGTAGGCGTCGACGACGTTGCGCCGGTCGCCGTGCTCGAGCAGCTCGGGGTCCCAGTGGTCGCCGGACGGGCGCGGGCCCTGCCACGGGCCGACCCCGACCGCGACGGTCGGGCCGTTCGGTGCGTCCGGCCCGTTCGGGGTCTCACCCCCTTCAGGCGATGCCACGGGTCCCCTTCCGGTTCAGTCTGGAGTCACATCGGATGCCCGGAAGACTAACGACCGGGCGAACGGCCGGACGACCCACCGGGGCGGTCCGGTGGCGACAGGAGACCTGCCATGCGTTCCACGACCCCGGCGACCGGCTCGGTCACCACGCTCGCCGCGACCGGCCGGAGCCGGTCATGAGCACCGCCGCCACCGTGATCCTCGTCGTGCTCCTCGTGCCGATCCTCGCGATCTTCGCGTGGATGGTGGTCACGGCCTCGATGATCAAGGTGCCGGCCGGCGCCCTCGGCCTCGTGCTCAAGAACGGCCGGGCGACCGACCACTCCCTGACGCCCGGCCGGCACTGGGTGCCGCTCCTGCGCAAGACGATGGTCGTCGAGTACCCGTCGGTGGAGATGGCCTACCGCGCCGGCGAGGACGCGTCGTCGGCGGTGTCGCAGCTCGACCGCACCGGCCCCAGCCTCAGCTGCGCCCTCGGTGACCGGGCCCTGGCCGACGTCGCGTACACGGTGCGCTACGCGATCATCCCCGAGCGGCTGCGCACGGTCCACGAGCGGTTCGGGCCCGAGGGCGTCCACGGACTGGTCCGGGACGAGAGCGGCCGGGCGATCAGCCGGGCCCTGAGCGACCCCGCCGTCACGGTCGAGACCCTCTTCGGGCGCGCCCGCTCCGACACCGAGACCCGGCTCGCGGAGGCCGTCACCGCCGCGCTGGAGGAGCACGGCCTCCGCGTCACCGGCTTCGTGCTCGGGCCGGTCGACCTGGGCCGGACGGGGGAGGTCATCCAGGCCACGGTGCGCGCCACGTTCGAGCTCGCTCTCGAGGAGGCCGAGGCCGCCACGCGGATCGCCCAGGCCCAGAACGACGGCCGGCTCGAGCAGGAGATCACGACCGCACGCGAAGACGCCTGGCGCTACCGCGAGACCGACCTGTGGCGCGACCTCGTGCAGCGTTCGGACGGCGTTCAGGTGGGCCGTCGCCGTCCCGGCTACGGTCCCGGCCGGATGGGGCTCACGGTCCGCGAGGACCCTGCCGCTGGCCAGGGCGCCGCCGCGGCGGCCGACCAGCCTCCGGGCACTGAGCAGCAATGAACCGCGAGGGCTCCTTCGTCGACCGTCTCATCGAGATGGTCACGGTGCTCGTCCTCGGGCTCGCCACGGTCGGGACGGCCTGGTGCGGCTACCAGGCGTCCCAGTGGAGCGGGGCGCAGAGCACCGCGACGAGCACCTCGACCGACCAGCGCGTCGAGGCCAGCCGGCTGTTCGGCGTCGCGACCCAGAAGGTCAGCTACGACAGCAGCATGATCGCGCAGTACGCGCAGGCGGTGCAGGCGAAGAACACCCAGCTCGTGGCGTTCTACCGCGCGACCCTGATCCGCGAGGAGCTGCTCCCGGTCATCGACCGGTGGGAGGCCGAGATCCGGGCCGGCGGCACCCCGACGAGGCTCGTCGACGACACGAGCTACATGGACGACCAGCTCGGGCCCTACCAGGCGGCCACCGCGAAGGCGGACGCCTCGGGCAAGCAGGCGCTCCAAGCCGGGGAAACGGCGCACGACTACGTCATCAACACCATCCTGCTCGCGGTCGCACTCTTCTTCTCCGGCGTCCTGTCGAGCTTCCGCTACCGGCCGGCGCGCCTGCTGCTCGTCGTGGCCGCCATCGCGACCGTGGCCGTGGCCGCCGTGAACCTCGCGGACCTGCCCATCGCCTGACGACGCGGCCGCACGCGCAACGGGATCAGGAGGAGGACGGCACGCGCGCCGTCGTGGGCGCCGCAGCGTCCTCGACCCCGAGTGTCCGGCAGGTGCCGCCACTCCTCCTTCGCTCCCGCGTCCATCGTGAACCGGGTCCGCGCGCCGACGGAAGGGACGTCGTCCCATCGATATCCCTTCGAGACCCGCTCGAGACCCCACAGCGCGCTGACAGCGCGGATTCAGGCGCTCCCGGGCACACGGCATACCCTGTCACCCATGCACGCACTCGCCTCCGTCCTGCCGGCCATCGCGCCGGCCCTCGGCCCCAAGTGGATGGACCCCACCTACCTGCTCCAGCAGTACGGCGAGGCCTTCTTCTGGATCGCCGTCGCCATCGTCTTCATCGAGTGCGGCCTCCTCTTCCCGATCCTGCCCGGCGACTCCCTCCTCTTCGCGGTGGGCCTGTTCATCGCCACCGGCCAGGTGCACGTCAACCTCGGCGTGGCGATCGTGATCCTGTGCGCGTCGGCCTTCCTCGGCAACGTCGTCGGCTACGAGATCGGTCGGGCCCTCGGCACACCGCTCTATGCACGCGACGGCAAGGTGCTCAAGAAGAAGTACTTCGACCAGACGACGGACTTCTTCGACCGGCACGGCAACAAGGCCCTCGTCATCGGGCGGTTCGTCCCGATCGTGCGCACCTACATCACCGTCGTCGCCGGCGTCAGCCGGATGGAGCGCCGCCGCTTCTTCACGTGGAGCGCCGTCGGCGCCGTCCTGTGGGCGGCTGGCATCACCCTGCTCGGCTACTTCCTCGGCCAGGCCTTCCCGTGGCTCACCGACAAGCTCGAGGTCGCGATCCTGCTCGTCGTCGCCGTGTCGCTGCTGCCGATGGTCTACGAGTTCGTCAAGCACCGCCGCCGGGCCAAGGCCCTCGCCGCCGAGACCGCCGACGCCGCGGGCGACATCGCGGGCCACGCGACGGGCAGCGATCGCGCCTCCTGACCGCGCCTCCTGACCGCGTCTTGACGTGATGTCCTGACGCGCCTCCCGAGCCCGGGGCACACTGGTGCTGCAGGGGCGATGGGAGGACGTGATGGAGGCAACGACCGAGACCCCGCACACCGGGTCCGACCTCGGCGGCGCGTACCGCCGCAGCGTGCAGTGGTGGTCGCAGCAGGTCGCCTCGGTGGCCGACGACCAGTGGGGCCTGCCGACGCCGTGCAGCGAGTGGACGGTGCGGGACCTCGTCAACCACGTGACGGGCGAGGACCTCTGGACCTCGCCGCTGATGCGCGGCCGCACCATCGCCGACGTCGGCAGCCGCCTCGACGGCGACCTCCTCGGTGAGGACGCCCGGGACGCCGCGGCGTCGGCCGCGACCGAGGCCCTCGGCACCGTCGCCGAGAGGCTCCCCTCGCACGGCACCGTGCAGCTGTCCTACGGCGAGGAGTCGATGGACGAGTACGTCCGCCAGCTCGTGGCCGACCACCTCGTGCACGGCTGGGACCTCGCCGCGGCGATCGGGCAGGACCGCGCGCTCGATCCGGGGCTCGTGGCCGACGTGGTGACGTGGTTCGACCGCATGGAGGAGGCCTACCGCTCCGGCGGGGCCGTCGGACCGCGTATGCCGTCCGGCGGCGACGCGCAGACCGACCTCCTCGCGCGCTTCGGACGGGATGCCACGTGGGGTCCGAACCATGCGGGTTTCACCGCCTTCGTCGCGGCGTTCGGACGGGGCGACGTCGACGCGATCATGTCGCTCATGACCGACGACTGCGTCTTCGAGGCCACCGGACCAGCGCCGGACGGTCTACGCCATGAGGGCGCGACCGACGTGCGCTCGGTGTGGGAGTCGCTCTTCACCGAGACGGGCAGCCCGCTCTTCACGGCCGAGGAGTCCTTCGTCGCCGGCGACCGCGGGGTGCTGCGCTGGCGCTTCTCCTGGGTCGCCCCGGACGGCTCGCCCGGCCACGTGCGCGGCATCGACGTCGTGCGCCTGCGCGACGGCAAGGTCTGCGAGAAGCTCTCGTACGTCAAGGGCTGACGCCCCGGACACCCTCCGGTCAGGCGCCGGACGTGCCCGGGCCGGCAGAGTCGGCCGAGTCGGACGTCGGGTCGGGCTGGGTGGCACCGGGGGCCTGGGCCTGCGGCAGCGCGCCGGGCGCGCCACCCGGCTGGGTCGACGAGCCGCCGACGGCACCGGGCTGGGTGGACGCCGAGACGGCCGGGGTGCCGGAGCCCCCGACGGCGCTGTCGCCCCCGAAGGCGACGCTCGGGGCGACGGCCTCGGTCGCGGGGGTCTCGAAGTACTCGGCGCGCTTGACGCCCGCCAGGTTGGCGACGATGTTCGAGGGGACGGACTCGACCTTGGTGTTGAGCTCGCGCACGAGGGCGTTGTAGTAGCGGCGCGAGCTCGCGATGCGGTCCTCGGTGCTCGTCAGCTCCTGCTGGAGGGCGAGGAAGTTCTGGTTGGCCTTGAGGTCGGGGTAGGCCTCGGCGACGGCCATGAGGCGACCGAGCGCCTGGCTCAGCTGGCCCTCGGCCTGCGCCGCCGCAGCGGGGGTCGACGCGCCCGACATCGCGGCGGACCGGGCCTGCATGACCTCCTCGAGCGTGCCGCGCTCGTGCGACGCGTAGCCCTTGACCGTCTCGACGAGGTTGGGGATGAGGTCGTGGCGACGCTTCAGCTCGACGTCGATCTGGCGCCAGCCCTCCTCGACCTTGTTGCGCAGGCCGATGAGGCCGTTGTACATGACGACGCCGACGACGGCGAGGAGCACGACGAGGCCGAGCAGGATCCAGACGATGATCATGGGTTCTCCCGATAGAGGGCGGCGGGTCGGTGTGCCGATCGAGCCGATCCTAGTGCTGGGCGCACGCGTGCGGACCGGGTCGCGGGTGCGACGCAGGCGCTGCTCGCCCCGTTCCTGTCGGTGCCGGGCCCTAGCGTGGACGCATGACGACGCTCCGGTTCACGGCCGACCTGTGGCGCTGGGAGGCGCAGACGGGATGGTTCTTCGTGACGGTCGGCGACGACGCGTCGGCACGCATCCGCGAGGTCCCGCGGCCGCCGCGGGGCTTCGGCTCGGTGCGCGTCCGGGCGACCGTCGGAGCCACGTCGTGGACGACGTCCGTCTTCCCGGACGCGAGCCGGGGCGCCTACGTGCTGCCGGTCAAGAAGGCGGTCCGCCACGCCGAGGGTCTCGGCGAGGGCGACCCCGCCGACGTCGTCCTCGAGGTCCTCGAGTGAGCGGCCTCGACGCACCGGCCCGCAACCGGGTCGACCCCTTCGGCGACGTCGTCGCCGCCCCAGGGCGCGGCGACCTCATGGGCAACCGGGGCCGCCTCCACGACGGCGCCGGCACGCGCGACGTCCGCCGGCACCACGTCGGACGCGCGTGGATCACGTGCCTGCTCGAGTTCCGCGACCGCCGCGTGCGGCAGTGGGACCCCAGCCACTACACGCCGCTCTTCTTCCTCGACGAGGCGCTCGCCCTCGCGGCCGGGCATCGTCCGTGCGCCGAGTGCCGTCGCGCCGACTTCAGCCGGTTCCGCGACCTCGTCGCGGCGAGCCACCGCACGACCCACCTGCCGGCGCCCGGTCTCGACCGGCTGCTCCACGACGAGCGCTGGGACCCGCGGCGGCGCACCCGCCGGCTGCATGCCTACGCCTGGGGTGACGTGCCCGACGGCACCTACGTGCTGCTGGGTTCGGGTCCTGCCGTCGTCACCAGCGGCGGCCTGCTGCCGTGGCTGCCCGACAACACGTATGCCGCCACGCCCGTCGAGCGCCCGCGCGCCGGCGTCGCGACGGTGATCACGCCACCGTCGTCCGTCGAGGCGCTGCGGGCGGGGTTCGAGGTGCGCGTCGGGCGGCGCCCGGGAGGCCCTCAGGCGAGCCCCAGCTCCTCGAGCGAGAAGGCGTAGCGGTACTCCACGCCGGCCTCGGCGGTGATCCGGTCGCCGGCGCCGGTGGCGCGGTCGGCGATGGTGGCGACGGCGACGACCTCGGCGCCGTCCTCACGGGCTGCCTCGACGGCGGCGAGCGGCGACGCACCGGTCGTCGTCGTGTCCTCGACGACGAGCACCCGTCGACCCGTGATCGACGGCCCCTCGATGCGCTGCTGGAGGCCGTGCGCCTTGCCGGCCTTGCGCACGACGAAGGCGTCGAGGCGCTCACCGGCGGCCGCGGCCGCGTGCAGCATCGAGGTCGCCACGGGGTCGGCGCCGAGCGTCAGGCCACCGACGGCGGCATACGTGAGGTCCTTGGTCAGCTCGCGCATGACGATCCCGACGAGGGGCGCGGCCTCCCCGTCGAGGGAGATGCGGCGCAGGTCGACGTAGTAGTCGGCCTCCTTGCCGGAGCTGAGGGTCACGCGACCGTGGACGATCGCCTTCTCTCGGATGATCTCGAGCAGGCGGGCACGGGCAGCGGCGGTGTCAGTGACGGTCACGAGGCTCCATCGTAGGGCCCCACGTCAGTCGGGCCGGAAAAGCGCTGTCGGGCGGGCGCGCCCGGGTGGTAGACATCCGGCGTGACGAGCGAGCTCGAGTTCCCCGACCTGCTGCGCCTCATCGACGAGCGGTCGCGGGCCTTCCGCTCCGCCGTCTCGACGGCGGCCAGCCTCGACGTGCCGGTCCCGACCTGTCCCGAGTGGACGCTGCTCGACCTGGTGCACCACCTGGGCGAGGGCCGTCGGTCGTGGGCCGCCACGGTCGCGGCCGGCCCTGCCGCCACCTCCCGGGTCCGGCCACCGTCGGACGGCGACGCGGCGGCGCCGAGCGAGCCCGACGCGCTGGACGGCTGGCTGGCGGCGTCCACCGGACAGCTCCTCGACGCGCTGCGCGAGGCCGGGCCGGAGCGCGGCTGCTGGACGTGGTGGGGCGACTCGCAGTCGCCCGGGACGTGCGGCGCGGTCGCGCGGCACCAGCTCCAGGAGATCGCGGTGCACACGTACGACGCCCAGCTCACGGTCGGTACGCCTCAGCCGCTCCCCGACGCCGTGGCCCTCGACGGTGTCGAGGAGTTCCTCTCCACGTGCTGCGCGACGACGAGCCCGTGGCCGCACGAGCCCGCCGTCGTCGACTACGCCGCGACCGAAGGACGCTCGTGGCGGCTCTGGGTCTCCGCCGACGGCGCACGCACCGCCCCCCGGCCCGAGACCGCCGGGCCGGTCGATGCCCGCGTCACCGGCACGGCGAGCGAGATCGTCCTCGCCGCGTTCTACGGCCGCCGTCCGCTGGAGGCACTGACGATCGAGGGCGACCGAGAGGTCATCGACCGGCTCATCGCCTGGGAGCCCGAGTAGCCCGACCGGGCGCGCCCTCGTGCAATGGGCGTATGCCGTCCTCCCACTTTCGGTGGGGGTGATCGTGCGGGCCGGTCGACAAACTGGAGGATCAGGCAGCCGCAGGATGGGAAGGACGAGTCATGGCCCCCCCGCACACCCCCGCTCGACGAGCCGTCCTCGCCCTCAGCACCCTCGTGGCCGGCCTGGGCCTCGCGGTCAGCTCCGTCGGGGCCGCGGCAGGCGCCGCCGCCTACCTCTACGTAGGCGGCGGCGGCTGCTCGGACACCGGTGCAGGCACGGCCGCGGTGCCGTTCTGCACCATCGCCAAGGCCGCGAAGGTCGCCGTCGCGGGGCAGACGGTGCTCGTGTCCTCGGGGACGTACACCGACGAGGTGTTCCCCTGGCACTCCGGCACCGCCGGCTCCCCCATCATCTTCCAGCCGGCCGCGGGCGCGGTCGTCACCATCGCGGGGGCCAAGCACGGTTTCACGATCTCCAACCAGAGCTGGATCACCGTGTCGGGCTTCACCGTCCGGGACACCACGAGCAACGCGTTCTACGTCTTCAACGCGACCGGCGTCCGGCTGTCGAACAACACGGCGCGGGGGTCGGGGAGCCCCGTGGCGGGCGCCACGGCATACGGCATGTACCTCAACTCGATGACCGGGTCGGTCGTCACCGGCAACCTCGTCACCGACAACTCGGCCTCCGGCATCTACCTGACGAACGGCTCGACCGGCAACCAGATCACGGGCAACGAGAGCTCGTGGAACGCGTACGGCTACGTGCGCAACGCGGTCGGGATCGACCTGCGGGCGCCCGGCAACCTCGTGAGCGGGAACCGCGTCCACGACAACGAGGACTCCGGCATCCAGTCCTACCCGGGCGGCGACCGCAACACGATCGTCGACAACGTCAGCTACCACAACAAGGGGTTCACGACCGCGGCCCTGACCAACTGCAGCGCCCCGCCGACCGGTAACACGGCCGGGTGCATCACCGGCGACCACGGCATCGACGACTTCGGCGTCACCGGCAGCTCCGTCGTCGGCAACACCGTCTACGACAACGTGGCGGCCGGCATCAACCTCGAAGGCGTGGCGTCGGGCACCCCGAGCGGGTTCACCTTCGCCGACAACATCTCGGTCGACAACGCGGCCTCGTGCCCCAACGGCGCGGGCGGCACCGTGAAGTGTCCCCGGACGAGAGGTGACATCCGCGTCGACGCGACGTCGCAGCTCGGCACGAGACTCGACTACGACCTCGTGAACCTCAGTGTCAGCGGCACGATGATGGTGTGGGGATCGACGTCCTACACGTCCCTGGCGGCGTTCCAGGCGGCGAGCGGACAGGAGTCGCACGCACGGCAGGCCGACCCTCGCTGGAACGGCCCCGCGCAGGCCGACTTCAGCCTCCGCGCAGGGTCCCCGGCGATCGACTCGGCCGACTCGAGCGCGCCCGGCCAGCCGGCGCTCGATGCCGCCGGCCGTCCTCGGGTCGACGACCCGAGCACCCCGAACAGCGGGATCGGCGTGCGCTCCTACGACGACCGCGGCGCCTTCGAGTACCAACCTCCGACCACGAGAGGGGCGACATCATGAGCGCGTCGACGACCTCCACCCACCGCTGGCAGCTCCTGCTCGGCGTCGCTCTGACGATCGTCGTCGCGCTCGGGTCAGCCTTCGTCCTCACCGGCGCCTCACGCGGGGCCGTCCCTGCCGTGCAGAGCGCCGCATCCCAGCCGCTCGGCGGTGACTGCCCCGACATCGGGTCGCTCGTCGCGGCCGCCTCGACGACGACCGCGTCGACGACCGCGACGACCGCGACGACGCACGGCGCGTCCGCGGCGGCCGTCCGTGCCGGGCTCGACACCGTTCTCTTCCGGGCCAGGGGCCTCGCGAGAACGACGGCCTCCGACGACGCCCGAGAGTCCATGCAGAACCTCGCCGACGACCTGGCCGCCTACCGGCTCAGTGTGACCCGACCGGCCACCGACCGCCACGCCGACATCGCCGCGACCGTCCGCGCCGACCTGACCGCCCTGCGTCGGCTCTGCGGACACTGAGGCTCCGTCAAACGACGTAGACGCGGGTCAGGCCCACGCGGGTGTCCAGCGGACGCGCGGCAGCGGATCGTCGAGGCATGAACGGACCACTCGTCACCTCCCTCGGCCACGCCGGTCTGCGCATCGACGCGCCCGGCATGCGGATGCTGTGCGACCCGTGGATGTCGCCACGCGGCGCGTTCCTCGGGTCCTGGTTCCCGTTCCCCGACAACGCGCACGTGCGGACACCGCAAATGCTCGATGCCGACTGGGTCGCCATCTCGCACGAGCACCTCGACCACTTGGATCTGCCGCTGCTGCAGGGCCTTTCGCCATCGACGCGTCTCGTCATACCGCGCTACCCCTCGAGGGAGATGCGCAACCGCATCGCGGGTGCGGGCATCCGCAACGTCGTCATCGAGCTCGACGCGTGGGAGCGGCTGGCCCTGAACGACCGCGGCGACTGGGTCACCGTCATCCCCGAGCTGAGCCCGATGTGCCACGACGCCGCGATCCTCGTCCACGTCGACGGGCACGCCGTGCTGCACACCAACGACGCGCGTCTCAGCGTCAGCCAGCTCCGCCGGGCTGCCGAGGAGTGCGAGCGTCCCCTCGACGTCATGGGGGTGCAGATGTCCGGGGCCTCGTGGCACCCCATCTGCTACGACTACCCGCCCGAGGTCGTCGAGCGGATCAGCTCCGAGAAGCGGCTGGGCAAGTTCCGCGCGGTGACCCGCCTGCTGCGGTCGGCGCCGCCGAAGATCGTCATGCCGTATGCCGGCCCGCCCGCCTTCCTCGACCCCGCCCTCGCGCACCACAACGCCGCGGTGCAGGCCCCCGGCATCTTCCCCGACCAGGCCCAGGCGCTGGCGTTCCTGCGCGACCGGCTCCCGGGCCAGACCTCGCTCTACCTGCTGCCCGGCGACCGCCTCCACGTCGGGTCCGGTGACGTCGAGCGCGACTCGAGGTGGGCCGACTTCTCCTTCGACGACACCTCCGAGTACCTCAGGGCGTATGCCGCCCGGCGCGCCGACGAGATCGCCGCGGTGTACGCAGAGCTGCCGGACCCCCCTCCGGAGAGCCGGCTGGGCGAGCGCTTCCGCGACCACTTCCTCGCACTGGGAGCCCTGTCCGGCTACTTCCTGCAGAGGATCGGCATGACGGTGCGGTTCGAGGTCGTCGGCCGGGCGGGCGGCACGTGGGACGTGCGGCTGGGGCCCGAGACGACGGAGGTGGACCTGTCCCCCGTCGGTGGGACGCCCGGCTACCACCTGACGGTCGAGGCCCGCTGGCTCGATGCGGTGCTCACGGGTCGCATCCGGTGGGAGGACCTCTTCCTCTCCCTGCGCATCCGCGCCAGCCGGGATCCCGACGTCTACAACGACTACCTCGTCGGCCTGCTCAAGCACGCGGACCGGGACGCCCTCGAGGCCGTCGAGGGGTACGAGACGAGCCGCGACCCGGCCGAGACGGTCGTGCTCTCCGACGGCCGGACGGACTACGTCGTGAGCCGCTACTGCCCCCACGCCGGCGAGGACCTCCAGTACGGCGGCGTCGTCCGCGACGGGAGACTCCGGTGCCTCGGGCACAACTTCGAGTTCGACCTCGAGACCGGGACCTGCCTCAACGCCAGGTGCGACCCGCTCCAGGTGACCCGGGCGCCGGCGCCGCTGCCGTCCGGTCGCTGAGGCAGGGACCGGAGGGCGGGTCGTCGCGTCGTCGGCGGCGGTTCACTGGGGGTGGAGCAGGTAGACCGCGGTCTCGAGCAGCACGGCCACGGTGCGCGACAGCGACGGAGCGCAGAGGTAGCCGGCATCGAGGTCCACCCGGCGCGGGACGACGTGCTCCAGGTACCACGTCTCGGGGTCCGGGGCGGGCGCGGAGGAGACCGCGGCGAGCGGTGGCTCGAGCACCCGTGAGTCGCGCATCCTGATCTGCGCCGGTCCGGTCAGTCCCGGTGTGGCCTCGAGCACCCAGCGGCACCCGGACGGGTAGCGGCGCGCCAACGCGACCGTCTCGGGCCTGGGGCCGACGAGGGTCATCTCGCCGCGAAGGACGTTGAGCAGCTGCGGCAGCTCGTCGAGCGAGGTGCGCCGGAGCAGGGCCCCGACCCTCGTGACGCGAGGGTCGCGCCCCATCGTGATGTCGAGACCCTCGCCACCCGAGGTCATGGTGCGCAGCTTGAGGATGGTGAAGGGGCGTCCGCCCGCGCCGACCCGCTCCTGGCGGAACAGCACGGGCCCCGGGCTCGTCGTGCGGATCGCGACCGCCGCCGCCACGACGACCGGCGCGCTCAGCACGAGGGCCACCGCGGCGACCACGACGTCAAGTGCCCGACGAGCGCGGCTGACCCGAGTGGATGCCGTCGTGCTCAGCCGGTCCCGGCCGCGACGAAGACGACGTCGAACTGGCTCGTCACCGCGCGGACGTCGTGTCCCCGGTCCACCACGTAGGCCGACGGCGTCATGTGTGTCCACAGCCGCGCTCCCTTCTTCCGCCTCTGCTCCAGCGCCCTGGTCAGCGCGTTCGGGACGTCCCCCGGGTCGACGAGGGTGACGAGCTGGCCGCGGTAGTGCTGCGCCCAGGTCCAGATGTCGACCGCTCTCGCCCCCTCGGCGAGGGGGATGTCCACGTAGGTGTGCACGTCGGCCTCGGCGCGCGCGACGTCGCCGGGATACGCCCCGGGGTGAGCCAGTGCCTTGCGCGCCTGGAGGGTCACCCGGGTGCCCCACCGGCGTACGGCCTCGCGCCAGCTCTGCTGCATCGCGTCGTCGCGGGAGCTGCCCTGGGAGGCGTACCAGGCATCGTCCTGCAGACCCGGGCTGAGGTCGATGACGTCCACCCCGGAGGCGGCGTAGCCGTCGACCGCGGCGAGGCTCGCTCCGGGGCTCGTGCTCGCGGAGCCGGCACCGCACATGCGCATGACCGCCGTGGACGAGGCGGTCCACGACAGGCAGCCCAGCTCGGGGACGACCACGTCGATGAGCACCTTCGTGCCGGGCGAGGAGGCGTGGATGTCGGCGACGGTGCGCCTCAGCATGTCCGCCGCCTGTTCCGGGGTCGTGCCGTCGTGGTAGCCGAGCTCGTCGGCGACCTTGATGCCGGCCACCCCTCGGCGGCGCGCGAGAGCGAGGGCGGTGCCGAGAACCTGGCGGTAACGGGTCGGTCCTGCGAGGTAGGCCTTGACGACGTCGGACTCGACCCAGACGCCGGTCCCCGTCGCGCTGAGGTCGTCGACGAGCTCGGCGTACCGTCCGTCCGTCGGCGTCTGGGTGCCGAGGACGCTCGCCGCCCGTGGGGTCGCGCTCGGGGCCGGCGCACCGCAGCCGCCGGCGAGAAGGGCCGACGCCGCGACGACCGAGGCCAGCACGCGCCTGGTCATCGCGGGGTGCCTGCCGTGAGCCGTCGCACGACGAGCACGGTGCTGACATCGGTGACGAGGTAGGCGACGGCGCTGGCCACGGCTGCCCCGGTCACCCCGAACGACGGGATGAGGGCGAGGTCGAGTCCGAGTGTCGCGAGCAGGCCGACGGCCTGCAGCACCGAACCGGTGCCGGGACGCCGGGTCCCCAGCAGGTAGCCGCCGGCCAGGCCCCCCGCGGGTGAGGCGCAGAGGCCGACGGCGATGATGGCGGCCGGCACGACGGACGCGACGAACTCCTGACCGTAGAGGGCCGGCAGCAGGGGTCCCGCGGCGAGCGCCAGCACGACGGCACCGACGATGCCCACGCCACCGAGCCACGGCAGCTGTCGACGCACGACCGTCGCGGAGGCCTCCGGCCCGAGGCGGGCGATCCGCGGATAGCTGACCCAGGTCACCGCGAGCGACGGCAGCCTGACGAGCTCGGCGAACTTCGAGGCCACGGCATACACGCCCAGCGGTGCCGGACCGGCGATGGAGCCCAGGACGAGGAAGTCCAGGCGCAGGTTGAGCAGGTTGACCAGGCCGCCGACCTGACCGAGCAGGCCGAACGACACGATGCTGCGGCCGAGCGGGCGGTCGGGACGCCCGGTCATCCGCATCCCCCGGCCGTGCACCTGGCGCACGAGACGGGCCCACCCCGCCCCGGCGACGACGACGTCGGCGACGATGAGCACGACGACGAGCAGCAGGGGCCCGCGCAGTCCGAGCAGCCAAGCGACACCGAAGGCGGGGAGGAAGGCTGCCTCCTCCCCGGCAGTGACCGCGTTGGACCCCTTCCGGTCGTCGAGCCCCTGGAGGCTCGACTTGGCGACGGCGAGCGGCAGCTGGGTCGCGACACTGACGCCGGCGAGGAGCATGACCAGCGGGCTCGCCGTCGGGAGCAGGACCGCATGGATGACGGGAACGAGCAGCAGCCACACCGCGGTGCCGATCCCCATGCCGGCGCCGAGCAGCACGAGGATCGTGGGCCACAGCCGCGGGTGCCCGGCGTGGGGGCCGGCGAGGAAGTAGCCCATCGCACCCGGCAGACCACAGGCGGCGAGGACGCCGACCAGACCCGGCAGGACGCGCAGCAGGGCGAGGACCCCGACGTCCTCGGCGCCTCCGACCCGCGCGACGAGGATCGTGCCGATCCCGAGCGCGACCACGGCGACGAGCCGGGCGCCGAGGTTGTCGAGGACGGCCCGCCCCGGGATGCGGAGGCGACGGGAGGCGTGGCTCGGGTTGAGACGCACCGACACGTCATCGCCTCCCCGGAACGGGGGCGGGCAGGACCTCCGGAGCCGGTCGCCGCGACTCGGCCACATCGGCGAGGATCAGGTCGAGACCGGCGACGAGGCCCAGGACCGCCCACAGGTGCCGGAAGTGCAGCACCTCGTAGAAGAGGCCCGACATGAGGAACGCCGCGCCGAGGGCGGCGAGGAAGTGCGGCGACGGGACGAGCCGCGTCACCGGCCCCGGGTCGCCGCTGCGTCCCCGACCTCCCTCGGCCACGCCACGTCCCCGGCGTCCCGCGACGCGCGCCAGCCGTGCCGCCACGGACGCGAGCAGGACGACGAGGCCGACGCCTCCGATGAGACCGAGCTCGACGAGCGTCGCCACGTAGTCGTTGTGCGCCTCCTTGACGTAGGGAGCAGGGATCGACGCCAGGGCCTCCTTCGTCCGCCCGGGACCGACACCGACCAGGGTCCCGTCCCAGAAGAGCCGGACGCCTTCGGAGAAGAGGACCTGCCGGTCCTGGCTCGACGAGTCCCCCCGACCGAACGAGTCGTGCAGGACCGGACCACCGGCGGCGGCGCTCGCCTGCACCGACCCCCAGTCGACCGAGGTGACGACCACCCCGGCGGCCCCCGCCAGGACGCACGCGAGCCCGGTCGCGGCGATGGCACCATGCGACCGCCATGACCCGACGACGACCCCGACGCCGAGGCCCACCACCATGCCGAGCATGGCGCCGTTCGACCCGGTGAGGACGGTCGCGACGACGAGGAGGAGCACGGTCGCAGCGCGCGCGAGGCGGCGGCGCGGGTGTCGCGAGGCGAGGACGACGAACAGGCAGGTGACGAAGTAGTTGCCGGCGAGGTTGGGGTCGCCGAAGGTCAGGGCGGACCGCGAGCCGTCCCGGGTGGTCTGGCCGGCGAGCCACGGGATCCCGGCGAGGCGACCGGCCACCAGCAGGCCGGCGCTGACGATCCCGCTCCAGCACCACGTGACGCACACGAGTCGGACGAGGGAGTGGTCGGCACGCACGGCGTTGGCGATGGTGGCGGCCCAGAGCAGGAGGAACAGGTCCTGTCCGAGGACCGTCGTCGAGAGGAGGTCCCGGCTGGCGAGCGCGGCGACGGCACCGGCCAGGACCAGGAGCCACATGCCTGCGGCGTACGGCACGTGGAGGCGTACGCCGTTGCTCGACAGCCAGAGGAGCACCCCACCCATCGCGAGGAGGATGGGCAGGTCCGCAGGTGAGGTGTTGCCGGGACCGGTGGGCGTGAGGACCGGCATGCACGCGATGGCTGCGGCGATGAGGAGGCGCACGGACCGTGACGCCGGCACCACGGTCCGGCGCGCCGGCAGCGGTGCGGACGCAGCGGCCCGTCCTGTCGTCGTGGGCGCAGCGGCCGCCGTCGTCGTCACGACCCCGCCTCCGCGAGGAGAGACGCGTGGGCGCGGGCGAACGGCGGTGAGTCGCTCGTCGTCGCCACCTCGCCGAGACCCACGAGCACGGCGTCCCGCCAGGCCGTGGTGCTCGGGTCGCGCCCGAGCGCGGGCGCGATGAAGTCGGCCACACCGGCGGCATACCACCCCTCGCCCCTCAGCAGATGCCGCACGGGGTCACCCCATGCACCCGCGCGGAGGCCCGCGTGCCCGTGGACCCGGGCACCGCTCGGGGTGTGCCGGTCGAGGTAGAGCGTGTAGGCGAGGGCGAAACGCACGCGGTCCCACAGTGGGGATCCACCGAAGCGAGCGTGCTCCCAGTCGACGACGCCGGTGACCCGACGACCCGTCCGCAGGAGGTTGCCGCACCAGAAGTCGCCGTGGGTGACGTGACCCGTGTCGAGGTCGCCGACCCGAGCCCTGGCGCGCCGGCACGCCTGCGCCGCCGCCATCCCGACCTCGTCCGGCCAGCGGCTCTCGAGCGCAGCGGCGCCGTCGACCTCCGGCTGCGGCGGGACCGTGAGGCCGTGCAGCTGGGAGAGCCACCCGGCCGCCGCGTCGAAGTCGGCCCGCACGTCACGGCGACGGCCCGTGTGGTGCCAGCGGTGGTAGTCGACCGAGAACGGCCGACCCGACGAGACCGTCGTGACGAGGAACGTGCCGGCCACGGTCTCGTGCAGGGCGAGCAGGCGGGGGACCGTCCCGCCGACGAGACCGGGGTCGAGCTGCCCCAGCTGATCGAGTGCGGCGGCCTCGGCACGGACCGACCGGGCGGCCCCACCGGTCAGGGCCACCTTCACCGCGAGGACCGGCGTCGTCGCACCGGAGGGTGTCGCCATGACGACCGCCTTGGGATGGTCGTCCCGCGACATGGCCACGACCGCGAGCCGGACCGTCCGGTCGTCCAGGTGCCGCCGCAGGACGTCCTCGACGGCCCCGAGGTCGGGGAACGCCGTCTGCCTCGTCGACGTGGTCATGGTCGGTGGACGATGACCATGCGCCCGGCCACGAGCGGACCGACCCAGCGGACGAGGTGGCGGTTCCGGCCGAGGCACGTCGTGGCCGTGATGAGCAGGGATCCGCGGGACCGCCCCGGGGGGACGGTCGCGAAGGCGTTCCAGAACCACGTCAGGCTCTCGACCGAGTCCTCGACGACGAAGGCTGCCGTCCTCAGGCCCGGCAGCACGACGAGCTCACGGTCGACGACGAGGCCGGCGTCCCGTGCGAGACGTGTCAGGCGCCTGGCGCTGAGCCGCCGCCCGTCGAGGAGGACGAGCCGCCTCGCCGACGACACTCCCGCGATCGCCGCCGCCGAGCCCCGTCGGGAGCCGCGGACCTCGACCACCGGCGTGCCACCCGGCACGAGCAGGGCCAGCGCGGCCTCGAGGGCGCTCACGACGCCCTCCCCCACCCGGGCACCGACGTCAGCAGCGGCCGGCGGACCTCGGGGTCGCCGGTGTAGACCTCCTGCAGGGTCGCGCCCAGGGTGCTCGCGTCGTAGCGGGTGCCGAGCTGGGCCCTGGCCCGCTCCGCCCAGGCAGCGGCCTGTCTCGGGTGGGTGAGTGCGTGGTCGAGCGCCCGGGCCAGCTGGTCCGGGTCCTGGGGCGCCACGAGCAGACCGGTCACTCCGGGGACCACGACGTCGGAGACCGCGTTCACCGACGTCGCGACCACGGGTATGCCGCACGCCTGGGCTTCGACGATGGCGCACGGCAAGCCCTCGTAGCGGCTCGACATGGCGAAGACGTCGAACGCCGGCAGCAGCTCGGCCACGTCCGTGCGGTGACCGAGCAGCAGCACGCGACGTTCGAGGCCCGACGCCTGCGCTCGACGGGCGGTCTCCTCCAGGAGGGGACCGCCACCGACCCAGACGAGCACGGCCGGCGTCGCCATCCGGGCCAACGCCTCGAGCATGACCTCCGGCGCCTTCTGGAAGTCCATCCGTCCGACCGTGCCGACGACCGTCGCGTCCGCGGGCAGCCCGAGCAGCGCCCGCGCGCGCAAGCGTGACGCCGGCGACGCGGTGACCGACGCGGGCTCGACCGCCGGACCGATCGTGACGAGCTGCTCGGGGCGGACCACCTTGCGCCGCAGCGCCTCGACCGCGACGCCGGTGCCGATGGCGAGATAGGCGTCCGTGACGTGCGAGAGCTCGCGCTCGGTGCGGATGTAGGCGTGCCGCACGGCAGCGGACTGGAAGTCGTGCCAAGGGAATCCGTGCAAGGTGTGCACGATGCGGGGCACGCCTGCTCTCGAGGCCGCCACGCGTCCCAGGACGCCCGCCTTGGCGCTGTGGGTGTGCACGACGTCGAAACCCTCGGCCCTGAGCAGCCGCGAGATCGACCGGAAGGCCCTGGCGTCCTGGGCCGGGTTGATCGGTGAGACGAGCTCCGGCACGACGACCACGTCGACGCCGCTCGAGCGAGCGACGTCGAGGAGAGCGTCACCCGAGCCGACGACGAGAGTGCTCGCGTACAGCTCTCGGGGCAGGCTCACCGCCCCGCGCACGGCGACCCCGCCGGCCCCGGCGACGCACCGGGTGATGATGTGCGCCACACGCTGCGTCATGCCCGCGCTCCTGTCATCCCCGGGTTCGTCGCTCGCCCGGCTCGCGCGGCCTGCTCGGCGCGGTCGACGAGCTCGACGAGGGACGTCCCCGGGCGTGCCGGGAGCACGACCTCGACGCAGTCGAGGGACCGGGCGAGGCGCTCCGACTCGCCCACGATCGACGGATGCGCCGGGCCGAGGCCGGTGCCCAGTGCCAGCGTCGCGGCGAAGGCCCAGTACCGGCGCAGCTCACCCGCGGCGTACGTGCCCGTGGCGAGGGCTCTCGCGGCGACCACCGGCGGGACCGGCCTCACCGAGGGTCGCGCCCCGGAGCCACGTCGGAGCACGAGGAGCAGGGACGGCGTCATGGCGGGCAGCGTGCCGTCCCACGGCTGCTCCACCCGGCCGTGGGGCATCGACCGACGGCCGGCCCGGACCGGGCCCGCGTCGACGCGTCGGGGCTCACGCAGCCCGTGGATCATCGCCCCGTCGTAGGTGCAGAGATTGTCGCTGACCGACGCGCCCTGGTCCGGCCCGAGGCCGGCGACGAGCGTCGACTTGCCCACGCCCCCCGGCCCGGCGAGGAGCACGCCCAGACCTGCAACCTGCGCCGCCGAGACGTGCAGCGGAACGGCTCCCCCGACACCGGCCCACCACAGGGTCGGGTACTGCAGGAGCGCGGCACGCCAGAGCAGCTCGGTGCGCCCGGGAGCCACGAGGCGCAGGGCGCGGTGGGAGGGCCCCGGGCGGGAGCGTGCCGTCACCGAGACTGCCCTCGGCGACGGCTCGACGAGCAGGTCCAGACCGCTCGCGCAGGCGTCGGTGAGCACGACGCGACGGCCGTCTGCGAAGGCACCGCGGGTGAGCGGCGTCAGGCCGTGCACCTCGAACGGCTCGCGAGAGGACTCCAGCTGCACGACGACATCGGCGTCCCGGCCCGGCTGCGGCACCTCGGCCCGGTGCGGCGCCTCCGCTCGAGGAGGGTCGCCGAGGGCGCGGTCGATGACCTGCGACCAGCCGCGTGGCACCGACCGGACCTCCAGGGTCAGGCCGCAGGACTTGGCGCGCCGGCTCACGGCATCCTCCACATCTTGTGGCTGCTCAGGGCCCCGTGGTCGACGCGACGTGGCTCGGGGACGCCGTCGGCCGGATCCACCGGGATCTCGGGGGTGACCTCCGTGAGGGGGGTGATGGGGGGACGGTGGACCCGGCCACCCTCCGCGAGCGTCTGCCGGTCGATGAGCCACCGGCGCCGGAAGGTGAGCACGCCGACGACGGGCCAGTCCATCACCGCGGCGGTGCGGGCCAGCTCCTCGAGGCGGCGCTGCGCCTCGACGGTCGGGCTGAGCACGATCACGACGGGGTCGGCAGGGCGACCGACGTCCTCGGCCGGCCGCGCGACCGTCGCGTCGGGGGCGTGGTCGACATGCAGGCCGGTGAGCGCCTCGAGCTCGGCGCAGACGCGCGCAGCCCACCGGTCGTGCTTCCTCTCGACCGGGAGCAGCAGCAACGGCCGCCCGGTGAACCGGGCGGCGAGCACGGCTGCAGCACCGCCGAACTCACGCAGGGCGCGGGCACCCCGTGGTCCCCCGAGGTCGAGCGTGGGCAGGTGCCCGAGGAGCGGGGCGTGCAGCTCGGCCGCCACCCACCGACGGCCCCGGACCCGGGGGTGGAGTGCCTCGAGGATCGCCACGAGGCCCAGCGCGAGGATCAGCGCGGCCAGACCCGCCAGAGCCACGAGCTGGCCGACCTTTGGGCCGACCGGATCAGAGGACGCCGTCGCGGGATCGAGCAAGCCGATGCTCGATCGCTCCGACGCCGCCAGGACGAGGTCGGAGCGCTGCCGCAGCAGGTCCGTGAGGGTCGGCGCGTCCGCCGCGATCCGCGCCTGCAGCTCGAGTACCGCGCCCGGGGCAGCCGCCGCCAGCTGGTGGATGAGGCCGTCTCGCTCCTTCGTGAAGCGGCTGATCTGGTGGTCGAGAGCGGTCATCTTCACGGCGTCGCTCTGGTGAGCGGTGTTGGCGTACTTGAGAGCCTGCTGGACGAGCGAGTTCGCGACGATGACCGAACGGTCCGCATTGCCCGTGGTGACGAGGACGTCGTTGACCGTGGAGACGCCCACTCGGTTCACGACGATCGAGTGGGTGGCGAAGGGAGTCGGGTCGCCCTCGAGCCCAGCTGCAGCCATGGCGTGACGCACCGTGTTGGGGGTCGTGATCACACCCTGGAGCCACTGTGTCGCAGCGTCCGCCTGGACATTGGTGCTGGCGAGACCACCGGACATCTGGACCCGCGCCGAGGCCTGGTACTGCAGGTCCTGGTTGGTGGCGTAGACGCCCGCCCCCAATGACGCCACCAGGACCAGCAACCCGATCAGCCACCAGTAACCACCGATCATGCGGCGGAAGGCTTCATCGATGCGCATGTCTTCTCTCTCTCAAGACGTCCGGGAATCAGTGCAGGACGGCGAACGGCCGCATCCGCGCCACCGGGCGGATGATCCGGTGCGAGGACAGGACCGACATCGCCGCGTTGACGCCGGCGTCGTCGAGGTGCGCCGTCTCGCTCGGAGCGGTGTCGTCGTAGCGGAACCGGAGCGTGGAGCGCCCCGCGGGATCGGGCTGGGAGGCCCCGCTCGTCGCGAACTGGTCGATGACGGTGCCCGCCCCGTGGCAGGCGGAGTGGAGGCTCTGGCCGCTGGACGGGCCGGCGACCGCGAGGTACGACGACGTCCGGTGCGTCCCGGGCAGCAGGACCGCCTGACCCGTCTGCGCGAAGGTGGTCCCGGGCACCATGAGGTGCGCCGGGTAGGCGCGGCACGAGTTGTGACGGTGCACGACGGCACGTTCGCCGGCGACGTCCTCCTCGTAGATCGAGTTGTGGGGCGAGTCGACGACGAGCCTGCCCGGGGCGCCGCCGAAGGCATCCGCCGCCAGCTGCCGGAGTGCCTGGTAGGTCGCCATGCGGAAGGCGAAGCCGTAGTTCATCGCCGCCGCGTTGGCGAGCATGAGCCGCTTCCCCTCGTCCGAGTCGAGACCGACCGGCGGGCACGCCGAGCTGAAGAAGAGGCGCATCCGCTCGCGGACCTGCTGGGTGGATCGCGCCGTGGCGAGGTGGAACAACGGCTTCTGGACCGCCATCGCCGCCCTCATGACGCGGGCGGTGTCACGCCGGCGGGCGAACAGGTGACCGATCTCGCCCGTCAGCACGCCGCCGCCGGCGTGGTACTGCAGCGTCACCTGGCCCTCGTGGACGCCGAGCTGCCGGGCGGCGACCGGGTCGAGGATCTCCTCGACCACCTGCAGCTCGACGAAGTGGTTCGTCGGACCCACGGTGCCGAAGCGGAGCCGGGCCAGCTGCCACGTGAGCGCGGGGACCTCGGCGACGAGACGCTCGCTGCCGCCCCACGCCGCGAGGTCGATCCGGCCGCTCTCCTCCACCCGCTCGAGCTCGGCGGGGTCGACCCCGTTCCGCTCGACGGCGAAGCCGGCGCCCTCGGTGGCGGCGGCGACCACGTCCCGATACGACAGGTCGCGCCGGTTGGTCGTGGGATAGGGGTAGCGCTCGCGCACCCGGCGGTAGAAGTCGCTGACGGCGGCATCGCTCGGTCGGTCGCAGCCCAGGGCGATGAGCGCCATGCCGCAGTTGACCGAGGAGCTCGTGAGCGTCGGTCGGATCGTCCCTGCCGTCGCCACGGCGATGCTCGAGGGCATCTCCATGGCCGACTTGTGGTGGAAGTCGGGAAGCACGACCGGTGGCGCCACGAGGTCCATCCCGAGCGTGGCGGAGTTCAGCGACGCGACGAGGTCTCGGTCCGCCGGGACGCGGTCGCTGTCGAACACGCGTGCCTCGTGGTGGCCTGCCGGCCGGACCGACGTCGGCTCCGCGGCGCGACCGGCGATGACGGTGATCTTCATGGGGCGAACCTGTCCTCGTGGGGTGCGGGCTGCATCAGTAGTCGTCCGGGTACGGGGCGGACGTCTGGAGGGCGAACACGTCGCCGGGTTCGGGGCGGTAGACCGGCAGCACCGCAGCGAGGGCGCGGCGCACGTCGTCCGCCGCGTTCCGCCGGGCGGCGTCGTAGAGCGCGAGCATCAGGGCGTCGAAGTGCTCGTGCACGGGGACGGCCTGCGCGCCGAAGATGCGTGGATGACTCGTGGGGAGGCATTCCTCGTCGTCGCTGAACAGCGACTCGTGGAGCTTCTCCCCGGGACGGAGCCCGGTGAACCGGATGTGGACGTCGCGGACGCCGAGCTGCCGTGCGAAGTTGGCCACGAGGTCGACGATCCGGACGGGTGAGCCCATGTCGAGCACGAACGTCTCCGAGCCGGTGGTCAGGTGCGCGGCCTCGAGCACGAGCCCGACCGCCTCCTCGATCGTCATGAAGTACCTCGTGACGTCCGGATGCGTCACGGTCACGTCCCGTCCGGCCGCCATCTGGGCCACGAGCACGGGCAGGAGCGAGCCGCGGCTGCCGAGCACGTTGCCGAAGCGCACGGCCGAGACCACGGTGCGGCCTCCCGCGTGCTTCTTGACCACCTGCTCGGCCAGGGCCTTGGTCGCTCCCAGGACGGAGGTCGGGTCAGCGGCCTTGTCGGTGGAGATGGCGACGAAGCGCTCGACTCCCGCCTCGACCGCGGCGACCAGCACGTTCTCGGTGCCCTGGACGTTCGACTTCACGCCCTCGCACGGATGCTCCTCGAGCATCGGCAGGTGCTTGAGCGCCGCCGCGTGGAAGACGACCTGCGGCTTGTACTGCCCCATGACCTGCCGCATGCGTTCGGCGTCGCGGATGTCGGCCACGACGGTGTCGTGCGACTCGAGGAACGCCTCTCCCCGCAGCTCGAGCTGGAGGCGGTGGAGGTTGGACTCGTCGTGGTCGAGCATGACGAGGCGGTGGGGCACGAAGCCGTTGACCTGGCGGCACAGCTCGCTGCCGATCGAGCCACCGGCCCCGGTCACGAGCACCGTTCTGCCCGTGATGATCTCGGCAACCTCCGGTGACGCGACGTGGAGCTCGCAGCGGCCGATCAGGTTGGCGACGTCGAGCGAGCACATGTCCGTGCCCACGACGTCGCGTCGCAGCAGGGCCACGAAGGACGGCAGCCTGCGGACACTCGCCCCGACGCGGGCGGCGGCGGTGGCCAGCCTCGTCACCTCGGCCTCGGGAAGCCCCGGGATCGCGAGGACGACGACGTCGATCCGCTCGGCCGTCGCGACCCGCAGGACGTCGGCCAGCCGGCCGAGCACGGGGAGGTGGCGAACCCGGCGCTTGCCGGGGTCGTCGTCGAGGAAGCCCACGGGACACAGCCCGAAGTCGTCGACTCGCTGCAGGTCCCGCGCGAGAGCCTTGCCTGCTGCCCCGGCTCCGACGATGAGGGTCCGGAGCCTGAGTCCGGGACCGGCGCTGCCGAGCCCCGGCAGGGTGACCAGCTGTGACGTCATCGCGTGCCCCCGATCCGCCAGAGCGCCGCACAGACCTCGTCGACGTCGTCATCGGTGAGGTTCTGGTCGAAGGGCAGCGACAGGGTGGTGGCGAAGACGGCGTCGGCGCCGGGAAGCCCGCCGGCAGGCACGACGCAGTGCTCGACGTGCCACGTCAGCCGGTGCAGGGGGATGAAGTGCACCGAGGTCCCGATGCCCTGGTCGTTGAGCCGGTCGATGAGCTCGTCGCGGGCGACCGGGAAGCCTGAGTGGACCCGCACCGCGTAGAGGTGCCAGGCGTGTCGGCCCTCGACCGGGCGCGGCGGCAGGCTGACCCAGGGGAGGCTGCTGAGCTGCGCGTCGTAGCGCGCCGCCACCTCGCGACGGCGTGCCTGGTCGGTGTCGAACCGGCGCAGCTGCGCACGACCGATCGCTGCCTGGACGTCCGTGAGGTTCGCCTTGAGGCCGTCGTCGGCCACGTCGTAGCGCCAGCTCGCCCCGGGCGAGTAGCGGCGCCAGGCGTCGCGGGACATCCCGTGCAGCCGGGTGCGGGCCATGACCTCGGCGAAGTCCTCGTCGAGGGTCGTCACCATGCCGCCCTCCCCGATCGCCAGGTTCTTCGTGGCGTAGAAGCTGAAGCAGGTCGCGCGGGCGATCGACCCGACCGGTCGCGTCCCGACCCACGTGCCGAGCGCGTGCGCGGCGTCCTCGATGACGTGGTCGAGTCCGATCCCGGCTGCCGCGGCGGCGGCATCCACGTCGACCGGGTTGCCGCCGAGGTGCATGACGACCATGGCCGACACGCCACCGACGTCGCGCACGGCAGCGCGGATGTGCTCCTCGGCCGGGACGGCCGTCCAGGGGTCGACGTCGGCGAGGACCGGCACGAGGCCGGCATGGGTGATGGCTCCGGCTGCGCCGCAGAACGTGTTCGTCGACATCAGCACGCGCGACCCACGGGCCAGACCCAGGCCCCGCAGAGCGAGCTCCAGTCCCGCGGTGCAGGAGCTGACCGCGACGCCCCGCGCGGCACCGACGTGGTCGGCGAACTCTCGCTCGAAGTCGGCGACCTGCTGCCCCGTCGTCACCCACCCCGACTCGAGGACCTGGGCGACGGCGGAGCGGGCATCGGGACCGATCACCGTGCGCGCGAAGGGAATCGAGCGAGCCGCGGCCACTCGTGGTGCGGATGTGTGGACCGTCATGGCTACCCCTGGACGTGAAGAGACTGCGAACGTGGGCGCGGGTGGCGCCCGCTCCCTCGACGGTAGGAACAGGGCGGCAGCCCCACACCCGCTCAGCGCCCGAGTCCGCCTACGCCATTCGCGGTAGACGCTCCCTCGGCACTCCGACCGAGGAGCCCGCCGCGGCGGGCCTCCGCCACGGCCGCGAGCGTCGAGTGGACCTGGAGCCGCCGCAGGATGGCTCCCACGTGCGTGCGGACGGTGTTGGGCGACATGTCGAGCAGCCGTCCCGTCTCGTCCCGCGAGCACCCGTCCATGAGGCAGCGCAGGACGTCCTGCTGACGCGGAGTCAGGCGCAGGAGAAGGCGGTTCGACGCGTCCGACGTCGTCGGGACGCTCTGTGGGGCCAGCACGGCGGTCATCCGGGACACCGGCATGAACACCTCGTGCGCGCCGACCTCGCGAACGGCGGCCACGAGTCGGTCGAGCGACTCGTCGCTGCACACCCATCCACGGATGCCGGACTCGAGGGCGTCACGCACGAGGTCGGCCGCGCCCGCCTCGGTCAGGAGCACGATCCCCAGGTCGTGATCGCGTGCGAGTGCAGTGCGCACGAGGTCGGACGACAGCTCCTGGCGCGTGACCGCGTGCAGGACGAGCACGTCCACCCGGCCCGAGCCGAGGAGCTGGGGCAGACCCGCCGACGTGCTCGTGCGGCCCACCACCCGCATGCCGGGTCGCGTCTCGAGGGCCTCCGCCAACGCCTCCAGTACCAGCTGCTGTCGGGCGAAGACCGCAACCCGAACAGGTTGGGGCGCCATCGACACAGCATCGTTCGGGACGGTGCCTCGCGCACCCGCCGTCTGGACGACCTCCGGCTACGTCACATGGCCGACCGTGTCGTCCTCAGGCGCGCAGTCGCGCCGGCCAGATCGCCGCGCTCCCGTGGTCGGCGAGCAGCGCTGCAGCCTCGAGCCGGGAGTGGACCCCGAGCTTGGTGAGCAGGTTCTGCACGTGCGTGCGCGCCGTGCTGTTCTGTACGCCGAGCCGGTGGGCGATCTGCTGCGTCGCCAGTCCCCTCGTGATGCACCACAGCACGTCCCACTCCCGGTCGGTCAGGAAGCGGAGGGCCCAGAGCGGGTCGTGGGCGGACGGAGGCAGGAAGGCGCGCTGCAGCAGCGTCGCCTCCACGGCGACCTGCCCCTCGACGGCCCGGTCGAGCATGAGGCAGATCGCATCGAGGGACATCGCCTTGCAGAGGAAGCCGGCAGCACCGACGGAGAGGGCCCCGACGACCGCCTGGGGGTCGGCCGTCGCCGAGAGGACGACGACCTTGGTGCCCGGATGGCGTGCCGTCAGGACGCGCACCGCCTCGAGGCTCGTCCCGTCCGGGAAGTGCAGGTCGATGAGGCACACGTCGGGTGCGTACTCGGCGACCGCGGCGACGGCGGCGTCGGGCGCCAGGGTCAGCGCCACGACGTCGTGGCCGCGGGCCTCGAGGGAGGCGCCGAGAGCCTCGAGCAGGAGGCGATGGTCGTCGCAGACCACGATCCTCATCGCGCCTCGGCCCACGGCAGGAGTGGCAGCTCGACCGTCGCGACAGCGCCCCCGTGGACACCGTTCTCGAGCCGGAGCCGTCCACGACACTCCTCGAGGACAGCTGCCACCGTCACCAGACCGATGGAGTGCTGGGGCACGAGGCGCCCCAGCCCCGGCCCGTCGTCGACGACGGTCAGCACGGCCCACGGGGCGTTCGCACCGACGGCGACCGCCACGTGCCCGTCCGTTCCTGCGGCCCGAGCAGCGTTGTCCAGCAAGCAGATCAACGCGCGGACGAGCGAGATGCGCGACGCGAGCACGGGCACGGGCCCCTCCGCCTCGATCGTGACCGTGGACGACGTGACGAGGGCACAGCACGACACCGCGTACGTCGCGACGTCCCTCAGGTCGAGCAGTCCCGGGTCGTCTCCGGGTGCGTCCCCCAGGACGGATCCCACGAGCTCGGTGAGCCAGGCGACCTCGTGCTGGATCCGGCTCAGGCGCTCCTTGCTGTCGAGGACCTGCGGGTCGGCGAGCAGGCTGATCGTGGCCAACGGCTGGATGAGGTCGTGGCACAGCGCGCGCATCGCGTCATCGCCACCCGGACGACGCGGCGCCCGGTGACCACCCTCGATGAGTACGTCGCGACGAGGCTGCGCCTCACGACGGATGTAGTCCGACTTTCGGTTCGACATGCGGTCCCCCCGGACTTGTCTTGTGTACTCAGGCCGAGAACCCCGCTCGGCCCGGGTCAGGCGGTGACACGGCAGAGCACCGTCGCGTCCGGCGACGGATCATCACCCATCCCAACGGGTGACGTGACGGGATCTGACCGACGCGGCGGCAGCCGCCGGGCGCCCCAGCACCCGACGCACATCCGACCCCCCAGGTCGGAAGGCTGCCGTCTCACTGTCATCACTCAGGTCCAGAACTGTAGGAGCCAAGGCCCACTCCCGACCCTCCGCCGGTCGTGGACCTAGTGGTGAGGAGTCGGCGACCTCCTGCCGTTTCACGGTAACACCGGGTCACTGCGACTGAGCACGATCGAGCGAGGATCGCCGAGTTCCCTTGCACGAACTGGACATCCGACACAACTCTCCCGTTCGCAGGCGAAAATCGCCGACGAGGAGATCCTCGACTCAGCGGCGGACGAGGCGCGCCCGGCGGCGCACGACCGACCGCGGCACGACGCGGAGCAGCCCGACGATCGCCTTGTACTGCAGGCCCGGGACCGAGACGACCCGGCCCTTGTCGACGTCGTCGAGGCAGTCGGAGACGAGGCGCGTCGGGTCGAGCCACATGAAGTCGGGGCCCGGCTTGCTGATCCCCGCGCGCTGCTGGAACTCGGTGTTGGTGAAGCCGGGGCACAGGGCCGTCACCGTGACCCCCGAACCGGCCAGCTCGCTCGCGAGCCCTTCGCTGAAGGTCGTGACCCACGCCTTGGCCGCGGAGTAGGACCCGGAGGCGATGAAGCCGGCCACCGACGAGACGTTGACGATGCGGCCCCGGCCGCGCTCGCGCATCACGACACCGGCCGCGTGCGAGAGGACGAGCACCGCCCGCGTCAGCACGTCGAAGGCGGCCTCCTCGACGGCGACGTCGTTGCGCAGGAAGCTGCGGCGCTGGCCGTAGCCGGCATTGTTGACGAGCACGTCGACGGGACGCTCGGGGTCGGCGACGCGGTCGGCGACCGTCTGCAGGGCCGACCGATCCGAGAGGTCGGCGACGAGCACCTCGGCCGTGACGGCATACCTGCTCGTCAGCTCGGCGGCGACGGCGTCGAGGCGCTCACGGTCGCGCGCGACGAGGACCAGGTCGTGCTGGCGGGCGGCGAGCTGCCGCGCGAACTCGTGTCCGATGCCGGCGCTCGCGCCGGTGACGAGGGCCGTGGGTCGCGTCGTGCGCGGTGCAGTCATGTGGCTCACCCTAGGGATCGGCCGTCGGCGCGGCGGTCTAGGGTGGCCGACTGTGCGCATCGCCACCTGGAACGTCAACTCCATCCGATCCCGCGTCGACCGCGTCGCCGCCTGGCTCGAGCGCAGCGACGTCGACGTGCTCGCGATCCAGGAGACCAAGGCGCGCGCCGACCAGTTCCCGCTCGAGCGGTTCGAGGCTCTCGGCTACGAGGTCGCCCACCACGGGCTGAGCCAGTGGAACGGCGTCGCCGTCGTCTCGCGCGTCGGTCTCGAGGACGTGCAGGTCGGGTTCGACGGGATGCCCGGCTGGGGCGATCCGGTCGCGCCCGAGGCGCGCGCCATCAGCGCGCTGTGCGACGGCGTACGCGTGTGGTCCCTCTACGTCCCGAACGGCCGCTCGCTCGACGACCCGCACCTCGCGTACAAGCTGGGCTGGCTCGAGGCGCTGGCGGCTGCCGGTCGCGGATGGCTGGCCGACGACCCCGGGGCGCAGATCGCCCTGCTCGGCGACTGGAACATCGCGCCGACCGACGCCGACGTGTGGAGCGTCCCGTACTACGAGGACAAGACCCACACCTCACCCGGTGAGCGCGTCGCCTTCCAGGGCGTCGTCGACGCCGGCTTCAGCGACGTCGTGCGCCCGCACACGAGCGAGCCCGGCACCTTCACCTACTGGGACTACACGCAGCTGCGCTTCCAGAAGCGGCAGGGCATGCGCATCGACTTCGCGCTGTGCTCCGCCGCCCTCGCCGACCGCGTCGTCGGGGCCGCCATCGACCGCGAGGAGCGCAAGGGCAAGGGTGCCTCCGACCACGCGCCCGTCGTCTTCCAGGTCGGCAACGCCGAGCCCGTCGGGACGACGGGGTCCGACGCGTGAGGCGCCACGACCGCCGCGGCATCGTCACGCCGGACGGCGCCATCCTGTCGGTGCACACCCACGTCGACCCGGAGCTGCCGTCGGACGCGCCGACGCTCGTCCTTGCCCACGGGTGGGCCGTCGACCACGAGAGCTGGATGCCGGTCGTCGAGCAGCTCGCCGACGAGCCGATCCGGGTCGTGCTGTGGGACCAGCGGGGGCACGGACGCTCGACGCTCGGGCTGCGTCGGGCCGAGATCGCGTCGATGTCGGTCGGGCACACGGGACGCGACCTCGACGTCGTGCTGCGCAGTGTCGTCCCCCCCGCCTCCCCGGTGCTGCTCGCCGGACACTCGATGGGCGGCATGACCGTCATGGCGCTCGCCGAGCAGCGGCCCGACCTCTTCGGCACACGCGTGCGGGCGGCGCTCCTCGTCGCGACCGCGGCCTCCCACGTCGCCCTCGGCGAACGCACCGGTGAGGCGGCCGTCATGCGGCTGGCCGCCCGCGGCCTGCCGCTTCCCCCCGGCGGCAACGCCAGGATCCGCGCCCTCGTGCGCGGCCTCTTCGGCGAGGACGCCGACCCGGCGGACGTGGAGACCGCCTGCGAGCAGGTGGCCGCCACGAAGCTGACGACGTTCGCCGCCTTCTACGGGGCGCTGCTCACCGTCGACCAGCGGGCCGGCTTCCCCGCCCTCGAACGCGTGCGTGTCGCCATCGTCGCCGGCCGCCTGGACCCGCTCATGCCGGTGACGCGGGCGCGCGCGCTGCGCGTCGCCCTCCCGCACGCGACGTTCGTCGACATCCCCCGCGCCGGCCACATGCTGCCGTGGGAGGCGACCGACGTCGTCGCCGATGAGGTACGCGGTCTGCTCGCCGAGCTGCGCGCCCGGCCCGCCACCGTCTGAGTCCCGGGCAGGACGTCCGAGCGGCGTCGCCTCAGAGGGCGACGAAGCGGGGTGCGTCGGCGTCTGCAGGCTCGGCGGCGCTCGTCCGGCGGCCCACCCCGAGGGTGAACGCCACGCCGGCCCCGAGCAGGGCGGCGATCGCGCCCCCGAGGAAGACCGTCTGCACCTGCACGACGCCGGCCCCGATGAGCGCGTCCGTGTCGAGCTGGTCCGGCAGCCGGCGCACCGCGTCGAAGTAGCGGTTGAGCCCGATCGACGTGAGCAGCGCGAGCCCGACGACCATGCCGACCATCCGGGCCACGACGACGAGCGAGCTCGCGACCCCGTGCGCGTCGGCCGGGGAGTCTGCGAGCGCCGCGTTGTTGACCGGTGCGAGCGCGAGGCCCATGCCCAGGCCGACGACGACCAGGACGACGGTCGCCGGGACGGTGTCGCCGACCGACGCGAGCGTCCAGCGCGACATGGCGACGAGGCCGACCCCTGCGAGGAGCAGGCCGGCGCCGGCGACGGCACCGTCACCGAGGCGGCGCAGCGACCAGCCGCCGACGAGGGCCCCGACGGGCACGGCGAGGAGGAAACGGACGAGGACGAGCGCCGCACCGGTCTCGTCGTAGGTGTCGGTGAGCCGCGCGAGGAGCGGCACGTCGACGACGACCGAGACGAGGGCCGCCCCGACGAGGAGGCTGACGACGAGCGAGCGGCTGCCACGGGCCCCGACGACGCCACGAGGGATGAGCGGGTCGGCCGCGTGACGGTGCCACCACACGAGGGCGACGAGGGCGACGGCGCCGACGGGCAGCAGGCTGTAGCCGAGCGGGCCGACGACCTCCTTCTCCGGGTCGGAGGACGCGAAGGTCAGCACCAGGCTGCCGAGCGCGACGGCCACGAGCAGTGCGCCCACGAGGTCGGCCCGCCGCAGGACGGCCCACCACCGGGGCGCCGTCAGCACCGCGACGACGACGAGCAGCACGAGGCCGACGACACCGACCGGGGTCAGCACGCGCGAGCTGCCGGCGAAGGGCACGAAGGGCGCGCCGAGGGTCACGTCGGTGACGAGCGCCTCAGGAGCCGCGAGCGCGAGCCCGGTCACGGCGAGACCGACGACGAGCAGCACGGCCGTGATCGCCGACAGGACGCGGCGGCTACCGGAGGGCGTGGGGCGCGGCGCGTCAGCCGACCCCTCCGTGCCCGCGCGGGGGCCGAGGAGGTGGATGACGGCATACAGCACGAGGGCAGCGGCGACGTTGAGCCAGAAGATCGCCCGCCATCCGGACCACGCCAGCACGACCGCGCCGAGGACCGGCCCGAGCACCGAGCCGAGCTCCTGCACGGCGCCGACGACCCCGAGCGGCGTCCCACGACGGTGCGGCGGCCAGAGGTCCGCGACGAGGGCGAGGGTGGCCGGGACGAGACCGCCGCCACCGATGCCCTGGAGCACCCGACCGGTCACGAGCACCGGCATCTCGACGGCGAGCGCCGTGACGGCCGAGCCGGCAACGAAGACGAGGAGGCACCCGAGCAGGATGCGCCGGCGGTCGAGCAGGTCGGAGAGCCGGCCGATGAGCGGCAGCACCGCGATGTAGCCGAGGAGGAAGCCGGAGATGATCGGTGTCGCCCGCTGGAGGGCGTCGATGCCGATGCCGACGCCGGCCATCATGTCGGTGAGCGCGAGGACGACGACGTACGTGTCGGCGGCGGCCAGCGCGACCGCGGCGGACGCGGCCGAGAGCAGCGCGAGGCGATGCGTGCCGGCAGCGGCCCCGGACGGGTGTGGTGTCGTCACCGGCGCGTCAGGGCTTGGTGATGGTGACGGGCTGGCCGTACTGGTCGAGCGTCAGGGTGTAGGTCGACGTCGTGCCGGCGCCGAAGAACGGGCCCGTGATGACGACCTGGCGCAGCTCCTGGGAGTCCGTGAGGCCGTAGGTCGCCTGGAACGTGCCGTTGGGGTCGCCGATGAGGAAGAGGTCGGTGACGGCCTTGCCGGGCACGGTGCCCTTGATCGTCGTCAGCACCTCGGAGCCCTGGCGCACCTTCTCGCCCGCGACCGGGGAGGTCGTCGCGGTGAGGAGCGTCGTCAGCCCCTTGTCGGGTGAGAAGAGGACGGCCGGGTCGGGAAGGCCGAAGGTCTTGGGGTCGATCTTGTTGGTGCCCGGGACGAGCGGCAGCTTGGCGTAGACGTCGCCGTCGAGCGAGGTGATCTCGGCGTCGGCCTGGATACCGTTGAGCGTCACCTTGAAGGTGCCCTTGAAGGCCGGTGGGTGCTTGCCCCAGCCGTCCGCCGACACGACACCGCTCGCACCCTGCGGGACGTTGCTGCTCGCGAGCCCCAGGTGCACGGACGGTGCGGCGTCGACCGTGGCCTTGGCGGCCGCGAGCTGCTGGGCAGGCGAGAGCTGCGACGCGCTCGGCGTCGACCCGTCCGGGCTGCTCGAGCAGGAGGCCACCCCGACGACGCAGAGCGCCGAGAGGGCAGCGGCGGCGAGCGTTCCCGTGATGCGCATGGGGGTCAGGCTAACCGAGGAGGCTCCTCCCCTCGGTCCGCCACGGCAATGTGGGTATGGCTAGGGTCGGGGACGATCACGGCGGGACAACCCTGCCACCAGACGAAGGAGCACGAACCCATGGCCCTGCTCGGAGTGATCCTGCTGCTCGTCGGCGCCGGAGTCGGCGTCGTCTCCTACCTGGCGACCCACGCCGCCGCCGGGACGGTCGCCGTCACGGCCTTCGGCTTCACGCGCAACGCGACGCCGCTCGAGCTCGTCGTCTACGGCGCCGCCGCGGTCCTGCTCTTCGCGCTCGGCTGGGCCATGGTCTCGGCCGCCGCCCGCCGCCGTGCCCGCCTGCGCCGCGAGGACAAGGAGGCGACCCACGTCACCGAGCTCGAGGAGAACGCCGAGGCCGCACGCCTCGACCACGAGCGCCGCTTCCAGGAGGCCGGCCTGCGGGACGAGGACCTGCGCCGCCGCGAGAGCGAGCTGTCGGCCCGCCACGAGGGCCTCGACACCCGTGAGGCCGAGCTGTCGCGCCGCGAGGCGGAGTGGCGCGAGCGCGAGGGCCCGTCGGTCGCCGACGTCGTGACCGGCCGCGCCGACGGGAGCGTCAACGAGGGCACCGCGTCGTGGGCGGACGAGCCGGGTTCGGCCGGCAGCGTCGAGCGCCCGGCCGAGACGCGGGGCAGCCGTCGCACCGACCGCACCGAAGCGCTCGACCCGGCTGACACGGCTGACACGGCTGACACCAGCTCCTCCGACGAGCGCGAGCAGCGCGACTCGACGGTGTGAGGGACCACACCGCCTACGTCTTCGACCTCGACGGCGTCGTCCGGGACTTCGCCCCGGGCGACGCCGACCCCGCGATCGAGGCAGCGCTCGGGCTGCCCGCGGGGCACGTCTCGGCGACGGCGTTCCGCAGCGAGCTGCTCCTGCCGACCATCACGGGCCGGCGCACCTTCGACGAGTGGTATGCCGCCATCTGCGCCGCGCTCGAGGAGGTCGTCCCCGAGCCGGCGCGGGTGCGCGAGCACATGGCGCAGTGGCACGCGAACCGCGGCACGGTCATCGATGAGACCGTCGAGCGCCTCGAGCAGCTGCGTGCGGACGGCCACCGCACGTACGTCTTCACCAACGGCACCGACCAGGTGCCACAGGAGATGGAGCTGCTCGGGATCACCCGGCTCTTCGACGGCCTGCTCAACACCGCCGACTTCGGCGTGGCCAAGCCCGACCCGATGGCGTATGCCGCCGCTCACCGCGCCATCGAGGCCGACCTCGGGCGCGGGGTGGCCCGCGCCGAGGTCTGGTTCACCGACGACCGCGAGGACAACGTCGAGGCCGCCCGTGAGTTCGGTTGGGACGCAGAGCTCTTCACTCGCTGAGTGCCGTGTGTCAGACGAGGTCGAGCGCCTCGCCGTCGGGGTCGACGCCCACCGCGACCGTCGAGCCGTCGCGCACCTCGCCCGAGAGCAGGCCGCGGGCGAGGCGGTCGCCGATCTCCCGCTGCACGAGCCGGCGCAGCGGCCGGGCGCCGTAGGCCGGGTCGTAGCCGCGGGCCGCGAGCCACTGGCGTGCGTCGTCGGTGACCTCGAGGGTGATGCGCCGGTCGGAGAGCCGCTCGGCGAACGCCCGCACCTGCAGGTCGACGATGTGGGCGAGGTCGTCCCGGCTCAGGGCGTCGAAGACGACGACCTCGTCGAGGCGGTTGAGGAACTCGGGCTTGAACGACGAGCGCACCACACCCATGACCGACTCCCGGCGTGCGTCGGGGCTCAGCGTCGGGTCGGTGAGGAACTGCGAGCCGAGGTTGGAGGTCAGCACGAGGATGACGTTGCGGAAGTCGACGGTGCGGCCCTGGCCGTCGGTGAGGCGTCCGTCGTCGAGGACCTGGAGCAGGATGTCGAACGTCTCGGGGTGGGCCTTCTCGACCTCGTCGAGGAGGATCACGGAGTAGGGACGACGGCGGACGGCCTCGGTCAGCTGGCCACCCTCCTCGTAGCCGACGTAGCCGGGGGGCGCCCCGATGAGCCGCGCGACGGAGTGCCGTTCGGAGTACTCCGACATGTCGATGCGGACCATGGCCCGCTCGTCGTCGAAGAGGAAGTCGGCGAGGCTCTTGGCCAGCTCGGTCTTGCCGACACCGGTGGGTCCGAGGAAGAGGAAGCTGCCCGTCGGCCGGTCGGGGTCGGAGACCCCGGCGCGCGTGCGGCGCACCGCGTCGGAGACCGCACGCACCGCGTCGGCCTGGCCGATGAGCCGGGCGCCGATGTGCTGCTCCATGTGCAGCAGCTTCTCGGACTCGCCCTCCATGAGCCGGCCGGCGGGGATGCCGGTCCAGGCTGAGATGACGTCGGCGATGTCGTCGGCGCCGACCTCCTCCTTGACCATCGGCTCCTCGTCGCCGGTCGTGGCCGCGGCCTCGCGCTCCTGGGCGGTCGCGAGCTCCTTCTCGAGGGTCGGGATGTCGCCGTAGAGGATCTTGGAGGCGGCGCCGAGGTCGCCCTCGCGCTGGAGCCGGTCGGCCTGGGTGCGCAGGTCGTCGACGCGGGCCTTGAGGTCACCGACGGCGTTGAGCCCGGACTTCTCGGCCTCCCACCGGGCGTTGAGGGCGGCGAGCTCCTCGGAACGGTCGGCGAGGTCCTTGCGCAGGCGCTCGAGGCGGTCCTTGCTCGCCGCGTCGCTCTCCTGCTCGAGGGCGAACTCCTCCATCTTGAGCCGGTCGACGGCACGCCGGAGCTCGTCGATCTCGACGGGGCTCGAGTCGATCTCCATGCGCAGCCGGGAGGCGGCCTCGTCGATGAGGTCGATGGCCTTGTCGGGCAGCTGGCGGCCGCTGATGTAGCGGTCGGACAGGCTGGCCGCGGCGACGAGCGCCGAGTCGGCGATCGTCACCTTGTGGTGGCCCTCGTAGCGCTCCTTGAGCCCACGGAGGATGGCGATGGTGTCCTCGACGGAGGGCTCGCCGACGAAGACCTGCTGGAAGCGGCGCTCGAGGGCGGCGTCCTTCTCGATGTGCTTGCGGTACTCGTCGAGGGTCGTCGCGCCGACGAGACGCAGCTCACCGCGGGCGAGCATGGGCTTGAGCATGTTGCCGGCGTCCATCGCGCCCTCCCCGCCGGCGCCCGCGCCGACGACAGTGTGGATCTCGTCGATGAAGGTGACGATCTGGCCGTCACTGCCCTTGATCTCCTCGAGGACGGCCTTGAGACGCTCCTCGAACTCACCGCGGTACTTCGCCCCGGCGATCATCGAGCCGAGGTCGAGGCTGTAGAGGGTCTTGTCGCGCAGGCTCTCGGGCACGTCGCCCTCGACGATGCGCTGGGCGAGGCCCTCGACGACGGCGGTCTTGCCGACGCCCGGCTCGCCGATGAGGACGGGGTTGTTCTTCGTCCGGCGCGAGAGGACCTGGACGACGCGGCGGATCTCGGCGTCCCGGCCGATGACGGGATCGAGCTTGCCCTCTCGCGCGCGGGCGGTGAGGTCGGTGCCGTACTTCGACAGCGCCTCGAAGGTTCCCTCGGGGTTGTCGGACGTCACGGGACGCCCCCCGCGCAGCTCGGGGATGGCCCCCTCGATGGCGTCGGCGTCGAGGCCGAACTGGCCCGTGCGCGCGAGCGCGAGCAGGAGGTGGTCGGTGGAGACGTAGGAGTCGCCCATCGCCGTCATGTACTGCTGGGCCTGCTGGACCACGCGTCCCGCCGTGGCCGAGAGCTGCGGCTGCTGGGCGCCGCCGGTGACCTGCGGCATGGCGGCCATGGCCCGCTCGGCGACGGCGGTCGCGGCGGCGACGCTCGAGCCTCCGGCGGTGAGCAGGGCCGGGGTGGTCGTGCCGCTCTGGGCTGCCAACGCGAGCAGCAGGTGTGCCGGCTCGATGTTCGGGTGGTGCTTGCCCGTCGCGGTCGTCGCGGCCTGGGCGAAGGCCTCCTGAGCCTTGTTGGTCAGCTGTAGGTCCATGCGTACTCCTGGTGAGGGGATCGGTTCACGGGGGTCAACTGGCGCTGACTTGAGTCTATTCCACTCAAGTTCGTGCCTGACCTGACGGTGACCGGCCTTCAGGTCAGGCAGAACTCGTTGCCCTCGGGGTCCTGCATGACGAGGTAGTGGTCCACCTCCGTGAGCGTCTCGCGCACGACCGTGGCGCCGAGGGCGACGAGTCGGTCGGCCTCCGCGTGCAGCTGCTCGCCCTTGCCCTCGGCAGGACCGGGCACCCCGCTGACCCGGACGTCGAGGTGCAGGCGGTTCTTCGCCGTCTTGCCCTCCGGCACCTTCTGGAGGAAGACCCGCGGCCTCGCTCCGTCGGGGTCCACGACGGCATACGCGTCGTTGTGGCGCTCGGGCGGCAGCCCCCAGGCGGTGAGCGCTTCGGTCCACGTCGCGAACCCCGGCGGCGGGGCGTCCTCGACGTAGCCGAGCACCTCGGCCCAGAAGCCGCCGAGGGCGCGCGGGTCGCTGCTGTCGATCGTCACCTGGAACGCGCGGGACATCGTCACTCCTCAGTCGTGCGGATCGGGGTCGTACCAGCCGTCGTGGGCCGCGGCGAGCGCCTGGAAGCGGACGGCATACGCCCGGTCGGGCGGGGTGCGCACGTAGACGGCCCACTCGTGGGCCTCGGAGTCGTCCTCGCCCGCGAGCGCCTCTCGCACGACGCGGACATCGGCCAGCCCCTCGGCCTCGAGCTCGTCCGCGAGCTCCTCGGCGGTGTCACGCTCCGGCAGCACGATGAGGTGCTGGGCATCGTCGGTCGGGCTCACGCGCCCAGCCTAGGACCGACCGACGACCTCGTCCGGCTCGGCGCCGGTCTCGATGACGCGCTGCGCGACCTCGCGCAGCTTGACGTTGTGGTCCTGGGACGCGCGGCGGAGCACGTCGAAGGCCTCCTCCGACACGATCCGGTGTCGCTCGATGAGGATGCCCATGGCCTGGCCCACGAGCCGGTGGCTCTCGACGGCGCGCTCGAGGTTGGCCTCGTTCTGGCGGAAACGGTCGACCGTGACGATCCGGTCCACCGCCTGCGCCAGCGAGTGCAGGAGCAGCTCTGCGACGGTCCGCTCGGCCACACCGGGAGACGGCGTCCGGCCGACGCCGGCCCACACCCGACACGTGGCGTGGATCCCCGACGACTCCATGAGGACGCCTCGGGTCCCCGCGTCCGCCGGGTCCACCGTCGCCCCGTCGAGGTCGACGGGTCCGGAGAGCACCTCACGGACGGCCGGGGGCAGCGCGGACGGCGGCACGACACCGGAGGCGCCGGCGAGCAGGTCGTGCTGGGTCGCGGTCACCCGGATCACGGCCTCGCCGACGAGCGCCTCACCGATGGCGGACGCGGCGAGCGCGAGCGCCTCCTCGAGGTCCTCGGAGCGGACCAGCAGCCGCGCTGCGGCGGTGATCCGCGCCGCGGCGTCGATCCAGCGGTCGTCGTTCGCTGCGGTCGCCGGACGCAGGTCGGTCACGGGCCCTCCAAGGTATGCGTGGGAAGGCCCGCGAACTTGGAGGCAGGACAGTGTTGCATCCCGTGACGCCGTCGGACAAAGCACGACACGAGGCAATTGCGAGGAGCGACCAATTCCCGCGCGGCACAAGGCCGCACGCACGCGACCTCCGGAGCCGGGCCCCGGAGGTCGCGTCTCGACAGCGGCGGTCAGGCCTGGTCGGGGTCCTGCCCGCTCTCGACGACGCGCGCCGCGATCTCGCGCAGCTTGACGTTGCGGTTGAGCGAGGCCTGCCGCAGCATCTCGAAGCTCTGTGTCGCCGTGATGCGGTGGCGCTCGATGAGGACGCCGACGGCGTGGCCGATGAGCCGGTGGCTCTCGATGGCCTGCTCGAGCTGGTGCTCCTTCTGCGCGCGCGCCTGACGCGCGACGACGCGGTCGACGGCCTGGCCGAGCGACTGCGCGAGCAGGTCGCCGACGATGAGCTCGTCGCTCGAGACGAGACGCGGCTCGTCGAACTGCACCCAGGTCCGGCAGTCCGACTCGTGCGCCGTCGGGAGGAGCAGCAGGCCCTCCCGCTTGTCGCCGACCAGGACGTCGTGGCGGTGCGGCGAGGAGTCGAGCCCCTGCCGGATGCCCGGTTCGAGGTCGCCGACGGCCACCCGTCCGCGCGGGGACAGCACGACCGGCTGCCCCTTCGTCGGTGAGACGCGCAGGGTCACCGCACCGTCGAAGAGCACGGTGAAGCCGGTGACGGCCGTGGCGAGCACCTGGTCGAGCTCCTCCGCCGTGGCGAGGTCGACGGCGATCCGGGCGGCGAGCTCGCGCCGCAGACGGGACTCGCGCTCGCGCGTCTCGTCCCGGACGACGACGATGACGAAGCCGTCGTGCTCCGCCGTGCCCGGCACGCCCGCCGACCGGACGTGGACCCAGGCCTCACCGCCGCCGCGCCGGAGGATGCGGTAGCGGTCGTCCTCGACGGGTCGGCCGGACTGGAGCAGCTCCATGCGTCGCTGGTGCTGGTGGTGCTCGTCGGAGGACTCCGACTCCGGGATCCACCACGGGTACGGCGGCACGAGCGGACCGTCCGCGAGCGACCAGCCGAAGGTCCGGGTGAACACGTCGTTGACCTGGACGACGAGGCCCTCGGCGTCGACGACGACGAACGGCTCCTGGATGGCTCCGAGGATCGCCCGCAGCCACGCGGCGTCGCGCGACCGCGATCGCGCCCGCACGAGATTGGCGGCGAGGCGCGCGCGGAGCTCCTGGGGCTGGAACGGCTTGATGACGTAGTCGTCGGCACCCTCGAGCAGCCCGGTGGTGCTGGCCTCGACGCCGGCCCGCGCGGACAGCAGGACCACGGGAAGGTCGCGCAGGCTCGCGTCGGCCCGGATCTCGCGCACGAGGGTCAGGCCGTCCATGCGGGGCATCATGACGTCGGCGAGGACGATCGACGGACGTCGGGCGCGCAGGTGCTCGAGGGCCTCGACCCCGTCGCGCACCGACACGACGTCGTAGTCGACGACGCAGTGGCGCGCGATGTAGTCGCGCATGTCGTGGTTGTCCTCGACGACGAGCAGGGTCGGACGCACGCCGTCCGGCCGCGTGGCCGGTGACATCGGGCCGGGGAGCTGCTCGGCGTCCGCGGACGACGCCTGCATCTCGGCCGCGACCGCGTCGCGCACGACCCAGCTGTTCGCCTCGTGGATGAAGGACTCGGCCGAGCGCGGCGTGATCGAGGGGCGCAGCGCGGCCCGCTCCGCGGGCCGGCCCCACGGGAAGGACACGGTGAAGGTGCTGCCCCTGCCCTGCCGTGACTGCACGGCGACGCGGCCGCCGAGCAGGTCGACGAGCTGGCGCACGAGCGACAGGCCGATGCCGGCGCCCTCGCGCGATCGTCGGTCGTCGCCGCGGTCGAGCTGCCGGAAGCGGTCGAAGACGAGGTCGAGGTCCTTCTCGGCGATGCCGATACCGGTGTCGGTGACCGAGACGGCGAAACCGGTGTCGGTCCCGCCCAGGTGGAGCGAGATGCGTCCGCGCGCCGTGAACTTCAGGGCGTTCGACAGCAGGTTCAGCACGATGCGCTCGAACATGTCGACGTCGACGTAGGCCTCGTGGTCGAGGTCGTCGCACACCACCTCGAACTCGAGTCCGGTGCGCTCGATGGCCGGGCGGAAGTTCGCGCCGATGCCGGTGACGAGCTCCTCCACGTCGGCCAGGACCCAGTGCGGCTCGACGGCCCCGGCCTCGACCCGCGTGAGGTCGAGGATGCGGTCGACGAGGCCGGCGAGACGGTCGGTGTTGCGGCGGATCAGCTCGAAGCGCTGGCGCTGCTCGGGGTCCAGGCCGTCGGCGGTGAGGGCGTCCTGCACCGGTCCGGCGATGAGGGTCAGCGGCGTGCGCAGCTCGTGGCTGACGTTGGCGAAGAAGTCGGACTTGGCGACGTCGAGCTCGGCCAGTGCCTCGGACCGGTGACGCTCCTCCTGGAGACGGCGGATGCCGCTCAGCGCCATCGCGACGTGCGCGGCGCACAGCTCGGCGTAGACCTGGAGCTGGGCGTCCCACGGGCGTCGGGGGTTCTCGGTCAGCAGCAGGTGCGCGGTGGGCTCGAGCAGCCCGGGCTCGACGACGGGCACGACGTGCACCGTCCGGCCCTCGTCGTCGACCCCGTCAGGAGCCGGGTCCCCCGGCGCGCACCAGCGCAGGTCGATCGAGAGGTGGTCGAAACCGTCCGAGCGGAGCACCTCGAGGGCACGACGGCGTACGTCCTCGGCGTCCTCGGCGTCGGCCAGCGAGGCGAAGAGCCGCGACGCGACGTCGGCGCGGCGCTCGGCCACCACCTTCGCGGTGGTCTCGGTCGCGACGTTGAGCACGCCGACGACGGAACCCGAGTCGTCGTGGATGGCGCCGTAGGACCACGTGAAGTAGGCCTCCTCGAGGTAGCCGGCGCGGTCGACGACGAGCAGCTCGTCCTCGACCCACGTCGCCGGGCCGCCACTGGTGACCCCCTCGAACATCGGGCCGATGACGTCCCAGACCTCGGGCCAGACGGCCCGCACCGGCCGCGCCCACGCGTCGGGGTGCTTGCTCTCGCCGAGGAGGGTGCGGTAGCCGTCGTTGTAGAGCATGAGCAGGTCGGGTCCCCAGCAGACGAGCATGGGGAAGCGCGACGACAGGCAGACGTCGACGAGGATCCGCAGGTTCGCGGGCCAGGACTCGACCGGCCCCAGCGAGGTCGCCGACCAGACGGTGCGCAGGAAGAGGTCACGCATGCTCGTCGGGGACGAGGGCACGCCGAGGCTCGAGGCGTTCGTCGTGGGGGCGCCGGGCAGGGCGCCCTCAGGGTGGTGCGGGGTCACACGACCTCCGGGACTGGGGTCAAGAAGCTGCCTCCGGCGGCATTCCACAACGGCGCGCCCCGTCTGCTTGAGGCGAGCACAGTCTGACACACGAGCACCGCCTCGGGCGGCGGAGACCTAGCGCTCGGGCCGCCACACGACGAGCGCCTGCGACGACGGGGCGCGAGGCGGGCGCTGGCCGGGTCGGACCGCCACGACCTCGCCACGTGGACCGACCGCGAAGACCCGGGCGCCGGCCGACAGAGCCGCCTGGGCCGCCGCCAGGTCGGCGGCGAGCTCCTCGACCCGTGACCGGAGGGCGGTCACGTGGTTCTCGAGGTCGAGGATGCGCTGGATGCCGGCCAGCGAGACACCCTCCTGTGACAGGCGCTGCACGTCGCGGAGCAGCTCGACGTCGCGCGCGCTGTAGCGCCGCCCGCCCCCGCGCGTGCGCGACGGGGAGACGAGGCCGAGCCGGTCGTACTGCCGCAGCGTCTGCGCGTGCATGCCGGCCAGCTCGGCCGCGACGGAGATGACGAAGACGGGTGCGTCGTCGTCGTGCCCACCGGGGCGGGCGCTCTTGCGGGCCATCGTCGTCACCTCGCTCGTCAGGCTCGGGCGCGCTGGAAGAGGTCGGCCCGGGGGTCGTGGCCGTTCTCGGCCGCAGCCATCCGCTCGATGGCCTCGCGGGCCTCGTCGGTCAGCCGTTGCGGCACGACCACCTGCACGCGGGCCAGCAGGTCGCCGGCGTGGTCGCCCCGCTTGACGCCGCGCCCCTTGAGCCGCAGGACGCGGCCGCTCGGGGTGCCCGGCGCCACCTTGACCTTGACCGACCCGCCGTCGAGCGTCGGGACCGCGACGGTCGCGCCGAGCGCGGCCTCCGCGAAGGTGACGGGCAGGTCGAGGGTGAGGTTGTCGCCCTCACGTCCGTAGACCGGGTGCTTGTCGACCCCCACCGTGAGGATGAGGTCACCGGCCGGCGCGCCGGGGTCGCCCTGGCGACCCTTGCCGCGCAGGCGGATCCGCTGCCCGTCCTTGACGCCCGCAGGGATGCGGGCATTGATGCGACCGAGGTCGGGGGAGCTGAGCGAGACCGTCGAGCCCTCGACGGCGTCGCGGAAGCCGATGCGCGTGTTGGCCTGGACGTCGGACCCGGGGCGCGGACCTGCCGTCGCGCCGTAGCCGCCGTAGCCGGCGCCGGGTGCACCCCCGCCGAACATCTGCCCGAGGATGTCCTCGAGGTTGGGCTGGCCGCCGGCGCCACCGGTGTCGAAGCGCACGCGCTGCCCACCGGGACCACCCGCCCCACCGAAGGCGGAGAAGATGTCCTCGAAACCGGCGCCCTGGCCGCCCGCGCCGCCCGCGGTGAAGCGGGCACCGCCGTGCGACATGGCCCGGATCGCGTCGTACTCGCGCCGCTTCTCGGGGTCGGACAGGACGGCATACGCCTCCCCGACCTCCTTGAAGCGCTCCTCGGCCTTGGGGTCGCCGACGTTGTGGTCGGGGTGCATCGTGCGCGCGACCTTGCGGTACGTCTTCTTGATCGTCGCGGCGTCGGCGTCCTGGGGCACGCCGAGGATCGCGTAGAAGTCCTTCTCGAACCAGTCCTGACTAGCCATGGCGCACCTCCTCGTTCACGGTGACTCTCACGCTGCTCCCATCATCGGGTATGCCGCCGGGCTGCGTGCGCAGCCCGGCGGCGGACGTCTCAGGCGGGGTCGGCAACCGAGACCCGGGCGGCGCGGACGAGACGGTCGCCGATGCGGTAGCCCGGCTGGAGCACCTGGACGACGGTCGTGCCGGTCGCCCCCTCGGGCAGCTCGGCCTCGACGTGCATGAGTGCCTCGTGCACGTTGGGGTCGAACTCCTGTCCGGCCTCGCCGACGCGCTCGACGCCGAAGCGACCGAGGGTCGCCTCGAGCTTGTCGGCGATCGCGGCGAAGGGGCCACCGGCGAGGTCGCCGGCCTGGCGGGCCATGTGGATGTCGTCGAGGACCGGGAGCAGGGACTCGACGACGCTGCCGACCGCGGTGTGGCGGATGACCTCGCGGTCGCGGTCGACGCGCTTCTTGTAGTTGACGTACTCGGCCTGCAGCCGCTGCAGGTCGGCGAGCAGCGTCGCGGCCATGGTGTCCTCCTCGGCGAGGGCCACGCCCTCGGTCTGCGAGGACTCGCCGGCGTCGCCGGTCTCGTTGGAATCGGTTGCGGTGTGGTCGAACTCGTCCTCGCCACCGGGCTCGGACGACGCGCCTGCGCCGCCCTCGTAGTACGTGTGGTGGCGCTCGCCGTGGGCGGAGTCTGCCCGCGGCGGGGTGCCGGCGGCGTCGCCGCCGGCACCCGTCGCGCCCGTCGCGGTCACGTCAGGCTGCTCGCCGGGCGTGCCGTGCTTCGGGGACTCGGTCACTTGGCTTCCTTGGCCTCGTCGTCGTCGACGACCTCGGCGTCGACGACGTCGTCGTCGGACGCGCCGGACGCACCGGGCGTGGTGTCGTCGGCAGGAGCGCCGTCCTGCGCCCCGGCGGCACTCGCAGCGTTCGCGGAGGCCTGCTCGGTGGCGTACACGGCCTGGCCCATGGCCTGCGACTTCGTGTTGAGGTCCTCGACCTTCGCCTTGATGTCGTCGGCGCTGGCCTCGGACCCCTCGGCGATGGAGGCCTTGAGGTCGGCGAGCGACTCCTCGACCGGCGTCTTGACGTCGGCCGGGACCTTGTCGCCCGACTCCTTGAGGAAGGACTCGGTCGAGAAGACGAGCTGCTCGGCCTGGTTCCTCACCTCGGCCTCCTCGCGACGCTTCTTGTCCTCGTCGGCGTGCGCCTCGGCGTCCTTGACCATCTTGTCGATCTCCTCCTTCGACAGGGCCGAGCCGCCGGTGATCGTCATCTTCTGCTCCTTGCCGGTGCCCTGGTCCTTGGCGGAGACGTTGACGATGCCGTTGGCGTCGATGTCGAAGGTGACCTCGATCTTCGGCACACCGCGCGGCGCCGGCGCGATGCCGGTCAGCTCGAAGGTGCCGAGCGACTTGTTGTGCTGCGCGATCTCACGCTCACCCTGGAAGACCTGGATGAGGACCGACGGCTGGTTGTCGTCGGCGGTGCTGAAGATCTCGGAGCGCTTCGTCGGGATCGCGGTGTTGCGCTCGATGAGCTTGGTGAACAGGCCACCCTTGGTCTCGATGCCGAGCGAGAGCGGCGTGACGTCGATGAGCAGGACGTCCTTGCGCTCACCCTTGAGGACACCGGCCTGCAGGCTCGCGCCCATGGCGACGACCTCGTCGGGGTTGACGCCCTTGTTGGGGGCCTTGCCGCCGGTCAGCTCGGTGACGAGGGCGGTGACGGCCGGCATGCGGGTGGAGCCACCGACGAGCACGACGTGGTCGATGTCCGCGACCTTGATGCCGGCGTCCTCGATGACCTTGTGGAACGGCGCCTTGGTGCGGTCGAGGAGCGACTTGGTCATCTGCTCGAACTGCGCGCGGGTGAGGTTCTCGTCGAGGTGGATCGGGCCCTCGGGCGTCATCGAGATGTACTGCGCCGAGATGTTGGTGCTCGTCGCGGTGGAGAGCTCCTTCTTGGCGCGCTCGGCCTCGTCGCGGAGGCGCTGCATCGCGATCTTGTCCTTGGACAGGTCCTGGCCGGTCTTGTTCTTCACCTGCGTGATGAGGTGCTGGACGACGACGTCGTCCCAGTCGTCACCACCGAGGTGGTTGTCACCGTTGGTGGCGCGCACCTGGATCGTGGCGAAGCCGTCCTCGGCGTCCTTGCCGACCTCGAGGAGGGACACGTCGAACGTGCCGCCACCGAGGTCGAAGACGAGGATGAGCTCGTCCTCCTTGCCCTTGTCGAGGCCGTAGGCCAGCGCGGCCGCGGTGGGCTCGTTGACGATGCGCAGGACGTTGAGGCCCGCGATCTCACCGGCCTCCTTCGTGGCCTGGCGCTCGGCGTCGTCGAAGTACGCGGGGACGGTGATGACGGCGTCCGTGACGGTCTCACCGAGGTAGGACTCGGCGTCGCGCTTGAGCTTCTGCAGGATGCGCGCGCTGATCTCCTGGGCGGTGTAGGTCTTGCCGTCGATCTCGGGCGACTTCCAGTCGGTGCCCATGTGGCGCTTGACCGAGCGGATCGTGCGGTCGACGTTCGTGACGGCCTGGCGCTTGGCGACCTCGCCGACGAGAACCTCGCCGTTCTTGGAGAACGCGACGACGGAGGGGGTGGTGCGCCCGCCCTCGGCGTTCGCGATGATGCTCGGCTCGCCGCCCTCAAGGACGGAGACGGCCGAGTTGGTGGTACCGAGGTCGATTCCGACGGCACGTGCCATGGGTGACTCCTTGATGATCTAGGTGGAGACCGTGGTGCTGGTGGTCCGGGTGAAACAGGTCCTCGCTCAATCTGCTCCCGCTCCGACGTGATTGTCAAAACCGGACTCGCAAATCTTGCGTTCACCCGACTCAACTCTGGGCTCTCGCGGATTGTTCCCGTCCGAGACACAGTCTTGGTGGCTAGCGTCGTGACCGGAGGTGCCTCATGCCGACGCACACGACTCGCACCGCGCTCGCCTCGACCGTCGCTGTCGGCCTGAGCGCGCTCTCGCTGGCCGCCTGCTCCGCCGGCGCGCCGAGCACCGCCGGCGCCACCTCCGCGGGCACGTCCTCGACGTCGTCTCCGGCCGCCTCGACGGTGGCGACGACCAGCGCGACCACCTCCCCGATCACCTCCCCGACCACGGGGACGACGCGTACGCCCTCGGCGACCTCGAGCGGGCCGGCCACCCCGACGGCCGCGCCGGCCACCTCGACGCCGGGCCGGGCGACCGGGACGGCGACGGTGGTGCGCACCCTGGCCACCGGGATCGACGTGCCGTGGGGCCTGGCCCGTCTGCCCGACGGGACCGTCCTCGTCTCGGCGCGCGACAGCTTCCGGGTCTACCGCCTCGACGTCGCAGCGGCCCGGCTGGCCCGGGTCGGCACGGTGCCGGGCGTCGTCTCGAACGTCGCACAGCAGGGTGAGGCTGGCCTGCTCGGCATCGCCGTCTCGCCCACCTTCACCCGCGACCACCTCGTCTACGCCTACTACTCCACGGCGGGCGACAACCGCATCGCGGCGATCCCGTGGGACCCGTCCGCGCCGGCCGGTCGCCAGCTCGGGACGCCGCGAGTGCTCGTCAGGGGCATCCCCCACAACGTGCACCACAACGGCGGCCGGATCGCGTTCGGGCCGGACGGCTACCTCTACGCGACGACCGGGGAGGCGCAGCAGCCGGCGCTCGCCCAGGACAGGGGCTCGCTCGGCGGCAAGATCCTGCGGATGACGACCGCCGGGCGCCCGGCCCCGGGCAACCCGTTCGGGACGCTCGTGTGGTCCTACGGCCACCGCAACGTCCAGGGCATCGCCTGGGACGCCGCCGGTCGCCTCTGGGCGTCCGAGTTCGGTGACCACAGCGAGGACGAGCTCAACCTCATCCGCCCCGGCCGCAACTACGGCTGGCCGCAGACGGAGGGGCGCACGAGCCGGGCGGGCATCACGGGCCCGGTCGCCCAGTGGGGCCCACCGGAGGACTCGCCGAGCGGCATCGCGATCGCGCAGGGATCGGTGTGGATGGCGGCCCTGCGCGGGCAGCGGCTGTGGCGCATCCCCCTCGACGGCTCGGCGACCACGGGGACGCCCCAGGACTTCCTCGTCGGTCGCTACGGGCGGCTGCGCAGCGTGCTCGCCGTCGGATCGGACACCCTGCTCGTGACGACGAGCAACCGCGACGGGCGGCAGAGCCCGGGGGCGGGGGACGACCGCATCCTGCTCGTCCGGGTGATCTGAGCCTCCTCAGATCGACAGGCTGGACGTCGCCGGCATGGTCCTGTTCGCCGTCACGCTGACCGCGCTGCTGCGCTTCCTCATGGAGCCCGCGGTGACGCACTGGCCGCTGCTGCTCGTCGTCGCCGTCGCCGGCGCGGGACTGGTGGTGCAGGGGCTCATCGGCCTGGCCAACCAGAACGCCCTCTACCGTCAGGCCGACCCCGACCGCCTGGGCTCGTCCGCCGGCCTGCTGCGCACGTTCATGTACCTCGGCGCCATGCTCGCCGCCGCCGCCAACGCGGCAGCCTTCCCCGACCGCGCGGCCCACGAGCACGGCTACCACGTGACGCTCGCGACCGACGCGATGACCGATCTCGACGCGCGTCCCACGAGAGCTCCGTGACGCGGATCTTCCCGCGCCTCGGCGAGACCGCCACGACCGACGAGGTCCTCGTCCTGCTGCCCTGAGCCACGGCGACGCGCCGCGGCCGCCCCCGACCCCTAGGCCCCGACGACGCGTCGCTGCTCGAATGCCGCCCGCAACGGGCCGACGTCGGCCTCGGGCACCCGCTCGTGCGCGAGGTCGTACGTCTCCTCGACGAGGGCGACCAGGGTCGCGACCGCGTCGTGCGGGGACGCGACGAGGAGAGACCGGATGCGCTCGACGAGACGGTCGGGCCGGTGGGCGAGCAGGGTCGCCTCGCGGTCCAGCCACTTGTGGAAGGGATGGGGCATCCACACCCGGTTGACGGCGAAGAGCGCGTCGAGCACCCCCTGCACGCCGTCGAGCAGGTCGCGGTGGAGCAGCACGACGTCGTCCCGGGCCCCAAGCATCTCGAGCCGCTCGCGGGGCCTCAGGTCGAGGGCCTCGAGCACCTGGGCGACGGCCAGCGCCTCCGGGTAGACGTCGCACCGCGTCCGCCACGCCTCGATGACCGCGTGGCCGTGCAGGGGTATGCCGTCGCGCAGGGCCGTGACGCGCACCTGCAGCTCCGCGTCGGTGTCGCCCGCGAGCACGCGGTCGAGATAGGTGTCGATGGTCGACGTGACGAAGCCGCTGACGTCGGTCTTGACACCGCCGACGAGCAGGCCGTCGGCCCACTCGTGGTCGTCCTCCTCCGCATAGACGCGGGTGAGCCCGGCGCCCTCGATCGCCGCCTCGCGGTCGGCGACGGTCGGCGGGGAGGACCAGTAGACGTCGAGCTCGATGTCGGACGACGCGTCGGCGAGCCCGCGCGCCACGGACCCGCCGATGAGCGCCGCTGCGACCTTGGGGTTCGCGGCATACGCCCGGACAGCCCTGCGCGCCAGCGCAATCCGCCGGTCGACATCGTCCACGGACATCCCGTCAACCTGCTGCAGGGATGCGCACGCTCGACACCGTGGTCAGCACCGGGTGGGCGTCGTCGCCGTCGCGGATCTCACCACCGCGCCAGACGATCGAGAGGTCCCGACCCTGGACGGTGAGCTCGGCGAGACAGTTGTCGAACCACGGACCGTCGGTGACCGCCCACGGGTAGGCGGGGTCGGGCACGTGCTTCGAGCGCTCGGCGACGAACCGCATGGGGCGCACCAGCCCACGGGCGAACGCGGACATCATGACGCGCACCATCCGCGGCATGGGGTTGCGGATCGGCGAGCAGACGGCCTGGATGACGCGGGACGTCGCGCCGTGGCGGGTCCTCGCGTCGACGACCTCGGCGACGTAGGAGTTGTGGACGTCGCCGGAGAGGAAGACGACGCTGGCCGGAGCCGCACCGCGCTCGCCCCGCGCCACCTGCATCACCATGTCGAAGACCTCGACGAAGCCGTCGTTGAAGGCGGCCCAGTGCTCGAGGTCGATGGACTGCCGGACCTTCTCGGCCCGGTCGGCGACGACACGTCCGTGGGTGCCCATGGCGAGCACCTCGTCGATCGCCTCGAGGTCGTGCAGCCCGGGAGGGAGCATGAACGGCAGGGACGTCCCGATGAGCAGGTGCTCGACGTCGCCGGTCAGCTGCTCGTCGAGCCAGCTCATCTCGTCGGGGTCGAGCATCGAGCGGTGCTTCGGCTCGAGGACCCGGGCGGCGCGCGAGTCGACGACGACGAGCCGGACGTCACCGAGGTCGCGCCGGAAGCTCCAGCGGTACACCTCGGGGTGGCGGTCGGAACGGCGGGCGAGGTCGAAGACGGCCTCGGTCAGGTCGAGCTCCTCCCCGCCGGGGTCGGCACCGGCGATGACCTGCGCGTAGATCTCGTCGTCGGCGAGCTGCGACGGCGAGAGGTTGCCGATGTGCTGGTAGACCCAGTACGAGGAGAGGCCGCCCATGAGCCGCTCGTGCCACCACGGGGTGCGGTTGATCTCCTCGTGCCAGGTCCACGACGTGTTCCAGTCGTCGCGGATGTCGTGGTCGTCGAAGATCATGCAGCTCGGCACCGTCGAGAGGAGCCAGCGGTTCGCTGCGTCACCCCACGCGAGCCCGTAGAGGTGGGCGTACTCCTCGTAGTCCTTGATCTCCTCACCCGGTGGCTCGGTGATGTCGCGGCGGGAGGCGATGAACTCGCGCATCGCCTCGGACGTCTCGTCGGCGTAGACCTGGTCACCGAGGAAGGCCACGAGGTCGGGCCACACCTCCTCGCCCCGGGCCAGGGCGAGCGCGAGCGTGCGCAGCGCGTCGACGCCGTTGGTGCGGTGCCCCTCATGGTCGTGCGGCACGGTGGTGCGGCAGGAGCCGAAGAGCAGCCGCGTGGATCGGCCGCGGTCGATGGTGCGGATGCGTGGGGGTGGGAAGGCGCTGTCGGGCTGGGGCCAGACCGGTGTGTCGTCGATGCTGACGGTGTAGTCCCACGACCCGCCCGGCTCGAGGCCATCGACGGCGACGAGCGCGTAGTGGTGGCCCTTGACGGCGAAGGTCGGGGCCGTCCAGTCGCGGCCGTCGGCGTGCACCGCGACGACTCCCGCACCGGAGGTTTCGACCCACACCGTCGCATCGGTCTCACCGATGTAGCGCAGCATCGGGCCGAGGACGAGCGGCGCGATCTCGTGGCCGGTCACGACGGCAGGTTCTCGTCGAAGAAGGCGAGCGTCCGGTCCCACGCGTCGGCCGCCACCTCGGCGTTGTACTTCGACGGCGAGGTGTCGTTGAAAAAGGCGTGCCCGACGCCGTGGTAGACCCGCGCCGTGAAGTCGACGCCCGCCTGCTCCATCCGTGCCTCGAGCTCGGGCACCCCGTCGGTGATGCCGTGGTCGTCCTCGCCGTAGAAGGCGAGGACGGGGCACCCGATCGTCGCAGGGTCGGCGTTCTCGGGGAAGTGACCGTAGAAGGGCGCCGCCGCGCGCAGCCGCGGGTCGGCAGCCGCGAGGGCGAAGGCGTACGTCCCGCCGAAGCAGAAGCCGACGACGCCCACCCGGCCGTCGACGCCCGGCTCGTCGACGAGCGCGTCGACGACGGCGCGCAGGGCCGGCACCGCCCACGCGGCGAACTCCGGCTGCCGCGCCGGCGTGGTGGCCGCGCGCATCTGCGGCTGGGCCGCGAGCCGGTCCTCCTCCGACGCGCTGAACATCAGCTCGAAGATCCGCGCACCCACCTCGGGCGTCAGTCCGACGTGCCCGAGCAGGTCGGGCGCGACGGCGACGTAGCCCTGCGCCGCGACGCGGTCGGTGACGTCCTTGACGTGGTCGGCCAGACCCCAGATCTCCTGGATGACGACCACGGCGCCGCGCGGCGTCCCGGTCGGGTCGGCGCGGTACGCGGTGAGGTCGTGGTCGGGGAAGTCGATCATCGTGCCCATGCCCCATTCCTACCCCCTGGCGCCGGGTCGCGGGTGTGAGGATGGCGTCGTGCCCACCCAGCCCGCCGCCGTCACGAGGGCGCTCGCGCACGTGCGCGGCCTCTCGACGGGACGCCCGCTCGACCCGACGTTGCGCGTCACCCTCAACTTCCACCCGGACCGGCTCGTGCGCGGCGAGCCGATCCTCGCCGTCATGGCCCGCGACGGCGTCTACCGCTCCCAGTTCGAGACGGGCACGGGCAACGGTGGGCTGACGGCGCACCCCGGTGGTGACCGGTGGCGCTGGGAGAGCCGGATCTTCGGCGGCGCCTACGACGACGCCGAGCCGGCGCTGCGGCCGAAGTACGGCGCCCTCGACCTGCACCGGAGCCCGTACGGCGCCGCGCCACGCTTCGGGTCGGCCCACGTGCGGCTGGCGGCGCACACGCTGGACCGGACGACGTTCTGCTTCCCCGACAGCGTCTTCGAGCCCGAGCACTTCGGCACCGCAACGGCCTTCGCGCTCGGCGAGCATGCCGAGGCCGCTGACCACGACCTCCTCGACGACTACGTCGAGGCCCACGCCCACGGGGTGCTCGACCTCGCCCGTGACGTCGAGGCGCTCGTGCTCGACCCCGGTTATCGAGGCACCGACGTCGAGGCCGACGCGCTCCGGCTCGGCGTGCCCGTCGAGTGGCACCCGGGCTACCGGCTCGACGTCGGGACCCTCCGCGCCCACCCGGGCTACCGCGGGCCGGAGTTCGTCGCGCTCGGTGAGTCGCTCGCCGTCGACGGCGTCGTCACCCCGCAGGTCATCGGGGACGCCTCACGAGCAGGGCGGCACGACGAGCAGTCCCTCAAGCGGGTCTGGCACTACGTCGCGCGGTTCGGATCCGCTTCTGCCTGAAGGGTGCCTGCCTCGTCGCCGGTGACCACGGTCGTCACGACCGATGTCACCGACGGGCGGCGAGGCGTCGACGAGAAGCCGAACCGGCAGGGCGGGTCGACCGGCGCGAGGCCACCCAACACCGCACCGTCGAAGCAGCCGTCGAGCGCCGTCACCGCGTGCAGGTCGGTGGCTCCGTAGAACTCCTGACGGCCCTCGAGCGCCGTGCCGCGGGTGCGGACCCCGCGCAGGACGACCCGGGCGACAGGGTCGACGACCGTCGCCCACCTCGGACTCGACGCGACGCGCGCGGGCACGGCCCGCAGGAGCCGGCCGAGCGGCCTACGCCCTCCGACCGTGAGGTCGAGGGACAGGGAGGGCGAGCTGACCTGCCAGCGGTCGCGGCCGGCGCGCACGGTGATCGGCTCGAGGCGCACCTCGTCGAAGGCGTACGTCGCCTCGATGAACGCCGCGACCGCCGGGGTCGGGGCGACGAGCACCCGGTGCCCGTCGGCCGTCTCGACCATCGCGTCGCCGAACGACCCGAGCGGCGTGCGCAGCCACGACCCGACGACGACCCGGACGCCGGACGTGGAGCCGACGCCGGCGATCTGCCCGTGGAAACGCTGCGCTGGCACGGTCCGAGCGTAGGTCAGCCGCGGAGCCGCACTCACTCGACCCGCGAGACGGTCTCCTCGATCCCTGCGACGAGCTTCGAGTAGTCGTCGGTGGGCGAGCCGCCGAGGACCGAGCCCCACGCCGGGACGAGCTCGGGACCGTAGCGGTGGCCGTAGCCGTCGGGCGGGTCGTGGCCGACGGCCATGTCGGTGGTCAGCTGCCAGAACGTCACGAACGGGATCCACGTGACGTCGGGGTTGACGTCGTGACCCCGCGGCTCGCGCAGCCAGTCGGGCTCGGCGCCGAGCAGGGCCGGGTTCCACCAGACGACGGGGTCGGACGGGTGCTGGGCGTAGACGAAGCGCGGGAAGTCCCAGGCGCCGTAGTCGCGACCGTAGTAGTCGTGGGTCAGCTGGTCGCCGCTCGCCGCGAAGCGGATGTGCAGTCCCGCGTCGACGACCGGGACGATCGCGGGCGACCCCTCGTTGCGCCGGGCCGTCAGCGACTCCGCGATGTCGGTGAAGCTCGGGGTCCCCACCCAGACCCCGCCCTGGGCGCGCGCGAGCATGTCGTCGGCGTCGGTGAACGCCGCCTGGCCGCCGTAGGACCCGAGCGACTCCCCGCCGACGACGAGCTGCGGACGGTCGTCGGGCGGCAGCGTGCGCCACACGGCATACACCTTGTCGAAGAGCGCCTTGCCCGCCTCGCGAGGGGTGTCGCGGTCGGTCATCATCGACATCGCGCTGGGCAGGTAGGAGTACTGCATCGCAGCGACCGCGCTGTCGCCGTTGCTGAGGTACTCGACGGACTGGGCCGACCAGTCGTCGACCCACCCGGTGCCCGTCGTCGTGAAGACCGCGAGCACCCGGCGGTTGAAGGCCTTCGTGCGCTGCAGCTCGGCGACCACGGCGTCGGCGACGTCGTTCACCGTGCGCCCAGGCGTGCGCCCGGCGTAGACGCGGATCGGCTCGATGGCCCCGCGGTCGGTCGCCGCGGTGATCTGTGCCGGCGTGGGCGCGCTCGTGACGAACATCTGGCCCTGGAAGCCGAGGCTGTCCCACGACTCGAGCGACCCCGGACCGCCCGACCGCAGCGGCGACGTCGGCGCGGCCCGACCGGTCGGGGCGGTGTTGACCTGGGCCGCGACGCCGGCGAAGGCCTGCATGCCGCGGTGGAAGAGCACGCTGTCGGTCACCCACGCCGCCGCGAGGGCCACGACGACGACGGCGGTGAGCGTCGCGATCGTCTTGGGCAGCACGTGACCGGCGGCCTCGGCGAGCTGGTGGGTGGCCCCGCGCAGACCCCGCGCGATCGCGAGGAAGAGGACGGCGACGACGGCCGCGAGCGCGAGCGCCAGGGCCCAGTCGAACGGGTCGAGGGGCGTCAGCCGGACGAACGCCGCCGTGCGCGCCTGCGAGCGCACGTTGGCGACCGTCAGCCCGAGGACCGCCACCGCCCCGAAGAGCGGCGCTGCGACGAGCAGCCAGTGCCGGGCCTCCCCGCTCACCGTGACGTGCAGGTCGATGAGGCGCGCCACCCGACGGACGACCCACGCGACGAAGACACCGAGCGCGTAGCCGACCACGGCGCACAGGCCGCTGATGAGGCCCTGGTAGTACCACGTGCGCGGCAGCAGGCTCGGGGCCATCGACGTGAGGAAGTAGGCGGCGCCGAAGAACAGCCCGGTGCGCGACACGTGCCACCAGGCCCGGCTCGCGCCGGGCTGGATGCGCTGGTCGGACACGTCGGGCATGGATCCACAGTAGGTCGCCCCGCTGTCGCGCCGCCTCGGGTTTGGCCCCTAGGTGACGACCCCGACCCGGGCACCCTGCCGGGCACCCGTCGGCCCGCCGGGGCACGATGGGGACATGCGAGCCCTCGAGAGCCGGATCACGACCTACAGCCGCGACGGGCTGCGCTTCGACGTGACCGACGCGGGGCCGCTGGGCGGTGACCTCGTCGTGCTGCTCCACGGCTTCCCGACCGACCGCACGAGCTGGGACCGGGTCGCCGCCCGGCTGCACGAGGCGGGGCTGCGCACCCTCGCCCCGGACCAGCGCGGCTACTCCCCCACGGCCTGCCCGCCGGGCCGGGACGCCTACCGCCTCGACGAGCTCGTCGCCGACGTCGTCGGTCTCATCGAGGCCTCCGGGCGGGAGCGGGTCCACCTCGTCGGCCACGACTGGGGCGGCGCCCTGGCTTGGCTCGTCGCCGGCAACCACCCGACCCGCATCGCGTCGCTGACCGTCCTGTCGACGCCGCACCCGGCCGCGATGTCGCGGGCCTGGCGGTCCGGCACCGAGCAGAAGCGCAAGTCCTGGTACATGGCGGCCTTCCAGGTGCCGCGGCTGCCCGAGCGGGCCCTCGCCGCCCGCTTCGACCGCCTCATGGCCCGCTCGGGCCTCCCGGCCGCCGACCGGAGCAGGTATGCCGTCCGGCTCGGTCACGCCGAGGCGCTCACCGGGCCGATCAACTGGTACCGCGCGGCCCGGCACTCCGGCGTCGCGGCACACCGCGTCGAGGTGCCGACGACCTACGTCTGGGGCTCGCGTGACCCTTTCCTCGGCCGGACCGCGGCCGAGCTGACCCACGAGCACGTGACGGGCGACTACGAGCTCGTCGAGCTCGACGCGGGGCACTGGCTGCCCGAGACCCGGGATGCGGAGTCCGCCGCGGCGATCCTGCAGCGGGTCGCGCGAGCCGGCTGAACGGCATACGCCCGCTCACCCGGAGGGTGACCGACGCCTCGCCCGGTGCGGGGAACACGGGCGCGCGCGGGTAGGTTGCACGACCGTGAAGATCGACATCTGGTCCGACATCGTGTGCCCGTTCTGCTACCTCGGCAAGCGCCGCCTCGAGGGCGCGCTCGCGCAGTTCGAGCACGCCGACGAGGTCGAGGTGACATGGCACAGCTTCGAGCTCGACCGCAACGCCGAGCCGGCGTCGGAGGTCGCGCTCGTCGACCTCGTCGCCGCCAAGTACGGCACGACGCGCGAGCAGGCGGTCGCCCAGCACGAGTCGATGGCCTCGGCGGCCACCGAGCTGGGTCTGACCTTCAACTGGGAGCACGCCCGCTACGGCAACACCTTCGACGCGCACCGGGTCGTCCACCTCGCCGCCGAGCAGGGGCTGGCCGACGCCGCCCACGAACGGCTCATGCGCGCCTACTTCACCGACGGCCTCGCGGTCGGCGACCGCGACGTCCTCGTGCGGCTCGCGACCGAGATCGGTCTCGACGGCGACGTCGTGCGGGAGATGCTCGAGTCCGACGACTACGGCAACCACGTGCGCAGCGACGAGGCCACGGCCAAGATGCTCGGCATCGAGTCGGTCCCCTTCTTCGTCCTCGACCGGAAGTACGGCGTCTCCGGCGCCCAACCCGTCGAGGTCTTCACCCAGGCCCTCGAGACCGCGTGGTCGACCCGGCACGAGGTGCCGGAGCCGGTCCCTGCCGGCGGCGGGTGCGGCGGCGGCTGCGGCGCGGGTGGCTGCGGCGGGGTCTGCGGCGCCTGAGGCACCTCTGAGGGGTGCCGCGGCCCTACCGTGGTCGGGTGGCGCACCCCCTGATGTTCGACGGCGCGGACCCCTATCTGGCCCGGGTCCGCGAGATCTGCCTGGCGCTGCCGGGCGCCGACGAGAAGGTGTCGCACGGGCGGCCGAGCTTCTTCACGACGAAGGTCTTCGTCACCTACGGCGGCACCGTCAAGGGCGACCACGACCCGGAGCCCTACCGCCAGTCCGTCCTCGTGCTCCCCGACGCCGGCGAGCGGCCGGCCCTGCTCGGTGACGGACGCTTCTACGACCCTGCCTACGTGGGTCCGTCCGGCTGGGTCGGGCTCGACCTGCGTGCGTGCGGCCCGCCGGAGGAGGTCGACTGGCAGGAGGTCGCCGAGCTCGTCGACGCCTCCTACCGGCTGACGGCACCGGCCCGCCTCGTGCGCGAGCTCGACGCCGGCTGAGCGCGGGCGCGCCCATCGTCCTCCCGCGGCCGCGGGGCGCGTAAGGTACCGCTCGCTGGACGACGAAAGGCGCACATGGGACGGCACACCGATCCCGCGGCCATGGGGTCGCGGCGCGCCGCGGTGGTGACCCTGACGCTGTCCGCGCTGCTCGTCATGGGCGGCTTCGCGATCCTCCACGAGTCCGGTGGGCTGCGTCCCGGCCACCGGTCGACACCCTCCACGCCCTCGGTGCCGGTGGTCACCCCGAGCAGCCGCGTCGCCGACGCCACCGAGCCCGGACGCACGCCCTCGACGCCGGCGACGACACCATCGACCTCGACGTCGACGTCGTCACCCCAGCCCTCGCTCACCACCCGCGCCCCGGCTCCTCTCGTCACCGCCCCGCAGCCGGCTCCGACCTCCTCCCCGCAGCCGTCGGGAACGGCCGGCCCGACGAGCCCGATCGGTCCAGCGCCCTCGACGAGGCCGGCGCCGCCGGAACGGGCCGGCGTCGCCCGGCAGGTCGTGGCCCTCGTCAACGTCGAGCGATCCCGCGCCGGCTGCGGCCCGGTGTCGGCGAACGCCGCCCTCCGGCACGCCGCGCAGGGTCACAGCGACGACATGGCGAGCCGCGACTACTTCTCGCACACGAGCCCCGACGGGGTGACCTTCGCCCAGCGGATCCGCGCCGCGGGCTACGACGGCGGCGCCATCGCCGAGAACATCGCGGCCGGCCAGACGAGCGCCAAGGAGGTCATCCGCGCCTGGATGGCGAGTCCCGGGCACCGGGCGAACATCCTCGACTGCGCCTACCGGGACCTCGGCGTCGGCTATGCGACGGGCGGCACCTACGGCACGTACTGGACCCAGACGTTCGGCGGCTGAGCCACCCCTAGGTTGGTGCCATGCAGCCGTGGCACGCGCAGGACCGGCACGTCGTCCGACTCGACTGGGGACCCGGCGCCGCCGAGGCCCAGACGGCGTATGCCGTCGCCGCGGGCTCTCCCGTGTGCGCGGTCGTCGTCGACGTCCTCAGCTTCACGACGTGCGTGTCCGTCGCCGTCGACGCGGGCATCCGGGTGCACCCCTACCGCTGGAAGGACGGGTCGGCCCGGGCCTTCGCCGACGGGGTGGGCGCGACGCTCGCCCGAGGTCGGTCCGAGGCCCGCGTCGACGGCGGGGTCAGCCTGTCCCCGGCCTCGATCCGTGCGGCCGGACCGCTGGGCGACCTCGTCCTGCCCTCGCCCAACGGCTCGACGACCACCGCCGTGCTGGCCGGCGCCGGGGCCGACGTCGTGGCGGCCTCGCTGCGCAACCGCGCTGCGGTGGCCGGCTGGATCGTCGACTGGCTCGACGCGTCCCGGCGGTCGCACGGTCCGGCGTCGCAGCCGGCGGTCCTCGTCGTCCCGAGCGGTGAGCGCTGGCCCGACGGGTCCCTGCGCCCGGCCGTCGAGGACCTGTGGGGTGCGGGAGCGGTCGTCGCCGCCCTGGCCGGCCTCCTCGAGCACCGAGGCGGACCCCTCCTGCTCAGCCCCGAGGCCGAGGCCGCCGGCGCGGCGTGGCTCGCCGTGGAGCACCGGGTCGACGAGGCCCTGCACGCGTGCGCGAGCGGCCTCGAGCTCGTCGAGCAGGGCTGGCCCGACGACGTGGCGGTCGCGGCCGAGCTCGATGCGTCGTCGCTCGTGCCGGTGCTGACGGACGGCGCCTACACCGGACGCACCTCGGTCAGGTGACGATGACGCTGGCCACCATGACGAGGGCAAAGCCGAACACCGAGATGACGGTCTCCATGACGGACCACGACTTGATCGTCTCGCCCACGGTCAGACCGAAGTACTCCTTGACGAGCCAGAACCCGGCGTCGTTGACGTGTGAGAAGAACAGCGAGCCGCATCCGATCGCGAGGACGAGCAGCGCGAGGTGGTTGGCCGACAAGGTCGGCGCGAGCGGCGCGACGATGCCCGCCGCGGTGATGGTGGCGACCGTGGCCGACCCCGTACCCAGCCGGATGAGCACAGCCACGAGCCATCCGAGCAACAGCACCGAGATGCTGACGCCCTCGGCCCAGTCCTTGATGACGTTGCCGACCCCGGCGTCGATCAGCGTCTGCTTGAACCCGCCACCGGCGGCGACGATGAGGATGATGCTCGCGATCGCGGGCAGCGCGGACCCGACCGAGTCGCTGACCTGGCCCTTGTTCAGGCCCGACCCGAGGCCCAGGGCGATGTAGCAGTAGAGCACCGCGATGAGCAGGGCGACGATGGGAGTCCCGATGAAGTCCATCGTCTGGCGGACCCCGGTCTCCTCGTCGGTGACGAGAAGCTTGGTGATGGCGTCGACCAGCATGAGGACCACCGGCAGGGTGATGCCGATGATGGCCGTCGCGAAGCCGACGCGCTTGCGCCCGGGCGCCAGCGGTTCCTCGAAGGAGCCCAGCCCGCGGTTGGCGCCGGCATCCTCACCGGTGGCCCCGCGCCGAGCGCCGCCGGTCTCAGGGCCATCGTCGCCGGAAGGACCTGCGACCGCGGTCCCGCGGCCCGTGGCCCGAGCGCCGGCGGGCACCGCGGTCCGGGACGCGGCGGTTGCGCCAGCGGATGCCGTGCCGAGCAGCACGAGGTCGTCCGCCGACTTGGGCACCCACCGGTCGACGAAGCGCGCGAGCAGCGGTCCGGCCACCACCACGGTCGGTATCGCGATGATGATGCCGAAGATCAACGTGCGCCCGAGGTCGGCGCTGAGCAGACCGATCGCGGTCAGCGGGCCGGGGTGCGGCGGCACCAACCCATGAAGCACCGAAAGCCCTGCCAGGGCAGGGATGCCGACCTTCATCAAGGACAGCCCTGTTCGTTGGGCCACGAGGACGACCACCGGCACGAGCAGCACCACGCCCACCTCGAAGAACAACGGCAACCCGAGGATGGCAGCGATGGCTGCCATCACCCAAGGCAGCCGACCCGGCCCGACGCGTCCGACCATCGTCCCGACGATCCGGTTGGCGCCGCCGGAGTCCTCGAGCAGCTTGCCGATCATCGCCCCGAGCGCGATGAGGATGCCGACGGCCCCGGCCGTCGTGCCAAAGCCGGCCACGAAGCTCTTGACCGTCTCACCGGCCGGCATCGTCGCGACGGCTCCAAGCACCGCCGACCCGAGCATGAGCGACAGGAACGGGTGGACCTTCGCCCACGTGATGAGGACGACGACGGCGAGGATGCCGAGGATGCACGCCGCGACGAGCTGCGCGTTACCGGCATACACCGGGGGCGCGTCGGCGGCCGGCAGTCCGCCCGGAATGGCCGTGGACACTGCAGCGGGAACTGCGATCAGAGACATCAGGCGTGCTCCTTCCGGTGGCCGAGGGCGGTCAGCGCCCGGTCCAGGACCTGAGCGGCGCTCCCCTCGTTGGTGATGGTCACTCCGGGCTCGTCTTCTTCGAGCGGCTCGAGCGTGGCCAGCTGGCTGGGCAGCAGGGACGGTGGCATGTAGTGGCCAGGGCGGTGCTCCATCCGCTCCTGGATGACATCGGACTCCGCCGTGACGTGCAGGAACCGGACGTGTGGTCTGCCCTCGCGGAGCAGGTCGCGGTAGACACGGCGCAGGGCCGAACACGTCACCACCGCCGACTCGCCCCGGCTCTCCTTGCGCGAGATCCACGCCCCGATCGCCTCCAGCCACGGCCAACGGTCCTCGTCCGTCAGCGGCGTGCCGCTGCGCATCTTCGCGACGTTGGCCTCGGGATGAAAGGCGTCGCCCTCGGCGAACTCCCACCCGAGGACGGTCGACAGACCCTTGGCAACCGTCGACTTCCCGCTCCCGGAGACTCCCATGACGACCACCACGTCGGGGTCGGGACCGCTCTCGCTGTCCAGCATTCTCCGAACCTAGCGCGCCGTCGCATGACGGAGGCCGTTGTGGCGGCGGGCATCTGGCAGGGTTCGGTGACACCGACGCGGAGCCCGGGTGCCACCGGACAGGTGTTGGGGTCACCGGTGGCCGCCCATCGAGGCAGATGGCAGCTACTGGCCGAGCGCCGTCCAGAAGGCCGAGGCGGCCCGGGAGGGGCGGCCGGTGCGGCGCTCCGACCAGTCGGCCGAGGTCATGAGCGCGGTGACGGCGTTGACGCCGAGCCAGCGCAGCGGCTCGGGCTCCCAGTCGCGCGACGTGCGCCCCGCCCAGGGCAGCGTCGCCAGGCCCTCGGGGTCGTCGCCGCGGATCATCGCGGCCAGCGTGCGGCCCGCGAGCGCCGAGGTGGCCACGCCGTCACCGACGTAGCCGCCCGCGAAGGCGAGGCCGGTGTGGCGGTCGTGACGGACCGACGGGAACCAGTCGCGTGGCACGCCGAGGTTGCCGCCCCAGGCATGCGTGAAGGTGACGCCGTCGAGGACGGGGAAGAGCTCGAGGAGGATCCGGCGCAGGGCTGCGTGGACGCGCTCGTCGCGGTCATAGAGCGGGGAGACCTTGGACGCGTAGTGGTAGGGAGCGCCTCTGCCGCCGAAGGCGATCCGTCCGTCCCGGGTGCGCTGGCCGTAGATCGTCAGGTGCCGGTTGTCGGCGAAGGTCGTGCGCTTGTCGAGGCCGATCTGCGCCCAGGTGTCGTCCGGCAGCGGCTCCGTCGCGGTCATGAGCGAGTAGATCGGTGCGATGGCGCGGCGGCGACCCGCGACGGTCGGCGTGTAGCCCTCGGTCGCGAGCACGACGTGCTCGGCACGCACCGTGCCGTGCGGCGTGACGACGCGTCGGCTGCGCACGTCGACGGCCGTCGTGCGCTCGTGGACGACGACGCCGCGGCGCTCGACGGCATCGGCGAGCCCGCGGACGAGCCGCGCCGGGTGGATGGCCGCGCAGTGCGGGGTGAACGAGCCGCCGAGCGCGTCGCTGACGCCGGCGACCGCGGTGACCTCGTGCGCGTCGAGGAGACGGTGGTCGTCCTCGCCGAAGCCCCACTCGCGATGGTCGGCGACCTCCTCGCGGACCCGTTCGAGCTGGGCCGGGTTGCGCGCGACCGAGAGGTAGCCGCCCTGGTCGAAGTGGCAGTCGATGCCCTCGGCGTCGGCGATCCGGCCGACGTCGGCGACCGTGTCGTGGAGCAGGTGCTGCATCCGCACCGCCGCGTCGCGCCCGCGCTCGGCGGCCATCCGCTTGAGCGACGCGGGGAAGAGGGCCGAGCACCAGCCACCGTTGCGGCCCGAGGCGCCGAAGCCGGCCACCTCCTTCTCGATGACGGCGACCCGGATCGTCGGGTCGGCAGCGACGAGGTGGTAGGCCGTCCACAGGCCCGTGTAGCCGGCCCCGACGACGGCGACGTCCACGTCGATGTCGGTGTCGAGCGACGGGCGCGGCTCGATGTCGTCGATCGTGTCGTGCCAGAGGCTGAGGCCGCGGTAACCGCTCGGGGGCATGGGCGGGATCATGCCACCTCCCAGGCCTTCCGCAAGCCCTGGGAACCTGTGCCTTTTCGCTTGAATCCCCTTCCAACACCTACGGAATCCGCGGTCCGGCGAGGTTTGGGCCATCACTTCCGCCGCGTCGCTCGGCGGGGCATGATGCGGGCATGAGCACCGTGGATCGCGCCCGTCTCGCCGAGCTGCACGCCCGAGAGCGGACAGCCTTCTCCGGGGCGCGGCCACGCTCCCGGGCCCTGGCCGAGCAGGCGGCCGCACACATGCCCGGCGGCGTCCCGATGAGCTGGATGGTCAAGTGGCCGGGCGACTTCCCGGTCTTCGTCGAGCACGCCGAGGGGGCGCACTTCACGTGCGTCGACGGCATCGACCACGTCGACCTCTGCCTCGGTGACACGGGGGCGATGATGGGGCACTCCCCCGCACCGACGGTCGAGGCCGTGACCCGTCAGCTCTCCCGCGGGATCACGACGATGCTGCCCACCGAGGACGCCATCGCGGTCTCGACCGGCCTCGCCGAGCGCTTCGGTCTGCCCTACTGGCAGTTCACGCTGACCGCCACGGACGCCAACCGCCACGCGATCCGCTACGCCCGCCACCTCACCCGTCGCAGCAAGGTCGTCGTCCACAACTGGTGCTACCACGGTTCCGTCGACGAGGCCTTCGCGACGCTGGGCCCGGACGGCTCGACGGTCGACCGGCGCAGCAACATCGGCGCCCCGGTCGACACGTCGGAGACGACGCGGGTCGTCGAGTTCAACGACCTCGAGGCGCTCGAGCGCGCCCTGGCCCACGGCGACGTCGCGGCGATCCTCGTCGAGCCGGCCCTGACCAACATCGGCATCGTGCTGCCCGACCCCGGCTACAACGAGGGCGTGCGCGAGCTCGCCACCCGCTACGGCGCAGTGCTCGTCAACGACGAGACGCACACGATCTGCGCGGGCCCCGGCGGCTACACCGGCGCGCACGGTCTCGATCCCGACCTGCTCGTCATCGGCAAGTCCATCGGTGGCGGCATCCCCTGCGGCACCTTCGGTTTCACCCGGGACATCGCCGACCGGATCGCTCGTTCCATCGAGCTCGAGGACATCGACGTGGGCGGCATCGGCGGTACGCTCGCCGGCAACGGGCTGTCGATGGCGGCCATGAAGGCCACGCTCGAGCAGGTCATGACGGCCGAGGCGTTCGAGCACATGGTGCCGCTCGCCGACGCGTGGGCCGACGGGGTGCAGGCCGGCATCGACGCGGTCGGTGCCGACTGGCACGTCACGCGGCTCGGCGCGCGGGCGGAGTACAACTTCTCGGGTCGACCCTCGCACGACGGCCAGGAGGCGCACGACGCCGACGACTTCGAACTGCAGCAGTACCTCCACCTCTACGCCCTCAACCGCGGGATCCTCCTGACGCCCTTCCACAACATGGCGTTGATGAGCCCGGCCACGAGCGCCGCCGACGTCGAGGCGCACACGACGATGTTCGGCGAGTGCCTCCACGAGCTCTTCGCCTGAGCCGTCACGACCTGGGCGTCACGCCACCCGGGCCGGGCGCCCGAACCGCGTGGCCACTCCGGGTGACCACAACGCGCGCAGCCGCGGCCCGGCCGGGGTGACACCGCTCGCCCCGAGAAGGTCGTCGGCGAGCTCGACGACGTCGGCGGCATACAACGGCCACGGCCCGTGCTCGTTGGGCACCCAGAGCGTGCGCCCGGCGACGCGGGTGTGGGCGCCCCAGCGGGCCGTGAGCCAGGTCTCGAGCGGCGTCGGCTCGACCGGCTCACCGACGCGGACCGTGAGGAGGCTGCGCAGTCCGCGGGCCGGGGCTCGGCGCCGGCTCGTGTAGGTCACGACGTCACCGTCGCGGCGCAGCCGCATCCGGGCCCACGTGTAGGGGATCCCGAGGCCGGCGCGAGCGCCGAGGACGACGAGGGCGCGCTCGGTCTCGAGCGAGCGGAAGAGCACACCGTGCCGCCCGGCGTCGTCGACCGAGTAGAGCCGGATGTTCGTCTCGAGGAAGCTGCCGAGCCAGGGCAGCCGAGGTGAGGGCGCCCGACCGAGCCGCATGCCGTCCATGACGAAGGGGACGAGCGCGACGTACGTGCGCCCGTCGGCGAAGACGTCCGGGCGCGTGCCCGCAGGGAAGAGGTGGCGCACGGAGCCCGGGTCGACGGGCCAGTGGACGAACGTCAGGTCACGCCAGATCTGGTCGAAGACGACGGGCGGGCGCAGCGGCGGGGGCGCCACGGGATAGCCGTCCATCGACGGGACGGCATCCACGGGCAGGTCCACGACCCCATCGTCACACGCCGGGACCCGCCGACCCTCGACACGCGTCAGGAGCCCGGAGGGGCGTCGTAGCGGGACCGCTCCTCCTCGGACGGGGCGTGCCACCACGGCAGGTAGGCGTCGAGCTGCGCGCGCGTGATGGGCACGGAGCCGGGGGAACCGTCGCGGTTGCGACGCTCGATCCGCGCCCAGAGCTCCTCGACGGGCAGGTCGAGCACGTGCAGCTCGACCCCGACGCCGAGTGCCCGGGCCGCTTCGCGCTTCTCCTCACGCTCGGCCTCGGCCCAGAGCCCGTACTCGAGCACGACGCTCACGCCGAGGCGCAGGAGCCGTCGGGTGTCGTCCCAGAGCCGGTGCTCGAGCAGGTCGCGGAAGGTGCCGTCGAGCGGGTCGATGCGCAGGTCGCGCAGCCACTCGTCGGGGCTCATCCGCACGGCGGGACGCTCGGTCTCGAGACGCCTCGCCAGCGTCGTCTTGCCCGCGCCGGGCAGCCCGACGACGAGGACGAGCCGCGGTCCCTCACCAGTCATGCCGTCAGGCTGACACACTCGCAGCGACGACGTGCACGAGCGACGGAGGACCGACGATGACCGTGGAGACACCGGCAGGCAGCACCCGCCGCCGCACGACGAAGCTCGGGATCGTCGGGGCCGGCGCCGTCGGCGCCACGCTGGCATATGCCGCGTTGATGCGTGGTGTCGCCCAGAACGTCGCGCTGTTCGACGTCAACAGCGCCAAGGTGCGCGCCGAGGCGCTCGACCTCAGCCACGGCATCCAGTTCGTCCCGATGGCTCACGTCGACGGCTCCGACGACGTCGAGGTGCTGGCCGACTCCGACGTCATCGTCTTCACGGCGGGGGCCAAGCAGAAGCCCGGGCAGTCCCGGCTCGACCTCGCCGAGTCGACGATCGGCATCATGCGGGCGATCCTGCCGCGGCTCGTCGAGGTCGCTCCCGACGCCGTGCACGTCATGGTGACCAACCCCGTCGACGTCGTGACGTATGCCGCGCTCCAGGTGTCCGGGCTGCCGGCCGAGCGGCTCTTCGGATCGGGCACGGTCCTCGACTCGTCGCGGCTGCGCTTCCTCCTCGCCGGGCACACGGGCGTCGCAGCCCAGAGCGTGCACGCGTACGTCATCGGCGAGCACGGCGACTCCGAGCTGCCGCTGTGGTCGTCCGCGACCATCGGCTCCGTGCCGCTCCTGCAGTGGCGCACGTCGGACGGACGCATCGCCCTCGACGAGGAGGCCCGCGACCGCATCGCGACCGACGTCGTGCAGTCGGCCTACCGCGTCATCGAGGGCAAGGGCGCGACGAACTACGCGATCGGCCTCGCCGCCACGCGCATCATCGAGGCGGTCCTCTACGACGAGCGCCGCATCCTGCCCGTCTCGTCGCTGCTCGACGACTACTACGGCATCAGCGACGTCTGCCTGTCGGTGCCGGCGATCGTCCACGCCGGCGGCGTCGGCGACCGGGTCGAGGTGCCGATGACCGACGATGAGCTGTCGGGCCTGCGGGTGTCCGCGGATGCCGTGCGTGCGACGGCCCGGCGCTTCGGTTTCTGACGACGTGGTGGACACGCGAGGAGTGCCGCGTCCGGGTGCCGTGACGGCGCTCGGCGGCGGGATCGTCCTTGCCCTCGCTCTCGGCGTGGCCGGCTGCGCGGGCGACGGAGGGGCTCCCGCGGACGCCCCGACCAGACTGGCCCGCACCTTCGACCTCCAGGCGCACCGCGGCGGCGCGGACCTGACCTCGGAGAACACCCTGGAGGCCTTCTCGCGCGCGCTCGACATCGGCGTCACGACCCTCGAGCTCGACGCGCAGGTCACCCGCGACGGTGCCGTCGTCGTCGCCCACGACAACCGGGTCAACCCCGACACGTGCCGCGACACGTCGCGGGCGGCCCCGTCCGACGACCTCTTTCCTTACTCCGGCAAGCCCTTCCGGCTCCTGACGCTCGCGCAGGTGCGCACGCTCGACTGCGGCTACCAACCGACCCCCGAACACCCGGACCAGCGCGCCGTGTCCGGCGCGACGGTGCCCGAGCTCCGCGAGGTCGTCGACCTGCTGCGCGAGCGCGGCGCCGACGACGTCGGGCTCAACGTCGAGATCAAGGTGCAGGCGGACGACCTCGGGCTCACCGTGCCGCGTGCCGCGTACGCGGCGAAGGTGTGGGCCGTGCTCGACGAGGGCGGCGTCGCGGGCCGGGCGACGATCCAGTCGTTCGACTGGGCGAGCCTGACCGCGGTCCACCGCATCGCGCCCCGAGCCCGGCTCGTCGCCCTCGTCTCCCCCGAGCGGCTCGAGCGGGGCCAGGAGGGCGCGTCCCCGTGGCTGGGCGGCATCGACGTCGACGACGTGGGCGGCGACGTCGTGCGCGCCGCCTCCCGCATCGCCGGTGTCGTCGCCCTGTCGCCGCGGGAGGACCTCCCCGTCGATGCCGCGCTCGTCCGTTCGGCGCACGCCGCGGGGCTCGCCGTCGTGCCGTGGACCGTCGACGACGAGGACGACATGGGTCGTCTCGTCGACCTCGGCGTCGACGGTCTCATCACCAACCGCCCCGACCTGCTCCGCACCGTGCTGACCCAGCGCGGCCTCGCGACACCCCCGTCCCATCCCGCAGCCGGGTGAGGCCCGCCGGGACCCCCCGGAGCATGATGGGGCTGTGAGCACGTCCGCCGCCTTCGACGCCGACCCGGCACCCGGCACGGCACCCGACCCGTCGGGCACCCCGCCGGCGCGGGCGACGTACCACCACGGTGACCTGCGCCGGGCCCTGCTCGAGGCGGGCACCGACCTCGCCCGCGAGGGCGGGCCCGACAAGGTCGTCCTGCGCGAGGCGACGCGCCGTGTCGGGGTCTCGGCCAATGCGGCATACCGCCACTTCGCCGACCGTGACGCGCTGCTGGGCGAGGTCGTCTCCCGCGCCCAGGCACGTGCCGCCGACGTCATCGGCGCCACGATGGACGCCGTGCCCGACGACCTCGAGACGGGCCAGCGGGCGCGTGCCCGCTTCCGGGCCGTCGGCGTCGGCTACCTGCGCTTCGCGATGGACGAGCCGGGCCTGTTCCGCGCGGCGTTCGCCGTTCCGGTCGACCTCAGCCGGGCCGCCTCCCCGGACGCGGCCGGCACGGGCGGGCGCACCCCCTTCCAGCTGCTCGCCGACTCCCTCGACGCCATGGTCGACGCCGGCGTCATGTCCGACGACGAGCGTCCCGGTGCCGAACTGCTCGCGTGGTCCGCCGTGCACGGCATGGCGATGCTCGCCCTCGAAGGCCCGCTGCGCGACCTGCCGCCCGGCGCCGTCGACGAGCTCGCGCCGCGCCTCGTCCGCATGGTCGACCTCGGGCTCGGCCTCTCCGACGGCGCGGTCTGAGCGGCACCCACCGACACCTAGGGTGGGCGGGTGACCAGCGAGACCCGCGACAGCACCGGCTTCGAGCTCGACCGCGACACCCCGGCCTTCTACCGTCGGCTCGACCGCGGCCGCTACGCCCCGACCGTGCACGTGCAGGGCGCCTGGCGCGACGACGAGCAGCACATGGCTCCCGTCAGCGGCATCCTCGCCCACGAGATCGACCTCCACGAGCCACGCGAGGGGATGCAGCTGGCGCGCATCTCCTTCGACATCCTCGGCATGATCCCGGCGCGACCGAGCCGGGTCGAGGTGCGCACGACGCGCCCCGGTCGCACCATCGAGCTCGTCGAGGCGACGTTGCTCGTCGACGACCGCCCCGTCGTGCGCGCCCACGCGTGGAGGCTCGCCGCCCACGACTCCGAGCCCGTGGCCGGCGTGGAGCTCGAGCCGATCCCCCGACCCGACGAGATGCGCCCCTGGGAGGGGGCCGACACCTGGGAGGGCGGCTACATCGAGGGGCTCGAGTTCCGGGTCGACGCCGAGCGTCGCCCGGGCCGGACCCGGGCCTGGATCCGCGCGCTCAATCCCCTCGTCGACGGCGAGACCTGCTCTCCCACAGCCGATCTCGTGCGCCTCGCCGACACCGCCAACGGCATCGCCGTGCGCGTCTCGCCGCGGGAGTGGATGTTCCCCAACGTCGACCTCAGCGTGCACCTCTTCCGCGAGCCGGTCCGCGGATGGGTCGGTTTCGACACCCGGGTGACGATGGGCCCGACAGGTCTCGGGCTGACCTCGACGACGTTGCACGACGAGCGCGGCCCCGTCGGTCGCGCCGAGCAGATCCTCACGGTCCGCCGCCTCCCGGGAGCCTGACCCCCTCCCCTTCCGACCGGTCGCCGGACCGCGACAACCTTTCGGCACGCCGACGCGTCCGGGGAGGTGTCGGCACGCCGCGCCAAAGCCCGGTTCGCCTGCCACAATGAAGGGCGCGATCGCGCCGACTCACACCCGCCGTCGCGCGGTCAGGACACCAGGGGACACCATGAGGACCATCCGCATGGACAGGAATCGCACCGTGGGCAGCGTCGCTGCCACGCTCGCGGTCATCGCACTCGCCGTGACGGCTCCGGCCGCCCGCGCCGACGACCTGACCGGCACGCCGACACCGCCCGGCACCTCGACGTCCACGGGCTCGACGGGCTCGACCGGCGGAAGCACCGTCGCCGACGCCACGACGACCACGACCTCCAGCAGCACGACGACGACCACGACGACGCCGTCCACCACGACGTCGACCACGACGACGTCGAGCCCCACGACGACGACCCCGCCGCCGCCCGCACCGAGCCCCGTCGTCATTGCGGCCGGCAGCTCCGGCTGGAAGGTCAAGGACCTCCAGGTGCGCCTGCGCCTCGTCAAGGCGTCGTACTGGACGTATGCCGTCTCCGGCTACTACGGCTGGACGCTCGGCCAGAAGGTCCTCGCCTTCCAGACCGACCAGTCCCTCCCTCGCACCGGCGTCGTCGACCAGCGCACCTGGAGCCGACTCCTCGCCCTCACGGCGACCGCGACCCGTCTCAAGGAGGGCTCGTCCGGCTACGCCGTCAAGGACCTCCAGTCGCGCCTGCGTGCCGTCAAGGCGTCCTACTGGTCCTACGCCGTGTCCGGCTACTACGGCTGGACCCTCGGCCAGAAGGTGCTCACCTTCCAGCGCGACCAGAACCTCCCCCAGTCCGGGGTGCTCGACCAGCGCACGTGGAGCCGGCTCGTCTCGATGTCGACGTCCCCGGTCGTGCTCGGCCGCACGGCGGCCGCCGCCAACGTCCGCGAGCTCCAGCGACGCCTCGGCGCCAAGGGCCTCTGGCCGTATGCGTTCTCCGGCACCTACGGCTGGACGCTCGGCCAGAAGGTGCTCGCCTTCCAGCGCGCCTACGACGTGCCGCAGTCGGGTGTCGTCGACAGCCGAACGTGGGCGCGCCTGCGGGCCCTGACCTACACCCCCGGCACCTTCGACCAGCACCGCTACTACGCGGGCCTGCGCCCGCTCGTGCCGACGCTCTCCTCGCTCGACAAGCGCTGCCGCACCGGCAGGGTCATGTGCGTCGACAAGTCGACCCGCACCCTGACGTGGGTCGTGAACGGCAAGCCGCTCACGGCCATGTGGGCCCGCTTCGGCCGCCCCGGCAAGGAGACGCGCGAGGGCACCTTCAGCGTCTCCCGGAAGTACGAGTACGTCATCTCCAACCTCTACTTCACGCCGATGCCCTACTCGATGTTCTTCTCCGGCGGCCAGGCCGTGCACTACTCGTCGAACTTCGCGCGGCTCGGCTACGCCAGCGCGAGCCACGGCTGCGTCAACATCGCCGACCACGCGCAGGTCAAGGCGCTCTTCTTCGCGGTGCGCATCGGTGACAAGGTCGTCGTCTACCCCTGAGCGGGCGTCCTTGCCGACAGAGCAAACCCGATCAAGTACGCGTGGGGCCGGGTCGCGCAGGATCGTGACGTGACCGGCTCCCGTGACACCTTCAGCGCCTGGCTGGACGTGCTCGTCGACACCCTCGACGAGCCCGACCTGACCGGCGAGCAGATCGCGGGCCGGCTGCACCTGTCACGGTTCCACCTCGACCGCATCGTCAGCGCGGGCGCAGGCGAGGCGCCGAGCTCCCTGCGCCGCAGGGTGCTGCTCGAGCGTTCGGCCTACCGCCTCGCGGCGAGCCGCCTCTCCGTCCTCGACGTCGCGGTCGAGGCGGGCTACGGCTCGCACGAGGCGTTCACCCGGGCGTTCCGTCGCGCCTACGGCACGACGCCGAGCGCGTGGCGCGGACGTCCGGGGACGATCCGTCTCGAGGCGGCCAACGACATCCACTTCCACCCGCCCGGCGGCATACGCCTCCCGGCCCAGCGAAAGGTCACTGCCATGGACCTCGTGCAGAGGATGGTCGAGCACCACATCTGGCTGACCGGCCAGCTCATCGAGTGCGCCGGCCAGCTCACCGACGAACAGCTCGACGAGCCGATCGTCATCAACGTCGACGACGATCCCGACCCGTCGACCCTGCGGCGCATCATCAGCCGGCTCGTCGGCCAGATGGCGATGTGGAACGCGACGATGGCGAGCCGCGACTACGACTTCTCCGTCGAGGAGCACGAGTCGCTGACGTCGGCGCGCCGCCGTCTCGCCGACGCCGCACCCGTCTTCCTCGGCCACGTGCGCGACGCGATCGAGGAGGGTCGGCTCGACGACGTCTTCGTCGACGCGTCGTGCGACCCGCCCTACGTCTGCTCCTACGGCGCGATGGTCGCGCACGTCCTGACGTTCGCGGCGCACCGGCGCACCCTCGCGGTGCGCGCGCTCGACAAGCACGGGGTCAGCCGGCTCGGGTGGGGCGACCCCATCGAGTGGCTCGACGCCGCCCACCACGCCTGACGGCATACGCCCTCGGGGACGGCGGGTCTCGGTCACTCGACGGTGGTCGTGACCTGCTGCCCGAGCTCGACGGTGCGGCTCACGGTGCACCACTCGTCGTGCGAGCGCTTGACGAGCTTGGGCAGCATCTCGCGCGCCGCGTCGCCGCCGTCACCCTCGGGGAAACGCACCCGGAAGCGCACCTCGATGTCCTGGAGGTGGTTGCCGTGCTCGTCCTTGACCTTGTCGGCCGTCACCTCGATCTCGAACTGCTCGGGCTCGGCGCGGCGCGTCGTCACGGTGTCGACGTCGACCGCGGTGCAGCCGGCGATGCCGGCGAGGAGCAGCTCGACCGGCGAGAGCTCCTCGGTGCCGGAGCTCAACGTGATCGAGCCTCCGCGGTCGTTGCGGGCCGTGTAGCGGCCGACGCTGTCGCGGGTCAGGGTGACGCGGCGCAGGTCCTTCGGGTCTCTCGCGGTCGTGCTCTCGGTCGTGCTCTCGGTCGTGCTCTCGGTCATGGTGCAAGCCTCTCAGAGGTGGGGGGTGGCGGCTCGTCGCGTCCGTCGCTCAGAGCCAGGCGTCCGCGAGCAGCTCGTAGGAGCGCAGACGTGCCTCGTGGTCGTGGGCGCCGCACGTGACGATGACTTCGTCGACGCCCGTGGCCTCGACGAAGCCGGCGAGACCGTCGCGCACCTCGTCGGGCGTGCCGACGAGCGAGACCCGGGTCATCTCGCTCACGGCCTGGCGCTCGGCCGGAGACCACTGCGCCATGAGGCTCGCGATGTCGCCCTCCGGCTCGGGCAGCCCGGCCCGTCGGCCGGTGACGATGCCGTGGAAGCGCTGGAGGACGCTCGTGAAGAGCCGCTCGGCCTCGGCCGTCGTGTCGGCCACCATGACGTTGACGCCGGCCATCGAGCGGGGGGCGTCGAGGCCGCCGGGCTCGGTCGACGGGGTGAAGCGGGAGCGGTAGACCTCGAGCGCGCTCATCAGCGCGGCCGGCGCGAAGTGCGAGGCGAAGGAGTAGGGCAGGCCGAGGGCGGCGGCCACCTGGGCGCCGCCGTGGCTCGACCCGAGGATCCAGATCGGCACGTGGGTGCCTTCACCGGGGATGGCGCGGACCTTGGCGTCGGGGTCCGGGTCGCCGAGGTAGCCGATGAGCTCCTCGACCTCGCCGGCGAAGTTCATCGCGGCGGCCTCGTTGCGGCGCAGGGCGCGGGTCGTGAAGGGGTCGGTGCCCGGGGCGCGGCCGAGCCCGAGGTCGATGCGGCCCGGGTGGATCGTGGCGAGCGTGCCGAACTGCTCGGCGACGACGTACGGCGCGTGGTTCGGCAGCATGATGCCGCCGGCGCCGACGCGGATGGTCTCGGTCTGGTCGGCGACGTGGCCGATGAGCACGGCCGTCGAGCTCGACGCGACCCCGCGCATGTTGTGGTGCTCGGCCATCCAGTAGCGCTGGTAGCCCCACTTCTCGGCGTGCCTCGCGATGTCGACCGTCGAGGCGATGGCCTCACCGGCCGTGCCACCGTCGAGGACGGGGACGAGATCGAGGATGTTCAGCTGGGCTCTCGGGGCAGGACTCACGTGGGTGCCAACGGGCCGGCCGGGCCGCCGTATTCCGGGACGCGCGGTCCGGGCCGGCCCCTGCGAGCGTCTGCGAGGCGGGCACCGGATGCGGTGGAGGCACTCTTTGGGTACCTATGGATCACCGACACCGACGGCAGGTTCGTGTCGTCCCGACCCCGTGAGCGCCACCACCATGTCGACCGAGACCATCGCCCCCGCCTCCGAAGGCCGAGGTGTGCGCCTGCCGGGCGCTACGCCGCGGCTCGGCGTGCGCCTGCGCGTCGTCGCCGTCATCGCCGCCGCGTTCCTCGTGACCGAGGGGGTCGCTCAGGCGGTCACTCCCTTCATCCGCCAGGACGACTGGGCGTTCCTGCTGCCCGAGGGCTCTCCGGGGGCGGTCCCCCCGTCGTACTACAACGTCAGCGAGGGGCGCTGGCTCAACTCCGGCTGGTGGTGGCTGGTCGGTCAGCACGGCACCGTCACGACCGCCGCCCTGACGTATGCCGCCGCCTACGCGCTGCTCGTGGCGGGCATCTGGCGGCTGCTCCACCGGGCCGGGGTGCGCCCGCGACCCGCCGTCGACGCTCTCCTCGGCGTGGCGCTCTTCGCCTCACCGGTCTGGGTCCAGCTGCTCTACTGGCCCGGGGCGCTGACGCCCTCGGCCCTCGTGGCCGCCGGGACGGTCTGGCTCCTGCCCCGAGCCGCTCGCTCGGGGCGGTGGCTCGCGGTCTGGCTCGTCCTGAGCGGCATCGCCGCCGTGCTCACCTATCCGCCGATCGCCCTCGTGCTGCTCGTCCTCGCCGTCGTGTCGCTCCGTGACGCCCCGTGGCGCAAGGTGCTTCTCGTCGTCGTCGGCTGGGCCGCCGGGTTCGCCGCTGGTGTCGCGGTGGCCTACGCGCTCAACTGGGTCGTCAACGGGCACTTCGGCATCGAGGTCGCCGCCTGGCGTCAGGCCAACCCGTTGACCTCGCTCGACGCCCTCGGCGTCAACGCCGGTCGGTGGCTGTCGGCCACGGGCTCGCTCTGGGCCGCGCAGTGGTGGGTCGCACTCGTCGCCGTCGTCGCCGTCGCCCTCGGCTGGAGGGACCCGCTCGTCCGCCCCCGGCTGCAGCGTCTCCTCCTCGCTCTCGCCGTCGCGTGCGGCGTCGACGCCGCGCAGACCCTCGCGACCGGCCTCGTCACCGAGGCCCGCGGTCAGCTGTGGACGTGGTTCGCGGCGGTGCTGGCCGTCGCGCTGCTCCTCGTCGACCGGGGTGCGGGCTCCAGGGCGCACGTCGGACCAGTGCCCACCAGGCAGCCCGGGATACCGCCCACCGCACGCGTCGCGACGGCGCTGCTCGCGGTGCTCGCCGGGTGCGGGGTCCTGACGTGGCGCGCCGACATCGGCAGGCACCAGGACACGCGCCGGCAGTATGCCGCGATGGCCGAGGCCGCGACGGCGCACCCGACCGGGACCGCCCCGCCGACCGTCGTCGTCTACCAGGACCCCGCGCTCAAGGACACCCGCTCGGGCCGGCTCATGGCGAGCACCCTGTTCATGGCCGTCCGTCTCGAGCAGGACGGCCGCGTGCCACGCTGGTGCATCGGCATCGAGTGCCGGGAGATCGCGGCGCGGTCGACGGCGGGGCCGGTCGTCGACCTGGGTCGGGCCGGGAGCCTGCCCGGCATCGTCGGCATCGTCGTGCCGGCACCGCCCGGCTGGATCTGACGATCCGGGGCCGACCTGAGCCCGACCCGAGGACGGCCTCGCGGCGTGCCCTCAGGGCAGCTTCAGCTGGGAGACCTGGTCGTCGTAGTCGGGGCAGAACGCCTGCACGCCGGCGGCCATCAGCTGCTTCGCGCGCAGCGCGTCCCCGGTGTTGCCGAGCGGCTTGTCGCCGTCGTCGACCGCGATCTGGGCCAGCTCGACGCCGCCGTTCTTCAGGGCCCAGCACGTCGTCGTCCCGGTCTCGATGTCGTCGTCGACGGTGGCGCCCGTCACCGACGCCCCGAGCTTCTGCGCGGCGAGGACGAACTGCGCCTCCTCAGCCGAGATGCTCGGCCGAGCGTCTGCGATCCCCGCCGGCAGGTCGCCGAGGGTCGGGTCCGACCCGCCACAGGCGGCGAGGGACAGGACGACCACGAGGCCGGCCCCGGCAGCGAGCGTCCCGCGCAGTGCCGAGCGGACGGCATACGGCCGCGGAGCGTGCGCCGGTGTCTTCGTGTTCATCGTTACCCTGAACGCGTGAGCGAGCCCGATCGTCCCCGCGGCGCCGCGTCCGCGCGGCTGGCCGCCGAGGCGCCGATCGCCCGGGGTGCGGTCGTCGCGTCGCTGTCGGCCGTCGTGTTCGGGTTCGTCTTCCTGCCGCAGCTGCTCGGTCTGGCGCTCGCCGGGATCAGCCTCGTGCGCCGCGAGCCGGGCGGACGCCGACCCGCGCTGCTGGCCGCCGGCATCAGCCTGCTGCTCACCGTCGTGTGGGGCGTCGTGCTCGCCCTGCTCCTCAAGTGGTGGGCCACCTCCCGCTGACCCGACCCGCCTACTGGGAGTACGTCGAGAGGAACTTCTCGAGGCGTCCGACGGCGTCCTCGAGGTCCTCGACGCGCGGTAGGAAGACGAGCCGGAAGTGGTCGGGCGTCGCCCAGTTGAAGCCGGTGCCGTGCACGATGAGCATCTTCTGGTCGCGCAGCAGGTCGAGGGCGAAGCGCTCGTCGTCGCGGATGTCGTGGATTTTGGGGTCGAGCCGCGGGAAGAGGTAGAGCGCCCCCTCGGGCTTGGTCACCGACACGCCCGGGATCTCGTTGAGCATCTCCCAGGCGACGTTGCGCTGCTCGAGCAGGCGGCCGCCGGGCAGGATCAGCTCGTTGATCGACTGGTAGCCGCCGAGCGCCACCTGGATCGCGTGCTGCGCCGGGACGTTGGCGCACAGGCGCATGTTGGCGAGGATGTCGAGGCCCTCGAGGTAGTTGCGCGCGTGCTCCTTGGGCCCGGTGATCGCGAGCCACCCCGAGCGGAAGCCGGCGACGCGGTAGGCCTTGGACAGGCCGTTGAAGGTGAGGCACAGCAGGTCGGGCGCGAGGGCCGCGATCGAGGTGTGCGTCGCGCCGTCGTAGAGGATCTTGTCGTAGATCTCGTCGGCCATGATGATCAGCTCGTGCTCGCGCGCCACCTGGGCGATGGCGTCGAGCACCTCGCGCGGGTAGACGGCGCCGGTCGGGTTGTTCGGGTTGATGACGACGATGGCGCGCGTGCGGTCGGTGATCTTGCTGCGGATGTCGTCGAGGTCGGGCGCCCAGCCGGCCTGCTCGTCGCAGACGTAGTGGACGGCGTTGCCGCCGGCGAGGCTCGCGGCCGCGGTCCACAGCGGGTAGTCGGGGGCCGGGATCAGCACCTCGTCGCCGTTGTCGAGCAGGCCCTGCATCGCCATGACGATGAGCTCGCTGACGCCGTTGCCGAGGTAGATGTCCTCGACGCCGACCGGCGGGAAGTCGCGGACCTCGTAGTGCTGCTTGACGGCGCGCCGGGCCGAGAGGATGCCCTTGCTGTCGCTGTAGCCCTGCGCCGTCGGCAGCTCCTGGATCACGTCGACGAGGATGTCCTCGGGCGCCTCGAAGCCGAACGGAGCCGGGTTGCCGATGTTGAGCTTGAGGATGCGGTGCCCCTCGTCCTCGAGCCGCTTGGCCTCGGCCAGCACGGGACCACGGATCTCGTAACAGACGTTCTGCAGCTTCTTGCTCTGGGTCACCGCGCGCATGTGGACCAGCGTCCCACCGCCGTGTGCCGTCGGCCGCGTCATTCCCACCATGTGACCCGTGCGGTGGATCACGCATCGGTCACGGTCCGTCGTGGGACGCGTGTGACGACGCGGCCACTCGAGTGTGACTGGGCGCTCACTCGAGTGGGGCGGGGCGCTCACTCGGGTGGGGCGGCGGTCAGGCGGTCAGCGCAGGAGGCAGCCGAAGCCACCGGCCGGGCTCGTCGCCGTGAGCGACTCGACGAGCGAGGACTCGGTCGCCGCGACCACGTCGATGCTCAGCGTGTGCCACGACGCCGTGCGCGTCAGGTGGGCGAAGGCCGGCGGGGCGGCCGGCCGGACGGTCCAGCCGGACTGCTCGAGGTAGCCGACGAGCTCGGCGGCCTGCGGCCCGGTCGAGGGCGGGTAGGTGCGGGTGATGCGCCCGTCGACGCCCTCGCGGCACGGCGGGAGCTCGCTGTGCCCGAGCGGGACGATGGAGCGGTCGAGCACGTCGACCTCGCGCGCGAGCGACTCGTAGGCGGCAACGTCGTCGGCGTGGACGCGGCTCGACCAGGCCCAGCCACCGAAGGCGACCAGGCCGACGAGGAGCACGCCGAGGACGATGGCCGCCGGGCCCGGACGCCGTCGCCTCCGTGCGACCCGCGCGCGCTCAGCGCCGTCGGAGGCGCCGTCAGGGGCGCCGATGGGGGCCTCGTCGACGAAGCCGGAGTCACTCACCGGGACAGTGTCCGGCACCGGGCCCCGTGCCGTCAGGGACCCCGGCAACTGTCGCCGATCCGTGACCCGGCGGCCTCAGCGTCGGACGAGGGGTCGGTCGAGGTCGAGCAGGTGGCGCCAGTCGGTGCGGCGGGCGGTGCGCAGGCCGCGGCGCAGCAGCAGCACGAGGACGACGAGCGCGACCGGGACGCCGACCGCCGTCGTCGTGAGGCCGAGGCTGTAGCCCTCGGGGAGCGTCGCGAAGCAGACGACGGAGGCGACGACAGCGAGGGGCCGTTCGAGCCGCTCCTGCCAGAGGGCCCCGAGCGACACCGCGAAGAACGGGAGCGCCCAGAGGTAGTACCACCCGAGGAAGACCGGGGCGAGCACGACGACGGCGAGCATGGCCCAGGCGATGCCGCGCACCGGCCGCAGGAGCGGCTCGGCCGCGGCATCCTCCGCCGCCAGGCCGCGGGTGTCCGCGGGCTTGAGCGCCGCGAGCCAGACGAGCGCGAGGAGCAGGGCCAGCACGACGAGTCCCACGGCCCGCGCCATCGCGATGCCCGGGTCGCGCCACTCGTCGTGGCCGAGCAGGTGCCCGACGGCACCGACGGCGATACCGATCGAGGTCGGCAGGGAGGTCCACTGCTCGTTCTTGCCCGGGGTCCCCGTCGGGTTGAGCCACGAGAACCCGAGCCCGGTCACGACGCCCCCGAGCGCCAGGGGGACACCCGAGCACAGCACCGTCAGGGCGCCCGCGCGCACGACGTCACCCCAGCGGGCGTATGCCGTGCCGTCCGTCCCCGGGGCCCGTACGGTCGCGACGTGGCGGGCCCAGAGGATGACGACGAACGGCAGCGCGATGACGGCAGTGACCTTGACCATGGCCCCGAGCGCGACGACGACGCAGGCGAGGACGAACCGCCCGCGCAGCGCGAGGGCGAGTCCGCCGAGCGCCGCGGCCACCATGAGGGCGTCGTTGTGGGCTCCTCCGACGAAGTGCGCGCCGACGAGCGGCACCGCGACGCCGAGCCAGAGCGCCCGGACCGGTGACCAGCCGATCCGGCGGGCGACGTCGGGCACGGCCCAGGCCATGATGACGACCCCGGCCACGGCGAGCAGGCGCAGCAGCAGGAGCGCGACCCACAGCTCACCCGAGACCGACGCGACGGCCCGGGCGAGGAGCAGCCAGACGGGTCCGTAGGGTGTCGGGCTGTCGAGCCACGTCGGCGCCGTCGAGGCGCGCCACGGCGAGTCGAGCTCGCGGACGACGTGGTCGTAGGGGCTGAGGCCCTGGTCCCAGAGCAGGCCCTGGGCGGCGTAGGAGTAGAGGTCGCGGCTGTAGAGCGGCATCGCGGCGACGAGCGGCGCGAACCACAGGGCGATCGTCACCCACCACCAGCGCACCGACACGTCGGCGTCACGGAGTCGCCACCAGGCGAGGACGAGCAGGCCCATCGCGAGGACCGCGACGGTGGCGAGCAGGGGTGAGCCACCCTTCGGCGTCCACCAGGCGACGCCCGGCCAGAGCACCCCGGTGTTGAGCCGCGGCAGGGCACCCGAGCCCCACGAGGCGACCGCGAGCACGACGCCGGCGACGGCACCGGCCCAGCGCCACCGGCCGGGGGCGAGGGCAGGCCGCGCCTCAGCCATGCGTGACCGGTTCGTCACCCCACGCGAGCAGGCGCCACCCGGCCTCGGGGTCACCCTCCATCGTCACGACGTGCGCGTTGTCGAGCCTGCGGCCGTCGAAGAAGTCGGCCGGCAGGCTGAGCGAGGCCGAGCACCACACGCGCATGGCGGCCCCGTGGCTCACGGCGAGGGCGGACTCGTGGCCGTCGGCGGCGATGCGGGCGATCGCCGCGTCGTAGCGCTCCATGAAGCCGGCACCGCTGTCGCCGCCGGGGATCGTGTGGTCGGGCTCGTCGCGCCAGCGGATGACCGCGTCGATGTAGGGCTGCCACTCGGTCGACATCTCGTAGTCGCCGGCCTGGATCTCGCGCAGCCCGGGCAGCACGACCATCTCGAGACCGAGCATCTCGGCGAGCGGCGCCGCGGTCTGCTGGGTGCGCACGAGGTCCGAGGTGTAGATCGCGCCGAGGTCCTCACCGCCGAGGCGGTCGGCGAGGGCCCGCGCCTGAGCCCGGCCCTCGTCGGTGAGGTCGAGGCCGGGGACGGCCGTGTCGAGCTGACGGGCGACGTTGGCGTGGGTCTGGCCGTGTCGCACGAGGTAGAGCCGCACGTCAGAGGCTCTTCACGGTGACGCCGCTCAGGCACTCGACGCCCTTGCTCGGCCCGGTGTGGAAGTCCTTGATGGAGACCGGCGCGGTCGCCCCGGCGGCGAGCGTGACGTCGACCTCCTTGCTGGCGACGTCGGAGCCGTCGGAGCTCTTGACGATGAAGACCGCCACGGTGAACGTGTGCTCCTGCGTGTCGGAGTTGGTGAGGGTGCCGGTGAAGCTCCACGACTCACCCGAGGGCGCACACGTCGCGCCCGTGAGGCTCGAGGCCGCGTCGAAGAGGCCACCGTCGCCGGGGTCGGTCGTGTCGACCGGGTCGGGCACGTCGTCGCTCGGGGTCTCGGCCGTGATGGTCGGCTGCACGGGGACGCTCACCGTCGGGGCCACGGAGTCGTCCGGCGACGACGGGGCGGGCTGGCCGCACCCCGCGAGCGCGAGCACCAGCGAGGCGGACAGGCCCAGCGCGACGGTCGGGACGGCATACGCCCGGGGTGTGCGGATGACCCGGGTGGCGGTGCGGGGTCGGCCTGGCATGGGCACGTGCGGCCCCTTCCTGTCGGCAGGTGTGCGCGGCCCATTGTGCCCCGCGAGTCGTCAGGGCAGCGTCAGCCGGGCCGCGACGGCCGCGGCGACCACGACCAGACCGGCGCCGACGGCCAGCGTGTCGGCCGGGCGCCACGGCGCTGGACCCGCCCACGTGCGGCGGCGGGCCTCGGCGAAGCCCCGGGCGTCCATCGCGAGCGCGAGCGTCGAGGCCTGCCCGAGCGCGCCGATGAGGAGTCCACCGGTGACGACGACCGCCTCGCGGCCACGGGCCAGGGCTCCGCGGTCGGCCCTGATGCCGCGCACCCGGCGGGTCGTCATGAGCTCGCCCCACAGGGTGTCGAAGGACTGGAGCCGCTGGAGCGCCGCCGTCGCGGCCACGACGGGCCGGGCCGGGAGACGGAGCCGCTGCGCGAGGTGGTCGCCGAGACCCTCCGGGTCGATGAAGCCGACGACGAACGCGGAGGGCACGAGCAGGCAGAGGACGCGCAGGGCAGCCGCCGCGGCGACCTCGACGTCCCGGCCGCCGAGGAGCCACGCCGACCAGGCGACCCCGACGACGGCGAGCGCGGCAGGGGCGAGGCGCGCGAGGACGCCTCGGAGGCGACCCTCGGGCGCGCGGCCCCGGCCCGGGGCGAGGAGGCCGACGAGGCCGAGGACGACCTCGACGGCGAGGACGGCGAGTCCCTGGCGCCACGTCTCGAGCAGCGCGGGCAGGGGCAGGACGCACAGGGCCGCCCCGAGCAGGGCCAGGGGCCCGACCCGGGAGAGCAGCGGGTGCCGCTCGGGCTCCGGGTCGGCGGGTGGCTGGGTGGGTGCGGCGAGCCGGACGACGCGGTCGGCGTCGTCGACGACCCCGGAGTCGTGGGTCGTGACGACGACGGCAGCGCCCTCGTCGCGGGCCGCGGCGAGCACGCCGGACACGGCGGCCCACGTGAGCCGGTCCTGCCCGACCGTCGGCTCGTCGGCGAGGAGGAGGGCCGGACCGTGCGCGACGGCGGACGCCATGGCCAGGCGACGCTGCTCACCGCCGGAGAGCTGGCGCGGGTCGGCCTGCGCGAGGTGTGCGAGCCCGAGCGCCGCGAGCAGGGCGTCGGCCCGCCGGCCGGCGGCCTCGGGCTCCTGCCCGAGCGCGAGCGGGGTGGTGAGCACGTCGTCGCGCACCGTGCGGCCGACGATCGAGGTCGCCGCGCGTTGCGGCACCCAGGCGACGACGCGTGCGAGGTCGAGCGAGGACCACTCGTGCGGGGGCGTGAGCCGGTCCCGCGCGGGGGCGCCGTCGCCGGTCTCGGCCGGGGTGAGCGGCAGCGCGAGGTCGACGGAGCCGCGCGACGGCTCGACGAGCCCGCCGAGGGCGGCCATGAGCGAGGACTTGCCGGCGCCGCTCGGGCCGACGAGGGCCAGGGACCGACCGGCCCGGGCCTCGAGGTCGGCGCCGTCGACGGCGAGCGTCGTGCGGGACCGCTCCCCCAGTCGCCGGCTCCGGTGCTCGACCCGGACGTCGGAGGCGGCTGCGACGACGCGGCCTTGGGGCACGCGCCCGGCTGCCGCGTGCGGCGCCGGCTCGAGGTCGAGCGGCAGCGGCTCGGGGTCCGGCACCCCGGGGACCCAGATGCCCTGTGCCGCCAGGGATTCACCGTGGGCGGCAAGGACCGCGTGTGGCTTGCCGTCGGCCACGACCGAGCCGGTCGCGTCGAGGACGACGAGCCGGTCGACGAGGTCGAGCCACCCGTCGAGACGGTGCTCGACGACGACGAGGGTGAGACCGCGCCGCTCGACGACGTCGGCCACGACGGCCCGTACGTCCGCAGCCGTGTCGGCGTCGAGCATGGCCGTCGGCTCGTCGAGCAGGAGCACCGAGGGCTCCATGACGAGCGCCCCGGCGAGCGCGAGCCGCTGGGACTCGCCCCCGCTCAGGGTCGACGGCGCGCTGTCGGGCGACATCGTCAGCCCGACCTCGCGCAGTGCCGCCGCGACGCGGGACGGCATCCCGTCCCGCGGCAGCACGACGTTCTCGAGGCCGAAGGCGACGTCACGACCGATGCTCGAGGCGACGGTGCCCGCACCCGGGTCCTGAAGGACGAGGCCCACCGATCCCGGAACCTCCTGTGGCGCATGGCCGCCCACGGTGACCGTGCCCGAGAGCTCGCCGGCGTCCGCGGTGAGCAGCAGCCCGGCGACACCCCGGAGCAGGGTCGACTTGCCCGACCCGCTCGGCCCGGCGAGCAGCACGCGCTCGCCGGGCTCGAGGGTGAGGTCGAGGCCGTCGAGGACCGGACGCGAGCGCCCGAAGGGTCTCCACGTCAGGTCCTCCACGCGCACGCCGACACCCGAGGTCACCGACGGCGACCGCGCGTCGAGGTGTTCGGTTTCTCGTGCCACCGGCGCCTCCGTCCCCGACGGGTCAGACGGCCCGCTGCTCCCGGACCTCCTGGCCCGGCGGGAACGGGTTGAGCGCACCCGCGGCCGCGAGCAGGCGCGTCAGGCCGACGGCGAGGAGCGAGCCGAGGACGGCGACGGACGCACCGAGCAGGAGCAGGTAGGAGAGCTTGTAGCCCCAGCCCCAGTCGGTCCAGTAGGAGTACCACTCGTAGACGGCCTCGAACGCGCCGCCGAGGAAGCCACCGAGCAGCAGCGGCGCCCAGCTGTAGACGGCATACGCGAAGACGGCGAAGCCGAGCTCGACACCGAGGCCCTGCACGAGGCCCGACACGAGCGTGGTCAGGCCCCACTGCGTGCCGATGAGGGCCGACACGACGGCCGCGAGGAGCTCGGTGAAGACGGCCGCGCCGGGGCGTCGGATGATGAGCATGCCGACGATGCCGGCGACGAGCCAGGGCCAGTTGAAGAGGGCACCGAGGGGCGGGAAGGCCGCCGACACGGCGTTCGACGGGACGGCGTAGACGAGCCCCCAGGCCCAGTACGCGACGCCGAAGGCGACGCCGAGGAAGGCGCAGGTGAGCAGGTCGATGGTGCGCCAGCGGGTCAGCGGACCGCTCGCGGTGATGGTCGTGGACATGGTGTGTCTCCCGGGTTCCAGTGGATACGTGTGGATACCTGGGGGAAGCCAGCCGGACGGCACGCGTCGATGACGTGTGCCGTGCGGTGGCCTGAGAAATACCGACTTCCTTCGCCGGTGCTAACCGGAGCAGGTTCGAGGGTCTGCGGCTCGGCCCTTCGGGCTGCCGCACTCTCAGCGCGTGACGCGCTCCCCTGTCGTGATGGGTGGGTGGTGCTCTTCAGTTGTCGGGGTGACTCTACTCCGCAGCACGTGGGTACAGTCACGGCATGGGATCCAAGGACTCGAAGAAGGCCACCAAGGCGCTCGGCAGGGCGAAGGCCAAGGCCGAGGACGCCGCCACACCCCGCACGCCGCTCGGCGGCCCGGTGTGGAAGATCCTCAGCGTCGGCTCGACGATCCTCGCCACGAAGATCGCGACGGACGCGACGCAGAAGGGCTGGAAGCTCGCGACCGGCCGCAACGTGCCCGTCAAGGGTGACTTCGAGCGCGAGCGCACCCGCGACGTCATCCTCTTCACGGCGCTCTCGTCGATGGCCGTGGCCACGGCCCGGGTCGCCGTCGAGCGCGGCGCCGCGAGCTACTACCGCCGATCGACCGGTCACCTGCCCAAGGCTCTCGAGGACGAGAAGGTGTCGCCCACCGACAAGAAGGCCTCGAAGAAGGTGGCCAAGGGCAAGGCCAAGGCCGAGCGCGCCACGAAGAAGGCCATCGACAAGGCCACCGGCAGCCGCTGAGCCCGAGGCGACGTCCCTCAGGCCTCGCCGACGCGGACGAGCCCCGTCTCGTACGCCAGCACGACCATCTGCACCCGGTCGCGCAGTCCCAGCTTGGCGAGGATGCGCCCGACGTGGGTCTTGACGGTCGCCTCCGCGACGAAGAACGTGGCGGCGATCTCGGTGTTGTTCAGGCCCTTGCCGACCGCCTCGAGCACCTCGCGCTCTCGCTCGGTCAGGACGTCGAGCCGCTCGAGGCCGGACGGCTGCGCCGGGCTCGCGAGCACCGGCAGGAAGCGGTCGAGCAGCCGCCGGGTCGGGCCCGGGGCGACGACGGCGTCGCCGGTGTGGACGGCCCGGATCGCCGAGAGCAGCTCCGACGGGCCGGCGTCCTTGAGCAGGAAGCCGGCCGCCCCCGCCCGCAGGGCCGCGTAGACGTACTCGTCGAGGTCGAAGGTCGTCAGGACGAGCACCTTGGGGGTGTCGCCGCGCTCGACGACCCGGCGCGTCGCCTCGATGCCGTCGAGCCGCGGCATCCGGATGTCCATGAGCACGACGTCGACGTCGCGGCCGGGCAGCGCGTCGAGCGCGGCCAGCCCGTCGGCGCACTCCGCGACGACGTCGATGTCGGGCTCGGCGTCGAGGACCATGCGGAAGCCGGCCCGCACGAGGGCCTGGTCGTCGACGATCATGACCCGGGTCGGCCGGTCGGTCATCGCTCCCCCTCCGTCGGCATCGTCGCGAGCACCTCGAAGCCGCCACCGGCACGGGGCCCGGCCGTCAGCGTGCCACCGTGCACGGCGACCCGCTCGCGCATGCCGGGCAATCCGTGGCCGCGCCCGTCGTCGACGCTGCGCGCACCGACCCCGTCGTCGCACACCGAGATCCGCAGCGCCTCGTCGGTCTGCTCGACGTCGACGACGGCGCCCGCGGCCGGACCGGCGTGCTTGATGACGTTGGTCAGCGCCTCCTGGACGACGCGGTATGCCGCCAGGTCGAGTCCCACGGGCCGGGCGCGCTCGGTGCCGCGGACCGTCAGCGTCACCGGGACCCCGGCCGCGCGCACGCCCGCGACGAGGTCGTCGAGCTGGGCGACCCCACCTGTCGGTGCCAGCTCGACGCCCGACTCCGGGTCGCGCAGCACGCCCACGAGACGGCGGGTCTCGGTGAGGGCGTCCCGGGCCGTCGACCCGATGGTCTCGAGCGCGCCCACCGACCGGGCGAGCGCGCCCTCGGGACTGCGCTCGGCGGCATACGCGGCGCCGTCGGCCTGCACGACGATGACCGAGAGCGCGTGCGCCACGACGTCGTGCATCTCGCGGGCGATGGCCGCGCGCTCCTGCTGGGCGGCCAGCCGGAGGGCCTGATCGCGCTCGCGCTCGACCCGCTCGGCGCGGTCCTGGAGGTCGGCGAGGCGCTGGAGGCGAGCGCGCTTGAGGTCGCCGAGCGCCCACGCCGCGAGGGAGGCCGCGGCGCACGCGACGAAGGTGAAGACGAACTCGCCGGGACCGGGCACGCGGCCGCTGACGGCGGTGAACCGTGCACCGGCGATGGCCGACCCGAGCGCCGCGACGCCGAGACCGGCGAGGCGCACGGCGCGACGACGGTCGTAGGCGGCGAGCGAGTAGAGCGCGACGAGGAAGGCGATGTCGCCGGGCAGCAGGCTGCTCGTCGGGACGACCCGGATCGCGAGCGCGATGCTGACGACCGCGAACGCCGTGGCCGGGTGGGAACGCCTCCAGATGAGGGCGAGGTCGGCGAGGCCCACGACCGCCCAGCCGATGCCCTGACCCTCGCCGAGCACGACGAGCCCGAGGAGCGCGAGGAAGACCGCGAGCGGGACGTCGAGGAGCAGCGGCCGGCGCTGCAGCCAGTCGTAGACGCTCCCCTCGCTCACGTCCCGAAGCCTACGAGGACGACGGGGTCGGGTCGTCAGACCGTGGTCGCAGATGCCGGCACCGACACGCGGGCACGGACGGCGCGGGTGTCTCCATCGTCACGCCCCGAACCCGGGTCGTCGGCTCCGGGCCGGGAGGACGATGGAGGTGGACCCGAGGAGGGGCCATGAGCAGTCACGGGAGACCCGAGCGGCACGGACCGGCGCCGGCACTGACGTTCCTCGGCGCGGCCGGGACCGTCACCGGCAGCAAGTTCCTCGTCGAGGGCGAGGGCGCGAGACTCATGGTCGACTGCGGCCTCTACCAGGGCGAGCGGCGCTGGCGGTCGCTCAACTGGGAGCCGCCTCCCGTCGACCCGGCCTCGGTCGACGCCGTGGCCCTGACCCACGCCCACCTCGACCACTGCGGCTACCTGCCGGCGCTCGTCCGGGGCGGCTTCGACGGGCCGGTGCACGCGACGTCCGGGACCGCGGCGCTCGCGGCCGTCATCCTGCGCGACAGCGCGCACCTGCAGGAGGAGGAGGCCGAGGGCGCCCGGCGGGGAGGCTGGTCGCGGCACGACCCGCCACTGCCGCTCTACACCGTCGGCGACGCCGACGTGGCCGTCGCGGCACTGCGCCCCGTCGGCGACGACGCAGCAGTCCGCGTGGGCGGCTCGAACGGGTCGACCGTGACCTTCGTGCCGGCCGGCCACATCCTCGGCAGCTCGAGCGTGCTCGTCGAGGTCGACGGGGCGAGCGTCCTCTTCTCCGGTGACCTCGGGCGGCCGGACCACCCGGTGCTGCTGCCCCGGGCCCGACCGCCGGCTGCCCGCACCGTCGTCGTCGAGTCGACGTACGGCGACCGCGCCCACCCCGAGGTCGACCCCGAGCACCACGTCATGGCCGACGCGATCCGGCGCACGATCAGGCGAGGCGGCAGCGTCGTCGTGCCGGCCTTCGCCGTCGACCGCACCGAGATCGTCCTGCTCGCGATCGCCGACCTCGTCGCGAGCGGCGCGATCCCCGACGTGCCGGTGTGGGTCGACAGCCCGATGGCCCTCGCGGCGCTCGAGATCTACCGCGACCCGACCCACGCAGCGGAGGTGCGGCCGGGCGCCCTCGACCGGCTGCGCCGCCTGTCCGGTCTGCGGACCGCGCACAGCGCGGAGGAGTCGATCCGGCTCAACACCCCGGGCACGCCCTGCATCATCGTGTCGGCCTCCGGCATGGCGACCGGCGGACGGGTCGTGCACCACCTGCGCCACCTGCTGCCCCAGGCGCGCAACACCGTGCTGCTCACCGGCTACCAGGCCATCGGCACCCGAGGCCGCGACCTGCAGGCGGGGGCCCGCGAGCTCAAGATGGCCGGGCGCTACGTGCCGGTCCGGGCCGAGGTCGTCACCCTCGACGACTTCTCGGTCCACGCGGACGCCGACGAGCTGCTCACCTGGATCGGCGAGATGCCGCACCCTCCGGAGAGCGTCCACGTCGTCCACGGGGAGCCCGCGGCCGCGCGGGCGCTGGCGGACGGCATACGCGAGCGGTTCGACTGTGCCGTCTCGGTGCCGCGCCTCGGCGAGCGGGTCCTGCTCGACTGAGGTCTCGTCGGTCACTCGGCCCGCGAAGTCCTTCCCGCCGGGGCGAAGAGGTGGTGTCCTTGGAGGACAGCCCAGCGCGAGGAGGTGTGCCATGGAGGCACGGGTCGGTGACCGCATCACGATGGCCGCGGAGCACGTCGGTCAGAGCACGCGCGAAGGGACCATCCTGGAGGTGAAGGGTGAGGGCGGCGGCCCGCCCTACGTCGTCGAGTGGTCCGACGGGCACACCGGGATCATCCATCCCGGACCCGGTTCGGTGCTGCGCTGCGAGCACCCCGCCGACGACGCCGCCGGCTCCTAGAGGTCGAGCGCTCGCACGATCGGCACCCCGGCCCGGTAGGCCAGGTGCAGGTGGCTCGGCGCGTCGATGACGGCCAGCTCGGCGGGCTGCCCCGGGGCGATCCGACGGTCGAGGCCGAGCGAGCGCGCCGAGACGGCCGTCGCGGCGTGCAGCGCCTCAGCGGGCGTCATCCCCATCTCACGCACGGCGAGGGCGATGGCGAAGGGGATCGACGACGAGTAGCACGTGCCGGGGTTGCAGTCGGAGGCGAGCGCCACGTCCACACCGGCGTCGATGAGGGCCCGCCCGTCGGGGTAGGGCGATCGCGTCGAGAACTCGACGCCCGGCAGCAGGGTCGCGACGGTCGTGCCCCGGGCGGCGGCGAGCGCCTCGACGTCGGCGTCGTCGAGGAACGTGCAGTGGTCGACGCTGCGCGCGCCGAGCTCGCAGGCCAGACGGACGCCCGGGCCGGGGCCGAGCTGGTTGCCGTGGACGCGAAGGGCGAGTCCGGCCGCGCGGCCCGCCTCGAGGATCGTGCGCGCCTCGTCGCCGTCGAAGGCGTGGGCCGAGTGCGGCTCGCAGAAGACGTCGATGCTCTCCGCGAGGCTCGTCGGCCCGTCCGCGGTGACCGCGTCGAGCATCGGGCCCGTGACGAGGTCGACGTAGGCCGCCCGGTCCGACGCGTACTCGGGCGGCACGACGTGCGCGCCGAGGAAGGTCGTGTGCGGGGTGACCTCACGGGCGATGCGGAGGCTGCGCAGCTCGTCGTCGAGGGTGAGGCCGTAGCCGCTCTTGATCTCGACGGTCGTCGTGCCCTGGGCGCGCATCTCGGCGACCCGGGCCGCGACGAGGGCTCGCAGCTCGTCGTCGCTCGCGGCCCGGGTGGCGGCGACCGAGACGGCGATGCCGCCACCGTCGTAGGGCGTGCCGGTCATGCGCGCCGCGAACTCCGCCGAGCGGTCACCGGCGAAGACGAGGTGCGTGTGCGAGTCGACGAAGCCGGGGATGACCGCGCGGCCGCCGAGGTCGCGGCGGGTGTCGGCGTCGGGGGCCTCGTGGGCCGGTCCGACCCACTCGACCAGGCCGTCGGGCGACACGACGAGGGCCGCGTCACGGACGACGCCGAGGAGGGCGTCTCCGCGGTCGGCGTGGCCGTCACCGCGGGCCGGGTCGTTCGTCGTCAGCTCCGCGATGCCCGTGAGGAGCAGGCTCACGCGTGCACCCCTCCGACGACCCCTCCCGCGACGCGGTCGATGGCGCCGACGAGCATCCGGCCGACGTCGCCCATCCGGTGGTGGCCGTCGCTGACGACGACGTCGCCCCCGACGACGACGGTCGACACGTCGGACGCGACGCATGCGTAGATGATCTGGTCCTGCGCGGCGCCCGCGGTGTTGACCGTGTCGGTGCGCACCGTGACGAAGTCGGCGAGCGCCCCCTTGCTCAGGTGGCCGCCGTCGGACCAGCCGAGGGAGCGGTAGCCGTTGAAGGAGGCCGCGAGGAGCAGGTCGTTGGCCGAGAAGCGGTCGCGCTCGTTCGTGACGAGCCGCTCGTGCATCTCGAGCCCCCGCAGCTCCTCGAACGGGTCGATGACGACGTGCTGGTCGGAGCCCAGCGAGAGCGGGCTGCCGGCGTCGTGGAGCGCCCGTGCCGGGCCGATGCCGTCGGCGAGGTCGCGCTCGGTCGTGGGGCAGAAGCACGCACCCGTGCCGGTGCCGCCGAGCAGGTCGATGTCGCGGTCCTCGAGGTGCGTGGCGTGCACGGCCGTCGAGTGGGCACCGAGGGCGCCGGCCTCGTCGAGCAGCTGGGTCGGGCTGGCGCCGTAGAACATCTGGCAGGCAAGGTTCTCGCCGTGTTGCTCCGACAGGTGCACGTGCAGCGGCAGGTCGCCGACCGCCTCGACGACGCGCGGGAGGTCCTCGCGGCGCACCGCACGGACCGAGTGGATCGCCGCACCGAGCCGCACGCGGTCGGTCTCGGGGCGTCGCTCGGACATCCGGGACGCCCAGGCCTCGACGGTGCCGTCGCTGAACCGGCGCTGGCCCGGGTGCAGCTCGACGTGGCCACCGCCGTTGAGGCCGCCCTCGAGGTAGCACGTGTCGAGCAGCGTGAGCCGGATGCCGGCCTCGTCGGCGGCCTGACGCACCGCGAGCCCCATGGCGTTCGGGTCGCGGTAGGGATGACCGCCCGGGCGGTGGTGGACGTAGTGGAACTCCCCCACGACCGTGATCCCGGCCTGCACCATCTCGGCGAACACGGCCCGCGCGAGCGCGAAGTAGGTGTCGGGGTTGAGCTGCTCCGCGGCGGCATACATCTGCTCGCGCCAGCTCCAGAAGTTGCCGCCACCGCCGTTGACCCGGCCCCGGAGGGCGCGGTGGAAGGCGTGGCTGTGCGCGTTGGCCATGCCGGGCAGCGTCACGCCGGCGAGGCGGACGTCGTCGGGCTCGGGGTCAGCGTCGACGAGGACCTCCTTGAAGAGGCCGTCCTGGGTCACGAGGCGGACCCGTCGCGCGAATCCTCCTGTGAGCCAAGCACTCTCGCACCAGAACGCAGTCATCGGGCGTCGCTCATCGACTCGGGGTCCTTCCCTGTGCACAGCTCGGTCACGACGGCTGTCAGGGCCGTGACCCCATGGTGACAGTCATCCGTGCTCGCGAGCTCGGCGGGTGAGTGTGAAACTCCTGTGGGGTTGCGGACGAAGAGCATCGCGCTCGGCACGCCGTGCGTCGCGAGGATGCCCGCGTCGTGGCCGGCGCCCGTCCCGAGCAGGGGCGCGTCGGGGAGGATCCCGCGCAGCCTGCCGACGAGTCCGGTGTCGAAGGTGGTCGTCGGCGTCCACGACTCGGGGGTCGTCGTGGCGCCCAGACGGCCGGCCTCCGACGACACGGCATCGACCGCCGCGTGCACGACGTGCTCGCTGCGGCCGCGGACGTCGAGCCAGGCCGTGACGTGGCTCGGGATCGCGTTGACGCCTCCCGGGACGACGTGGACCTTGCCCACCGTGGCGACGCAGCCGAGCCCGACGGCATACGACCGGGCTGCCTGGATGACCGTGGCGAGGCCGATCATCGCGTCCTGCCGATCGGCGATGCGCGTCGTGCCGGCGTGGTTGGCCTCGCCCGGGATGTCGACCCGCCAGCGGCCGTGCGGCCAGATGTCGGTGCCGATCGCGACGGCCCGGCCGGCGTCGTTGAGGTCCTCGCTGCCGTCGGGGGAGAGCGCGAGCGCCTTGCCCTGCTCGACGTGCAGCTCGACGAAGCGGCCGACGCGTCGCACGGTGTCGTCGTCGCGGCCGAGGGTCTCGGGGTCCCGGCCCGCGCCGCGCCAGGCCTCGGCCATCGACACGCCGTCGGCGTCGGTCAGCGAGCGGGCCCGGTCGGCGTCGAGGGCCCCGGTGATGATGCGGGAGCCCGCGCAGGCGATGCCGAAGCGGGCCCCCTCCTCGTCGACGAAGTTGACGACACCGAGCGGCACGTCGGGCTCGAAACCGGCGTCGCGCAGCGCGTCGACGGTCGCGAGCGCGCTGACGACGCCGAGCGGGCCGTCGAACGCGCCGCCGTCGGGCACCGAGTCGAGGTGCGAGCCGATGACGACGCCGGGCGTCGTGTCGGGGTCGCCCCACCAGCCCCACTGGTTGCCGGCCCGGTCCTCGACGAGGTCGAGGCCGCGGGCCGCGCACTCGGCGGCGAACCACTCCCGCAGGTCGTGGTCGGTCCGGGTCCACGCGTAGCGGCGGTAGCCACCCGAACCGGCGTCGCGACCGACGGGCTCGAGATCAGCCCACATCCGGTCGAAGCTCGTCGTCGTCACCTCGATCACCACTCCTCGCAACGCCGGCGTCTGCGTCCGGCTGTGTAACTAGGCTCTGTCCCATGGATCCTGACCGCGATGACACCGCCGAGCGTAGTGACTCGGGCCCGGAAACGCCGATCCGCACGCCGGCGGTCGACGCGGTCCTCGCGGCGGGCATCGAGCACACGGTGACCCGGCACGGGCGCGTCTCGAGCCTCGAGGAGGCGGCCGCCGCTCGGGGCATCGAGCCGCGTGACCTCATCAAGACCCTCGTCGTGCGCCGGGCCGAGGACGACCACGTCTTCGTCCTCGTACCCGGCGACCGCACCTTCTCGTGGGCCAAGGTGCGTGCCCTGCTCGGCACGAACCGCATCTCGATGCCCGACGCCGCGGCCGCGAAGGCCGTCACCGGCTACGAGCGCGGCACCATCACGCCCTTCGGCTCGGCCGCGCGCCTTCCCGTCATCGCCGACACGCACCTCGTCGGGCGCCGCATCTCGCTCGGCGGTGGCGGCCACGGGATCGGCCTCACGGTCAACGGCGACGACGTCATCCGTCTCTTCGACGCGACGGTCGCCGACATCTCCGACGAGGAGGTCCGCAAGGACCGTTGACGCCCCCGCGGTCCCGAGGGCGCAGACTGTGCACATGTCACGCACCCCGCTGCCCACCAAACCGTGCGCTCGATGCGGTCGCACGATCACGTGGCGCAAGGCCTGGGAGCGCGACTGGGCCACGGTGCGCTGGTGCTCCGACAACTGCCGCAAGCACGGCCTGACCCCCGTCGACCTCGAGCTCGAGGACGCCCTCACCAAGCTCGTCAGGGCGCACGCCGCCTCGGTCACGGTCGACCCGTCGGAGGCGGCTCGAAAGGTCGGCGGCGCGGACTGGGAGGCGCTCGTCGAGCCCGCCCGGAACGCCGCCCGACGGCTCGTCGCCGCCGGGCGCGCCCAGATCATCCAGGGCGGCCGGGTCATCGACCCGGACCACGCGAAGGGCCCGATCACGGTGCGCCGCCCCCGCTGAGCGGTCCACACGACCCAACCGGACGGCATACGCCCTCTCAGCCCTCCTGCATCGGGACGCGGACACCGCGTTCGTGCGCGACGCGGTCGGCGATGTCGTAGCCGGCGTCGACGTGGCGGATGACTCCCATGCCGGGGTCGTTCGACAGGACGCGCGCGAGCTTCTGCGCGGCGAGGTCGGTGCCGTCGGCGAGGGAGACCTGGCCGGCGTGGAGGCTCCGGCCGATGCCGACGCCGCCGCCGTGGTGGATCGAGACCCAGCTCGCGCCCGAGCTCGTGTTGACGAGCGCGTTGAGCAGCGGCCAGTCGGCGATGGCGTCGGAGCCGTCGGCCATCGACTCGGTCTCGCGGTAGGGGCTCGCGACGGAGCCGCTGTCGAGGTGGTCGCGCCCGATGACGATGGGCGCCGAGATCTCGCCCGTGCGCACCATCTCGTTGAACTTCAGGCCGGCCTTGTCACGCTCGCCGTAGCCGAGCCAGCAGATGCGGGCAGGCAAGCCCTGGAAGGCGATCCGCTCCTGCGCGCCGCGGATCCACTTGTGCAGGCGGTCGTTGTCGGGGAAGAGCTCGAGCACGGCCTTGTCGGTCGCGGCGATGTCGCGCGGGTCGCCCGAGAGCGCGGCCCAGCGGAACGGGCCCTTGCCCTCGCAGAAGAGCGGGCGGATGTAGGCGGGCACGAAGCCGGGGAACTCGAAGGCGCGGTCGTAGCCGCCCTGGCGGGCCTCGTCGCGGATCGAGTTGCCGTAGTCGAAGACCTCGGCGCCGGCGTCCTGGAACTCGACCATCGCCTTGACGTGCTTGGCCATCGAGGCGCGGGCGCGGTCGGTGAAGTCCTCGGGCTTCTTCTCGGCGTACTCGGCCCAGTCGGCGACGTCGACGCCCTCGGGCAGGTAGCTGAGCGGGTCGTGCGCCGACGTCTGGTCGGTGACGATGTCGATCTCGACACCCCGGCGGAGCAGCTCGGGGAAGACCTCGGCCGCGTTGCCGACGACACCGACCGACCAGCCGCGACGCTCGCGCTTGGCGGCCATCGCCTTCTCGATCGCGTCGTCGAGGTCGGTCGCGACCTCGTCGAGGTAGCGGTGCTCCACGCGCCGGTGCAGGCGGGCCGGATCGACGTCGACGATGAGGCAGGCGCCGTCGTTCATCGTGACGGCGAGCGGCTGCGCGCCGCCCATGCCGCCGCAGCCGCCGGTCAGGGTCAGCGTGCCGGCGAGGGTCCCGTTGAAGCGCTTCTCGGCGACGGCCGCGAAGGTCTCGTAGGTGCCCTGGACGATCCCCTGGGTGCCGATGTAGATCCACGACCCGGCCGTCATCTGGCCGTACATCGTCAGGCCGAGGTGCTCGAGGCGGCGGAACTCGGGCCACGTGGCCCAGTCGCCGACGAGGTTGGAGTTGGCGATGAGGACACGCGGCGCCCACTCGTGCGTCTGCATGACGCCGACGGGACGACCGCTCTGGACGAGCATCGTCTCGTCCTGCTTGAGCGTGGTCAGCGTGCGGACCATCGCGTCGAAGGACTTCCAGTCGCGGGCCGCGCGACCGGTGCCGCCGTAGACGACGAGGTCGTCGGGGCGCTCGGCCACCTCGGGGTCGAGGTTGTTCATGAGCATCCGCAGGGGGGCCTCGGTGGCCCACGACTGCGCCGTCAGGGTCGTCCCACGCGCCGCGCGGACGGGTCGTGCACCTTCCATGTCACTCTCCTTCGAGGTGGAAAACGTTGGTATGCCGGGTCGCTCAGCGGAGCGGGCCGGTGACGGACTCGGCGGCGGCAAGGACGTCGCCGTCGGTCACCGCCCCGTGGGCGCCCTCGATGTCGGGGGCGAGGAAGCGGTCGGGCCCCGGGGCCGCGTTCGTGCGAGCGGACAGCGCGGCGATGACCGCGCCGGTAGCGGGCGACGGCTCGAGCGGGGACCGCAGCTGGATGCCGCGCGCCGCCGTCAGCACCTCGATGGCGAGGACGCGGCCGAGCGCGTCGACGGAACGGCGCAGCTTGCGGGCACCCGACCAGCCCATCGACACGTGGTCCTCCTGCATGGCCGAGCTCGGGATCGAGTCGACCGACGCGGGGACGGCGAGACGCTTCATCTCCGAGACCATGGCGGCCTGGGTGTACTGCGCGATCATGAGGCCCGAGTCGACGCCTGGGTCGTCGGCGAGGAAGGGCGGCAGCCCGTGGTTGCGGGCCTGGTCGAGGAAGCGGTCGGAGCGGCGCTCGGACATCGACGCGACGTCGGCCGCGACGATGGCGAGGAAGTCGAGGACGTAGGCCACCGGGGCGCCGTGGAAGTTGCCGTTGGACTCGACCCGACCGTCGGGGGTGACGACGGGGTTGTCGACGGCCGAGGCCAGCTCGGCGGCGGCGACGCGGGCGGCGTGCTCGACCGTGTCGCGGGCGCCACCGTGCACCTGCGGCGCGCAGCGGAGGGAGTACGCGTCCTGCACGCGGGTGCACTCCTCGGTGCGGTGCGACTCACGGATCGGCGAGTCCGCCATGACGGCAAGGATGTTCGCCGCCGAGTCCCCCTGACCCACCTGGGGGCGCAGCGCGTGCAGGTCCGGCGCGAAGACGCTGTCGGAGCCGAGCAGGCCCTCGACGCTCATCGCGGCCGACACGTCGGCGACCTTGAGCAGGTGACGCAGGTCGTGGATGGCCAGCACGAGCATGCCGAGCATGCCGTCGGTGCCGTTGATGAGGGCGAGGCCCTCCTTCTCGGCGAGGACGACGGGCTCGATCCCGTGGTCGCGCAGGGCGGTTGCCGCGTCGGTGAGCGTGCCGTCGGCGAGGCGCACCGGCCCCTCGCCCATCGCGGCGAGCGCGCAGTGCGACAGCGGCGCGAGGTCGCCGGAGCAGCCGAGCGAGCCGTACTCGTGCACGACGGGGGTGATGCCGGCACTCAGCAGGGCGGCATACGTCCGCGCCGTCTCGAGGCGGACGCCGGTCCGGCCCGTCGCGAGGGTCGACAGGCGGAGCAGCATGAGGGCGCGCACGACCTCGCGCTCGACCTCCGGACCGGCGCCGGCGGCGTGCGAGCGCACGAGCGAGCGCTGCAGCTGGGCGCGCAGCGCCGTCGGGATGTGACGGGTCGCGAGCGCGCCGAAGCCGGTCGAGACGCCGTAGTGGGCGACGGTGTCGTTCGCGAGGTCCTCGATGACGGTGCGGCTGCGGGCGATCTCCGCCTCGGCACCGGGGGAGAGCTCGACCCGGGCGCCGTGGCGGGCGACGGCGACGACGTCCTCGAGGGAGAGCGGACCGGTGCCGACCGTGACGGTGCCGGCGCCGGTCACCGAGTGGGCGGCGGTGGCGGGTGCTGCGTTCATGGACCCATCGAACCGCCGAACGGCTGGCGTGTCGGCCCGCGAGGGAGGACAATTGTCTCGGATGCGAGACTTCCTCGATCGCGGACCGGAGGTGGCCCACATGTCCAACGCCCCCGCCGCCGCCAACGCGCTCGACGTCCTCGAGCACCTCTCGCGCCACGCCGAGCCGGTGCCTGCCGCGTCGATCGCCCGCGACCTCGGCCTGCCCCGCAGCTCGGTCTACCACCTGCTCAAGGTGCTGCACAGCCGGGGCTACGTCACCCACTACGTCGAGGAGCGACGCTTCGGGCTCGGCCAGGCGGCGTACGAGCTCGGGTCGGCCTACCAGCGGCAGGCGCCGCTGGCCCGTGTCGCGCGGGCGGCCATGCGCCGGCTCGTCGACCAGTGCGGCCGCAACGCCCACTTCGCCACCCTCGACGGACGCGACGTCATCTACCTCCTCGAGGAACGCGCCCCCGGGCAGCCGATGCTCGTCACCGACGTCGGTGTGCGCCTGCCCGCCCACCTGACGGCCAGCGGGCTCGCCATGCTGTCCGCCCTCCCCGCGACGCAGGTGCGGGCGCTCTACCCCGACCGGGCCTCGTTCGTGCAGCGCAGCGGAGGGGGGCCGCGGTCGCTCGGCGAGCTGCGGAGCGTGCTCACCCGCACGCGCACCGACGGCTACGCCCGCGAGGAGGGCACCGTGACGGCCGACCTGTCGTCGGTCGCCGTGCCGGTGCTCGACCGCGCCGGCCGGCCGCTCGCGGCGATCGCCATGACGCTGCGGACACCCGACGCGAGCACGGAGCACGTCGCCGAGCTCGTGGGCCGGGCCCGTCTCGCCGCCGAGGACATCGCCCGCCGTCTCAGCCCCAGCCCGACCGGTCGCCGCTGAGCCCCCCACCGGGCACCGGGGTCTCCTAGGGTGCCGACATGGACGTCCACCTCATCGGCGGCGGCTGGGACGACGCCCTCGCCCCCACGCTCTACGGACCCTTCGTCGAGGCCGCCGCGCGTCGCGCCGGCGGCACCCCGCGCATCCTGCTCGTCGTCATGGGCACTGACCCCGAGTCGCTCGAGTACCACGAGAAGTACGTCCACACGCTCGGCCTCGTGGGTGGCCACGACCTCGTCGTGGAGCGGGTGTCCGAGGGCACGCCGCTGGAGCCGGCCGTCCTCGACGGGATCGACGGCCTCTTCGTCGGCGGCGGCCCCACGCCGGAGTACCACGCGTCGCTCGCGGGCAGCTACCACCGGATCCGAGCCCTCGTGTCCGCAGGTGTGCCGTATGCCGGGTTCTCCGCGGGGGCTGCGATCGCGGGCTCCCACGCGGTCGTCGGCGGCTGGCTCCTCGACGGGCGGCCCGTCTGCCCCGAGGACAGCAACGAGGAGCTCGACGACGTCGCCGTGGTCGGGGGCATCGGCCTCGTGCCGGGAGCCGTCGACGTGCACGCCGCCCAGTGGGGCAACGTCTCGCGCCTCGTCGCCGTGGTGGCCGCGGGGCTGGCCCCGAGCGGTGTCGCGATCGACGAGGGGACGCTCCTGCGGTCGGACGGTGCGGTGGCCGGCGCCGGACGCGTGTGGCACGTCACGCCGGACACGGCGACGCCCGGCGGGGCGCTCGTGCGGGCTCGGGCCGGAGGTCAATAGGCTCGGCCCCATGCGCGCGATCACGATCCCCGAGCCCGGAGACGCCGACAGCCTCGTCCTCGACGAGGTGCCCGACCCCGAGGTGACGGCCGGCCACGTGCTCATCGACGTCGCCGCCGCGGGCGTCAACCGCGCCGACGTCATGCAGCGCCTCGGTCACTACCCGCCGCCAGCGGGCGCGTCGGAGTATCCCGGCCTCGAGGTGAGCGGCACCATCGCGGCGCTCGGCGAGGGCGTCGAGGACTGGCAGGTCGGCGACGAGGTGTGCGCCCTCATCGACGGCGGTGGCTACGCCGAGCGTGTCGTGGCGCCGGCCGAGCAGCTCCTGCCGGTGCCGCGCGGCGTCTCGCTCGTCGACGCGGCCGGCCTGCCCGAGGTGACGTGCACCGTCTGGTCCAACGTCTTCCTCGTCGCCAACATCCAGCCGGGCCAGGTGCTCCTGGTCCACGGCGGCAGCTCGGGCATCGGCACCATGGCCATCCAGCTCGCCAAGGCGGTCGGCGCGCACGTCGCCGTCACGGCCGGCAGCCAGGCCAAGCTCGACGTGTGCCGCGACCTCGGTGCCGAGTTCCTCGTCAACTACCGCGAGGAGGACTTCGTCGAGCGCGTCCGCGAGCTGACGAAGGGTCACGGTGCCGACGTCATCCTCGACAACATGGGCGCGAAGTACCTCTCCCGCAACGTCGAGGCCCTCGCCATCAGCGGACGCCTCGTCACGATCGGCCTCATGGGCGGCCGCACGGGCGAGCTCGACATGGGCATGCTGCTGGCCAAGCGCGCCGCCGTCATCGCCACCTCGCTGCGGGCCCGCCCCGCGACGGAGAAGGCCGCCATCGTCGCCGCCGTCCGTGAGCACGTCTGGCCCCTCATCGAGGCCGGCGCGGTGCGTCCGGTCGTCAACTCGCGCCACCCCCTCGAGCACGCCGCCGAGGCGCACCGCGAGATGGAGGCCTCGGGCCACATCGGCAAGATCCTGCTCACCACGTGAATCCGGTCGTGTCGGACTCGTCCCCTGACGCGTCCGACGCGACCGGCGTACCGTCGATCGATGGACCACTTCGGCTCGAAGCGGCCCCCGATCGCAACGGGAGGTTCACGGTGTTCATCCAGGTCATCCAGGGTCGGTGCACTGACGCCGACGCCCTCCACCGGCAGATGGACCGGTGGAGCGAGCAGCTCGAGCCCGGCGCGTCCGGCTGGCTCGGGGGGACGTACGGCATGACGGACGACGGCGAGTTCGTCGGGGTCGTCCGCTTCGACTCGCGGGCCTCGGCCGAGGCCAACTCGGCCCGGCCCGAGCAAGGCGCGTGGTGGGAGGAGACGGCCCGGCTCTTCGACGGCGAGGCCAGCTTCCACGACTGCGACGACGTGACGATGATGCTCGACGGCGGCAGTGACGACGCGGGCTTCGTCCAGGTCATCCAGGGCCGGCTCAGCGACCCGGAGCGCTTCCGCCACATGATGGAGGGGCCGATGGACATGCTCCACGAGGCCCGGCCCGAGATCATCGGCGGCACCATCGCGATCGCCGCAGACGGGTTCTTCACCCAGACGATGGCCTTCCGCACCGAGGACGCCGCCCGCGAGGGCGAGCAGAAGAGCCCGCCGCCCGAGGCCCAGGCCGAGATGGACCAGATGATGGCGTTGATGAGCGACGTCAGCTACCACGACCTCCACCACCCGTGGTTCGCCACAGCCGGCGCGCACTGACGCCCGGCACCTGAGCACGCCAAGGGGCCCGTGCGACCTGACGGGGGACGCACGGGCCCCGTCCCTCTGCCTCTTCGGGTGAGGCAGGATGGAGCGCATGAGCGACGACGCGAGCCGACAGGGCCAGGGCACCGACACCGACTCCCAGCGCGACGAGCCGCGCATCGTCGTCGTCACGCCCGACGGCATGGGGGTGGCGCACGCCCAGGACGAGGACCGCCCCGACGGCCAGGGCGCCCACCCTGAGGGCCGCGAGGAGCGACGCGAGCGCGAGCGCACCAACCCGGCCGACCTCGTCGAGGAGCCGGCCAAGGTCATGCGCATCGGGTCGATGATCAAGCAGCTGCTCGAGGAGGTGCGCAACGCGCCCCTCGACGAGGCCGGGCGCCGTCGACTCGCCGACGTGCACCACCGCTCCATCGAGGAGCTCAAGGACGGTCTCGCGCCCGAGCTCGTCGCCGAGCTCGACCGGATCGCCCTGCCCTTCCGCGACGACTCACCGACCGACGCCGAGCTGCGGATCGCCCAGGCCCAGCTCGTCGGCTGGCTCGAGGGACTCTTCCACGGCATCCAGACCGCGCTCGTCGCGCAGCAGATGGCGGCGCAGCAGCAGCTCCAGCAGATGCGCGCCCTGCCGCCCGGCCCGGGGACCACCTACGGCACGCCCCCCGGCGTGCAGCCCGGCGAGCACCACCCGGGCGAGCCCGGCCCCACCGGCCAGTACCTCTGAGCCGAGGCGGTCAGATCCAGCTCGAACGCTCGCGCTCGGTCGGCGCGACGTCGGTGTTCCACTGCGTGAAGGGCGCCTCGAGCTTGAACCGGAAGTCCTTCTGGCGCAGCAGCACGACGGGCTGGGCGTTCTCGGGGTTGTCGAGCGACTCGAAGTAGTCGACGCTCCAGTGGAACCACCGCATGCAGAAGAGGCGCATCGTCAGGCCGTGCGTCACGATGACGACGTTGCGCGGCGCCGCCGGCGTCTCGAAGTTGCGGTGCATCGACTCGAGGAAGGTCGACACCCGGTCGTAGACGTCCGACCCGGACTCGCCGTTGCTGAACCGGTAGTAGAAGTGGCCGTAGCGGTCGCGCTCGGCCTTCTGCTCCGCGATGTCGACGGGGTCCTGGAAGTTGGCCCAGTCCTGCTCGCGCAGGCGCGGCTCGACCCGCACGTCCCGCTCCGCCACCGGCAGCGCGAGCGCCTCGAGGGTCTGCCGGGTGCGCACGTAGGGCGAGACGTAGGCCTCCACGGACTCCCCGTCGAGCACCTCCCGGATCGCGGCACCCGTGTCGCGGGCCTGCTCGAAACCCTTGGGCGTCAAGCTGATCCGGTGGTCCGGCACGCGCTCGTAGACAGTGTCGTCGAGGTTGCCCTCGGACTCGCCGTGCCGCACGAGGATGATCCGGTTCGGTCGGTGCTCGAGGCTCACCGCCTCAGACTACGGTCGCGACCGCGTGCCCCGACCGTGTGTCGCCCCTCGGGCCGCGCCTCGGGCCGCCCACGGAGCGACGAGCAGCACGAGCCAGGCGAAGCCGACGACGAAGCTCGCCACGAGGATGACGACCCCGGCCGACCCGCCGAGGACCCGCGGGCCGACAGCCAGCAGGACGGCATACGCCATGAGCGCCGTGACGACGACGGCCCTGCGACGAGTCGACCCCATGACTCCCCCTCGCTGCGATGCGCTGACCACCCCATCGCACCACCCGCACGTGAACGGGCGGTGCCGTCCGGGTGACACGTCCCGGTCCGGTTAGGGTGAGGCGATGCGACAGGTGGGCGACCTGCTGACCGGTGACAGCCCCTGGCTGCGCCGGGCCTCGCACGTGCTCAAGTGGCTCGCGGTCCTCGTGGCCTGCTACCTCGGTGGCGTGGCCGCGACCAACCTCGCGCCGACCGTCGCCGAGACCTCCCAGTACCGCGCGGTCCTGCGTCTCGACCCGGTGCCGCGTCACTCCCCCGTGCTCCACGCGCCGACGATCGTCGGTGACGTCGACGTCCAGTTCGCCTCTCCCATCGTCGCGCCCGGCCTCGACGTGCAGGTCGCGGTGCGCGAGGAGATCACCAACCTCTTCACCCGGCCCAACGTCGACATCAGGGCGCTGCAGCCCTCGCCCGACGAGATCTCGTCGGCGATCGCGCAGGCCGCCGTCGGCGTCGGCATCCGCTTCGTCCTCGGCGCGACGGCGATCGCGGTGCTTCTAGCCCTGGCCTCGCACTACATCAGGCAGCGCACCACCCGTCGCCACCACGTGCTCTTCGTCGCGTCCGCGATGGTCGTGGCGACCGCCGTGACCTTCGGCGGGATCGCCCTGACCTACCAGCCGGGCCGCTTCGCGGAGTACCGCACGAGCGGCGTCCTCGGCGTGGTGCAGCGCAACGCCGGCCTGCTCGCCGACGTCGAGGCGCGCGCCACCCAGGTGACGCCGTACTTCCGCAACCTCCTCGCGGTGACGCAGGCGCTCCAGCAGAAGTACGTCGCCGGCAACGTCAACGAGCCCGTCTCGGCGCGCTTCCTGCTCGTCTCCGACATCCACGGCGCGAACCAGTACGCCCTGATGCGCACGATCATCGCGGAGGAGGACATCGACGCCGTCATCGACAGCGGCGACCTCGTCAACTTCGGCCGGGTCCAGGAGGGCGACGCCGCCGGGCTCTACCGCTCGATCCAGTCCCTCGGCGTGCCCTACGTCTTCACCAGCGGCAACCACGACCAGTCCTCGGCGAGCGACCGGGCCGTCCTGGCTCGGCTCGCGCGCATCCCCAACGTCGTGCTCCTCGAGGACGCCGCCGGGTCGCTGCGCCAGGTGACCTTCCACGGGCTGCGCATCACCGGCTTCAACGACCCCCGCTACTTCGGCGACGACAACGCCGACCCGACGGCCAAGGCCAAGCCCGCGGCCGACCGCTACAACGCGGCCGTCGCCGGCCAGCCCGAGCCCGACCTCGTCGTGACGCACGAGCCGTATGCCGCCGAGCAGGTCGAGCGGGGACGCCTGCTCATCAACGGGCACATGCACACCCCCGCGATCGAGGGCAACCGGATCCAGGTCGGCACCTTCACCGGTGGCGGGGTCGTCTCGCACTACTCCGAGGGTCCGGGGCAGGAGCTCGACGGCCAGCCGTACTCCTTCGACATCGCGCAGTTCGGCACGTCGTGCGAGCTGACCTCGCTGACCCGCTACTCCTTCCGCAACCTGCTCGAGGGCCGGCCTGCCTACGACAGCGTGCAGGTCATCAGCGGAGCCCGCATCGACCCCTACCGGCCCGCCGCACCGACCGTCCAGCAGCCGGGTCAGGACCAGCCGGACCCGGCCAAGCGCATCTGCAGCCGCATCGACGAGACGACGGTGCGATCGCTGCCGCTCGCCCCGGACGACCCGACATCGTCGGGCACCACGACCCCTGCCGTGCCGTCCGGGCTGTCGGTCACCCCTTGAGGTCGGGGAACTGGTCGTCGCGCCACTCGTTCGCGGGCTGGTCGGCGCCGGTCGCCTCGAGGTCGGTCTCGCGGCCCCGCAGCTCGACCCGGCGGATCTTGCCCGAGATCGTCTTGGGCAGCTCGTAGAACTCGATCCGCCGGACCCGCTGCCACGGCGCGAGCTTCGCACGGGCGTGGGCGAGGATCGAGCGCGCCACGTCCTCACCGGGCTCGTGGCCCGGGGCGAGGGCGATGTAGGCCTTGGGCACGGCCAGGCGCACGGGGTCGGGCGCGGGCACGACGGCGGCCTCGGCGACGGCCGGGTGCTCGATGAGCACCGACTCGACCTCGAACGGGCTGATCTTGTAGTCGCTCGCCTTGAAGACGTCGTCGGTGCGTCCGACGAAGGAGATGTAGCCGTCGGCGTCGACCGACGCGACGTCGCCCGTGTGGTAGAAACCGCCGGCCATGGCGTCGGCGTTGCGCTGCTCGTCGCCCTGGTAGCCGGTCATGAGCGGGACGGGGTGCTGGGACAGGTCGAGACAGATCTCGCCCTCGCGGTTGCCATCCGAGTCGGCCTCCGTGACAAGGACATTCGTGATCGGGTCGACGACGACGACCGGACAGCCGGGGAGCGGCCGGCCCATCGAGCCCGGCTTGACGGTGGAGCCGGGGGTGTTGCCCACCGCTGCGGTCATCTCGGTCTGTCCGTAGCCGTCGCGGATCGTCAGGCCCCACGCCTTCTCGACCTGCGCGATGACCTCGGGGTTGAGCGGCTCGCCGGCGCCGATGACCTCGCGCAGCGACCCCGGGCCGCCGGTCAGGTCGCTCTTGATGAGCATCCGCCACACCGTCGGCGGCGCGCAGATCGAGGTGACCTCGTGCGTGCGCAGGACCCGCAGCAGTGCGGCCGGGTCGAACCGGCTGTAGTTGTAGACGAATGCCGCCGCCTCGGCCGCCCACGGCGCGAAGAACGACGACCATGCGTGCTTGGCCCAGCCGGGGCTGCTGATGTTGAGGTGCACGTCGCCGGGCTGCAGCCCGATCCAGTACATCGTCGACAGGTGCCCGACGGGGTAGGAGCGCTGGGTGTGCTCGACGAGCTTGGGCCGGCTCGTCGTGCCGGACGTGAAGTAGAGGAGCATCCGGTCGTCGGGCGCCGTGCCCGGGTGCTCGGTGGGCGTGACCTCGAGGTCGTAGGCCGCCTCGTGGCGTTCCCAGCCAGCCGTGGCGGTCCCGGCCGGATCGGCCCCACCGACGGCGACGCGCAGGTAGTCGCCCGGCACGTCGTCGAGCTTGTGCACCTCGGACGCGTTGGTGATGACGGCGCGGGCCGCGCCGCGCTCCATCCGGTCGACGAGGTCGCCGGGGCCGACGGCGGTCGTCGTCGGCATGACGACGGCGCCGAGCTTGATGACGGCGAGCATCGACTCCCAGAGCTCGACCTGGTTGCCGAGCATGAGGATCACCGAGTCACCGCGGCGCACACCGAGCGCGGCGAGGTGCGCGGCCACCTGGTCGGAGCGGCGGGCCATCTCGTCCCAGGAGTACGACGCCGACGACTCGTCCTGCTCGACGATCGTCAGGCAGGCGCCACCGTTGCCCCGGGCGATGGCGTCGAACCAGTCGACGCCCCAGTTCCAGCGGTCTCCCACGTCGGGGAAGGTGAACTCGCGGACGGCTCTGGCGTGGTCGCCGCGCAGGGCGAGGAGCTCGTCACGGGCGGCCCGGTAGGTCGCGGTCACACCGGCTTCGTCGACAGTGGAGGTCATGACCCGACGATGCCACACGCGCCTGCCGTGCGGCAGGGGACGGCGACGGGCTCAGAGCGACTGGTCGCTGCTGTCACCGAGGTCGCGCGGGCGGCGGCGCTCCTCCGCGAGCTCGGGTCGGTCGGGCCGGTCGGACCGCTGGCGCGGGATCGCCGTCGTGTCCTCGCTGTAGTCGTCGTCGCCGGCCGCGAAGGCCGGGTCCGAGCCGGGAGCGTCGGCCATGCCGCGGCCGTGGGTGCGGCGGCGCAGGTCGTCCTCGTCGATGAGGCGGTTGATGAGCTGCTGGACCTCGTTGCTGCGCGGGATGTTCGTGAGGTTCTCGTCGGGGCTGTCGCCGGCCGACTCGATGTGCAGCGAGCCCGCGCCGATGATCCGGTCGACCACGGTCTGCTGGAAGCTCACGTCGGTGATCTTCGAGAGCGTGATGTCCTTGCCGTTCTTCGTCAGGATGCCTCGGCGCACCATGACGCGGTGCGAGGTGATGACGTAGTGGGTGGTGCGCCAGCGCAGGTAGGGCACGAAGACCGCCGGGACGGCGACGAGGACGAACACCGCCACGGCGATCCACTGGATCCGGTTGCCGGTGTCGTCGTCGGGGGTGGCGCGGGCGACGGTGATGCAGGCCGCGGCCAGCAGCAGGCCGAAGATCGTGGGCACGACGACGGTGAGCCAGTGCGGGTGCAGGTCGCGCTCGACCTTCTCTCCCTTGGCGAGCACGTTCTCCGGGAACCCCACGGTCATCCTCCTGTCGTCAGGTCCGCTCGGACCACGCGTTGCCACTCAGCCTAGGCGGTCACGACTCCCCGTCGGTCGGGTCGGACTCCGCGAGCAGCCGCAGGCCGTCGGCCCGGGCCCGGCGCGTGGTCTCGCCGAGCCACTCGGTGCCGAGGTAGACGTGGTCGGGTCCGACGAGCCCGACGAGCCCCTCGGCCTCCATCTGGTGCAGCACCTGCCGGTTGTCGACGACGAGCTTGAGGACGCCACCGTGGGCCTGGAGCTCCCTCGCGTAGCCGCGGAGCACGTCGATGAGGGTCAGGCCGATCTGGTCGACGCCGCGGAGACGGAGCACCACGACGGCGTGCCGCGACCCGTCGTCGACGCGTGGTAGCAATGCGCGGAACGTCGGGGCGCTGGCGAAGAAGAGGGAGCCGTACGGCTGGAGCACGAGCACCTCGCCGCCCGGCACGGTGACCGGTGGCTCGCCCTGACGCACCCTCCCGTCTCCGTCGAGGTCGAGGCGCGTGACCCGCACCCGGTTGGACTGCTCGACGACATGGAGCACGATCGCGAGGGCGACCCCGACGAGCACGGCGTACTGCACCGGGATGAGGAGGGTCAGCACGAAGGTGAGCGCGAGGACGACGGTCTGGACGGTCCCCGTGCGCATCACCGACTGCACCCTCGCCGGCTTCACGGCGCCGGCTCCGACGACCATGAGCAGCGCCGCGATGGACGGCAGGGCGACGAGGGCCACGACGTCGGCGAGCACGAGCACGACGAGCGCCATGACGCCGCCGGCGAAGCCGAGCGAGAGGCGCGTCCGGGCGCCCGCGGTCGCGACGAGCGAGGACGCCGACATCGAGCCGCCGACCGGCATACCCCGGAAGAGACCGGAGACGATGTTGCCGACTCCCTGCCCGATGAAGTCGCGCGAGGCGACGGACGGGCGCCCGTCGGGGTTGGGCACCGCAGCCGACACCGCGGCGCCCTGGACGAGTCCGATGAAGGCCAGAGAGACCGCGGGCAGCGCGAGGTAGGGCACGTCGCCGAGCGACGGCAGCGCCGGCAGCGGCAGGGAGTGCGGGACCGCGGCGATGTCGCCCACGACCGCGACGTGCGCGTCGAAGAGCGACCCCAGCACGCCGGCGAGGAGCGAGCCGACGGCCATCGCCACCACGAGGCCGAGAGCGCCCAGGCGGGTGCGCTGGAGCCCGACGATGAGCACGAGGGTCACCGCCCCGACGAGCAGGGTCATGAGGTCGATCCGCGACGGATGGAGGACCAGGTCGAAGGTGCGCATGACCCGGTTGGCGCCGGACGTCTCGGCTCCCGTGAAGTCGCCGAGCTGGCCGAGCACGATGTTGACGCCGACGGCCGTGACGAAGCCGGTCATGACCGAGCTCGGCACGAACCGCAGCAGCACCCCTCCCCGCAGCAGGCCGGCCGCGATCATGACGACGCCGGTCAGCGCGGCCAACGTCCAGAGCGCCCGCTCCGGGTCAGGTCGAGACCCCAGGTCGGCGTCGGCGACGACGAGTGACATGGCGCCCGTCGCCTGGACGGCCATGAGCGTGCTGCTCGTGAAGAGCGCCGCGCCGACCATGCCGTAGAGGTAGCCGTAGAGACCGGCGAGCGGGTTGACGCCCGCGAGGACGCCGCTCGCCAGACCGTCGGGGACGCTCTCGACACCGAGCACGACCCCCGCCTTGACGTCGGCGCCCCAGGGCCGGCTCCTCAGCCGAGCGAGGGCTCCCCGAGCCGCCCCGCCCGTCACGGTGCCGCCGGCGTCGTCACCGATGGCGGCGCCAACATCCGGATCAGCCGCCCAGGATGCGGGCCTTCTGCTGCGCCAGCTCCTCGTCGGTGAGGATGCCCTGCGCGTGCAGTGCCGCCAGGCGCTCGAGCGAGTCCAGCATGTCGTCGGCTGCGGGCGCGGCAGGCGGGGGCGGCGGGGGCGGCGGGGGCGGGGGCGCCTGGGCAGCCATGTCCTGGGCCTCCTGCTGCTGCCGGTAGGCCTCGGCATCCGCGGCCTGCTGCGCCTTGGCCTGCTGGCCCTGGTGCACCTTGCCGCTCACAGCGGTGGCGGTGCCGGCGACGACGGCCGTACGGGCGGCCACCCCCAGCAGACCGGGCCGGCCCCTGCGTCCTCTCATGACCCCTCCTCGTTCGATGCGATCGCGCTGAGCGCCACCTCGATGTCCTCACGCGGCAGGCGTTCCATGACGAGCAGCTGCCCGTCCAGCTCGCGCACCTCGGCAGCGATCTCGGACGCCCACACGTTCTCCCAGGCGATGACGAGCACCGTCGTGCCAGGATCCATCTCGGCGGCGATGGCGAGGGCGTCCTCCTCGCCGACGAGGTCGGGCATGACGGTCGGGAAGCCGAGCAGCTCCTCGGCACCCTCGGGTGACTCGGCGTCGTACATCAGCACGCTGCCGTCGTCGTCCTTGCGGACGAGCAGCACGTCGAGCACGCGGACCGCGCCCTTGTCGACCGCTCGCGCCACCGCATCGCGTATGCCGCCCTGCCGCAGCTCTCCGCGGAAGCCGATGACCGCCAGGTCCACTGGCCCGATCGGCCCTGTCGTCGCAGTCGACATGGGACTCCTCCCGGTTCGTGGCGGAGTCGTGACCGGCACCGCTCGCCTTCATGCTCCGGTGCGCCCGCGCCGTGGGCATCACCCCGACGGGGTGACGCCCGCCGTGCGCGCCGGTGGTGACATGACAGGCATGAGCGGAACGGACGTGCCGAGGGCCCGAGATCCTGGGGATCCGGTCCCCGGGGCGCCGTCCGGGCTCGTTCCGGCGGGGCGAGCACGCCCCGCGATCCCGCGGGGCGTGCTCATCCTCGTGGCGCTGGCGGCCGGCTTCGTCGTCGCCTTCGGCATCCACCTCGTGTCGGGCATCCTCGGGCCGCTCTTCCTCGCCCTCGTCCTGACCATCGCGGCCTTCCCGGTGCGCAACGCCATGGTCCGGCGCGGCCTGCCCCACTGGTTGGGCACGCTCGCGGTCGTCTTCGTGATCTACCTCGGCATCGTGGGGCTCGCCCTGCTCGTCGTCGTGTCCGGCGCCGAGCTCGCAGGCCTCCTCCCCCAGTACGCCGACGACCTAGCGGCCCTCGTCGCCGACGTGACCGACTGGCTCGCCGCCCGTGGGGTCAAGCCCGAGCAGACGCAGGCGATCGCCTCGTCCTTCGACCTCGGGCGCGTCAGCGCGCTCATCACCTCGCTCCTCTCGGACATCCTGTCGCTCGTGACGAACCTCGTCTTCGTCCTCGCGCTCGTGCTCTTCTCCGCGATGGACGCCCGGGGCTTCTCCGAGACCCTCACGACACTCCGCACCGAGCGGCCTGCGTTCGTGTCGGCGATGATGTCCTTCACGCACGGCACGCGCCGATACCTCGTGGTGGCAACGGTGTTCGGTGCCATCGTCGCCGTCTTCGACACCATGTTCCTGTGGCTCGTCGGGGTGCCGGGCGCGCTCCTCTGGGGCCTGCTCGCCTTCATCACGAACTACATCCCCAACATCGGCTTCGTCATCGGCCTCGTGCCACCGGCGATCCTCGCGCTGCTCGAGGGGGGGTGGAGCCTGTTCGCCCTCGTCGTCGTGGTCTACAGCGTCATCAACCTCATCATCCAGTCGGTCATCCAGCCGAAGATCGTCGGCGACGAGGTGGGCCTCTCAGCGGTCGTGACGGTCCTGTCGCTCGTCGTCTGGTCCGTGCTGCTCGGCGGCATCGGCGCCGTGCTCGCCATCCCGCTGACGCTGCTCGTCAAGGCCCTGCTCGTCGACGTCGACCCTCACGCGCAATGGCTCGGCAGCCTCCTCGGGGACCGTCGCGAGGCGCCGTCCTGACGAGCCGACCGGCCGGCTGCAGTTCGGCTCGCGGGTCGGGCACGGTGCCCCTACTGTCCGGTAGTGGGACGTGTGACGCAGGGCACAGCGTGGCCGGCGGGCGGCGCCCCGGCAGGTTGCAGTGCTCGGCGTCAGCAAGCCTTCCACCCACAAAGGAGTGTGTCGTGAAGAGCAGGTCCGTCATGTCATCCACCCGCCGGCGTGCCCTCGGGGCCGGTCTCTCCGCCCTCATCGGAGCCGGAGCCGCCCTCGCCCTCGGCGCCCCGGCCGTCGCCGCGGGCACGGGCTACGTCGCCCTCGGCGACTCCTACTCCTCGGGCACGGGGACCCGGACGTACATCAGCGACGGCACGTCGTGCCAGCGCTCCGTCTACGCCTACCCGTCGCTCGACGCCTCGGCCCTCGGGCTGGCACTGAGCTTCCGCGCGTGCTCCGGCGCGACGGTCGCCGACGTCACGAACACCCAGCTGTCCGCGCTGTCGAGCACGACGGCATACGTCACGATCTCGGTGGGCGGCAACGACGCCGGCTTCGCGAGCGTCCTGACGACGTGCGCGCAGCCGAGCTGGCTCAGCAACTGCAACGGCGCCATCGACACGGCCCAGGGCACCATCACCAACACGATCCCGGGCCGGCTCGCGACGCTCTACTCCTCGATCCGCGCCAAGGCCCCGAACGCCCGCGTCATCGTCGTCGGATACCCACGCATCTTCAACGGCGAGGACTGCAACGCGTTCACGTGGTTCTCCCCCACCGAGGAGTCGCGCCTCAACGCGACCGCCGACCTGCTCAACGCGAAGACCGCCACGGCCGCCTCGAACGCCGGCTTCACCTTCGTCCACCCGACCTCGAAGTTCGTCGGCCACGCCGTGTGCGACAACGTCGAGTGGCTCAACGGCCTGTCCAACCCGGTCGGCGAGAGCTACCACCCCAACATCGCCGGGCACCGTGACGGCTACGCGGTCGTCACCAAGCCCGCCTTCGGGCTCGCCCTCACGCTCTCGGCGTCGCAGGCCGAAGCCAGGGCCGTCGCGTCCGCCGACGCGCTGGCCCGGGACGCGAGGAGGTATGCCGCCGTCGACCGCACGATCACACCGGAGCGTTTCGTAGCTCCCGACCTCACGACCCCCGCGGCCCGCGCCGCCGCCGCGCGCGCCGGGGTCGACCTGAGCAGCCGCGCCAGCATCGACGCCGCGGACCGGCTCTACTCGGCCCGTCAGGACGCCGCGAGGAGGTCCGTGGCTCCGCGGTGAGCCCGCGGTGAAGAAGTGGTGAGGTCGTCGGGCGTCGCCCGGGCACGGCACCTAGTCTGACCGGGTGCGCTACGACGACATCATCATCGGGGCCGGTCACAACGGCCTCACGGCCGCCGCCTACCTGGCCCGCGCGGGAAGGACTGTCCTCCTCCTCGAGCGATCGGACCGGGTGGGCGGCGCTGCCGTGTCCGCCCGCGCCTTCGAGGGGGTCGACGCACGACTGTCGCGCTACTCCTACCTCATCTCGCTGCTGCCACGTCAGGTGCTCACCGACCTCGACCTCGACCTGCGGCTCATCCGGAGGCGGTACTCGTCCTACACGCCGGTCCCGTCGGACCCCGCCCGCGGCCTCCTCGTCGACCACGGTGACGCCGCGGCGACCCGAGCGGCCTTTCGCGCGCTGACCGGTGGTGACGACGCGTACGCCGGGTGGAGTGACTTCTACGGCCGGATGGCCGACGTCGCCGCGCGGGTCTTCCCGACGGTCCTCGAGCCGCTGCGCTCCCGCGACGACGTGCGCACGCTCTCCGGGGACGGCGACCTCTTTGACGCACTGACGACGCGGCCCATCGGCGAGCTCATCGAGTCGGTCACCGACGACGACACGCTCCGCGGCATCATCGCCACCGACGCCCTCATCGGCACGTTCGCCTCGCTCGGCGAGGGCGACCTGCGCCAGAACGTCTGCTTCCTCTACCACCTCATCGGCGGCGGCACCGGAGACTGGGACGTCCCCGTCGGGGGCATGGGCGCGCTCACGGACTCCCTTGCGGCAGCGGCGGTCTCGGCCGGCGCGACGATCGTCACGGGCGCCGAGGTCACGTCGGTCGACCCCTCGACGGGCGAGGTCGCCTGGTCCGGCGGGAGCGCCGGCACCGGCAGCGCCGTCGGCGGCACCCTCGTGGCCGGTTGCGCACCCACTGTCCTCAACCGCCTCCTCGCCGCTGCGGGTGCGGCACCGGTCGACACCGAGCCCGACGTCGAGGGCGCCCAGCTCAAGGTCAACATGCTGCTGACGCGCCTGCCGCGCCTGCGCGACGCCGCCGTCGATCCCGCCGCCGCGTTCGCCGGCACCTTCCACATCAACGAGGGCTACGGCCAGCTCGAGCAGACGTATGCCGTCGCGCGCGACGGGAGCATCCCCGACCTTCCCCCGTGCGAGATCTACTGCCACACCCTCTCGGACCGCTCGATCCTCGGAGCGGATCTCGCCGCCACGGACGCACAGACGCTGACCCTCTTCGGCCTGCACCTGCCGGCCCGGCTCTTCCGCGCCGACAACGAGACCGCGACGAAGGAGGCCCTGGCCGCCACCCTCCGCTCGCTCGACTCGGTGCTCGGCGAACCGATCGAGTCGGTCCTCGCCCGCGACGCCGACGGCAACCCCTGCATCGAGGTCAAGAGCCCCGTCGACCTCGAGCAGTCGGTCGGCCTGCCCGGCGGCAACATCTTCCACCGCTCGCTGCAGTGGCCCTGGGCCGAGCGGGACGTCGAGGTGGGCACGTGGGGCGTCGAGACGGCATACGACAACGTGCTGCTCGGCGGTGCGGGGGCCCGGCGGGGCGGCGGTGTCAGCGCGATCCCCGGCCACAACGCAGCGCGGGCGATCCTCGGCTGAGGGCTAGGCGGGCCAGACGCCCGAGCTACCGCGCCGGTGGCTGCTCATGAGATGGGTGTCGACGATGCCGACGGCCTCCATCAAGGCATACATGGTCGTAGGTCCGACGAACGCGAAACCCTTCTTGCGCAAGGCTTTTGAGAGCGCCTTGCTCTCGTCGGACACGGTCGGAACGTCGGAGTGGCCCTCCGGGCGCGGGGTGTCGGGCGGCTGGAAACCCCAGACGAAGTCGACGAGCCCGCCCTCGTCGCGCAGCGCGATGGTGGCCCGGGCGTTGGTGATCGTCGCCTGGATCTTGCCGCGGTGGCGGATGATGCCGGCGTCACCGAGCAGCTGCTCGACGTCGGCGTCGGTGTAGGTCGCCACGACGTCGGGGTCGAAGTCGGAGAAGGCCGCCCGGAAGTTCGGGCGCTTGCGCAGGATCGTCGCCCACGACAGGCCGGCCTGGAAGCCCTCGAGGCAGATCCGCTCGTAGAGGCCTCGCTCGTCACGGATCGGCACCCCCCACTCGGTGTCGTAGTAGTCCATGAGGAGCGGGTCGACCGACGCCCACGTGGGGCGGGCGAGCCCGTCAGCGCCAACGACCGTCATGCCGCGACCCTAGGACAGCGCCCGGCGCATGACGACGCGGGGGAAGCCCCCGGACACGGAGTCGGTGTCGGCCGCCTTGGCGAAGCCGGCTCGCTCGAAGAGCACGCGCGTGCCGACGTAGGCCATCGTGAGGTCGACCTTCTGGCCGCGGTTGTCGACGGGGTAGCCCTCGACGGCGGGCGCGCCCTGGTCGCGGGCGTAGCCGACGGCGCCCTCGAGGAGCGGTCGGGCGATGCCCTGGCCGCGGTGACCGGGGCGGACCCGGATGCACCAGATCGACCACACGGCGACGTCGTCGACGTGCGGGATCTTCGCCGACCGCGCGAAGGGCAGCTCGGACCGGGGCGCCACGGCGGCCCAGCCGACGACCTCGGCGCCGTCGTAGGCCAGCACTCCCGGCGCGACGGCGCGGCGCGTCAGGTCGCGGACGAACTCGCCGCGCTCAGGACCGACGAGCGCCCTGTTGGTCCTCGAGTCGAGCCGGTGGCTCAGGCACCAGCACACGGTCGAGGCCGGGCTCCTCGGGCCGAGCATCGTCGCGACGTCGTCGAACCGCGCGAGCGTCGCGGGGCGCACCTCGAAGGTCATGGCGCCAACGCTAGCCAGAGGCGGTGACGGTGGCCGGTCCACCGCGCGGGCATGATGGGCCCGTGACGCCGGACCCGCATGCCGGACTCGACCTCGAGTCGCTCGACCTGCGCGAACCACCCCGGAGGACGAGGTCACGGCCGCGGCGGCCCGGGTGTTCAAGGCCGCCTGGGACGCCGTGAAGGAGGTCACCGAGTACACCGACTGGCGCGCGCAGCACCGGGAGCGCCACGGCTGACATCGTCGTCGCGCGGTTGATATGTCCGATTTGTCGACCGGCGGCCACCGACCTCCGTACCGTGGCCGGACGGCATACGCCCGCAGTCATCTCGGAGGACCCATGCAGCCCAACGGCACTTCCACCCGCACCCGCGTCGGCCTCGTCATCGCCGCCTCGGCCGCGCTCGCGGCCACGCCGGCGATCGGCTCGTCGCGGCCGGCCGAGGCGGCCACGGTGAGCGTCCAGAACCAGGTCATCCAGCTCGTCAACGTGCAGCGGGCCAAGGTCGGGTGCCGCGCCCTCGTGCTCGACGCGCGCCTCTCACGAGCGGCGCAGGCGCACTCGATCGACATGGCGAAGCGCCGCTACTTCTCGCACACGAGCCTCGACGGCCGCACTTTCGCGCAGCGCATCCGGGCGCAGGGCTACACCGGCTCGCTCATCGGCGAGAACATCGCGGCCGGGTACCCCACACCCAAGGCCGTCATGGACGCGTGGATGAAGAGCCCGGGACACAAGGCCAACATCCTCAGCTGCCGCTACAAGGCCATCGGCGTCGGCTCGGCGGTCGGCGGGCCCTACCGCTACTACTGGACGCAGGACTTCGGCGGCTGAGGCCGAAGCACCTCAGTCGTCGAAGACGTGCCAGCAGATGGCACTGCGGCGACGCTGGTCGTCGAGCACGAGCTCACGGATGGCGCATGCCGCCGCGCCCAGCTCGTGCGCGGGCGACCTCCATGGCGTCCTGCGGACGGGTGTCGTCCGGGTGCGCGGACTCGAAGAGCGGCAGCACGTGCGTGGCACACCCGAGGGCCCACTCGGCGAGGAGCCGGTGGTGCTCGTCCGTCAGCGTGCCTCCGCGCCGGATCGTGATGACCGCGGGTCACGCTCGGTCGGCAGGATCGGCACGCTTCGTTCCTACCATGCAGAGGGCCGTGGTTGTTGATTACCCTTGCGGGTACATACCAGGTTGGGTACATTCACTACATGGACGCGGTACTGCAGGCCTTGAGCGACCCGAGCCGACGCACGGTGCTCGAGATCCTGCGCAACCACGAGGCGACCGCCGGCGAGCTCGCCGACGCCCTGCCGATCGCCCGGCCGGGCGTGTCCCGGCACCTGCGGGTGCTCCGCGAGGCCGGGCTCGTCGACGTGCGCCAGGAGGCGCAGCGCAGGATCTACACCCTGCGCCCCGAGGCGCTCGTCGAGGTCGACGAGTGGCTGGCAGGCTACCGCGCCCTGTGGCAGAACCGGCTCGATGCCCTGCACACGGAGATCGCACGAGGAAAGAAGGCACGGAAGTGAAGATCACCGGCACGATGCGCGCCCTCGACGACACCCGCGGAGCAGTCCGCGTGGAGGACGTCTACGACACGGACATCAACGACCTCTGGGAGGCGTGCACGAACCCCGAGCGGCTGGCCCGATGGATCGCCGAGGTGTCCGGGGACCTCCGCGTGGGCGGGACGGTGCACGCCGTCTTCACGAGCACGTGGACCGGACCGGCGACGGTCGAGGTCTGCGACGCACCGCACCACCTGCTGCTGACGACCGAGCCCGGCACCGACGACGAGAGCCAGATCGAGGCCTGGCTCACCGTCGAGGGGGCGCAGACCCGACTCGTCGTCGAGGAGCGCGGCCTGCCGGTCGGGCAGCTGCACTTCTACGGAGCCGGCTGGCAGGTGCACCTCGAGGACCTCGGGCGTTCACTGGTCAGCGGCGGCTCGGCCCACGCCGGTGGCTGGTCGCAGGAGGTGCCCGCACCGGCCTGGAAGGAGCGCTGGACGGCGCTGACCCCCGCCTACGAGAACCTGTCGGACCACTGATGTCCGGCACGATCAGGTTCGACGGGACCACGGTCAACGCTCCCGACGCGCTCGCGCTGGCGACGTTCTACGCCGAGATCACCGAGGGCGTCGCGAAGGGCTCGGCGCACTGGGCTGCGGTCAGCACCGGTGGTGCGCTCATCGCCTTCCAGCAGGTCGAGGACTTCGCGCCACCGACCTGGCCGGGCGGGTCCGCGCCGATGCAGCTGCACCTCGACTTCTTCGTCGACGACCTCGCGGCGAGCGGGGCACGCGCGACCGCGGCCGGGGCCCGACTCCTCGAGGTCCAGCCCAACGACCACTGCCGCGTCTATGCCGACCCGGCCGGCCACCCGTTCTGCCTGTCGACGTGGAAGGGACAGCAGCTCTTCGACAGGTGATCCGCGTCAGGTCGGGGTGAAGTCGACGAGGTGCAGGTGCAGGGTGCCACCGGAGGGGGCGGGGTAGCGCCGCCCGAGTCGGGTTGGTGGTCTGCGACGGTCCGGCTGGTCCGACCCGTCCGGTTGGTTCGGGTCGGGGGCCACGGCGAGGCGGGGCGGCGCGTGGGGTGGGGGTGGTTGCTGGGGTGGGCCGATGAGCAGGCCGGTGTCGGTGTGGAAGGTGAGCCCGTCGGGGCGGGTGGGGTCGCCGGTGAGGGTGAACTCGCCGCGGTGGTGTCCGTCGTGGTGGAAGGTGCACAGGGCGAGCAGGTTGGTGGTGTCGGTGGGGCCGCCGTCGCGCCAGTGGGTCAGGTGGTGGATCTCGAGGTGGTGGGTGGAGGCGCAGCCGGGGAAGCGGCAGCCACGGTCGCGGTCCAGGACCAGGATGCGGGTGCGGTGGGGGACGACGCGGTGGGCGCGGCCGACGTTGACGGGGTGCCCTTGCGTCTCCCAGACCGGGGTCAGGGTGCCGTCGCAGGTGAGCTGGTTGGTGATGTGCTGGGGCAGGCGGGGGCGGCCGGTGAGCCAGCCACCGTCCGTGTCGAGGTGGACCTGCACCCGGTAGCGCGCCCGCCGGGCTGCACCACCAGCCCTGTCACTGCCTGCGGCGTCGAGGGAGCGGGTGGCGAGCACGAGCAGGGCGTCGGCCCACGTGACGCGGGGCCGGCCGCCGTCGATCTCGGTCCAGGTCGGGTGCAGGACGTCCCCGTTGAGGGCCTGCTTCTGCTCGTGGCTCACGCTGCCGTCAGCGTCGTGGTCGCTCTCGGGGGTGAGGGTGTGGAAGAGGTGGTCCTTGGCCTCGGCCAACGCTGACTCGACGAGGGCACCGACCTCGGCCGGGGCGTCGTAGCGCAGCCGGAACCGGCCGTCGACGTCGAGGCCCATGCTCAGGTGCGCCGGCTCGACCGGCATCCGCTTCCGTGACCCACCGCGTCCGTCCTCCCCGCCGCTCTCGTCACCGGGCGGCATCTCGCCGGGCAGGCCCCGGCCGCGGTCGTCGACGCTGTCGGGCTGCAGGGTGAAGTCGTAGCGGGTCACCGAACGCTGCAGCTGGGTCACCGTCGCGTGCTGGGCGAACTGCGCGACCGTGGGGTCGAACGCGGCCGGGGTGTGCCGGGCCACGACCGCCGCCTGGTCCAGGCTGATCCGCCCCTCCCGCAACGCGGCAACGGTCGCGGGCAGCTCCCCCGCCCGGCGGGCCAGCAGCACCACCGCACCGGCCTGACCCCGGGACAGCCCCGCCCGGAGCATCAGCCAGTGCTCGGGCGAGCGCAGCCCCGCGGCCTGCCACGACCCGTCGGCCAGGACCGCGACGACGAAGTCGACGAGCCGGGCGTGCGCGTCGTGCAGGTCGGCGGCCAGGGACGCGACGTGGTCCCAGTCCTGCTCCTCTGCTCCATACCCACAATCGTACAGGTGTTCGACTGGCTGCACCAGAGTTGTCCACACCGAAAACGACTGTCCCACAATGGTTTACGTCGCAACGGGACGCGCCGGACGGCATACCTCCGCGCCCGGTGACCGCTGCTGGGTAAGGATGGGGCATGCCAGAGCCCACGCGCCCGCCGACCCCGGACGACACGATCGGGGCACGCGACCTCACCACCTGGCACACCCGCTTCGGGCGGTGGCTCGTCGACGTCTTCGCCGGCCTGGCCCGCGTGTCCCGACCGGCAGCCCGCCGCATCCGGTCGTGGTCCTCCGCGCACGTGGCCTTCGTCGTCTTCGCGGTCATCGCGCTCGTCGTCATGGTCGCCCTCGTCGAGGGCATCGAGACGGTCTACGAGGGTGTCGTCGGGCGCGACGGCCTGACGGCCGTCGACCAACCGGTGCTCGACACGGCGATCACCCTCCGCTCGCCCGGCCTCGACTCCGCCGTCACGGCCTTCACCGACGTCGGCGGCCCCGTCGGCATGCCGATCCTCGCCCTCGTCGCCGTCGCGATCATCACGTGGCGCCGTCGCCGGTGGACGCCGATCGTCCTCACCGTCATCGCCGCGGCCGGATCGCTCGCCATGACGATCGTCGGGAAGAACTTCGTCGACCGCGCCCGCCCTCCGGCCTCGCTCGCCGTGCCACCGCTCGAGCTCTCGCCGTCGTTCCCGAGCGGCCACACCCTCAACGCGACGGTGCTGACGACGATCGTCGTCTACCTCGTCCTCATCGAGACGACGGCCGCCTGGCAGCGGACCCTCGCGATCACGGTCGGCACGATCTTCGTCCTAACGATGGGGCTCTCTCGGGTCTTCCTCGGGCACCACTGGCTCACCGATGTGCTCGCCGGCTGGCTCATCGGCCTCGCCTGGGCCCTCGCGGTCATCACCGCGCACCGCCTCTGGCTCACGCTGCGCCAGCGACCTCAGGCGGCGGGTGGGCCCATCACCCCTTGACGCCTCCCTCGTTCGCACCCCGGATGAAGTAGCGCTGGAGCGCGAAGAAGAGCAGCGCGACCGGGATCGTCGTCAGCAGGGCGGTGCCGAGCTTGAGCGGGTACTGCGTGCCGGCGCCGAGCTGTCCGCTCGTCATGCTGGCCAGACCGGTGACGAGCGTCTGGTGCTCGGGGGTGCCCTTGGTCACCACGAGGAAGTGTGAGAACTCGTTCCACGAACCCTGGAACGACAGGATGGTCAGGGTGATGAGCGCCGGCTTGGCCATCGGCAGCACCACCGACCAGAAGGTGCGGAAGATGCTCGCGCCGTCCATCCGGGCCGCCTCCTCGATCGAGATCGGCACCGAGTCGAAGAACTGCTTCATGATGAAGATGCCTGCGGCGTCGACGATGAGGGGCAGGATCATCGCGGTGTAGGTGTCGTAGATGCCGAGGTAGTTGACCATGAGGAACTTCGGGATGAGCAGGGCCACACCCGGCACCGCCATCACCGCGAGGAGAGCGGCGAAGACGGCCTTGCGGCCACGGAACTGCAGCCGCGAGAGCGCATACCCGGCCAGCGAGTCCAGGAAGACCCGGCAGGCGGTGACGACGAGGGTGATGAGGACCGAGTTCTGTGCCCAGGTGGTGATCGGCACCGACGAGTCGCCGGTCTGGCCGAAGATGCGCTGCCACACCTGGGTGGTGAAGGGATTGGGCACGAGCGACAGCGGGTTGTTCGCGGCGTCCGGATCGGTCTTGAACGAGGTCGCGATCTGGATCAGGAACGGGTAGATGAAGAGCACGGCGAACGCGAGCACTGCCACGTAGAGCAGGATCGTCTTCACGGGGTTGGACCTGCGAACGTTCATCTGCGGCCTCCGCGTCGGAAGAAGGGCTTGCGCTCGTCCTTGTCGGTCAGCACGTACCGCTGGACGCGCGTCAGGACGACGATGATGAGGAACACGACGAACGCCATGGCCGCGCCCGAGCCGTAGCGGAAGTTGCCGAAGCTCTGCTGGTACGACAGGAAGGCGGGGCTCAGTGTCGTCCCCGCGGGAGCGCCCTTGCCCATGACGTAGATCTGGTCGAAGACCTGCCACGTGCCGATGAGCCCGAGGGTGATGACGAGGAAGAGCGCCGGTTTGATCATCGGCAGCGTCACGTGCCGCAGCTTCTGCCAGCGCGAGGTGCCGTCGAGCGCCGCCGCCTCGTCGATCTCGACGGGCAGGTCCTGCAGCGCCGCGATGAACATCAGCATGAAGGTGCCCGACGTCGTCCAGATGACGAGGAAGATGATCACGAACATCGCGACCGACGGCCCGGAGAGCCAGTCCCAGAGACTGCGTCCGAAGATCTCGCCCTGGGCCCACGCGGGGTTGTCGATCCCGACGGCGTTGAAGGCGAGGTGGAGCAGGCCGCGGCTGTCGCTGAACCACTGTGGGCCGTCGATGCCGAAGAATCCGAGGAAGGCGTTGACGGCGCCGGTGTTGGAGAAGAGGAAGAGGAACACCGTCGCGATGGCGATCGAGCTCGTCACCGACGGGAAGTAGAAGGCGGTGCGGAAGAAGCTGCGGCCCTTGAGCATCGTGTTGTTCACGAGCAGCGCGAGCGCGAGTGCGAGGACGGTCTGCAGCGGGACGACGAGCAGCACGTAGTAGAAGGTGTTGCCGATCGACTGCATGAAGTTGTCGCGGGTCAGGCCGTCACGCGCGAAGAGGTCGGTGTAGTTCTTCAGACCCACGACGTCGGTGCCCTGCCCGACCACGAACGGGTTGGTGTTGCCCTGCCAGTTGGTGAAGCTCACCCACAGGGCCATCCCGATCGGGATGACGAGGAAGAGCCCGAGGATGACGATCATGGGAGCGACGAAGATCCAGCCTGCCGCACCTTCACGCCCCCGTATGCCGCTACCGCTGCGGCGTGGGGCACGTCGGGCTCCGGGGGCGCCGGCCGGCCCGGTCGGGGTGCCCGCGGAGGCCGCGGCCACCTGTCCGGCTCGCGCGCCGGACGCGGAGACGTCGTCCTGCGGACGTTCGTCGATGGATGCCATGGAGCCCTCCTGGGGATCGGCGACCGTGGGGAGAGGGCGTCCGCCCGCCGCGCCATGGGGCGGGCGGACGCCGTGGCTGGGTCAGTCGGAGATGGCCGAGGTGCCGTTCTTCTGAAGCTCCGCGAGCCAGGCGTTCGGGTCGCCGCCCTTGCCCAGGGTCGCCAGCTGCGAGTTGAACTTCGTCATGACCTCGTCGAAGCCCGGCAGGTTGACCGGGCCCTGCGCGTACTCGCCGCCGGCGACGAAGGCCTGCTGGTCGGGGAACTTCGCCGCGAACGCCTTGGCGCCCTCCTCGGTCGAGGGCATGACGCCGAACGCGTCGGCGAACTTCATCTGCTGCTCAGTCGTGATGAGCGACTTGACGAGGTCGACGGACTGCGCCTGGTTCTGCGACTTGGCGGCGATGCCCCAGCAGTTGCTGAAGAGCAGCGTGCCCTTGCCGGCCGGGCCCGCGGGGAGCTCGACGACCTTGTACTTGAGGTCGGGGAAGTCCTTCTTGGCACCGCTGATCCAGTTGCCCTCGATGGTCATGGCCGCAATGCCCTTGCCCAGCGCCTCGCCGCCCCAGCCGGTGGCCGGGGAGGTGTCGGAGCTGAACTTGAGGACGCCGTCCTTCATCATCTTCTGGACCTCGGCGAGGCCCGCCTTGGCGGGTGCGCTGTCGGCCGTCATCGTCTTGCCGTCCTCGGAGACGATCCACCCACCGGCCTGCTTGATGAAGGCTCCGCTGCGGTTGATGTCGTTGCCGATGACGAGACCGGTGACCTTGCCCGACGTCAGCTTCTTGGCGACGGCCTCGAGGCCGGCCCAGTCCTTGGGGATGTCGGCGTCGGTGAGCCCGGCCTTGGTCCACAGGTCGGGGTTGATCTCAAGAGCGAGGGTCGAGTAGTCCTTGGGGGCGCAGTAGAACTTGTTGTCGTAGGTGAAGGCCTTCACGAGGGCCGGCAGGAAGCCGGCGTCCTTGACCTGGTCGCCGTAGGCGTAGAGGTTTCCGGCCTTGGCGAACGTGCCGACCTTGGAGGCGTCGGTGTAGAAGACGTCGGGAGGCGTCGTCGACGCGAAGGCCTGACCCAGCTGCTGGCCGAGGTCCGAGGCGGCGATGACCTCCACGGTGTTGCCGGTCTTCTTGGCCCACGCCTCCGTGGCCGCCTTGACCGCGTTGGTCTCGGCGTCGCCCGAGCTGCCGATCATGACTGTGAGCTTGACCGGGCCCTTCGCGGTGGCCTGCGGCGCGTTGTTGCCACCGCTGAAGCCGCCCCCGCCGCAGGCGCTCAGGGCGAGCACTCCGGTGAGGCAGGCCGCTGCGGCGGCCGTGGTGGTCTTGCGTGACATCGTTCTCTCCTGTTTTCGGGTGTGGTGTGGTCAGCGGCACGTACCCGTGGATCACGGGCGTATGCCGGGTGGGTCCTCGTCGGGCCGCGCTTGCTTGGCGGTGGGTCGGGTGTCGGCACGCGCGGGGGCGGCCGGTTCGCGCACGCTCGAGGCGCGCACGGTCAGGGAGGGCTCGAGGAGCACCGGTCCGGGTGTGGTCGTGGGGTCGACGAGCATGTCCCAGGCGGTGCGGGCGGCCTCGGCGACGGGCTGGTGGACGCTCGTCAGCTGCATGGCGGCAGCCACGTCGGTGTCGTCGAAGCCGACGACCCCGACGTCGCGTCCGGGCTCGAGGCCGCGGTTGCGCACGGCGCGCAGCACCCCGAGGGCGAGCAGGTCGGAGGCGCAGACGACGGCGGAGTCCGGACCGAGCCGGTCGAGCAGTCGGGCGGCGGCGTCCGTCGCCTCGTCGAGGTCCTGGACCGCCTCGGCGGTCGGGGCGTCGCCCGTGACGCCGAGCTCGGCGAGGCCGTCGGACCAGCCCTGCCGGCGGTTGTCACCCACGGGTGAGCCGGTGGGCCAGCCGAGCCAGCCGATCTGGGCGTAGCCGGCCTCGGCGAGGTGCCGCACGGCCTGGAGCACGCCGGCGTGGCCGTCGACGTCGACCCAGCGGGTCAGCTCCGGCAGGTCCCAGACGCGTCCGAAGGACACGAAGGGCACGTGCTGCTCGAGCAGCCAGGGCGGACGGGGGTCGGAGTGCCGGGTGTCGGCGAGGACGAAGCCGTCGACGAGACCGCTCGCGAGGGTCTGCCGGTAGCCGGCGATGACGTCATCGGGGTCGGGTGCGAAGGCCACGAGGTGGCTGGCGTGCGAGGGCGCCGACACGGTGAGCTCGACGAGGAACTCGTCGAGGATGTGGCCGAGGCGGCGGTGGCCCGACGGGTTGACCTCGAAGCCGTAGGCCGAGGCACGCTGACGGCGCAGCTGCTGCGCGGACACGTGCGGGGTGAAGCTCAGCCGCTCGATCTCCCGGAGCACGCGCTCGAGGGTGTCGGGGGCGACCTTGTGCGGTCGGTTGAGGGCGTTGCTCACCGTCTGGCGCGACACGCCCGCGGCCTCGGCGACGTCGACGATGGTCGGGCGCGACGGGGCGGCGACAGCGTCTCGCCGGGCCTCTCGGCTCTCGTCGGTGCTCACCCGTCACGCTCCCTTGCGCTTGGTCGCGGCCCGCCACGGGCCGTGTTGATCGTTCAAAACGGAACAGACTTGAACGTTCATACGTGAGGGAGCATGCTCTTGTCTGCCCCGATGGTCAAGCGTGCTTGACCATTCCGTGACAGGTTGGTCGGGCGCCCTCGGCGTCCCCCCGCACCTCTCCGGCAACGACCCCTGCTCCCGACGGAAGGCCCCTCGGTGTCCGAGCGCGACGCGCCGCTCCCCCCTCGCCAGCCCTGGCTGCACGAGCTGTCCATCGTCGTCGACGGGAACGCGACGGTGCTCTCGGACCGCTCGGGTGACGTGCTCCCCGGCACGAGCCAGGGGCTCTACGTCGACGACCGGCGCATCCTCGGCACGCTGCGCCTCGAGATCGCCGGCGAGACGCCGGCCTTCGTGGCCGAGCGCGCGTCGGGCGCCGCCGCCGACTACGCCGCGGCCGCGCGCGCGCTGGGCAACCCCGGCCCCGACCCGACCGTCGAGGTGCTCCGCAGCAGGCGCCTGCTCGGGTCGGGCACCCGCACCCTCACCGAGCACGTCGCCATCACCTCGCGGGCCGCGCAGACCGTGCACGCTCCCCTTCGCCTCGTCGTCGCCGGCGACGGCCTCGACATCGGCGCCGTGAAGTCCGGCCACCTCAGCGGGCCCGCCACCGCGGCCACCGCGACGGCCGACGGTCTCGTCCTCACCGACGACTGGCACCGCACGACCGTCGCCCTCGAGGAGCTCCCCCCGGGCGCCACCGTGGCCGTGCGTCCGGGTGACGACGGTTCCGTCGCTCTCGAGACGACGCTCGTCGTCGAGCCCGGACTCACCGCCTCGGCCTGCCTGCGCATCACGACGGAGCGGCTGCAGGCCTCCGCCTTCGACGCCGACCCCGGCTCCGACGCGCTGGCGTGGGACGACGTGCGCGTCACCGCCCAGGACCACCGGCTCGCCCGCACCGTCGAACGCGGCCTCGACGACCTGCGCCACCTCGTCCTGCGCGACCCGGCATCGCCCGAGCACGTCTTCGCGGCCGCCGGAACCCCCTGGTACCTCACGCTTTTCGGCCGCGACTCCATCTGGACGGCACGCATGCTGCTGCCGTTCGGCACCGAACTCGCCGAGGGCACGCTGCACACCCTCGCCCGACGCCAGGGCACCACGCACGACCCCGTCACGGGCGAGGCGCCCGGCAAGATCCCACACGAGCTGCGGCGCCACGTGCACCGGGACACGACCACCGGCATGACGCTGCCGCAGGTCTACTACGGCACCGTCGACGCGACCGCCCTCTGGGTCTGCCTCCTCGCCGACGCGTGCGACTGGGGCCTCCCGCTCGAGCGCGCCCGCCCCCTGCTGCCGGCCCTGCGGGCAGCAGTCGCCTGGCTCACGGGCGACGGGCAGCCCGACGACGACGGCCTGCTCAAGTACCTCGACACGTCCGGCACCGGCCTCGCCAACCAGGGCTGGAAGGACTCCGGCGACTCGATCCGCTGGCGCGACGGCACCGTCGCCGACGCCCCCATCGCGCTCGTCGAGGCGCAGGCGTATGCCGTCGAGGCCCTCCGCGCCGCCGCACGCCTCCACCGGTCGCTCGGTGACGACACCGCGGGAGCCACCGAGGCCGACGCCGCGGACGCCGCGGCGACCGCTCTCGAGGGCCGGTTGCGCGCCCGCTTCTGGGTCGACACCGACGCGGGCCACCACCTCGCCATCGCGCTCGACGGCGCGGGCCGAGCGGTCGACGGGCTCGGCTCCAACATGGGCCACGTGCTCGGCACGAGCGCCCTGTCCCCCGACGAGGCCGCCCGGGTGGCGGCCACCGTCACCGGCCGCGAGCTGCTCGACGACTTCGGCGTGCGCACCTTCGGCACCGGCAACGGCGGCTTCAACCCCATCGGCTACCACACCGGCTCGATCTGGACCCATGACACCGCGATCACGGCGATCGGCCTGTCCCGTGAGGGATTCGGCGCCGAGGCGAGCGAGGTCGCGCGGACCCTGCTCGCGTCGGCCGAGGCCTTCTCCTACCGCTGGCCCGAGCTCTACTCCGGTCTCGCGCTGGCCGGTGCGCCGACGCCCTACCCGGCGTCGTGCCGGCCCCAGGCGTGGTCGGCGGCCTCCGCCGTCGCGTTGCTCACGGTGGCGCTCCGTCCCCGACCCGACGCGGCCACCCGCACGCTGCACCTCTCGCCGGTGCGGCCCGCCCCCTACGGGGCGCTGCGCGTCGAGGGACTGCGCTTCTGCGGCGGCCGCGTCGACCTCGCCGTCTCGGCCGACGGTGACGTCGAGGTGCTCAGCGCACCCGACGACGTCACGGTCGTCACCGACTGAGGCGACGGCATACTCCACGGCATGTTCCCGGGGGGCCGGGGCTCCTAGGATCGGCAGGGTGAAGCCGGCGATCATCCTCGTGTCCGAGACCCGCTGCGACGAGCTGCTCGACGAGTTCGGGCGCTACGCCCGCGACTACGAGCTGCCCACGGCGACCTCCGCCCACGAGGCCAAGCTGGCCGCGAAGCGCGTCGTCGCCGAAGGCGGCCAGGTGGCGATGATCGTCACCGAGTCCCGCCTGCCCGACGCCGACGTGCACGAGGCCTTCCACTGGTGGCGCCAGACGGTGCCGACCGCCCGCCGGGTCATCGCCGCGCACGTGTCGACCTTCAGGGAGGACGCCGAGCGCCTCCGCGGTGGCATGGCCAAGGGCAAGTACGACGCCTACCTGCTCGCGCCGCGGGGTGCCCGCGACGAGGAGTTCCACACCGCCATCTGCGAGCTGCTGTCCGACTGGGGCTCGACGGTGGCCGAGCCCGAGGTCGTGGCGGTTGCCCTCGTCTCGCCCGTCGAGGACGCCCTGACCCTGAGCATCCGCGACTACCTCGACCGGATGGGCCTGCCCAACCGCGTCTACGCGCCCGAGAGCGAGAAGGGCCGGCACGTCCTCGCGCTCGTCGCTGCCGAGGGCGGCGAGGCGGAGTTCCCGCTCTTCATGGACCTCAACCAGCGCGTCGGCAGTGCCAGGAGCGTGCGCGACGTCGCGTCCGCCATCTACGGTCGCCCGGCCGACGTCGATGTCGACCGCGTCGTCGACGTCGCCATCGTCGGAGCCGGCCCGGCGGGTCTCGCGGCCGCCGTCTACGCCTCGTCCGAGGGACTGAGCACCGTCGTGCTCGAGGCCGAGGCCGTCGGCGGACAGGCGGGCACGTCGTCGATGATCCGCAACTACCTCGGCTTCCCGAGGGGCATCAGCGGTATGCGGCTCGCCCAGCGGGCGCGCAACCAGGCGATCCGCTTCGGCACGCAGTTCTTCTCCGGCTGGCCGGTGACGTCACTCGTGCCCGGCGAGGTGGACGCCGAGGGCGTCCTCGCGCCGCACCGCCTCCGCACCGAGGGCGGCGACCTGCTCGCCCGCGCGGTCGTCGTGTCGGCCGGGGTGAAGTACCGCCGTCTCGACGCGCCGGGCATCGAGCGCCTCGTCGGGCTCGGCGTGCACTACGGCAGCGCCATGACGGCGGCCCGCGAGATGGAGGGGGCCGACGTCGTCGTCGTCGGTGGCGGCAACTCGGCGGGGCAGGCGGCGATCCACCTGGCCCGCTTCGCCCGCACGGTGACGATCCTCGTGCGGCGCGCATCGCTCGCCGAGACGATGTCGAGCTACCTCGTCGGCGAGATCGCCTACAACCCTCGGATCTCCGTCCTCGCCTGCTCCGAGGTCCTCGAGGGTGGGCCCGGCGAGGACGGCCGGCTCGGATGGGTCACCGTGCGCAACACCGCCGACGGCACGCAGGAGCGGCGCGAGTGCCGCGGCCTCTTCCTGCTCATCGGCGCGGCGCCGCACTGCGACTGGCTGCCCGACGAGGTGGTCCGGGACGAACGGGGCTTCGTCCTGACCGGCCGCGACGTGCCCCAGGACCGCTGGCGCGACGGGCTGCCGCCCGAGAGCCTCGAGACGACGGTGCCGGGCGTCTTCGCGGCCGGGGACATCCGCGCGGGCTCGATGAAGCGCGTGGCGTCGGCGAGCGGCGAGGGCGCCTCGGTCGTGCCGCTCGTGCACGCCTGGCTCGACCCGTCGCACTGACGACCGGGACGGGGACGAGTGGTCAGAGGCGGATGAGCTGGCCGTCGCGGAACGAGTAGCGGTAGGCCGTCGTCGTCGCCGCCGGCAGGTTGGCCGGGTGAGCCGCGTGGTTGCGGTGCGGGTGCGGCGTCGGCGCGGACGCCGTGCGGACGGGCGTCAGACCGCCGGAGACCCCTGCGGCGTGTGCCTCCCCGGCCCCCAGGGCCGTGGTGCCGACGAAGGCGACGGCGACGGCAGCGCCGGCTGCGCCGAGGCCGCGACGGAGCGTGGCACGGAAGGTCGAGGGAGCATTTCCGGGGCGGGGTGTCGTGTCCATGTCCCCACGTTCGCGCCGGCGCCTGTGGGGCGTCTGTGCCCAGGTGATGCGTTCGGCATGGGCTGGGCGGCCTTGTGCCGCAGCGGCGTTCAGCCCCGGAGGGTGCGTTCCATCTCGTCGGCCACCACGAGCGCGGCACCGGAGCCCTCGGCACGCATCCCCGCGATCGCTCCCTCGCGGTCGGCGTCCGACCGGTTCTGGCTCAGCTTGGCCTTGCCCTCGACCGACTCGACGACGACCTCGATGCCGACGATGGCCCGCAACCGCCCGCGGACGTACTTCGACGGGGCATCGGTGACGGACCACGGCAGCTCGCGCCCGGACTCGTGCCGCTCGGTGAGCCGGGTGACGACGTCGAGCACCCAGTCGGGGTCGTCGTGGACGGTGACGGCGCCACGCAGCTGGACCTCGGTGTAGTTCCACGTCGGCACGACGCGTCCGTGCTCGGCCTTGCTGGCGTACCACCCCGGGGAGACGTAGGCGTCGGCACCGCCCACGACGACGAGTCCCGGCGACCCCGGCGCGATGCGCGCCCAGTGCTCGTTCGCCCGGGCGAGGTGGCCGACGACGCGGTCGCCGTCGACGATGACGGGCAGCAGGGTGGAGTCCGGACGACCGTCGGGCCCGACGGTCACGAGGCGGGCGGCCGGATGGGTCGCGAGGAAGGCCGTGACGTCGGGTCCGGCCATGGCGTTCGCCGTGGGCACGTACATCCTCCGATGGTGCCACGCGCCCGGTGGGCGGAGATGCACGGAGCCCGCCGACGGGGGTCGACGGGCTCCGTGGGGAGGGATGGGCTTCAGCTGTGCCGGTGCGGGGCCCGGCGGGGTGCTGCGGTCCAGGGACGCGGGCTGCCGGCGTGCGGCGCGGGCACGACGTGCAGGTCGGCGCGCCCGGGACGCTCGGCGGAGGGGTCGAGCCGCTCGGCGAGGCTGCGCAGCAGGAGCGCGGCCCGGACGTGCCGGCGGGTGCGACCCACCTTGGGGGCGTGGTGACGGGCGGCGACGCGCTCGACGATGCGGTCGCGGGCGATCGCCTCCTGGGGCGACAGGCTCAGGGTCCCGGTGCTCATGCGAGGCTCACCTGCGCCCGCTTGACCCGGATGTCGCCGCTGCCCGAGTGCACGACGAGGCGCGCCTGGGCCTCGGAGTCCCCCGGTCCCGAGGTCTCCTCGAGGTCGATGTCGACGTCGCCGGTGACGGTGTTGAGGTCGAGGTAGGCCGCGACCCCGTGGGCGACGGCGATGGTGACGTCGCCCGTGCCGGTCCTGGCCCGGACCTCGCCGCCGTGCACACCGTCGAGGCTGACGTCGCCCGTGCCGGTCGTCAGCTCGAGGTCGCCGGTCGAGGCGCCGATGTGGAGGTCGCCCGAGCCCGTCTTGGCCTTGACCGCCGCGTCGGAACGGCGGAGGGAGATGTCGCCGCTGCCCGACGTCAGGTCGAGGCGACCCCCGCCCGTGCCGACGGTGATGTCGCCCGAGCCGGTCTTGGCGTCGAGGTCGCCGCTCGCCGACTGGAGCGTGATGTCGCCAGAGCCGGACTTGAGGCGAGCCGAGCCGACCTCGTGGAAGGTGAGGTCACCGGCCCCGGTGGCCGCACGGACCTCGCCGAGCAGCCCGGCCGCCGTGATGTCGCCGGCCCCCGTCTTGGCATCGACCGTGCTCGACGCGGGCAGCTCGACCTCGACGTCGACCGAGCCCTTGGTGCCGAGCGAGAAGAAGCTGTCGCGCAGCTTCGGCGCCAGGACGGACACGTCGTTGCCGTGGGCCTCGACCGTGAACTTCTCGGCGATCTCGGCGCCGTGCTTGCCGTGCGGGTGCAGGCGGACGGTCGTCGTCGGACCGGTGCCGACGGTCAGCGTCAGGTCGCCGACGAGGAGCTCGGCCTTGAGGGTGATGGGACCCGTCGTGTCGAAGCGGGTCTCGAGGGTGGTGCCCATGGGAAATCCCCTTTGCTCTGCGGTCGTGAGGGTGGCGGTCGTGCTGTCGGTGCGCTGGCCGTGAGGCGTCTCGGTGCCGGTCATCGGACCCAGCCCTGCACGCGCTTGTTGGAGGAACGGTTGCGGCCGGGCGCGCCGGGCCCGAACTGCGGGCCGGGCGGCATCGGCGGGAAGCCGGGCATCGGCGGCACGCCGCTCCCGGTGGCGGCGCGGACCGCGTTGACGATCCACGTGTTGAGCGACTGGCCGCGGCTCGTCGCGAGCTCCTCGGCCCGGACCTTGAGGGCCTCGGGCAGTCGGAGCGTGATCCGCGACGTCTCGGCGCCCTCGTCCTCGGGTGACACCACGGTGGTGTCAGCGGTGTCGATCGCCTGGGTGTCGTCGGCGAGGGCCGACGGGCCGCCCCCGACGACGACGAAGACGGGCTCGCGGCCCTGCAGGCGGACCTCGACGGACGTGCCGTCGAGCTCGTTGGTGATCTCGGCCGCAGCGTGCGAGAGGGCGTCCATGAGAGCCAGGCGTGCTGACGAGTCGAGCGCGAAGCCGATCCGCTCGGCGGCCTGCTCGGTCTCCGGACCCATCGCCCTGGCCGCCTGGGCGAGATCCCGACGCAGTGCGTCGACGTACTCGGTGATGTCCATGTGCATCACTATGACACCACTGTGGTGTCACGTCAACACCATGATGACGCCGACGTGTCGCGGGGTACGTTCACCCCACTCCTCGCCCCTCGTTGAAAGGTGCCCGATGCGCAGCCTCGGAACCTCCGACCGCCCGTCCGTCCGCACCGTCTCGTCCGCCATCGAGAAGGTCTCCTCGCGCACCCGGGCGCGCCAGTTCGTGCGGGTCATGAACCGGATGGGCGCGTCGCCCGCGGCGATCCTGCCGTTCGTCCAGGACTCCCCGAACTTCACGAACCGCCGCTTCGAGGGCGAGGAGCCGTCCCTGCGTCCGCGGGTCAAGGCCCAGACCAGCGCCCTGCTCGCGGCGATCCGGGTCAGCGGCCGCGGCCAGCCGGCGAGCACCGTGCCGGTCGTCACCGCGAAGCCGCCCCGCCAGCCGGGCGATCTCGCCGTCACGTGGTACGGCCACGCCACGAGCGTCCTCGAGATCGACGGTGCCCGCTTCCTCATCGACCCCGTCTTCAGCGAGCGCGTCTCGCCGATCCGGCACTCCGGGCCGAAACGGATGCACCCGGTCCCCGGGTCGATCGCCGACCTCCCGAGCATCGACGCCGTCCTCATCAGCCACGACCACTACGACCACCTCGACCAGCCGTCGATCGTCCGGCTCGAGGAGACGCACCGGCCGCACTACGTCGTGCCCCTCGGCGTCAACGCCCACCTGCTCGCCTGGGGCGTGCCCGAGTCGCGCATCACCGCGCTCGACTGGCGCGGCCAGACCGAGGTCGCCGGCATCCGGCTCACGTGCACCGAGGCGCGGCACAACTCCGGCCGCGGGCTCGTCGACAGCCAGACGCTGTGGGCGGGCTGGGCCCTGCACGGCCCGCGCCACACGGCCTACTTCGCCGGGGACTCGGGCACGTCGAAGCGCTTCGCGGCGATCGGCGCGGACCTCGGCCCGTTCGACGTCACCCTGATGCCGGTCGGGGCCTACGACTCGTTCTGGCCCGACATCCACATGGACCCGGAGCAGGCCCTCGCCGCGCACCGCGACGTCAACCGCATCGGCGACGAGGCCCACGCCCTCACCGAGGACGCCGCAGGCGTGGCCGACGACTTCATCGAGGGCGACCAGCGCATCGACACGCCGGGCGGCACCCACGAGGAGGGCGATCCCACCGAGACGACCCGCACCGTGCAGACCGCCGCACGCGAGTCGCTCCTCATCCCGATCCACTGGGCCACCTTCAACCTCTCGATGCACTGGTGGGCCGAGCCCGTACGCCGCATCCGCCGGGCCGCGGTCGAGGCGCGGGTCCCCGTCGCCTTCCCCCGCGTCGGCGAGCGCGTCGACCTCACGACCGCTGACGCCGTCAGCGTCGCGGCCGCCCACGCCGAGCCGTGGTGGGAGGACTGCGCGGCGCCCGAGGACCGCGACTGAGGGTCGGGAACTCGGGCGGCCCGCCCGACGCTGGACGAGAATGACGGCAGCCCGCACTCGCGTGGCCGCCCGAGCCGTGAGGCACGACAGGCAGGAGAAGCCCGTGCAGCTCCCGATCCTCCGACGGATGGGCGCGTCGACCGCGACCCAGCGTCAGCGCGCGAGCGCGTCGCCGAACTACCGTGAGGGCGAGTTCCGCTCCCACGAGCCCACGCACGTCGTCGCGACGTCCGAGGCCGAGGGCCCGGGCAGCATCCTGACGACGATGGTCCGCGAGTTCGGCCGCGGCCGACCCCGGGGCACCGTCCCGCTCGTGACGCCCCGGCACCCGCACGAGCCCGCCGACCTGGCGGTCACGTGGTACGGCCACGCGACGAGCGTCGTCGAGCTCGACGGGCGACGCTTCCTGCTCGACCCCGTCTTCGGCAAGCGGGCCTCGCCGTCGCTCGTCGCGGGGCCCAAGCGTCTGCACCCGGTCCCGGGCCGCATCGCCGAGATCCCGCACCTCGACGCGGTCGTCATCAGCCACGACCACTACGACCACCTCGACGAGCCGTCGATCCGGCAGCTCGAACGCACCCACCGCCCGCACTACGTCGTGCCGCTCGGGGTCGACGCGCACCTGCTGGCGTGGGGCGTGCCCATCGGGCGCATCACGAGCCTCGACTGGCGCGAGGAGACCGAGATCGCGGGCATCCGCATCACGTGCTCCGAGGCCCGGCACTTCTCGGGCCGCGGCTTCGTGCGCAACCAGACGCTCTGGGCGGCCTGGTCGCTGCGCGGGCCACGCCACGCGGTCTTCTTCGGGGGCGACTCGGGGCCGACCCACCGCTACGCCGACATCGGTGCCGACCTCGGTCCGTTCGACCTCACGATCATCCCGATCGGCGCCTACAGCGTGCACTGGCCCGACATCCACCTCAACCCCGCAGAGGCGATCGACGCGCACCTCGACGTCAACAAGGGCGAGACCGACGCGGTCCTGCTGCCCATCCACTGGGCCACCTTCAACCTCGCGACCCACTGGTGGAGCGAGCCGATCCGCTGGGCGCGACGGGCTGCCGCCGAGCGTGGGGTGCGGATGGTCTCCCCTCGCGTCGGGACGCGGATCCAGCTGAGCGACAACGACATCGACGAGGTCGTCGCCGCGCACCAGGACCCGTGGTGGGAGTCGTGCGCCGACCCCGAGGACCACGACTAGGAGCCCATCCGCTCCGACGGAGCGCCGTCAGCGCTCGCCCTGCGGGCTCTCGAGCACGCCACCGCTCGCGTATGCCGGGTCGTGACGGTCCGTCGGCTCGCCCGGCGTGCGGAAGATCCACCGGCGCATCGCCAGGAACCTCGCCGCTGTCGACAGCACGTTGGCCACGGCGACGACGAGGGTCTGGACGAGCGTCCCCGCGGAGGGGGCCACCGTGCCGAGCACGGCGAGCGCGACGGTCGTGGCGGCATACGTGATGGCGAAGATGACGAGCGCCTGGCCGTGGTGCGTCACGAGGTTGCGGCGTCCCGACACCCCGAAGGTCCAGGCCCGGTTGAGCCCGGTGTTGACGACGGTGGCGATGACGAGGGCGATGCCGTTGGCCAGCTGGGACGGGGCACCGCCCCGCACCAGGGCCGCGAAGAGGCCGAGGTGCAGGGCGGTGGAGATGACTCCGACGCCGGCGAAGCGGATGACCTGCTGCGAGAGGCGGGCTCGGGACACCGAGGTGGAGTCCGACATGCTCGTCACCCTCGTCACCCTCGTCACCCTCGTCACCGTCGTCGCCGTCGTCACTGGAGGGGCTGGGTCAGGTCGTAGAACGTCGAGCCGTCGATCGTCACCGAGGTGAAGTTCGCCTGCACCCACGAGCTGATCTCCGACGAGGCGCTGCTGCCACCGTTCTGGTTGCCGAATCCCCTTCCGCCACCGGCGAAGTAGTGGATCTGGCCGTTCGCGACGTACTGCTGGAACTGCGCGAGCGTGGGGCTGGGGTCGGAGCCGTTGAAGCCGCCGATCGCCATGACGGGCAGCTGCGTGCCGAGCTGGAGACCGGCCGCCGTCTGGGATCCGACTGCTGCGGCGACCCACGTGTAGCTTCCGGCATCGGCCGAGAGGGCCGCGACGACTGCGGTGCTCGGCGTCGAGGCGTCGAGCAGACCGCCCATGCCGCCACCGGTTCCTCCCGTCTGCGGACCGCCCTGCGTCGTGCCGTTGGCGCCCTGCTGGGTCGTGCCGGTCTGGCCCGGCAGCTGCGGCGGCGTGCCACCCATGCCGCCGCCACCGGGGCCCCGGCTCGACCCGGCGGGACCGGCCGTCACGATGGAGCCGCTGTGGCCCTGGGCGGTGGTCGAGACGGCATACGCCCCCGAGCCGGCCAGGCCGGCGACGAGCGCGGCGGCGAGGACGAACGGGACGGCGCGGGCGTGCATCCAGCGGGTCGCGAGGATGAGCAGGGCGGCAGCCATGCCGACCGCGAGGACCGAGATGCGCAGCCAGTCGCCGTAGGCCGTCGTCCGCGACAGGAGGATGAAGCTCCACGTCGCGGCGGCCGCGGTCGCGGCGGCGAGGGCGATGGTGCCGACCGCGCTCGAGCGGCGCTGCCAGGCCTCGACCGCACCCATGCCGACGACGGCACCGATCGCGGGGGCCAGGGCCACGGTGTAGTACTCGTGGAAGATGCCGGCCATGAAGGAGAAGACGAGCATCGTGACGACGAGCCAGCCTCCCCAGACGAGGTAGGCGGCGCGGCGCAGGTCGGTGCGCGGGCGACGGCCCCGCAGCCACAGGCCGGCCGCGAGGAGGATCAGCGCGCTCGGGATGAGCCACGAGATCTGGTCGCCGACACTCGAGGAGAACATCCGGAAGAGACCGGTCGAGCCCCACATGCCGCCACCCGCGGTCGCGCCGCCGCCGCCGACCGAGCCGGTCTCGTCACCGCTGAGGCGACCGAGGCCGTTGTAGCCGAAGGTCAGCTCGAGGAACGAGTTGGTCTGGCTGCCACCGATGTAGGGACGGGCCGAGGCCGGGACGAGCTCGACGATCGCGACCCACCAGCCGGCCGAGAGCACCATCGTGCCGACGGCGAGCAGCGAGTGGACGATCCGCTTGCGCAGCGTCGTCGGGGCGGCGATGAGGTAGGCGAGCCCGAAGAAGGGCACGACGAGCAGGACCTGGAGGGTCTTGGTCAGGAAGCCGAGGCCGATGAAGACGCCGACGATCATCATCCACTTCGGCGAGGCCTGCTCGATCGCCTTGATCGTGGCCCAGGCGCCGAGCGCCATGAGGAGCGTCAGGAGCGCGTCGGGGTTGTTGAAGGTGAACATCAGGGCCGCGACGGGTGTCAGCGCGAGGACGACACCGGCGATGAGTCCGGCCGCCGCACCGAAGTGGCGCTTGACCGTCGTGTAGACGACGCCGACGGTCGCGACGCCCATGAGCGCCTGCGGCAGCAGGATCGCGAAGGAGCTGAGGCCGAGGAGCCGCACCGAGAGGGCCATCACCCAGAGGGAGGCCGGCGGCTTGTCGACGGTGATCGAGCTCGCGGCGTCGGAGCTGCCGAAGAAGAAGGCCTTCCAGCTGTCGCTGCCGGCCTGGACGGCCGCGGAGTAGAAGGAGTTCGCGTAGCCGCTCGCCGTGAGATTCCACGTGTAGAGCACGAGCGTGACGAGCAGGAGGCCGAGGAGCGCGGGGCGCGCCCACGACGGGTCGGCGTCGGCTCCGCGCCACAGACGCTGGAGTCGGCCGGGACGACCCGCACGGCTGGCGGGATGCGTGGTCTGGGGGCGGGCGTCCGCCGGCCCGACGGGCGCCGGCGCGGTGCTGCCCGCTGTGCCGGTCGCGCCCGTGGTGGTGAGGGTCATCGTGTCCATGGCTCAACGTTCGGGCGGGCGGCTGTGCCGTTCCTATGACCCGACTTTGGTGCCGGCATGAGGTCCGGGTCGCACTCCGGGCTCACGCCGGAAGCGCGCCATGGCGCACGTCCGGCGGCGTCGAGGTCGGGATGACGGCGGGAAGTGCGCCACGGCGCTGGTCGGCCGGGAGGGTCCCCCGGGGCGCGGTCAGGGGGCGGCGGGGAGGAGCAGGCTGAAGGTCGTGTCGCCGGGGCGGCTGTCGAGCTCGACGTGACCGCCGTGCGCCTTGCTGACGGCGGCCACGATCGAGAGACCCAGACCGGTGCTGCCACCGGCTCGCACGCGGGCGTCATCGCCACGGGCGAAGCGCTCGAACACGTTGGGCTGCAAGGCATCCGGCACACCCGGGCCGTCGTCGTGGACGGCGACCCGCACCCACTCACCCTCGGGGCGCACCGACGTCGTGACGCGGGTGCCGTCCGGGGTGTGCGTACGCGCGTTGGCGAGCAGGTTGGCCACGACCTGGTGCAGGCGGGCACCGTCACCCGTCACCTCGACGGGCTCGGGCGGCAGGTCGAGGTCCCAGCGGTGGCCCGGCGATGCTGCGTGCGCGTCGCTCACGGCGTTGATGACGAGCATCGACATGTCGACCGTGGTCTCCTCGAGGGGGCGGCCGGCGTCGAGGCGCGCGAGCAGGAGCAGGTCCTCGACGAGCGAGCTCATCCGGTCGGCCTCCGACTCGATGCGGCCCATCGCGTGGGTCACCGTCGGCGGGACGGGGTCGGGCTCGCGGCGCGACAGCTCGGCGTAGCCCTTGATCGAGGCCAGCGGCGTGCGCAGCTCGTGCGAGGCGTCGGCGACGAACTGCCGCACCCGCTGCTCGCTCTGGTGGCGCGCATTGAGCGCCTCGTCGACGTGGTCGAGCATCTCGTTGAAGGCGGCGCCCACCTGGCCCACCTCGGTTCGGGTGTCGGTGTCGGCGGGGTCGACCCGCTCGGCGAGCGCGACCTGGCCGGAGTCGAGCGGGGTCTGCGAGACCTTCGTCGCCGTCGCGGCGAGCCGACGGAGCGGTTCGAGGTTGCGTCGCACCAGCCACGTCCCGATCAGGGCCACGAGGATGAGGCCCGCCGCGACCGTGCTGATCGCGAGGACCACCATCTGCTGGACGGTGCGCTGCTGCTGCGCCATCGGCAGTCCGACCACGAGGACACCCGGCGACGCATCAGGTGACGTTGGAAGGCTCCCCCTCGGCCGGAGAGTCTGGTAGGTCGCGATGACGCGGTACGTCCCGAGGTTTCCACCGAGGTCGATGTCCGTGGCGTTGGGACCGAGTCCCGCCCCGGCAAGGACCTGCAGCTGGGCCGCGGTGAGGTTGGTCGGCTGCTTGTCCAGGGACGTTGCCTTCCCGATGTCCGTCGGGAACAGACCCGTCGGTTTCGTGGGGAGGAAGGCGTTGAGCCCTTCGTCGCCCGGCCCCCCGAAGCGCCGCTCATCGTCCCCGCTCACGCTGAAGTCAGGGAGGGGACCCCCGCTCAGGATGCGCGAGAACGACTCGTGGAGCTGGTCGTCGACCTGTCCGGTCAGCTGGCGGTCGAGGGCGACGACGGTGAAGGCTCCGGTCGCGAGACTGAGGACGGTGAAGAGTGCGAGCATCGAGGCGACGAGCTTGGCTCGCAGCGTCCAGGCCGACCACGGCCGCGCCTGGCCACGCGCGTCAGCGAGCCGCCGGCCCAGCGGCACCCGGGCGTCGGCGTCGCCGTCCACGCCGTCCACGCCGTTCACGCCGTCCACGCCGTCCTCGGGACGCGGCGTGGCCGCGGAGGGTGCCGAGACGGCATACGTCATCGGGTCGTCGGTCTCGTCACGGAAGCCGACGCCCTCGGGGAAGATGTCGGGCGCGCCCGCACCGTCGTCGTCGGGCAGGTCCGCGCGGTCCGGCAGCTCGGTGCCTGCCTCAGGCGGCCGGCTTGAGGACATACCCGGCTCCTCGCATGGTGTGGATCATCGGCTCGCGACCCGCGTCGATCTTCTTGCGCAGGTAGGAGATGTAGAGCTCGACGACGTTGGCCTGGCCGCCGAAGTCGTAGTTCCACACGCGGTCGAGGATCTGCGCCTTCGAGAGGACCCGCTTGGGGTTGCGCATGAGGTAGCGCAGCAGCTCGAACTCCGTTGCGGTCAGGTGGATCTCCTCGCTGCCGCGCATCACCTCGTGGCTGTCCTCGTCGAGGGTGAGGTCACCGACGACCAGCACCGAGTCGGACGCCGACACGGCGATGGTCGTGCGGCGCATGAGGGCACGGACGCGTGCGACGACCTCCTCGAGCGAGAACGGCTTCGTGACGTAGTCGTCCCCGCCGGCGGTGAGGCCCGAGACGCGGTCCTCGACGGCGTCCTTGGCGGTGAGGAAGAGGACGGGCACGTTGCTGTTGTCGGCACGCATGCGTCGCAGCACCTCGAGGCCGTCGAAGTCGGGGAGCATCATGTCGAGCACGACGGCGTCGGGGTCGAACTCGCGGGCCGCGCGCACGGCCTCCATGCCGGTGCCGGCGGCGCGCACCTCCCAGCCCTCGTAGCGCAGGGCCATGCCGAGCAGCTCGGTGAGGTTGGCCTCGTCGTCGACGACGAGCACCCGCACCGGGGATCCGTCGAGTCGCTGGAGTCGGGCCGCTGCAGGCTTGGTCTTCTCGCTCATGTCATCCAGTGAAACCCCTGGGCCTGTGCCGTGACCAGTACCTTCCTGTGCGAATCCTGTGGAGTGACTGTCCCGAAGTCCCAGCGGCTCGATGGCTGCGCCACAGCACCCGCACAGGCAGCCGCCCGACCGTTGGCCCCATGAGCAACGAGTCCACGCCACAGGTCCCGGCGTCGCAGCCGACGCCCGCGCTGCCGCAGTTCGACCCGAACGCGCCGGCCGCCCACCACACCGACGACACCCAGCAGCTCCCGTCGGCGACGACGACCGAGATGCCGGTGACCCCGCCGGCCACGCCGTACGCGTATGCCGTGTCGCCGGGGGCCGCGACCCCCCTCGCCGGTCCCGACGTGCCGCTCTCACCCACCGGCCTGCCCGTCCGCGAGAGGGCGGTCCGCGAGAAGGCGGTCCGCGAGAACCCGGCCGGCGTCGCGGGGACCGGTGACGGTCCTCGCTGGAACGCGAAGAAGACCGCGGTGACCGCCGGGCTCGCGCTCGTGCTGACGTCTGCGGGCGCCATCGGTGCCGCAGCCGCCATGCCGGCCGGGTCGACGGGCGGGGACACGGGCTTCCGCGGCCCGGGCGGCGGCCGCGGCTTCCAGTTCCCCGGGGGCCAGCAGGGCCTGCAAGGCCAACAGGGTCAGCAGGGTCAACAGGGTCAGAAGAACCAGAACCCCAACCTGCAGGGCACGACCCCGCAGCAGCTGCCCAACCTGCAGAACGGCGTGCCGGGTGGCGGACTGAGCGGCATCGACCCGAACCAGCTGGGCCAGCTCGACCCGCAGGACCTGCTCCAGCAGCTCGGTCAGGGCATCGACCCGTTCTCCGGCCAGGACCCCAGCCAGGACCCGAGCCAGGACCCGAGCCAGGACCCGAGCCAGGACCCGGGCCAGGACGACTCGAGCTCGTCGGGAAGCACCACGACGACCTGATCAGCCACGCAGCGCTGCCGCGTACTCCTCGAGCGCCCTCGCCGCCCGGTCGACCTCGTCCTCGACCCGGGCGACGAGGGCTTCGTCGGCCAGGCGTCCCGCGGCCCCGAGGTCCTCGACCTGGTGGCACAGGTCGGCGAGGGCCGAGGCCCCGAGGTTGGAGGCGGTCCCCTTGAGCCCGTGCGCGATCCGGCCCTGCATCTGGGCGTCGCCCTCGGCGCGCGCGTCGACGAGGTCGGACAACCGCTGACGCGCACCCGAACCGAAGCGGTCGATGAAGCGCAGCAGCATCGAGGGGTCTCCGGGGTCGAGGTCGCGCAGCTCGTCGAGGCGGCTCAGGTCGAGCACCTCGGCGCCGGCCGCCGGCGCATCAGCCGCCCCGGAACGCGGGCGCGGCGCGGGTCCCGAGCCGGTCCAGCGCTGCAGGGTCGAGGCGAGCAGCGCGACGTCGATGGGCTTGGTCAGGAAGTCGTCCATGCCCGCCTGCAGGCACCGCTCCCGCTCGCCGGCGATGGCCGAGGCGGTCATCGCGATGACCGGGAGGCGATGACCCGGCTCCTCCTGGGCCCGGATCGCCCGGGTCGCCTCGTAGCCGTCCATCTGGGGCATCTGGCAGTCCATGAGCACCGCGACGACGTCGTCACCCCGGGCGGCATGGGCCGCGACCCCCTCGACACCGTTGCCGGCGAGCACGACGGCGTAGCCCAGGCTCTCGAGGACACCCTGCGCCACCAGCTGGTTGACCTCGTTGTCCTCGACGACGAGGACCGTGCCGAGGTGCCCGTCGGGACCCGGCGGCGCGACGACGGACCTGGCCGTCGGGGGCTCGGGCACGAGGTGGCGACCGGCGACGTCGGCCATGGCGTCGAAGAGCGAGGACGGCATGACGGGCGCCGTCAGCGTCGCGTCGACGCCGGCCTCCTTGAGCGTCGCCACGTCAGGAGGCGGGACGTGCGCGCACACGAGCACGACGCGTACGCCCGCGAAGCGTTCGTCGGAACGGATCATCCGCGCGACCTGCAGGCCGCCTGCGCCCGAGCCGGGGTCGTCGAGCACGACGACGTCGAGCGGGGTGCCACCGCGGTCGGCCCGGTCGAGCTGGACGAGACCGTCGACGCCGGAGCCGGCCGACGTCACCGACATCGACCACGCGGAGAGCTGCTCCTCGACGCGGACGCGGTGCGGCACGTTGGAGCCGACGACGAGCGCCCGGAGCCCCGACACGGCCGCGGCCTGCGACTCGGAGCGGCCGAGGCTGCGAGCCGAGGCAGGCTCGAACGCCGCGGTGAACCAGAAGGTGCTGCCCTCCCCCGGCTCGCTCTCGACGCCGATCTCACCGCCGAACGCCGTGACGATCTCCCGGCTGATGGCCAGGCCGAGCCCGGTGCCGCCGTACTCGCGGGTCGTCGACGAGTCGCCCTGGGAGAAGGACTCGAAGAGCCGGGACCGCACCTCGGGTGCGATGCCCGCCCCGGTGTCGGTGACCTCGACCCGCAGCACGGGTCCGGTGTCGGTCACGTGGTCGAGCGTGAGGTGGATGACGACGCTTCCCGAGTCGGTGAACTTCACGGCGTTGGTCGTGAGGTTGGCGACGACCTGCCCGAAGCGCACAGGGTCGCCCGAGACCATGAACGGCACGTCCGGACCGTGGGTCACCGAGAGGTCGAGCGACTTGGCCCGGGCCCGCTCGGCGAGCAGCGCGACGCCGCGTTCGAGCACCGCGGCCGGGTCGAAGTCGACCGACTCGAGCTCGAGCCGGCCGGCCTCGATCTTGGACAGGTCGAGGATGTCGTTGACGAGCTCGAGCAGCACGTGGCCCGCCTGGTCGATGCCGTCGGAGAGCCGTCGCTGGTGCGGGGTCAGCTCGGTGCGTCCGAGCAGCTCGCTCAGGCCGATGACGCCGTTGAGCGGGGTGCGGATCTCGTGGCTCATCGTCGCGAGGAACTCCGACTTGGCCCGGGAGGCCTCCATGGCGGCGTCGCGGGCCGCGGCGAGGTGCTCGGCGGTCCACTCGCGGTCGGCGACCCGGGCGAAGAGCGCGGTGATCTGCGTGATCGTCACGGCGTCGGACTCGACCGGCGGCGCCGCGCTGCGCATGTCGAGCACGACGACGCCCGCCACCCGGCCCTCGTGGACGATCGGCACGGCGACGATCGTCGAGCCCTCCGGCGACGGTTCGGCCACGACGGCGCGGCTCTGGGCGGCACGGGCGGCGAAGTCCAGGCCGACCTCGACCGGCAGCCGGCTCGACTCGGTGCCCTCAGGGGCCCGGACCGGCTCGCCGAGGGCTCCCTCGGCGTCGACGACGGTTGCGAGCACGGGGCGCCACGTCGTGTGGCGGGCCACCTCGACGAGCACGGCGGGCAATGCCTCGTCCAGCGTCGCGGCCTCGTTGGCGGCGGTCGCCATCGCCGTGACGAGGCCGAGTGCCTGCTCGGCGTCCTTCTTCTCCGTGATGTCCTGGGTCGTGCCGCCCATCCGGATCGCACGACCCTCGGGATCGCGCGTGACGAGCCCTCGACCGCGGATCCAGGCGATGTCACCGGACGTGCGGACCACGCGGGCGTCGAACTCGAACGAGTCCGTGGCGACGAGCGCCGCGCCGACGACCTCGGACACGTGGGCCCGGTCGTCGGCGTGGATGCGGGCGAGGAAGCCCTCGTAGGTGGGGGTGAGGTCGGTGCGGTCCAGCCCGTAGATGCGGTAGAGCTCGTCGGACCACGACACGCGGTCGGCCGTGACGTCCCACTCCCAGCTGCCGATCTTGGCGATCGACTGCGCCTCGGCGAGCTGGTCGAGCAGCTTGCGCTGCGCGCTGTGCTCGCTGACCCGGTGCATCCAGCCCCGCCGCGCGCCCGAGTCGTCGACGAGCGGCGTGTGCGACACGAGCGCCCAGAAGCGGTTGCCGTGGGCGTCGAGGAGGCTGCACTCGATGTTGTCGCCGGGTTCGCCCCGGGCCGCGAGCTCCCCGAGGTGGTGGCGGAACTGCTCCTTGCCGATGTCGTCGACGGCGTCGAAGACCGAGAAACCGACCATGTCGTCGGGGTCACGACCGAGCAGCTCGGCCATCCGGGCGTTCGCGAAGAGGGTGCGCCCCTCCCCGTCGAAGACCCACAACCCGTCGGGCGAGGCGGCGACCATCCAGCGGAAGAGGTCGTCCCCCGCCGACTCGCGACCGCCCGCAATGCCCGACATGTCCCGATCCTCGCGCATGTGGGGCCGCGGCGCCCGGATGGCGCGCTCTTTTCGGCACGGGAGGCCGGGCGAGGCGCAGGTGAGCCTCGCCTTCGGTGACAGCGTCCCCGGCGGGTGCCACGATCGACGGGCACCGCCCCACCGTCGATCGGAGCACCACCCATGTCCGACGTGCGAGCGTCCGACGAGCCCACGCCCCTCGACAACGGCCACGACCGGGAAGAGCCGCACGACGCCAACGTCGGCGCGCGCCTCAACTGGCTCCGGGCCGGCGTCCTCGGCGCCAACGACGGCATCGTGTCGACCGCCGGCGTCGTCGTCGGCGTCGCGGGTGCGACCGCCGACAAGGCCGCGATCATCCTCGCGGGCATCGCCGCCCTGTCCGCGGGTGCCATGTCGATGGCTGCCGGCGAGTACGTCTCGGTCAGCACCCAGCGTGACTCGGAGCGGGCGCTCCTGACGCTCGAGCGCAAGGAGCTGCACGAGGACCCGGAGGGCGAGCTCGAGGAGCTGACCCAGCTCTACGAGGCCAAGGGGATGCGACGCGAGCTGGCCGCCGAGGTCGCGCGCGAGCTCACGGCCCACGACGCGCTGACCGCGCATGCCGAGGCCGAGCTCGGCATCGACCCGACCGACCTGACCAACCCGTGGCACGCCGCCGGCGCCTCGATGCTCGCCTTCGTCGTCGGCGCGATCCTGCCGATGCTCACCATCACCTTCAGCCCGGCCTCGATCCGGATCCACGTCACCGTCGTCAGTGTCGCCGCGGCCCTCGCCCTCACCGGCGCGGTCAGCGCCCGCCTCGGACGCAGCCCGGCCACCCGGGCGGTCCTGCGCAACGTCGCCGGCGGCCTGCTCGCCATGGGCGTGACGTATGCCATCGGCGCGGTCGTCGGGGTCAACATCGGCTGAGCGCGCGGCCACTTCACGGCCTGCACGCGGCATACGACCCGATCAGCGCCCAGCGGGCTGTAGAGTCGAGGTGTCCCAAGCGCCCGTCCGTGGCGCAACCGCCGGTCCGGCGCTCGGGGCACAGGGCGCGCGATGCGCGTCCACCGGGACTCGAGCCGAGTCCGCCGCCGACACCGACCCAGTCAGGCACGGTGTCGTCCGGGGGCCCAGCCCGCTCGACGTCCTCCGCGTCATCAGGAGGAACATGGCAACGCGCGTCCGCCGCCGACCGACCGACGGCCAGGGCCACAAGCAGGGGCAGAACGGCCAGAACCAGGGTCAGCGGAAGGCCACCCAGCGCAAGGACGACCCTGCGCCGCTCATCCCCGTGCTCGCACGGCGGGTCCGCGAGGTCGAGTCCCGCGTCTCGAGCAAGGGCAAGGCCAGCCCGACGAACCGGACCAAGTTCCTCGTCGTGGCCACACTCATGCGGTCCGAGCGCGCCCGGGTCCGCGAGGACGCGTCGATCCCGTCGGCCACGCGAGCCGACCTGCTCAAGCGCCTCGACGGCATCGCGACGATCCTCGCGCAGATCGCGGCCCGTGACACGAGCCTGCTCACGCTGCTCGACGCGAACGCCAAGCCCGGCCCCGCGGCCCAGCAGATGCGGCGCGACTGGCTCCTCGAGTCGGGCGCCGAGCTCGCCGAGGAGGACCTCGTCATCCAGGCGCCCGAGCCCCCGCGGCCGGTCGTCCCGCCGCAGATCGCGGCCCGCCAGGTGATGCCGCAGTCGGTGCCGTCGCGGGCGCTCGCCAACCCGTTCCTGACGCCCGACGTCGGTCGCGCCCAGAGCGACTACCTTCCCAACCGGCTCGCCGGGTGGGACCTGCTCAGCCCGCTGTACCGCGCCTTCGAGCAGGGCGCCGGCGGAGAGGCAGCGTCGATGGACCTGCCGCCGACGCCGCAGATCGACCGCTTCTCCCCACCCGGGTCGCAGCTCATGGTTCACCAGTCCCGCTTCCTCCAGAGCGTCCAGGAGGGCCACCGCACCTTCCTGCTCGCCGACGAGCCCGGTCTCGGCAAGACGGCCCAGTCGGTCATGGCCGCCTCGATCGCCGGCGCCTACCCGATGCTCGCCGTCGTGCCGAACGTCGTGAAGATCAACTGGGCCCGTGAGGTCGAGCGGTGGACGCCGCAGCGCCGGGTCACCGTCATCCACGGCGACGGCAACGACGTCGACGCCTTCGCCGACGTCTTCGTCGTCAACTACGAGATCCTCGACCGGCACTTCGGGTGGCTCTCGAGCTTCGGCTTCCGCTCGATGGTCGTCGACGAGGCCCACTTCATCAAGAACCTCCAGTCGCAGCGCTCCCAGCAGGTCCTGGCGCTCGGCGACCGGCTGCGGTCGACGACGCCCGGCGGCGACCCGCTCCTCATGGCCCTCACCGGCACTCCGCTCATCAACGACGTCAAGGACTTCGACGCGATCTGGCGCTTCCTGGGCTGGATCAAGGACGGCAAGCCGACCGCCGAGATCACGCGGCGCCTCGACGACACCGGGCACACGCCCGCCGACCGCGCCTTCTACCCGGAGGCCCGTCGCGCGGTCATCGACATGGGCATCGTGCGCCGCCGCAAGGTCGACGTCGCCAAGGACCTGCCCGACAAGCGCATCGCCGACATCACCGTCGAGCTCGACGACGACCTCGGTCGGTCCATCCGCGAGGCCGAGCGCGCCCTGGGTCGCCGTCTGGCCCAGCGCTACCAGTCCCTCCTGGCTGCCGGCGACGGTCGCGAGGAGGACGGCGAGCCCGACACCGCCCTCATGCGTCGGGTCGCCGCCGCGGAGCTGCGTGCCGCGTCGGCCGAGAAGGGCACCGACAACGTCTTCTCGCTCGTGCGCCGCATCGGCCAGGCCAAGTCGACGCTCGCCGCCGACTACGCCGTGCAGCTGTCGCACTCGGTGGGCAAGGTCGTCTTCTTCGCCAAGCACATCGACGTCATGGACGCCGCCGAGCGCGTCCTCGCCTCGGCCGGCCTGCACACCGTGTCGGTGCGCGGCGAGCAGACCTCGAAGCAGCGCCAGGAGGCGATCGACGCCTTCCAGAAGGACCCCGAGGTCGCCGTCGCGGTCTGCTCACTCACCGCCGCCGGCGTCGGGCTCAACCTGCACGCCGCCTCCAACGTCGTGCTCGCCGAGCTGTCGTGGACCGCGGCCGAGCAGCAGCAGGCGATCGACCGGGTGCACCGCATCGGCCAGGACGAGCCCGTGACGGCCTGGCGCATCCTCGCCTCCGGCACCATCGACTCGAAGATCGCCGAGCTCATCGATGCCAAGCAGGGGCTCGCCGCGCGCGCCCTCGACGGCAGCGACGAGGACATCACGTCGGGCGACACGCTCCAGCTCGACGCCCTCGTCGAGCTGCTGCGCCAGGCCCTCGTCGAGCCCTGACGCCCAGCTGACTCGGGACCCTGGTCCCGTCCCAGCAGCCCCGGGGCGGGACGTATGGCCCTACCTCCTCACCGGTCCCCGCGATGGACTGGACCCGCGCCGCTGACCTGCGGCCCGAGGAGGAGACATGAGCACCATGCACGCGATCGTCTACCACGGCCCCGGCCGGAAGACCTGGGACGAGGTCCCGAAGCCGACGGTCCAGGCCGACACCGACGCCGTCGTCCGGGTCGACAGCGTGACCATCTGCGGCACCGACCTGCACATCCTCAAGGGTGACGTCGCGGCCGTCACCGAGGGTCGGATCCTCGGCCACGAGGCGGTCGGCACCGTCGAGGAGGTCGGCCCGGGTGTCAAGAACGTCAAGCCCGGCGACCGCGTGCTCGTCTCCTGCATCACCGCCTGCGGCGCGTGCCGCTACTGCCGTGAGAGCAGCTACGGCCAGTGCATCGGCGGCGGGGGCTGGATCCTCGGCCACACGATCGACGGCACACAGGCGGAGTACGTCCGCGTCCCCTTCGCGGACACGTCGACGTATGCCGTCCCCGAAGGAGTGACTGACGAGGAAGTACTCATGCTCGCCGACATCGGGCCCACGGGCTACGAGGTCGGTGTGCTGAACGGCCGGGTCCGTCCCGGTGACGTCGTAGCGGTGGTGGGCGCCGGCCCGGTCGGGCTCTCCGCCATCATGGGTGCCAAGCTCTTCAGTCCGGCGCACGTCGTGGCCATCGACCTGGCCGATGCCCGACTCGAGGCGGCCAAGCAGTTCGGGGCCGACATCACGGTGAACCCCTCCCGCGAGGACGCCGTCGCGATCGTCCGGGACCTGACGCAGGGTCTCGGCGCCGACGTGGCCATCGAGGCGGTGGGGGTGGCATCGACGTTCGAGCAGTGCGCGGCTCTGGTGCGCCCCGGTGGCACCGTCGCCAACGTGGGCGTGCACGGCGGCCCGGCCACCCTGCACCTGGAGGACCTCTGGATCAAGAACGTCACCATCACGACGGGTCTCGTCGACACCTACTCGACGCCGACCCTGCTCCGGCTCCTGGCCACCCACCACATCGACCTGGCGCAGTTCGTGACGCACCGCTTCCCGATGGCCGACTTCCTCGACGCCTACGACACGTTCGCCCGCGCGGCGGACACCGGAGCCCTCAAGGTGGTGCTGACGCGCTGAGGGGCACGCGACGTCAGAGGTCGACGTGCATGATCCGCAGGCCCACGCGCTCCCCGGTCGGGAGCTCGTGGGCCCGCGGCACGGTGCCGACGACCGTGAAGCCGAGGCTCTCGTAGAGCCGCACCGCGCCGGTGTTGGTGGCGACGACGGCGTTGAACTGCATGGCGGCATAACCGGACTCGCGGGCCCAGTCGAGGGAGTCGACGACGAGCGCGCGCCCGGCGCCGAGACCTCGGGCCTCGGCCGACACCATGTAGCTCGCCGTCGCGACGTGCGACCCGGGGCCGGGACGGTTGCGCCCCATCTTCGCCGTGCCGAGGACGCGGTCGCCGTCGACCGCGACGGTGACACGTCCCCCGGGACCGTTCTCGAGCCAGATGCCGCGCGCCTCCGTCTCGGTGAGGTCGGTCGGGAAGGGGAAGGTGTCGCCCGCGCGGACGACCTGCTCGATGACGGGCCACACGAGCGGCCAGTCGGCCTCGTCGAAATCCCGGACAGTGATGGTGGAAGCCACTCGAATCGCCTTACTTCTCAGGAACATTCGCGTCCAGTTCACTCAGCCACGCCACCGACGTCGCGTCGGACGGCATACGCCAGTCACCCCGCGGCGACAGCGAGCCTCCCGCCACGACCTTGGGCCCGTTGGGCAGCGCGGAGCGCTTGAACTGGTTGGCGAAGTAGCGCTTGACGAAGACCTCGAGCCAGTGCCGGATCGTCGCGAGGTCGTATGCCGTCCGGTCGGCCTCGGGGTAGCCCGCGGGCCACTCCCCTGCCTCGCTGTCCCGCCACGCGTTCCACGCGAGGTAGGCGATCTTGGACGGGCGGTAGCCGCGGCGCAGCACGTGGAAGAGCGTGAAGTCCTGCAGGGCGTAGGGCCCGATCATCGCCTCCGTGCTCTGCGGCTTCTCGCCCTCCTTGGCCGGCACGAGCTCGGGCGTGATCTCGGTGTCGAGGATCGAGGTCAGCGTGCCGGCGACCTCCTCGTCGAACTGGCTCGACGACACGACCCAGCGGATGAGGTGCTGCATCAGGGTCTTGGGCACGCCGGTGTTGACGCCGTAGTGGCTCATCTGGTCGCCGACGCCGTAGGTGCACCAGCCGAGGGCGAGCTCGGACAGGTCGCCGGTGCCGAGGACGATGCCGCCGCGCTGGTTGGCGATGCGGAAGAGGTAGTCGGTGCGCAGGCCGGCCTGGACGTTCTCGAAGGTGACGTCGTAGAGCTCCTCGCCCCGGCCGAACGGGTGGCCCATCGCCTCGAGCATCTGGGTCGCCGCCGGTCGGATGTCGAGCTCCTCCCACGTGACCTCGAGCGACTCCATGAGCGCGATGGCGTTGCTCTTCGTGTGGTCGCTCGTCGCGAAGCCGGGCATCGTGAAGGCGAGGATGTCGCTGCGGGGCCGGTCGAGCCGGTCCATGGCCTTGGCCGCGACGATGAGCGCGTGGGTGGAGTCGAGGCCGCCGCTCACGCCGATGACGACCTTGGGCTGGCCGATGGCGCGCAGGCGCTGCTCGAGACCGGAGACCTGGATGTTGTACGCCTCGTAGCAGTCGAGCGCGAGGCGGTCCTCGTCGTCGGGCACGAAGGGGAAGCGGTCGACCTTGCGGAGCAGGCCGAGGTCGCCGGCCGGCGGGTCGAGCTCGAGCTCGACGGTGCGGAAGCCGTCGGTGCGCGCGGCGTGGGTGCGGCGGTTGTCGTCGAAGGTGCCCTGCCGCTGGCGTTCCTGGCGCAGCAGGTCGAGGTCGATGTCGGCGACGGAGGCGCGGGCACCCTCGGGGAAGCGCTCGCTCTCGGCGAGGAGGGCGCCGTTCTCGTAGACCATCGTCATGCCGTCCCACGACAGGTCGGTCGAGCTCTCGCCCTCGCCGGCCGCGGCGTAGAGGTAGGCGGCGAGGCAGCGGCCCGACGCGCTGCGGGCGAGCAGGTGACGGTCCTCGGCGCGCGAGACGGTGATCGGCGAGCCGGAGAGGTTGGTGAGGATCGTCGCGCCGGCGAGCGCCGCCTCGTGGCTCGGCGGGACCGGGACCCACATGTCCTCGCAGACCTCGACGTGCAGGACGAAGCCCGGCACGTCGGTGGCCCGGAAGAGCAGGTCGGGGCCGAACGGCACCCGGTCGCCCGCGACGTCGATCGTCTGGCCGCGCTGGTCGTCGCCGGGCGCGAAGTGCCGCCGCTCGTAGAACTCGCGGTAGTTCGGCAGGTAGGACTTCGGCGCGACACCGAGGATGCGACCGCCGTGGATGACGACGCCGCAGTTGTAGACGCGCGTGCCCTTCTCCAGCGGCGCGCCGACGATGACGACGGGGCGGAGGTCAGCGGTGGCCTCGGCGATGCGGGCCAGGGCGTCGTCGACGGCGTCGAGGAGCGGGTCCTGCAGGAGCAGGTCGTCGATGGCGTAGCCCGACAGGCACAGCTCCGGGAAGAGCACGAGGCCGACACCCTCGTCGTCGAGCTCGCGCAGCTGCGTGATGACGGCGTCGGCGTTGCGCTCGGGGTCGACCGCCACGATCGGCAGGGTGCACGCGGCAACGCGGGCGAAGCCCTGGGCCCAGGAGCTGTAGAAGTCCATGGGCACAGTCAATCGCACGCCGTGCGGGCAGTGCGTGTGACGCGGGACTCGCCGCGAGCGCGGGCGTGTCCGGGACCATCTTTACTACCATCAGTAGTAGTCGGACACTCGCCCGACGAGCAACCGAGGAGGTCACCATGTCGGACCAGAACCCGGTCCACGTCCTTCACCCGGAGGAGTCCTGGGGCTTCCTCCGCGCCCACGAGTTCGGTCGCCTGGCCTTCCACCTCGTCGGTGAGGTGCACCTGACGCCGATCAACTACGCCCTCGACGGCGAGCGCATCGTCTTCATGACGGCCGAGGGCAGCAAGCTCTTCGGCGTGACGGCCAACCCCGACGTCGCCTTCGAGGTCGACGAGATCGTCGGTGAGCGCGCCACGAGCGTCATCTGCCGGGGCCGGGCGCGCACCCTCGAGGGACAGGCCGCCTACGTCGTCGAGCGCCTCCCCGTGCGGCCGTGGGTCGACACCCCGAAGTCCGTCGTCGTCGCGATCGAGGTCGACGAGATCTCCGGACGCCGCTTCGACCTCACGAGGCCGTGGCTGCGGGACCTGCCCACGGGCTGACCGCCTGACCGCCTGACCGCTGGGCAGGCACGCGCCCTCGTCTACCCTTGGCGCGTGCCCACGTCCGCCCGGAGCCCGCGCGCGCAGGCCCTGCGCGCGCTCGTGCTGGCGCTCGTCGCCTCCGGCGGAGCCACGGCCGCGCACGCGGTCGGTGGCGGCCACCTCGTCTCGGGCGTCGGCGTCCTCGTGGCGACGGCCCTCCTGACCGGCGCCACCCTGCCGTTCGTGCGCTTCGGCCTGACGGCCGTCCGGTCCGCGGTCCTGCTCGCCGCCCTCCAGGCGGCTGCGCACGTCGTGCACGGCCTCGCGGCGATGGCCGTGGGCTCCCCCGTCCACGGGACCGGCGGCGGCCCCTCCCACGCGGCACACGGCATACGCCCCCTCGGTCGCATCGACACGGGCAGCGGCACGGTCGCCGGCGCGGCTGACCCCGGTGGCGCGGTGGCGACGAGCGCGCTCACCGACCTGCTCCCCTCCCCGACGATGCTGCTCGCGCACGTCGCGGCTGCGGTCACGATCGGCGTCCTGCTGACCCGCAGCGAGGAGTCGTGGCGGGTCGCCTGCGCACTCGTGGCCACGGTCGGCGTCGCGCTGACCCGTGCGGTGCTGTCACTCGCCCACGGCGCCGGTGCCCTGATCCACGCTGTCGTTGCCAGGTGTGCGGGACTCCGCGACCCCCGACCTCGGCCGTCGGACGTGCGAGTCCCGGCCGACGTGTGGCGCGCCCGCACCCCGGTGCGTCGCGGCCCGCCCGCCTTCCTCCTCACCTGACACCACCTCGCAGCGCCGGCCACCACCCGGCCGCTGCCCCCTACCGTCATGCCCGAGGAGCACCATGTCCGTCATCGATCCCGCACGTCCGAAACCCCTCGCCCGCAAGGGTGCCCGCCCGACCACCGGCCTGTTCCGCGCCTTCTGGCGGTGGCACTTCTACGCCTCCGTCGTCGTCGTCCCGGTCCTGCTCGTCCTCGCCGTCACCGGCCTCGTCTACCTCTTCCGTTTCCAGATCGAGCCGCTCGTCCACCCGGACCTCATGCGCGTCGACCACGCGGAGGGTCAGCTGACGCAGCCGTGGCAGACCCAGCTCGAGGCGGTCCAGGAGGCGTCTCCGGGGGCCACCGTCGTCTCGTTCACGGAGCCGACCGGCGCCGACGCCAGCGCCCGCTTCACCGTCGAGGCGGCCGAGGGCCTGACCCGCGACGTCTTCGTCGACCCCTACACGGTGCGGGTGCTCGGCTCGCTCGACCCGGACTCGACGATCAGCGGCACCGCCGTGCGCCTGCACGCCGACCTCATGGCCGGCCGGATCGGCGACACCGTCATCGAGCTCGGCGCGTGCTGGGCGATCGTCATGGCCGTCACCGGCTACTACCTCTTCGTCCGCGGTCGGCGAACGCGGCGTCGGCAGCGTGAGGTCGATGCACCCGGCGCCCGCCTGCGGACGACCCACGCCCGCACCGGAGCGTTCGTCGGCGCCGGGCTGCTGCTCCTCGTCGTCTCGGGCCTGCCGTGGACCGGCATCTGGGGCGAGCAGGTGCAGAAGCTGGCCACCGACCGCGGCACGTCGATGTGGGCCGAGGACCCGGGCGCCCTGTCCAACCCGACCTCGACCTTGGACGAGTCGCTACCGCACAGTCACCACGCCGTCCCATGGGCACAGGGCAAGAGCCTTGTGCCGCAGTCGGATCCGGTCTCGGCCGGAGACGAGGTCAGCGTCGCGAACCTCGACACCGCAGTGGAGGTGGGTGACCGTTCGGGGCTGGCGCACCCGGTGACGGTCGCGCTGCCGTCGGACGACCGCGGCGTCTACTCGGTCATCGGCTACGCCTTCGAGGACCCCGGGGCCGAGCGGACCGTGCACGTCGACCGCTTCGGCGGCCAGGTCGTGAGCACGTACGGCTACGACGACTACCCGGCGCTCGCAAAGGTCGTCAGCCAGGGCATCGCCGTCCACGAGGGGCGCCGCTTCGGCACGTTGAACTTCTGGCTCACCGCGCTCTTCTGCGTGGCCGTCGTCGTGTCGTGCGTGACCGGGCCGGTCATGTGGTGGCGTCGCCGTCCGCGCGGCTCGGGTGCCGTCGGCGCACCCAGAGGGCGTATGCCGCTCGCCTCCTCGCCGCTGCTCGCCGTGCTCGTCGTGGGGCTGGCGGTCCTGCTGCCGGTCTTCGGCGCGTCACTCGTCGTCGTGCTGCTGCTCGACCGCGTCGTCATCCGGCGAGTGCCGCGCCTGCGCCAGGCGTTCAACACCGCCGACCGGTAGCGGTCAGGACAGGTGCACGCTCACCCCAGAGGTGCCCGGTCCCCGCAGGAGTGCGCGGTGCAGCGCGCACTCCTCGCGGGAACCCGCACCTCTGGCACGGGCGCGCACCAGCTCGAGCGCTCAGCCGACGGCGTCGCGGGCCGCGACGAAGGCGTCCACGCACGCGCGCACGTCGGCCTCGGAGTGCGCGGCCGAGAGCTGCACGCGGATGCGGGCCTTGCCCCGCGGGACGACCGGGAAGCTGAAGGCGATGACGTAGACGCCGTTGCCGAGCATGTGGTCGGCGATCTGCGCGGCCTGACGGGCGCCGTCCTCGCCGGGGAACATGACGGGACGGATCGGGTGCGTGCCCGGGAGCAGCTCGAAGCCGGCCTCGGTCATGAGCGTGTGGAAGAGCGCCGTGTTGGCCTTGAGCGTCTCGCGCTTCTCGGCCGAGCTCTCGACGAGCTCGAGGGCGGCCATGGAGCCGGCGACGACGGACGGCGCGACGGAGTTGCTGAAGAGGTAGGGACGCGAGCGCTGGCGGAGCAGGTCGACGATCTCCTGTCGCGAGCTCACGTAGCCGCCGGACGCACCGCCGAGCGCCTTGCCGAGCGTGCCCGTGATGATGTCGACGCGGTCCATCACACCGAAGAGCTCGGGCGTGCCCCGGCCGCCGTCACCGACGAAGCCCACGGCGTGGGAGTCGTCGACGAAGACGAGCGCGCCGAACTCGTCGGCCAGGTCGCAGATCTCGTCGAGCGGGGCATACGACCCGTCCATCGAGAAGACACCGTCCGTGACGACGACGGTCCGCCTCGCGTCGGCCTCCCGGGCCGCCTCGAGCTGGGCCCGCAGGTCGGTCATGTCGGCGTTCTTGTAGCGGTAGCGCATCGCCTTGGACAGTCGCACGCCGTCGATGATCGAGGCGTGGTTGAGCTCGTCGCTGATGATCGCGTCCTCGGCGCCGAAGAGCACCTCGAAGACGCCGCCGTTCGCGTCGAAGCACGACGAGTAGAGGATCGTCGCCTCCGTGCCGAGGAACTCGCTGATCTTGTGCTCGAGGGAGGTGTGCAGCGTCTGGGTGCCGCAGATGAAGCGCACCGAGGCCATGCCGAAGCCCCACTCGTCGAGCGCCTTCTTCGACGCCTCGACGACGCCCGGGTCGTTCGCGAGACCGAGGTAGTTGTTGGCGCAGAAGTTGAGCGCCTCCGCCTTGAGGGTCGTCACGTGCGCCGACTGCGGCGACGTCAGCTCCCGCTCGTTCTTGTAGAGGCCGGCGTCCTTGATCTCCTGCAGCGTCGCGGCGATCTCGTCCTTGACTGAGCCGTACATCGGTGTCCTTCGCGGGTCGGTGGGGCGTGTGGCGCCACCCAGCGTATGCCCGGCCGTGTTCGCGGAACCGCTGACGTCCTGGGCGACAGCGGAGGACGCTGGAAGGACGCCCGCGTCCGCGGGCCGGAGGAAGGAGTGAGGTCATGACGACACGACAGGGAAGCCTCGCACTGCTCGAGGACGAGGTGGCGCAGCGGCTGTTGCGGTCTCCCCTGCCCGCGCGGCTGGCGTACTCGTGGACCGACGGGTCACCACGGGTGGTGCCGATCGGTTTCCACTGGAACGGGAAGGAGCTCGTGTTCGGGACGCCGCCCGACGCGCCCAAGATGAGGGCTCTCAAGGACGGTGACCGCGCGGCCGTGTCCATCGACACGGACGAGATGCCCTACAAGGTGCTGCAGATCCGCGGGCGGGTGCGCACCGACACGGTCGAGGGGATCGCCCCCGAGTACGAGGAGACGACGGTCCGCATGCTCGGCGAGGAGCAGGGGCGCGCGTGGCTCACGAACCTCCGGGCCATCACCACCCACATGAGCCGCGTCTTCGTCACGCCCGAGTGGGTCGCGATCCTCGACTTCGAGACCCGTTTCCCGAGTGCGATCGAGCGGGCCATGGAGGAGGCGGCGAGCGCCTGAAGGACTCACGCCGAAGTCCCTACCGGCGCACGCGACGCGGCGTAGCGTGGAGCCACCGTTCATCGGGGGATCGACGACCTAGCGAGGCGATCACATGCCAGAGTTCATGGACGTTCACACCAACATGCCGGGTGTGACATCGGAAGCACTGATGGAGGCCCACCAGGCCGACCTCGACATCCAGGACGACGAGGGCGTCGTGTTCAAGCACGCCTGGGCCGACCCCACGAGCGGCCATGTGTTCTGCCTGTCCGAGGGACCGAGCGCCGACGCCGTGAGGCGCATCCACGAGCGCACCGGTCACCCGGCGGACGAGATCCACGAGATCACGGTCACGGCCTGAGCCTGCAGACCCCGTCGACCGGCCCCAACCGTTCCTCCTGAACCGGCTGTATCAGCAGCCCCTCAGGAGAACACTGGATCGCAGGGGCCGTCGCGCCCACTGCGCGGCCCGGGTCGAAGGAGTCCACCATGTCCAAGCGCGCGCTGCTCATCGGGGTCAACGAGTACGCGATCCCGGGGGCGAACCTCCGGGGCTGCGTCAACGACGTCCATGCCGTCGCCGGCGCGCTGACGGACCTCTACGGCTTCGCCGCGTCCGACATCACGATGCTCCTCGACGGCGCCGCGACCAAGGCCGCGATGGCGCAGGGCATCGCCGACCTCGTCGACACGGCCCGGCCCGGTGACGTCCTCTACCTCCACTACTCGGGCCACGGCTCGAACGTCCCCGACACCAGCGGGGACGAGACGACCGACCACCGCGACGAGATCCTCTGCCCGCACGACCTCGACTGGAACGACCCGCTCACCGACGACTGGCTCCGCACGACGTTCGACCGGCTCGACCCGGGCGCGTCGCTCACCGTCGTCATGGACTGCTGCCACTCCGGCAGCAACACCCGCGAGCCGGTGCTCCTCGGCGGCCCAGCGCCGGAGGTCGTGTCGCGCTTCCTGCCCAACCCCGACGACGAGGCCCGCGGCGGCGGCTTCACGGGGACGCCACGACGCGTCCGCCGCCGTCGCCGCGCCGAGAACGTGCACGTCGTCGACATCGCCGAGACCCTCGTCAGCGGGTGCCGCGACGACCAGACCTCCGCCGATGCGCACATCGACGGCGACTACAACGGCGCCCTGACCTACTACCTCGTCCGGGCCATGCGCGAGGACCCGCAGTCGACCTACCGGGCCCTCCACGCCCGCACGCTCGCCGGTCTGCGCGGCAACTACGACCAGGTGCCGCAGCTCGAGGGGCGCGCCCCGCGCCTCGACGAGACCTTCCTGTCGGGGGTGGGCTGAGCCGTGTCGACCCTCGTGGGCGCCACGCCCCCCGCAGACCACGAGCCGTATGCCGTCCCGACCGACGCGCACGCGCCTGTCCTCCCCGAGCAGCCGCTGCCCGACCCGCCGAGCGCCGAGGCCACGGAGCCGGCACCCCAGCACGTGGTCACCCCGCCACCCGAGCCGAAGCCGGCCGCCGACGCCGTCCCCGCCCCGGCCCCCGACGCCGACCCCGACCCCGACGCCGACGCGTCGCGGCCGCTGACCCGGGTCCGCATCTCGCACGGCGACCTGCGCTTCGCCCGCCACCACGTCCTCGTCGGGCACTACCCGGGCAGCACCCTGGTCGGCGGCGAGGGCGCCCTCGACGAGCTGCTCGACGGCCGGCTCTCGCGGGCCGCCCTGCTCGGCATCTACCCCGGGCCGATCGAGACGTGCCAGGTGTTCACCGACCCCGACGAGTGGACCCGCCCGCCGGGGGCGGTCGTGGCCGGGCTCGGCCCCATCGGCGGCCTGAGCGCCGCGTCGCTGGCGCGGGCGACCGCCCACGCGGTGCTGACGTCGGCCCTCGGCCACCTCACGGCCGGGGCGTCGGCGACGAGCACCGAGGTGCGACAGCTGAGGCTCTCCAGCCTGCTCATCGGCACCGGTCAGGGCGGACTCCCGGTCCGCGACAGCGTGCAGGCCCTGCTGACCGGGGTGCAGCGAGCCAACGACCGGCTCGCCGACACCGACCTCGGGGTGCACATCGCCGAGCTCGAGATCATCGAGCTGTGGCAGGACCGCGCGCTCCAGGCGGTCGAGGCCCTCGGGTCGTCGCTGACGAGCGGCGAGCTCGCCGACTCCTTCACGGCCGGCCTGCGCCTCGAGGAGCGCCCGGGCCGCCAGCGTCGGCTGCTCTTCCAGGAGCCGACCGGCTGGTGGCAGCAGGTGCGGGTGCGCAGCGAGCCCGACGGGGGTCTGTCGTTCGAGGCGTCGATGCGACGGGCGGGCACGCCGACGCGCACCGTCCCGACGCAGCGGGCCCTCGTCGACCGGCTCGTCGAGTCGCTCGTCGACTCCCCCTCACCCGACCCGTCGGCGGCCCGGACGCTCTTCGAGCTGCTCTTCCCCAACGACCTCAAGGCGCAGGCGCCCGACACCGACAACCTCGTGCTGCTCGTCGACCGGGGCTCGGCGCACTACCCGTGGGAGCTGCTCGACGACCACGGCACCGAGGAGGACCGCGAGCCGCTCGGCGTCCGGCGCGGGCTCGTCCGCCAGCTCGAGGGCTCCTCGATGCGAAGCCACGTGCTCTCGGCCACGAGCAGCCGAGCCCTGGTCGTCGGCGACACCGCGAGCGGTCTGAGCGCCCTCCCCGCCGCCCAGAGAGAGGCCCGCGGGGTCGCAGATGCCTTGCGACAGAGCGGTTTCGAGGCCGAGCCGCTCATCGCCGAGAGCGGCACCAAGGTCATCCAGGCCCTCTTCGCGACGTCCTACCGCGTCGTCCACCTCGCCGGTCACGGTGTCTTCGAGTGGCCGCTCGGCGACGGGACGGACGCCACGGTCACCGGCATGGTGCTCGGCAACGGGATGTACCTCACGGCAGGTGAGGTCGGCCAGATGCGGCAGGTGCCCGAGCTCGTCGTCGTCAACTGCTGCCACCTCGGGTCGATGGGACCGAGCACTCCCGTCGGCCCGGCAGTCCCGGGTGCTCCGGGCATGCCGACCGAGCGCGCCGGCAACTACCACCGGCTCGCCGCGAGCTTCGCGACCGAGCTCATCGACATCGGCGTGCGGGCCGTCGTCGCCTGCGGCTGGGCCGTCGACGACGCCGCGGCCTCGACCTTCGCGGCGACGCTCTACGACCGGCTGCTCTCCGGGCTGACGTTCGGCGAGGCGATCGCCGCGGCCCGCTGGCAGACGTGGAACGACCACCCGGCCGTCAACACGTGGGGCGCCTACCAGTGCTACGGCGACCCCGACTACCGCCTGGCACCGGACGCGGTCGTGCATCGCGCGACGACGGTGCGGCGGGCACCCGCGAGCGCCGAGCAGGCCAGGGTCGAGATCGAGAACCTCGGGCAGTCGGTCGACGTCAGCCGCAACACCCGCTTCGGGCTCGACCGGCTGAGCGAGCTCTACGAGGCCCTCTCGCCCGAGGACCGCGAGGACGACGCGCTCCAGGTGCTCATCGCCCGGACGTACAACAAGTTCGGCGACTTCGGGCACGCGACGCAGTACTTCGAGCAGACCCTCGAGCGGGGCGGGACGGCCCTGACGGTGCGCGACTTCGAGGTCTGGATCGACCAGGTCGTCCGGGCGGCGGCGACGAGCGACGACCCCGTCGACGACGCGGTCGCGACGATCGAGTCGGCCATCGACCGGCTGCGCACGCTCCTCGACAACCCCGCGTCCCTCGTGCTCGGGTCGCACGCACCCGAACGGGTCGCCTTCCTCCCGGGCGACGCCCCCGGGGCGTCGGGCGGCGTCGGCATCGATCGGCTGTGGCGGGTCGCGAGCGCCTACAAGCGGCTCGCCCTCGTCGCGTGTCCCGAGCGCCCCGGCTCGACCCGCAGCGGCGACTGGACGCGCACGCACGACGCGCTGACGAAGATGTCCGACTGGTACGCCGCGGCCCGGACCGCCTCGGGAGCGACCGACCGACGTCGCCACGGCGCGCTCGCCAACTGGCTCGCCGCCGAGCTGGCCCTGCGCTGGCGACCGGTCGAGGGACGCACCGGCCTCGACCGCTCCGAGGCGCGCCGGCTCATCGACGAGTCGACCGGTGCCGCCCGCGAGGAGGCCTACCTCGCGCCGACCTTCTGGACGGTCGCGGTCTACGGCGACCTGCTCGTCCTCGACGCGCTGTGGAGCCCCCGCGCCACCGACGCGGAGGCCCAGCAGGCCCTCGACCTCTACCGCCGGGCGAGCGATCTCGGCAGCGAGGAGCAGCTGCGCCAGGTGCGCGACCAGGTGGACTTCCTCATCGTCATGGCCGGCACGGAGGCGCAGCGCCGCGCCGAGTTCCTCCAGACCCTGCGCGACGGTCTCGTGGCCCTCGACGCTCCTCCGCCCGGCACGGACGACACGGACGGCACGGTCACCGCGTGACGGCATACCTCGCGTAGGTCGTGCCGCCGGCGAAGCGGCGGTGCTCGAGCAGCTCGAGGTCGAGGCGTATGCCGTCCGGCAGGGTCCGCGTGCCGCCACCGACGACGACGGGCACCGTCAGCAGGCGCAGCTCGTCGACGATGCCGGCGCGCAGGGCCTCGGCCGCGAGGGCGGGGCCGCCGATGCTGACGTCGCGGTCGGCCGAGGCCACGAGCGTCGCGGCGGCGGCGGGGTCGAAGTCGCGCTCGAGCCGCGTCCGCGGGCCCGACACGGCCTCGAGGGTGCGCGAGTAGACGACCTTCTCGGCCGCCTGCCAGATGCGGGCGTAGTCGTGCTCGACGGCGTCGTCCGGATCGTCGGAGTCCTCGGTGGGCACCGTCTGCCAGTAGACCATCACGTCGTGGAGGCGGCGTCCGGTGAGATAGGTGCCGACGTCGCGCTCGAGGTCGTTGACGAAGGTGTGCACCTCCCGGTCGGGGGCGGCCCACTGGAAGCCGCCGGCGGCGTCGTTCACGTAGCCGTCGAGCGAGGCGATGGTCGTGTAGATGAGGCGGGCCATGTGTTGACTCTGTCACTCACGCACGCTCAGGGCACCTCGTTCGAGTGGGTCCTGTGCCGGCCCGAGGTCTAGCATTACCGGGGTTTGCGCCCGGCCACCCCGGGCCGATCCCCCTCCATCCCCCACCCTCAGGGAACGCTCTCGTGCTCCGACGCCTCACCCTCGCCTGCGCCACGGCCGCCCTCGCCCTCCCCCTCGCGGCCTGCGGTGGCAGCTCGCCCGCCTCGTCCCCCGAGGCCGCCGCGCACCCCGACTGGGCCGTCGTCGCCGAGCTCGTCTGCCCGTCGAGCGGCGACACGCAGGGGTCGCTGGCCGAGCACAAGATCACGTGCACGGGAGCGCAGGGCAAGCCGGTCGAGGCGGCCTTCTACGACCAGGCCGTCGAGCTCGACCGGCGGGTCAGCACGTTCGAGTGCACGAACGGCGTGAAGTCCGTGGCCGGCAAGAACTGGATGGTGCCCGCCGTCACGGACGAGAAGGTCGTGGCCAAGCTGCTCGACGCCGGCGGCATCAACCTCTGCTGAGCGCCGGTCAGTCGAAGTCCCGCAACGCCCGGTTCTCGATGTCGCGCAGGACCTCGTCGGCACTCGCCGCGCTCACGTCGCCACGTCGGCGCGCGTCGAGCACGAGTCGGCGTTCGGCGTCGCTGGCACGTCGGAGCACGGACTCGAGCGCCCTTCCCCGTCGGGCGTCCTCGTCGTCGCGCGCTCGGGCGTGGGCCATCGTCTCCTGCGCCGAGAGGTAGCCCTCGTACTGCGCGATCGCGGCACGACGGACGTCCTCGTCGAGGGAGGCCTCCTCGTGCCTGATCTGCGCCAGGCCCGCGGTCATGGCGCGGATCCGCAGCCGCGAGACCTCGGCCGTCTCGTCGACATCGCTGCCGACGTGGAGGTACTTCGTCAGAGGGGTGAGCGTCAGGCCCTGCACGACGAGGGTGACCAGCACGGAGACGAGGGCAACGGTGACCACCTCGTCGCGGGCCGGAAGGGGCTCACCCGTCGCGACGACGGTCGGTAGCGCCACGGCCGTGGCCACGGTGACGACACCGCGCATGCCCGCCCACGCCACCACCGTCGACTCCCGCCAGCCGGTGGGCAGCGGGGAGTCGCGACGGCGGGCCCGAAGGCGGGCCAGCCAGGCGGCCGGGTAGATCCAGGCTGCTCTGAAGACGATGATCGTGCCGACCACGAGGGCGGCCAGACCCATGGTTCCCGCGCTCGTCTCGGTGGAGCGGATCACCGCGACGAGCTCGAAGCCCAGCAGCGCGAAGACGAGGCTGGTGATGAGGAAGTCGGAGAAGGACCAGACGGCACGTCCGAGGAGCCAGCCCGCCGAGGTGGTGGCGTCGTGACCGAAGGTGCGCAGGTAGAGACCGAGCACGAGGACGGCCAGCACGCCTGACCCGTTGAGGTGTTCCGCACCCACGTAGGCGACGAAGGGCACGAGCACGGTCACCGTCGTCTCGGCGTAGCCGTCGTGGATACGGCCCAGTACGACCTTCGAGACGTAGCCGACGACGAGTCCGACGAGCACACCGAGGACCACCGCTTCCCCGAGCTCGAGGGCGACGTCCGCTCCCGTGATGTCTCCCGTGACGGCAGCCACGATGGCGACCTTGTAGGCGACGAGTGCTGTCGCGTCGTTGAACATCCCCTCGCCCTCGAGGATGGTGACCAGCCGGTGCGGCAGGCGAAGCCGACGAGCCACGGCCGTCGCTGCGACCGGGTCGGGTGGGGAGACGATGGCACCCAGCACCCAGGCCACTGCCCAGGGCAGCCCCGCCGCGTGGGCCACGACGGCCACGACGGCCACCGTGGCCAGCGTCAGGCCGACCGCGAGCACGAAGACGGCACCCGCATGCTCCCTGAACTCGTTGACCGTCGTGCGCTGGGTCGCGGCGAAGAGCAGCGGTGGCAGCACCACGGGAAGGATGAGGGCAGGGTCGAGGGACAGCGGGTTGGCCGGGGTCACCAGGGCAATCACCAGCCCGAAGATCGTCAGCAGCACCGGCTGCGGGACCCGGATCCGGTCGGCGACCGGAGTCAGCACGATGATGCCCACCACCACCACGAGGGCCAGTACGGGTCCGTCCACGGTCGAACCCTAGGTGTACTGACCCGACAGGTTGGTTAAGCGGGTGATGGGTGGCTTGTTCCCGCAGGCGGTGTGGGGTCGGTGGTGGTTGTACTCGTGGAGCCATGCTGGCANCTCGCGGCCGCCGGTGCCTTAGGCCAGTACGGGTCCGTCCACGGTCGAACCCTAGGTGTACTGACCCGACAGGTTGGTTAAGCGGGTGATGGGTGGCTTGTTCCCGCAGGCGGTGTGGGGTCGGTGGTGGTTGTACTCGTGGAGCCATGCTGGCAGGGCCGCCCGTCGCTCGTCCTCTGAGGTGTAGCAGTGGGCGTATCCCCAGCCGTCGGCGAGGGTGCGGTGGAAGCGTTCGATCTTGCCGTTGGTCTGGGGCCGGTAGGGCCGGGTGCGTGAATGCTTGATGGCCAGTTCGGCGCAGGTGTCGCGCCACAGGTGGGAGCGGTAGGCGGAGCCGTTGTCGGACAGCACCCGCTCGGTCCTGATCCCGCGGAGGGCGAACCAGTTCACCGCGCGGCGTAGGACCGCGACAGCGGTGGTGGCGGTCTCGTCGTCGTGGACCTCGGCGTAGGCCACTCGGGAGTGGTCGTCGATGACGGTGTGCACGAATGCGTGGCCCATTTTCGGGTTGCGGTGGTCGTTCCTGGGTTTGCCCGGCGTTGCGGCGCGGTTGCGCTTTCCCTGGGTGCGCCCGACGTAACGCCAGCCGCCGCCGTCGGGGATGTTGCCCAGCTTCTTGACGTCCACGTGCAGCATCGCCCCCGGGTGCTCGTGCTCGTAGCGGCGCACCGGCTCACCGGTGGCCCGGTCGACATGCGAGAGCCGGTTCAGGCGGCAACGGGTCAACACGCGGTGTGCCGTCGAGGGCGCGACGCCGGTCAGGGCGGCGAGCTGGACCGGGCCCAGGCGTTTACGCAGCCGCAACGCCACGATCCGCTTGGTCGTCGCCGGGAGGGTCTTGGCCGGCATCGACCGGGGTCGGCTGGACCGGTCGGTCATCGTCTCCCCGGCGGCGTACCGCTCGGCCCAGCGTTTGACCGTGGGCCACGAGCACTGGAACCGGGCCGCAACCTCCGCGATCGGCACGTGCTGGTCGACGACGAGCTGGGCCACCCGGAGCCGGGCGCGTGGGGTGAGGGCAGCGTTAGCGTGGGACACGAGGGCCTCCTGTTTGGCGAAGTGAACCTTGAGCAGTTCCACTCCACCGCGGGAGGCCCTCCCACGTCAGCAGCTCAGAGCGATGAGTCGCATTCCCTCAACCAACGTGCCCGGTCAGTACA